>NZ_JOHO01000026.1 GCF_000719705.1 Streptomyces sp. NRRL S-350 | reverse complement strand
AAGCAGAAGACGGCATACGAGATTTCTGCCTGTCTCGTGGGCTCGGAGATGTGTATAAGAGACAGCGCCGGAATCCGTCGCGCCCCGGCGTCGTTGGTACCGGCATGACGAGCTACGGCGACGACGCGACGGTCCGCGAGATCCTCACCGCCACCGGGGACACCTGGGCGGTGGTCGGCCTCTCCACCAACACCGCGAGGGCCGCGCACGGCGTGGCCCGGGTCCTGCAGCGCTACGGCAAGCGGGTCGTGCCGGTGCACCCCAAGGCCGAGACCGTCCTCGGCGAGCGGGGCTACGCCTCGCTCGCCGAAATCCCGTTCCCGGTCGACGTGGTGGACGTGTTCGTGAACAGTGCGCTGGCCGGGGAGGTGGCGGACCAGGCGGTGGCGGTCGGGGCGAAGGCGGTCTGGTTCCAGCTCGGCGTGGTGGACGAGGCCGCGTTCGAGCGCACTCGGGAGGCCGGGCTGGCCATGGTGATGGACAGGTGCCCGGCCATCGAGATCCCGCTGCTGACGGAGCCCGGCTAGGCGTTCGCGCCGTCCAGCGCGGCGATGGTGGCGATGGACGGGCGGCGGCTCGCGCGCAGCGTGGCGGCCACCGATTCGGCGTCGCGCAGGACGCGGACGGCGTTGTGCCAGGTGAGCTTGGCCAGGTCGGTCTCGGACCAGTGGCGCCGCAGGAGTTCGGCGATCAGGTTGGGGTAGCCGGCCACCGAGTCCAGGCCGTCGGGCAGGAAGGCGGTGCCGTCGAAGTCGCCGCCGATGCCGATGTGGTCGATGCCGGCGACTTCGCGCATGTGGTCGAGGTGGTCGGCGACGGTGGCCGGGGTGGTGACGGGGCGCGGGTTCGCGGCCGCGAAGGCGTGCTGGCAGGCCATGGCCGCCGGGGTGGTGTCGAGCGGGTGGAAGCCGTGGGCGGTCATGTTCTCGTCCGCGGCGAGGGTCCAGTCGATGGCGGCGGGCAGGATGAACTTGGGCACGAAGGTGGCCATCGCCACGCCGCCGTTGGCGGGCAGTTGGGCGAGGACGTCGTCCGGGATGTTGCGCGGGTGGTCGCAGACGGCGCGGGCGGAGGAGTGCGAGAAGACCACCGGCGCCTCGGTGACCCGCAGGGCGTCCCGCATGGTGTCGGCGGAGACGTGCGAGAGGTCGACCAGCATGCCGAGCCGGTTCATCTCCCGGACGACTTCCTCGCCGAAGCGGGTGAGGCCGCCGGCCGCCGGCTCGTCGGTCGCGGAGTCGGCCCACGGCACGTTGTCGTTGTGGGTGAGCGTCAGGTAGCGCACGCCGAGTTCGTAGAGGGCGCGCAGGGTGGCGAGTGAGCAGTCGATGGAGTGGCCGCCTTCGGCGCCCATCAGGGAGGCGATCCGGCCCTCCGCGCGGGTGGCCTCCATGTCCGCGGCGGTGCGGGCCAGGCGGAGCCGGTCGGGGTAGCGCTCGACCAGGGCGTGGACGAAGTCGATCTGCTCCAGGGTGGCGCTGACGGCGTGGTCGCCGGCCAGGGAGGAGGGGACGAAGACGGACCAGAACTGCGCGCCGACCCCGCCTTCCGCGAGCCGGTCGAGGTCGGTGTGCAGGCGCTCGCTCTGGTCGGCGGCGAGGTCGAGCGCACCGAGGTCGTACCCGGCCTGCTCGCGCATCGCCCAGGGGAGGTCGTTGTGCCCGTCCACCACGGGGGTGGTGCGCAGCAGGGCGCGGGCGCGGTCCAGCGGGGTGGGGGAGTCCAGGTCAGAGGTCATGCGAGCTGTTCTACCCCACCCCGGCGGGCGGACGGGCTACTTGCCGAAGCCGAAGGAGGAGGAACCGGCCACCTTGGCCCGGAGCTTCTTGCCCTTCTCGGTGGCCTGGTTGTTCAGGTCGGCCTGGAAGTCGGTCATCTTCTCGGTGAGTTCGGGGTCGAACGCGGCGAGGATCCGCACGGCGAGCAGGCCGGCGTTGCGCGCGCCGGCCACCGAGACGGTCGCGACCGGTACGCCGGCCGGCATCTGGACGATCGACAGCAGGCTGTCCATGCCGTCGAGGTAGCGCAGCGGCACCGGCACGCCGATGACCGGCAGCGGGGTGACCGAGGCGAGCATGCCGGGCAGGTGGGCGGCGCCGCCGGCGCCCGCGATGATCGCCTTCAGCCCGCGCCGGTGGGCGTTCTCGCCGTACGCGACCATCTCGCGCGGCATCCGGTGGGCGGAGACGACGTCCACCTCGTAGGGGATCTCGAACTCGTCGAGGGCCTGGGCGGCGGCCTCCATGACGGGCCAGTCGGAGTCCGACCCCATCACGATGCCGACAACGGGAGCAGCGGGGCTCATTCGGTGATCGTTCCTCGCAGGTAGGCGGCCGCGTGGCGGGCGCGCTCGCGGACGTCTTCGAGGTCGTCCCCGAAGACGTTGACGTGGCCGACCTTGCGGACGGGCTTCACGTCCTTCCCGTACATGTGGATCCGCAGTCCGGGGTCGCGGGCCATGCAGTGCAGGAAGGCGTGGTACATGTCCGGGTAGTCGCCGCCGAGGACGTTGACCATGACGGTCCACTTGGCGCGCGGCCGGGGGTCGCCGAGCGGGAGGTCGAGGACGGCCCGCAGGTGGTTCTCGAACTGGGAGGTGACTGCGCCGTCCTGGGTCCAGTGGCCGGAGTTGTGCGGGCGCATGGCGAGTTCGTTGACCAGGATGCGGCCGTCGCGGGTCTGGAACAGTTCGACGGCGAGGTGGCCGGTGATGCCGAGGTCGCCGGCGATCCGCAGGGCGAGTTGCTGGGCTTCGTCGGAGAGGGCCGGGTCGAGGTCGGGGGCGGGGGCGGTGACCTCGGCGCAGACGCCGTTCTCCTGGACGCTCTCGACCACCGGGTAGGCGACGGCCTGGCCGCTGGGCGAGCGGACCACGTTGGCGGCGAGTTCGCGGACGAAGTCGACCTTCTCCTCGGCCAGCACGGGGACGCCGGCGAGGAACGGGGCCTGGGCCTCTTCCTCGGTGTCGACGACCCAGACGCCCTTGCCGTCGTAGCCGCCCCGGACGGTCTTGAGGACGACGGGGTAGCCGGCGCCCTCGTGCGCGAAGGCGGTGACGTCGGCCGGGTCGGCGACGATCCGGTGCCGGGGGCAGGGCACGCCGATGGAGTCGAGCTTGGCCCGCATCACGCCCTTGTCCTGGGCGTTGACGAGCGCGTCGGGGCCGGGGCGGACGGCGATGCCGTCGGCCTCCAGGGCGCGCAGGTGCTCGGTGGGGACGTGCTCGTGGTCGAAGGTGACCACGTCGCAGCCCGCGGCGAAGCGGCGCAGGGTGTCGAGGTCGCGGTAGTCGCCGAGGACGACGTCGGAGACCACCTGCGCGGCGGAGTCCTGGGGCGTGTCGGCGAGGAGTTTGAACCTGACCCCGAGCGGGATCCCCGCTTGGTGTGCCATGCGGGCCAGCTGCCCGCCACCGATCATGCCCACCACTGGAAAATTCACATTGCCCGGGGAAGTCACCCGGCCAGGATATCCGGGCCGGTGGGGCGTGGTGGAGCCGCCTGTGGGCCCCTGTCGGCGGACGCGCGTAGATGCCGGTCGGGAGTTCAGGGGGCTGAGCCGTTCGGCGGAAGCGGGTAGCCTGGACGGCCGGGTCCTGGTCTGCGCGGTCTGATCATGTGCGTGCACGCAGGGCTCTAGGGGCGGCCGAGAAGCCGCGTCCAGCCCCTCATCGTCCCCCAGGTGCATGGAGGCAGTCCGGAATGGCGACGACCGCAGCTTCGAAGACCCCGCTCGTGCAGAGACTGCGCGGGCTCAAGGGCGAAGTCGTGAAGTTCGGCATCGTCGGCCTGAGCGGCGTGGTGGTCAACTTCGCCGTCTTCTGGGTCTGCATCAACGGCCTTGGCCTCGCCTCGGTGCGGTCGAACATCGCGGCGACGGTGATCGCGATCGCCACCAACTACCTCGGCTACCGCTACTGGCTGTACCGGGACCGCGACGCCGCCTCCCGCAAGCGGGAGATCACGCTGTTCCTGGTCTACAGCGGCATCGGCATGCTGATCGAGACCGGCGTGCTGGGCTTCTCGGTGTACGTGCTGAAGCTGGACTCGCACTACGAGCAGCTGGGCGCCAAGGTGATCGGCCTCGCCGTGGCCACCGTGTTCCGCTTCGTCTCGTACCGCACCTGGGTGTTCAAGGCCGCGCCGGAGCCGACCGCGCCGACCGAGCCGACGGCGCCGACCGCGCGGCACCCGCACCTGCAGCCGCAGCCGGTGGGCACCCTGAGCGCGCGGGAGCTGGCCGCCGAGGCCGAGCTGCTGCTGGCCGCCGAGCCGATCCGCTTCGCCAAGGCCGAGTAGGCCACGGAGCCGCGCAGCCCGAGCACCCCAGCGCCCCAGCGCCCTGCGCCCCGGCAGGGAGTGCTCCGACAGCCCCGGCGGGCCGGACCGGCCGCCGGGGCTTGCCGCGTCCGCCGCCACCGGAGGACAGTGGTGACGGGGGCGAAGGCGGCGGAGGGCGAGCACGGCCCGCGGACGATCACCGCCGAGGGGGTCCAGGAGGCTCGCCATGACGTTCGTCCAGATCATCGACTGCAGGACCGACCGGCTCGACGACCTCAACCGGCTGATGGACGCCTGGGTCGAGGCGACCCGGGGCAGGCGCACGGCCTCCCACGCGCTGGTCGGCACCGACCGTTCCGACCCCCGGCACGTGGTGGAAGTCGTGGAGTTCCCCTCCTACGAGGAGGCGATGCGCAACTCCGACCTCCCCGAGACCGACCGGATCTTCCGCGAGATGGTGGCGCTCTGCGATGCGCCGCCGACCTTCACCGACCTCGACGTGGTCCGCGACATGCAGCTCGCCTAGCTCGCCTGGCTCGCCTGACTCGGCTGGCTGCCGATCCTCACCTCGGGTGCCGGGCCCCCGCCTCGGGTGCCGGGCCCTCACCCTCGGGTGCTGGCCGCCGCCGCTCCGGCGCGTGGCCCCGCTCAGTCCTCGTGGCTGCGCCCGAGGAAGAGCGCGAACACCGCCGGCTTCAGCGAGAGCAGTTCGAGCCGCCCGCCGTCCGCCTCCGCGAGGTCGCGGGCGACGGCGAGGCCGATGCCGGTGGAGTTGCGGCCGCTGACGGCGCGCTCGAAGACCCGGTTGCCGAGGTCCGCCGGTACTCCGGCGCCCTGGTCCTGCACCTCGACCACCACCGAGGTGCCGGACGGCCGGATCCGCAGGGTGATCGTTCCGGCGCCGTGCATGAGGGAGTTCTCGATCAGGGTGGCCAGCACCTGGGCGACCGTCCCGGGGGTGCCGACGGCGGTGATCCCGTGCAGGCCCTCCAGGGACAGCACCCGGCCCTGTTCGCGCAGGGTCGGTCCCCACTCCTCCACCTGCTGCTTGATCACCTCGTCGAGGTCGAAGGCGACGGCGGTGGGGCTGCGCGGGTCGCGCTGGGTGGTGAGCAGCCGCTGGACGACGTCGGTGAGCCGCTCGACCTGCTGCAGGGCGATGGTGGCCTCTTCCTTGACCGTCTCCGGGTCCTCGGCGAGGGCGGTGATCTCCTCCAGCCGCATGGAGAGCGCGGTGAGGGGGGTGCGCAGCTGGTGCGAGGCGTCGGCGGCGAGTCGGCGCTCGGCGGTGAGCATCCGGGCGATCCGTTCGGCGCTGGTGTCCAGCACTTCGGCGACCCGGTCGAGTTCGGGCACCCCGTAGCGGCGGTCGCGCGGGCGGGGGTCGCCGGATCCGAGCCGTTCGGCGGTCTCGGCGAGGTCGGTGAGCGGCCGGGCGAGTCGTTTGGCCTGCCAGACCGCGAGGGCCACGGCGGCCTGGACGGCGAGCAGGGCGACGACGCCGAGCAGCAGCAGGTTGTTGGCGATCTCGTGGTCGACGTCCCGGCGGGACTGTTCGACGGTGACGGTCTCGCCGCTGTTGCCGCGTTCGACGGCCTTCAGCAGGTGGTCGCCGGCCGGGCGTTCGCCGGCCGAGACGACCTGCTGGCCGGGGACCTGCACCTCGACGTAGCTGCCCTCGGTGACCTGGCTCTCGAACGCCCGCGCCTCGGTGACCGACTCGCCGGCCGCGATCCGGCTCTCGACCAGGGCGAGCACCCGGACGGCGGCCGCGTCGACCCGGTCCTGGGCCGAGTTGACGATGGTGCGCTTCTCGACCAGGGCGAGCGGCACGCAGAACACCACGACCACCACCAGGACGACGCCCAGCAGCGAGTTGATCATCCGGCGTTTCACGCTGCCGCTCCCCGAGGTGTTCCGCTTCACCGGCCGTGGTCCGGTCCGGTCTCCGTGCGGGGTTAATTCTTCTCGAACCGGAACCCCACCCCGCGCACGGTGGCGATGTAGCGCGGGTTGGCCGCGTCGTCGCCGAGCTTCTTGCGGAGCCAGGAGATGTGCATGTCCAGGGTCTTGGTGGAGGTCCACCACGTGGTGTCCCAGACCTGCCGCATGATCTCCTCGCGGGTGACCACCCGGCCGGCGTCGCGGACGAGGACGCGCAGCAGTTCGAACTCCTTGGCGGAGAGGGTGAGCTCCTCGTCGCCGAGCCAGGCGCGGTGGGACTCGATGTCGATCTTCACCCCGTGTGCGCCGGTGGTGAGCTGGTCGACGTTGCCGCGCCGGAGCAGGGCCCGGACCCGGGCGAGCAGTTCGGCCAGGCGGAAGGGCTTGGTGACGTAGTCGTCGGCGCCGGCGTCGAGGCCGACCACCGTGTCCACCTCGTCGGCGCGGGCGGTGAGTACCAGGACGGGGCAGCTCTTGCCGTCGGCGCGCAGGCGGCGGCAGACCTCCAGGCCGTCCATCTCGGGCAGCCCGAGGTCGAGGACGACGAGGTCGACCTCCTCGGTGAGGCCGGCGGCCAGTGCGGTCGGACCGTCCTCGCGGACGAGCACCTCATAGCCCTCGCGTCGCAGGGCCCGGGCGAGGGGTTCGGAGATCGCCGGATCGTCCTCGGCAAGCAGCACACAGGTCATGTGGTGATGGTAGTCCGCCGGGGTTAGCCCGTACGCCCTGTGAGGTAGTTCACAGAGCGTGATCGTTATGCGGGCATCCGACTGGGCTCAACACGCCGTGGCAGGCCGCCCGTTCGGCGAAGAATGCTCCCGTGGATCTTGAATCCGAAGGAAGACTGCCCGATCTACCATGGATCAATCGGGAAGGTCTGTTGATCACTTTGCCATTCCCATACCTAATTCGTGGCTTTTGTCATCTGATACATCCAAATACCGCCACGTAGAGTGGTTTCGTCCACGTCCGCCGCCACCCCCCTAGGCGGACGCTGTCAGGCAAGGAACCCCTATTCATGGCGTCTACGACCCTGGACGCCGGCGTCACGTCGGCCTCTCCCAGCGGCAAGACCTTCCTCGGTCACCCCCGAGGACTCGCCACTCTCTTCATGAGCGAGATGTGGGAGCGCTTCAGCTACTACGGCATGCGTGCCCTGCTGGTGCTCTACATGACCGCCTCCGTCACGGACGGCGGCCTCGGCATGAAGATGGCGGTCGCCTCCGC
Source organism: Streptomyces sp. NRRL S-350 (assembly GCF_000719705.1). Classification (GTDB taxonomy): domain Bacteria; phylum Actinomycetota; class Actinomycetes; order Streptomycetales; family Streptomycetaceae; genus Kitasatospora. Next base: position 91,663 of record NZ_JOHO01000026.1, on the reverse strand, counting down.
CGTGTACAGCGTCTACACGGCCATGGTGTACCTGCTTGCCCTCCCGGGCGGCTGGATCGCCGACCGCTTCCTCGGCGCCCGCAAGACCGTCGCACTCGGTGGCGCGATCATCATGATCGGCCACTTCCTGCTGGCCGTCCCGGTCAGCGCCTCGTTCTTCGTCGGCCTGGTCTTCATCGCGGTCGGCTCGGGTCTGCTCAAGGCCAACATCTCCACGATGGTCGGCCACCTCTACGACGGCCCGAACGACCCCCGCCGCGACGGCGGGTTCACGATCTTCTACATGGGCATCAACCTCGGCGCCTTCGTCGCCCCGCTGGTCGTCGGCACCGTCGGCCAGCAGGTCGACTGGCACCTCGGCTTCGCCCTCGCCGGTGTCGGCATGGCTCTCGGCCTGTTCCAGTTCCTGCTGGGCACCCGCCACCTGAGCCCGAAGAGCAGCGTCGTCACCTCGCCGATCAGCCCGGCCGAGAAGCGGGCGATCTTCACCAAGGCCGGCATCTGGCTGGCCATCGCCGCCGCGTTCTACGCGGTCGTCGGCCTCACCGGCCACTTCACCATCAACTGGGCGATCTGGCCGCTGTCCATCGCCGGCCTGGCCATACCGGTCTTCGTCTTCGCCAAGGTGAAGCGCGACAAGGACCTCGACGCCGCCGAGCAGTCCCGGATGAGCGGCTACATCTGGTTCTTCGTCGCCGCCGCCGTGTTCTGGATGATCTACGACCAGTCCGGCTCGACGCTGAACGTGTTCGCCAACGACCACACGGCCTCGACCCTGCTCGGGTTCGACTTCCCGTCCAGCTGGTTCCAGTCGCTCAACCCGCTGTACATCATGGCGCTGGCCCCCGTCTTCGCCTGGATCTGGGTCGCGCTGGCCCGCCGGTCGAAGAACCCCAGCACCACCATGAAGTTCGCCTTCGGTCTGCTGATGATCGGCGCGTCCTTCTTCGTCATGATGCTGGCGATGGCCGCCGCCTCCGGCGGTGCCAAGGTCACCCCGCTGTGGCTGGCCGTGGTCTACCTGGTCCAGACCGTCGGCGAGCTCACCCTCTCCCCCGTCGGCCTGTCCGTCACCACCAAGCTGGCACCCACCAAGTACGCCAGCCAGATGATGGGCGTCTGGTTCCTCGCCGTCACCGCGGGTGACTGCGTCGCCGCGATCTTCCAGCTGGTGCTGGGCGACGACGTGGTCGGAGGCACCGCGTACTTCGCGGTCCAGGGCGCCATGGCGATCCTCGCCGGCATCGCCCTGGCGATGTACCGCAAGAAGGTCGTCAAGCTCATGGGCGACGTGCACTGACGCGCCGACCCCCCGACGCGCTCACGCGCTGACGACCGGCTCACGACTCCGGGGCCGCCGTGGATTCCTGAGATCCACGGCGGCCCCGGTCGTTTTCGTCCCGGCCGTGCCCCCCGGCCGTGCCCCCCGGCCGTATCGGTCCCGGTCTTGTTCGGCCCGGCCGTGTCCGTCCTGGTCCGGTCCGTCCCGGCCGTGTCCGTCCCGGTCGTTTCGTCCCCTCGACGGGACCACCCCGCGGCTGCCTATCGTGCCCGGCATGACCACTGACTCGCTGCCCCGCCAGCTGGCCCGCACCCGGCGGTTCACCCTGGGCATCCCGGTCCAGCCGGAGCCCTCCGCCGACGGCACCACCGTGCTGTTCCTGCGCGGCCGCACCGGCACCGACCCGATCACCCGCCTCTGGGCGCTGGACACCGCGACCGGCGCGGAGCGACTGGTCGCCGACCCCGCCGCGCTGGGCTCCACCACCGGCATCGCCTCGTACGCCACCGACGCCACCGGCCGCTACGCGGCCTTCGCGCTGGACGGCGGGCTGTGGCTGGCCGACACCGCCGAGGGGGCCGTGCGCGCGGTCGCCTCCGCCGGTGAGCCCCGGGAGGTGCGGCTGGACCCGACCGGCCACCGGATCGCCTATGTCAGCGGCGGCGCCCTGCGGGTGGTCGGCGCGGACGGTACGGACGACCGGGCGCTCGCCGAGCCCGAGGCCGAGGACGTCACGTACGGGCTCGCCGAGTACGTCGCCGCCGAGGAGATGTACCGCACCCGCGGCCACTGGTGGTCCCCCGACGGCACCGCCCTGCTCGCCGCCCGGGTCGACGAGCGCCCGGTCACCCGGATCTTCCTGGCCGACCCCGCCGATCCCCGCCGGCCGCCGCGCACGATCCGCTACCCGCTGGCCGGCACCGCCAACGCCGACGTCTCGCTGTGGCTGCTCGGCCTCGACGGCAGCCGTACCGAGGTCCGCTGGGACCGCACCGCGTTCGAGTACGTCACCGCCGCCGGCTGGGACGGACACGGCCCGTACGCCGCCGTGCAGAGCCGCGACCAGCGCACCGTCCGCACCCTGGCGATCGGACCCGACGGCACCACCCGGGTGCTCGCCGAACGCGACGACCCGCACTGGATCGAACTCCTCCCCGGACTGCCGGTCCGAACGGCGGGCGGCGCGCTGATCGACACCGCTGACGACGGCGACACCCGGCACCTGACCGTCGACGGCGAACCCGTCACCCCGGCCGGACTGCAGCTGCGGGCCGTCCTCGGCACGGAGGGCGAGCAGGTGCTGTTCACCGCCTCCGACGAGCCCACCGAGACCCACCTCTGGACGTACGAACCCGCGGTCGGCGTACGGAGGTCGAGCGACGGACCGGGCCTGCACACCGGCGTCGGGCGGGGCGGCACGCTGGTCGTCACCACCCGGGCCACCGCCCATCTCACGACCGTTCTGCGGGACGGCGCTCCGGCCCGCCCGCTCATCTCGTACGCCGAGCCGCCCGTCGTCACCGCCCGCCCCGAGCTGCTCCGCCTCGGCCCGCGCGAGCTGCGTGCCGGCCTCTTCCTGCCCACCGGCCACCGCCCCGGGGACGGCCCGCTGCCCGTCCTGCTCGACCCGTACGGCGGGCCCGCCACGCAGAAGGTCACCGCGGGCGGCGTCTGGTGGGATCTCGTCTCCCGGTGGTTCGCCGAGCAGGGCTTCGCGGTGCTGGTGGTGGACGGCCGGGGCACCCCGGGGCGCGGTCCGCTGTGGGACAAGACGATCTACGGTGACAAGGGCGGACCCGCGCTGGAGGACCAGATCGACGGCCTGCGGGAGGTCGCCCGGCTGCGGCCCGGGCTGCTCGACCTCGACCGGGTGGCCATCCGCGGCTGGTCCTACGGCGGCTTCCTCGCCGCCCTCGCGGTGCTGCGCCGCCCGGACGTCTTCCACGCCGCCTCGGCCGGGGCCGCGCCCACCGACAGCCGGCTCTACGACACCCACTGGCAGGAACGATTCCTCGGCCACCCGGACGAGCATCCCGAGCACTACGACTCCTGCGACCTGACCACCGAGGCACCGAAGCTCAGCCGCCCGCTGCTGCTGATCCAGGGCCTCGCGGACGACAACGTCTTCCCCGCCCACACCCTGCGGCTCTCCCACGCCCTGCTCGCCGCCGGCCGCCCGCACGAGGTGCTGCCGCTGCGCGGCGCCGGGCACCGGCCCGCCGACGAGGCGGCGGTGGAGAACCTGCTGTGGCACGAACTCGACTTCCTGCGGCGGTCGTTGGGCGTGGAGTGAGTCGCACCCGCGCCACCGGACGCCGCTGCCCGGTCGCCGACCATCCGGCCGGCGCGTAGACAGCACCAGAAAGCGCAGGAAGTCGGCCGGGCCGACTTCCTGCGCGTTCAGGTGGAGTGCGAGGAAAGCTTCACCCCGATGAAGGCGTCCGGTGCGAACCCGATCGAGGCGCATTGCCCGGAACCGCCGGGTCTTGGCCGCACAGCGCGCCGGTCGTCTCACACCGTCTTGATGCCGCCGCCCTCGACGACGTAGTCAGCGCCGGTGACGCTTGCCGCGCGGTCCGAGACGAGAAACGCGACGACGGCCGCGACCTCATCGGGCTCGACCATGCGGCCGGTGGTCAGGCCCATCGCCGCGGGCACCCCGGCCACGAAGTCGCGGTGACCGACACCGTTCGCCTCTGCGAGGCGGGCACCGAAGCCGTCGGCGTCCTCCCACATGCCGGTACGCGTCGGACCGGGAGAGACGGTGTTCACGCGTACGCCCTGCGGGCCGAACTCCTCGGACAGCGCCTTGCCGAACGCGTTGAGACCCGCCTTCGCGACGCCGTACTCGATCGGGCCCGTGCCCGGCAGGCGTGCGCTCATCGACGAGATGTTCACCACCGAACCGCGGCGCTCCAGGAGGCTCGGCAGCAGCCGACGGGTGACCCGGACCGTGCCGAACAGGTTGACCTCGAAGCTCTGCGCCCACAGGGTGTCGTCGGTCGCGAGGAACCCGCCGAAGGTGAACGAGTCGCCGCCGCCCAGGTTGTTGACCAGGATGTCCACCCCGCCCAGCTCCGCGAGCGCCTGCGCCCCCAACTCCTCGGCGCCTTCCGGCGTGCTCAGGTCGACCGCGACCGGGTGGGCCCCGGCCTCCTTCAGCTCGGCCGTGATCGTGCGGGCCGCACCCACCACGCGGACCCCTTCGGCGATGAGCTGCCGGGTGATCGCGAGGCCCACGCCCCGGCTGGCTCCGGTGACGACGGCGGTCTTCCCAGCGAGGTCGAGCTCCATGTCGGACTCCTTGAATGTATTTGAATTACAGGTACAAAACTGGCCCGCAAAAAAGCCGGCGCCGACCGGCGGCGTCGGACTACAGCGACCCGATCGCCGCGTCCACGACCCGCCTCAACTGCGTTGCGTCCTCGGCGGTCTTCGCCAGCACCCGCATACCGATCACCGTTGCGAGCAACCAGGCGGCCAGCGCCGCCGCGTCGTGGCCGCCGGCGATCTCACCGGTCCGCTGGCCTTCCTCGACGGTCGCCCGCAACGCACTCTCCGTACGCGCGAACATCTTGCGCACCGCGTCCGTCGCTCCGGCGTCCGAGGTGGCCAACTCGGCGGCGGTGTTGACCGCCATGCAGCCACGCCGATCCGGGTCACCCAGGTCGAGCTCGACCAGCGCCTCCAGCGCACCCCGCAGTCGGTCCTTCGCCGAACCGGGGTGATCGAGAAGCTCCTCCAGCCACGCGGCCTGTGAGTCGCGGTAGCGCATGAGCGCCCGCTCGAACAGGGCACGCTTACTGCCGAAGGCGTTGTACAGACTGCCCTTGCCGATGCCGATCTCGTCCACGAGGTCCTGCGGCGTCGTCGCGGCGTATCCCTTGCGCCAGAACACGCCCATGGCGCGTTCCACCGCCACGTCCGGATCGAACTCCTTGGGTCTGCCCATGACGCCACCGTAGCATCATTCTTGACCTTGAGGTCAAATAAAGTTGCTTCCCAGCGCCGACCGGTAAGGGCTTCTTCCGGACGCAGCACCATGGGGCCGCAGCCGGTCCAGCCCGCTCGCGGCAGAGCCCACGGGCTCCCGCGAGGCCCACGCCCTGGACGGGCGGGGGCCTTCGCGTGTCTCAGTGCCGCTCGGCGCGGGGCGCCTCGAACGTCGCGATGACGCCGGGAGCCACGGTGGCGACCGCGAGGGCGAACAGGGCGACGAGGATCGCGCCGACGAAGAGCCTCACCGGCGCCACGGCTCGTCCCGCTCCAGGTCGCGGAGCAGGTGGAGGAGGTTGAGCAGAGTGCTGACCGGCGCGTTGCCGAAGTCGACCAGGATGCGGCCGTCGAGGGTGGTCTCGCCCGCCGAGGCGGAGCCCCAGAGGAGCCCGTGGGGCATGCCGCGCCGGTGCAACTCGCCGAGCAGGGCGGTGATGTGGGCCCCGGTGTAGTCGCGCAGCCGGGGGTCGTCCGGCGCGATCGGGTCGCGGGTCACGCGAGGGAGTCCAGCTCGTACCAGGTGATCTTGCCGCGCTTCTGGGGGTCGACGCCCCAGCGGTGGGTGAGCCCCTCCACGAGCTGGAGGCCCCGCCCTGCCTCGGCGAGGTCGGCGGGCGTTCGCGGCTGGGGGAGGGCGTCACTCTCGTCGGAGACGGTGACCCGGAGGGTGCGGTCGAGGATGGAGAACCAGACGACGGGCGCGGGGGTGCCGCCGTGCCGCCAGGCGTTGACGATCAGCTCGCAGAGGGCGAGTTCGGCGTTGAAGATGGTCTCGGCGTCCCAGCCGTTGCGGGTCATGGCGTCCCGCAGGGCCTGCTTGGAGAGGGTGAGCGAGGGGGTGTTGCGGATGCACACGGGAACCTCCGTGAGGCGGTGGTGTGGGAAGAGGTGACGGCGGTCGTCACCGTGAGCCAGGCCGGGGCGGCGGCTGCTCTTCGGCGCGCGGGCAGCAGGCGCCTACTGCCGTGGATGCAGGCATTACTGACGATCCGTCGGATCGATCTGGCGACAACGATAGCGCATCGCCACTTAAAGTTAAGATGGATCCGCGAACGTTCCCCCGATGGAGTGCCGGGCCTGGTGGCGGGCCGTGTCCAAGGCACGGCAGACTGAGGCCTGTACCTGCAGAGAGGACGCCATGGCCAACCGGATCCCGACCCTTCGTCAGCGGCGCCTCGGCAGCGAGCTGCGGAGGATGCGAGAGCAAGCCGGCTTCGGTGGCAGCCACCTCGCTCGCCTGCTCGGGGTGACGCCCGCACTGGTGACCCAGATGGAGAACGGGAAGTCGGCAGTCAGCGAGCAGCGCCTACGCGAGATCGCGGCGGCTTGCATGTGCGCCAACACTCCCCTGATCGACGCCCTGGCGGACAGCGTCGCGGATGACGACAAAGGGAGTTGGTGGGAGGAATTCCGCGGGAGCCTCTCAGATGACTTCCTTGAGGTTGCCGAAATCGAGAGTCGAGCCCGAGGAATATCGCTCTACACGATGGCCTTCATTCCCGGGCTGCTCCAGACCGATGCCTACGCCTCGGCCGTGTTCGGCCGGTCCTATCCGCCTCTACCGCGCCAGGCGGTCGAACTGAGGACCGCCTTCCGCATGCGGCGGCAGCACATCCTTCGATCCGGCGACTTGCCGTACTCGGCATACATCCATGAGGCCGCGCTGCGCATGCAGTTCAGCGGAGCCAAGGTTCAGAGTGAACAACTCGGCGCCCTCATCGCGGCCTCCGAGCAGCCCAACATCTCGGTTCAAGTCGTCCTGTTCGAGGTCGACATGATCCCGCTCCCGAACGAGAACTTCACGTACGTCAAAGGTCCGGTGCAGGAACTCGACACGGTCCAGGCGGACTCGGGCGTCGGCAACTTTCTCTTTGATGCACCAGCCCACACGGCTCGATTCCGGTCGCTGCTTGCCCAGATCGGCTCGGCTGCCCTCTCGGTGGACGAGTCCCGAGATTTCATTCGATCCATCAAGAAGGACATGGAAAGCAAGTATGTCTAACTCTGCTTGGCAGAAGTCCAGTTACTCCGGCTCCAACGCTGACTGCGTCGAGGTGCGGACTGTCGACGGGTCCATCGAGCTCCGTGAGTCCGACGAGGGAGACGTCATCGTCCGCACCACTCGCCCCAAGTTCGCCGCCTTCCTCCGCGGAGCCAAGGCCGGCGAGTTCGACCACCTCACCGCCAACTAGCCAGAGCCCCCGCGCCCGCCACCCCGGGGGCGCGGGGGCCGTCTCCGGCCGGGGTCCTAGACCTCCCGGACTCCCGCCCGCCAGACCGCTGCCGTCAGCGGCACGCCCGGCCGGTACGCCAGGTGTACGTGCGAGGGCGCGTCGAGCAGCAGCAGGTCCGCCCGCGAGCCGACCGCCACCGTCCCCACGTCACTGCGCCGCAGCGCCCGCGCGCCGCCCGCGGTCGCCGCCCAGACCGCTTCGTCCGGCGTCATCCCCATCTCCCGCACCGCGACCGCGATGCAGAACGCCATCGAACTCGTGAAGCTGGAGCCGGGGTTGCAGTCCGTCGAGAGCGCCACCACCGCCCCCGCGTCCAGCAGTCGGCGCCCGCTCGGGTACTCGGCCCGGGTGGAGAACTCCGCCCCCGGCAGCAGGGTCGCGACCGTCCCCGACCCGGCCAGCGCCGCCACGTCCTCGTCCGTCAGGTGGGTGCAGTGGTCCGCCGAGGCGGCCCCCAGCTCGACGGCGAGCTGCACGCCCGGTCCGTAGCCGAGCTGGTTGGCGTGCACCCGGGGCGTGAGGCCGCGCTGGATGCCGGCGGTCAGGACGGCCCGCGCCTGGTCGCTGTCGAAGGCGCCCTTCTCGCAGAACACGTCCACCCAGCGGGCGTGCGGCGCGCAGGCGTCCAGCATCTCGCCGGTGACCAGGTCGACGTACCCGGCCGGGTCCTCGGCGTACTCGGGGGCGACCACGTGCGCGCCCAGGTAGGTGGTCTCCGGGGTGTGCCGGGAGGCGATCCGCAGTGCCCGGGCCTCGTCCTCGACCGTCAGCCCGTAGCCGGACTTGCACTCGATGGTGGTGGTGCCCTGGCCCAGCGCCTCCCGGACGAACCCCGCCAGGTTGGCGTCCAGTTCGGCGTCGGTCGCGGCCCGGGTGGCCGCCACCGTGGTCCGGATCCCGCCCGCCGTGTACGCCTGTCCGGACATCCGGGCGTTGAACTCGGCGGTGCGGTCGCCCGCGAACACCAGGTGGGCGTGCGAGTCGACGAAGCCGGGCAGCAGGGCCCGCCCCTCGGCGTCGAAGCGCTCGTCCGCGGCGGGTGCCTGCGCCGCCGGGCCGACCCAGGCGACGGTGTCGCCGTCGATCACCACGGCCGCGTCGGCCAGCAGGCCGAGCGGCCCGGTGCCGTGTCCGGGGTCGTTGGTGACCAGGCTGCCGATGCCGGTGATCAAGGTGGTGCTGCTGCTCAAGGCAACGCCTTCCGAAGGGAGTCGAACGGAGGAATCAGCAGTCCAGCGCGCCGATGGCGGAGTGCAGCGCCCGCGGCACGTCGGCGACCAGCTGGTGCACGCCGTCCCGGACGACGTGCCGGCCGCCGACCACCAGGTGGCGCACGTCCGCCGCGGAGGCCGCGAAGACCGCGGTCTCGGCGCCGAGCCGGGGCGGCGGGCCCGCGGTGCGGACGGAGTCCAGGGCGATCACGGTGAAGTCGGCGAGCGCCCCGGTCTCGATCCGTCCGGCCTCCGGCCAGCCGAGCGAGGCGTGTCCGTCCTCGGTGCCGGCCCGCAGCAGGGCGTTCGCCGTCCAGTGCCCGCGGGTGCGGGTGCGCAGCCGCTCGTCCAGCTCCAGCGCGCGGGCCTCCTCGAACGGGTCGATGACCGCGTGGCTGTCGCTGCCCAGGGTGACCGGGCAGCCCGCCGAGGCGAGCCGGCGGGCCGGGCCGATGCCGTCCGCGAGGTCCCGCTCGGTGGTGGGGCACATGCAGATGGTGGTGGAGGAGTCGGTGAGGAGCTTGACGTCCTCGTCGGTGAGGTGGGTGGCGTGCACGGCCGAGGTGCGCGGGCCGAGCGCGCCGTGGTCGGCGAGCAGCCGGGTCGGGGTGACGCCGTGCGCGGCGAGGCAGGCGTCGTTCTCGGCGGTCTGCTCGGACAGGTGGACGTGCAGTGGCGCCTCGCGGGTCGCCGCCCACTGGGCGACGGTGCCCAGCTGCTCGGCCGGGACGGCCCGGACAGAGTGGATGGCGGCGCCGATCCGGGCGTGCTCGCGCGGCTTGAGCGCGTCCGCCCGTACCGCCCAGGCCTCGGCGTCGCCGTCGCTGAACCGCAGCTGCGGGTGGGTCGGCTCGGCACCGAAGCCGGAGGACAGGTAGCAGGTGTCGAGCAGGGTGATCCGGATGCCGGCCCGGGCGGCGGCCTCGATCAGCGCCTCGCCCATCGCGTTCGGGTCGGTGTAGCGGGCGCCGCCGGGCGCGTGGTGCAGGTAGTGGAACTCGCCGACGGCGGTGATCCCGGCGAGCGCCATCTCGGCGTAGACGGCGGTGGCGAGGTGCAGGTAGCTGTCCGGGTCGAGCGCGCCGGCGAACCGGTACATGGTGTCGCGCCAGGTCCAGAAGGTGCCGGAGCCGACCTGGACGTGCCCGCGCAGCGCCCGGTGGAAGGCGTGCGAGTGGGCGTTCGCCTGGCCGGGCAGCAGCAGCCCGTCGAGGCGGACGGCGCCGGGCGGGCAGGGGCCGCTGTCCGGCGTGACCGCGGTGATCAGTCCGCCGGGGCCGGTGGCGATCAGCACGTCCCGCTCGACCACCGGCCCGTTGGGGTGCGGCAGCCAGGCGTACTGCGCCCAGTAGCTCGCCGCGCTCGCGGTCGCCGGGGTCGCCGGGGTGGCGGAAGTCGCGGTGGTCGCTGCGGTCACTGGCACGCCAGGTCCTCCAGTACGTCGGCGAGGGCGGCGACCCCGGCCAGGCAGTCGGCCTCCTCGGCGTGTTCGGCCGGGGAGTGCGAGACGCCGCTGGGGTTGCGCACGAACAGCATGGCGGTCGGGATCGCGGAGGCCAGGATCCCGGCGTCGTGTCCGGCGCCGGTGGGCAGCACCGGGGCGTCCAGCCGCTTGGCGAGCCGGTCGCGCAGCGGGCCGTCGAACTCCACCACCGGGGTGTACGACTCGCGGGTCAGCTCGACCCGGACGCCGTCGCGCTCGCCGCGTTCGGCGGCGGCCCGCTCGATCTCGGCGACCAGCGCGATGAGTGTGCGCTCGTCGGCGGCCCGGGAGTCCAGCCAGCCGCGCACCAGCGAGGCGATCGCGTTGGTGCCGTTGGGCTCGACGGCGACCTTGCCGAAGGTGGCCAGCGCGCCTGCCAGTCCGGCCTTCTTGCGGGCGGCGAGCACGGTGTTGGCGTAGGTCAGCATCGGGTCGCGGCGGTCGTCGATGCGGGTGGTGCCGGCGTGGTTGGCCTCGCCGTGGAAGTCGAACCGCCAGCGGCCGTGCGGCCAGATCGCGCCGGCCACTCCGACGGGCTGGTCCTCGGCGAGGTAGCGGCCCTGTTCGACGTGGAGTTCGACGAAGGCGCCGATCCGGGCCAGCCGGTCGTCGTCCGCGCCGATCGCGCCCGGGTCGTAGCCGGCCTTCTCCATCGCGTCGGGCAGCCGGAGGCCGTCGGCGTCGCGCAGCTCGTAGGCAGCCTCGCGGGAGAGCACGCCGGCGGTCAGCCGGGAGCCGATGCAGGCCACGCCGAACCGGGCGCCCTCCTCGTCGCCGAAGTTGACGATCGCCAGCGGCCGGGTGAGCTCGGTGCCCCGGGCGCGGAGTTCGTCCAGGGCGGCGAAGGAGGAGACCACGCCGAGCGGGCCGTCGAAGGCGCCGCCGTCCGGGACGGAGTCCAGGTGGGAGCCGGTGACGACGGCCCCGCCGGCCTGCGGGTCGCCCAGCCAGGCCCACTGGTTGCCGTTGCGGTCCAGCTCGTACGCCAGGCCGCGGCTGCGGGCCTGCTGCTCGAACCAGGCGCGGCACTCGGCGTCGGCGGAGTTCCAGGCGAAGCGGCGGTAGCCGCCGGAGGAGGCGGAGCGGCCCACGGGGAGCAGCTCCGCCCACATCTCCTCGAAGGACGGAGCCGTCACAGCTCACCCGTCGGGCCGTGCTCGGTCATGGGGACGCGGACGCCGCGCTCGGCGGCGACCTCGGTGGCCCGGTCGTACCCCGCGTCGACGTGCCGGATGACGCCCATGCCCGGGTCGTTGGTGAGCACCCGGCGGATCTTCTCCCCGGCCAGCGCGGTGCCGTCGGCGACGGTGACCTGGCCGGCGTGGATCGAGCGGCCGATGCCGACGCCGCCGCCGTGGTGGATGGAGACCCAGGAGGCGCCGGAGGCGACGTTGACCATGGCGTTGAGCAGCGGCCAGTCGGCGATCGCGTCGGAGCCGTCCAGCATCGCCTCGGTCTCCCGGTAGGGGGAGGCGACCGAGCCGCAGTCCAGGTGGTCGCGGCCGATGACGATCGGCGCGGACAGCTCGCCCGAGGCGACCATGTCGTTGAAGCGCTCGCCGGCCTTGTCGCGCTCGCCGTAGCCGAGCCAGCAGATACGCGCGGGCAGGCCCTGGAAGTGCACCTTCTCCTGGGCGAGCTTGATCCAGCGGGCCAGCGACTCGTTCTCCGGGAAGAGGTCGAGGACGGCCTTGTCGGTCTTGTGGATGTCCTGCGGGTCGCCGGACAGGGCCGCCCAGCGGAACGGGCCCTTGCCCTCGCAGAACAGCGGGCGGATGTAGGCGGGGACGAACCCGGGGAAGGCGAAGGCGCGGTCGTAGCCGGCCAGCTGGGCCTCGCCGCGGATCGAGTTGCCGTAGTCGAAGACCTCGGCGCCGCGGTCCAGGAAGCCGACCATCGCCTCGACGTGCCGGGCCATCGACTCGCGGGCCCGCTCGGTGAACTCGGCGGGCTTGGCGGCGGCGTAGTCCGCCATGTCCTCGAAGGCGACGCCGACCGGCAGGTAGCTGAGCGGGTCGTGGGCGCTGGTCTGGTCGGTGACGATGTCGATCGGCGCGTCCATCGCGAGCAGCTGCGGGACCAGTTCGGCGGCGTTGCCGAGCACGCCGATGGAGAGCGGCTGCTTCCTGTCGCGGGCGGCGGTGGCGAGCTCCAGCGCGTGGCCGAGGTCCTTGGCCTCGACGTCCAGGTAGCGGTGCTCGATCCGGCGGGCGATCCGGGACGGGTCGCAGTCGATGCAGATCGCCACGCCGCCGTTCATGGTGACGGCCAGCGGCTGGGCGCCGCCCATGCCGCCGAGGCCGGCGGTGAGGGTGATGGTGCCCTCCAGCGAGCCGTTGTAGCGCTTGGCGGCGACGGCGGCGAAGGTCTCGTAGGTGCCCTGGAGGATGCCCTGGGTGCCGATGTAGATCCAGGAGCCGGCGGTCATCTGGCCGTACATGGTGAGCCCGAGGCTCTCCAGCCGGCGGAACTCCTCCCAGTTGGCCCAGTCGCCGACGAGGTTGGAGTTGGCGATCAGTACGCGGGGCGCCCACTCGTGGGTCTGCATGACGCCGACCGGACGGCCGGACTGGACCAGCATGGTCTCGTCCTGCTTCAGCCCCTGCAGCGTCCGCACCATGGCGTCGAAGGAGCGCCAGTCCCGCGCGGCCTTGCCGGTGCCGCCGTACACGACCAGCTTCGACGGGTGCTCGGCCACCTCGGGGTCGAGGTTGTTCATCAGCATCCGCAGGGCGGCCTCCTGCTGCCACCCCTGGGTCGTCAGCCCCGTCCCGCGTGCTGCCCTGACCTCACGCGGCCCGCTCGCCTGCTGCTGCACCATGTCCCGGCCTTCCTGCGGATGGATTCATTCACGCTACGCCTGGCTGAATATATCTAAACAAGCACCGTTCGACCAGACCCCGGCGCAATCCGATCAGCCACGGCCCCGGCCGACTTGGCCCGCCGGCCTGAACCCGGCGAACACCAGCCACTCGGCCCAGCACCAGGAAGCGGAGGACACGATGACGGCCATCGGCGTACGGCCCGGCCGACCCACACCACGTGGAGTCGGCCGTAGAGGTCATCTCCACCTCCGAGCGCGTCAGCCACATCGCGGCCAAGACCAGCTGGTACGCGATCGCGGGCGTGCCGGTCCTCCTCGCGGTCGACCCCCGCGAGGGCGTCTGGACGCTCCACACCCACGCCCGCGACGGCGAGTACCAGGGCGTGCCGCCCGGCAAGTACGGCGAGCCCGTCCCGCTGCCCGCACCGCTGCCCGCACCGCTGTCCGTCGAGCCGGACACCGCCGACCTGCCGCTCCACACGCCCAAGCGCTGAGCGCCTCAGGCCGCCGCCCCGCCGTCCCAGTCGATGCCGATCTCGGCGAGCCAGCGGCGGTCGTCGGCGTCGGGGGCAGGCGGGGACGGCGGGCGGGGGACGTTCTGGACCGGGCCGAGGCCGTACTTCTCGGCGGCCGCCGCGGCCGAGCCGGCGTCGGCGCCGGTGTCGGGTTCGATGACGCCGACGTGGACGGCGGACTCGTCGCCCGGATCGAGGACGGACAGTTCGGGTTCGGGCAGGCGCCGCAGGGTGACGCGGCGTCCGCAGGCGGGGCAGGACCATTCGTCGGCACCCGAGGACAGGCGGGCGACGAACTTCATCTCGTGGATCACGCGCATGGGCGGCACCCCCTGCTGTAGGGGATGCCCGGGTTTGTGGCGGCTACTCCCGCCGCGCCTACTCCAGGAACAGGCCGCGCGCCGTGGCGGACTGCTCGATCGCCTCCAACCGGGCCTCCGCGCCCGGGAGTTCGTCGCACATGGTCTGCAGCAGCACCCGGCCGAGCATCATCGGCGCGCACGCGGTGTCGAAGACCAGGCCGGTGCCGACGGCGGCCGGCAGCATCAGGTCGGACAGTTTGGCGACCGGCGCGAAGGCGCTGTCGGCCACCGTCAGCACGGTCAGCCCGCACTCCCGGGCCACCGTCAGAGCGTCCATCAGTTCCCGCGGGTAGCGCGGCAGGGCGAAGCAGAGCAGCGCGGTCGCGCCCGCCGCGGCGGCCTGTTCCAGCCGGTCGGCGAGCATGCTGCCGCCCTCGTCCAGCAGCCGGATGTCGGGATGCACCTTGGCCGCGAAGTACGCGAAGCCGCGGGCCTGGGCCGAGGCGGCCCGCAGGCCGAGCACCGGCAGCGGGCGGGAGGCGGCGAGCAGCCGGGCGGCCCGCAGGATCGGCTCCGGGTCGGCGAGGAGTTCGGCGAGGTGGCGCAGGTGCTCGATCTCGGCGAGCACGGCCTGCTGGTGCTCGTTGCGCACCGCGTCGTCCGGGCTCTCCGGCGCGGCCGGCTCTCCCCCGCCGAGCTCGCGCAGCTGCTTGCGCAGCGCCGGGTAGCCGTCGTAGCCGAGCGCGACCGCGAAGCGGGTGACGGACGGCTGGCTGACGCCCGCGAGTTCGGCGACCTCGACGCTGGACAGGAAGGGCGCCTCGGTGGCGTGCCGCACCAGCGAGTGCGCGATCCGGCGCTGGGTGGGCGTCAGCCGGTGCCCCTCGAACAGTTGGAGCAGTCGGGCGGAGGGGCCGACGCTGCCGGTCTCGTCGATGGCGGTCATCAGCGGTACCTCCGGATGCGAGCGGGTCGGACGACGACTGTGCAGCAGCGCGTCGCGCCTGGCAAAGACGTCTCGTACGGCGGGACACCTCGTGAGACGTCCCGGGAAGCGGACGGAGCGGCGGAGCGGGCGGAGCGGACGGAGCGGGCGGAGCCGCCGTGCTGCGGAGTCACTGCGGTCGGCGGCTCGGGGTAACCCTGATTTCTCCCTGAGCCCGCCCGGATTCCCCCGCGAACGGATGGACCGGGCACCGCGGTGGCACCAGGCTGTCCCCCATGGACACTCGCCAGGACGAACTGCGGCGCGACCTCGACGCCACCCTGCAGGCTCGCAAGGAGCTCGGCAAGGAGTACGAGGACGAACTCCTCGACTCCTTCATGAAGCGCCTCGACGCCCGTCTGGACGCCAGGGTCGAGCGCTCCGTCTCCGCGCGGATGGACGGCTACGAGCGGACGGACGGCTACGAGCGCCACCCGCACCACCACCGCGACCGGCACCCGCGCCGCTCCGGTTGGGGCAAGCGCTCCGGCAACGGGCTCGCGGTGGTCTCCATGGCCTTCGGCATCCCGCTGACGGCAATCGCCGGCAACCCGGAGACCGGCGGCTTCGCCGGCCTGCTGGTCTGCTGGGCGGGCCTCGTCGGGATCAACTTCGCCGCCGCGTTCGGCGAGCGCCGCAACCGGGAGGACCGCCGGCCGCGGAGCGACTGGGACTGAGTCCCGGCCGCCCCGCGGCCGGCCGGTGCCGCGCGGGCACCGAGCACAACACCGGACGGGCACCGAGCGGCACCGGGCGGGCGCCGAGCAAGCACCGAGCAGGCGCCGGGCAGGCGCCGGGCAGGCGCCGGACGGGCGCCGGACGGTGCGCGGCTCAGGCCAGCGGGCCGGTGACCCGCTCGACGGCCCGCACCAGCTCCCCGGAGGCGACCAGCGCCGCGGCCGCCTCCAGGTCCGGCGAGAGGAACCGGTCGCGGCCGGCGCCGCCGACCCCGGCCTCCCGGGCGGCGGCCAGCGCGGCCGCGGTGGCCGGGGCGATCCGGCCGGCGCCGTCGGCCTGCTGACGGATCTCCAGCGCCCGCGCGGCGGCGGTGAGTTCGACGGCCAGGATCCGGCCGAGGTTCTCGACGGCCTGGCGCAGCTTGCGCGCGGCCGACCAGCCCATCGACACGTGGTCCTCCTGCATCGCGGAGGACGGGATCGAGTCGACCGAGGCCGGGACGGCGAGCCGCTTGTTCTCGCTGACCAGCGCCGCCTGGGTGTACTGGGCGATCATCAGGCCGGAGTCCACGCCCGGGTCGTCGGCCAGGAAGGCCGGCAGGCCGTGCGAGCGGGCCTTGTCCAGCAGGCGGTCCGTGCGGCGCTCGGAGATCGAGCCGAGGTCGGCGGCGGCGATGGCGAGGAAGTCCAGCACGTACGCGACCGGGGCGCCGTGGAAGTTGCCGTTGGACTCGACCCGGCCGTCCGGGAGCACCACCGGGTTGTCCACCGAGGCGGCCAGCTCGCGGGAGGCGACCAGCTGGGCGTGGGCCAGGGTGTCCCGGCCGGCGCCGGCCACCTGCGGGGCGCAGCGGATCGAGTAGGCGTCCTGGACGCGCGGCGCGTCGTCCTGGTGGTGGCCGGTGAGGCCGGAGTCCTTGAGGACGGCCAGCATGTTGGCGGCGCTCAGCGCCTGGCCCGGGTGCGGGCGGATCGGGGCGTGCAGTTCGGGGGCGAGCACCTTGTCGGTGCCGAGCAGCGCCTCCAGGGTCATCGCGGCGGTGATGTCGGCGGTGGTGAACAGCCGCTGCAGGTCGGCGACGGCCATCACCAGCATGCCGAGCATGCCGTCGGTGCCGTTGATGAGGGCCAGGCCCTCCTTCTCCAGCAGCTCGACCGGCTCGATCCCGGCGGCGGCGAGCAGTTCACCGGCGGGCTTCTCCACGCCGTCGGGGCCGGTGGCGGTGCCCTCGCCCATCAGCACCAGCGCGCAGTGCGACAGCGGGGCGAGGTCGCCGGAGCAGCCGAGGGAGCCGAACTCGCGGACGACCGGGGTGATGCCCGCGTTGAGCAGGGCGGCCATGGTCTGCGCGACCAGGGGGCGCACCCCGGTACGGCCGGAGGCCAGGGTCTTCATCCGCAGGAACACCAGGGCGCGGACCACCTCGCGCTCGACCGCCGGGCCCATGCCGGCGGCGTGCGAGCGCACCAGCGACCGCTGCAGCTGGGCGCGCAGCTCGGGGCTGATGTGGCGCACGGCGAGCGCGCCGAAGCCGGTCGACACGCCGTAGACGGGGCGCGGCTCGGCCGCGAGGGCGTCGATCCGCGCCCGGGCGGTCGCCATCTCGGCCAGCGCGTCGGGACCGATCTCGACCCGGGCGTTGCCCCGGGCGACGGCGAGGACGTCCTCGGCGCTGACGTCGGCCTTGCCGACCAGGACCAGCGGAGCGTCGGGGGCCACAGCACTGTGCATATCCATATACACCATCACATCAGGTGAATGAAGATATGACAACAGGTGTTCGTCATCCGGATTCTCCGTCGTCCGGATCCGTGCCGCACGCCACACCCCCGCCACCCCCTGCCGCGCCCCCGGCTGCCCCCTACCTCCGGAGCTCCGCCTCGACCAGGTCGGCCGCCCGGACGGTGCCGCCCTCGGCCCGTCCGGCGGCGGACAGCTCCCGCAGCCGCTCCGCCACCGCCGGATCGCCGACCAGCTCCAGCAGCACCGAACGCAGCTCCTCGGGAGTGGCCCCGTCGGTGTCCAGACGGCGGGCGACACCGAGGCCCACCAGCGCGTCCGCGTTGGCGAACTGGTCCACGGCCTGCGGCACCGCGATCATCGGCACCGCGTGGAACAGCCCCTCGCTGGAGCCGCCCATGCCCGCGTGGGTGACGAAGGCGTCCGCCTGGGCGAGCACCGACAGCTGCGGCACCCACCGGTGGACCTCGACGGTGTCCGGCACCTCGCCGAGCTCGGCGAGGTCGGTGTGCGCGCCGATCTGCAGCACGGTGTGCCAGCCCGGCAGCTCGCCGAAGGCCCGGATGCAGGCCCGGTAGAACGCGGGCCGGTGGGTGAAGGCCGATCCCAACGAGACCAGCAGCACCTTCTCGGCGCCCTCCGGCCGCTGCCATCGCCCCTGGCGGGCCCGGTCGCCGAAGCAGGGCCCGACGAAGCTGACGCGCCGCCCGTCGACCCGGTCGGCGTTGGGCTGCAGGGCGCGCGGGATGAGCGCGATCGCCCGCTCGGGGCGGCCCTTGAAGGCATCCACGTCGCGCTGCACCGCACCGGCCGCGGCCAGCCAGTCGGCGAACCGCCGGTAGTGCTCGGCGCCGCCGGGCGCCGCGCGGATCGCCTCGAAGACCTCCGGCAGGTCCCGTTCGATGCCCTCCCAGCCGACGAAGGCCGGCGACAGCTGCACGACCGGCACGCCCAGCCGCTCGCCGAACGCCCGGCCCGCGTAGCCCGCGATGTCGTAGAGCACCAGGTCGGGGCGGTCGTCGGCGAAGGCCTCCAGCAGGACGGGCCACATCGCGAGCGCGTCGTCCAGGAAGAGCTCCTGGATCGCCACCGGGTCCTCCACCCAGCCGTTCGGGTCGTCGGCGAGCGGCAGCTTCGTCGGGTACGGGACGAAGGCGGCGCCGGTGGACTCGACGGCCTCCCGGAAGGAGGCGTCGTTGACGTAGCTGACCCGGTGGCCCCGGGCGACCAGCTCGGTGATCACGGCGAGGCTGGGGTTGACGTGCCCGTGGGCCGGTACGGAGACCATCAGGATGTGTGCGGGGCGGATCACGGGCACCTCCGGGAACAGTGAATGAGACGAGACGTCCCGTCTCGCGACGCCTCGCGAGAAGACGATACGTTGCGTCTCGCCATCGCGCATAGAATTTTCCCCATGACCCCCAGAACCGCCCCGGACCCGGCCCGCCGCAACGAACGCTCACACGCCGCCGTCCTCACCGCCGCCGCCGAACTCGTCACCGAGATCGGCTACGGCAAACTCACCATCGAGGCGATCGCCGCCCGGGCCGGCGTCGGCAAGCAGACCATCTACCGGTGGTGGCCCTCGAAGGGAGCGGTCGTCTTCGACGCCTTCCTCGCCGCCGGCCGGCACGACGGCGGCCTCGCCCTCCCCGACACCGGCGACCTCGCCGCCGACCTGCGGACCGTCCTGCGCGCCAGCTCCGACGAACTCGCCGACCCGGCCTCCGACCGCACCTACCGCGCCCTCAGCGCCGAGATCCTCAACGACCCGGCCCTGCAGGCCGAATACCGCACCCGCCTGCTGGACCCCCTGCTGGAGATCACCCGCGACCGCCTGCGCAGCGCCCGCCGGGCCGGCCAGCTCGCCCCCGACGCCGACCTCGACCTGGCCGTAGAACTCCTCTACGGCCCGCTGCACTACCGCTGGCTCCACCGGCTCGGCCCGCTCGGCCACGACCACGCCGACCGGCTGGTCGACGCGGCGCTGCGCGCCCTCAACCCGCCTACCCCTGACGGCGGTTCCGGCGCCTGACCCACAGCACGGCCAGGACGGCGGCCAGCAGCACGACCAGCAGGGCCACGGCGAACCACAGGAATACGCCGCCGAACACCCGGCGGGCGAGGCCGCGCTTGGCCTTCTTCCTCAGCTTCGACTTCGACTTCGACCTCAGTCCGGCGACCTGGGTGATGCGGTGCGTCCGGACGCCCCCCACCTGCGGCGTCCGCTCCGGCACCGTCCGCCCCGCCCCCACCGGCGCCGACGGCACAGCAGCCGCCGACGCGGCAGCCGCCGACACCGGAGCGGCCGCCGCCACCCCGCCGCCGCCGAGCACCAGCACCCCGACGACCGCCGCACCCACCAACCGTCTGCCCATGACCGGACCCCCGCTCCCGCTCGACCGGCCACCCACCCTCCCACCACCCCGCCCGGCCGCGGCACCCCCGGGCGCCGACCGCGACCCACCCGCGACACGCCGGTCACCGAACCGGCACACAGCCGGGCCGCGCGCGGAGGCCGAGGAGGCACGCAGGCGCGCGGAGACACGCGCAGGCCCGCGCAGCCCAGGAGGCCCCGTCACACCGCCGGCGGCGAGGCCGCGCCCGCCAGGGCGACGGCGACCAGGGCGCGCATGGCGAAGGCCGCCTGGCCGAGGGGCAGGGTGGCGTCGTCGGCGAACAGTTCGACGAGCCAGCCGCCGGCCGGGTTCTGGCCGCCGGCGGCGACCATGCCGCGGTAGCCGGAGACGACGAGCATGGCCTCCTCCGCCGGGTCGTTGCCGGCGGCACCGGCCCGCAGGGCGAAGGCGCCGCCGCGGACGGCACGGCGGGTCATCGGGTAGTGCCGCAGGTCGAAGACCGCGTCGGGGGCCTCGATCTGGGCGCGCTGGGTCTCGGCGCGGCTGCTGCTGGGGCCGCTGGTCATCCGGTAGACGGCGTGCTGGGCGGTGCGCATGAGGTGGGTGCCGGGCGGGACGTACGAGATCCACCAGCCGACGGCGTCCAGCAGCCGGGCGGAGGCCTCGGCGACGACGACCAGTTTGCCGAGGGTGTCGGCCGGGTGGACGGCCCGGGTGGCGGAGGCCTGGTCGAGGGCGGTCAGGACGGCCGTGAGCAGCTGGCCCGGGTCGGCGCTGTGGGCGGCGCCGCGGAACCGGCGGCGGTCGCCGGCACCGGCCCGCCCGTTGGGCCCGCGCCGGCCGTCCGCCCGGTGGTGCGGGTCGGCGGCGTCGGCGAGCAGCACGGTGGGGTCGGGCGAGAAGCCGGGGCCGTGGCTGCGTCCGGCGACGACGGGGTGGGCGGCGCGGGCCGCCTTGGCCCGGTACTGGGCGGCGTCGGCGAGCCGGAAGAGCCGGTCGGGGGTGGTGACGGGTCCGATCGAGTCCCCGGTGGAGGCGACGCCGCAGGCCACGCCCTCGCCTTCGGACAGCGCGAGCGCCCGGGCGCACAGCTCCTCGGCGACGGCGACCACCTCGTCGGCCTTCTGTCCTTCCACCAGCAGGCAGAACTCGTCGCCGCCGAGCCGGGCGGCGAGGCTGCCGGGGAGTTTGGCGGCGGCCAGCGAGAGCTGGTGGGCGAACCGTTCCAGCAGCCGGTCGCCCATCTCGTGGCCGAGCTGGTCGTTGACCCGCTTCAACCCGTTGACGTCGCAGACGACGAGCGAGACGACGGTGTTGTCCCGGTTGTGGGCCTGCAGCGCGCTCTCCAGCCTGGCGTCGACGGCGCGCCGGTTGGCGAGGCCGGTGAGCGGGTCGGAGAAGGCGAGCTTGCGCAGGTCGGCGAGGCGCTCGGTCTGGGCGAGCCCGGCGGAGACCTGGGCGGCGAGCAGGGTGGCGTAGTCGGCGTCGGCGTCGGTGAACTCGGGCATCCCGACCGACCGGGCGAGGTACAGCTCGCCCCAGGCCTGCCCGTGCAGCACGATCGGCGCGACCACGCAGCAGGCCCGCCCGCGCCGGCGCAGCCCGGCGGCGCGCTCCTGGCAGTACGCGCCGGCGGTGGGGTGGGTGTGGCCGGTGTGCGGCTCGCTGTCCTCGGCGCTCTGCAGCCAGGCGCGCGGCAGCCGTCCGGTGCTCCAGCGCTCGTCGAGGTACGTGACGATCTCGGGGAAGTCGGCGACGGGGTACGACTCGTCCTCGGGCAGTTCCTCCTCGCCGGGGGCGAGGTCGCCGTGGTTGACGAGGACCCGCAGCCGGCCGGACTCGCGGTCCCAGACGGAGACGGCGGCCATGGTGGCGCCCAGTGCTTCGGTGGCGCGGGCGGCGGCGGCCCGGACGGCTTCCAGGGGGGTGAGCGCGCCGGCCATGTCCTGGGCCAGCTCGACCACGGACTGCAGTCTCAGGTCGGGCAGCGGGTCGTGGTGCCGCGAGCCCTCGCCGCGGTCGAAGCCGCGGTCCGCCATGATCGCCTCACTGCCCACCGGCTCGCCTCGCTCCCTGTGCTCGGTCCTGCCGGACCCCCGTCGGCCGGACGCACCCGGTCGGCCGCTTGCACCAAGACTATGGCGATTTCGTCCGGTTATGCCCCGTTTGCTCGGACAGAGCTGCGCCAGACAGTACGGGTTTCAACCGTTCGGCACCCGGAGGCCGCCACCGGAGCGCGTCCGCTCCCGGCTACCCCGCCCGCAGCGGTCCACTCCGCTACTCCGCCTTCAGCCTCCGGGTGAGCAGCCACGGCTCGACCAGCCCGAGCCCCCGCACCGGCCGGCGCCACATCGGCTGCAGGTGGAACCGGGCCCCGGCCTCCGGCCCCGGCACGGGCAGCCCGGAGGCGGGCATCCCGGCGGCGGCCGACAGCGCCTCGGCCAGGCCCGGCCCCTCCGAGTCGGCCGGGGCGACGCTGCCGTTCTGCTCCAGCGCGGCGGCGAACTCGCCGTCGATCAGCACCGCGTCCTTGGGCGCGATGGACGTGAGCCGGCTGGCCAGGTTGACGGTGGTGCCGAAGACGTCGCCCATCCGCGAGGTGACCGTGCCGAAGGCCATGCCGACCCGCACCGGCGGGATGGTGTCGTCCCCGGCCAGCGCCTCGATCAGGCCGAGCGCGATCTCGGCGGCGGTCGCCGGATCCTCGGAGACGTAGAGGATCTCGTCGCCGAGGGTCTTGATCACCCGGCCGCCCTGGCCGACGATCAGGTCGGAGCAGGTGTTCTCGAAGGTCTCGACCAGCTCGCCGAGCTCCTCCTCCTCCAGTCGCCGGGACAGCCGGGTGAAGCCGACCAGGTCCGCGAAGCCGACGGCGAGCCGCCCGCTGGTGATCTCGTTGTCCTCGGCGGCCTGCACCACCCGGCCGGTGACGGCGGCCAGCTGGCGCCGCCAGACGTACACCAGGAACTGCTCCAGCTCCGGCAGCAGCAGCTCGACCAGCGGGTACGCGACGTCGGCGCGGGTCAGCCCCGGCTCGACGGACTGGGTGAGGTTCTCCAGGAAGGTGTCCATCTGCCAGCCGGCCAGCCGGGCCGTGGTCTGACCGGTGGAGCGGGCCACCTGGATCGCCATCGACTCGCTGAGCAGCCCGGACTCGACCAGGCCGGCCAGCCGTCGCAGCGCGATCACGTCACCGTCGGTGAGGGCCCGGGACTGGCCGATGTCGGGGAAGCCCATGGCCCGCCAGAAGCGGGTGGCCAGCTCCATCGGGACGTCGGCGGCACGCGCGGCCTGGTACGGCGTGTAGCGGCGGGGCGCGTCCAGGATCAGGCGTTCCAGTTCGAGCGCGACCGTGGGGTCGTTGGTGCCCGGCGTCATGCCGCTGCTGCCGTCTTCTGCCACCGGTCCGTCCCCGTGCGGTCGCCGCACTCGCCTCGTGTCCTACCTGTCCGGGCACGCCGTCCGCCACCCGTGCGGGCAGTGGCGCGCCTCACACCGCTGCCAGGTGGAATGTTCGCACGGAATCGCCGGATCCGGGGCATCAGCCCGGGTCAAGGAGAGGTGAAGAGTGCCGTTCAGCGGGGTTCGGGGCGCACGTGGACGACGTCGCCCGCGCCGACCGCCCGGCGTGCGCCGTCGGGTGTACGGACCACCAGCCGCCCGTCGCCGTCCACCGCCACCGCCTCGCCGGTCAGCTCGCGGTCGCCGGGCAGGTGGACCCTCACCTGGCGGCCGAGGGTGGTGCAGCGGTCCACGTAGGCGCGCAGCAGGTCGCTCGCGTGCGGGTCGCCGGCGGCGGCCGTCCACTCGCGGTACAGCTCGGCGAGCTCGCGCAGCAGGGCCCGCAGCAGGGTGCCCCGGTCGGTGGTGGCGGCGCCGGCCAGTGCGAGCGAGGCCGCGGTGGGGACGGGCAGCTCCGCGGCGCGCAGCGACACGTTGAGGCCGAGGCCGACGACCACCGCGCCGCCCGCCAGTTCGGTGAGGATGCCGCCGACCTTGCGCTCCGCGCCGTCGATCTCCACCTGCAGGTCGTTGGGCCACTTCAGGCCGACCTCGACCTCGGCGACCCGGCCGAGGGTGGCGGCCGCGGCCACCCCGACCAGGATCGGCAGCCAGCCGTAGCGCTCGACCGGGACCTCCTCGGGGCGCAGCAGGAGGGACAGGAACAGCCCCGAGCGGGCCGGGGCGGTCCACTGCCGGTCCAGTCGGCCGCGCGCGGCGCTCTGCGCCTCGGCGACCAGCACCGCGCCCTGCCCGGCACCCGCCCTGGCGCGGGCGGCGAGGTCGCTGTTGGTGGAGCCGGTCTCGGTGACGACGTCCAGGGAGGTCCAGAGCCCGCCCGGCAGGAGCAGGTCGTGGCGCAGGGCCTCCTCGTCCAGCGGCGGACGGTCCAGGTCGGTCCAGGGCGACGGTCCGCCGTGGCCGAAGCCGCGCAGTCCGCTGCGGCGGGGGGTGTCGGGTGCACTCATGGGGAAACCCTAGAGGGGGGCCGCGACACCGGGGCGCAGGCCGCCCCATCGTCCCGCAGAACCCGCGTCAGCAAAACTGTGTCGATGGCCATAACGCCAGGACATGACGGATCGCCCTGCGCGCTGGCTACGCTACCCAACGGTAGTTCGTAGCGCCGCCCTGCCCTCATGCGCGGGCCCCCACCATCCGGCCCGCGTGCACTCGAACAGGTCGCGGCCCAGGATCAGGGAGAGCCACCGGATGACCGAGGCGCCGTACGACCCCCACACCACCGCGGGCAAGCTCGCCGACCTGCGGCGCAGGCTGGACGAGGCGGTGCACTCCGGCTCCGCCAAGGCGGTCGAGAAGCAGCACGCCAAGGGCAAGCTGACCGCCCGCGAGCGCGTCGTGGAACTGCTGGACGAGGACTCCTTCGTGGAGTTCGACGAGTTCGCCCGGCACCGCTCGACCAACTTCGGCCAGGAACGGAACCGCCCGTACGGCGACGGCGTGGTGACCGGCTACGGCACCGTCGACGGCCGTCAGGTGGCCGTGTTCGCCCAGGACTTCACCGTCTTCGGCGGCTCCCTCGGCGAGGTCTTCGGCGAGAAGATCGTCAAGGTGATGGACTTCGCGCTGAAGACCGGCTGCCCCGTCATCGGCATCAACGACTCCGGCGGCGCCCGGATCCAGGAGGGCGTCGTCTCGCTCGGCCTGTACGGCGAGATCTTCCGCCGCAACGTGCACGCGTCGGGCGTCATCCCGCAGATCTCGCTGATCATGGGCCCCTGCGCGGGCGGCGCGGTGTACTCCCCCGCGATCACCGACTTCGTGGTGATGGCCGACCAGACCTCGCACATGTTCATCACCGGCCCGGACGTCATCAAGACCGTCACCGGCGAGGACGTCGGCATGGAGGAACTGGGCGGCGCGCGCACCCACAACACCAAGTCCGGCAACGCGCACTACCTGGCCGCGGACGAGAAGGAGGCGGTCGAGTACGTCAAGAGCCTGCTCTCGTACCTGCCGTCCAACAACCTGAGCGACCCGCCGTCCTACCCGGAGCAGGCCGACCTCGCGGTCACCGACGAGGACCTCGAACTCGACACGATCGTGCCGGACTCGGCGAACCAGCCGTACGACATGCACAAGGTGATCGAGCACATCGTCGACGACGGCGAGTTCCTGGAGACGCAGCCGCTGTACGCGGGCAACATCATCACCGGCTTCGGCCGGGTCGAGGGCCAGTCGGTCGGCATCGTCGGCAACCAGCCGATGGACCTGGCGGGCTGCCTCGACATCAACGCCAGCGAGAAGGCCGCCCGCTTCATCCGGACCTGCGACTCCTTCAACATCCCGGTGCTGACCTTCGTGGACGTGCCCGGCTTCCTGCCCGGCACCGAGCAGGAGTGGGACGGCATCATCCGCCGCGGCGCCAAGCTGATCTACGCCTACGCCGAGGCCACCGTCCCGCTGATCACCGTGATCACCCGCAAGGCCTTCGGCGGCGCGTACGACGTCATGGGCTCCAAGCACCTGGGCGCGGACCTCAACCTGGCCTGGCCGACGGCGCAGATCGCCGTGATGGGCGCGCAGGGCGCGGTCAACATCCTGCACCGCCGGGAGATCGCCGAGGCCGAGGCGGCCGGCCACGCCGACGCGAAGCGCGCCGAACTGGTCGCCTCGTACGAGGACACCCTGCTGAACCCGTACCTGGCGGCCGAGCGGGGCTACGTCGACGCGGTCATCGCGCCGAGCGAGACCCGCCGGCACATCGTCCGGGGCCTGCGGGCGCTGCGCGGCAAGCGCGAGGTGCTCCCGCCGAAGAAGCACGGCAACATCCCCCTGTAGGCCCCCATCCCTGTCGGGAGAGAACAGCCATGTCCCCGATCCACGTGCTGCACGGGCAGCCGACCCCCGAGGAGTTGGCCACCGTCCTGGCGGTGGTCCAAGCCCGGGCCGCCGCCGCGCAGGCCGCCGCCGAGGCGGCGCGCCGGGCCGGCGCCGGCCCGGCCTCCCCCTGGAACGACCGCTCCCGCCTGCTCCGCCCCGCCGTCCACCCGGGCGTCAACGCCTGGCGGACGTCG
The DNA here is from genome assembly GCF_000719705.1 of Streptomyces sp. NRRL S-350. GTDB lineage: Bacteria > Actinomycetota > Actinomycetes > Streptomycetales > Streptomycetaceae > Kitasatospora. Next base: position 65,517 of record NZ_JOHO01000026.1, on the reverse strand, counting down.
GGCTGGGCGCGCTGACGCAGCCGGCGCGGGAAGTCGGCCCGTCCGACTTCCCGCGCCGTTGCCGTGGCCGCGCCCGGACCGCCCGAAACCTGAGTACGGATACTCAGGCGGCCGGGCCCCCGCGCGGCGCACCCTGGACGAGTGCTCTGGTCAGACCCCCGCGACGAGCCCTCGCCCGAGGCCCGTCGGATGCAGGAGCGGATGCAGCGGGCCGGAAGGGTGCTCGCCACCCTGGTGCTGGTGGGCGCCGTCCTGATCATGGTCTCCCTGTCGTTCACCTGACCCGTTCACCCGAACGGCGGACAACGGCACCCCCTACCCTGGTGGCCATGACCGACCAGCGCACCCTCGTCCTCGCCTCCGCCTCCCCCGCCCGCCTCGGCCTGCTGCGCCAGGCCGGGCTCGACCCCCGCGTCGTGGTCAGCGGCGTCGACGAGGACGCGATCACCGCCGCCACCCCCGCCGAACTCGCCCTCGTCCTGGCCGAGGCCAAGGCGAAGGCCGTCGCCGCCGGACTCGCCGGCGGCGAGCTGGTCATCGGCTGCGACTCCGTCCTGGAACTGGACGGGCAGGCCCTCGGCAAGCCCGCCGACGCCGCCGAGGCACTGGCCCGCTGGCAGTCGATGCGCGGCCGCGCCGGCGTGCTGCGCACCGGCCACTGCGTGATCGACACGGCGACCGGCCGGCAGGCCTCGGCCACCGCCTCCACCACCGTCCGCTTCGGCACCCCGGACGACGACGAGATCGCCGCCTACGTGGCCTCCGGCGAACCGCTGCACGTGGCCGGGGCGTTCACCCTGGACGGCCGCTCGGCGCCGTTCGTCGACGGCATCGACGGGGATCCGGGCAACGTCATCGGCCTCTCCCTGCCGCTGCTGCGCCGCCTGCTCGCCGAACTCGACCTGCGGATCACCGACCTGTGGGCCAAGTGACCTGCCGCGTCCACCCGTTGGGCCTCTAAGCTGGCCGCCGTCCGAACCGGGGAGGGAACGCGGCAATGACCGACAGCGTGCTCAACGTGGTGCTGGGCCTGGTGGCCAGCGCCATCAGCGCCGGACTCGGCTGGCTCGCCCAGGCCGTGCGGCGGCGCCGCAAGGCCGAGCGGGTCCGGGAGTTCTTCGGGCTGCCGGCCGGCGGGGAGTGCCTGGTCGTGGTGCCCCGCAGCATCGGCGCGGGCTCGGACGCCGGCACCGTCACCCGCCGGGACGCCTACGCGCTGATGTCGCTGGCCGGGCTGGTCGAGAACTGCGGGGCCAGGGCCGAGATCGTCGCGCACGACTCGGCGAACCGGGGCCTCGGTGCCAAGACCGAGTTCTGCATCGGCGGCCCGGTCAGCAACGAGCGGACGGCCGCCCACCTCGCCTGGGGCCTGCCGGGCGCACTGATCGCCTCCGGCGCCGAGCCGGGCAGCAACGTCATCACGGTGGGCGAGCGCGACTTCACGGCCGACCACGACCAGGTGCACACCCTGCTGGCCAGGATCGCCACCCCGGACGGCGGCCGTCCCGTCTTCCTCGTCTCCGGCCAGACCGGCACCGCCAACCAGGCGGGCGTGCGCCACCTGGTCGCGCACCACCGCGAACTCGCCCGCGAGTACGGCCGCAACGGCACCTTCGCGGTGGTCCTGCGGGTGGTCAAGCCCAAGGCCTACGGGCCGGACATGGTCGAGGTGGCGGCCGACGTCACGGCGGGGGCGGTGCGGCGGCCCACCGCCCGCTCAGGCGCCGCTTGAGCCGTCCGCGCGAGAGTGTGGCCCATGCCACCGTCCCGCCACGCCGCCCTCGGTCACCCGCCGTGGCCCCCGCCGTCCCGGCCCCGCCCGCCACGACCTGCGCAGTCTTCGACGGGGCCGGACGGGGGCCCGGAATTCCATCACCGAGCGTGTGGGATAGTTCACAACCCGGGGCTACTCGCCGGTACTGCCCGGGAATCCATAAACTCATCGAGGTTCAAGAAGGGAGCCACAGTGCGCAAGGTGCTCATCGCCAACCGCGGGGAAATCGCAGTCCGCGTCGCCCGGGCCTGCTCGGACGCCGGTATCGCCAGCGTCGCCGTCTACGCCGAGCCGGACCGGGATGCGCTGCACGTCCGCGCGGCCGACGAGGCTTACGCGCTGGGCGGTGACACCCCCGCTACCAGCTACCTGGACATCGCCAAGGTCCTCAAGGCGGCCGCCGACTCCGGTGCCGACGCCGTCCACCCCGGCTACGGGTTCCTGTCGGAGAACGCCGACTTCGCCCAGGCCGTCCTCGACGCGGGTCTGATCTGGATCGGCCCGCCGCCGCAGGCCATCCGCGACCTCGGCGACAAGGTGACCGCCCGGCACGTGGCGCAGCGCGCCGGTGCCCCGCTGGTCGCCGGCACGCCGGACCCGGTCTCGGGCGCCGACGAGGTCGTCGCCTTCGCCCGGGAGCACGGCCTGCCGGTCGCCATCAAGGCGGCCTTCGGCGGCGGCGGCCGCGGCCTCAAGGTCGCCCGCAACCTGGAGGAGATCCCGGAGCTGTACGACTCCGCGGTGCGCGAGGCGGTCGCCGCCTTCGGTCGCGGGGAGTGCTTCGTGGAGCGGTACCTCGACAACCCGCGGCACGTGGAGACCCAGTGCCTGGCCGACAAGCACGGCAACGTGGTGGTCGTCTCCACCCGTGACTGCTCGCTGCAGCGCCGGCACCAGAAGCTGGTCGAGGAGGCGCCCGCGCCGTTCCTGACCCCCGAGCAGAACGCCGAGCTGTACCGGGCGTCCAAGGCCATCCTGAAGGAGGCCGGCTACGAGGGCGCCGGGACCTGCGAGTTCCTGGTGGCGATGGACGGCACGATCTCCTTCCTGGAGGTCAACACCCGCCTGCAGGTCGAGCACCCGGTCACCGAGGAGGTCACCGGCCTCGACCTGGTCCGCGAGATGTTCCGGATCGCCGACGGCGAGGAGCTCGGCTACGGCGACCCCGAGGTGCGCGGCCACTCCTTCGAGTTCCGCATCAACGGCGAGGACCCGGGCCGGGGCTTCCTGCCCGCGCCCGGCACCGTGACGCTGTTCGCCCCGCCGTCCGGCCCGGGCGTGCGCCTGGACTCCGGCGTGGAGAGCGGCTCGGTCATCGGCCCCGCCTGGGACTCGCTGCTGGCCAAGCTGGTCGTCACCGGCCGCGACCGCAAGCAGGCCCTGGAGCGGGCCCGCCGCGCGCTCTCCGAGTTCAAGGTGGAGGGCATGGCCACCGCCATCCCGTTCCACCAGGCGGTCGTCACCGACCCGGCGTTCGCGCCCGAGGTGCACGGCAGCGACGAGCCGTTCACCGTGTTCACCCGGTGGATCGAGACCGAGTTCAACAACACCATCCCGCCGTTCGCGGGCGCGGCCGGCGACGGCGAGGAGGCCGAGGGCCGGGAGACCGTCGTGGTCGAGGTCGGCGGCAAGCGGATCGAGGTGTCGCTGCCGTCCTCGCTGGGCGTCGCGGCGGCCCCGGCGGCCGGCGCGGCGGGTGCCGCCAAGGCCAAGCGCCGGGTGGGCGCCAAGAAGGCCGGCTCCGCCGTCAGCGGTGACACCCTGGCCTCGCCGATGCAGGGCACCATCGTCAAGGTCGCCGTGGAGGAGGGCCAGGTCGTCGCCGAGGGCGAGCTGATCGTGGTCCTGGAGGCGATGAAGATGGAGCAGCCGCTGAACGCCCACAAGGCGGGCACCGTCGTCGGCCTCAAGGCCGCGGTGGGCGGCAGCGTCAGCAGCGGCGCCGCGCTCTGCGAGATCAAGGACTGACCCGCCCCGTCGGGCCCCGACCGGTCCGTACGCCCTTCGGGGTGTGCGGACCGGTCGCTTTCGTACCGGCCGGGTGCGGGCCGTGGCGGCGGCTGCTCAGCGCCCCCGCTGCAGGCCCAGCTCGGCCAGCCGGACGGGCATCCCGGGGCCGCCCGGGCCGCCGTGCGCCCCGGGGCGGCGCTGGCCGGGCAGCGGGGCGCCGCCGGGGGGCGGTGCGGTGCGGCGGCCCATCGGGCCGGGCTGGGTCTGGTGCACCGGGCCGCTGCCGGTGCCGTGCACCGGGGCGTCGCCGCTGGGGGCCGCGCCGAGCGGCGCCAGGTCGATCTGCACCCCGCAGTCGGCGAGCGCGTCCAGCTCCCGGGCGGTGGCGTCGTCCGCGGTGGCCTGCTCGTCGGTGACCAGCCGGGTGATGGTCTCGGTGGCGACGGTCGGGAACATGCTGTCCGTGCCGAGCTTGGTGTGGTCGGCGAGGACGATGACCTCGGCGGCCGACTGCACCAGTGCCCGGTCCACGCTCGCGGACAGCATGTTCGCGGTCGACAGGCCGCGTTCGGCGGTCAGTCCGCTGCCGGAGATGAAGGCCTTGGTGACCCGCAACCCCTGCAGCGACTGCTCGGCGCCGCTGCCCACCAGCGCGTAGTTGGACCCGCGCAGGGTGCCGCCGGTCATCACCACCTCGACCCGGTTGGCGTGCGCCAGCGCCTGGGCGACCAGCAGCGAGTTGGTGACGACGGTCAGGCCGGGCACCCGGGCCAGCCGGCGGGCCAGCTCCTGGGTGGTGGTCCCGGCGCCGACCACGACCGCGTCGCCCTCCTCCACGAGGGCGGCGGCGAGGTCCGCGATGGCGCTCTTCTCCGCCGCGGCCAAGTGGGTCTTCTGCGGGTAACCGGGTTCGCGGCTGAAGCCGCCGGGGAGCACCGCGCCGCCGTGCCGGCGGTCGAGGAGCCCTTCTGCCTCCAGGGCGCGCACGTCACGACGCACGGTCACTTCGGAGGTCTGGACGACGCGGGCCAACTCCCGGAGCGAGACCGCTCCGTTGGCGCGCACCATTTCGAGGATCAACTGGCGACGTTCTGCTGCAAACACAGAACCGACCGTAACCTGCGTGACCGTCTGCTTTCAGGCGTTTCCAGCTAGTAGCGGGAATTGCTCACGCACGAGCGGCGCGTGACCGTACAATACGCGCCGTCAATAGCCCGGAACTGCGCCCGCCGTCCGGGTGAGGGCCCGTGCGCGCGAGGGGCGGCCGCCGACCGGCAGCCGCCCCTCAACTGCGCGCCGGGCGCTCAGGATTCGCCGTCGGCCCGCTTGCGGATGTGCAGCTGCCGGGCCGCCTCGGCGGTCGAACCCGAGACGGACGGGTAGACGGTGAAGGCGCTGGCCACCTGTTCGACCGTCAGATTGGCGTCCACCGCGAGCGAGATGGGGTGGATCAGTTCGCTGGCGCGCGGGGCGACGACCACGCCGCCGACCACGATGCCGGTGCCCGGGCGGCAGAACAGCTTCACGAAGCCGTCCCGGATGCCCTGCATCTTCGCCCGCGGGTTGCCGCGCAGCGGGAGCTTGACCACGACGGCGTCCATCTTGCCGCACTCCACGTCGGCCGCGGTGTAGCCGACGGTGGCGATCTCCGGGTCGGTGAAGACGTTGGAGGCCACGGTCTTGAGGTTCAGCGGCTGCACCGCGTCGCCGAGGGCGTGGTACATCGCGATCCGGCCCTGCATGGCCGCCACCGAGGCGAGCATGAAGACGCCGGTGCAGTCGCCCGCCGCGTAGACGCCCGGGGCGGTGGTGCGGGAGACCCGGTCGACCTGGATCTGGCCCCAGTCGTTGAGCTTGACCCCGGCCTCCTCCAGGCCCATCTCGGCGGTGTTGGGGATCGAGCCGACCGCCATCAGGCAGTGCGAGCCCTCGATCACCTTGCCGTCCGCCAGGGTCACCTCGACCCGGTCGCCGATCCGCTTGACGCTCTCGGCGCGCGAGCGGCCCATCACGTTCATGCCGCGGCGGCGGAAGACGTCCTCCAGCACCTCGGCCGCGTCCGGGTCCTCGCCCGGCAGCACCCGGTCGCGCGAGGAGACCAGGGTGACCTTGGAGCCGATCGCCTGGTACGCGCCGGCGAACTCGGCGCCGGTCACGCCGGAGCCGACCACGATCAGCTCGCGGGGCAGCTCCTCCAGGTCGTACACCTGGGTCCAGGTCAGGATCCGCTCGCCGTCCGGCTGGGCGTCCGGCAGTTCGCGCGGGTGGGCGCCGGTGGCGATCAGCACCGCGTCGGCGCGCAGCGACTGGACGGTGCCGTCGGGGGCGTCCACCAGGACCTCGCGGGAGCCGTCCGCGGCCTGCCCGCCGCTGCCGAGCCGGCCGCGGCCGCGCAGCACGGTGACGCCGGCCCGGGTGACGGACTGGGTGATGTCGTGGGACTGCGCGATCGCGAGCCGCTTCACCCGTCGGTTGACCTTGCCCAGGTCCACGCCGATGACGCGGGCGGCCTGCTCGTTCGGCGGGGTGTCGTCCGCGACCAGGATGCCCAGTTCCTCGTAGGAGCTGTCGAAGGTCGTCATCACCTCCGCGGTCGCGATCAGGGTCTTCGACGGAACGCAGTCCGTGAGCACCGCCGATCCGCCAAGACCGTCGCGGTCGACGACGGTCACCTCCGCGCCGAGCTGTGCGGCGACCAGGGCCGCCTCGTAGCCGCCGGGTCCGCCACCGATGATCACGATCCGAGTCACGCTCCCCATTGTCCCGCACGCCGGGAGCGCCGCCACGCCGGGGTCCGCGCTCGTGTGCGAAATCCGGGGGCGGGCTCCGAACTCCCGCCACCCGCCGCCCGGCTACGCTGGCCCCCATGCCCCTTTACGCCGCGTATGCCACCAACCTCGATGCCCGGCAGATGACCCGCCGCGCCCCGCACTCCCCGCTGCGCGGTACGGGGTGGCTGGACGGCTGGCGGCTCACCTTCGGTGGCGAGCAGCTCGGCTGGGAGGGCTCGCTGGCCACCGTCGTCGAGGACGAGAAGGACCAGGTCTTCGTCTCGCTGTACGACGTCTCGCCGATGGACGAGGACGGCCTGGACCGCTGGGAGGGCGTCCAGCTCGGCATCTACCGCAAGATCAAGCTGCGCGCGCAGACCCTGGACGGCTCCATCTCGGTCTGGACGTACGTGCTGAACGACTACGAGGGCGGCCTGCCCGCGGCCCGCTACCTCGGCCTGATCGCCGACGCGGCCGAGAGCGCCGGCGCCCCGCACGACTACGTCATGGACCTGCGCCGCCGTCCCTGCTGACACCCGACCGACCGACCGCCCGGCTGCCCGCCCGGCTGCCCGCCCGGCCGGCCGCCGGACCGGACGCCCGACCGGCGGCGGGCCCGCACGCGGTGCGGGTACCCGGGACGGGCGGGAGGCGCGAGGCTCCGAATGTGTGGAAAACGACGAGCCGGGTCACCCGAAAAGCGCCACCGAGCTGTGCTTTCGGGTCAACCGGGTAACGATTCCGGCATGCCGCGCCCGATTTTCTACGCGCGTAGCCGATTCCCGTCTATCCTCGGACCCGTGAACGCTTCTCCTCAGTCGGTCGTCTCCGCCGACCCCTACGCCGCCGCCCAGGCCGCCGCCGAGCGCCTGCGCGAGCTGACCGGTGCCGAGCGGCACGACGTCGCCCTGGTGATGGGCTCCGGCTGGGTGCCGGCCGCCGACGCCCTGGGCGAGACCGTGGCCGAGTTCCCGGTCACCGACCTGCCCGGCTTCCCCGCCCCCGCCGTCGCCGGCCACGCCGGCACGATCCGCTCGGTGAAGATCGGCGACAAGCGCGCCCTGATCTTCCTCGGCCGCAACCACTACTACGAGGGCCACGGCGTGGCGACCGTCGTCCACGGCGTGCGCACCGCCGCCGCGGCCGGCTGCGGCATCATCGTGCTGACCAACGGCTGCGGCGGCCTGCGCCAGGGCTGGACCCCGGGCCAGCCGGTCCTGATCAGCGACCACATCAACCTGACCGCGGACTCCCCGATCGTCGGCGCCAACTTCGTCGACCTCACCGACCTCTACTCCAAGCGCCTGCGCGCGCTCTGCCGCGAGGTGGATCCGTCCCTGGACGAGGCCGTCTACGTGCAGTTCCGCGGCCCGCACTACGAGACCCCGGCCGAGGTCAACATGGCCCGGGTGATCGGCGGCGAGCTGGTCGGCATGTCCACCACCCTGGAGGCCATCGCCGCCCGCGAGGCCGGCGCCGAGGTGCTGGGCATCTCCCTGGTCACCAACCTGGCCGCCGGCATCACCGGCGAGCCGCTCAACCACGCCGAGGTGCTGGAGGCCGGCAAGGCCTCCGCCGAGCGCATGGGCGAGCTGCTGGCGAAGGTCCTCGAACGGATCTGACGCCCACACGCATGAGCGACGGGGCCCGCGGGAAACAGTGATCCGCTGATCACACCCGCCCGCGGGCCCCGTCCGCGTGCCGCCCACCGCCTCGGGACGGAGCCGGCAGCCTTGACCGCACCGCGCCCGGAGCCCCGGCCGCCCTCCCTCCCGAGCGGACGCGTCCGCTCCACGGCCGGCCGCCCACGAGGATCGCCGGCCGGGGCGGCGGTCCCGGCCCGCGGCCGCCCACCGGCTCCGCGGACCCGACCCCCCGCCGGCCCGGCGGCACGCCTCGGCAACGCCACGACGCCGCCGAGGCGACACAGTGAGAACCACCCGTCCAGACGCCCTGACCCGTACCCGGGGCAACCACGCAAGGAGTTGGGATGACGCAGGCACCCACCACCGACCTCCTCACCCGGGCCAGGGCCTGGCTGGCCGAGGACCCCGACCCGCAGACCCGCGAGGAGCTCACCGCCCTGCTGGCCCGGGCCGAGGGCCCGGACGCCGAATCGGACAGCAAGACCGCCTGGGCGGAGCTCGCCGAGCGCTTCTCCGACCGCCTCCAGTTCGGCACCGCCGGCCTGCGCGGCGAACTCGGCGCCGGCCCGATGCGGATGAACCGCGCCGTGGTGATCCGGGCCGCCGCCGGCCTGGTCGCGTACGTCCGGAAGCAGGGCCTGGGCGACCTGGTCGTCATCGGCTACGACGCCCGGCACAAGTCGTACGACTTCGCCCGCGACACCGCCGCCGTGGTGGTCGGCGCCGGCCTGCGCGCCGCCCTGCTGCCCCGCCCGCTGCCCACGCCGGTGCTCGCGTTCGCCGTCCGCCACCTGGGCGCGGCCGCCGGCGTCACCGTCACCGCCAGCCACAACCCGCCGCAGGACAACGGCTACAAGGTCTATCTGGGCGACGGCTCGCAGATCGTCCCGCCGGCCGACGCCGGGATCGCCGCCGAGATCGACGCGATCGCCTCGCTGGCGGAGGTCCCGCGCGCCGAGGACGGCTGGGAGGTGCTCGGCGAGGACGTCGTCGACGCCTACCTGGCCCGGGCCGTCTCCATCGTCGACGAGCACACCCCGCGCGAGCTCGACGTCGTCTACACCCCGATGCACGGCGTCGGCCGCGACACCCTCGTCGCCGCCTTCCGCCGGGCCGGCTTCCCCGCGCCGACCGTGGTCGCCGAACAGGCCGAGCCGGACCCGGACTTCCCGACCGTGGCCTTCCCCAACCCGGAGGAGCCGGGGGCGATGGACCTCGCCTTCCGCACCGCCGCCGCGGTCGGCCCCGACATCGTGATCGCCAACGACCCGGACGCCGACCGCTGCGCGGTGGCCGTCCCCACCAACGGCAACGCGGTCGGCAGCGGCAACGGCAGCTCGGGCTGGCGGATGCTGCGCGGCGACGAGGTCGGCGCCCTGCTCGGCTCCGCCCTGGTCGCGAAGAAGGCCGAGGGCACCTTCGCCACCACCATCGTCTCCGCGACGCTGCTGGGCCGGATCGCCGAGGCGGCGGGCCTGGGCTACGCCGAGACGCTGACCGGCTTCAAGTGGATCTCCCGCGCCGACGGCCTGCGCTACGGCTACGAGGAGGCGCTCGGCTACTGCGTCGACCCGCAGGGCGTCCGGGACAAGGACGGCATCACCGCCGCCCTGCTGGTCGCCGAGCTCGCCGCCACCCTCAAGCGGTCCGGCCGCACCCTGTCCGACCTGCTGGACGACCTGGCGCTGGAGCACGGCCTGCACGCCACCGACCAGCTCTCCGTCCGGGTCCAGGACCTCTCGCTGATCGGCGACGCCATGCGCCGCCTGCGCGAGCAGCCGCCGACCGTCCTGGCCGGCCTGGCCGTCACCCGCGCCGACGACCTCGCGGCCGGCTCCGACGACCTGCCGCCCACCGACGGCCTGCGGTACTACCTGGCGGGCGAGGGCGTCCGCTCGGCCCGCATCGTGGTCCGCCCCTCCGGCACCGAGCCCAAGCTCAAGTGCTACCTGGAGGTCGTTCTCCCGGTCGCCTCCGCAGCCGACCTGGCCGCCACCCGCGACCGGGCCGCCGCCCTCCTCGCCACCGTCAAGCAGGACCTCGCCGCGGCGGCCGGCATCACCGTCTGACCCCCGCCCAGCAACGCGCGAGGGCCCGCCGGCGGCGAACCGGCGGGCCCTCGCGCGTCGTCGGGCGGCGTCAGACCGCGATGACCGTGATCAGCGCGATCAGGCCCACCAGGGTGGGGGCGATCACCCACCAGCACCAGCGCACCACGACCGGGCCGGCCGCGTCGGGGCGGGCGGCGTTGCGCTCGGCCATCCCCTGCAGCACGTCGGTGACCTGGTCGGACCAGGCGCGGGTCGGGTCGGACGAGCCCTGGACGACCGGGTTGGTACGGGCGGCGAGGCCCGGCCCCAGGCCCGTCCGGGAGGCGTGCTCGGCGCTGCCGCGGCCCTGCGCGCGGGCGGCGCGCTTGCGCTGGCGCAGCGAGACGGGCACCGCCCACACCTGGTACTTGCGGCCGCCGGCGAACAGTTCGACCGAGTAGCCGGCGCGCAGCCCCTCCACCGAGGCCCACGGCGCGACGATGGTCCGCCACGGATTGCGCACCACCAGCCGGCCGCGGCCGGCCCGTACCTCCGGGCGCAGCGTGTAGGCGATCACCGGGAAGGCGAACACCGGCACCGCGGCGAGCGAGACGTAGGGGGTCTTCCCGGTCCCGGTCACCGCCGCGTCGCCGATCAGCCAGGCGGCGACGGCCAGCAGGAGCACTCCGGAGATCACGCCGGGAACGGAGCGGTACACGCGGTCCGCGTACTCGGGTTCCCCGTCGGGGGCGGCGGGGCCCCGGTCGGGCCTGCCGTCGGAATCGGTCATGGCCTCGATTCTGCCCCATGGCTTTCCCCCCGAGGTCTCGGTCCGGCCACGAAAGGCCGCCACCCTGGCGCACTACTACGCGCGTAGATATGCTGGTCTGGTGACTATGTCCACTGTTGCAGCCAATGCCCCCGGCGTTGCGGGCAGCGGCCTTCAGGACGTTGCGGCGTCCGAGGCCTCGCTCCGCCGCTTCCTGCACGGCCTGCCCGGCGTCGACCAGGTCGGCCTTGAGGCGCGTGCCGCCACCCTCGGTACCCGCTCGATCAAGACCACGGCGAAGGCCTATGCCATCGACCTGGCGATCTCGATGATCGACCTGACCACGCTGGAGGGCGCGGACACGGTCGGCAAGGTGCGCGCACTGTGCGCCAAGGGCAGGACCCCCGACCCGACCGACCCGACCACCCCCCGCGTCGCCGCCATCTGTGTCTACCCGGACATGGTCGCCACCGCGAAGGCCGCCCTGCGGGGCACCGACATCCAGGTCGCCTCGGTGGCCACCGCCTTCCCGGCCGGCCGTGCCGCCCTCCCGGTCAAGCTCGCCGACACCGCCGACGCGGTCGCCGCGGGCGCCGATGAGATCGACATGGTGATCGACCGCGGCGCCTTCCTCTCCGGCCGCTACCTCGACGTCTTCAACGAGATCGTGGCCGTCAAGGAGGCGTGCAAGCGTCCCGATGGCAGCTCCGCCCACCTCAAGGTGATCTTCGAGACCGGCGAGCTGCAGACCTACGACAACGTCCGCCGGGTCTCCTGGCTGGCGATGCTGGCCGGCGCCGACTTCATCAAGACCTCCACCGGCAAGGTCGCCGTCAACGCGACGCCGCCGGTCACCCTGCTGATGCTGGAGGCGGTCCGCGACTTCCGCGCGGCCACCGGCGTCCAGGTCGGCGTGAAGCCCGCCGGTGGCATCAAGACCACCAAGGACGCCATGAAGTACCTGGTCATGGTCAACGAGACCCTCGGCGACGACTGGCTGACCCCGCACTGGTTCCGCTTCGGCGCCTCCAGCCTGCTCAACGACCTGCTGATGCAGCGCCAGAAGCTCGCCACCGGCCGCTACTCCGGCCCCGACTACGTGACGGTGGACTGATCACCATGGCCAAGAAGAAGAACATCGAGGAGCCGACGGGCAAGCCCGCCGGAGGCCTCTTCACCTACGCCCCGGCCCCCGAGTCCCCCGCCGCCGCGGGCGACATCGCCTCCTCCTACGGCCACTTCATCGGCGGCGAGTTCGTCGACTCCTCCGGCAGCGAGGCCCTGAAGACGGTCAACCCGGCCACCGAGCAGGTGCTCGCCGAGTTCGCCCAGGGCACCGACGAGGACGTGGACCGCGCGGTCGCCGCCGCCCGCAAGGCGTTCGGCGACTGGTCGGCGCTGCCCGGCAGCGAGCGCGCCAAGTACATGTTCCGGATCGCCCGGATCATCCAGGAGCGCGGCCGCGAGCTGGCCGTGCTGGAGTCGATCGACAACGGCAAGCCGATCCGCGAGACCCGCGACTTCGACATCCCGACCGTCGCCGCGTGGTTCTTCTACTACGCGGGCTGGGCGGACAAGCTGGACTACGCGGGCTTCGGCGCCAACCCGCGCCCGCTCGGCGTGGCCGGCCAGGTCATCCCGTGGAACTTCCCGCTGATGATGCTGGCCTGGAAGATCGCGCCCGCGCTGGCGACCGGCAACACGGTCGTGCTGAAGCCGGCCGAGACCACGCCGCTGACGGCGCTGCGCTTCGCCGAGATCTGCCGCCAGGCCGGTCTGCCGAAGGGCGTCGTCAACATCGTCACCGGCGACGGCCGCACCGGCGCCGCGCTGACCGCGCACCCGGACGTCAACAAAGTCGCCTTCACCGGCTCCACCCCGGTCGGCCGGGCGATCGCCAAGCAGCTGGCCGGCAGCCGCAAGCGGCTGTCGCTGGAGCTCGGCGGCAAGGCCGCCAACATCGTCTTCGACGACGCGCCGATCGACCAGGCCGTCGAGGGCATCGTCAACGGCATCTTCTTCAACCAGGGCCACGTCTGCTGCGCGGGCTCGCGCCTGCTGGTCCAGGAGTCGGTCCAGGACGAGCTGCTGGACGCCCTGAAGCGCCGGATGGCCACCCTGCGGGTCGGCGACCCGCTGGACAAGAACACCGACATCGGCGCCATCAACTCGGCCGCGCAGCTGGCCCGGATCACCGAGCTGACCGACGCCGGCGAGGCCGAGGGCGCGGACCGCTGGTCGCCGGAGTGCGAACTCCCCGGCAGCGGCTTCTGGTTCCGGCCGACCCTGTTCACCGGCGTCAGCCAGGCCCACCGGATCGCCCAGGAGGAGATCTTCGGCCCGGTGCTTTCGGTGCTGACCTTCCGCACCCCCGCCGAGGCGATCGAGAAGGCCAACAACACCCCGTACGGCCTCTCCGCCGGCATCTGGACGGAAAAGGGCTCGCGCATCCTCTGGGCGGCCGACAAGCTCAAGGCCGGCGTGGTCTGGGCCAACACCTTCAACAAGTTCGACCCGACCTCGCCGTTCGGCGGCTACAAGGAGTCGGGCTACGGCCGCGAAGGTGGCCGCCACGGTCTGGAGGCCTACCTCGATGTCTGACACGACCTTCGCGCGTCTTGACGTCCTCAAGACCTACAAGCTGTACGTCGGCGGGAAGTTCCCGCGCTCCGAGAGCGGGCGGGTGTACGAGGTGACCGACTCGAACGGCCAGTGGCTCGCCAACGCCCCGCTGGGCACCCGCAAGGACACCCGGGACGCCGTGCTGGCGGCCCGCGCGGCGGTCAAGGGCTGGGCCGGCACCACCGCGTACAACCGCGGCCAGGTGCTGTACCGGGTCGCCGAGATGCTGCAGGGCCGGCGCGAGCAGTTCGCCGCCGAGGTGGCCGCCTCCGAGGGCATCGGCCCGAAGAAGGCCGCCGCGCTGGTGGACGCCGCGATCGACCGCTGGGTCTGGTACGCGGGCTGGACGGACAAGGTCGCCCAGATCGCGGGCGGTGCCAACCCCGTCGCCGGTCCGTACTTCAACCTGTCGGCCCCGGAGCCGACCGGCGTGGTCGGGATCGTCGCCCCGCAGGCCGGCTACGGGCACTCGCTGCTCGGCCTGGTCTCGGTGATCGCCCCGGCGATCGCCACCGGCAACACGGTCGTGGTCGCGGCCGCCGCGGACGCCCCGCTGCCCGCGCTGTCGCTGGGCGAGGTGCTCGCCACCTCGGACGTCCCGGGCGGCGTGGTCAACATCGTCTCGGGCCGGACCGCGGACATCGCCCCCACCCTGGCCTCGCACCAGGACGTCAACGCGCTGGACCTCACCGGGGCGATCGCCGCCGACGGTCCCGGCGCGGCGCAGGCGCTGGAAGCGGCCGCCGCGGATACCCTGAAGAGGGTGGTCCGTCCGGTGCTGGACCCGTTCGCCCAGGACTGGACCAATGCGCCCGGTACGGACCGGCTACTCTCGTTCCTGGAGACGAAGACGGTCTGGCACCCGATGGGTATCTGACCCTTCGACGCTCCACCCGCTCCACCGCTCCGCCCGACAGACCGGACGGTGGAGTGACAACCCCACAGACTGGCCGTCCCCAGTGCCCTACCCCCCCCAGGGCCCGGACGGTCATTGGACGGACCCGCGCCTCTCCCCCCCTGGCGCGGGTCCGTCGCGTTCCGTCGACTTCCGTCGGATTCCGTCACCCGGTGCGACAGATCGCGGTCGCAGCCCGGATCGCCGCAGAAGGTCCGTCCCGACCGGTTTCGGCAACGGGCCCTGATGCGTCAGACTGGTGTCCCGTGAGTGACTCCCCCATGAACCCCGCACCGACCTCGCACGCCCGGGTGATCCTGCTCTCCGGGCCCTCCGGGTCGGGGAAGTCCTCGCTCGCCGAGCGCAGCGGCCTGCCGGTGCTCCAGCTCGACGACTTCTACAAGGACGGGGACGACCCCACCCTGCCGAGGCTGCCGGACGGCGCCGTCGACTGGGACTCCCCGCTCGCCTGGCACCGCGACCAGGCCCTCGCCGCCATCCGCGCCCTGCACGAGCACGGCCGCACGGACGTCCCGGTGTACTCCATCCCGGACAACGGCCGGATCGACACCCGCACCCTGGACCTCGGCGGCGCCGAGGCGTTCATCGCGGAGGGCATCTTCGCGGCCGAGATCACCGGCGCGTGCACCGAGGAGGGCCTGCTCGGCGACGCCCTGTGCCTGCGCAACGGCGCGCTCACCACGGCCTGGCGCCGGCTGCGCCGGGACGTCCGGGAGGGCCGCAAGTCGCTGCCGGTGCTGCTGCGCCGGGGCCTGCGGCTGATGCGGGCGGAGCGGTCCATCGTCGGGCGGCAGGTCGCGCTCGGCTCGTACGCGTGCGCCGGCCCGGAGGCCGAGCGGCGGATCCGTGCCGCGGCCCGGCCGACCGTGCTCTCCGCCGCGGCCTGAGGCCGTAGGGCGGCAGGGCGCGCCGAACGGCCCGCAAGGGCGGCCGGAAGGGCAGAACGACGAGCCCGGTGCGTCTCCCCCGCACCGGGCCGTCGCCTTCCCGAACGGTCCTCGGCTCCCCCACGGGCGCGCTCCCCCGAGCCGCCGCCCCCGGACCGTGACCGTCCGCTTCCCGTCCCCCGACGGGAGTCCTTCCCCTGCGTGCCGCGTTACGCGACCAGCTCGCCGAACGCCCGGACGGTGTCGCCCGACTTGTTCAGGTGCTCGTCGTCGCGCAGGCGGCGCAGGGCACGCCAGATGCTGCTCTTGACCGTGCCGACGCTGATCCCCAGCACGTCGGCGATCTCCGGGTCGGTCTTGCCCTCGTAGTACCGCAGCACCAGCATGGTCCGCTGGTTCTCCGGCAGCTTCGCCAGCGCCTGCCAGAGCACGGTGCGCAGCTCGGTGCCGCCCATCGCGTCGGTGTCGCCGGCCGTCTCCGGCAGCTCCTCGGTCGGGTACTCGTTGACCTTGCGGCGCCGCCAGGCGGAGATGTGCAGGTTGGTCATGGTGCGGCGGAGGTAGCCCCCGACCGCCGCCTTGTCGGTGATCCGGCCCCAGGCGCGGTAGGTGCTGAAGAGCGCGCTCTGCAGCAGGTCCTCGGCCTCGTAGCGGTCACCGGTGAGGTGGTACGCCGTGGCGTACAGGGAGGCGCGGCGCTCGCGCACGTACGCGGTGAACTCCGTGATGTGGTCCTCCGCGGCGGCCGAGTGCTCCCCCTGCGCGCCTCCCTGTCCGGCCTCGGCGGTGCGGGCCGCTGCGGGGTTCAGCCGCAGCAGCGTCGCACCGGCGGCCTCGCGACCGGCCGGCTCCCCCGAGCCGACCGTCCGCAGGCCGTTCCCCCCGGTCCCCCGGTTCCCCTCCGGGGCGTCCTTGCCCTCGACGCGGACGGGGAGGATCCCCCGCAGCGTGAGGGTGTCGGCGGAGTCGACCGCACTCCCCAGCCGGCCGATTCCGTACAGCTCCCCCGTCCTGGCACCGCCGCTCACCCGGCGGGCGACAGGGTTTCCACCGGTGCTGTGCGCGCACCCCCGTACGGTCACGGCACCGGAGTTCTCGTCGGTCCTGATCTCGTACCGGGTCCGGTGGGCCGTGGCTGACGAACGCGCGGTCCGGACAGCCGGGTTGGTCCGGGTCTGAAGCGTGGCGTTCATCGTGCGCCCCCTGGGTCGGTACGAGCGGTTCCGGTAGCCGCCCTCCGGCAGGCCTTCCGGCCCGCCGTCCTGCGGCGACACGGAAAATCCTGCCCGCCGGTTGTGATGGCACTGTCCGCCGACTGTCACAGGGGTGTCACAGGGGTGGGCCTTTCGTCCCGGTCCGCCTCCCTCCGTACCGGACGCCGGTGGCGGTCCTTCCGGTTCCCGAACGGCCGTGAGTGGGCCGGGGGGTGATTCGACGCTGCGGGTGGGCCAAAATGGGGCCGTGCCTTTCCTCCTACTGATCGAGGACGACGACGCCATCCGGACCGGCCTCGAACTCGCCCTCACCCGCCAGGGCCACCGTGTGGCCACCGCCGCCTCCGGCGAAGACGGTCTGAGGCTCTTCAAGGAGCAGCGGCCCGATCTGATCGTGCTGGACGTCATGCTGCCCGGGATCGACGGCTTCGAGGTGTGCCGCCGGATCCGCCGCACCGACCAGCTGCCGATCATCCTGCTGACCGCCCGCTCCGACGACATCGACGTGGTGGTGGGTCTGGAGTCCGGCGCGGACGACTACGTGGTCAAGCCGGTGCAGCCACGCGTGCTGGACGCCCGGATCCGGGCGGTGCTGCGGCGCGGCGAGCGGGAGAGCTCCGACTCCTCCGCGTACGGCAGCGTGGTGATCGACCGGGCGGCGATGACCGTCACCAAGGACGGGCAGGACCTCCAGCTCACCCCGACCGAGCTGCGACTGCTGTTGGAACTCAGCCGCCGCCCCGGGCAGGCGCTCTCCCGCCAGCAGCTGCTGCGGCTGGTCTGGGAGCACGACTACCTCGGTGACTCCCGGCTGGTGGACGCCTGCGTGCAGCGGCTGCGGGCCAAGGTCGAGGACGTGCCGTCCGCGCCGACGCTGATCCGCACCGTGCGCGGGGTGGGCTACCGGCTGGACCCGCCGATCTGACCCGGCCCCTCCCACCGTTCCCACCGTCCTCCGCTTCTCTTCCCTTTCCCTTGCCGGCGCTGAACTCCCGTATCACGACAGGCTCTTGTGACTGACCATCAGACGACTGCCCGGCGCTTCCCGGCGGGCCGGTGGCGACGGCTGCGCTCCCTGCGGGTGCGGCTGATCGCGGTGTTCGCGGCGGTCGCGCTGCTCGCCGCCGTCTCGGCCTCCGGCATCGCGTACTGGCTGAACCGCGACGCCGTGCTCAAGCGTGCCCAGGACACCGCGCTGAACGACTTCCGGGTCTCACTCAGCCGCAACGTCTCCGAGCTGCCGTTGAACGCGAGTTGCCCGGAGCTTGCCGCGCTGGCGTCCAACGTGGCCAGCTCGGGCCTGAGTTACGACGTGGTGGTGGTCGACCCGGCACACCCGGAGTGCGCGCCTTCCTCCGACCCCTCGCGCTTCACGCTGGCCGACGTGCCGACCGCGCTGCAGTCCACCGTCGCCAAGCCGCGCGAGATCACCGAGAACAACCCGTACCCGTACCACCTGTACTGGCAGCGGCAGAACCTGGACGGCCGGCCGTTCGTGATCGGCGGCACCAAGGTGGTGCCGAACGGCCCGACGGCGTACATGTTCAAGTCGCTGGAGAACGAGCGGGCCGACCTCAACACGCTGGCCATGTCGCTGGCCATCGCGACCCTGCTCGCGCTGATCGGCTCGGCCCTGCTCGCCCAGGCCGCCTCGGCCACCGTGCTGCGGCCGGTCAGGCGGCTCGGCGACGCCGCCCGGCGGCTCGGGCAGGGGCACCTGGACACCCGGCTCGAAGTCGACGGCTCCGACGAACTCGCCGATCTGGCGAGGACGTTCAACCGGGCCGCGGAGTCGCTGCACGAGCAGGTCGAGGAGCTCAGCGCACGCGAGGCACAGAGCCGGCGGTTCGTCGCCGACATGTCGCACGAACTGCGCACCCCGCTGACCGCGATGACCGCCGTCACCGACATCCTGGAGGACGAGGCCGAGTCGCTGGACCCGATGATCGAGCCGGCCGTCCGGCTCGTGGTCAGCGAGACCCGGCGGCTGTCCGACCTGGTGGAGAACCTGATGGAGGTGACCCGCTTCGACGCGGGCACCGCCAAACTCGTCGCCGACGAGGTGGACATCGCCGACCTGATCATGTCCTGCATCGACGGGCGGGCCTGGTACGACGCCGTCGAGCTGGACGCCCCGCGCGGCGTCCTGGCCGTGGTCGACCCGCGCCGGCTCGACGTGGTCTTCGCCAACCTGATCGGCAACGCGCTCAAGCACGGCGGCTCGCCGGTGCGGGTCAAGGTCCGGCAGACCGAGGACTCGGTCGTGGTCGAGGTCTCCGACAGCGGCCCGGGCATCCCCGAGGACGTGCTGCCGCACGTCTTCGACCGCTTCTACAAGGCGGACCGGGGCCGCGCCCGCTCGGAGGGCAGCGGTCTGGGCCTGTCGATCGCGATGGCCAACGCCCGGATACACGGGGGGACGATCACCGCGGCGAACGGTGAGGTCGGCGCGGTGTTCACCCTGACACTGCCACTGGCCCCGCCGGCGCCGTCCGCGGGCGAGACCGCCGGCGGCCCCGCCCGCGACGCCGCCGAGAACAAGGACGCCACGTGACCGCCCCCGCCCCCCTGCGCCGCGTCGGCGGCGTCCTGCTCCTGCTCGCACTGGCCTCCGGCTGCGGCATCCGGCCGACCGCCGTACCGGTCGACGCCGGCGCCCCGGCCAGCCGGACGGCCTGCCCGACCACCCCGCACATACCGACCGCGCCGGCCACCGCGCCCGGCCCCGCGCCGTCGCCCACCCCGGCCCGCGGCGCCGCCAAGGCGTCCACGAGCCCCAGCCCGTCACCCGCGCCCGTGGCGCCGGGCAGCCCGCCGCCGGACAACGTGTTCAGCGCGGTGCCGACGGCCGCACCCTGCAAGTAGCCGTACGGGCGGCCCGGAGGGCTGCGGCGACGGCAACCCGGGGAGGCGGGAAGAACCGGCCGGAGGAGCTGCCGGAGGAACCGGCGGGGGAACCGCCGGACGAACCGGCGGGGGCGCGTCCGGGAATGTTCACGCCCAGCGTGGAACCGCCGTGCCACCGGCTCACGTCCTTCCCCCCGTGCAGCGAGATGGCACCAGGACACGCGACGAGCGTTCCGGCGCGGGGACCGAAAGCAGCCCGGCGGCGGTCGTCCACCGTTCCCTCCGGCTGGCCGGACTGGCGGGCCTGGCCTGCCACCTGACACTGGTGCTCTGGCTGGTGCTCAGACCCCTGCCGGTGGCCTGGGTCTACGACGCCAACCTGACGCCGCTGGCCTCACTCCGCTCCTCCACGGCCTGGCAGGTGGCCGGCGAGCTCCTGCTGCTGGCCCCGCTCGGCATCCTGCTGCCACTGGCCGGCGGGCGCCTGCGAGCCCCTTGGCTGCCCTCCTTCCTGCGCACCACCGGCGCCTGCGCGCTGCTGGGCACCGCGCTGGAGTTCCTCTCCTCCTGGGCCCCCGGGCACGTCCTCAACGTGGACCACATCCTGTTCGCCGTCATCGGCGTCGCCGTCGTGCACCTCACGCTGGTCCCCGGCCTGCGGCGCCTGCTGCGGGAACGTCGGCCGGCGGCCCCCCGGGCGTCAGGGCCCGCCGACCCGGCCGGCCCGCCGGTGACCACCGTCCCGTTGGCCGCCGTCCCCGTGGTGGTCGGCGTGCACGCCGCCCGCCCCCGCGCCTACGCCGAGCCGACACCGCCCGCGGGCTGAGCCGCCCCGGCCACCACCAGGCCGCCGACCTCGACCAGCCCGTCGGGCCGCGGCCCGGCCAGCAGCCGGGAGCCCCGGCCCTGGGTGACGGTCAGCGCACGGCCGAACCGCGCGGCCAGCAGCAGGGCGGCCGCACCCGTCGCCTCGTCCTCGTCGATGCCGTCACCCCGCCCGGGGAAGGCCCGTGCCCGGACGGTGCCGGCCGCCTCGTCCTGCCAGGCCCAGGCGTAGATCCACTCCCCCGGCGGCGGCACCTCCAGCGCCTCCACCTCGGCCACCGAGCCGTACTGCCGCAGCGTGCGCCCCGGGGCCCACTCCGGCCGGGCCGCGATCCTGGTCAGCCCGTCCTCGCGCCGCACGCCCACCGCACCGGCGGCCGTGACCAGGCGGTCCACCCCGAGCAGCCAGGCGGCCCCGACGCACGGGTGGCCGGCGAAGGGCAGGCGCACCGACGGGGTGTAGATGTCGATCTCCCCGCGCTCCGGATCGTCGATGAACACCGTCTCGCCGAAAGCGAGTTCGCGCGCGATCCGCTGCCGGTCCCGGCGGTGCGGCACGGACGCCCCGTCACGCACCACCCCGAGCTCGTTCCCGTGCTCCCCGCCGGGCCCGCAAAAGACCCGCAGCACCTCATGTCCAGTCATTTCCCACCTCGTCGATCACCTTCCGGGAAGAGCGCAACGACACCGTGACACAAAGGCCGCGACGGATGTCGGCCGCCTCCAGTACTGTGCGCTCTCGTCCCCGAACGGCTCCGCCGTCCCACTTCCCTCCCACAGGAAACCCCCCTTGAACAATCTCGATTTCAGCGCCGAGCCGCTGTTCTCCTGGTACGTCGTCCTGCTGGCGCTCAGCGGCATCCTCATGGTGGTGCTCGGCGCCGTCGGCGGCGGACTGAAGGTCGGCCTGCGGATCCTCAACGTCCTCATCGGCCTCGGTTTCCTGGGGTACGCCTACTACCTCGCCTTCGTCTTCGAGGGCGGCACGTACTACCTCTTCTTCAAGGTGTTCATCCTGCCCGTCGCGATGATCGTCTACTCGGTGAAGACGATGGCCGAGCGCAGCAGGGCCAAGCGGCAGCCGGCCGCGCAGGCCGCCGCGTTCAACCCGAACGCCCCGCAGGCTCCGTACGACCCCAACGCGCCGCAGCCGCCGTACAACCCCAACGCCCCGCACCCGGGCGCGCCCGTGCCGCCGGCCGTGCCGCCGGCCGCTCCGCAGGCGGCGCCGCCGCAGGGCGGCTCGCCGTACCAGCCCGGCCTGCCGCCGCAGCCGGTGGCGGACAACCCGTACGCGCAGCCCGCGCCGCCGGCTCAGCCCGGGCAGCCGCAGCCGCCGCACCCGGTCGGCTGACCGGCCGCACGCCCGCCGTACGCGCGCCCGCGTACGCGCACCGGAAGGCCCGTCCGTGCCCCGCCGTCGAGCGGGGCCGGGCGGGCCTTCCGCGGTTTCCTCAGGGTGACCCTGAGGGCGACCCCGACGTTCGGCTCCGCCTCGCCGGTGAGCCGGGGGGTCGGAGAATCACCTCGCGGGTTGAGGACCGCCCGGCGGTCGCGGAGCAGGATGGAAGTACCCCGCCGGACCGGCCGGACCGGGCCGCCACCGTGCGAAGCAGATCAGGAGTGGATCATGAGCGCCCGCCTCGCCCGACCCCGCCACAACCGTGTCATCGCCGGCGTCTGCGCCGGGATCGCCGACCGCTTCGGCCTGACCCCGTGGACCGTCCGCCTGATCTTCCTGCTCTCCTGCCTGCTGCCCGGCCCGCAGTTCCTGCTCTACCTCGCCCTCTGGGTGCTCCTGCCCCAGGAGCCGTAGGAGGGAACGGCGACGGGCCGCCCGCCCCCGGTGATCCCGGGGGCGGGCGGCCCGTCGCCGTGTCGGGTGGCTCGGATCAGCCGCCCAGGCCCGGCAGACCCGGCAGGGCGCCGGTCAGCCCGCCGATGGGGGTCTTGTCGAGACCCGGGACGGACGGGACGGCGCCGCGCTGCTGGGTGACCCCGGCGATCGGGGCGGCGGCGGCCGGGGCGGCACGGCCGACGGACGGCGCGAGGCTGCCGAGCGTGCCGGTGACCTTGTCACCGCCGGGCAGCTTGGTGGCGGTGTCGGTGACCGCCCCCGTGACCGCGGGGTTCGTCACCGCGCCGGTGGGCAGTCCGAGGCCGCCGGGCGCCGGGGCGGCGTCGGCGGAGGCGGTGCCGGCGCCGACCGCCGCGATGGCGATGCCGAGCGCCGCGGTGCCGGCGGCCTTGAGAGCCTGCTTCATGGTTCGTCCCCTTGGGTCCTCGTCGGTGGCCGGCCTCGCGTACGGGTTCCGACGACCGGGAGGCCGCCACCGCGCCTGGTCGGCAATGACTGGCACACCGTAGTGAGCCGGTCGCGCGAGGACCAAAGGCCGTTCACTCACCCGAGTGAGTAGTCCGATGAACGCCAACTTCCGTGTCCGATCGGCCCGTTCCTCCGACACCCGGGAACGGGCCCGGCGCCACGGCTCAGTTGCCGCCGACACCCGCGCTGAACAGCCATTCCGCCTTCAGCTCGGCGTAGCCCGGCTTGATCACGTCGTTGATCATCGCCAGCCGCTCGTCGAAGGGCAGGAACGCGGACTTCATCGCGTTCACGGTGAACCACTCCAGGTCCCCCAGCGTGTAGCCGAAGGCCTCCACCACGTGGCCGAACTCCTGGCTCATGCTGGTGCCGCTCATCAGCCGGTTGTCGGTGTTCACGGTGACCCGGAACTTCAGCCGGCTGAGCAGCCCGATCGGGTGCTCGGCGTACGAGGTGGCCGCGCCGGTCTGGATGTTGGACGTCGGGCACATCTCCAGCGGGATGCGCTTGTCGCGCACGTACGCGGCCAGCCGGCCGAGCTCGACCGCACCGTCCTCGCCCACCGTGATGTCGTCGACGATCCGCACGCCGTGGCCGAGCCGGTCGGCGCCGCAGCACTGCAGGGCCTCCCAGATCGACGGCAGGCCGAAGGCCTCGCCCGCGTGGATGGTGAAGTGGTTGTTCTCGCCCTTGAGGTAGTCGAAGGCGGCCTGGTGGCGGGTGGGGGGGTAGCCGGCCTCGGCACCCGCGATGTCGAAGCCGACGACGCCCTGGTCCCGGTAGCGGTTGGCCAGTTCGGCGATCTCGGTGGAGCGGGCGGCGTGCCGCATCGCGGTCAGCAGGGTGCCGACCCGGATCCGGCGGCCGGCCTCGCGGGCGTTGGCCTCGCCGAGGCGGAAGCCCTCCTGGACGGCTTCGACGACCTCGTCGAGGGTCAGGCCGGCCTCCAGGTGCTGCTCGGGGGCGTAGCGGACCTCGGCGTACACGACGCCGTCGGCGGCCAGGTCCTCGGCGCAGTCGGCGGCGACCTTGATCAGGGCCTCGCGGGTCTGCATCACGGCGCAGGTGTGCGCGAAGGTCTCCAGGTAGCGGACCAGCGAGCCGGAGTCGGCGGCCTCGCGGAACCACTCGCCGAGCTCCTTCGGGTCGGTGGTGGGAAGGCCCTGGTAGCCGACGGCGGCGGCCAGCTCGACCACGGTCTCCGGGCGCAGCCCACCGTCGAGGTGGTCGTGCAGGAGGACCTTCGGCGCGCGGCGGATCTGGTCGGCGGTGGGGATGCGCGGGCCGGTGCCCGCGGTGGTGACGGGGATCTGCTTTTCCATTGCGGAAATATAGCCCCTACGCGCGTAGACCTACCACCGGGAGTACCACCGGATGGTCCAAACCGCACCCGGAATTCCACCGGCCGGTCCATGCGATCCGCCAAACGCCGACCTCCCGGGGCGGCTCCGCGGGGCCCGGCGGAGCAACGCCACCGGCCTGCCGGAGCAGCACCCCCGGTCGTGCCGAGCGGCACCCGTCAGTCGTGCTGGAGCAGCACCCGTCAGTCGTGCTGGAGCAGCCGCCCGCGCCGGGACAGCACGAAGTCCCGGAACGCCCTCGCCGGCGGGGTCAGCGGCCGCCCCGCCGCCCAGGCCACCCCGATCGCCCGCCGGGTGCGCGGCGCCGTCACCTCCAGCTCCACCACCCCCGGCCTCGGCACCAGGGCCGGCGGCAGCAGCGCCACCCCCAGCCCGGCCGCCACCAGCCCCCGCAGCGTCTCCGCCTCCTCCCCCTCGAACGCCAGCCGGGGCACGAAACCCGCCTCCGCGCAGAAGCCCTCCGTGATCGCCCGCAGCCCGTACCCCTGCTCCAGGCCGACGAACGGCTCCTCGGCGACCTCCGCCAGCCGGATCCTCCGCCGCCCGGCCAGCCGGTGGTCCGCCGGCACGACCAGGTGCAGGCGCTGCTCGTCCAGCGGGCGGGCCGTGAACGCCGGGTCGTCCGGCAGCGGCGACACCAGGCACAGGTCCAGCTCACCGGCCCGCAGCCGCTCCAGCATCGCCGCGCCGTAGTCCTGCACCAACTGGAACCGCACCTTCGGGTGCGCCGCGCGGAAGCCCCGCAGCAGGGCCGGCACCGTGTCCGGACCCATCGTGTGCAGGAAGCCGAAGGCCACCAGGCCCACCTCCGGGTCCGCCTCCGCCCGGGCCGCCTGCGCGCCGCGCTCGACCTCGGCCAGCGCCCGCTCCACGGCGGCCAGCAGCAGCCAGCCCGCCCTGGTCAGCCGGACCGTACGGCCCTGCCGCGCCAGCAGGTCCACGCCCAGGTCCTCCTCCAGCCGGGCCACCGCGCGCGACAGCGTCGGCTGCGGCACCCCGAGCAGCGCCGCCGCCTGCGTCACGTGCTCCAGCCGGGCCACCGCCGCGAACTGCGCGAGCCGGGGCGCCAGCCGGACGGCCGGCCCGTCCGACTCCAACTCGGCCAGCCGGTACCGCTGTTCGCCACCGTCCGACACCTCGGGACCGGTCATCGCGCCACCACCTCGACTCATACGCCAGTGCATCGATCATCCACGCTTCATGCATTGGACGCATCAACGGCGGCGGGCCTACCGTCGATGTCATGCAGCCCTCCGATACCAGGGCATCCGTGACCGCCCCGGATGCCCCAGCCACCGGCCCCGACACCCGCCCCACCGAGGACGACCGCCACCGCCCGGGGCAGCGCGCCTTCCGCCGCGCCAACCTCGCCCTGTTCTCCGCCGGGGTCGCGACCTTCGTCCTGCTCTACTCCACCCAGGGCCTGCTGCCGGTCCTCTCCGCCGACCTCGACCTCACCCCCGGCCAGGCCAGCTGGACGGCCTCCGCCGCCACCCTCGGACTCGCCCTCGGGCTGCTCCCGGCGAGCGCGCTGTCCGACAAGTACGGCCGCACCGCGGTGATGACGGCCTCCACCCTCGCCGCCTCCGCCCTCGCCCTCGCGCTGCCCTTCGCACCGGACCTCACCACCCTCGTGGTGCTGCGCGTCCTCCAGGGCGCCGCCCTCGCCGGGCTCCCGGCCACCGCCATGGCCTACCTCGCCGAGGAGGTCCACCCCAGCGCCCTGGCCTCCGCGATGGGCCTGTACGTGGCCGGCAACAGCATCGGCGGCATGGGCGGCCGACTGCTCTCCGGCTGGACGGCCGCCGGCTTCGGGTGGCGCTGGGGCCTCGCCGCCTCCGCCGCCCTCGCGCTGCTCGCCACCCTCGCCTTCCGGCTGCTGATCCCCGCCGCCCGGCACTTCACCCCCGCGCCGGTGGACGCCCGCGCGCTCGGCCGCACCGTCGCGGGGCACCTGCGCAACCCGCTGCTGGTGCGGCTGTACGCGCTCGGAATGCTGTTCATGGCCGTGTTCGGCGCGGTCTACAACACCGTCGGCTACCGGCTGATCGGCGCGCCGTTCCACCTGCCGGAGTCGATCGCCGCCTCGATCTTCGTGGTCTACCTGGTCGGCACCGGCACCTCCGCCGCGGCCGGCCGCCTCTCCGGCCGCCTCGGCCGCCGGGGCGCCCTCTACGTCTCCATCGGCGTCACCGCCACCGGCCTGCTGCTCTCCCTCGCCGACTCGCTGGTCTGCGCGCTGCTCGGCCTGGTCCTGATCACCGCCGGCTTCTTCGCCGGCCACGCCACCGCGTCGTCCGCCGTCGGCCGCACCGCCACTGCGGGCCGCGCCCAGGCCTCCGCGCTGTACCTGATCGCCTACTACCTCGGCAACAGCCTCGGCGGCACCGTCGGTGCAGACGCCTACCACGCCACCGGCTGGCCCGGCGCCGCCGCCGTCGGCCTCACCGCCATGACCCTGGCCGCCGGCGTGACGCTCTACGCCACCCGGCAGGCGCACACGGCCCGGCGAGCGGTCGCGGACGCGTGACAGCCGACGCCGACACGGTCCGGAACATGACCGGCACCGTGCGTCCGGAACCCGGTCACGAGTCCCGCGAGAAGTTCACCTTCGGCGACGGGATCGGCGTCGGCCCCTCGACGGTCGACACCGGCGGTCCGCTCACGCACGCCTGAACCGGCGCACGTGAGCGGACCTCGCGCCCGTCAGGCGATGCGGTCGAGGACGATCGGGTTCGGGGTGAACGCCGTGCCCTCGGGGGCGACGGTGACGCCGCCCGCCAGGGCCTCGATGGCGTACTCGTAGCGCTCCGGGGTGTCGGTGTGGAGGGTCAGCAGCGGCTGGCCGGCCACCACGGTGTCACCGGGCTTGGCGTGCATCTCGACACCGGCACCGGCCTGGACCGGGTCCTCCTTGCGGGCGCGGCCGGCGCCCAGGCGCCAGGCGCAGACGCCGATGGCGTAGGCGTCGAGCTCGGTGAGCACGCCGGAGGCGGGCGCGGGGATGACGTGCTGCTCGCGGGCGACCGGGAGGGGGGCGTCCACGTCGCCGCCCTGGGCGGCGATCATGCGGCGCCAGTGGTCCATCGCGGAGCCGTCGCGCAGCGCGTCGGCCGGGTCCTTGCCCTGGACGCCGGCCGCGGCGAGCATCTCGCGGGCGAGCGCGATGGTCAGCTCGACGACGTCGGCCGGGCCGCCGCCGGCCAGGACCTCGACGGACTCGCGGACCTCCAGCGCGTTGCCCGCGGTGAGGCCGAGGGGGGTGGACATGTCGGTGAGCAGGGCGACGGTGTTGACCCCCGCCGTGGTGCCCAGGCCCACCATGGTCCGGGCGAGCTCGCGGGCGTCGTCCAGGTTCTTCATGAAGGCGCCGGAGCCGACCTTGACGTCGAGGACCAGCGCGCCGGTGCCTTCGGCGATCTTCTTGGACATGATCGAGGAGGCGATCAGCGGGATCGCCTCGACGGTGCCGGTGACGTCGCGCAGCGCGTACAGCTTCTTGTCAGCGGGCGCGAGGCCGTCGCCGGCCGCGCAGATGACGGCGCCCGCGTCGCGCAGCACGTCCATCATCTCCTCGTTGGAGAGCAGGGCGCGCCAGCCGGGGATGGACTCCAGCTTGTCCAGGGTGCCGCCGGTGTGGCCGAGGCCGCGGCCGGAGAGCTGCGGGACGGCGGCGCCGCAGGCGGCGACCAGCGGGGCGAGCGGGAGGGTGATCTTGTCGCCGACGCCGCCGGTGGAGTGCTTGTCGCTGGTTGGCAGCGGCAGCGAGGAGAAGTCCATCCGGACGCCGGAGCGGATCATCGCGTCGGTCCAGCGGCTGATCTCGCGCGGCTGCATGCCGTTCAGCAGGATCGCCATGGCCAGCGCGGACATCTGCTCGTCGGCGACCTCGCCGCGGGTGTAGGCGTCGATGACCCAGTCGATCTGAGCGTCGCTCAGCTCTCCGCGATCGCGCTTGGTCCTGATGACGGAGATGGCGTCCATGCGTGCTCCAAGAGGGGTTTCAAAAAGCGTGAAATGCGTAGAGTGCCGCGAGATGACCGGGTTCCGGCCCACTCGCGACACTCTACGCGCGTAACAAACGGAGAGGCTAGAGCCGCTCCGGCCCGAACGCGTCGGGTAGGACCTCACTCATCGGCTTCACTCCCGACGCGAGGTCGACCAGCAGGTCCGGCCCGCCGTGCTCGTACAGCAACTGGCGGCAGCGCCCGCACGGCATCAGCAGCTCGCCCCCGCCGTCCACGCAGGTGAAGGCCGTCAGCCGTCCCCCGCCGGTGGCGTACAGCGCGGACACCAGGCCGCACTCGGCGCACAGCCCGAGCCCGTACGAGGCGTTCTCGACGTTGCAGCCGGTGACCACCCGCCCGTCGTCCACCAGCGCGGCCGCGCCGACCGGGAACTTGCTGTACGGGGCGTACGCGTGGCCCATGGCCTCGCGCGCCGCCTCGCGCAGCCGCTCCCAGTCGATCGCCGAGGGCGTCGGCGCCGTCACTTGCCCTGGCCCTTGCGGTAGATCTGACCGTCCGCCTTCGGCATCCGCAGCCGCTGGGACGCCAGCGAGAGCACGATCAGGGTGATCAGGTACGGCGTGGCGACGATCAGCGGACGCTGCACCTGGTCGGTCAGCGAGTACCAGGCGATCAGACCGCCGGCGATGACGAAGGAGACCACCGTCGCGGTGAACTTGCGCCGGTACAGCTGCCACAGGGCGAGCAGGATCATCGCGATGCCGACGGTGAGGATCAGCACGTGCACCGACTCCGGGTCGCGCAGCTGGAGGCTGTCGGTGAAGCCGAACAGGCCCGCGCCCATGGCGAGACCGCCGGGCATCCAGTTGCCGAAGATCATCGCCGCGAGGCCGATGAACCCGCGGCCCAGGGTCTGGCCGTCCTTGTAGAAGTGCGCGGCGACCAGCGAGAGGTACGCACCGCCGAGGCCCGCGAAGGCGCCGGAGGCGATGACCGCCAGGTACTTGTACTTGTAGACGTTGACGCCCAGCGACTCGGCGGCGGTCGGGTTCTCGCCGCAGGAGCGCAGCCGCAGGCCGAACACCGTGCGCCACAGCAGGAAGTAGCTGACCACGATCAGCGCGCCGGCCAGGACCACGACCACCGAGATGTTGGTGACCAGGCCGCCGACCACGCCGGCGATGTCGGAGACCAGGAACCAGTGGTGGTTCTCGATGGTCTTCAGGCCCGAGGACAGCCCCGGAATGGTGATGTACGGCAGCGGATCCGCCGGCGGGGACTGGTTCGCCCCGGCACCGGCCGAGATGTAGTCCTTGTAGTAGATCCGGTTGACGTACGCGCAGATGCCGGGGATCAGCAGGTTGATCCCGACACCGGAGACGATGTGGTCGACGCCGAACGTGACGGTGATGATCGCGTGCAGCAGACCGCCGAGCGCCCCGCCGAGCATGCCGGCCAGCAGGCCGACCCACGGGTTGACCAGGTACCCGGCCCAGGCGCCGCAGAAGGTGCCGGCGACCATCATGCCTTCGAGGCCGATGTTGACCACACCGGCCCGCTCGGACCAGAGACCGCCGAGACCGGCCATGCCGATCGGCACGGCGGCACTGAGCGCGGCGGTGACCTGACCGGAGGACGTCAGCGAGTGGTTGCCGGTGGCCATGCCCACGGCGGAGAACAGGACCAGGGCGCCCGCGATCAGGAGCAGCACCACCGGCCAGGACAGCTTGCGCTTCTTCGCGGGTGCGCCCGACGACTTCGGACGGGCAGCGGTAGCCGTGCTCACGCGGACACCTCCTTCTTCTCAGTGGCCGCGAGCTGGGCGGCGAGCTGCTCGCCGACCTTCTGCTGCTGGCGCTTCAGGCCGTAGCGGCGCACCAGCTCGTACGCGACGACGACGCAGATGACGATGGTGCCCTGCATGACCGAGACGATCTCGGACGGGAAGCCGCCCTGCAGGGGCAGCTGCGCGCCGGTGGCGTCCAGGAAGGCGAACAGCAGGGCCGCGAAGGCCATGCCGATCGGGCTGTTGCGGCCGAGCAGGGCGATCGAGATGCCCAGGAAGCCGAGGCCGGGCTGGAAGCTCTGGCCGTAGTAGAAGGAGTTCTGCAGCAGCTCCGGCATGCCGATCAGACCGGCGATCGCACCGGAGACGGCCATCGAGACGACCACCATCTTCTTGACGTTCACGCCGGACGCGGTCGCGGCGGACTCCGAGCGGCCGGTGGCGCGCAGGTCGAAGCCGAAGCGGGTGCGGGTCAGGGTGAACTGGAAGAGCACACCGACCAGGACGGCGATGAAGAGGAAGCCCCAGAGGGTGCCGCCGGCCGTCTCGATGCCGAAGAAGTGGCTGGACTGCGAGATCGGCTCGGTCTGGATCGAGTTGCTGGTGCCGCTGACCTTCGGCGCGAAGACGCCGGGGACGAGCAGCAGACCGACGATCGCGAGCGCGATGGCGTTCAGCATGATGGTCGCGATGACCTCGCTGACGCCGCGGTAGACCTTCAGCAGGCCGGCGATGCTCGCGTACAGGCCGCCGACCAGCATGGCGGTGACCAGCAGCAGCGGGATCTGGACGAACGCCGGCAGGTCGACCTCGGCGCCGATGTAGGCCGCGAACAGCGCCGCGATCTTGTACTGGCCCTCGACGCCGATGTTGAACAGGTTCATCCGGAAGCCGAAGGCGGCGGCCGCGGCGGCCAGGTAGTAGGTGGTGGACCGGTTGAGGATCGCCACCTGGCCGTCCGACTTGGTGGCGTACGTGATCATCACGTTCCACGCGTCGAACGGGTTCTTGCCCGAGGTCGCCAGCAGGACGGAGCAGATCGCGACGGAGAGCACGACCGCGAGCACCGGCGCCGCCAGTGCGAGCACGATGCGCTCACCGCTGATCCGCTGTGCCAGGCTGCGCTTGGCGGCGGGGTTGGGACTGGTCATGTGGTTACTCCCCCGCCTGCGGGTCGTCGGCGGTGTCGGACGGGTCGGTGCCGTCGGCCGGGGTGTTCTCGGCCTGGGTGCCCTCGGCGGCGACGGCGTGCGCCTCGGCGAGGGCCTCCGGCTCGGACTCGATGTGGCCGCTGGCCGCACCGGTCATCGCGGTGCCGAGGTCCTCGGCGGTCACGGTGGCCGGGTCCGCGTCGGCGACCAGGCGGCCGCGGTAGATGACCCGGATGGTGTCGGAGAGCCCGATCAGCTCGTCCAGGTCGGCGGAGATCAGCAGGACGGCCAGGCCCTCCCGCTGGGCGGCCCGGATGTGCTCCCAGATCTGGGCCTGCGCGCCGACGTCCACACCGCGGGTGGGGTGGGCGGCGATCAGCAGCTTGGGCTGGTGGCTCATCTCGCGGCCGATGATCAGCTTCTGCTGGTTGCCACCGGAGAGCGAGGCCGCGGTCACCTCGATGCCGGGCGTGCGGACGTCGTACTGCTCGACGATCCGGCGGGTGTCCACCCGGGCTGCGGACGGGTCGAGCAGCATGCCCTTGGAGTTGGGCTCCTCGGTGACGTGCCCGAGGATGCGGTTCTCCCAGAGCGGGGCCTCCAGCAGCAGGCCGTGCCGGTGGCGGTCCTCGGGGATGTAGCCGATGCCGGCCTCGCGGCGGGCCCGGGTCAGGGTGCCGGAGAGGTCCTTGCCGTCCAGGGTGACGGTGCCGCCGTCCAGCGGCAGCATGCCCATGATGGCCTCGACCAGTTCGGCCTGGCCGTTGCCCTCGACGCCCGCGATGCCGAGGATCTCACCCTTGTGGATGCGCAGCGAGATGTCGTCCAGGACGACGCGCTCGATGCCCTCTGCGTCGGTCTTGGCGATCCGCAGGTCCTTGACGTCGAGCATCTCGGCCGTGGTGACGGTCGACTCGCGGCTCTCCGGGGAGGGCAGCTCGGCGCCGACCATCATCTCGGCGAGCTGGCGCGCGGTGACGGCCTTCGGGTCGGCGTCGCCGACCGTGGTGCCGCGCCGGATGACGCTGATCGCGTCGGCGACCGCCAGCACCTCGTGCAGCTTGTGCGAGATGAAGATGACGGTGACGCCCTCGGACTTGAGCTCGCGCAGGTTGTCGAACAGGGCGTCGACCTCCTGCGGGACCAGCACGGCCGTGGGCTCGTCGAGGATCAGGATCTTGGCGCCGCGGTACAGCACCTTGAGGATCTCGACGCGCTGGCGGTCGGCGACGCCGAGGTCCTCGACCAGGGCGTCCGGGCGCACGCCCAGGCCGTACTGGTCGGAGATCTCCTTGATCTTCGCCTTCGCCTTGGCGCCGATGCCGTGGATCTTCTCGCCGCCGAGGACGACGTTCTCCAGCACCGTGAGGTTGTCGGCGAGCATGAAGTGCTGGTGCACCATGCCGATGCCGCGGGAGATGGCGTCGCCGGGGGTGCTGAACTCGCACTGCTCGCCGTTGATCGCGATGGTGCCCTCGTCCGGCTTCTGCATGCCGTAGAGGATCTTCATCAGCGTCGACTTGCCGGCGCCGTTCTCACCCATCAGGGCGTGCACGGTGCCGGTGCGGACGGTGAGGTTGATGTCGTGGTTGGCCACGACACCGGGGAAGCGCTTGGTGATGCCGCGCAGCTCGACGGCCGATGTCGCCGTCCCCGCGCTGGGGGTGCCGTCCTTGCGCAGGGGGACGGGGTCGGATGCGGTGATGGCGGTCTCCTGGTGGTCTGGAGGCGCGTCGTTGCGCTCGGAGGGCCAAGGGGGGAAACGGGGGGACGGAACGGGGCCCGGGGGTACGCGTTGAGCGCACCCTGCCGGGCCCCTCCCGTGAACTGTGTCGATCATCGCGCTGCCGGGCAGGCGGCAGGCGCTGTCGCGTCCGAGACGCGCGGCCCTTACTTGGCCGGCGCGGTCGGGATGGTGGTGGCGCCGCTCTTGATGGCGTCGGCGGCCATCTTGAGCTTGTCCTGGATGTCGTCGATCTTGCCGCCGGTGGTGGCGAGCGAGACACCGTCGGCCTTCAGGTCGAAGAGCTTGATGCCGGTGAAGGCGCTGCCCTTCTTGACCGAGTCGATGTACGCGAAGACCGCGTTGTCGACGTTCTTGACCATCGAGGTCATGATGCTGTTCTTGTACTTCGCCAGGGCCGGCTGGCTGGCCTGGTCGGAGTCGACACCGATGGCCAGGGCGCCCTGCTTGTTGGCGACGGCCTCGATGGCGCCGTTGCCGGAGGAGCCGGCGGCGGTGTAGATGATGTCCGCGCCCTTGTCGAGCTGGCCCTGCGCGGCCTCCTTGCCCTTGTCGGGCGAGTTGAAGCCGGTGAAGTCCGGAGGCGTGGTCAGGTAGGTGGTCTCGATCACGATGTTCGGGTCGACGGACTTGGCACCCGCCTCGTAGCCGGCCTGGAACTTCTTGATCAGCTCGGACTGCACACCACCGATGAAACCGATGTGGTGGGCCTTCGACTTGTTGGCGGCGGCGACACCGGCCAGGTACGAACCCTCCTGCTCGGCGAAGAGCAGCGAGGTGACGTTGGACGGCTGGTCCTTGTCGTTCGAGTCGATGATCGCGAACTTGACGTTCGGGTTGTCCTTGGCGACCTTGTTGACCGCCGGCTGGTAGACGAAGCCGACCGCGATGATGGTCTTGTAGCCGGCGTCGACCAGGTTCTTGAGGCGGGTCTCCTTGTCGGCCTCGGCCTCACCGGACTTGGCCTCGGCCTCGGTCACGGAGGCGCCCAGCTCGGCCTTGGCCTTGTCGAGACCGCGGGCGGCGGAGTCGTTGAACGACTGGTCGCCGCGGCCACCGATGTCGTAGGCCATGCCGACCTTGAGCGAACCGTCGCCCGAGGCGGAGGAGGAGGTGCTGTCGGTGCTCTTTGCGCCGCAAGCGGCGAGCGAGGCCATGCCCAGGGAACCCGAGAGCACAACCGCGGCGAGCTTCATTGAACGGCGCAAGGGAGTATCTCCTTCTGACACGCAACCGTTTGGCGTGGTTGGACGCCACCGTAACGCGCGTAGAACACGGTTGTGTTACGGGGTGCCAGAGCATTCGGGTTGTTATCAAACCGTGGTCTGACGCCCGTCCCGAGGCCCTTTCCCCTGCACGGACGGTGGTCCGGGGTTGGTTCAGCCCAGTTTACGGAAACCGCCCCGGAACCCCGGATGCCGACGATCCGCCCACGCCGTCCGAGCCGCCGCGCCCGGACGGCGGCGCCGCGCTCAGCTCCCGTCCGCCCCCAGGGCCAGTGCCGCGAACAGCTCCGTACCGATGCCGATCGCCCGCTCGTCCACGTCGAACCGGCCCTGGTGCAGGTCGCGGACGGCGGTGTCGCCGGGCGCGCGGACGCCGAGCCGGGCCAGTGCGCCCGGGGCGTGCTCCAGGTACCAGGAGAAGTCCTCCCCGCCGAGGCTCTGCTCGGTGCTCTCGACCACCTGGGCGCCCTCGCGCCCGAACCGGGCGTTCATCGCCTCGTCCAGCTGCGCGACCGACACCGCCTCGTTGACCACCGGCGGCACCCCGCGGTGGTAGTCCAGCGTCCACTTGGCCCGGTAGGTCTCGGCGAGCTTGGCGATCAGCTCGTGCAGCAGGTCCGGCGCCTCGCGCCAGCCGTCCAGCTCCAGGCAGCGGACGGTGCCCTCCAGCTCGGCGTGCTGCGGGATGACGTTGGGCGCGGAGCCGGAGGCGATCCGGCCCCAGACCAGGCTGACGCCCCAGCGCGGGTCCATCCGGCGGGCCAGCGCGCCGGGCAGGTCGGCGGCCATCCGGGCCACGGCCGTCACCAGGTCGGTGGTCAGGTGCGGGCGGGCGGTGTGGCCGCCGGGGCCGTCCAGGTGCAGCACCAGGCGGTCGCAGGCCGAGGTGATCGCCCCGGCCCGCAGGGCGACCCGGCCGACCTCCACCTTCGGATCGCAGTGCACCGCGAAGATCCGGCCCACGCCGTCCATCCCGCCGGCCTTGATCACGTCCAGTGCGCCGCCCGGCATGACCTCCTCGGCCGGCTGGAACACCAGCCGGACCGGACGGCGCAGCTCGCCGGCGCGGGCGGCCTCGGCCAGCACCAGGCCGGTGCCGAGCACCACGGAGGTGTGCACGTCGTGGCCGCAGGCGTGGGCCCGGCCGGGGACGGTGGAGCGGTACGGCACGTCGGTCTTGGCGTCGTCGATCGGCAGCGCGTCGATGTCGGCGCGGAAGGCCAGGAACTCGGTGCCCGGGGCGGTGCCGCCCGGGACGATGTCGACGAGCAGTCCGGTGCCGCCGGGCAGCACCCGGGGTTCGAGGCCGGCCTCCACCAGCCGGTCCCGCAGCAGCCCGGTGGTGCGGAACTCCTGGCGGCCCAGCTCCGGGTGCCGGTGCAGATCACGGCGGAAGGCGATCAGCTCGGGCTCCAGCGCCCTCACCCGGTCGCGCAGATCGGCGGCGGGGCGTGCGGCGGCGAGAGTGGCGCCCGGCTGAGCGGGCTCAGGACGGTTCATCTCCCCAAGAGTAGGCCTGTCGGGGGGATTTGGCCCGGCTTCCGGGAAACTAGTCCCCGGATGGGTGCATACCGGCCCGACAGGTGGGTATGACATCTCGTTTCAGCCGCCTTCCCCGGATTGCCTGCCCTGTGCAACGACCGCCCCGGTCGGCGGTCACGGCCGCCAGCGCCTCGACGCACGCCGACCGCTGACGGCCGTTCAGGGGAGCCGGGCGGGGCGGGGTGGACCCGGGGCCGGGAAGGGCCGGGAGGTGCCCGGCGGGCGGGCGCGGATCGGCGGGCGGGCGCGGATCAGAAGCGCTCCACCGGGGTGTGGGTGCCCCACACCCCGCGCAACGCGTCGCACACCTCGCCGACGGTGGCCCTGGCCGCCAGCGCCTCCTTCATCGGGGGGAGCACGTTCTCCGGCCCCTCGGCGGTGCGGCGCAACGCGTCCAGCGCCCGGGTGACGGCGCCGGCGGAGCGCTCGGCCCGCAGCCGGGCCAGCCGCGCGGCCTGCCGGCGTTCGATCGCCGGGTCCACCCGCAGCGGCCGGTACGGCTCCTCCGTGTCCAGCCGGAACCGGTTGACCCCGACCACGGTCCGCGCACCGGAGTCGGTCTCCTGCTGGACGCGGTACGCCGTGCGCTCGATCTCGGCCTTCTGGAATCCCTGTTCGATCGCGGCCACCGCGCCACCCTGCTCCTCGATCCGGTCCATCAGCGCCAGGACCGCGGCCTCCACCTCGTCGGTGAGCGCCTCGACCGCGTAGGAACCGGCGAACGGGTCGACGGTGGCGGTCACGTCGGTCTCGTGGGCGAGCACCTGCTGGGTGCGCAGCGCGAGCCGGGCGGCCTTCTCGGTGGGCAGCGCGATCGCCTCGTCGTAGCTGTTCGTGTGCAGCGACTGGGTGCCGCCGAACACCGCGGCGAGCGCCTGCACGGTGACCCGGGCCAGGTTCACCTCGGGCTGCTGGGCCGTGAGCTGCACTCCGGCGGTCTGGGTGTGGAAGCGCAGCATCTGCGAGCGCGGATCCCGCGCACCGAACCCGTCCCGCATGATCCGCGCCCAGATCCGGCGGGCCGCCCGGAACTTGGCGACCTCCTCCAGAAGGGTCGTCCGGGCCACGAAGAAGAACGAGAGCCGGGGCGCGAAGTCGTCCACGGCCATCCCGGCCGCGATCGCGGTGCGGACGTACGCGATGCCGTTCGCGAGGGTGAAGGCGATCTCCTGCACGGGATCGGCCCCGGCCTCGGCCATGTGGTAGCCGGAGATGGAGATGGTGTTCCAGCGCGGGATCTCGGCCCGGCAGTACCGGAACACGTCGGCGACCAGCCGTAGCGAGGGCTGCGGCGGAAAGATGTACGTGCCGCGGGCGACGTACTCCTTCAGCACGTCGTTCTGGACCGTGCCGGTGAGTGCCGACGCCGGCACGCCCTGGGCCTCGCCGACCAGCTGGTAGAGGAGCAGGAGCAGGGCGGCGGGCGCGTTGATGGTCATCGAGGTCGACACCTCGCCGAGCGGGATGCCGTCCAGGAGCACCGCCATGTCCTCGACGCTGTCCACGGCCACGCCCACCTTGCCGACCTCGCCGGCCGCGAGCGGGGCGTCCGAGTCGTAGCCCATCTGGGTGGGCAGGTCGAAGGCGACCGACAGGCCGGTGCCGCCGCCCGCGATCAGCTGCCGGTAGCGGGCGTTGGACTCGGCGGCGGTGCCGAAGCCGGCGTACTGGCGCATCGTCCAGGGCCGTCCGGTGTACATCGTCGGGTAGACGCCCCGGGTGTACGGGTACTCCCCGGGCCGGCCCAGCCGGGCGGCCGGATCCCACCCGGCCAGTGCCTCGGGGCCGTAGAGCGGCTCGATCGGGAGGCCCGATTCGGAGCGCCGGGCGGGCTGCGGGGGATGGCTCGACTCGGCGCGGCGCGGCTCGGCTGCCATGGGTCCTCCACGGGATCGGCGGGCGCTGGTCCTCGCAATGTAGGACGTGACCGGCCCACCGGGCCCTGCGACGCGGTTGAGATGATCGGGTGAACGACCGATGAGCCCCACGATGAGCCCCAGGAGTGGCAATGACCGAGCAGAAGGTGGCCGTGGTCACCGGTGCCAGCAGCGGAATCGGCGCGGCGACCGCCCGCCGCCTGGCCGACGAGGGCTTCGAGGTGGTGCTGACCGCCCGCCGCACCGACCGGATCGAGGCGCTGGCCAAGGAGATCGGCGACCGGGGCGGTGCGGCGCGGGCGGTCACCCTGGACGTCACCGACCGGGCCGCCGTGGACGCCTTCGCGGCCGCGGTCGGCCGGGTCGACGTCCTGGTGAACAACGCCGGCGGGGCGATCGGCGCCGAGACGGTCGAGCACGGCGACCCGGCCGACTGGCGCGCCATGTACGAGGTGAACGTGCTCGGCGTGCTGCACGTGACGCAGGCGCTGCTGCCGGCCCTGCGGGCCACCGGCGACGGCACCGTGCTGGTGCTCTCCTCGACCGCCGCGCTGGCCGCGTACGAGGGCGGCGGCGGGTACGTGGCCGCCAAGCACGCCGCGCACACCATCGCCGCCACGCTGCGGCTGGAGCTGTGCGGGGAGCCGATCCGGGTGATCGAGATCGCGCCCGGCATGGTGAAGTCCGAGGGCTTCGCGGTCACCCGCTTCCGCGGCGACGAGGAGAAGGCGGCCGCGGTGTACGCGGGCGTGGCCGAGCCGCTGACCTCGGAGGACATCGCGGACACGGTGGCCTGGGCGGTCACCCGGCCCGCACACGTGAACATCGACCTGCTGGTGGTCCGGCCGCGGGCGCAGGCGGCCAACCACAAGGTCCACCGGGGCTGATCCCGGCGCGGCGGGCGGCCGGGGGGCCAGGATCGAACGCGTCACCCACCGGTGGTACACACGTGCGATGAGAACCTTCCGGGCCGCCCGCCCCCGCGTCCTGCTGACCGCCGTGGCGGCAGGCACCCTCCTCCTGGCGAGCGCCTGCAACGACACCTCCAAGCCCGCCCAGGACCAGGCCGCCGGCAGCGCCGCGCCCACCGCCGCGAGCCCCGCGGCCACCCCGACCCCGACCCCGACCGCCAGGCCCGGCGGCGAGGCAGACCCGGCGCTCCGGCCCTTCTACGGCCAGCAGATCACCTGGGCGGCCTGCCCGGCCGACCCCAAGGCCGAACAGGCCGGGATCGACACCTCCGGGATGCAGTGCGGCAAGCTGCACGTCCCCCTCGACTACACCGCCCCCACCACCGACGCGATCGACCTCGCGCTGATCAGGTACCCCGCCGCCAAGCCGGACCAGCGGATCGGCTCGCTGATGGTCAACCCCGGCGGCCCCGGCGGCTCCGGCGTCGAGATGGTCGAATACGGGGCCAAGGACTTCGTCGGCACCCTGCACAACCGCTTCGACGTGATCGGCTTCGACCCGCGCGGCACCGGCGCCAGCGCGCCGGTCGTCTGCTACGACGACAAGCAGCACGACGCCATCGAACAGCTGGACGATCCGGTGGACCCGGCCGAACGCAAGGCCGCGCACATCAAGCAAGCCACCGACCACGCCGCCGCCTGCCAGGCCAGGTCCGGCAGGCTGCTGCCCTTCGTCGGCACCCGCAACACCGCCCGCGACCTGGACGTGCTGCGCGCCGTCGTCGGCGACCGGAAGCTCAACTACCTGGGCATCTCCTACGGCACCTACCTCGGCGCCCTCTACGCCGAGGAGTTCCCGAAGAACACCGGCCGGCTCATCCTGGACGGCGCCGTCGACCCCGCCCAGGACACCCTGGACCACGGCGTGGACCAGCAGGTCGGCTTCGAGAAGTCCTTCGAGCGCTTCGCCGCCGACTGCGTGGAGAACCACGCCGCCGAGTGCCCGCTCGGCAAGGACAAGGACAAGGCCGCCAAGAAGGCCGCCGACTTCCTCGACGGCCTGCACGACGACCCGCTGACCACCAAGGACGGCCGCAAGCTCGGCCGCGACCTGGCCTGGACCGGCACCATCTCGATGCTCTACGGCGACGAGAACACCTCCTGGAAGTACCTGCGGGCCGGCCTCGGCATGGCGATGACGATGAAGCGCGGCGACCTGCTGATGGCCTTCGCGGACGACTACGACGGCCGCGACCAGAACGGCCACTACAGCCCGATGGAGGAGGCCAACGGCGCGATCGGCTGCGCCGACGCCGCCCGCCCCGCGCCCACCCCCGAACACGCCAAGGCCGCGGTGGACCGGCTGCTCGCCGAGGCGCCGCTGCTGTCCAAGGGCGTCACGGTGGACGACTACAGTGAGGCCGGCTGCGCCTACTGGCCGTTCAAGACGCCGGAGAAGCCGCACACCATCCGGGCCGAGGGCAGCGCGCCGATCCTGGTCGTCGGCTCCACCGGCGACCCGGCCACCCCGTACGCATCGGCCGAGGCACTGGCCAAGGGCTTCGCCGACGCCACCCTGCTGACCCGGGTCGGCGAGGGCCACGGCGCGTTCGGCAAGGGCAACGTCTGCATCGACCGGGCCATGGAGGCCTACCTGACCGACGGCACGATGCCGGCCCCGGGCACCCGCTGCACCTGAGGTGACCCCGGCGCCCGAACCCGGGGAGGGCGCTGACACGAAGGTGTCAACGTCACAACTTGATAGCTCGTCCGGATGAATTCCGCGTGCGCCCTCCCCAACTGATGACCGCTCAACTACCTTGAAGGAGCTGCCGGACCGGGCCGGAGTCCCCGCCGCAGCCCCCATACTTCAGCTGCTCCACCACCACTCCACTTCACCGGCCACCTTCCCGCCCTCACGAGGAGGACCCGCTGGCCAGCGACATCCCGTCACAGCGGCTCGACGTCACAACAGAGCCGACCCTCCTCGGGTTGCACCGCTTCAACGAGGCCGACGCCGGCGCCGCCGAGGAGGCCCTCCTGGCCTGCTGCGGCAGCCACCGCTGGGCCCTGCGGCTCACCGCGCACCGGCCGTACCCCGACATAGAGTCCCTGCTGGCCGCCGCCAGCGAGGCCTCCTACGACCTCCGCCCGGCCGACCTCACCGAGGCGCTGGCGGACGAGAGCTGGATGCCGCAGCCGCTGCTCGGCATGCGGGCCCCCGGAAGCCAGGCCGCGCACACCGCGCTGCGGGCGGCGCACGCCGCGTACGAGGCCAGGTTCGGCCACGTCTTCGTCGTCTGCCTGGAGGGCGTCGCCCCGGAGGAGATGCTCGACACCGTGCTCTCCTCCATCCGCACCCGGCTGGCCAACGACCCGGACGAGGAGCGGCTGATCGCGGCGGACGAGCTCCGCCGGATCGCCCTCACCCGGCTGGAGCACCTGGTCGCCACCCATTCGGAGGCCGGAGCCCACTGAGCCCGGCCCTCCCCGCCCCCTTACTCCCCTTACTCCTCCTACTCCCACCACGCCGGCCGCTCCTCCGCCCGCGCGGCCCGGAGCCCGGCCACCCGCCGGCGGACGATCCGGACGGCACCCGCGCGCCGGGCGGGGACGGCGGCAGCCGGTTCATTCGTGCGGGTGAATCCGATCGCCGCGCCCGATCCCCCGCACGTGGACGTGCCCCGGGTCGGCCCGGTGCCCGGTCAGGGATCGGCGCCCGCCTCCCCGGCTTCCCGGCCGGCGGAGGCGGGGCCGCCGAGAGGTCGGCGAGGCGCCAAGGAAGCGGACACCGCAGCGCGAGCAGCCGGTCACCCAGGGTCGCGGACACCGGGTCGGTTCCCGTCGCGCTAGGCCAGAAGTGCCTGATTGATCACACCTGGGGCCCCCGGGGGCGGTTACCGAGAAGGCGTCGATAGGATGCTGGCGGCCGGTGGACCATACCCGGCCGGGCTGACCGACACCGAAGCCGGCCGAGCCCCCAATCGCTTCCGGAGGGTTTTTCCGTGCCGGCTGGAACGCTGTACCGCGGCCGGGAAGGTATGTGGAGCTGGGTGGCTCATCGAGTCACCGGCGTCCTCATCTTCTTCTTCCTGTTCGCCCACGTCCTGGACACCGCTCTGGTGCGAGTGTCGCCGGAGTCCTACGACACCGTCATCCAGACATACAAGCAGCCCCTCGTGAACCTGATGGAGTACGGCCTGGTGGCCGCCATCCTGTTCCACGCCCTGAACGGCCTGCGGGTCGTCGCGGTGGACTTCTGGTCCAAGGGCCCGAAGTACCAGAAGCAGATGCTCTGGACCGTCGTCGGCGTCTGGGTCGTCCTGATGGCCGG
This sequence comes from Streptomyces sp. NRRL S-350, assembly GCF_000719705.1. Classification (GTDB taxonomy): domain Bacteria; phylum Actinomycetota; class Actinomycetes; order Streptomycetales; family Streptomycetaceae; genus Kitasatospora. The sequence continues at coordinate 24,040 of NZ_JOHO01000026.1, read as the reverse complement.
CTCCTTCTACGGGGTCCTGCAGCACACGCTGATCGCCTGGTTCGGGAAGTGAGCCGAGACATGTCCACGGAAATCTCCGACGCCGTCGTCGTCCCCTCCAAGCAGGCGCACACCGGCAAGGGCCTCGGGACCGGCAACCCCGCCGACGCGTTCGTCATCGAGCCGCCCCGCAAGCGGACCACGAAGACCCCGCGCCGCACCCGCACCAACTTCGAGATGCTGGCCTGGCTCTTCATGCGCCTGTCCGGTGTCGTCCTGGTCGCGCTGATCCTCGGCCACCTGATCATCATGCTGCTGCTCGACGGCGGCGTCTCCAGGATCGGCTTCGCCTTCGTGGCCGGCCGCTGGGCCTCGCCGTTCTGGCAGGGCTGGGACCTCCTGATGCTCTGGCTCGCCATGCTGCACGGCGCCAACGGCATGCGTCAGGTCATCAACGACTACGCCGAGAAGGACTCGACCCGGCTCTGGCTCAAGGGGCTCATGGGTACCGCCACGGTCTTCACCGTGCTGCTCGGCACCCTGGTGATCTTCACCTTCGACCCCAACATCTGAGCCGCGAGCACCATCGACCATCGGCAGAGGCCAGAGGCGAGTTAAACCCCCATGCAGATTCACCAGTACGACACCGTCATCGTCGGCGCCGGCGGCGCCGGCATGCGTGCGGCCATCGAGTCGACGCAGCGCAGCCGCACCGCCGTCCTGACCAAGCTCTACCCGACCCGGTCGCACACCGGCGCGGCCCAGGGCGGCATGTGCGCCGCCCTCGCCAACGTCGAGGAGGACAACTGGGAGTGGCACACCTTCGACACGGTCAAGGGCGGTGACTACCTGGTCGACCAGGACGCCGCCGAGATCATGTGCAAGGAGGCCATCGACGCCGTCCTCGACCTGGAGAAGATGGGCCTGCCCTTCTCCCGCACCGAGCAGGGCCGGATCGACCAGCGCCGCTTCGGCGGCCACTCCCGCAACCACGGCGAGGCCCCGGTCCGCCGCTCGTGCTACGCGGCCGACCGCACCGGCCACATGATCCTCCAGACGCTGTTCCAGAACTGCGTCAAGCACGGCGTCGAGTTCTTCAACGAGTTCTACGTCCTCGACCTGCTGCTCAACGAGGGCCGGACGGCCGGCGTCGTCGCCTACGAGCTGGCCACCGGCGAGATCCACGTCTTCCAGGCCAAGTCCGTCGTGTTCGCCTCCGGCGGCACCGGCAAGTTCTTCAAGGTCTCCTCCAACGCCCACACCCTCACCGGTGACGGCCAGGCCCTGGTGTACCGCCGCGGCCTGCCGCTGGAGGACATGGAGTTCTTCCAGTTCCACCCGACGGGCATCTGGCGCATGGGCATCCTGCTCACCGAGGGCGCCCGCGGCGAGGGCGGCATCCTGCGCAACAAGGACGGCGAGCGCTTCATGGAGCGCTACGCCCCGGTCATGAAGGACCTCGCGTCCCGTGACGTCTGCTCCCGCGCGATCTACACCGAGATCCGCGAAGGCCGCGGCTGCGGTCCGGACGGCGACCACGTCTACCTGGACCTGACCCACCTGCCGCCGGAGCAGCTGGACGCCAAGCTCCCGGACATCACCGAGTTCGCGCGCACCTACCTCGGCATCGAGCCCTACACGGACCCGATCCCGATCCAGCCCACCGCGCACTACGCCATGGGCGGCATCCCGACCAACGTCGAGGGCGAGGTCCTGCGCAACAACACCGACGTCGTCCCCGGCCTGTACGCGGCCGGCGAGGTCGCGTGCGTGTCCGTGCACGGCGCCAACCGCCTGGGCACCAACTCGCTGCTCGACATCAACGTCTTCGGCAAGCGGGCCGGCATCGCCGCCGCCGACTACGCGCAGACGGTCGACTTCACCGAGCTGCCCGAGAACCCGGCCGACAAGGTGCAGGCGCTGGTCGACGGCCTGCGCGAGTCCACCGGCACCGAGTCCGTGGCGCAGATCCGCAAGGAACTGCAGGAGACCATGGACGCCAACGCGATGGTCTACCGCACCGGCGCCACCCTGAAGCAGGCGGTCGAGGACATCGCCGCGCTGCGCGAGCGCTACAAGCACGTCTCCATCCAGGACAAGGGCTTCCGCTACAACACGGACCTCCTGGAGGCCGTCGAGCTGGGCAACCTGCTCGACCTGGCCGAGGTGCTGGCCGTCTCCGCGCTGGCCCGCGAGGAGTCGCGCGGCGGTCACTACCGCGAGGACTTCCCGACCCGTGACGACGTGAAGTTCATGCAGCACACCATGGCGTACCAGGAGGTCGCCGCCGACGGCACCACCTCCATCCGCCTCGACTACAAGCCGGTCGTCACGACCCGCTACCAGCCGATGGAGCGTAAGTACTGATGAGCACTCCGACCGTGGAGAAGCACTCGGCCGCTCTGGACGCGGCCGAGAGCGGTGCCGCCCAGCTGATCACCGTCACCTTCCGGATCCGCCGGTTCAACCCGGAGGAGCACCCGGACCCGGTGTGGGTCGACTACCAGCTGGAGATGGACCCGAAGGAGCGCGTCCTGGACGCGCTCAACAAGATCAAGTGGGAGCAGGACGGCACCCTCACCTACCGCCGTTCCTGCGCGCACGGCATCTGCGGCTCCGACGCCATGCGGATCAACGGCCGCAACCGGCTGGCGTGCAAGACCCTGATCAAGGACGTCAACCCGGAGAAGCCGATCACGATCGAGGCCATAAAGGGCCTCACGGTCCTCAAGGACCTGGTCGTGGACATGGACCCGTTCTTCCAGGCGTACAAGGACGTCATGCCGTTCCTCATCACCAACGGGAACGAGCCGACCCGCGAGCGCCTGCAGTCCGCCGAGGACCGCGAGCGCTTCGACGACACCACCAAGTGCATCCTGTGCGCCGCGTGCACGTCGTCCTGCCCGGTGTTCTGGAACGACGGCCAGTACTTCGGCCCGGCCGCGATCGTCAACGCGCACCGCTTCATCTTCGACTCGCGCGACGAGGGTGCCGAGCAGCGCCTGGAGATCCTCAACGACCGCGAGGGCGTGTGGCGCTGCCGCACCACCTTCAACTGCTCCGAGGCCTGCCCGCGTGGCATCGAGGTCACCAAGGCGATCCAGGAAGTGAAGCGGGCGCTGGTCACCCGCCGCTTCTGATCCCCGCCTGACCGACGCCCGAAGGCCCCCGCCCGATCTCCGGATCGGACGGGGGCCTTCGGCGTCTCCCGGCGCGGCGCGCCGGGCTGCCCGGGGGGCGGGCCGGCGGCAACAGAGATCAGTCGGTGGCCGGGCTGCGCCGGGTGGCGCGCAGCCCGCGCACGCCGACGGCGCCGACCGCGACGCCGAGCACGAAGGAGGTGACGGCGAGCAGCAGGTGCACCCAGAAGAAGGCGGTGGGCTGGGAGTGGTCGCCGTTGACGAACGCCTGGCCGCCGGAGTCCTTCCAGAGGTTCTTGACGAAGGTCGACCAGATGATGACCGACCAGACGCCGAAGGCGGTCAGGAACCAGGAGGTGCGGCGGCTGAGCTTCATGGGGTGGTCCTCGGCGGGGGGTGTGAAGACGGTGTGCCACCCAGTATGCGCGGGCCTCCGATCGGCGTACGGCGGGCCCCTCCTGCGGAGGACGGCCCCGGAGCGGCGGACGCCGGGGTGTCGGAATGGGTACGGTCAGCTGGTGTCCACACCCCGTCACACCTTCGCGCGTCTGTGCGCCGCGGCCACCGCGGCCCTTCCGGTCCTGCTCGCCGCCCCGGCGGCCGTCGCGGCCCCGCAGCAGCCGCCTCCGTCGGTCGCGGTCGGCGGCGAGCGGCTCGGGCTGCCCGGGGTCCAGGTCGCCGCGCCGGCGGGCACCCCGCCGCTGCCGACCGGCCTCACCGGCCAGTCCTGGATAGTCTCCGACGCCGCGTCAGGAGACGTGCTGGCGTCCTACAACCCGCACCTCAGGCTGCCGCCGGCCAGCACGCTCAAGATCCTCTTCGCCGACACCGTGCTGCCCAAGTTCGACCGCAACGCGGTGCACAAGGTCGCCGACGAGGAGATCACGGGGATCGGCCCCGGCAGCAGCCTGGTCGGCATCAAGGAGGACCTGGAGTACCGGGTCGAGGACCTGTGGCGCGGCGTGTTCCTGAGTTCGGGCAACGACGCCGTGCACGTCCTGTCGCACATGAACGGCGGCATCCCGCAGACCGTCGCCGAGATGCAGGCGCGCGCCGAGGCGCTGCAGGCGAAGGACACCAAGGTGGTCTCCCCGGACGGCTACGACATGGACGGCCAGGTCTCCTCGGCCTACGACCTGTCGCTGTTCGCCAGGGCCGGCCTGCGCAACGCCGACTTCAGGGCGTACTGCGCCACCCGGGACGCGATGTTCCCGGGCGCCGTGGACAAGAACACCGGCCAGCGCGGCAGCTTCGGGATCGCCAACACCGACCGGCTGCTGGGCAAGTACCCCGGCCTGATCGGGGTGAAGAACGGCACCACCACGAACGCCGGCTCCACCTTCGTCGGCGCCGCCGAACGCGACGGGCGCACCCTGCTGGTCACGGTGATGCACCCGGCGAGCTACCAGAAGGTGTACGACGAGACGGCCGCCCTCCTCGACTGGGGCTTCGCCGCGGCCGGGAAGGTCCAGCCGGTGGGCAGGCTGGTCGACGAGCTGCCGCCGGGCGGCACCGAGCCGACCGGCCAGGCGGGCGGCGCCGCCGGCACGCCCGCGCCGCCGCCGCACCCCTCCCCCACCGCCCCGCGAGCCGCCGCTCCGGCCGGCGGCGGGGACGACTGGCTCGGCCTGGCCGGCTGGGCGGCGGTCGTGCTCGCCGGAGCCGCGGCCGGGTATGGCGGGCTGGTGCTGTGGCGGCGGCGCTCCGCCGGCTGACCTCCGTGTCCCGCGGGGCGGCCCGGTCTCAGTCCCGGGGCCGGGCCCTGCCGTCCCCGGCGGCGGCCGTCCCGGGGGCCTGCCCCGCGGTGTCCGCGGCCCCTTCCGCCCGCTCGGGCTGCTCGGTCTTCTCGGCCCGCTCGGGTTGCTCGGCCTGCCCGGCCCGCTCGGCGGTCGAGGCCGCCGCCTCGTCCGCAGCCTCCAGGATCGCCCGTCCCCGCGCCCTGGCCCGTTCCAGGGCGGCCGCCGGGTCTGCCGTCGCCGTCCAGGCCACGCAGTACATCAGCAGCCGGGAGACGAAGTTGATCCACAGCAGCAGCGCCACCGGCGTGGCGAAGGCCCCGTACAGGCTCCGCCCGGCGACCGAGCCGAGGTAGGAGGCGAGCAGGAGCTTCAGCAGTTCGAAGCCGACCGCACCGATCAGCGCGCCCTGCACGAGGTCCCGGCGGCGCTGGCCGGTGATGCCGGGGAACGGCGCCAGCAGGTAGGCGAAGAGCAGCGTGTCGCACCCTATGGCGATCAGCACGCCGACCCCGGTCAGCAGGTAGCCGCTGCCCAGGCCGATCGCCTGGGCGGTCCGCCCGGCCAGGGTCGTCCCGGCGGCGGAGGCGGCCATCGAGAACAGCGACACCAGGCCGAGGCCGCCGAGCACCACGACGTCCCAGGCCTTGCGCAGGACGGGATTGGCGTCCTCGTCGGGGAGCTGCCAGACGTCCCGGATCGAGGTGCGCATGGTGTCGACCCAGCCGAGGCCGGAGACCAGCAGCAGCGCCCCGCCGACCACCCCGACCGCGCCGGCGTTGGACACCAGGGACGGCAGGTCGAGCGCGTCGGAGATGCCCGGGAGCTGGTCGGAGATGCGGTCCTGCAGGTCGTGCACCCGGCTGTCGCTGAGCGTCGCGACCGCGATCGCCAGGCCCACCGTGAGCAGCGGGAAGAGGGCGAGGAAGCCGAAGAAGGTGACGGCGCCCGCCAGCCGGTTGCCGCGGGCGGCGGTGAAGTGCTCGTACGCGCGGTACGGGCGGCTGCGCAGCACCCGGAGCGCGAGCGGGCCGACGACCGGGAGGCGGGTCAGGAAGTCCACCCGACCGGTTATACCGGTCCGTCCCCCGAACGGCCGCCAGGCGCGGGCCGCACCGCCCGGTGAGTCGGCGGCCTCACCGCTTGGCGGGTCGGCGGCCTCACCGCTTGGCGAGTCGGCGGGCCTTCGCGAGCGCGCGGACGGCCTGGTACGCGCCGTAGCGGCCGCGGCTGAGCAGTTCGGTGCGCACGCCGTCCACACCGGCGGGCGGGCGGTAGCCGGCCGGGCGCAGCCGGGCACAGTGCGCGGCCGCGCGGCGGAAGTACTCGCGGCGGTCGCCGGGCGGGACCCGGCCGGGCTTGGAGACCACGGTGTTGAGGTGGTGCAGCATCCGGCCGTAGACCACGGGTCGCCAGCGGTCCAGGTCGGGGCGGCGGTCGAGGAAGGCGAAGACGAGGTCGTACTGGTCGAAGACGTCGAAGTGCTTGCGGCTGGCGGTGGCCAGGATGTTGCCGCCCTCCTGGCGCTGGCGGTAGTGCACGCCGACCTGGTCGAGCAGGGTGATCCGGGCGGCGGCCAGCAGCGCCGGGTACGTCCAGGGGGTGTCCTCGTAGTACCCGGCCGGGAAGACCAGCCGCTGCTCGGTGACGAAGTCGCGGCGGTAGGCCTTGTTCCAGACGACCTGGAGCAGGTCGAGCAGGTCGGGGCGGGCGGCGAGGTCGAAGACGTCCGGGGAGGCGGCGCCGAAGACGTGCGCGGAGGCGGCCCTGGTGGTGCGGCCGTCGGCGTAGGTGCGGGCGTAGTCGTAGACCAGGACGTCCGGGTCGCCGGTGGCGGTGAGCCGGGCGTCGATGCTCTTGAGCAGACCGGGGGTGAGGGTGTCGTCGCTGTCGAGGAAGACCACGTAGTCGCCGGTGGCGACCTCCAGGCCGGCGTTGCGGGCCCGGCCGAGGCCGACGTTCTCCGGCAGGTGCAGCACCCGGACCCGGGGGTCCGCGGCGGCCTCGTCCAGCATCGCCCCGCAGCCGTCCGGGGAGCGGTCGTCCACCGCGATCAGTTCGAAGTCCGGGCCGTCCTGCCCGAGCACCGAGTCGAGGCACTCGGCGAGGTAGTCCTGGACCTTGTACACGGGGACGATGACGCTGAAGCGGGGCACGGGCCCAGGGTAGTAGCCCCGGGGGAGGCTGCGGCCCCGGAGGTAGTATCAGGACGCACGTGCGCACCGATCAAGTGCGGTCAGACCCCCACCGGGCTGCCACGCTCCTTCCCGAGAAAGGCCTGCGTAGCCGATGGCTCCCCGCCTCTCCATCGTCGTTCCGATCTACAACGTCGAGCGTTACCTCGTCGAGTGCCTCGACTCGATCGCCGCCCAGTCCTTCACGGACTTCGAGTGCGTCATGGTCGACGACGGGTCGAAGGACGGCAGCGCGGCGCTCGCCGAGGCGTACGCGGCCCAGGACTCCCGCTTCCGGCTGGTGCGCCAGGTGAACAAGGGCCTCGGCGCGGCCCGCAACACCGGCATCCGGCACATCGACCCGGACTCCGAGTTCCTGTGCTTCGTGGACAGCGACGACTCGATGCCGCCGAGCGCGTACGAGCTGATGATCAACACGCTGGACGAGACCGGCTCGGACTTCTGCACCGGCAACGTGCTGCGCTTCCGTGCCGTGGGCTACTACCAGTCCGGCGGCCACGTGAAGCCGTTCAAGGAGACCCGGCTCAAGACCCACATCACCGAGATCCCGGCGCTGGTCACCGACCGCACCGCGTGGAACAAGGTGTACCGCCGCTCCTTCTTCGACGCGGCCGGCCTGCTCTACCCCGAGGGCATCCTGTACGAGGACGCCCCGGTCAGCGTGCCGCACCACTACCTGGCCAAGAGCGTGGACGTGCTCTCCGAGCCGATCTACCACTGGCGCGAGCGCGAGGTCGGCGAGATGTCGATCACGCAGATGCGCACCAACCCCAAGGGCCTGGTCGACCGGGTCGCCTCGGTGGAGCTGGTCCGCGGCTGGCTGAAGAAGCAGACCGAGCCGCGCTTCGCCCAGTACCTGCGCTCCTACGACGAGAACACCCTCGTCGAGGAGATCCCGATGTTCTTCTGGTCCGTCGTGGACGGCGACAGGGAGTACCGGGACGCCTACGTCCAGAGCGTCAGCCGGCTGCTCCGGGCGATCGGCCCCGAGCAAGTCCGCAAGCTGCGCGCGCCGCTGCGGCTGAAGTACCACCTGACCCTGGCGGGCCGGGTGGACGAGCTGGTCGAGCAGATCAAGTACGAGGGCGAGACCAGCGGCGGCGTCCGGGCCCGCGGGCTGCTGCGCCCGTACGCGGACTACCCGTTCCTGCGCGGCGGGCGCAAGAGCGTGCCGGCCGGCGTGCTCAAGCTCGACAACTCGCTGGTCATGCGCAGCCGCCTCTACGAGAGCGCCTGGGTGGGCGGGAAGCTGCGGCTGAGCGGGCACGCGTACCCGGAGCAGCTGGGCGCGGCCAGCAAGCACGACATGGTCCGCACCCTGGTGCTGCGCGAGACCAAGGGCCGGCGGACGATCGCCGTCCCGATGAAGACCACGTACAGCCCCGAGGCCACCGCCAGCTGCAGCCACGACCTGTACAGCTGCGACTGGTCCGGCTTCACCGTCGCCGTCGACCCGAAGAAGCTCAAGCACCGCGGCCAGTGGAAGGACGGCCACTGGCGCTTCCTGGTGGCCGGCGCGGGCAAGGGCGGGGTGTACAAGGGCCGGATCTCGGCCGGCTGGAGCGACACCGCGCAGTACGTCCCGTCGCACTGGGTCGAGCCGGACGTGCGGATCGCGCCGTGGGTCCGGGACGGCTTCCTCTACCTCCGGGTGGAGACGGTCAAGGCCCGGGTGACCGGCCTGACCGCGCACGCCGACCGGGTCGAGGTCTCGGGCGCGGCGCGCTCCGGCCCGAGCTACGCCGGGGCCCGGCTGCAGCTGACCCACCTCGAATCGGACCGCGAGGTGACCGTCCCGCTGGAGCTGGGCGCGCCCGCCGGCTCGCTGCAGCCCTTCACCGCGTCCTTCGCGACGGCCGAGCTGACCGCCGTCCGCGAGGCCTGGGCCGAGCTGGACCCGCTGGCCTCCGAGCGCAGCCGCGACCGCTGGGACACCGCGCTGCTGCTGGCCGACGGCAGCGTCGTCGAGCTGGCCTGGGACGAGCGCAACGCGCCCGAGCGGCTGCACCTGCCGCTGAACCCGCAGGCCCCGGAGGGCAGCCGCCGGGCGCTCTACGCCAAGCCCTCCCCCGGCGGGCACCTGCAGTTCTCCGACCAGGTGCTCCAGCCGCTGGTCGACGAGGTGTCCTCGCGCGGCGCCGACGGCTTCCTGCTCAGCGGCTCGTTCCCGCTGCCCGGCGCGCACCGCTGGGAGCTGGTGGTCCGTCACCACTGGCGCGAGGAGGAGCACGTCTACCCGGTGGAGATCTCGGACGGCCGGTTCCGCACCGCGCTGCCCACCGTGCCCACCGCCACCTACGCCGGCCGGGTGCCGCTCGCCAAGGGCACCTGGAACGTCTTCTTCCGCCCGGTCGGGGCGGAAGAAGTGCTGCCCGACGCGTCCGCGCTGGTCACCCCGGACTGCTTCGACGCACTGCCGCTCGAAGTCGAGTCCCGCGGCAAGCGCATAGTGCTGGAGCGCCGCCACCACGACGGCCTGTCGCTGGAGGCGCACGGGGCGCTGCTGCCCGAGGAGCGGTCCGGCTACCGCCAGCGCCAGCTGCGCACCGTCGACTACCCGGCCGCCCGCCGGCTGCCGGTGCGCGACGCGGTGCTGTACAACGCCGGCAACGGCAGCATGTACGCCGACTCGCCGCGGGCGATCCACGAGGAGCTGGTCCGCCGGGGCCTGCCGCTGGAGCACCTGTGGGGCAGCGACGACTTCCAGGTCGAGCTGCCGCAGAGTGCCACGCCCGTGCGGCTGTGGAGCCCGGAGTGGTTCGAGGCGCTGGCCACCGCCAAGTACATCGTCACCGGCACCCACCTGCCCGACTTCTTCGTCCGCCGCCCCGGCCAGGTGGTCCTGCAGACCTGGCAGGGCACCCCGCTGAAGCAGGTCGGCCTGGACTTCGAGAAGGTCTGGTTCACCGACTCCAACTACCTCAAGGGCCTGGCCCGGGAGGTGCCGAACTGGAGCCTGCTGACGGCCGGCAACAGCTGGTCGGCCCCGGTGCTGCGGCGCGCCTTCGACTTCAAGGGCGAGATCCTGGAGAGCGGTTCGCCCCGGAACGACCGGCTGTTCGCGGCCGACCGGGAGAAGACCGCCGAGCAGGTCCGGGAGCGGCTCGGCCTGCCCGAGGGCAAGAAGGTCGTGCTCTACGCGCCGACCTGGCGCGAGGACCGGCGCCGCCCGCAGGGCGGCTACCAGATCGACCTGCGGATCGACCTGGCGGCGGCCAAGGCCGCGCTCGGCGACGACCAGGTGCTGCTGGTGCGCCGGCACAACGTGATGTGCGGCCAGATCCCGGGCGCCGGCAACGGCTACATCTGGGACGTCGGCAGCTACCCCGACATGGCGGAGCTGCTGCTGATCGCCGACGTCCTGGTGACCGACTACTCGGCGAGCGTGTTCGACTTCGCGTCGACCGGCAAGCCGATGCTCTTCTTCACCTACGACCTGGAGCACTACCGGGACAACCTGCGCGGCTTCAGCCTGGACTTCGAGGCGGAGGCGCCCGGCCCGCTGATCTCCACCTCCGAGGAACTGGTCGCCGCACTGGGCCGGACGGACGAGATCGCGGCCGAGTACGCGGACAAGGCGGCCGCGTTCCGGGAGGCGTACTGCGACCTGGACGATGGCAAGGCCGCCGCCCGGGTGGTCGACGCGATGCTCCGCAAGGAGTAGCTTCCGCGACTGGTCCACGAGGCGCCCGACACCCCAGGTGTCGGGCGCCTCGGCGTTTCCGGTCAGGCATTCCGGAATGCCCTGCCGAACGCCGGAGCAATTCTCGAACCCGCGTTCCCAGAAATGAATTCCGAGGGAATTCGAAAAAGCGTGCAGTTTGACCCGGGCGTAATTTCTGGATGGGATATGGATTACCATTCCGAAGGGCTCCCACCGCCATGCCTGTGCTCACCCGGATCGTCCTGCCGCACGCCGCCCCCCGCGTCACCACGGGGCGCCCCGCCGAAGACCGGGACGTGGCGTTCGGGCTGTTAAGCGCCCGCTGGCACGACCGCGGCCTGGAGCTCACCGGCTTCGCCCGCCCGGACGGCCTGGACACCGGCCGCCCCGGCTCCGCCTGGACCTGGCTGACCCTGCGCCACGAGAACGGGAGCGAGCCGCCCGTGCACCTGCGCTCCAGACCGCGCCGGATGCCCGAGATCACCGACGACAGCGCCCAACCCGAGTACAACCACGACTGGTCGGGCTTCACCGCCCTGCTGGATCCCGGCCGGCTGCGCCGCGAGGCCGGCTGGCTGCTCGGCGACTGGCAGATCGAGACCACCCTCTTCACCCGCCGCCGCGCCACCCTGGTGCGCCGCCAGTACGGCGCCCTCGCCCCGCACTGGTGCGGCTCCGGCGAGTACCCGCCGGCCCGCTGGGTGGACCACGACGTCCGCCTCCAGCCGTACTTCGAGGACGGCCGGCTGCGGCTGCGGCTGGAGCGCCCCGCCGCCCGGATCACCCGGGCTGCCCGCACCGCCGACGGACTCGGCCTGACCGGCGTCGCCGACTCCTGCCCCGCCGGCACCGTGTTGCGACTGCGCCACCGGGAGAGCGACACGACGGTCGAGCAGCCGCTCGCCCGCTCCGGCAACGCCTTCACCGCCCCACTGCCGTACCGGCCGCTGACCACCGCGGGGCGCGGCACCGGCGAACTGGAGCACTGGGACGCCGAACTGCTGCACCCCGACGGCGCCGCCGTGCGGCTCTGCCTCGACGAACGCGGCGGCCCGGTGGCCGGCCAGCACCCGCTGCCCGACGCGCCGGACCGCGTGCTCTACCTCAAGCACCTCGCCGACGGCCGGCTCCAGGTCTGCGTCCAGCCCGCGGCCGGCCTGGTCGACCGGATCGCCGTACGGCCCGACGGCTTCGAACTGTCCGGCCACTGCCCCGCCCCGGCCGCGCACCGGCTGGACCTGGTGCTGCGGCACCGCGGCACCGCGAGCGAGGTCCGCACCCCGCTGGAGACCGCCCCGGACGGCCGGTTCCGGGCCCGGGTGCCCGCCACCCGCACCGGCTCGGACGGCGTCGCGCTGCCCCTGCGCAAGGGCATCTGGCAGGCCACGCTGGAGTCGGGCGACGGTACCGGGCCGAGCCGCCCGCTGCTCGCCGCCCCCGCCGCGCTGCCCGCTCTCCCCGCCGCCGTCCCCGCTGCCGTCCCTGCCGCTGCCCCCGCCGCCGCGGTCGGCGGAAAGCAGGTCCTGCTGCAGCGCCGCTGGCACGACACCCTGCTGGTGGACTCCACCCCCGTGCTCACCGCCGCCGAGCGCAGCGCCTGGACGCAGAGCCGCCAGCGCACCGAGCACTACCCGGCCGCCCGCCGCGAGCCGCTGCGCGAGGCGGTCCTGTACGACGTGTTCGGCGGCCGCGGCTACGCCGACTCCCCGCGCGCGGTGCACGCCGAACTCGCCCGCCGCGGCGCGCCCTTGGAGCACCTGTGGGTGGTCGACGACGCCCAGGCCGCGGTGCCGGCCGGGATCACCCCGGTGCGGCCCTGGAGCCCGGAGTGGTACCGGGCCCTGGCCACCTGCCGGTACCTGGTCGGCAACACCCACTTCCCGGACTTCCTGGAGCGCCGCCCGGGCCAGGTCGTCGTGCAGACCTGGCACGGCTCACTGCTGAAGCGGATCGCCCACGACGTGGAGAGCCCCTGGCTGGCCGACCACGGCTACCTGGCGGCGCTCGACCGGGAGACCCCGCACTGGAGCCTGCTGCTCTCCCCCAGCCCGTTCGCCACCCCGATCCTGCGGCGCGCCTTCCGCTACCGGGGCGAGGTGCTGGAATCCGGCTACCCCCGCAACGACGTGCTCGCCCGCCCGGACGGCCGGACCGCCGCAGCCGTCCGCCGCCGGCTCGGCGTCCCCGACGGCAGGCGGATCGTGCTGTACGCGCCCACCTGGCGCGAGGACCAGCAGCGCGGCGACGGCGACGGCTTCCGGCTCGACCTGCGACTGGACCTCGACCACGCCCGACGGCTGCTCGGCGGGGACCACGTGCTGCTCGTCCGCCCGCACACCCACGTGCGGGAGCCGCTGCCCGGCGCCGGCGACGGCTTCCTGTACGACTGCGGGGACTACCCCGACCCGCAGGAACTGCTGCTGGTCGCGGACGTGCTGGTGACCGACTACTCGTCGATCATGTTCGACTTCGCGATCACCGGCCGCCCGATGTACTTCTTCACCTACGACCTGGAGCACTACCGCGACAGCCTGCGCGGCTTCTGCTTCGACTTCGAGTCGAAGGCCCCCGGCCCGCTGGTGCCGACCTCGGCCGACCTGCTCGGCGCGCTGCGTCGGCTCGCCGACGGCGGCACCCGGCTGCCGCCCGGCTACACCGGGCGCTACCGGCGCTTCCGGCGCGAGCACTGCGCCCTGGACGACGGCGGCGCGGCCCGCCGGGTGGTCGACCGGATGCTCGAACTCGGGCGGGCCGCAGGCTAGTTCGAGCGCGGGCCCGGCAGCGACAGCGGGCGCGCCGGCGGGCGCGGCAGCGGGCTCCCGGCCACCGGACTCCCGGTCAGGAGAACGAGTAGCTCCGCCAGGGCCGCCAGACCTCGTCCGCGTCGAAGCGGGAGAGGCCGAAGCCCGGCACCGGGAAGGCGGCCCGGAAGCCGCGCGCCTGCTCGTACGCCTGGTCCAGCACGTCGTCCGGCAGGCCGTGCGCGACCGTCACGTGCGGGTGGTACGGGAACGCCAGCTCGCGGGCCAGCGGGCCGGAGCGGATGTCCGCCTCCAGCAGTCGGCACTCCTGCGCGCCCTCCTCGACCCGGACGAACACCACCGGGGAGACCGGGCGGAAGGTCCCGCTGCCGCGCAGCAGCATCCGGAACGGCCGGTGCGCGGCGGCCACCGCCGCCAGGTGCTCCTCGATCTTCGGCAGCGCCCCGGCCGGCACCTCGGTCGGCGGCAGCAGGGTGACGTGCGTCGGTATCGACCGGGCCAGCGGATCGCCGTGCCCGGCGCGGGCGTCCTGGATCGCCGCGCCGTACGGGTCCGGGACGCTCACGGACACGCCGATGGTGACGACCTCCGGGAGGCCGCCACCACCGGGCGGGGGTGTGAGGGCAATCACCGCTTGGCGGCCGGGAGGAAGCCGATCCGGTCGTACACCGTCTCCAGCGTCCGGGAGGACACCTCGCGGGCCTTGCGGGCGCCGTCGGCCAGGACCCGGTCCAGCTCGGCCGGGTCGTCCAGGAAGGTGCGGGTGCGCTCCTGGAAGGGGGTGACCCACTCGGTGAACAGCTCGGCCAGCTCGGTCTTCAGGGCGCCGTACATCTTGCCCTCGAAGTGGTCGACCAGCTGGTCGACCGACTGGCCGCTGAGCGCGGAGTGGATGCGCAGCAGGTTGGAGACGCCCGGCTTCTGCTCCTCGTCGTAGGACACGACGGTGCCGGTGTCGGTGACGGCGCTCTTGAACTTCTTGGCGCTCGCCTTCGGCTCGTCCAGCAGGCTCACCAGGCCCTTGGCCGAGGAGGCGGACTTGCTCATCTTCACGCCCGGGTCCTGCAGGTCCATGATCTTCGCCGTCTCCTTGAGGATGTACGGCTTCGGGATCGTGAAGCTCCGACCGAAACGGGTGTTGAAGCGGTCGCCGATGTCGCGGGTGATCTCCACGTGCTGGCGCTGGTCCTCGCCGACCGGGACGGCGTCCGCCTGATAGAGCAGGATGTCCGCGATCTGCAGGATCGGGTAGGTGAACAGGCCGACGGTGGTGCTGTCGGAGCCGTACCGGGAGGACTTGTCCTTGAACTGGGTCATCCGGGCGGCCTCGCCGAAGCCGGTGAGGCAGTTCATCACCCAGGCGAGCTGCGCGTGCTCGGGCACGTGCGACTGGACGAACAGCGTGCAGTGGTCCGGGTCCAGGCCGGCGCCGAGCAGCTGGGCGGCGGAGATCCGGGTGTTCTCGCGCAGCGTCGCCGGATCCTGCGGCACCGTGATCGCGTGCAGGTCGACGACCATGTAGAAGGCGTCGTTGTCCTTCTGCAGGTCGACCCACTGGCGCACCGCGCCCAGGTAGTTGCCGAGGTGGAACGAGCCGGAGGTGGGCTGGATGCCGGAGAGCACCCGGGGACGGTCCTTGACCGGACCGGTGACCGCTGCGTTGACCATGCGGGCCATTGTTCCAGTTCCACCGGTCGCTCAGGAAACCTCCGACCCAGGAGGTTCGGCCAGTGTGACCGCACTCACCCTCACCCGGGCGATCCGCCGGCCCTCCACCTTGGCCACCGTCAGCAGGACCCGGCCGCCGCCCTCCAGCGGCACGCGCACCTGGTCGCCGTCCCGGGGCAGCCGGCCGAGCGAGGCGACCAGGCAGCCGGCCACCGTCTCGTACGGGCCCTCGGGAAGGGTGACGCCGGTCTCCTCGGCGAAGTCGCCGAGGTTGAGCAGGCCGTCCAGTTCCATGCCGCCGCCGGCGAGGCGGCGGGTGGGGGCGGTCTCCGGCCGGTCGTACTCGTCCCGGATCTCGCCGATCACCTCCTCGACCAGGTCCTCCAGGGTGACGATCCCCGCCGTGCCGCCGTACTCGTCCACCACGATGGCCAGGTGGTGGCCCTCGCGGCGCATCTCGCCCATCGCCTCCAGCACCCGCTTGGTGCCGGGCAGCAGCTTCACCGGGCGGGACAGGTCGCGGACCTTGGCGGCCTGCTCGCCGCGCGCGCCGTACAGGTCGCGGACGTGGACGAAGCCGACCACCGCGTCGGCGCTGCCCTCGACCACCGGGTAGCGCGAGTGCGGCGAGGTGTCGGCCTGCTGCCGCACGGCGGCCAGCGGGCGCTCGGCGTCCAGGAAGGTCACCTCGGTGCGCGGGACCATCACCTCGCGCAGCTGGCGCTCCCCGGCGGCGAACACGTCGGCGATCAACGCCCTTTCGTCGCTCCCGAGTTCGGTGTTGGCGGCGACCAGGCCGCGCAGTTCCTCGGAGCTCATCGAGCCGCGGCCGGCCGTCGGGTCGCCGCCGAGGAGGCGGACCATCAGGTTGGTGGAGTGGCCGAGCAGCCAGATCACCGGGCGCAGCACGACCGACATCACGTCCACCACCGGGGCGGCGGTGACCGCGATGGACTCGGCGCGCTGCAGGCCGATCCGCTTGGGGGTCAGCTCGCCGAGCACCAGGGAGACGTAGCTGATCACCAAGGTGAGGCCGACCAGGGCGACCGCGTCGGCCGCGCCCTGGGCCAGGCCGGCCCGGACGAACAGCGGGGCGACCTTGCCGGCCAGGGTGTCCGCGCCGAAGGCGGCGGACAGGAAGCCCATGCAGGTCACGCCGACCTGCACGGCGGCCAGGAAGCGGTTCGGATCGGCGGCCAGGTGCGCGGCCCGGGCCGAGCGGCGGGTGCCGTGCGCCTCCAGCGCCCGGATCTGGCCCTCGGGGGGGGGGGGGGGGGGGGGGGGGGGGGGGGGGCGGGACGGGGGGGCGCCCCGCCGCTTCCGAGGGGAAGACGGCGGGCCGCCGGTGCAGCCGTGCGGGGCGGGCTCAGATGAGGCCGAGCTCCTGGACCGCGTCGCGCTCCTCGGTGAGCTCCTTGATCGAGGCGTCGATGCGGGCGCGCGAGAAGTCGGAGATCTCCAGGCCCTGGACGATCTCGAACTTGCCGTCCTTGGTGGTGACCGGGAAGGAGGAGATCAGGCCGGCCGGGACGCCGTAGGAGCCGTCGGAGACGACGCCCATGGAGGTCCAGTCGCCCTCCGGGGTGCCGTTGACCCAGGTGTACACGTGGTCGATGGCGGCGTTGGCGGCCGAGGCGGCCGAGGAGGCGCCACGGGCCTCGATGATGGCCGCGCCGCGCTTGGCGACGGTCGGGATGAAGTCGTTCTCCAGCCAGGCCTGGTCGCTGCCGACGGCCTCGAAGGCCGGCTTGCCGGCGACCTCGGCCTGGAAGACGTCCGGGTACTGGGTCGCGGAGTGGTTGCCCCAGATGGTGACGCGCTTGATGTCCGAGACCAGGGCGCCGGTCTTGGCGGACAGCTGGCCGACGGCGCGGTTGTGGTCCAGGCGGGTCATCGCGGTGAAGCGCTCGGCCGGGACGTCCGGGGCGTTGCGCTGGGCGATCAGGGCGTTGGTGTTCGCCGGGTTGCCGACGACCAGGACCTTGATGTCGTCCGCGGCGTGGTCGTTGATGGCCTTGCCCTGCGGGCGGAAGATGCCGCCGTTGGCCTGCAGCAGGTCGCCGCGCTCCATGCCGGCGGTGCGCGGGCGGGCGCCGACCAGCAGCGCGACGTTGGCGCCGTCGAAGGCCTCGTTCGGGTTGTCGGTGATCTTGATGTCGCGCAGCAGCGGGAAGGCGCAGTCGACGAGCTCCATGGCGGTGCCCTCGGCGGCCTTGAGGCCCTGCGGGATCTCCAGGAGGCGCAGGTTCACCGGCACGTCGGCACCGAGCAGGTGGCCCGAGGCGATGCGGAAGAGCAGCGCGTAGCCGATCTGGCCGGCCGCTCCGGTGATGGTGACGTTGACGGGGGTGCGGGTCATTTCTACCTTCTCCAGCAGTTCGCCAGGCGCCCCAGGCACACCGGCACTGGAGCCGAGGATGGTCTCTCGACATCGAGAGACCGGCGTCAGGTTATCGCAAAGGGAAGCGTATGCCGTGGGTTCCGGCCTGGCTGATGCGTCACAAACGCGGTGCGGCCCCCGCTCGGCTCCCAGAATCCAAGGAGCCCGGCGGGGGCCGGGTGCGGCCGCGGACGGTCGGCCCGGCGCCCGGGGGACGGCCGGCGCGCGGGCCGGTCAGCGCTTGGGCCGGCCCATCAGCTGGCCGATGTTGTCGAGCAACGGGACGTGCAGCCACGGGTTCGGCTGCGCGACCAGGGTCAGCAGCACGATCGACGCACCCAGGAAGGTCAGCACGATCACGTCGGTGAAGCGGCTGCGCACCGCCAGCATCCCGACCTCGGACAGCACCAGGCGCAGCACCGCGCCCAGCAGCACCCCGCAGCCGAGGATCAGCAGCCCGTACTTGAACCCGTCCTTGGAGCCGGCGAACCACGTCACCGCGAGGCCGGCGCCGACCACCAGCAGGACCAGCGTTATGGGCCACTGCCGCACCGGCAGGGCGTGGTCGCGTCCGAGGGCCGCGGCCGAGCCCTCGGGCGGCAGGGTGCCGGTGGTCTTGACCGGCCTGCGCCGGGACCGCGCCGGTCGCGGTTCAGTCATGCTCGCCGTCCCTGGGGTGTCAGATGCCGGCGCGGCGCTCGGCCGCCTCGACGATGTTGTTGAGCAGCATCGCGCGGGTCATCGGGCCGACGCCGCCGGGGTTCGGGGAGATCCAGCCGGCCACCGCGGCCACGCCCGGGTGGACGTCGCCGACGATCTTGCCCTCGCTGCGGCTGACGCCCACGTCCAGCACCGCCGCGCCCGGCTTGACGTCCTCCGGCTTGATCAGGTGCGGCACACCGGCGGCGGCCACGATGATGTCGGCCTTGCGCAGGTGGTAGGCGAGGTCCCGGGTGCCGGTGTGGCACAGGGTCACGGTGGCGTTCTCGCTGCGGCGGGTCAGCAGCAGGCCGATCGAGCGGCCGACGGTGACGCCGCGGCCCACCACGACCACCTCGGCGCCGTTGATCTCGACGCCGTGGCGGCGCAGCAGCTCGACGATGCCCAGCGGGGTGCAGGGCAGCGGGCCGTCGATGCCGAGGGCGAGGCGGCCGAGCGAGGTCGGGTGCAGGCCGTCCGCGTCCTTGTCCGGGTCCATCAGCTCCAGGACCGGGTTCTGGTCCAGGCCCTTGGGCAGCGGCAGCTGGACGATGTAGCCGGTGCAGGTCGGGTCGGCGTTGAGCTCGCGGACGACGTCCTCGACGTCCTGCTGGGTGGCGGTGGCGGGCAGCTCGCGCTGGATCGAGGCGATGCCGACCTCGGCGCAGTCCTTGTGCTTGCCGTTCACGTACCAGCGGCTGCCCGGGTCGTCACCGACCAGGACGGTGCCGAGGCCGGGCGTGACGCCCTTCGCCTTGAGGGCCGCCACGCGGGCGGCGAGTTCGGACTTGATCGCGGCGGCGGTGGCCTTGCCATCGAGAATCTGGGCAGTCATGACCCCATTCTCCCGGATCGCGACAGGTCGCCGTACCACGGCCGGCGCTGCCCCGCGACGCCCGGCGGCCGGGCCGGCGCGACCGGGCCCGCACGGGCGACCGGTCGGGCACGAAGGTCCGCCGCACGTT
Organism: Streptomyces sp. NRRL S-350; assembly: GCF_000719705.1. GTDB lineage: Bacteria > Actinomycetota > Actinomycetes > Streptomycetales > Streptomycetaceae > Kitasatospora. The sequence continues at coordinate 4,852 of NZ_JOHO01000026.1, read as the reverse complement.
GCGGTTGCGCCACAGTCTTGACCTGGCCCGTGGAACCGGCTGGACACGGCACGGCCGTCCGGATCACGATAAGCGGGCATTCCCGCCGCGACCGGCCCGGTGACGGGCCGACGGATCCTGCGGCGGGGCGTACCCGGGGGAAAGAGCCAGTGAGTCGACCACAGCAGACCGAGCGATCCGCACGCCGCGGTGCCGTCCCGCCCGCGCCGTGCCCGTCGACGCTCCCACCGACCCGGCGCTCACCACGCCGCTGAGCCGACGGCGCCCGTCACCGCCGCCGGGCTGTCACCCTGCTCCGCTACTGTCCCGTCCGGTCGGCGATCCGACTCTCCGACCGGCACCGGGCCGTCCGCCGTCCCGTCCCCGCGTCCCCGTAACTGCCCGGAGGCATCCATGAGTTACCCGCCCGACCCGAACAACCCCTACGGCCAGCCGCCGGCCGCCCCGGGCTACGGCTACCCGCAGCAAGCCCCGCCGCCGCCCGCCGGGTACGGCTACCCGCAGGCCGCCCCGGCCTACGGCTACGCGCCGGCCGTGCCGCCGTCCATGCCGGGCCTGGTGACGACCGCCCGGGTGCTGCTGTTCATCGTCGGCGGCGTGCAGGCGATCCTCGCGATCATCTACGTGATCATCGGGGCTGCCGCGAAGGACGCCACCAACACCCTCAGCAGGACCACCAGCAGCGACAACCCGTTCACCGCGATGGGCAACGCCGCCGCCGGTGTCCTGATCGTCGTCGCCGTCCTGTTCGGGCTGTTCGCCGCGCTCTCCATCACCCTCGGGGCCAAGTTCGGCAAGGGCGGCAACACCGTCCGGGTCATCACCATCGTCTACGGCTCGCTCGGCGCCCTCGTCGGCCTGCTGATCCTGCTGGGCGCCATCAGCGGCGGGACCGCCGTGGGCCTGGTCATGGCCTTCCTCTGGCTGGCCATCAGCGTCATCTGGATCACCGCCATGTGCGTCCGGGACGGCGTCAGCTGGTTCAACCGGCCGCGGTACTGACCGGACGGCACGGCACACGGCGAAGCGGCCCGGCTCCCTCCTCGGAGGGGCCGGGCCGCTTCGTGCCGGTCAGTGGAAGAAGTGGCGCGCGCCGGTGAGGTACATGGTCACGCCGGCCTCGGCGGCCGCCGCGATGACCTCTTCGTCGCGGATCGAACCGCCGGGCTGGACGATGGCCTTGACCCCGGCCGCGATCAGGATCGCCGGGCCGTCCGCGAACGGGAAGAAGGCGTCGGAGGCCGCGTACGCACCCTTGGCCCGCTCGCCGGCCCGCTCGACCGCGAGCCTGCAGGAGTCGACCCGGTTGACCTGGCCCATGCCGACGCCGACCGAGGCGCCGTCCTTGGCCAGCAGGATCGCGTTGGACTTGACGGCCCGGCAGGCCCGCCAGGCGAAGGCCAGCTCGGACAGTTCGGCGGGGGAGAGCGCCTCACCGGTGGCGAGCGTCCAGTTCGCCGGGTCGTCGCCCTCGGCGTGCACCCGGTCGGCGTCCTGCAGCAGGACGCCGCCGGAGATCGGGCGCACCTCCTGGCGGTTGGCCGGGGCCTCGGGCGCGACCAGCACCCGCAGGTTCTTCTTGCGGGTCAGCACCTCCAGGGCGCCCTCCTCGTAGCCGGGGGCCACGACGACCTCGGTGAAGATCGGGGCGATCTGCTCGGCCAGCGCGACGGTGACGGGGCGGTTGACCGCGATCACGCCGCCGTACGCGGAGACCGGGTCGCACTCGTGCGCCTTGCGGTGCGCCTCGGCGACGTCGGCGCCGGTCGCGATGCCGCACGGGTTGGCGTGCTTGATGATCGCGACGGCCGGCTCGGCGTGGTCGTGGGCGGCGCGGCGGGCGGCGTCGGTGTCGACGTAGTTGTTGTACGACATCTCCTTGCCGTGCAGCTGCCGCGCACCGGCCAGGCCGCCGGTGCCGTCGCTGTAGAGCGCGGCGCCCTGGTGCGGGTTCTCGCCGTAGCGCAGCACGTTCTGCCGCTCCCAGGTCGCGCCCAGGAACTCGGGGAAGGTCTCGTCGCTCGGCGCGTAGCCGGCCTCGAACCAGGAGGCGACGGCCACGTCGTAGGCGGCGGTGTGGGCGAACGCCGCACCGGCCAGGCGCTTGCGGGTGGCCAGGTCGAAGCCGCCCTCCCGGGCGGCCCGCAGCACGTCGCCGTAGCGGGCCGGGTCGACCACGACGGCCACCGAGGGGTGGTTCTTCGCCGCGGCGCGGACCATGCTCGGGCCGCCGATGTCGATCTGCTCGACGCACTCGTCCGGGGTGGCGCCGGAGGCGACGGTGGCCTTGAACGGGTAGAGGTTCACCACGACCAGGTCGAAGGGCTCGACGCCCAGCTCGGCCAGCTGCGCGCGGTGCGACTCCAGCCGCAGGTCGGCCAGCACGCCGGCGTGCACGCGGGGGTGCAGGGTCTTCACCCGGCCGTCCAGGCACTCCGGGAAGCCGGTCAGCTCGGACACCTCGGTCACCGGGACGCCGGCGGCGGCGATCCGGCCGGCGGTGGAGCCGGTGGAGACGATGGCGACCCCGGCGGCGTGCAGGCCCTGGGCCAGCTCCTCCAGACCGGTCTTGTCGTACACGCTGATCAGCGCGCGACGGATCGGACGGATGTTCTCGGAGACAGGGGGCGTGGTGGAGCTCGCGCTCATGCCGGAATCCATACCTTTCGGTCCTCGATGCGGTGGCCCTCGCGGGCCAGCCGGCCCACGACGTCGACGAGCAGCTGGCGCTCGACAGTCTTGATGCGCTCGTGCAGCGCTTCGCCGCCATCGGCGTGGTCGGCGTCGACGACCTCGACGACGCCCTGCGCGATGATCGGCCCGGTGTCCACGCCGGCGTCGACCAGGTGGACGGTGCAGCCGGTGACCTTCACGCCGTACGCCAGCGCGTCGGTGACGCCGTGGGCGCCGGGGAAGGACGGCAGCAGTGCGGGGTGGGTGTTGACGATCCGCCCGGCGAAGGCGGCGATGAACTCGGGGCCGAGGATCTTCATGAAACCGGCCGTGACGACCAGGTCCGGCTCGTACTCGGCGACCGAGGCGGTCAGCGCGCGGTCCCAGGCGGCGCGGTCCGGGTGGTCCTTCACCCGGTGCACGAAGCTCGGCAGGCCGGCCTTCTCCGCCCGCTCCAGACCGGCGATGCCGTCCCGGTCCGCGCCGACGGCGAGGATCTCGGCGCCGTAGGCCGGGTCCGCGACCGCGTCCAGCAGCGCCTGCAGGTTGGTGCCGGAGCCGGAGACCAGCACCACCAGGCGGGCCGGTCCGGGCGTGCGGGGCGGGAAGTGCTGGGCGGGGGCGGCGGCCACTGCGCGATTCTCCGTAGGTCGGGCGCCGTCCGCTGGTACGTCCACCGGCGGTGGGGCCACTACGAACGGCAGGTCGAGCAAGGGGGAACACCAGGAGAACCCGCCGCGACGCGGGCCCCGGGAACCGATGCGAGCTGCTGACCGTCACCACGATAACGGCTGGTCGGACGGCCTCCGAACCCTCCTGGCGGCGCTACGCGCGTAGTTGAGACGGGGATCTCCTCGGGCCCGCCGCACCGGAGTTGCACCCCCCCCCACCGGTGACCGGGCCCGGGGCACGGGCCGCCGGTCGGCCGTCGAACGGCTGCGGGATCATTGGACGGCACGGCAGACCGCGACGACCGCGAGACCCTCCGGCCGGGCTCCCCCGAGCCCGGCCGGGTCCCGACCGAGTCCCGACCGACAAGGATTGGCTGAACCCATGAGCAGCGGCGACGACAACGGCGAGCGCAACCCCTTCGCGCCGCCGCCGGCGGATGCCCCGGACCAGCCGTGGCAGCCGCGCAGCCCCAAGCCCGGCGAAGGCCAGGGCGGCGCCGGCGGCCAGGGCGGCGAGCGCCCGCAACTCCCGCCGCCGTGGGGCTCCGGCCAGGGCGACGGCCACCCCGGCCAGCGGCCGCCGGCCCCGCAGCCGCCCCGGCTCGACCCCGCCGACCCGGCCCACCGCCGGGCCCGCAACGCCGCGCTCGCCGGGCCGTTCGCCCTGGTCTGCCTGTTCGCCGGGTTCCACTGGATCGCCCTGCTCGTCGGAGCGCTCGGCATCGTCTGGGGCATCGGCGCCCTCCGGGCCCCGCGCCCCGCCCGGACCGCCGCCACCGCTGCGGCCGGCCACGCCCCCGGGGCCCCGGCGCCGAACCCGCTGACCCCGGCCGCGCTCGCCGGGATCCTGACCGGCGCGATGACCGTCGTGGTCGCCACCGCGGTGATCGGCCTCGGCTACCACTACCGCGAGTACGTCACCTGCGTGCAGGACTCGCTGACCTCCGTCGGCGCCGAGAACTGCGACCGGTACGCGCCCCAGTGGTACGTGGACTTCACCGGGAACACCGAGTAGCCGCCCGCACCGCCCCGTCAGTCGATCGGATCCCCGCCGCCCCGGCCCGCGCGGCCCGGCTCGGAAAGCCGCAGTACGAGGGCGTGGGCCCGGGCGCGCAGCTCGAGCACGCCCCGGCGCGCCTGCCGCGCGAGCCGGGCGTACGCGCCCTGGCCGACCGCCGGGGCGGGCGGGTGCTGCCGCACCGGGGCGAGGGCGCGGCGCACCGGGGCGAGGGCGCGGTGCCGCACCAGCAGGGCGCCCGGGACGGCCACCAGCGCGAACCAGCCCGCCGCCGCCAGGCCCGTCCACCACGGCGCCGGCCCCAGCCAGGCCATCCGCTCGCCCGCCAGTGCCCCGCCGGACAGCCAGCCCGACAGCGCCGCCCCCGCCCCGACCGACAGCGCCGCCGCCAGGGCGGCCGTCACCGTCGCGGCGGGCGGCCAGGGCTCGAACCGGCCCTCGCCCCCGCCCCCAGGGCCTTCGCCCGCCACTCCCCCGCCCGCCGCGCCCG
>NZ_JOHO01000025.1 GCF_000719705.1 Streptomyces sp. NRRL S-350 | reverse complement strand
CGCGTCGGCCACCTCCAGGACGGCCCGGGCCGGCGGTGTGGACGGCGAGCAGGGTCATCCGGCCGGTGGTGACGGTGCCGGTCTTGTCCAGGACGACGGTGTCGACCCGGCGGGTGGACTCCAGGACCTCCGGGCCCTTGATGAGGATGCCGAGCGCGCCGACCCGGGTGGCCTCGACCACCAGTCGGCCGCCCGCGTTGACGGTGGCGCCGGTGACGGCGTCGCCGACGGCGACCTCGACCGGGACGGACTCGCCCGTCAGCATCGAGGCGTCCACCGCCGACGCGCCCTCGACCACCACGCCGTCGGTGGCGATCTTCTCGCCCGGCCGGACCACGAAGCGGTCGCCCGCGGTGAGTTCGGCGATCGGGATGCGCGCCTCGACCCCGCCGCGCAGTACCGTCACGTCCTTGGCGCCCAGTTCCAGCAGCGCCTTGAGGGCGGCGCCGGCGGTGCGCTTGGAGCGGGCCTCGAAGTAGCGGCCCGCCAGGATGAAGGCGGTGACGCCGGCCGCGGCCTCCAGGTAGATGTCGGACGCGCCGTCGCTGCGGGCGATGGTGAATTCGAAGCCGTGCCGCATGCCCGGCATCCCGGCGTCGCCGAAGAACAGCGCCCACAGGGACCACAGGAACGCGGCGCCGGTGCCGAGCGAGACCAGGGTGTCCATCGTCGCGGCGCCGTGCCGGGCGTTGGTGAACGCGGCCTTGTGGAACGGCCAGGCGGCGTAGGTGACGACCGGGGCGGTCAGGGTCAGGGACAGCCACTGCCAGTTGTCGAACTGCAGCGCGGGCACCATCGCCATTGCGATCACGGGCACGGCGAGCGCCAGCGCGGTGAACAACCGGGCGCGCAGCGGGGCCAGTTCGTCCGACGGCTCGGCCTGCTCGGCGGCCCCCTGGGCGGCCGGGGGCTTGGGCAGGGCGGCGGTGTAGCCGGTGGCCTCGACGGTGGCGATCAGGTCGGCCACGTCGACGGCGCCCTCGAAGGTGACCTTCGCCTTCTCGGTGGCGTAGTTGACGCTGGCCGAGACGCCGTCCATCCGGTTGAGCTTCTTCTCGATGCGGGCCGCGCACGAGGCGCAGGTCATTCCGCCGATCGAGAGTTCCACCTCCGCTGAGGCGGGTGCCTGGGTAGTCATCGTCGCTCCTCGTGACAGTCGTCGTGCCGTCGCCGTACCGGCCGTCGGTGATGACTCAGTTATACCCCCAGGGGGTACCTGTGGCAACCCGTAGGGATACCCCGGGGCCGTATTGCGGATTCAGGCGGATCCCCGGCGGATTCGCTTGACGGGATACCCCCGGTGGGTATTCACTCACCACGTCAACGCCTGAGGAGATCCCGCCATGAACACCGCCATGCGCATCACCGCCTTCACCACCGGACTCGCCGCGGCCTTCGGCCTCGCCCTCGGCGTCGGCCACGCCACCGGCACCGGGCCCGCACCCGAGGCCCGGGCCCACGCCGGGCAGAAGGGGCACTCAGGACACGACGCCGGACAGCCCGCCGGACACGCCGGACACGACGCCGCAGACCACGCCGGCGGGGGAGCCCCCGAGCACCTGCCCGGCGGGCTGCAGATCTCCGAACGCGGCTACACCCTCAGCGTCGAGAACCCCTTCGTCACCGCCGGCTCCCCCGCCGACCTGCGGTTCCGCATCCTCGGCACGGACGGCCGGCCGCTCACCGCCTACCAGCAGCAGCACGACAAGGAACTACACCTGATCGTCGCCCCGCGCGACCTGTCCACCTTCCAGCACCTGCACCCCACCCTGGCCGCGGACGGCACCTGGAGCGCCACCACCGCCGTCCCCGCCGCCGGCGAGTACCGGGTCTTCGCCGACTTCACCCCGGTCGGCGCCGGCGACGGCCTCACCCTCGGCGCCGACCTCCACGCCGCCGGCGACCTGCGCCCCGCCCCGCTCCCCGAGACCGGCCGCACCGTCACCGTCGACGGCTACACCGTCACCCTCGGCGGCGACCTCGCCGCCGGGCGCAGCAGCCGGCTCACCCTGACCGTCAGCAAGGACGGTCGGCCGGTCACCGACCTCCAGCCCTACCTCGGCGCCTACGGCCACCTCGTCGCCCTCCGCGCCGGCGACCTCGCCTACCTCCACGTCCACCCCGACACCACCACCCCGGGCCCGGAGATCGGCTTCACCACCACCGCCCCCAGCCCCGGCGGCTACCGGCTCTTCCTGGACTTCCAGCACCAGGACACCGTCCACACGGCGGCCTTCACCGTGACCGCGGACTCCACCGCGGCCGCCCCGACCGGCGTGCCGACCGCCGCCCCGTCCGAGGAGCCGGCCGGCGGGCACGGACACTGACCGGACCCGACCGGACCCGACACGGCGCGGTGCCGGGCCGGTGTCAGCGGCCGTGCCGGCGGCGGCCGGGGCGCCCGCGCCTGCGCCGCCTCCTGAGGGCGAGGAGGACGCCACCGGCCGCGCCCGCCAGGGCCGTGCCGACCGCGGTCGGCACCGCCCAGACCGCACTGCCGGCCCGCGCGGCGGCCGGGGCGGCGGTGGGCCCCGCCGGGGGCGGGTCGCCGGCCTGGCCGACGGGCTCGTCCGGGGAGCTCGCCGACGGAGAGGCGGCCGGGGTGGTCGCCGTCGCGGCCGTCACGGCCGTCAGCTCGACGTGGCCCGCCGTACGGGCGATCGAGAAGGACGCTCCTCCCACGCTCAGCGTGTCGCCGGAGAGCGCGGCGTCCTGGGCACCCACGGTGAAGCTCTGGGCTCCGCCCGGCAGAATGATCTTCGCCCCCGTGACGACCTCCAGCTTGCGCAGCGTCGTCGACGTCGCCGCGCCGAGATCGAGGACCGCGGACGCCCCGGTGAGGGCGACCCCGCTGGACGAGGAGAGCGACGCTCCGGCCACCGCGAGCGTTCCCTTGGCCACGGTGGTGGCGCCGGTGTAGGAGGCGGCGGTGAGCGTCGCCGTCGCGGTGCCATTCTGCGTGACCGATCCGGAGCCGGACACCGGCGGCAGCGTCACGGCCGTCCGGACGTTCTGGACGATCAGCGACCCGTCGTCGCCGACCGCGTCGAGGGTGCCCTTGGTGTGGAGACTGCCGTCCGCTCCCGCCGCCCCCGATCCGAGGCGCAGGGTGGCACCCCGCTGGATGGTGGTGGAACCGTCGTAGAACTGTGCCGCCGCGAAGGTCACGTCGTTCCCGGCCGTGCCGGCGATGACGATGTCGCCCGCCCCGGGGGTGGCAAGGGTGTCGTGGTACATCCCTCCGCCGATGGGCAGGCCGAGGGTGACCGGGCCGTTGTAGTCGAAGGTCAGCCGTGACCGCTGCGGCCTGGCGTGCAGGTTGACGTAGGCCGTCTCGGCCGTGCCCGGCATGAAGATCTGGTGGGTGGTGCCGTCTCCCCACTGCACGTCGGCACCCTCGATGTTGGTGCCGCGCTTGTTCGAGCGGTGTGCCACCGTGACCCAGTTGAGGTTGCTGTTGCTCAGCGCCGGCGAGGCCGTGTCGGTGTTGTCGCTGTAGCTGTAGGTGCCCGTCAGGACCACCTTGCTGCCGGGCCGGGAGTGGACGTTGACGTCGTTGCCGTACTCACGGCTGTAGAAGTTCTGGCGTTGGACGACCGTCTGGTTCAGCGGGGTGTCGATGATCCACGAGCCGCGGTTGACGACGGCCTTGGCGTTCGGCAGGTCGGCCGTGCAGGTGGTGGCGGCGTAGTTGGCGCCGGTGCCGATGTCGAGCACCCCGGAGAAGGGGCTGCTTCCGCACAGCTGCAGCGTGCCCCACAGGTTGCGGGGCTGCACGATCGTCCCGGAGCCGCTGATGGTGCCCAGGTTGAACAGCCGGGTGAGCGACAGGTTCAGCGTGCCGTCCACCCGGATGTTGTCCTGGTTCTGCTGGTAGCCGGGCGAGTTGTAGGGGAAGGCGCCGATCAGGCCGGTGGTTCCGCCGTTGCCGTACTGCAGGGTGGCGCCGGCGTCGACGGTGACCGCCGGCCGGTCGGGGTTGCTGACGACCACGTAGGGGTGGTTGCCGCCGGGAACGCTGACCGACTGGGCCTGCTGGGAGCCGGGCAGGGTGAACGTGCTGTCCTTGGTGAGGATCAAGGTGCCGGTGCCGGAGACCCGCAAGGACCCCTGCCCGCTGATCACCCCCGCGTAGGTGTGCACCCCGGGCGGCACGTTCACGACGGCGTTCCCGCCCAGGACCACGTCGCTGTCGGCGAGGATCGACGAGGTGATGTCACCGTCGGCGGCGACGGCGTCGGTCGGCGCCAGGGCGACGGGCACGGTCGTCGCCGCCACGATCGCGGAAGCCAGCAGTGCGTGCCAGGAACGTTTCATCAGGGGGTGCTTCCTCGATGCGGGCGGACCCGAAGATGTTAGCGCTCACAATCCAGGGGTCGTCAGCGCCTGTTGGACTTCCCGGGACTTCCCGGCAGTCGTCGACGCCTCCCGGCCGTCAATGGTGGCCGTGGCCGGGGTGCTCCTCCTCCGCCGGCCCGCCGCCCATCATGCGCAGCATCGCCGCGCCGCCGGTGCGGAAGAAGCGGATGAGGAGAGCCCCGGCCAGGAGCAGGAACGCGATGTTGAGCCAGGTGGTGTAGTTCCACTCCACGCCGGACATCGGGATCTCGGCATCCCGCTGGTCGGGGACCAGGCCGAGGCCGCCGAACAGCAGCTCGACCGCGTACCCGGCGACCACGATCGCCGCGTAGAACGTCCCGAGCAGGAAGAGGGCCATGCGGGCGCCGTAGTACTTCCGGTAGATGTTCAGGATCGGGAGGATCAGCAGGTCCGCGAAGATGAACGCGACCACGCCGCCGAAGCTGATGCCGCCTTTCCACAGGACCACGGCCAGCGGCACGTTGCCGATCGAGCAGACGAAGGACGCGATCGCCACCAGGGGGCCGACCAGCGGACCCCAGATCTTGCCGGCGAGCGGATGGTCGACGAAGAAGAAGGCCTGCCAGAACGAGTCGGGCACCCAGGCGGCGATCGCGCCGGCGACGAGCAGGCCGATCACCAGGTCCCTGACGATGGCGGCCCACTCCATCACGAAGACGTGTGACACCGAGGTGAGGCCCCCGCCGGAGAGCAGCCGCCGGGCGAAGGAGCCCTCCCCCGTCACCGACATGTCCATCGCGGCATGCCCCTCCATCGAGCCGGCCCGGCCGTGTTCGGCCTGCTCGCGGGCCTCGCGCAGCAGCCGGTCCCGCAGCAGCAGCCGGAACAGCACGGCGAGCAGCAGGATCATGACCGGCCCGCCGACGAATTCGGCCGCCGTGAACTGCCAGCCCAGCAACAGGGCCAGGATCACGCCCAGTTCGACGACCAGATTGGTCGAGGCGATCTCGAAGGCCATCGCGGCGGTGAAGTCGGCTCCCTTGCGGAACAGCGAGCGGGCCAGTGCGACGGCGGCGTACGAGCAGGAGGAGGACGCCGCGCCGAAGGCGGAGGCGACGGCGAGGGTGCGCGGCCGGTCGTCGCCGAGGAGCCGGACGACGGTGGACTTGTGGACGACGGCCTGCACGACGGCGGAGAGCAGGAACCCGAGGATGAGGGCCCAGGTGATCTCCCAGGTCATCGATCCGGCGATGGCCAGCGCGTGCAGGATCGCGTGCGGGATTCCGTGCATGGTGGGTCCGCCTTTCCGTGGCCGCGCCGTGGAGCTCCGAGGGGCGCGAGGAACCATATACCCACAGGGGGTATCCCGTGAACGGTAACGCGCCGCTCCCCCGTCAGGCCGGGCTGCCGATCGCCGGTGGGGCTGCGGGTACTCGTGTCGGCCCGTCGAGCCCGAGGTTGCGGTGGATCTCCAGGGCGGCGGTGGAGCGGTTCAGGGTGATGTAGTGCAGGCCGGGGGCGCCCTCGCGGAGCAGGCGCTCCGCCATCCGGGTGGCGTGGTCGACGCCGATGCGGTGCGCCGCGGCCCGGTCGCCGCGGGCCGCCGCCAGCCGCAGCGCCAGACCGGCCGGGAAGGACGCCCCGCTGAGCTCGGCGAAACGGCTGATCTGGCGCACGTCGGTGGCGGGCATGATCTCCGGGATGACCGGCGTCTCGCAGCCTGCCGCGGCCAGCCGGTCCCGCAGCCTCAGGTAGTGCTCGACCTCGAAGAACATCTGCGTGACGGCGTAGTCGGCGCCCGCGCGGCACTTCGCGACGAAGTGCCGGATGTCGTCGTCCCAACCCACCGAGCGCGGGTGGCGTTCGGGGAAGGCCGCGACGCCGACGGTGAACGCGCCGCACTCCTTGACCAGCCGCACCAGCTCGGCCGCGTACCGCAGGCCCCGCGGGTGCGGCTCCCAGGCGCCGCCGGGGTTGCCGGGCGGGTCGCCGCGCAGCGCGAGCACGTCCCGGATCCCGACGTCCGCGTAGCGCCGCAGGACGGCGTGGAGCTCGGCGGTGGAGTGGCCGACCGCGGTCAGGTGGGCGACCGGGCGCAGCGTGGTCTGCGCGGCGATCCGCTCGGTGGTGCCGATGGTGCGGTCGCGCGAGGAGCCGCCGGCGCCGTAGGTGACCGAGACGAAGGTCGGCGCGGCCGCCTCCACCCGCCGGATCGCGGCCCACAGGGCGCGCTCACCGGCCTCGTCCTTGGCCGGGAAGAACTCGAAGGAGTAGGTCCGTTCGCCGGCGGCGAGGACCTCGCGCAGGCCGCGCGGGCCGCGCGGACCGCTCCGGGTGTTCTGGTCCATGGGGTCACCTCGTGTGGTGGGCGTCGTGCGGTGGGCGTCACGTGCTGGGCGTGTGGCCGCCTGGCGGCGGCGTGGGGACTCGGTGCGCGGACCCCGATGGGCGGAGCCCGACGGGGGCGCACGCCCCGACCCTGCCCGCAGGGCGCAACAGGGCTGCCACAGAGCGGCCCTGACCGTCCGGTCCGTCGACGCGGCCGCCGCCCGAGGGTTCCGACAGCCACCACTTGGATACCCTAGGGGGGTATGGTACTTTCGAAAGCGAAGAAGCCGACCGGGCCACTCCGGGCGGCGCCGGGCACTGACGACAGGAGCACACCCATGAGCGAGACCACCGCCACCGTCGACTCGGTCACCACCGAGGCTTCCTCCTGCTGCGGCTCGTGCGGCACCGCCGCCGCGGCCACCGCCACCGAGACCGCCCTGACCTCGGCCTTCGAGGTGAAGGGCATGACCTGCGGCCACTGCGTCAGCTCGGTCACCGCCGAGTTGACGAAGCTCGACGGCGTCACCGACGTCGCCGTGGACCTCGCCACCGGCAGGGTGACCGTCGGCAGCACCCAGCCGCTCACCGACGCCGACGTGGCCGCCGCCATCGACGAGGCCGGCTACGACCTGGTCGGCCGCCTCGACAGCTGACCGCCCGTCACCGGCCCGGTCGGGCGGCGCCGCCACCGCCGTCCGTCCGTCCGTCCGTCCGGGCCGATCCCCCTTCTCCCGCACGCCGGTAGAGTGAAAGCCCCCCTCACCGCACAGGAACCAGAGGCGGCCGTGCCCAGCTACAGCTCCCACAAGGACGACTTCCTCAAGCGGCTCCGCCGCATCGAAGGCCAGATCCGCGGCCTGCAGCGCATGGTCGAACAGGACACCTACTGCATCGACGTCCTCACCCAGGTCTCCGCCGCCAGCCGCGCCCTCCAGTCCTTCGCGCTCCAACTCCTGGACGAGCACATCGAGTGCTGCGTCCGCGACGCCATCTCCGAGGGCGGCCAGGAGGCGAGCACCAAGATCCGCGAGGCCAACCAGGCCATCGCCCGGCTCGTCCGGTCCTGACACCGCCTCGGCGACGGACCCGCGCGCCCGACCGCCACGCGCCCGAAACCCCCGGTCTCCGGAAGACCGATCACCGAAGCTCCATCAGTACGGGGAGGGGGTATCCCGCGACCGGCCCGAAAACCCGTCGGCTCGCGGCCCTGACGAGCAATAGACTCCGGAATCCCGGCGGCCGAGGTCGCCGAGCCCGCTGAGCCCGCTGAGCCCGCTGAGCCCGCTGAGCCCGCCGGATCGTGGAGTCGGGAGGACATGATGTCGTCGATCGAGTTCGTCCGCCGCCTGGACGGCCTGGTCTACCACTTCCGGCCGGACGGCACCTTCCACGGCAGGCCGTCGTTCAAGCGGACCGACCTGGACCTCTGGTGCCGGTGGCTGCCCGAGCGCGGCTGGTGCACCGTCGACGCCGACGGGGTGCCCAACTCCGCGCCGCTGCCGGGCGGGACAGCAGGGGAGATGTTTCCGCCGCTCTGCCCCTGGCGCAGCTGGAAGGCCGGGAAGTCGTACCTCTACGACCTGCGCCGCGCCGACGTCGAGCCGGTTTCCCCGGCCCTGCCGCCGGCCCTCGGCGAGGTCCGCCGGCCGTAGCCCTTCGGGCCCGGTCGAACGCCCGGCGCGGCCCGTCCGGCAGGTCGACCTCGACCGTGCCACCGGGGCGGACCGCCCTGTCGATCTGCGCGCACGGGTCACGCAGGCCCGACCAGGGCCGACGGCGGGTCAGTCCTCGGAGGGCGCCCGCAGGAGTGGCAGCACGACCTGGTCCAGGATCTCCGCCACCACGTCGTCGGAGGGTATGGTCCCGCCGGTCAGGAACGCGTCGCGCAGCAGGTCGAGCGGGAGGGAGACGACGCGCGGGGTGATCCGGGCCGGGTTGATCTCGCCCCGGGCGGCGGCGCGGCGCATCATCGTGCCCAGGCCGCTGACCGGTCCTTCGGCGGTCAGGCCCTCGGTGAACCCGGTCCGCAGTTCGGGGTGGCGCATCAGGTCGACCAGGAAGCCGTGGACGGCGTCGGTCGGCAGGTCGTCGAAGCGCTGCAGCAGGCCGCCCAGGAAGAGTGCCAGGTCCGCCCGCAACCGGCCGGTGTCCGGGGGGTCCTGGTAGTCGGGGGCGTTGCGGCTGAGGGCGGCGATGACGAGGGCGGCGCGGTTGGGCCAGCGGCGGTAGAGCACCGGCTTGCTGGTGCGGGCGCGCGCGGCGACGCCGTCCATGGTGAGCCGGTCGTAGCCGTGGTCGGCGAGTTCGGCCCAGACGGCGTCCAGGATCGCCTGCTCCAGTTCGTCACCGCGCCGCCGCACCGGTTTGCGGTCCACCACGCCGTCCCGCACCTGCCCTTCGGAGGTTCGTAGTCCGCGGACTCTTGGATACTTTGCGTTTCTTATCGAGGTCAGCTTACAGTCGAAACCAAGAAACGCACCGTATCTTATGGCCGGACGGCCACAGGGGAGATCCGTCATGCGCACTGTCCACGCCACCCGTACGACCGAAACCGGGACGACCGAAACCGGGGCGACCGAAGTCCTGGTGGTCGGCGCCGGCCCCGTCGGCCTCGCACTCGCCCTCGGACTGGCCCGCGCCGGGATCGGCTGCCGCATCGTCGAGCGGGAGCCGCGGTTCCGCGACCGCGGCGTCCGCGGCAAGGGCGTCAACCCGCGCACCCTGGAGGTCTTCGACGACCTCGGAGTCGTGGCGGCGATCCTCGACCGCGGCGCGCACGACCTCAAGGTCCGTACCTACGAGGGCGACCGGCTCGTCCGCGAGGTCGATCCGGCGCCCGCCAACCCGCCCACCCCGGACCGCCCGTACCGCGGCATGCTGCTGCTCGGCCAGCACCACACCGAGGAGGTCCTGCGCGAACGGCTCGCCGCGTACGGCGTCGCGGTCGAGACGGACACCGAGCTGGTCGGTTGCACCCAGGAGCCGGACGGCGTCCTCGCCACCGTACGCGTCGGCGACCGGACCGAGCGGCTGTCCGCCCGCTACCTGGTCGGCTGCGACGGCGGCCGCAGCACCGTCCGCAAGCTGACCGGCATCCCCTTCCTCGGCGAGACCTGGGACGAGCAGCGGTTCCTCATGGCCTCCATGGACGTCGACGGCCTCGACACCCGCTCGATGCACGTCTGGAACGACCCCCGGCTCGGTGTCGGCGCGCTGACGATGGTCCCGATGCGGGCGGACGCCAACTGGGCCGTCCACGCCGCCGTCGACCCGGACGGACCCGGCGGCATTCCGGCACCCACCCTGGCGACCTTCCGCACGCTGTTCGCCGAACGGGCCGGCCTGCCCGGGGTCACGCTGCACGAGCCGGTCTGGTCCACCGTCTGGCGCCCCACGGTCCGCATGGTCGAGCGCTACCGCGACGGCCGGGTGCTGCTCGCCGGGGACGCCGCCCACTGCCAGTCAGCGGCCGGGGGCCAGGGCATGAACACCGGAATCCAGGACGCCCACAACCTCAGCTGGAAGCTGGCCGCGGTGCTGCGCGGCGCCCCCGACGCGCTGCTCGACAGCTACCAGGCCGAACGGCTGCCCGTCGCCCGCGCCGTCCTGGCCGCCACCACCGCCCAGCACAAGGCACTGTTCGGCGCCGACGGAGCCCGCGCGCTGGCCGACCAGTTCCTCGACCCGGCCGCCGCCGGCGACGACTTCACCGGTCTCTCCGTCACCTACCGGGGCGGGCCGCTCGGCCGCGACCTCGACGACACCACCGGCATCC
The DNA here is from genome assembly GCF_000719705.1 of Streptomyces sp. NRRL S-350. Taxonomy (GTDB): domain Bacteria; phylum Actinomycetota; class Actinomycetes; order Streptomycetales; family Streptomycetaceae; genus Kitasatospora. Next base: position 82,382 of record NZ_JOHO01000025.1, on the reverse strand, counting down.
GGGCGGGCGACCGCGCCCCGGACGCACCCTGCACCACCACCGACGGCACGCCGACCCGACTGTTCGACCTCTTCCGCGGCGCGCACTTCACGCTGCTGACCATCGGCGAGCACCCGTCCCTGGACGAGCCCTCGGGGCAGGCGTCCCTGCCCGCCTCCGTCGGCCTGCGCCGGGCCGCCGTCCTCGACCCGGCGGGCCACGTCGCCCGGGCCTACGGGCTGCGCGGCGACGCCGTCGTGCTGGTCAGGCCGGACGGCCATGTCGCGCTCACCGGGGCCACCGCCCACCCGGGCACCTTCGCCGAACTCCTGGGGAGCTACGCACCGGCCGCGTGAGCCCTGTCCGGCCGGGCCCGCTCGTCCGCGTCGGCGAGCCAGAAGTACACGGGTGCGAGCCCGAGTTCGATCACCATCAGCACCACCTGGAACCCCTGCGGCCAGCCGTCCACCGCGATGGACAGCACCCGCGCGAGGCCGCCCAGCAGGAACACCGCCGCGAGCCACCGCACCGTCCCGGCCGGCACCGGATCCTGCCGGGCGGCCCGGATCCAGGCGGCGCCGTACCCGGCGAAGACGGCGCCCATGAAGCGGCCGAAGCTGTCGACCGTCGGACCGGCGTGCGCGATGCCGGGCACCGCGGCGTTCCCCAGCAGGATGTGGAAGAACCCGATCGCGACGCAGGCGACCCCCATCGTCCACGCGAGCACCCGCAGCGCCTTGGCCATGCTCCACCCACCCGTCGTCGGTCCGTCGGCACGCGCTTGGTTGACACGTGTCTACCAAGCTAGCGGTCGGTAGTAGACGCGTGTCAAGTAGCCTGGCCCGCATGCCAGTCCACGAACCCCGCCGCCGCCTCTCCCCGGCCGCGCGGCGCGCCCACCTGCTCTCCGTCGGCGCCCGCCTCTTCGCCGCCCGGCCGTACGAGGAGGTGCTGATGGAGGAGGTCGCCGAGGCGGCCGGGGTCTCGCGCGCCCTGCTCTACCGCCACTTCCCCGGCAAGCGCGACCTGTTCGCGGCGATCTACCGGCAGGCCGCCGACGACCTCCTCGCCCACAGCCGGTTCGACCCGGCCGACACCCTGGTCGAGCAACTGGTCGAGGGCATGGACGCCCACCTGGACTACTTCATCGCGAACCGGCACGCCGTGCTCGCCGCCAACCGCGTCCTGGCCGGGGACCAGGTGATCCAGACGATCATCACCGAGGAACTCGACACCCTCCGCGACCGCCTGCTCGGCGTCCTCCCGCTCGCGGACGAGAACGCCCGCCGAGCCGTGTCGCAGGTCCTGCGCAGCTGGCTGGTGTTCGTCCGGGTGCTCGTCATCGACTGGCTGACCGAGGAGACCTGCACCCGCGACGAGTTGCTCGACGCCTGCATCGGCGCCGTCCTGGGCGCGCTCCGGCCGCTGCTGGCCGCCGATCCGGCGCCCGGCCGGGGATGACGGCGCTTACCATCGGTCCGTAACGGGAAAATCCACCGGAAACATCCAAGTGCTGTAGAAAATACGACATTTGGACGCAACGGCCGCACCGACCCCGAAGGGCCCCATGGAATCCGCCGCCGCCGACACCCGGACCACCCTCCCCCCGCTCCACCGGCTCCCCGTCTCCCCCGCCCGGCCGCCCCACCCGACCACGCTGCCCGACGGCACCCCCGCCTGGCTGGTCACCCGCTACCACGACGTCCGGCAGGTCCTCGGCGACCCCCGGATCACCCGGGCCGACCTCCACGACGTCGGCACCGCCGGCGCCACCGCAGACGTGGCGGCCAACCCGGCGTCCCTGTTCAACCAGGACGGACCGGCCCACCGCCGCCTGCGCGGCACTGTCCAACGGGCCTTCACCCCGCGCGCCATCGCCGGCTGGCAGCCCTGGGTCGCGGCCGCCGTCCAGCAGTCCGTGGACGCACTGGTCGCCGCCGGGCCGCCCGCCGACCTGGTCGCCGCGTTCGCCCGGCCGGTGCCCTTCGCCGTCACCACCCGGCTGATGGGGCTCGACGGCGACGGGCCGGACAGCCTGGACGAGGCCCGGCTGCACCGCTGGACCCTCGCCCTGCTCGCCCAGGGCGAGGAGGCGGCAGCCGGGGAGCCGACCGGAGGGCCGGCAGCCGGGGAGGCCGCCGGAGGGCAGGCAATCGGAAGGCAGGCAGCCGAGCCGGCAGCCGAGCAGGCAGCGGATCACGCCGAAGCCCTCGCCGAATACGCCGCGTTCACCGCGGAGTTGATCGCGCGCCGCCGCCGCGAGCCCGGCGACGACCTGGTCAGCCGGCTCGTCCGGGCCGCCGACCAGGACGGCGGCATCCCCGAGGAGTCACTGGTCCACCTCGTCGCCGGACTCACCGCCAGCGGCAACGAGAGCGTCGCCGGCGCCCTCGGCAACGCCCTCGTCTACCTCCTCGGCGAACGCGCCGACCACTGGCCCCGCCTCGCCGACCCGGACACCGCCGAGCGCACCGCGGAACGCCTGCTCCACTTCATCCCGCTCGGCGACGACGAGGCCACCATCCGCCGCGCCACCGCAGCGATCGAACTCGGCGGCGCCACCATCCCGGCCGACGCCGTCGTCGCCATCAGCCTCGGCAGCGCCAACCGCGACCCCGAGGTCTACCCCGACGGCCTCGACGCCGACCTCGGCCTCCCGCTCGCCGCCCCCACCCTGGCCTTCAGCGCCGGGCCGCACTACTGCATCGGCGCCTGGCGCGTCCGGCTCGAAATGCGCGAGTCCCTCCAGCGCCTGGCCACCGCCCTGCCCGGCCTGCGGCTCACCAGCCCGGTCGCGGACCTCGCCTGGCAACTCGGCGGCACCACCCGCAGCCCGGCCCGGATCCCCGTCACCTGGTGACGGCCGGGCTCCGGGCCCAGCGCCGTGCCGCCGGCGGCTCCGGCGGCGGCACGGCCCTCCGGATCACCCGAACAGCCCCTCCCCCAACACCGCGCCCTCACGCGCCCCCGGCAGCACGTACGCCACCGCCGACGCCGTGTGCGCCAGGAACGGGTTCAGCGCGTCCCGCGCGGCCAACCGGTTCTGCACCCGGGTGAACTGGGCCGGATCCCGCATGAAGGCGCAGAACAGCAGGCCCTTGTCGGCCGGCCCGTCGTCGTAGCTGTAGCCGCGCCGCAGCATCCGGGCGCCGCCGTCGAGCCGGGGGCTGGAGAGCCGGACGTGCGCGGCGGCCGGGATGACGTACGAGCCGTCCGGGTTCTTCGCGTAGATGTCCGGCTCGTCGTGCTCCGCCGTGCCGGTGAGCGGCGCGCCGTCGCCGGACCGGCGGCCCATCGCCAGGTCCTGCCGGTCGCCGGGCAGGGCCGCGAAGGCGGCGGTGTCCATCCGGATCCGCCGGTAGACCAGCACCGTCCCGTGCTGGTGCGGCCCCGACGGACCCCAGACCCACTGCCGGGCGGCTTCCTCGTCCGGGTTCGCCGTACCGTCCTTGAAGCCGAACAGGTTCCTCGGCGTGGTGCCCGCGGCCGTCCGGGGCAGGAAGCCGGACTGCGTCCACCGCACCGCCGCCCCCGCCGCCCCGGCGGCCGCGCAGACCTGTTCGGCGACGACGGTCAGCGGCCACCGGTCCGCCGCGCACAGCTGCACCAGCAGGTCTCCGCCGCCGCGCGCCGGGTCCAGGCGGTCGCCGGGGAAGGCGGGCAGCTCGGGCAGGACCGGCGGCGGAACGTTCAGCCCCAGCCGGGCCGCCGCCCCCGGGCCGACCCCCACCAGGCTGCTGAGCCGGGCCGGCTCGCCGCCCCGCAGGCGCGGATCCGTCGACGTCCCGCCGGCCGCCTCGGCGAGCACCCGGGTGAGCTCCCCCAGCAGGCCCCGCAGCGCGGCCCGGCCGTCCGAGGTCGCGGCGGGCGCCAGGTCGAAGGCGAGCAGGTGGGTGGCCGGCTCCTGCGGGGCCGTCACCCCGGCCTGCCGGTCGCCGTGGAAGGGCGCGGACGGCTCGGGCGGCGGCGCCGCGGCCCGACCGGCGTCGCCCCCGCGGGCGAGCGCGGTGATCCCGGCGCCGAGCCCGGCACCGACCCCGGCGGCGAGCACCGCCCCGCCCGCGAGCAGGGCCCGCCGGTCCACCCCGCCCCCGACGGTCGGTGGCCGGTCCTGTGCCTTTCCGGTTTCGGCATGCATGGGCGACATTGGAGACGATAGAACACGCCCTATGCAACTTTTGACCACACGTCACCTCCGGACCCCCGCACCGCCCGCACCGCCCGCACCGACCGCAGCGGGAGCCGGGGCCCGGGCGGCACTCCCCCCGCTGCTCACCGCGCTGCTCACCGCCGCCGTCCTCGTCCTCTCCGGCTGCTCCTCGGCGGGCCCGGCCTCCTCCGACGCGAAGCACCCGGAGGGCACGGTCGTCCGGGTGCCGCAGAACTTCCCGACCATCCAGCAGGCCGTGGACATCGCCCGCGAAGGCGACACCGTCCTGGTCGACCCGGGCACCTACCGCGAGAGCGTCCGGATCACCAAGCCCCGGATCGTGCTGCGCGGCACCGACCGCAACACGGTGGTCCTCGACGGCGGCGTACGCCTCGTCAACGGCGTCATCGCCACCGGCCCGGGCACGGTCGTCGAGAACCTCACCGTCCACGGCTACCTCGCCAACGGCGTCCTGTTCACCGGCGTCACGGACGAGAAGCTGCAGCAGCACGGCGCCGGCGGCTCCGCCTACGACCCGCTCGACACCGCCCGCTTCCCCGTCGTCCAGGGCTTCCGCGCGACCAGCGTCACCGCCTACGACAACGGCCTGTACGGCATCTACGCCTTCGACGCGCGCGGTGGCGTCATCGAGGACTCGTACGCCTCCGGGCAGGCCGACTCCGGCATCTACGTCGGCCAGTGCAAACCCTGCGACACCCTGGTGCGCGGCAACACCGTCGAACGCAACGCCGTCGGCATCGAACTCACCAACGCCTCCGACGGGCTGACCGTCGTCGGCAACCGCATCACCGCCAACCGCGTCGGCGTCACCGTCAACTCCAACGACCTGGAAGCCCTCGCCCCGCAGCACGGCGCGGTCATCGCGGGCAACGTCGTCGCCGACAACAACGCCGCCGACACCCCCGAACAGGCCGACGGCGGCTTCGGCATCGGCATCGGCATCGGCGGCGGCACGGCGAACAAGGTGCAGCGCAACCTCGTCCAGGGCAACCGGGCGGTCGGCATCGTGATCACCGACCCGCCCGGCCACCCAGCGAGCGGCAACCGGGTCGAAGGCAACCGCGCCACCGGCAACGGCACCGACCTCGCCCTCGCCTCCCCCGACCCGACCAACTGCTTCACCGGCAACCAGCCCGCCGTCCAGAGCCCCGACGGCCTGGAGACCGTCGCCGGCTGCGCGGCCCAGGGGCGCGGCCCCGTACCCGCGGGCCGGACGAGCCCGGTGCAGGCGCCGCCCGGCATCCCCTTCAGCCAGGTGAAGGCCCCGCCCGCCCAGCCGTCCCTGCCCGATCCCACCGCCCCGGGCCGCCCGGCGACCGACCTCCCCGGCCCCGTCGACCCCGACGCCTACCCGCTCCCGACCACCGCCGACGCCGTCCCGCACCACTGACCGTACGAGCGGGCACGGCGGCGGCCCAACCGGTTGCCCGGCGCCGGCCTGCGGGGGCAACCGCCGCCTGGGGCATGATCGGTGCGCACCGTCCGCCGATCGAGGAGGCCGATCCGATGCCCGGCAGCTGGACCGCCGACCTCCTCCTGGGCTGTGCCGTCCTCGCGGGCGCGTCCGTCCAGCGGCTGGCCGGGGTGGGTTTCGCCCTGGTCGCCGCGCCCGTCCTGGTGCTCCTCGTCGGCGCGGCCGACGGCGTGGCGCTGTCGAACGTCTCCGCGGGCGCGATCAGCGCCGTCGGCCTGCTGGGCAGTTGGCGGCAGGTCAGGCTGACGGCGATGCTGCCGCTGGTCCTCGCCGCGGCCTGTACGGTGCCGGCCGGGGCCTGGGTCGCGGCGGAGGTGCCGGAGACCGGGCTGCTGATCGGCATCGGGCTGCTGGTCAGCCTCGCGTCGGTGCTGGTGCTGCGCGGGGTCCGGGCGTCCGCGCTGCGCGGGATCGGTGGGGCCCTGGCCGCGGGCGCCACCAGCGGGTTCATGAACGCGGCCGCGGGGGTGGGCGGCCCGGCGGTCTCCCTGTACGCCGTCAACACGGGGTGGTCGGCCGCCGAGTTCGTCCCCAACGCGCAGTTCTACGGCGTGGTGGTGAACGTCTTCTCGATCGCGGCGAAGGGCGTGCCCGGGCTGGCCGTACCCGCGTGGTGCCTGGTGGGCGCCGCGCTCGCGGGCGGGGCGGCGGTCGGGCGGGTGCTCGCGGCGCGGGTGTCGGACCGGAGCGCCCGGTTCGCCGTGCTGGGCCTGGCCCTGGCGGGCGGGCTGACGACGCTCGTCAAGGGCGTCTCGGGTCTCGGCTAGCCGGTCGGGGCGTGCAGCCTGCCGGGGTCTCCCGAGGTCTGTACGAGGTCTCCCGAGGTCTGAACGGGGTCTCCCGGGGCCTGCCGTTCGTGCCGGGGCTTGCCGGGGGCCTGCCGGGGATTCCCGGGCCGGCGGGGGTGGACCCGCGGGGCGGTCCGGACAGAACCGGACAGCCCGGGACGACCCCGACTTCCGTAAGGACACGCGCAGTTCGGGGCACCCGGGGCAGTTCGGAATCCGCCCGAAGAGTCCTCCGCGGACATGACATACTGCGTCGGTGACCGCAGCAGACCTGGCTGAAAAGCCCTCCAAAAGCCGTCCGCAACTGGGCCGGAAGTTCACCCTGCTGTGGTCGGCCTCGGCGATCTCCTCGGTCGGCGACGGCATGCGGGACTCCGCCCTGCCGCTGCTGGCGGTGGCCGTCTCGGACTCCCCGAGCGCGGTCTCCGTGGTCTCCGTCGCCGGGTCGCTGCCCTTCCTGCTGATGTCGCTGTACGGCGGGGTGCTCGCCGACCGGGCCGACCGGCGGCGGCTGATGTGGACGATCGACTCCCTGCGCGCCGCCGTCGTCCTCGGCTTCGCCTGCTGGATCTTCCTCGCGCACCCGCCGCTGGCGGCGCTCGCCGCGCTGGCCTTCCTGCTCGGCTGCGGCGAGACGGTCTTCTCCAACGCCGCCACCTCGGCCGTGCCGGAACTGGTGCGCCCCGACCAGCTCGACGCCGCGAACGGCCGGATGCAGGCCAACATGCTCGTCGGCGGCAACCTGATCGGCCCGCTGCTCGGATCGGCCCTGTTCGCCGTGGCCGCCGGCTTCCCCTTCACGGTGGACGGCATCTCCTTCGCGCTCGCCGCCGCCCTGGTCGCCGCCACCGGCCGCTCCACCGCCGCCCGCGCCCAGGCCGGCCGCCCGGTGCTCACCGAGATCCGCGAGGGCGTCAACTGGCTGTTCCGCCACCGTGAGGTGCGGATGCTGGCCGTCCTCTCCACCCTGGGCGCGCTGACCTGTTTCATGGGCACCACCATGATGGTCCTGATGGTCACCAAGGTCGTGCACGCCCCCGCCGCCTCCTACGGCATCGTCCTCGCGGCCGGCGCGATCGGCGGCACCGCCGCGAGCACCCTGGCGGGCCGGCTCAGCCGCCTGCTCGGCCGCGGCACCCGGATCGCGGTCGCCTTCCTGCTGATGGGCGTCTCGCTGATCCTGATGGGGCTCAGCACCTCGGTGCTCGAAATCGCGGCGCTGTACGGCGTGATCGGCTTCGGCATCGTGACCTGGAACATCCAGGCGATCTCGCTGCGCCAGCAGGCCGTCCCGAAGGAGCTGCTCGGCCGGGTCAACAGCTGCTACATGCTGCTCAGCCGTCTCGGCATCATGGCCGGTGCCGCGCTCAGCGGCTGGATCGCCTCCGCGACGAGCATCCGCACGCCCCTGTTCCTCGGCGGCGGCCTGCTCCTGGCCCTGCTGGTCGCCGTGCTGTTCCTGCTGCCGCGGATGACCGCCATGGAGTCGGCCCAGCCCCCGGCGGCGGACGCGACGCCGGAGGGGAAGGCCACGGAGAGGGCCGAGGAGCGGGCCGAGGGGAAGGCGGAGGCGCAGGCCGCCTCCCCCGAGGCCGAGTAGCCGCCCGGCAGGCCGGTTCGGGGCGCCTCAGCTCCCGCCCCCGGCGCGGGCCCCGGTCCACGCCCGCTCGCGCAGCAGCCGCAGCCCGTTGAGCCCGACGAGGACGGTCGAGCCCTCGTGGCCGAGCACACCGAGCGGCAGCGGCAGGGTGGCGACGAGGTCCCAGACGACCAGTGCCGAGATGAACACCGAGGCGATCACCAGGTTCTGCACCACGAACGACCGGGCGCGCCGCGAGAGCGCCACCACGGCCGGGACGGTGGCGAGTTCGTCGCGGACGATCACAACGTCGGCGGTCTCCAGGGCCAGGTCGGAGCCGGCCCGCCCCATCGCGACGCCGGTGTGCGCGGCGGCCAGCGCGGGCGCGTCGTTGACGCCGTCGCCGACCACCAGCACCCTGCGCCCGGCCGCCTCCTGCTCCCGGACCGCGGCGACCTTGTCCCTCGGCAGCAGCCCCGCCCGGACCTCGGCGATGCCGACCTCGGCGGCCACCCGGCCGGCGGCGCGCGGGTTGTCGCCGGTGAGCAGGACCGGTGTGCGGCCGGTCAGGCGGGTGAGCGCGGCGACGGTGGCGGCGGCGTCCGGGCGCAGCCGGTCGGCGAGGCCGAGCACGCCGACCGGGACGCCGTCCACCTCGACCAGGGCCGCCGTGCGGCCGGCTTCCTCCAGTTCGGCGGCCAGCGCGGCGGCTTCGGTGGAGCAGGCGTCGGCGCGGCCGTTGACCAGTCGCACGGGCGCGCCGACGGCGACGACCCGGCCGTCGACGGTGGCGGTGACGCCGGCGCCGGGGACGGAGGCGAAGTCCTCGGCGGTGGCCGGGGTGAGCCCGCGGGTGCGGGCGGCGTCCACGACGGCCCGGGCGAGCGGGTGTTCGCTGGCGTGCTCGGCGGCGGCGGCGAGTGCCAGCAGGTCGTCCTCGGAGAGGCCCGATGCGGTGAGCGGGCGCAGTTCGGTGACGCGGGGCGTGCCCTCGGTCAGCGTGCCGGTCTTGTCCAGGGCGACGGCGTCGGTCCGGCCGAGGCCTTCCATGACGACGGCGGACTTCACCAGGACGCCGTGCCGTCCGGCGTTGGCGATCGCGGACAGCAGGGGCGGCATGGTGGCCAGCACCACGGCGCAGGGCGAGGCGACGATCATGAAGGTCATCGCCCGCAGCAGCGAGCCGGTGAAGGCGGCGCCGAGGGCGAGGGGCACGGCGAAGACGGCGAGGGTCGCGATGACCATGCCGATCGAGTAGCGCTGCTCGATCTTCTCGATGAACAGCTGGGTGGGTGCCTTGGTCTCGGAGGCCTCCTCCACCAGGTGCACGATCCGGGCGATGACGGAGTCGGCGGCGTCCCGGTCGACCCGGATCCGCAGCGCGCCGGTGCCGTTGAGGGTGCCGGCGAACACCTCGTCGCCGGCCTGCTTGGCCACGGGCAGCGGCTCCCCGGTGATGGTGGCCTGGTCGACGTCGCTCGCGCCGTCCAGGACGCGCCCGTCGGCTCCGATCCGCTCGCCGGGGCGGACCAGGACGGTGTCGCCGACGGCCAGTTCCCCGGTCGGCACGGTCTGCTCGCCGCCGTCGGGCAGCAGCCGGGTGGCGGTGGCGGGCGCGAGGTCGAGCAGTCCGCGCACCGAGTCGGCGGTACGGGCGGTGGCGAGGGCTTCCAGGGCGCCGGAGGTGGCGAAGATGACGATCAGCAGCGCGCCGTCCATGACCTGCCCGACGGCGGCGGCGCCGAGCGCGGCGACGATCATCAGCAGGTCGACGTCGAGGGTCCGCTCGCGCAGCGCCAGCAGCCCCGCCCAGCCGGGCTCCCAGCCGCCGGTGGCGTAGGCGAGGGCGTACAGCGGGCCCCAGGCCCAGGCGGGCGCGCCGGTCAGCTGGAGCGGCAGCGCGATCAGGAACAGCACCGTCGCGGCGGCGGCCCAGCGGGCCTCGGGCAGCGCCAGCACCCGGGTGCGCCGGCGGGGCGCGGTGTCCGGGCGGGGTGCTGCCGGGGGTGCGGGGCGCTCGGTGGGGGAGGTCAGGGTGGAGGAGGGCATGGGGTGGACCTTCGGGGCAGGGCACGGCCACGGACCCGTCCACCATACATGAACATATGAACGCCTCTTCATGTACGAGTTGTAGTATTGGCAGCATGGGTCATGGAGCCGCCCCCGCCACCGCCGTCCCGCACACACGCCTGGACGCCGCCAGCGCTGCCCGGGTGGCCACCACCCTGCAGGCCCTGGCCACCCCCTCCCGCCTGCTGATCCTCTCCCGCCTCCGCGAGGGCCCCTGCGCCGCCACCGAACTCGCCGCCGAAGTCGGCCTCGAACAGTCCGCCTGCTCCCACCAGCTCCGACTGCTCCGGAACCTGGGCCTGGTGACAGGTCGGCGCAACGGCCGCTCGGTCGTCTACGCGCTCTACGACAACCACGTCGCCGCCCTCCTCGACCAGGCCGTCTACCACATCGAGCACCTGCGGCTGGGACTCACCGACTCTCCGGACCCGGCGGAGTGACACCGGGAAGAGGCGGCCCCGCGCACGGCGCGCGGGGCCGCCTCTTCGCGTCTGCGCCCGACTTCACCCACCGGGTTAGTTATAGAGGCTACAATCATTAACATGACTACAATCAATGCACGCCAGGAGCCCGGCAGGCGGGTCCTACTGATCGGCGCGTCCCGGGGTCTGGGCCTCGCCCTGGCCCGGGAGTGGGCGCGGGACGGCCGGCAGGTCACCGCCACCGTGCGCGGCTCGGACCGCACCCCGCTGCACGACCTGGCCGACACCACCGACGGGCGGATCGAGATCGAGACCGTCGACATCACCGAGCCCGAGCAGATCGCGGCGCTCCACGGCCGCCTCGCCGACCGGACGTTCGACCTGCTGTTCGTGAACGCCGGCGTCACCAACCAGCCCGAGGGCACCGTGGCGGAGACCTCGACCGACGAGTTCACCCGGGTGATGGTCACCAACGCGCTCGGCCCGCTGCGCGTCGTGGAGGCCTTCCACCACCGCATCGACCCGGCGGGCACCATCGCGGTGATGTCCTCCGGCCAGGGCAGCGTGACGAACAACGTCAACGGCGGCCACGAGGTGTACCGCGGGAGCAAGGCCGCGCTCAACACCTTCATGCGCAGCTACGCGGCGCGGCACAGCGGCGAGGCCCGGACCCTCGTCCTGATGGCCCCCGGCTGGGTGCGCACCGAACTCGGCGGCCCGGACGCCCGACTCGACATCGACGACAGCATCCCCAACGTGGTCAGGACCCTCGACGCCCTGCGGGGCGAACCCGGACTGCACTACGTCGACTACCTCGGCCGGACCGTGCCGTGGTAGCCGCCCCGACCGACCCGGCGGCCCGGGCCTGGGCCCTGATGCGGGGGTTCGTCGAGGCCCACAACCGGCACGGCGAACTCGCCGAGGCGCTCGGATTCCGCCTCGGCGGCGGCCGCGGCAAACTCCTCTTCCAGCTCCGGGACCGGCCGATGAGCCTCAGCGAACTCGCCCAGGCCAACGGCATCGACGCCCCCTACGTGACCCTCATCGTCGACAAACTGGAAACCCAGGGCCTCGTCCGACGCCAACCGCACCCCGACGACCGGCGCCGCAAACTGGTGACGCTCACGGCCGCCGGCCACGAGGCCATCGCGACCGCCGACGCCATCCTGCTGCGGCCGCCCCCGGCCGTCGGCACCCTCCCCGCCGACGACCTCCGGCAGCTCGCCGAACTCCTCACCCGCATCCTCGATGCGGACAGGGCGGAGGACCACTGATCCGCCGGTAGGCGCCGGGGGCCGGAGGGGGTGGTCGGCCCCGGAGGGGAAGTCGGCCGGGGCGGGAGGACGGCCGGAGTGGGAGGACGGCGGGCCCGACCCGTGTCCGACATCGACCACGAGTGCGACAGGAATGACCGGACGCGTCGCTCGCTGACGGAGTCGGCAACACCTGACGTCACGTCACATCCGCCGAGGCGGGAGGCGCTTCTTCGTGTCCGGCCTGTCCGGATCACGTCATGCCGGTTCCGGAAGCCCGGATCCCTTGAACGCCGTGGTCATGCCGAATGACGATGGTCATCGCAGGAGTGACCCTCCGACCGGGCCCGCGCCCGGGCTCGGCGCCTCCTGCCCTCCCCCTCCCCGTGGCCTCCATTGCGTCGTCTGACACCCCACAGAACGGCTGGCTTTCGCATGGCGCTCAATGAACGGCACTACCAGTTCTTCTCCGTCCCGGAGCTCGACGAGTCCGTCCTCCGGGAGTTCCCCACCCTCCCCCTCGACCGGTACTGCGACGGCAAGTTCCGCCACCGCCGGTTCTCGCAGTTCCGGATCGCCCACTCCGCCCACGGCGGATGGCAGTTGGAGCTGCTGCCGCACCGCCCGTTCTGCCAGGCGACGCAGTTCAACGGCGTGACGGGCGGCCAGCTGCGGGACTTCGAGCCGCTGCGGATCGACCCCGGCGCACTGGTGCGGGCGGGCGCGGACGAGGTCCCGCTGGACACCGCCACCGACTGGCAGGTCGACGTGCACCAGTGGCGGATCGTCTCGGACGACAGCACCCGGGGCGTCTCGGTCCCGGAGGGACCGCACCAGGACGGGCACACCTTCAGCGTGATCGCCGTCATCGACCGGGTCAACATCACCGGCGGCGAGACCCAGTTGATGCCGATGGACAGCGACCGGCCCTTCGCCCGGACGGTGCTCCAGCCCGGCCAGGCCGTCGTCCTGGACGACCGCAGGATGCGGCACTACGCGACCGACATCGCCGCGCCGCGCGGCCAGGAGGGGCACCGCGACCTCTTCCTGCTCGCCTACAACGCCTGGCCGGACCGGCGCTACGGGGAGGCGTACGAGAAGGCCGTACTCGCCGGCACCTGGTAGCCGACCCCAGGAGCCCCCCGAGAGGACGCACGCCATGGCCCACCTTCCAGCCGCCGACGCCGGCCACCCGTCCCCGCACCCGAACCCGCCCGCTTCCCCGCATCCGCCCGCGTTCCCGTCGCCGCACCTGCCCGAGCACGACCCGGACGACCCCGTCGAGAACGCCGTCATCGCGCGCCTGGCCGGCAACTGGGCCCGGCGGGCCTCGGTGAAGCGGCCCGAACCGGACCTCGACGACCTGTTCGAGCCCGAGCGCCCCGACTACCCGGAACACCTGCTCCCGTTCCGCGACCACCCCTCCTACCTCGCCCTGGACGCGGACCGGCGGTCCCGGCTGCTCGCCTGGGCCTGGGTGGCGTTCAACAAGAACGTGATGGACAACGAGCAGCGGGTGGTGAACCCGGGCTTCGAGCTGATCACCCGCGACGCCTTCGGCACCGGACTGTCCGAGACGTCCGTCCTGGCCGCGACCCAGGCCATGGTGGACGAGCAGTACCACACCCTGATGCACCTCAACGCCAGTGCGGTGACCCGCCGTCGGCGCGGCTGGCAGCTGCCGGAGCGCGAGCTCCCGGTGGCGAAGAAGGCCCGCCGGCACGCCGAGCGGCTCGCCGAGGCGGGGCACCCGTGGCAGCGCGACCTGACCACGCTGGCCTTCACCACCGTGTCCGAGCTGTCCATCAACGCCTACCTCAACCTGATCGCCGAGGACCCGGACGTGCAGCCGGTGAACCGGGCCACCGCGACCATGCACAACCGCGACGAGTACTGCCACTCCTCGATCTCCAAGGAGGTCGCCAAGGAGGTCTGCTCCGGCCTGGACGCCGAGCGCCGGGCGTACTTCCTGGACGCCGTGAGCGACGGCATGCGGGCGTTCGGCGCCAATGACTTCACCACCTGGCGCCGGGTGGTCCGGCTGGTCGGCGTGGCGGGCGGCGAGCAGATGATGCGCGAGGTCGAGCAGGACCAGGCGCGCACCATGCTCGTCCAGGACTACAGCGCGCTGTACAGCCTCTGCGCCGACCTGGGGGCGCTGGACGAGGTCGACTTCGACTGGGGCGGGGTGACGCTGCGATGACCGCCGAACCCGGACACACCGCGACCCCCGGACACACCGCGGGCGTCCGACGCACCGCCGACCCCGGGCGCGCCCCGGGCGCCCGACGCACCGCCGTGCCCGTCCTGGACGGGATCTGGCTGCGCCCTGGCAACCCCGGGTACGAGGAGGCGCGCCGGGTCTGGAACGGCATGCACAACCGCCGTCCGGCGCACATCGTCCGCTGCCGCACGGTGGCGGACGTCCGCCGGGCGCTGCGCTTCGCCGCCGAAGCGGGATACGACGTGACGGTTCGCGGCGGCGGCCACAACGTGGCGGGGACGGCGGTGGCCGACGACACCGTGATGGTCGACCTCTCGCTGATGCGCGGCGTCGACGTCGACCCGGCCGCCCGGACCGCGCGGGCGCAGGGCGGCTGCCTGCTCGGCGACCTGGACGCGGCGACCGAACCGCACGGGCTGGTCTGCCCGACCGGCATCATCTCCCGCACCGGTCTGGCGGGGCTCGCCCTCGGCGGCGGGTACGGCTGGCTGAGCCGCCGATGGGGCCTGACCTGCGACCACGTGCTCGCCGCCCAAGTGGTCCTGGCGGACGGCTCGGTGGTGGAGGCGACCGAACGCGACCACCACGAGCTGCTGTGGGCGCTGCGCGGCGGCGGCGGGAACTTCGGCGTCGTCACCCGGTTCACGCTCCGGCTCCGACCGGCCGTCCCGGTGCACCGCCGCACCGGGGTGTACGAACTCGCGGACGCCGAGCAGGCGTTGGCGAACTACCGGGCCTTCGCGGGCGAACTGTCGGCCGACCTGCACGTGGCCGGCGCGCTCAAGGTGGCGGGCCAGTACGGCGGTTACGAGACCTGGTTGCCCGAGCGGCTGCGCGGACGGCCCGCGCTCTACCTCACGGCAGTGTGGTTCGGCGCCCCCGAACGCGGCGACGCCGCCTCCGAGCCGCTGTTCGCCGCACTGCCGCCGGCCGCCACGACCAGCGGGGAAGTCGCCTACCGGCAGTTGCAGAGCGGCGGCGACCACGAACGGCCCGACGGCAACCGCTACTACACCAAGACCCGCTACCTCACCGGCATTCCGGCGCCCGCCACCGCCGAGATGGTCGACTCCCTCGCCGCGATGCCCTCACCACTGTCCTCGATCAACTTCGAGTACCTGCGCGGCGCGATCGCCGACGTCCCCGACGAGGACAGCGCCTTCCCCAACCGCGACGCGCCGTTCATCCACACCGTCTCCGCACAGTGGAGCGGGCCGTCGGGAGGCGCGGCGGGCGCGGAGCGGGCGACGGAGCCGGAGGACGCGGAGAACATCGCGTGGACCCGGCACTCCGTCGAGCGGCTCGACCCGTGGAGCCACGCCGGCGGCTACGTCAACTACCTGGTGGACGAGCGCGACGGCAAGGTGCGGGAGATCTACGGGGACGCGCGCTACCGGCGGCTGGCCGCCGTCAAGGAAGCGTACGACCCGGGCAACGTCCTGCACCACAACCAGAACATCCGCCCCGACCAGAACATCCACCCCGACGACCAGGACATCCGCCCCGACCAGGACATCCACCCGGACCAGGACATCCCCGTCACGGTGACCCGGCCGGCCACCCCGGAGTGAGGAGCCTCGGATGCGCATCGCGGTAGTGGACGGCTTCTCGACCTCCCGGATCCTGGTCCGACAACTCGCCGAGCACGCGGTGGAGTGCGTCCACCTGCGCACCCAGCCCGCCTTCCGCGACTCCTACACCCGCGGCTTCGACCCGGGCGCCTACGCCGTCGACCTCGGCCACCTGCCGGAGGACGACGCGGTCGCGGCCCTGCGCCGGCTGGGGGTGGACCAGGTGATCGCGGGCGGCGAGTCCGGGGTGGTCCTCGCGGACACCCTCGGCCACCGCCTCGGCCTTCCCGGCAACGACGTCCGCACCGCACCCGCCCGGCGGGACAAGGCACGGATGGCAGCCCTGCTGCGCGCAGCCGGGCTGGCCGCACCGTCCGGCACCCTCGCCTCCTCCGCGGACGAGGCGGCGACCTGGTTCACCGCCAACGGCGGCACGGTCGTGGTGGTCAAGCCGCTCGCCAGCGCCGCGACGGACGGCGTGCGGATCTGCGGCACCGCCGCGGAGGTCCGCGAGGCCGCCGAGGACGTCCTCGGCCGGCCGAACTTCATCGGCGCCGCCAACCGGGCGGTGCTCGTCCAGGACTACCTGGAGGGCGACGAGTACATCGTCAACACCGTCTCCCGGGACGGCGTGCACAAGGTCGCCGAGATCCTCAGGTGCGCCAAGAACAAAGGCCCGTACGGCTCCCCGGTGTACGACTTCCACGAGCCCGTCCAGCGCTCCGACCCGCGGGGCGAGGAGGTGGTGGCGTACACCAAGGAGGCCGTCACCGCACTCGGCATCGCCCACGGCGCCGCGCACAGCGAGGTGATGCTCACCCCGTCGGGGCCGGTGCTGATCGAGACCGGCGCGCGGCTGATGGGCTCCATCCACCCCTGGGTGCACGAGAAGTACCTCGGCACCTCGCACGTCCACCTCTACGCCCTGGCCCTGACCGACCCGGAGGCGTTCAAGGCCTTCCCGGACGAGGACCTGCGCTGGTCGCACGAGCTGCGCCAGGTCTACCTGTTCAACCACCGGGCCGGAGTCGCCGGTTCGGACGCCTGGCAGGAGCGCTACCGCTCGCTGGAGTCCTTCGTGGAACTCAGCGCGCCGCTCGCGCCCGGGCAGGCGGTGCCGCAGACCGTCGACCTGGCCACCGTCCCCGGCTACGTCTACCTCGCCGCGCAGTCGTCGGCGACGGTCGACCGTGACCGGGCCCGGATCCGGGCGTACGAGGACCAGGGCGTCTACGTCCGCCGGTGACCCACCGGTGATCCACCGCTCCTCCGCAGGGCCGGCACCACACCTCAAAGACGCGTCCCAGGGGAAACGTCTCGGAACGCCGTCTCGAAAGCACCTCTCGGAAGGAAGACCGCCATGCCCCGGCTGCTGATCGGCAACTGCTTCACCGACGAACTCGCCGGCGACCCGGTGCTGCTGCCGCAGGCGCACCTGAAGACGGCCGCCGCCTCCGCCCAGTTGCTCATCTGGTTCGCCCGGCCGGACGACATCGTCGTCCTGCCGCAGGAGCCGGAGGAGGAGCTGGTCGACTACATCACCGCCCTGACCGGCACCCCGCGCTCCTCCTTCCAGGTGCTGGTGCCGCCTCCCGGCGTGGTCGGCACCGACCTGCTCACCGCCGACCGGCTGGCGAACCAGGAGTTCCGCGACGACCTCGCCAAGGCGATCGCCGAGCGGCCGGTCGAGGCCGTGATCCCCTTGACGCCGGAGGCCTCGGTGGTCGAACTGGGCCGCGCGCTCGGCTTCGTGGAGGCCGTCCCGGGCCACGCGTTCGTGGGCCAGGGCGGCGGGATGCTGCTCAACAGCAAGGCGATCTTCCGGGCCGTCGCGGCCGGCTCGGGGGTGCCGCTGCCGGAGGGCGGGGTGTGCACCAACAAGGTCGACGCCGAGGAGGTCATCGCCGGGCTCTTCGCCAAGGGCCACCCCGCGATGGTCAAGCGCGACTACTCCTGCGGCGGCCTCGGCAACGAGATCGTCAGCCCGGTCGACGGCTACCGGCCGGTCGGCGCCGAACGGGTGCTGGTGCTCCCCGACCGCGCCTCGATCCGGGCCTACCTGGACGAGCGGTGGGAGTGGGCCACCAACGGCAGCCGCTTCCCGGCCGTCGTCGAGCGCTACGTCCCCGACAGCCGGGGCATCTTCGTGGAGTTCGTCATCACCGACGACGGCCCGGTGTTCTCCGAGCACGGCGAGATGCTGTCCGCGCCGGTCGCCAACGCCCAGGTGATCCCGTCGCCCGGGCTGCCGCCCCGCGCACTGCCCGAACTGGTCGCCGCCGGCGGCCGGTTGTGCGAGGCGCTGCGGATGATGGGCTTCCGGGGCCAGTTCTGCGCGGACGCCATCGTGACCGGCACCGGCGAGGTGATGTTCACCGAGTACAACGGGCGGATCACCGGCTCCACCCACATCTACACCGTCATCGGCCGGCAGCTGGTCGGGCCGGACTACGCGGACAGCCGGGTGCTCGTCGAGTACTGCAAGTGGCCGGTGCCGTCGTTCCGGGCCGCCGCGGACCGGCTCGCCGAGTCCGGCCTGGCGTACGACCGGGCGGCGCGCACGGGCGTCGTCCTGGTGAAGGCGTTCAGCCACGCGGACAGCACCGTGCGGTTCTGCGTGATCGCCGAGGACTTCGAGGCCGCCGAGGTCGTCCGCGAGCGGGTCGAGTCCCTGTTCCTGCCCTCCCCGGCATGACGTTCGACTGACGGAAGGTCAACCATGGTCCAGCTGAACAGCTACGACGAGTGGTCGAGGCTGCGCGAGGTGGTCGTCGGCTCCGCCGAGAACTACACCTCGCACGAGCGCGAGCTCTCCTTCGACCTCTTCCACCACGACAACCTGGTCCGCTCCGAGTGGTACTACCCCCGGCTGACCGCGCCGGGCGCCTCCGACGCGCCGGGCTCCGACGGGCCGGCCGGCGCGGCCCCGGGCACCCGCACCGGCCAGTCGCCGATCAAGCAGCGCTACGTCGACGAGCTCACCGAGGACATCGAGGGGATCGTCGCCACCCTGCGGTCGCTCGGCGTGAAGGTGCTGCGCCCGCTGCCGCTGGACAAGGCCACCGTCGAGGTGCGCACCCCCGCCTGGTCGGCCGCCGTCGTGCCGCCGCTCAACCTGCGGGACAACACGCTGATCCTCGGTGACGAGATCGTCGAGACGCCGCCGATGATCCGCTCCCGCTACTTCGAGACCCAGCTGCTCACCCCGGTCTTCGCCGAGTACTTCGCGGCCGGCGCCCGCTGGACGGTCATGCCCCGCCCGCTGATGACGGACGCCTCCTTCGACCCGTCCTACGCCCACGGCTCGGTCGGCGGCCCGACCGAGCCGGTCCGCGACGCACAGCCCTCCCCGTACGACGTCGGCTTCGAGATGATGTTCGACGGCGCACAGTGCCTGCGGCTCGGCCGCGACGTCGTCGTCAACATCTCCACCGCGAACCACGCGCTGGCCGTCGACTGGCTGGAACGCCACTTCGAGGGCCGGTTCCGCTTCCACCGGGTGCACCGGCTCAGCGACAGCCACATCGACAGCATGGTGCTCGCGCTGCGCCCCGGCACACTGCTGGTGCGCTCCGAGCAGGTCGCGGAGCTGCTGCCCGAGCCGCTGCGCACCTGGGACCTGATCGTCCCGCCGGTGCCGGAGGTGAACAACTTCCCGCAGTACGAGGACGACGACCTCATCCTCACCAGCAAGTACATCGACCTCAACGTGCTCTCGGTGGACGAGGAGACCGTCCTGGTCAACGCCGCGTGCCCGGAGCTGATCCGCACCCTGGAGCAGGCCCGGTTCACCGTCGTGCCGGTGGTGCACCGGCACCGGCGGCTGTTCGGCGGCGGCTTCCACTGCTTCACGCTGGACACCGTGCGCGACGGCGGCCCGGAGGACTACCTCGGATGAGCGACACCCACGGCCCGCACGGCGCGGCCGCCCACGACCACGACCACGACCACGACCGGAAGCCCGACCACAGCCGCCGCCAGCGCCACCACAGCCACGGCCCCGGCCCCGCCCCCAGCCACGACCACGACCGGGTGCTGGAGCGGTTCCACCTGATCGCCAACGGCCCCGCCCTGTTCAACGCCGTGGTGGCCGGCGCGGAGCTGGGCGTCTTCGACCACCTGTCGCGGCACCCCAAGTCCTCCTTCGAGGAGATCCGTGCCGCCCTCGGCCTGCCCGCACACCAACTGCGCGTCCTGCTGTTCGCGCTGTGCACCACCGAACTGATCCGCCGCGACGGCGGCGCCTACCTGAACACCCCGGTCGCCGAGGACTTCTTCGCGGCCGGCGGCGAGGACAACTGGCAGGACATCCTGCTCGGCTGGCAGCGGATCTACTACCCGGCCTTCGCCCACCTCACCGAGGCCCTGCGCACCGGCGAGAACACCGCGCTCGCCGCCTACCCCGGCACCGAACCCACCCTCTACCAGCGGCTGGAACACCGGCCCGAGCTGCAGGACGTGCTGCACCGCTCGATGACCGCGTTCACCCTGCGGTCGATGAGCGGGATCGTCGACCACCTGGACCTGACCGGCGTCGACCACGTCCTGGACGTCGGCGGCGGCGACGGCGCCACCGCCAAGGCGCTCGCCGCCGCCCACCCCGGCGTGCGGTTCACCGTGTTCGACATGCCGAGCGTCGCCGAGATCGGCACCCGCCGGATGTCCGCCCCGCTCGCCGACCGGGTCACCCTGCACCCCGGCGACATCTTCGGCGACCCGTTCCCGCGCGACGCGCAGTGCGTACTGTTCAGCCACTGCCTGGAGGTCTTCGACGCCGACCAGATCCTGACCCTGCTGACCAAGGCGTTCGAGGCGCTGCCGCCCGGCGGGAAGGTCGCGGTGTACGGGTACCACGCGGCCGACGAGGAGCAGCGCGGCGTCTACGGCGCCCGGCTGTCGCTCTACCTCAACGTGCTGGCGACCGGCCAGGGGATGTCCTACCCCGCGGACGACTACGAACGCTGGCTCGCCGAGGCCGGGTTCGTCGACGTCGGCACCGTCGCGGACCTGCCGTACGAGCACGGGCTCGTCACCGGCGTCCGGCCGTGAGCCCACCGGTGGGCGGGCCGCGGCGGTGGGGCGGGGAGGGGCTGCCGTGCGCGTCGGCATCGTGATCCTCCCGGAGCGGCGCTGGCCCGAGGCCCGCGAACGGTGGCTCCGGGCTGAGGAGTTGGGATTCGACCACGCATGGACGCACGACCATCTGAGCTGGCGGTGGCTGCGCGACGAGCCCTGGTTCGGCTGCCTGCCGACCCTGTCCGCCGCCGCGGCCGTCACCTCCCGGATCGGGCTGGGCACGCTGGTCGCCACGCCGGAGTTCCGCCACCCCGTCCCGTTCGCCAAGGAGGTCATGACGATCGACGACGTCTCCGGCGGCCGGATGGTCTGCGGCCTCGGGGCGGGCGCGGGCGGCTACGACGGGACGGTGCTGACCGGCCGGGAGCGGCCACCGGCCGAACGCGCCGAACGCTTCGCGGAGTTCCTCCACCTCACCGACCTGCTGTTGCGGCAGCCGGTCACCGACCACACCGGCCGCCACTACGCGGCGCACGGCGCCCGGATGCACCCGGGGTGCGTCCAGCGGCCCCGCGTCCCGCTCGCGGTGGCCGCCGGCGGCCGGCGTGCGATGCGGCTGGCCGCCGAGTACGCCGACATCTGGATCACCAACGGCACCCCCGGCCGGTTCGACGCCCTCCCCTACCGCGAGGCGCTGCCGCTGCTCGCCCGGCAGCAGGCCGCGCTGGACCGGGCCTGCACCGAGGCGGGCCGCGACCCGGGGACGCTGCGCCGGCTGCTGCACACCGGCGCGACGGTCGGCGGGGTCCTCGACTCCCCGGCCGCGTTCGAGGACGCGGCGGGCCGCCTCGCCGCCCTCGGCTTCACCGACCTGGTGGTCAACTGGCCCCGGGCGCACCACCCGTACGCCGGTGACACCGCCGTACTGGAGAAGATCGCCGCCGTCCTGCCGGGCAACTCCGCGAGGTGACCACCGTGTTGACCACTGACGACCTGCACGCCAGCGTGTCCGACCCGCTCCTGGACACGATGAACTTCCTCAACGAGATCACCACGCGCCACCCGGACGCGATCTCCTTCGCACCGGGGCGGCCGTACGACGGGTTCTTCGACGTCGAGCAGGTCTTCACCCACCTCCGCCGCTACCTGCGCCACCTGGAGGAGACCGGCGCCTCCCCCGGGCAGGTCCGCGACGCGCTGTTCCAGTACGGGCCGACCGCCGGGCGGATCCGGGGCCTGGTCGCCGACTCGCTGCGCAAGGACGAGGGGATCGACGTCCCTCCGGAGGCCGTGGTGGTCACCGTCGGCTGCCAGGAGGCGCTGCTGCTGGCGGTGCGCGCACTGCACGCCGGGCCGCAGGACGTGCTGCTGGTGGCCAGCCCCTGCTACGTCGGCGTCGCCGGGGCCGCGCGGGTGCTCGGTGTCGGGACCGCACCGGTGCACGACCGCGAGGGCGGCTTCGACTGCGCCGCGCTGCGGGCGGCGGTGCTCGCCGAACGGGCCCGCGGGCGCCGGCCCCGGGCCTGCTACCTGATCCCGGACCACGCCAATCCGCGCGGCACCACCATGCCGCTCACAACCCGGCACGAACTGCTCGACCTGGTCGCAGAGCTGGACCTGTTCCTGCTGGAGGACAGCCCCTACCGGATGGTCAGCCCGGGGCCGCGGATCCCCACCCTCAAGGCCCTCGACCGCGACCGGCGGGTGATCCACCTCGGCTCGTACGCCAAGACGCTGTTCCCCGGCGCCCGGGTCGGCTACGCCGTCGCCGACCAGCCGGTGACCGACCGGGCCGGGTGCACCGGGCTGTTGGCCGCCGAACTCACCAAGATCAAGAGCATGGTCACGGTGAACACCTCCCCGCTCAGCCAAGCCGTGGTGGCCGGGATGCTGCTCGCCGCGGACGGCCACACCGCACGGCTCAACTCCGAGGCCTCCGCGTACTACGGCGACACCATGCGGACCACCCTGCGCCGCCTGGAGGAATGCTTCCCGCCCGAACGCCGCCGAGCCCTCGGCGTGCGCTGGACCCGCCCCGAAGGCGGCTTCTTCCTGGCCCTGGACGTGCCGTTCGCCGCCGACAACGCGGCACTGACCCGCTCGGCCCGGCAGTACGGCGTGATCTGGACGCCGCTGTCCTACTTCCATCCGCACGGCGGCGGCACCCACGGCATCCGCCTGTCCACCAGCTACCTCACCGAACACGACATCACCGAGGGCACCGCCCGCCTGGCGCGCTTCGTCGAGGCGGAGGCGGCCGGCGGGGGGAGGCCGCTCCGGTGACCGCCGCGACGCACCCCTCCCGCGGCCCCCGCACGGCCGGTGGCCGCGCCTCCCGCGCCTCCCGCGCAGCCCGCACCCGCACCCGCAACCCCGGAACAGCCCGCAGCCGCGCCCCCCGTACCGCCCGCACCCACAACCCCCGTACACCGCACGGCACCTGCCGCCGGTGGGGATGGACCTTCCGATGACCCTCAGCACCGTCAGCACCGTCGATGCCGTCGGCACCGCCGACGACCCGGCGGGCCCCGCACTGTCCGCCGACCCGGCCGACCCCGGCCGCCTCCCCGGCCGGCCCTCGGTGCCGGCCGGATCCCGCCGTCCGGGCCCCGACCCCGCCACCGCCCCCTCCGCCACCGGGCCGACCCGCGCCCCGGACGCGCCGCGCATCGCCGGCGTCGGCACGGCGGTGACCGCCGACTCGTACACCCAGCACGAACTGCTCGACATCTTCCGGATCGAGGACCCCAGGATCCGCTCGGTCTTCCTGAACAGCGCCATCGAACGCCGCCACCTGACCATCCCGCCCCGGGGCGAGGACGGCCGCTGCCTGCCCGAGTCCCAGGGCGAACTGCTCGCCAAACACCGCCGGCTGGCCGTCGACATGGGCTCGCGGGCCCTGCTCGGCTGCCTCGCCGACGCCGGGCTCGGCCTCGCCGACATCGACTACCTGTGCTGCGTGACCACCACCGGCTACCTCACCCCCGGACTGACCGCCCTGCTGATCCGCGAGCTCGGCATCGCCCCGGACTGCCACCGGGTCGACGTCGTCGGGATGGGCTGCAACGCCGGGCTCAACGCCCTCAACGCGGTCTCCGCCTGGGCCGCGGCCCACCCCGGGCAGGTCGCCGTGATGGTCTGTGCCGAGGCCTGCTCGGCCGCCTACGCCTTCGACGACACGATGCGCACCGCCGTCGTGAACAGCCTGTTCGGCGACGGCGCGGCGGCGATCGCGGTGGTCGCCGGCGAGGGCGCGGCTCCAGTGGCGGCTCCAGTGGCGTCCCCGGCGGGTGAGCCGGCGTCGCCCGGACCACGGATCCTCGCGTTCGCCAGCCACATCATCACCGAGGCCCTGGACGCGATGCGCTACGACTGGGACGACGAGCAGATCCGGTTCAGCTTCTTCCTCGACCCCGAGATCCCGTACGTCGTCGGCGCCAACGCCGAGCGGGTCGTGGACGGCCTGCTCTCCGGCGCGGGCCTGCGGCGCAGCGACGTCGCCCAGTGGCTGGTCCACTCCGGCGGCAAGAAGGTCATCGACGCCGTCCGGCTCAACCTCGGCCTCACCCGGCACGACGTCCGCCACACCACGGGCGTGCTGCGGGACTACGGCAACCTCTCCAGCGGCTCGTTCCTCTTCTCGTACGAGCGGCTGCTGCGCGAGCGGGTCGTCCAGCCCGGCGAGCACGGCGTGCTGATGACGATGGGCCCCGGTTCGACGATCGAGACGGCGCTGGTGCAGTGGTGACGAACGGGACGGCCACGGGGACGGGGACTGGGACGGGCTCGGGGACAGGTGCGCCGACGGGAGCGGAGACGGAGAAGGAGGCGGGAACCGTGATGGGAACGGTGATGGACGACATGCCGGGAACGGACGTCGTGACCCTCGCGATCGACGGCACGGAAGCGCTGTCGGCGGCCTCGGTGACCGCCGTCGCCCAGGCCTGCGACCGGGTCGAACGCAGCCCGGGCGCCCGCCTGGTGCTGCGCGTCGGCGGCACGCCCGGGCCCGGCTGGACGGACGGCCTGACGGTCGGCCTGGTCAGCAAGTGGGAGCGCGGCCTGCGCCTCCTGGAACGGCTGCCGGCCCTGACCGTCGCCGTGGCGGACGGCGACTGCGGCGGCACCGCCCTCGACGCCCTGCTCGCCGCCGACTACCGGATCGCCACCACCACCGCCCGCCTGGTGGTGCCGGTGACCACCGGCGGCGCGAGCGGCACCTGGCCGGGCATGGCCCTGTACCGGCTCGCGCGCCAGGGCGCGGGCGTCGCCGCCGTGCGCCGGGCGCTGCTCTTCGGCGAGCCCATCGACGCCTTCCGGGCCCGGTCGGTACAGCTGGTCGACGAGGTCTCCGACGACGTGCCCGGTGCGCTCGCGGCCGCCGCCGAGCGGCTCGGGGCGCTGTCCGGGGCCGCGTCCGGAGCGGAACTGGCCATCCGGCGGCAGCTGATGTTCGACGCGGGCACCACCGCCTTCGAGGAGGCGCTCGGCGTGCACCTGGCCGCCTGCGACCGGGTGCTGCGCCGAACGGCCGCCGGGGGGACGGCATGAACCCCCGGGAAGCCGTCCAGGGCGGCCTGGCCCCCGCCCGCAAGGCGCTCGCCCTCGCCGCCGAACGCTGCGAGGCCCGCCTCACCGCCCTGCCCCCGCCCGGCCACCGCTCCCCCGGCGAACGCGCCGCCGCGGCCGAGGCGCACGACGAGGCCCGCAGCCTGCGCCACGCCTTCCTGACGACCCACGTCGAGGCCGTCTACGACGAACTGACCACCGCCCGTACGGAACACCTGCGGATCGGCGAACTCGCCGCCGCCGCGGCCCTCGCCTTCCCCGGCCTGGTGCCCGGCGCCGACGAACTGGCGGCCGAACACGCCCGGCCGCAGGCCCGGAAGGAGGGCCGGGAGATCGACCAGGGCCTGTTCTTCCGCCACGTCCTGGCGTCGCCCACCGCCGGCCCGCACCTGCTCGACGCCATGCTGCGCCCGACCGACCGCGCCCTGGCCCTGCTGCCGGAGTTCACCGCCACCGGCCGCGCGGACCTCGGCTCCGTCCGGATCGAGCGCACCGACGGCGCGGCCCGGCTCACCATGGTGCGGGAGGACTGCCTCAACGCCGAAGACCCCCGGCAGGTCGAGGACATGGAGACCGCCGTCGACCTCGCCCTGCTCGACCCCGGCACCGAGGTCGGCCTGCTGCGCGGCGGCGTCATGAGCCATCCGCGCTACGCGGGCCGACGGGTGTTCAGCGCGGGCATCAACCTCAGGAGCCTGCACGGCGGCGGCATCCCGCTGGTCGACTTCCTGCTGCGACGCGAACTGGGCTACATCCACAAACTGGTCCGCGGGGTGCTCCCCGACGACTCCCACGCTTCCCTCGGCGCTCCCGCCGGCGCCCCCGGCCACGGCTTCGGCGGCCGCCCGCGCTGGGACCGGCGCACGGTGGAGAAGCCGTGGGTCGCCGCCGTGGACACCTTCGCGATCGGCGGCGGGGCCCAGCTGCTCCTGGTGTTCGACCACGTGATCGCCGCCGCCGACGCGTTCTTCAGCGTGCCCGCCGCGCAGGAGGGCATCGTCCCGGGCGCGGCCAACTTCCGCCTCGGCCGGGCGATGGGGGCCCGGCAGTCCCGCTCGCTGGTGCTCGGCGGCCGCCGCATCCGGGCCGCCGAACCGGACGCCCGGCTGCTGGCCGACGAGGTGGTGGAGCCCGAGGAGGTGGACGCGGCGGTCGAGCGGGCGCTGCGGGCCCTGCGCGGCCCGGCGGTGCTCACCAACCGGCGGATGCTCAACCTGGCGGAGGAACCCGAGGACGCGTTCCGCCGGTACATGGCCGAGTTCGCCCTGCAACAGGCGCTGCGGCTGTTCGACGCGGACGTCCTGGCGAAGGTCGGCCGCTTCTCGGCTCGGCCGGGAGCGGCATGACCGAGCGCGCGCCCGACCTGACCGGAGCCGACCGGAGCGCAGCCGACCGGAGCGCCGCCGACCGCCCGCGCGTGCTCTACCGCAAGGACGGGCACGTCGCCCGGGTCACGATCGACCGGCCGGAGGTCCTCAACGCGATGGACCTGCGCACCCACGCCGAGCTGGCCGCGGTGTGGGACGACGTCCAGGCCGACGACCGGATCCGGGTCACCGTCCTGACCGGCGCGGGCGACCGGGCGTTCTCCGTCGGCCAGGACCTGCGCGAACGCGCCCGGCTGGACGCCGACGGCGCGCCGCGCACCTCCTTCGGCAGCCGCGGCCTGCCCGGCTACCCCCGGCTCACCGAGCGCTTCGGCCTCGTCAAGCCGGTGATCGCCCGGGTGGACGGCTACGCGCTCGGCGGCGGTTTCGAACTCGCCCTCGCCTGCGACCTGGTGATCGCCTCCGAACGCGCGGTGTTCGCGCTGCCGGAGGCGTCCCTGGGGCTGGTGCCGGGCGCGGGCGGCGTCTTCCGGCTGGTCCGCCAGCTGCCGTTGAAGGCCGCGATGGGCCACCTGCTGACCGGCCGTCGGATGGACGCGGCCACCGCGCTGCGGTTCGGCCTGGTCAACGAGGTGACGCCGACCGACGAACTCGACGACCGGACGGAGGCGTGGGTGCGGGACGTGCTGCGCGGCGCTCCGCTGTCGCTCTACGCGATCAAGGAGGCGGCCATGGCCTCCCTGGACATGCCGCTTGCGGAGGCCTTCGGTGCGCGGTTCACGTGGGAGGAACGCCGCCGCCGCAGCCGGGACACCGTCGAGGGCCCCCGTGCCTTCGCGGAGAAACGGGAGCCCCGCTGGACCGGGCTGCCCGCCGACAGCCCGGCCAGCGGCCCCGAGGCCGAAACCCCGGAGGCCTGACGGCCCGCTAGTCGTCGGCGAGCGCCGCTTGCTGCGCCGCAGACGACTGCGCGGCGGTCGCATGCCCCGTTCCGTCCGGTTCACTCCTCTTCGTGCCGGAAGGCCCCGAAGCCGGCACCGAATCCGCCGAATCCGCCGAATCCCCCGCCCCGCGCGCCGAATCGGCGGGCACCGACTCCCCCGCACCGAGTCCCGCGCCCGCCCGGTCGGCCATCCGGTAGCGGGTGAAGCCGGGCGCCGCCTTGGCCAGGGCCAGCGCGCCGATCACACAGGCCACCCCGCCCGACACCGCCGCCACCGCCGGCCCGAAGGCCGCCGACACCAGGCCCGCCCGCACGTCGCCGAGCCGGGGCCCGCCGGCGCCCACCACCGTGAGCACCCCGGAGGTCCGGCCGCGCAGCTCGTCGGGCGTCTCGTGCTGCAGGATCGAGGACCGCTCGACCGCGCTCACCGTGTCGGCGTAGCCGGCGATCGCCAGCAGCAGCATGGCCGACCACAGCGATCCGGCCAGCCCGAGCGCCCCGAGCGAGACCCCCCACGCGAACACGGCCAGCAGCGCGGCCCGCCCGAGCCGGCGGACCTTCGGCATCCAGCCGCCGAACATCGACCCGAGGAAGGCCCCGCTCGCCAGCGCCGCCGAAAGGTACCCGGCCAGCTCCGGGCCACCGTGGAAGCGCTCCACCGCGAGGATCGGGAACAGTGCCGTGGGCATCGCGAAGACCGTCGAGTTGAGGTCCAGGACGTAGCACATCCACAGCACGGGGCGGGACTTGAGGTACCGGATGCCCTCGACCACCGAGGACAGGTCGGCGCGCCGCCCACCGCCCTCCGGCAGCACCGACGGCAGGCCGGCGATGAACGTCACGGCGAGCAGGAAGCACGCCACGTCCACCGCGTACGCGGCGCCGTAGCCGCCGAGCGAGACCGTCGCACCCGCCGCCAGCGGACCGCCGACGATGCCCACGGTGAACACCAGCAGCAGCAGGGCGTTGGCGGCGGGCAGGTCCTCCGGGGCGACCAGCCGGGGCAGCAGCGCCCGCCGGGTGGGCAGGTCGATCGCGAAGAACGCCGCCTGCACGGTGACGCAGGTGTAGAGGAGCCAGAGGCTGTCGGCATGCGCCAGCGCCTGGGCCGTCAACGCCACGCTGACCGCCGCCGAACCGGTGGAGGTGATCAGGATCAGCCGGCGCCGGTCCATCGAGTCGGCGATCGCCCCGCCGTAGATGCCGAAGACGACGATCGGCAACAGGGCGGCGAGGCCGACCAGGCCGAGGGCCACGGGCGAACGGGAGACCGAGTACACCTGCCAGGGCACCGCGACCTGGGTCACCTGGCTGCCCACCATGGTCAGGCACTGGCCGACGAACAGTCTCCGGAAGCCTGGGGACCGCCGCAGCGGTGTCACGTCGGCGAGCAGTTCCTTCATGGGTCCTTCCCCCTGTGGAGAGTCACGGGCCGCCGCGCCGGGATCACGGGCGGGCGCCGACCAGTCTCGGCGGTACGGCCCGAGGGCACATCGGAAGATCACGTCGTGTCGGGCGGGGGCCGCTCAGGTGGGGTAAGGGCCGGGTAAGGGGGCGGTGGAACGGACGTGCGGCCCGGTCGTACGGCCGGACGCACGACTCGGACGCAAGACTCCGGCGTCCGACTCGGGCGCACGGCTCGGGCGCACGGCTCCGGCGCACGACTCCGGCGCACGACTCGGACGTCCGCCTCAGACGTCCGGCGGCAGCCCGAGCAGCCGACGGCGGTGGGCGGCGTCCACGGCCTCGGTCCGGCTGCCCGCGCCGAGCTTGGCCATCACCCGGGTCAGGTGGACGCTGACGGTCTTCTCGCTGATGAACAGCCGCTCGCCCACCTCGCGGTTGGTGAGGCCCTGGGCCACCAGGGCGAGCACCGACCGTTCCCGGCCGGTGAGCGGACCGTCCGCCACACCCCCCGCGCCGCCCGCACCCGTGTCCGACGCACCCGACGCCGTCGGCCCGCCGGCCGCGCCCGTCGGTGCCGACGGCCGGACTCCGATCCGCCCGGCCAGGTCCTCGACGGCCGCGAGCAGCGGCGCCGCGCCCAGGCGGCGGGCGATCCGGGCCGCCTGCTCCAGGTCGGCACCGGCCTGCGCCCGCAGCGCGTGGCCGGCCCGCCGGTCGGCGCCCGGCGTGCGGGTGCGGACCAGCACCTCCGCCCGCCGCCACAGCGCCTGCGCCCGGCGGTAGTGGTCGCCGCAGCCGCCCTCGGCGGGGGCGAAGGCGGCGGCGACCCCGGCCCACTGCTCGGCCGTGGCCTCGCCGAGCGCCGTCCGGTGCTCGGCGTCGATCCAGGCCAGCCAGCCCCGGGCCGGCGCGTCCCCGGCGCGCGTGCGGGCCAGCGCCGCCAGGGCGGCCACCGCGTCGGCGTCGCCGAGCCTGCCGTGGGCGGTCGCGCCGAGCGCGTACAGCGGCAGTTCCTCGGCCCGCCGGGCCGCCGAGTCCTCGCCGCGGTCGCGGTCGCGGTCGAGCGCCCGGCGGACCACGTCGGCGGCGTTCTCCGGCCGGTCGCGCCACAGCGCCGCCTCGGCCCGCGCCTGGGCGGCGAGCAGCGCGAGGTGCGGGGCCACCGGCCGGCCGTCGAGGTCGGTCACGGCCTCACCCCGGGCGGCGGCCAGAACGGTTCCGGCCGCCTCGAGTTGACGGCGGATCAGCGCGGATCCGGGGGCCGGGTGGTCCGCCCGCAGCGCAGCCGCGGCCCCGGTCCAGTCCCCGGCCCGGAACAGCGCGACCGCCCGGGCCGTCCGCAGCCGCAGACCGTACTCGCTCCACGTCGTCCCGGTCCGGTCGGCCCGCTCCTCGCCGGCCGCGAACTCGGCCACCGCCCCGGCCGGGTCACCGGCCAGCAGTCTGGCCAGCCCCAGGCCGTAGTGCGCCCGCAGCTCCACCCCGAAGTGCCCCGACACGCCGCCGTACTGACGCATTTCGGCCAGTACCTCGGCGGCGCCGGGCCGCCGCAGCCCGGCGAAGGCCAGGGTGATGCGTGCGTCGGCCTCCGCGCCCAGCGCGTCGCACTCGGGCCCGTACGGGTCCGTGCCGGGTGCGAACGCCGCCTGCGAGCCCGCCGCCACCGCGTCCCGTACGGCGCTCGCGGCCTGCTCGGCGGCCTCGCCGGGGCGGCCGAGCCGGTTCAGCGCGCGGGCGAGCAGCGCGTGGCTCCACGCCCGGTCGGCCGAGGGCGGTGCGGCGGCGAGCAGCCGCAGCGCGATCTCGGCCTGGCGGGCGGCCTGTTCGGCCCGCCCGGGGAACTCCAGCAGGCGCAGCCCGTACCGCAGCCGGGTGGCCGCCGCGACCGCCGGATCGCCGTCCGCCTCGGCGAGTTCGACGGCCTTGCGTTGCAGGGCGAGGGCCCGTTCGGGTTCGCCGCTGTCTCCCGCGCCCATCGCGGCGAGGCGGGTCATGCCGACCGCGCTCGCCCCGGCGACGGCGGCCGCGTCGGGCACGCTCGGCCACAGGTCGAGGGCGCGCTCGCTGTGCGCGAGCACCTCGCTGAACGCCCCGCGGTGCGCGGCGTCCCGGGCGGCGCGCACGCTGGCGTCGAGCGCCAGCGGGAAGTCGTGCGCGGCGAGCGCGTGGTGGGCGACCTCCGCCGCACTGCCGCCCAGCTTTTCCAGCAGGTCGGCGCAGCGGGTGTGCAGGCGGGCGCGTCGGCCGGGGAGCAGGCTGTCGTACACGGATTCGCGCAGGAGGGCGTGGCGGAAGCCGAAGCGTTCGACGGCGACGGCCGCCGGTGGGGCGTTCCGGGGTGGCTCCGGGGCGAGCACGCCGTGGTCGAGGGCCTGTTGGAGTGCGTCGTCCAGGTCCGCGCCGTCCAGTTCGGCGAGCGCGCCGAGGGTGTCCGCGGGTGCCGGGTGGCCGATCACGGCGGCGGCCCGGAGCAGGCTCCTGGCCGGCTCCGCCAGGTGTTCGATCCGGGCGGTGAGCACCTCGGACAGGCCGCCGGACCGGGCGCCGGTCGGGCCACCGGAGTGGGCGCCCGTCCCGGCGGCGACCAGTTCCTCGGCGAAGAACGGATTGCCGTCGCAGCGCCGGGCGATGTGTTCGAGCTCGGCGGTGTCCGGCGGCGGCTCCGCCTGGTCGGCGGCCGCGGCCGTGGCGCGGACCAGCGCTCGGACCAGCCCGAGGGTCTTCTCCTGGGCCAGCGGGGCGAGTTCGAGCCGGTGGACGTGCGGTAGCCGGTACAGCTCGGCCAGCACCCGGCGCAGCGGGTGGCCCCGGCCCAGGTCGTCGCTGCGGTGGCTCGTGACGGTCAGCACCGGGCCGGTGCCCAGCCGGGACAGCAGGAAGGCCAGCAGGTCCAGGCTGGACCGGTCGGCCCAGTGCAGGTCCTCCGCCACCAGCACCACCGGAGTCTCCCGCGCCAGGTGCCGGACGGCCGCCAGGACCGCCGAGAACATCCGGACCCGGCCCGGCGAGCGGTCGTCCCCGGGCGTCGGCCCGTCGGCCAACAGCCGCAGCGCGCCGTCCCGTTCGGGCAGCCGACCGGCCGCGACGGCCTGCTGCACGATCTCGGCGAACGGCAGGTACGGCAGCGCGGACCGGGTGTCGACGCACCGCCCGGTCAGCACCAGCGCGCCCTCCCGCGTCGCGGCGGCCGCGAACTCCGCGATCAGGCGGGTCTTGCCGATGCCCGCCTCGCCGGACACCACGACCGCCCCGGACTTCCCGGCGCGGGCACGGGCCAGCGCGGCGAGCAGGTCGCCGAGTTCCCCGTCCCGTCCGACGAGGTCGACCTCGGCCCGGCGTCGCAGCATGCCGACGAGCATGGCACGGCCGTCGGGGGTGATCAACGGACCGCGCCCCGGCTGCCGCACGTCGCCGCCGGCCTCACCGGTGCCCGGCTCCCGGCCCCCGCCTCACTGGTCGAGCCAGCCCTCGCGCGAGGCCAGCGCCCCCGCCTGGAACCGGCTCCGGGCGCCGAGTTGGGTCATCAGTTTGCCGGCGATCCGGCCGACCGTGCGGCTGGAGACGCCCAGCTTCCGGCCCGCCTGTTCGTCCGTGTAGCCCTCCTGCAGCAGTTGCAGCACGGCCTTGGTGTCACCGGCGAGTTCGACCCGGGTGTCGCCGGCGTCCCGCTCCCGGGTCGGCGCCCCGAACGGCGTCGCCTGCTGCCAGGACTGGTCGAACAGGGAGGCCAGCGCCGCGATCGCGGCCGTGCCCGGCCCGGAGAGCAGGATCGCGGCCTTGCCCTGCACGTCGTCCGGGTCCACCGAGAGCAGCGCGTGCTCCTGGTCGAAGAGGATCATCCACGGCGGCAGCAGGGCGATCGTGCGGACCTCGCCCCCGCGTTCCTGGAGCCACCGCAGGTGCGCGCGGGTCGCCGGGTCGTTGCGGGCGGTGTTCAGGTAGATCGACCGGGACTCCACGCCGCGCGAGCGCAGGTCCTGGTGGGCCGCCCGGCTGGCCGCAAGGGCCTCCGGGGGCTGCGGACCGCCCGGCACGAAGGCCAGGACCTCGTGCCGGGCCTCGCCGGAGAGCCGCCGCACCTGGTCGCCCACGGTGTCGGCGCCGGCGAACTCCTCGACGTCCATCGTCGTGAGCCGCCGGTCGGCGAACTCGCTGCGGAGCACCTGGAGCGCCGCGTTGCCCTCCTCGATCCGGCTCCGGCTGCGCGCCAGCTCGACCCGTTGACGGGCCAGCAGGTCCTGCAGCCCGACCTCCGGGCTGACGGCGTACAGCGTGTCCGGTGCTTCGTACGAGGGCCGCAGCAGGCCCAGACCGGCGAGCTTGGCGATCTCGGCCACCGTCCGACCCTGGTCCCATCCCAGGCTTCCGGCGATCTTCGCGACATCCGTGGCGGGATTGCGGAGCATCGTCAGGTAAAGGGTTTCACTTTCCGGCCCGAGGCCGAACGGTTCAAGCATCAGGAGACCCCCGTGACACATCCCTGATAACCCCGGTAGAAAACCGACCCCACCGACGGACGCCGCACTGGAATGCGTCGGGGATCACGGAGACCCGGTGGCTGGCGAGCACCTGACGCATTGTGATCAGCTCCCCGATCCGTAGGGCGATCTTCTCTATGCCTAACATCGGAGTTGAGCCCTCCGCAATACCCGAACCGTGATCGCCGGATTCCGCGCCCCGCGGGAAGCGCCCCACCCGACGGCCTACCCGGCATCCGACCGCCACCCCACCTGTCGGCTGACTTGTCCGAATACCGATGCCTACCACTGAAATAACCCGATAATCTACACTTCGTCCACCCCACTTGAAGTGTCTACATCAAGCCATGTCCGGATCCTGAAGCCCCCCGTTCCTTGCCACCACCCCACCCCACGGCTAGAAACGGGAATATGTCCAGAATTGCCGTCCAGACCACCTCCGCCCCCACCCCGGTCGGCAGCTACTCCCAGGGCGCCCGCCGCGGCGCACTCCTCCAGGTCGCCGGTCAGGGCGGCACCGACCCGGCGACCGGAAAACTCGTCCCCGGCGGAGTCGCCGAACAGACCGCCCGGACGCTCCGCAACATCGAGGCCATTCTCGCCTCCGAGGGCGCGACCTTCGCCGACGTCATCATGGTGCGCGTTTATCTCGCACAGGCGGACGATTTCGCCGCCATGGACGCCGCGTACGGCGCATTCCTGGGCCGGCCCTTTCCGGCCCGCACCACCGTGGTCGTCGGCCTCCTCTCCGGAATGCTCGTGGAGATCGACGCCCTCGCCGTTCTCCCCGACCGCTGACCCCCATTCCGCCACCGGCTCGCGCGGCCTGCCGCCACCGGCCCCGGTCGCCGTCCACCGCCCTGGCCGGGGCCCGCTACGGCAGTTGGACCGGGGGGAAGGTGCCCGCCGGGGTGTCGGCGAGGGCGCCGTCCATGGCGTCGCGCCAGATCGGACCGGCCAGGGTGCCGCCGAAGGCCTGCGGGACGACCTTGCCGCCGATCCGCTGGCCGTCGAGGGGCTTCGGGTCGTCGGTGTCGCTGACCACGGTCGCGCCGGCCATCTCGGGCGTGTAGCCGACGAACCAGACCTGGCGGCTCTCGTTGGTGGTGCCGGTCTTGCCCGCGCTGTCGCGGCCGGTGAGGCCGGCCGTCGTGCCGGTACCGTCCTCCACGACGCCCTTGAGCATCGCGGTGACGGTGTCGGCCGTGTCCGCGGACATCACGGCGGAGCAGTTCGCCTGCGGCACGGCCTGCTGCCTGCCGCCGGGGCCGGTGATCGAGGTGATGGCGGTCGGCGCGCAGTAGGTGCCGTGGGCGGCGAAGGCCGCGTACACGCCCGCCATCTGCAGCGGGGTCAGGTCGTTGCTGCCCAGCGTCATCGACGGCACCACCTGGAGCTTCTCGCCGCCGGCCTGTTCGGTGATGCCGAGTTTGCCGGCCATCCGGGCGACGTTGCAGAGGCCGGTGTCGGCCTCCAGCTCGGCGAAGTAGGTGTTGACCGACTGCGCCATGGCCGTCTTCATGTCGAACCGGCCGGTGAGGGTGGTGCTGTCGTTGTGCACCTGCCCGGCGGAGGGGAAGCGCCCGCCCGAGCAGTCCGTCATCGCCGGCCAGGGGATGCTGTAGTCGGTGGTGTAGCTCTGGTTCGGTGCGATCCCGTTCTCCAGGGCCGCCGCCGCGACGATCGGCTTGAACGTCGAGCCGGTCGGGAAGCCGAGCCCGCCGCCCATGGCCTTGGCGACGTTGTAGTCGATCTGCGTCTGGTGCTGCTTGTCGTCGACACCGTACGGGCGGCTCTGGCCCATCGCGAGGATCCTGCCGGTGCCCGGCTCGACGATGCTCATCGCGGTCGCCGCCTGGTCGGCGGCGTTCACGTGGGCGGTGACGGAGGCGTTGAGGGCCGCCTGCGCCCTGGGGTCGAGCGTGGTGTGGATCTGCAGTCCGCCGCGCGTCCACACCGCCTTCCGCTCGGCCGCCGTCTTCCCGAAGGCCGGGTCGGTGAGCACCACTTGGCGCACGTAGTCGCAGAAGAAGCCCTCGCCCTGCTTGGCCAGGATGCAACCCTGCTGCGGCGCGTGGAAGTCGAGTCCCAGCGGGGCCGCGATGGCCTGCTGGGCCTGCTCCTTGGTGATGTGCCCGTACTCGGCCATCTTGCGCAGCACGGTGTCGCGCCGGTCCTTGGCCGCGGTCGGGTTGACCACCGGGTCGTAGCCGCTGGGCGACTGCACCAGGCCGGCCAGCATCGCGGCCTGCGGCAGGCTGAGGTCCTTGGCCTGTACACCGAAGTAGCGCTGCGAAGCCGCCTCGATGCCGTAGGCCTTCTCGCCGAAGAAGGTGATGTTCAGGTAGTTGGTGAGGATCTGGTCCTTGCTCAGGGTCTCCTCGACCTTGATGGCGTACTTCAGTTCCTGGACCTTGCGGCCGATGGTCTGCCGCTGCGCCTCCGCGACCTTCTGCGGGTCGTCGCCCGCCTCGTCGACGAAGACGTTCTTCACGTACTGCTGGGTCAGCGTGGACGCCCCCTGCGCGGTGGTGCCCGAGGAGGCGTTCTTGTCGAGGGCGCGCAGCACGCCCTTCAGGTCCACCGCGCCGTGCTCGTAGAAGCGGTTGTCCTCGATGTCCACCAGCGCGGTCTTCACCAGCGGCGATATCCGGTCCGCCGGGACGACGGTGCGGTCGCGGTCGTACACCGTGGCGATCGTGCCGCCCTGCGCGTCGAGGATCGTCGAGGCCTGCGACAGCGGCGGCGTCCTGAAGTCGTCGGGCAGGCTCTGGAAGTCGTCCGCCGCCGACCGGGCACCCAGCCCGGCCGCCGCCACCGCCGGCAGCGCGATCCCCGCCGCCACCACACCCGCGACCACGCTGACCGCGATCAGCCGCGCCCCGTGACCGAACTTCCGCATCCCCGTCTCCACCCGAGTCTCTGCCATGCATCGGACCATACGTGCACGTCATGAGGAACTGGTAAGGGCTGCGGGACCGACTGTCACAGCCTTGCGACGGTCGACCGCCGCCCCCGCTCCCGGGCCGCCGGACGCGCCCGCCCGGGCACCGTCCCGGCAGGTGTCGGCGACGCGGTCAGCTGTGCTGGACGATGACGAAGATGCCCCAGCCGATCGCGGCGAGGACCACGGCGAAGCACGCGGCGGCGACGGCCCGACCGCCCGGGCCGACAGCGGGACGTTCCCCGGCGGGACCTGTGCCGGCGGGACGTCCGGCAGCGGGACGTCCGGCAGCGGGACGGGCGCCGGCCGGTCCGCCCGGCCGGGTCGGCGGGTTGAGGGCACGCACGCCGACGGCGAACAGCGCGGGCAGGCCGGCGCCGGCGAGCAGCCCCACCACGACGATCTTCCACAGGGCGTTCAGATTGATCCAGGCGTTCACCGGCTCACCTCGTCCGTGGGGGGTCGCGGGACGACCGAACCCGTCCACGCGGCGTTGACGTTCTCCGGGGTGACGGCCGGGTGGCGGGAGGCCGCGTAGAAGGCGACCGAGGCCAGGACGAGCACGATGAAGATCACCACCACGCCGGCACTGCCCCCGATCCCGTTCGCGACCCAGTAGGCGAGCGCGCCGACCCCGGCCGCGGCCGGGAGGGTGATCAGCCAGGCCGCCACCATCCGGCGGGCGATCCGCCACCGCACCACCGCGCCCTTCTTGCCCACCCCGGAGCCGAGGATCGACCCGGTCGCCACGTGGGTGGTGGACAGCGAGTAGCCGAAGTCGGTGGAGGCGAGGATCACCGCGGCCGAAGCCGATTCACTGGCCATTCCCTGCGGTGCCTCGATCTCCACCAGGCCCTTGCCCAGCGCCCGGATGACCCGCCAGCCGCCGAGGTAGGTGCCCAGGGCGATCGCCATCGCGCAGGAGGTGATCACCCAGCTCGGGGACTTCGCGCCGGCGTGCAGCGTGCCGTTGGCGATCAGCGCCAGGGTGATGACACCCATCGTCTTCTGCGCGTCGTTCGTGCCGTGGGCGAGCGAGACCATGCAGGCCGAGCCGATCTGGCCCGTCCTGAAGCCGCGCCGGCGCGGGCCCTCCGACACGTCCCGGGTGAGGCGGTAGACCAGGTGGGTGCCGAGCGCGGCGACCGCCCCGGCGATGACCGGCGACAGGGCGGCAGGCACGATGACCTTGGCGACCAGGCCCTGCCACTTGACGGCGGAGGTGCCCGCTGCCGCCATGGTGGCACCGACCACGCCGCCGATCAGGGCGTGCGAGGAACTGGAGGGGATCCCGAGGAACCAGGTGGTGAGGTTCCACAGGATGCTGCCGGTCAGGCCCGCCATGACCACCGTCAGGGTCACGTCGTGACTTTCGACCAGGCCGCCGGCGATGGTCGCGGCGACCGCGGTCGACAGGAACGCGCCCACCAGGTTCAGCACCGCCGACACGGCGACCGCGACACGCGGCGGAAGGGCCCCCGTGACGATCGAGGTCGCCATGGCGTTGCCGGTGTCGTGGAACCCGTTGGTGAAGTCGAAGCCCAGGGCGGTGGCGACCACGAGCGCCAGGACCACGTCATTGCCGATCACGGACACGAACGTAGCCGTCGATCCCGCCGCCCCGAGTCCGCGACACTCGTACGGGGCCCGGCCGATGACGGCACGCCGGCTGACCGCTCCCCCGCCCGGGGCGGTTCCCGCGGCCTCGGTCCGCGTGCCCGAACGAGCTCGCCCCGCCGGCCGGTCGGCTGGCGGGGCGGCGTGCGGCGCCTCGGTCCCACGGGTGCGGCGGCCCTCCCCGCGAGGCCGAGGGGGCCGGGCTCAGCTCGGCAGCCCGGCCAGGGCGAGGAACTCGGCTCGCGAGCGGGCGTCCTCGCGCAGGGTGCCGAGGAGGGTGGAGGTGAGGGTGGTGGCACCGGTGGCCTGGACACCGCGCAGGGTCATGCAGGTGTGCTCGGCCTGGATGACGATGCCGACGCCCTTGGGGTCGAGGTGCTCCTGCAACCAGTCCGCGACCTGCTTGGTCAGCCGCTCCTGGACCTGCGGGCGGCAGGCGAAGTACTCGACGACGCGGGCGAGTTTGGACAGGCCGAGGATCCGGCTGCCGGGCAGGTAGCCGACGTG
The DNA here is from genome assembly GCF_000719705.1 of Streptomyces sp. NRRL S-350. GTDB lineage: Bacteria > Actinomycetota > Actinomycetes > Streptomycetales > Streptomycetaceae > Kitasatospora. The sequence continues at coordinate 44,042 of NZ_JOHO01000025.1, read as the reverse complement.
GGCGGTGCCGACGAACGGCAGCAGGTGGTGCTCGCACACCGACCGCAGCGGAATGGACCGGGCGAGGACGAGTTCGTCGTACCCCTCGTCGTTGGGGAAGGTGGTCAGGTCGAACGGGCGGGGGCTGAAGAACTCGGCGTACGCGCGGGCCATCCGGGCGGGCGTGCCGCGCAGGCCCTCGGCGGACGTGGAGACTCCCAGCGCGTTCAGGAACTGCGCGGCCGCCTGCTCGGCCGCCGCCAGATCGACCTGGTCGGCGTCCTGGACGACCCGCAGGGCCTGGGCCGGGAGCCGGGCCGGCAGGTCCCGCTCATCCGTCGCCGCTATCGCCTCGACACCGAGGGCGGAGTGCGGGCTCATTTCAGCTGCCTCCGATGCCCAGGGCGGTGAGCAGGAGCAGGACGACGGTCACGACCGCGAAGAGGCCGTGACCGAGGACGACCGCGATCGGGAAGTGGCGCTCAGCCGGGGCATCTGCAACGGCGGCACCGGCGGCGGCGGGGGCGGTGCGGGCCCGGTGGACCGGGATCCAGCGCAGCAGCATGACGAAGCCCAGCAGCGCGACCGGGACCAGCAGCCCGAAGGCCGTCCAGGCGAGCGCCGTCCGGTCGGCGGCGAGGTAGACGATCCACACCACCAGGCCTGCGGCGGCCAGGGCGAAGTGCCCGAAGAGCACCGGGGCGGGCAGTCGGCTGGTGCCGGTCCGCTGCTGGCGCACGCCGCCGCGCTGGATCCACACGCCCAGCATGTAGAAGCCGCCGAGCGCGGTGACCAGCCAGGTGATCAGTGCTGCGATGTCCATGAGCTACTCCGGATGGTGGGGATCGGTTCAGCGGGAGGGGCCGGTGCCGCCTGGGCGCGGCGGTGCGGGCGGCTCGTACCCCTCGGCCTGGGTGGCCTCGTCGGCGACCCGTACGCCGTAGCGGTAGGCGAGCTTGCCGCCGAGGAAGCCGGAGACGCCCAGCAGCGCGATGCTCACGGCGGACAGGGCGAGCATCCCCGCCCCGACGCTGCCCGAGGTGCCCGCGGCGTGCCGCCAGAAGAACGCTCCGGTGTAGGCGCCGGTCACCAGCAGGTTGAGCGTCATGTGGACCAGCCCGGTGCGGAACGCCCGGGTGCCGGGCGGGATGGCCAGCAGGTCGAGGAAGCCGACCGTGGCCGCCGCCAGCGCGCCCAGCACACCGACCGCGATCAGCCACATCGAGCCCCGGGCCAGGAAGCCCGGGTCGTCCACCACGAGCGAGGCGATGTCGAACACCAGGCTCGCCACCCAGGCACCGATCGGCACGGTCACCAGGATCGGGTGGAACGGGTGCCCGTACGGGCCCGCCATCACCGCGCTGACCGGCCGCTTCGCCTGCAACTGCTGCTCACTGGCCATGACGTCGCCCCTTCCCGTAATTTCACCAACAATCCTTGTCGTTATTCGGGTCGCCCGTCAAGCCAGGCAGGCCAGGACTCCGCTCCGGGACCGCGGGCTTCACTCGTGGGAGTTATCGTGGTTCCGTGCCCAGTGACGAAGCGACGACGACGGACCCGACCGGCGCGATCGAGTCCGTGAGCGTGCTCGGCGAGGAGTCCCGGCGCCGCATGTTCGCGTTCATCCGGCGCGCCGGCCGCCCCGTGACCAGGGACGAAGCCGCCGCCAGCGTCGGCATCTCCCGCAAGCTCGCCGCCTTCCACCTCGACAAGCTCGTCGACGCCGGCCTGCTGAGGGCCCGCTACGGCGCGCCCGGCGCCGTACGCAAGGTCGGCCGCCAGCCCAAGGTCTACGAACCGACCGACACCCAGATCACCGTCTCCATCCCCGAGCGCCGCCACGAACTCCTGGCCGGGCTCCTGCTGGAAGCCGTGCTGGACGAGGACGGCGACCGCCGCGCCGTCGAAACGGCGGTCGAGGCGGCAGGCCGCCGCGGGCGGAGCCTCGGCCGGACGGAGCGCGAACTGAGCCGCCCTGGCCGCCTCGGCGCCGAACGCGGACTGACCCTCTGCGGACAGATGCTGGAGGCCTACGGCTTCGAGCCGGTCCGCGAGTCCCCCACCGAGGTGCGCCTGCGCAACTGCCCCTTCCACCCGCTGGCCGCCAAGGCGCCCGGCCTCGTGTGCGGCATGAACCACGCCTTCCTCGCCGGCTACCTCGACGGCCTCGACGTCGGCGGCGTCGAAGCGGTCCTGGCCCCCAGTCCCGGCGAATGCTGCGTACAACTGCGTCCGGCCCAGCCCCCCGCGCCGACGGAACCGGCCTGACCGGCCGCCGCGCAGTACGGGGAGCGCCGGGGGCGACCCGCGGGACGGCGGGGGCGGGGAGGGGATCCGCGGGAACGACTCGCTCGCAGCCCCTCGACCCGCCGCCCGAAGGCCCGGTTCAGCGCACCCTTCCCCGCGCTTTCAGTTCCGTGGCCGCCTCGGTGGAAGGCCGGCCGGCGTCACCTCGGCGCCGTCTCCCGCCGCCCCTCGACCGGCGGCCTGCCGCCCTGTCCGTCCCGTCCGTCCTGTCCCGAGACGATCAGAGGACGCCTCGCAGCCACCGGTCGTACTCCGCGGCAAGGACCTCTTCGTCGACGGGTGTCCGACGCAGCGACGCGACCCACGCGGCGACCATTTCGCCGAGGACCTCGACGTTCCCGCTACTCGCCTGCTCCTCCACGGCGAAGAACGCGATCAACTCGGCCGCGGCCGCGTTGCCGGCAGAACACAGGGGGCAGAGCAAGGTCTCGCGGATTCCGGCCACGTCGTCGCCGCTCTGGTTCTTCCACGAGTGCCGATAGCGGACCGACAGCAGCCCCGGAGCGCCACACGCCAGGCAGTCCGGCACCTCGGCGAGGGCGATGCGTAACTCGTCTTCACCGACGAGTTCGGAGACGGCAGCCGTCGCGTCCTCCTCCGTCATGCCACACCGCTCCAGGCATCCGGGCCGAAGGTGCCCTTGATGTCGGATGCCAGCGAGGAGGCGTCGACCTGGGCTGCCAGGGCGTAGACGGTCGTCTTCTGCGGCCCGCGCACGCTGAGGTGCACGGGACTGTCGCCGGGGTGCGCGTGCAGGATGCGCTTCAGATCCGCGACGGCCTGTTCGGACACCCGGTGGAAGGGCAGGGCCAGGCGCACGGGAGGCTTGCCACCGTGCTCGGCGCTGGAGACGTCCAGGACCGACACCTCCCTGCCGAAGATGTTCAGGGTGCCGTCACGGTCCTCGATCTTGCCCTTCACCGAGATGACGGTGTCCTCGGTCAGCACATGGGAGACGAGTTGGTAGACCGCCGGGAAGAACAGCACCTCGATGGATCCGTCACGGTCGGCGAAGTTGACGATGGCCCAGTTGTTCCCCTGCTTGGTCACCTTCCGCTGGACGCCGGTGATCAGGCCGGCCAGCTGGACGTCGCCCTTCGTGCGTCCTGATGCCAGGAGTTCGGCGACCGTGGTGTCCCTGGCTCCGGAGAGGATGTGCTCGGCGCCGTCCAGGGGGTGGGCCGACACGTAGAGGCCCAGCATCTCCCGTTCCATCGCGAGCAGTTGGGAGCGGGTCCATTCGTGTTCCTGCACCGGGAAGTCGAGGCCGAACCCGGGCGCGGAGCCGTCGTCCTCGCTGCCCCCCAGTCCGGCGAACAGGTCGTCCTGCCCGTAGGAGGACGCCTTCTTGACGGGCACGACCGACTCGATCGCGGCCTCGTGGATCTCGACCAGACCGCGCCGGGTGTGCCCGAGCGAGTCGAAGGCACCAGCCTTGATCAACGACTCGATGGCCCGCTTGTTCAGGGCCGGCAGCTCGCACTTGTCCAGCATGTCGGCGAACGAGATGAACTTGCCCTTGGAGCGTCGCCCGGCGACGATCGCCTCGATGACCGCGTCGCCCACGTTCCGCACGGCCCGCATGCCGAACCGCACGTCGTCGCCGACGGCGGTGAACTCGGCGGTCGACTCGTTGACGTCGGGCTGGAGGACCCGGACTCCGTTCGCGCGGGCATCGGCCAGGTAGACGGCGGCCTTGTCCTTGTCGTCCCCGACCGATGTCAGCAGCGCCGCCATGTACTCGGCCGGGTAGTTGGCCTTGAGGTATGCCGTCCAGGCGGAGACCAGGCCGTAGCCGGCGGTGTGGGACTTGTTGAACGCGTAGCCGGAGAACGGCAGCATGACGTCCCAGACGGCTTTGATCGCCTCTTCCGAGTAGCCGTTCGTCCGCATGCCGCTCGAGAACTTGTCCCACTCGGCGGCCAGGACCTCGGGCTTCTTCTTGCCCATCGCCCGGCGCAGCATGTCCGCGCCGCCCAGCGTGTACCCGGCGAGCTGTCGGGCGATGGCCATGATCTGCTCTTGGTAGACGAGCAGGTGGTGGGTGGATCCGAGGATCGGGTCGAGTGCTTCCTTCAGTTCCGGGTGGATCGGCGCGGGTTCCTGCTTACCACTCTGCCGCAGCGCGTAGTTGGTGTGGGCGTTGGCGGCCATCGGACCCGGGCGGTAGAGCGCGAGCGCTACGGCGATGTCTTCGAATCGGGTGGGCTGCATCAGCTTCAGCAGGGCGCGCATGCCGCCGCCGTCGAGCTGGAACACGCCGAAGGTGTTGCCTTCCGACAGGAGCTGGTACGTCTTGGCGTCGTCCAGGGGGATGACGACCGTCTCCGGGTCGCCGTCCATCGGATCCACCGTCGCCAGTTTGATGCCGCGGTTCTCCCGGATGTTCTGGATCGCCTGATCGATGACGCCCAGGTTCCGAAGTCCCAGGAAGTCCATCTTGATCAGGCCCATGGACTCGCAGCTGGGGTAGTCGAATCCGGTGATCTTCACCCCGTCCGAGGCACGCATGTGCAGGGGAATGCGATCGGTCAGACGGGTCTTGGACAGGATGACCGCGGCCGCGTGGACACCGGTGCCGCGCATCAGGCCTTCGACACCCTTGGCGGTGTCGATGACCCTCTTCACATCGGCGTCGTTCTGGTACATGTCCCGGATCTCTCCGGCTTCGCCGTACCGGGGGTGGGCGGAGTCCCAGATGCCCGACAGCGGGATGGTCTTTCCGCCTTGGTCCGGCGGCAGCGCCTTCACGATCCGTTCACCGTGGGAGAACGGGTAGCCGAGGATGCGCGAGGAGTCCTTGATCGCGTTCTTCGCCTTGATCTTGCCGAAGGTGTTGACCATGGCGGTGTACGGGTCGCCGTACTTCTCGGTGACGTAGCGGACCATCTGGTCACGCTGGCGGTCGTCGAAGTCGAGGTCGACGTCCGGCGGGTTGATGCGCTCCGGGTTGAGGAACCTCTCGAACAGCAACCCGTGCTCCAAGGGGCACAGTTCGGTGATCCGCGTGGCGTAGGCGACGATGGAGCCGGTCGCCGAGCCTCGGCCCGGCCCGACCGGGATGCCGTTGTCGCGTGCGTGCCGGCAGATGTCCGCGACGACGAGGAAGTACGAGGAGAAGCCCATCGGACCGATGACCGTCATCTCGGTCTCGAACCGTTCCATGGCGAAATCGGGGATCGGGTCGCCGTAGCGCAGGGCGAGCCCCTTGAGGACCTCCTGGCGCAGAAAGGCCTCCTGCGTCATGCCCTCGGGAACGTCAGGGAAGTGCGGCATCTCGTCGACGTAGTCGAACACTTCGTCGTACGAACCGATGCGCTCGGCGATCAACAAGGTGTTGTCGCACGCCTCCGGCAATTCCGAGAAGAGCTCGCGCATCTCGGCCGCCGTCTTCAGGTAGTACCCGGTGCCCTGGAACTTGAAGCGGTTGGGATCGTCCTTGTTCTTGCCGACGCCGATGCACAGCAGGTTGTCGTGAGCCTCCGCGTCGTCCGGACGAACGTAGTGCGCGTCGTTGGTCGCGAGCAGCGGGATCCGCAGTTCCTTGGCGAGCCGCAGCAATCCGTCCCGCACTTCGCGCTCGATGGAGAGACCGTGGTCCATCAACTCGAGGAAGTAGCTGTCCCGGCCGAAGATCTCCTGGTACGCGCCGGCGGTCGCGCGGGCCTCGTCGTACTGCCCCAGGCGCAGACGGGTCTGGATCGCTCCCGACGGACAGCCGGTGGTGGCGATGATCCCCTGCGCGTGTCCGCTGATCAGCTCCATGTCCATGCGCGGCTTGCCGGCCGGGAACTGGCCCGTGTACGACGCCTCGGTGGAGAGGTAGAAGAGGTTCCGAAGACCCTGGACGTTCTCCGCCCACATCGTCATGTGCGTGAACCGACCACCGCCGGAGACGTCCTTCGAACCCTCCCCGTTGTCGCCCATCGCCCGTTGGCCCCCGGGCCCCCAGAACTCCTGCTTGCGGATCCGCCGCGAGGAGGGCGCGACATACGCCTCGATGCCGATGATCGGCTTGACGCCCTCGAATCCCTTGGCAACTGACTGGAATTCATATGCGCCGAACATGTTGCCGTGGTCACTCATGGCGATGGCCGGCATCCCCTGGCGGGACACCTCCTCGAACATCGGCTTCATCTGCTGCGCACCGTCAAGCATCGAGTACTCGGTGTGATTGTGCAGATGAACGAACGAATCCGACACGACTGAGGCACCTCCGGGCGTGGCTGAAGGCCCCAGCTTAGCCCCATCGGATCCGCTGACGATGAACCAGATCGGACCCGCAGCTCGTACTGAGGTCCAGTCAGATCGGGGGCTCGGCAAGAGCGTTGCAACGACGCGATCCGGCCAGTTCGACGGGTTCCCAGGGCCGAAACCGGCCAGTCGGACGAGATCGGCCGAAATACGTCGGCTCCCGGCCGCGTGGACCGGAGCGGGGACGGCGCCGGCACAGCACACTTCGGGCCACGCGCCAGGGTGCACGGATGGACCGCCACCCGCCCCATGCGGAAGCGGTGGAGCCAATTCCGCATGGGAGAGCCCGTCCCCGCTCCTCCCTCCGACCCGGTGCCGAGCGACCGAACCACGCCCCCTGCTGTCCGGAAGTCGAACGCCGCCGTTCCCGGTTCGCGCCTCCGCCACTGGTCGTCTGGACAGCTTTCGGTCAACCTGGCTCCGGATGAGTAGGCGACCTGGCACGGCGACTGAACGGGGACTTTGAGGGTTGGCGTGTCATATGCCGACTGATCCGTCCTCCTGGACCCCTGCCCTGTCCCAACCAAGGGTCTTGCGAGCCACAGCTGTCGGTTGATTGGGTGACCCCACCGATCACCAGGAGGGGGACAGGTGTGGCCACGGACGAGGCAGTATCCGAGTCGGAATATCTGAAATCGCTGATCATCAGCACCGTGCAAGAGCTATGGGAAGACAAGGAAGCTCTGGCCAAGTTCCTGAACGTCGTCCGCCGGAGCCAGGGGTTCGCCAACCTGGCCGACAGCCTGGAGCGTTCCGAAGTCCGACCCGCGAGCATCGAGGCGCGCATGCGCGAAATATGCGGTGCGCCGGAGCACCCGATGGCGTCCGCCGTGCGGCAGGAACTCTCCTGCGCGGTGTGGCACGTGTCGGAGGTCCAGCAGGAACTCGGCGTGCACGGCATGACACCGCGCACCTGGGACACCGAAGCGGAAAGGGCGACACTGCTGACGCCCAGGGAGATCGAAGTGTTCCTCCTGCTCGGCATGGGATTCTCGAACCGAACGATCTCGACGAGACTGGGAATAACCGAACGGACCGTCAAGGCCCATGTCGCCCGGATAATGAGCAAGATCGGCGTGGAGTCACGGCTCCAGGCCGGCCTCGCCGCGTACGCCTATCAGAAGTCATCGCAGGACGCGGCGATCTCCGATGCGCACAAGGTGAGGAGCGTGATCGAATTCAGGGAGCGCGCGGAGAACACCATGGACCTCGTTCCCGTCGGAGCCGTCCGCTCCGGGTGACCGTGGCGCCGGCGCCCGGTCGGCTCCCCCCGAACCCGGGACGGGCTGCGCGTCACGCCGGATCCGCGGCGCTCCCGGTGGGACGGACGACTCCGTCCGGCCCCGCGCGGACACGGCACGCCCTGCCCGTGCACGGCCACGTCGGCGCAAATCGACATCTCCGATCGAGCGATTCTCCGTCGACCCGCATCACCCGCACGTGAGTGATTTCCCGGCACTGATCGAGAAAACCGCCGGAGCCGGACGGACCACGCCGGCGGATCCACGGCGAAGTCGTCCGCGGCAGGCCACCGGCCTCCGATCGCACCGACTCCCGTCCGACAAACAGGACAGCTTTCGAGTCCCTGCGCGAAAGGGCCCCGTCGAGCACCCGTCGCCAGGTCGACGGCATATCCCGGAGCGAACGCCGCGCCGCACCGCCAGGGCCGCGTGACCTCTGATTCCGTGAATCAATTCCGATTCGCCCCGGCCGCAGCAGGAGCCGGACGGGTCCGGACGGTCCGCCGGGAATTCTCCGGCGCTCCCCCTATCACTCGGAAGTCGGCCGGAGAACTGAACCTTCGTCCACCTCACCTGCCCACCTGTACGAAGGTCCAGCTTTCGCCCCGGCAAAATCCTGCATATAAATTGGACCGATAGAATCCGCTCGCGACGGGCGGAATTCCTACCCGTGGGTGCCGGTCGGCGGCGCCGCGAATCGCATTCGACGGCGCGACCCGGTCGCACGACGACGAAGATCTCGAATCCTGCTATGCGCAATCGGAGGGTACATGACTGAGATTACGCCGGAACTGGTCGCTGCCGCGTACGAGGCGGTGACGTGCGGCGACCGGGAGAAGACCGCACTGTACTGGTCCGAAGACCTGCGTTTCTTCGCGCCGGGCAGCCACGCCGGCTCCGGCTGGCGAGTGGGGCTCGACGACTTCCTGTCCTACGTGCAGGAGATGCTCGCGGCCTCCGGTGGCTCGTGGACCATGCAGCCCATCACGTTGCTCATCAACAACGAGGACGGCTACTCGATCGACGCCAACAAGATCCACGCCGTCCGCGAGGGGGCCCCGGAGGGCAGCACCTCCCCCTTCGACGTGCTCGACATCTCCGGCGTGCAGATGCTCAAGTGGGACAACGGCAAGGTGGTCGAGGGGTACGGCGGCATCTTCGGCGACGGCGGGACGAACTACACCCAGTGGTGGTCGCCGGTCGACGGCAACGGAGAGCGTCGCTACTGATCCGCGAGGAAGCCCGCGACCGCCTCCGCCAGCTCCGGCGCGGTGATCGCGGTCGTGTGGTTCCCGGGCACCACCGCGTGCGTTCCGTCCGGCAGGGCCCCGGCAAGGGCCTCGGCGGAGCCGTCACGATCGTCGTCGGCACCCACCACCACGAGCGCCGGCACCCTGATCCCGGTCAGGGTGCCGGCGCTCGTGTCCACGACCGAGTCGAGGACGTGCAGCAGCGCCTGGGGGTCGCCCCCGGTCTCGATCAGCCACCGTTCGGCCTTCCACTCGGCCGAACCGGGTTCGAACGTGCCGAGGTTGCCGAAGACGTGCCGCAGGTGCCGTGCCACGGTGCCACCGTGACCGGTGACCTCGCGCAGCCCCTGCCCGGCGATGACCGCCCGGCGCGGCGCCGCGCCCCGCACCAGCATCCTGACGACCGTTCGGGCGCCCAGGGAGTAGCCCCCGAGGTCGTAGTCGGCGAGTTCCAGGTGCTCGATCAGCGCGAGGGCGTCGTCGGTGAGCACGTCGGGTGGGTAGTGGGCGGCGTCGCGGGGCGCGGCGCTGTCGCCGTGAGCCCGCAGGTCCGGCAGGATCAGCCGGTGTCCGCGTTCGGCGAGGGCGGCGGAGAATCCTGACCGCACCCAGTTCCGGAGCCCGGACGAGAAGAAGCCGTGCAACAGCACCAGGGGCCGCCCGGTGCCGGTCTCCCGGTAGGCGAGCCTGGTGCCGTCCCGGCCGGGGAAGTGACGCACCGCAAGGTCGACCATGTCGTCGACGGTATCCCGGCGGTCCGCCCCCGCCGGTGCCGGGGCAGGGGCGGACCTCGCCGTATCGGCCGGGACGCCGGACAGGTCGTCGGACCGTCCGGGCCGGTTCCGAGGGGGAGGGTCAGTAGACACCCTCGATGACCTTCTCGCCGGCGAAGGTGTCGACCGGAGCCGGCGAGGACACCGAATCGCCGATCTGTCCCGTCGGGCCCGGCACCCGGATCACCGTGTCCCGTTCGAGGTTGTTGGGCAGGAACATGCCCTTGCTGACGTGGTTCATGACGATCTGCCCGCGTTCGCCGTACTCGACCGACCGGCCCGTCACGGGGTCGACGACCCGGAAGGTCACCACGGGGCTGCGCGGGTCGTAGACGATGTCCTCGTCCGGGCTGAGCCCCGGGCGCTCGGTGGCGCTCTCCAGGATCATCAGGCTGCCGTACCTGCTGATCATGCGCACGTTCGGGAAGTGCTCGTGGCGCAGGACGAAACGCTCGTCGACGGTCATGTGGGCGCCGCCCCAGAAGATCAGTTCCACCTTGGCGTTGATGAGTTCGACCAGCCGTGGCCGGCGCGCGCACGCGCGCAGCACCGGCGGGGTGGTCACCAGGAGCCCGACCCGCTGGGTGGCCAGGATGTGCTCCGCCTGGTCGAGGATGTGCTCGAGGTACGCCTCGGCCTGGTCCGCCTGCTTGGTCGCGATGACCTTCTTGACCCACCGAGGGTCCATGTCGATGCAGAACTTGATCGTGTTCTGGCGTTCGGCGATGTAGTCGTACATGCAGCCGATCTTGTGCGGTCCCGTCGGCGTGAGCACCAGGATGTTGGACGGCTCCCGGTCCGCGAACTGGGGCCCCTTCAGCATCCGGTCCACGGAGTTGGCGATCCAGTCCGGCATGAAGATCGCCCGCTTCGGCGCACCGGTCGTCCCGCCGCTCTCGAAGACCCGCGGGGCGGGCGGGTTGGGGCCGTAGCCGCGTGGGACGAGGTCCTCCACCGGCACGCTGCGCAGCTCGTCCACCACGTTCGGGAAGCGCCGCAGGTCGTCGTAGGTCCGCACCTCGGTCAGTGGATCGAAGTCCAGCTGCTCCATGCGCCGCAGCCAGAACGGGGATCCGGTCTCCGCACCGAAGTGCCAGCGGACCGCGGTCCGCAGGTATTCGTCGGGGTCGGTCGGCTCGGATGACGGGTCCAGCACCTTCCAGCGCTGGTCCTCGGCGGTCGCGGTCATCGGTGGTCTCCGTTCAAGACGTCGTCGGTGTGCTCACCCAGCTGCGGTCCCGGCCACCGGATCCGCCCCGGTGTCTCGGAGAGCCGGAATGCCACGTTCGGCATGCAGACGCTGTCGAGTTCGCTGTCGGGTACGGTCACCGTGGCCTGCCTCGCCCGGAAGTGCGGGTCCTGCAGTACGTCATCCACCTCGTAGATCGGCGCGACGGCGGCCCCGGCCTCCTCGAACGCGACGATCACCTCGTCCCGGCGGAAGCGGCCGATCCACTGCCCGAGCGCGTCGTCCAGCACCTCACGCCGTGACACCCGGCCACGGCCGGTGGCGAACCACGGCTCCTCGGCCAGCTCGGGCCGGCCCACCAGGCGGACCACCCGCTCGGCCACGGACCGCGCGGGCGCCGACACGGCCACCCACCGCCCGTCGGCGCAGCGGTAGACGTTGCGGGGCGCGTTGTTGTCCGAGCCGCTGCCGACCCGCCGGGGCTTGACCCCGAGCTTGTCGTAGGCGGTCACCTGGGCTCCCATCGCCGCGATCATCGCCTCGGTGATCGAGACGTCGGCCACCTGGCCGCGTCCGATCCGCTGCCGGGCGTGCAGCGCGATCAGCGTCGCGCAGGCGGCCTGCAGGCCGGCCATGACGTCCCCCAGCGGGAACGCCGGGAGCAGCGGTGGGCCGTCGCGGTCGCCGGACATCGCGGCGAGACCGCTCATCGCCTCCGCGAGGGTGCCGAAGCCGGGTCTGCCCGCGTACGGGCCGTCCTGGCCGAACCCGGTCACTCGCGTCACGACCAGGTCCGGGTTGGCCTTCTGAAGCACTTCGGGGGCGAATCCCCACCGCTCCAGCGTGCCGGGCCTGAAGTTCTCGATCAGGACGTCGGCGCCGGCCACCAACTCGACGAAGCGGTCATGGTTCTGCGGGTCCTTCAGGTCCATGACGACGCTCTTCTTGTTGCGGTTCACGACCTTCCACAGCAGCGGGACGTCGTCGCACTGGTAGCCGTACCCGCGGAGCGGATCTCCGGTGGGGTGTTCGATCTTGATCACGTCGGCACCGAAATCACCCAGCATCGCCGCCGCGAACGGGGCCGCCAGCAAGGTTCCGATGTCGATTACCTTCACATCGGCGAGGGGCGCCGGTGGACCGTCCGGCACCGACTCTTGCTGCGGCATGGAATCGCCCTCCGGCGTCGGCAGAATACTGGACACTGCCCACTTCTACCGATCTTCCGGCGCCCGTGTGAAGTGGCCCTTGGTACAGCGGAGGTTCTGCACGAAGGTTCACTTCACCTCCTGGAGCGATACCGGTTACATGGGGCACCTCGGCATGCTGACTGCCGAATTTCAGCCGGTCCGCGTGGCGGAGGGAAACAAATACCATGTCCTTCAGCACACGTCATCTCGACCGTGCACGCGCCGAGTCGTTCGGCGCCTCGGCCGAGGACTACGATCGTCACCGCCCGGAATATCCGGCCGAACTGATCGACGACCTCGTGCGACTGGGCGCGACGGACGTCCTCGACGTCGGGTGCGGCACCGGGAAGGCGTCGGCGGCGCTGTCCGCGCGGGGGCTGTCCGTGTCCGGGATCGAACCCGACGACCGCATGGCCCGCGTGGCGCGGCGCCGGGGCCTGCCCGTCGAGACCACGACGTTCGAGGCCTGGGATCCGGGCGGGCGGCAGTTCGACCTGATCATCAGCGCGGACAGCTGGCACTGGGTGAACCCGGAGCAGGGTGCCCGGAGGGCCGCGCGGGTCCTGGTGCCCGGCGGGCACATCGCCCGTTTCTGGAACTTCCACGTATTGGACGATCCGATACTCGAGGAACTCGGCGGGGTCTACCGGAAACACGCCCCCGGGGTCCAGGTGGGAGGAGCCCGGCAGAAGAGCACGACCGGTGTCCGCGATCCGCTGGCGGACGGCGCAGACTTCACCGCGGTGGCCCAACGGAACTACCGGTGGAGCCTCGCCCTGAACGCGGACGAATGGATCGGGCTGATCGGTACGTTCAGCGACCATCACCGCATGGAGCCCACGAACCGGTCCGCCCTGTTCGACGGTGTGCGCGCGGTGATCGAGGGCTGCGGCGGAACCGTCCGCACCACCTCGGGCACCTTCCTGCAATTGGCTCGACGAGTGTGAGTTCCGAAGACTGGGGAGACAGCGTGTCAGCGATCGAGACCACTTCCGGACCTGTCCGCGGATTCCTCGATCGCGGTGTCCCGAATTGGCGCGGAATACCGTACGGACGGATTCCGGGCCGGTTCCGCCCGGCTCTTCCGGCCACGGGCGGGAACCCCGTCGACGCCGTTCGGTGGGGCCCGGTGAGCTGGCAGGTGCCCATGTCCCCGACGCCGCAGCGCTGGAGTCCGCTGTATCCGGACGCGGTGCAGCACGAGGACTGCCTCAACCTCAACATCTGGTCCGCGCGCCCGGAACGCCCCGATCCCCAGCCGGTGCTGGTCTGGTTCCACCCCGGTCGGCACATGGTCGGCGGAACGATGCGGACCGTCGACCCGTGGGCCTACGCGGCCCGGCACGACCTGGTCATCGTGACAGCCAACTACCGTCTGGGGCCGTGGGGTTGGCTCCCGCTGGCCGACCTCGACCCGGAATTCGCCGACAGCACCAACCTCGGCGTGCGCGACCAGCTGCTGATGCTGCGCTGGGTCCGGGACAACATCGCCGCCTTCGGGGGCGACCCCGGTAACGTGACGATCTTCGGGCTGTCGACCGGCGGAACCGACGTGGCGACCCTCCTGGGCGTTCCCTCGGCCGCGGGGCTGTTCCACAAGGCCGCCGTCTACAGCGGCAACGCCGAACTCGCGCAGTCGCGGGACGAAGCGGCCGGGCTCGCGGAACGCTTCCTGAGCGCCGCCGGCCGGCTCGCGAACGACGCCGGTGCCCTGGCCGGGCTGTCGAACGTGGCGCTGCGGTACGCGCATTCGCAGACCCTGCGGGCCGGACAGGTGCGGTACCACGCAGTGGTCGACGGTGACCTGATCCCGCAGCCGCCGCTGCCGGCGATCGCGGACCGCGCGGACCGGATCCCCGTGCTGGTGTCGGTCACCTCGGAGGAGGCGGGAATCCTGGAGATCGTCGAGGAGGGGGCGGCCGTCGACGCGAAGTACTCCCGGCTGATCGGGGGGGCCGACGACACGTCCCGCGGCGAGAAGGTCGGCCGGCTGTCCGACGAGCTGTACGTCCGCCCGGCCGAGCGGCTGCTGTCCGCGCTGGACACGCCGGGCCCGGGTACCGCCGGTGCCGCGCCCTGCTGGGCCCAGGTGTTCGACTACCACCCGACCACGTCGCACCTCGCCGGGTACCCCGGGATCGCCCGCCGCGCCGTGCACGCCGCCGACACCGCGGCGCTCTTCTGCGACGCGGACGGAGCGGAGGGCACCGGGACCGACCGCGAGGTCGGGGCACAGGAGCAGAGCGGGCTCGTGCGCCTGGCGCGCCACGGCGATCCAGGCTGGGCGCCCTACACCCCGCGGGAGCCCCTCGCCCGGTGGATCGGGCCGCGTTCCCCGGACGGCGCCGACCTCCGGCCGCTGCCCCTGACCGAGACTGCGGAGGTCCCGCGATGAACCCCGGCACCCAGCGGATCGAGTTGGCGGGCGCGCTGAACGTCCGCGACCTGGGCGGACTGGCCACCGCGGCGAACGGCGTCACCCGATTCGGCCGACTGATCCGGTCGGGCGGCCTCCAGGAGCTGACCCCGGCGGACGTCGAACACCTCACGCGGACGCTCGGCGTCCGCGAGGTGATCGACCTGCGCAGCACCGCCGAGGTGCGGCGCGAGGCACCCGGGCCGCTGGCCCGGGTGCCCGGTGTCAGGATCCGCAACCTGTCGCTGCTCGCCGAGTCTCCCCCGGGGTCCGCCCAGGGCTCGGAGCGGGTGGACACCGAGCGGGCGATGCCCTGGAACCGGTCGGGCGTGGACGGTCGGCCCAAGCCCGCCGGATCGACCGGGCACTACCTCCGCTACTGCGCCGAACGGCCGGACTCCGTGGTGGCGGCGCTGCGCGTCATCGCGCACGGCACGGGAGCGACGGTGGTCCACTGTGCGATGGGCAAGGACCGGACCGGCGTGGTGTGCGCACTGGCCCTGGAGGCGATCGGGGTGCGCAGGGAGGACGTCGTCGCGGACTACGTGCGCTCCGGCGAGCAGATGGCCGAGATCGTCGAGCGGCTGCGGGACAACCCCCTGTACGCCGCCGACATCAGCTCCCGCCCCTTCGCGAGCCTCCTGCCGCGCCCCGCCTACATCCAGGACCTGCTCGACACGTTCGACGACCGGTTCGACGGCGTCCGCGCGTGGCTCGCCACCCACGGTTGGACGGCGGACGACCAGGAGGCGCTGGCCGGCCGGCTGCTGGACTGAGTCACGGGTGACTGCGCGACGGGCCGGACCGCCACCGAAGTGGCGGTCCGGCCCGTCGATCGTTCAGCGGCCGGCCGGGCGCGGCAGTCCCAGGCGGGCACGCAACGTGGGGCCGGCGCCCGGGGGGAACTTCTGCCGCACCGCGCGGGCCGTCTCCAGCGCGGTCTCGAACCCGGCACCGGCGGACGGGAGGAGGACGAATCCGTCCGCCGGTCCGTCCTCCGCCTCGCTCAGCAGCTCGTCCACCGGGGTGTCGGCCGTCCGCTCCAGGAGCAGCCGCACGTCCTCCCGGCGCCGCCCGGCCGCACCGCACGCGTCGTCCACCGCCCGCGCCAGATCGGCCGCGGCAGCGGAGACCGCCAGCGGCACCACCGCCAGGTCGCCGAACGCGCCGGCGGAGGCGGCGTCCTCGGCGCAGGTGACCTGCCGGACCAGGACCGGGTGTCCCTGCGGCGGGCGGGCGATGTTCAGCGGGCCGGCCACGGCGAAGTGCTCGCCGCGGTGGTCGAGGGTACGCAGCCGCTCGGGCACGAAGTACACGCCCGACTCGCGGTCCCGGAGGAAGGCATCGTCCTGGAAGCTGTCCCAGAGCCCGGCCAGTACCCGGGCGAACTCGTCCGCGCGGGCCCGCTGGGACGGGAGCGGGGCGGGAGCGTCCGGCTGGTGGTTCGCCGCGTCCGCCGCCACGGCGGGCGGGGCGATCGCCCATCCCGCCCAGCCGCCGCCGAACTGGTCGATCGTGGCGAGCAGCCGGGCGACGTGGTACGGCGCCGCGTACTCGGTCGAGATCGTGGGCACCAGGCCGATCCCCCCGGTCGACACCGCCAGTGCGGCGGCGAGTGTGCCCGCCTCGAGGCCGCCCGGGCCGTCCGGGCCGGTCGAGCGCCGGTCCGGCAGGATCAGGGCGTCGATGCCGCTGTCCTGGGCGGCGCGAGCACGACCGAGCGCCTGCGGGAATCCGCCGCCCTCGTCGGGGCCGGCGGGCAGCTGGGTGAACAGCGCGATCGTCATTTGACACCTACCCGAGACGCGGTGGTCAGGCCGAGATTGTCCCGCAGGGTGCCGTCGGTGTAGGCCGTGCGCACCAGGCCGCGCCGGCGCAGCTCCGGCACGACGTGGTCGACGAAGTCGTCCAACGAACCCGGCAGGTAGGGGAAGTCGACGATGAACCCGTCGGCCGCCCCCTGGGTGAACATGGACTCCATGTGGTCCGCGAGCTGTTCCGGGGTGCCGGCGACGATGTCACCGGCCGTGCGCAGCGAGAGTTGGCGGAGCGTCAGGTTGTCCCGTCTGGCCAGCTCGATCCAACGCTGCGCGGTGCTGTGCGAGTGGTTGGACACCGGCAGGTCGGGCACCGGTCCGTCCAGCGGATAGCCGGTCAGGTCCACGTCGCCGAGCTGGTCCTGGAGCGCCCGCAGCGCGACGATGTCGGGCATCAGCTCCTGCAGCTCCCGCAGCCGGTCCCGGGCGGCGGCCTCGGTGTCGGCGACGATCGGCTGCAGTCCGACCCAGATCTGGATCGAGTCGGGATCGCGGCCGTACGCGGCCGCGCGGTTCTTGAGGTCGGCGTAGAACTCCTGGGCGTCCGCCAGCCTGGTGTGCCGGGTGAACAGCACCTCGCCGTGCCGGGCGGCGAAGTCCCGTCCGACCGGGGACGCGCCGGCCTGGAAGATCACCGGTCGGCCCTGCGGCGGGGACGGCACGTCGAGCGGGCCGCGCACGCTGAAGAACCGCCCCGTGTGGTCCACCGGTTCACGGCCGTTGGTCCAGAGCCGGTTCGCCACCGAGATGAACTCGTCGGCCCGGACGTAGCGAAGATCGTGCTCCATGTGCTCGTCGAAGCCGAAGTTGCGCGACTCCCAGGGCGCGGCCGAGGTCACCACGTTCCATCCGGCCCGGCCACCGCTGATGTGGTCGAGGGAGGCGAACCTGCGGGCGATGTCGTAGGGCTCGTTGTACGTCGTGGTCGCGGTCGCGGCGAGGCCGATGTGGTCGGTGACCGCCGCGAACGCGGACAGCAGCGAGAGCGGCTCGAAGTGCTCGTTGCGCGCGGTCCTGCTCAGGTGCTCGACGTCGGTGCCCCACAGCGCCACGACGTCGGGGACGAAGAGGCAGTCGAACACCGCCCGTTCCAGCGTGAGCGCGTTGCGGCGGTGGAATTCGAAGTCGAGCTGAGCGTCGGGCCGGGTCAGCGGATGCCGCCACGCGGCGATGTGCCCTCCCGGACCGTCGATGATCGCTCCCAGCCGCACCACTCTGGGCTGCCGTGCCATGTCGCCTCCTGCAGGTGTTCTCCGGCGGGTCACTCGAACAGTGCCGCCGGCAGTGGGTTGCTCGCCGATTCCGAGCCGATGCGCTTGCCGGGGGTGAACCGCACCGGCATCCGCAGGTAGCCGTGGATCTGCCCCACGGTGGGGTACTTCTCCGCCTCGCCCGCGATGATCTCGTAGTCCGGCATGCGCGCCAGGACCTCGCCGATCACCACCTCGAAGTCCATGCGGGCGATGTGGCGTCCGATGCACCGGTGGATGCCGACGCCGAACGCCGCCTGCCGGCCGGCGTCCCGGTCCAGGTCGATGACCTCGGGCTGCGGGAACACCTTCGCGTCCAGGTTGGCCGCGGCCCACGACAGCAGCACGCGCTCGCCCTTGCGGATCGGGCAGCCGTCCACCGTGGTGTCCGCCATCGCCGTGCGGCCGGCGCCCATGACGGGGGTGAAGTACCGCAGGAACTCGTCGCACACCTCGGGGATCCGCTCGGGCGCGTCGATGAGCGTCTTCCGAGCGTCCCGGTTGCGGTCGAGGTAGTCGAGGGTCGAGGCGAGCAGGGCGGTCGTGGTGTCGACCCCGCCGGGGATGACGGCGTTGCAGACGCCGACGACGTCCTCGTCGGAGAGCTTCTCCCCCCCGATCTCGACCTGGGTCAGGAAGCTGATGAAGTCGTCGCCCGGGTGGGCGCGGCGCTTCGGGACCAGGGCCCGCACCTCTTCGATCAGCCGCGCGAAGTCGGCCTCCACGCGGTCGAACTCGGGGGTTCCGGGGTGGGTGTAGACCAGCGCGTGCAGGACGTCGGCGTAGACCCGCCAGTCGTCCATCGGCAGTCCCACGAGTTCGAGGGTGATCAGCGCGGGCACCGGGTTCGACAGGTCGAGCACCAGGTCGATCTCGCCGCTCTCGATGGACTTGTCGACGCACCAGGTGGCGTACTGCTGGATGCGGGGGCGCAACCGCCGGGCGGCCGGCGGGGAGAAGAAGGTGTTGAGCGCCTTGCGCCATTCGTTGTACTCGGGCGGGTCGATTTCGAGCGGCAGCCCGCGGAACGACGAGGCCGGGACGACGGTCCCCTGCGGCCGGCCTGGCACATTCGGGAGTTCGTGTGCGGATGAGAATAGCTCGGGCTGGTGGGCGACCTGGGAAACCTGCTCGAATCCGGAGACCAGCCAGAATCCGCCGTGCTTCCGGCTGTAGGACACCGGGCAGTGCGTGTTCATCTCGATGTTCGCAGCCCAGGGGTCGGCGGCGTACTCCGCCGAGTGATGATCGAAATCTGTTTCGGCCCGCTCTTCGGACATCGCCCCATCCTTCCACCCCGGCACGCCGGAATCCTCGGAATCCTCGTTCGGTTCTATCGGATCCACGTGGGCCAGTGAATAATACTTTCGTACATATATGTACGCGTGTACGAAGGTCCACTTCTGGTCACCCCCCTGGGCCATTAAATTCTACCGGGACCTCAGAGGTATCCGAATCTCGCAAGGAAGTGACGCCATGACGGTCGGACCATCCGGCGCGAACAGCGACGTCGCGAATTTCTACAACGGCAGTGGAAAAGTTCGCGTAGCAGGAAAGATACGAGACCGCTGGGGCGGTAATCTGCACAACGGGTACTGGCACGACGAGGACGACGACGCCTCCCCGGAGGTGGCGACGGACCGGCTCACCGATCTGATGATCGAGCGCCTGGCCCCGCAAGCCGGCCAGCGCGTGCTCGACATCGGCTGCGGCATCGGCAAGCCGGCGGCCCGACTGCTCCGCGGCCACCCGGTGGACGTGGTCGGCATCACGATCAGCGAGTCCCAGGTGGCGCAGGCACGGGCCGGCGCCGCCGAGGCCGGCCTCGCGGACCGTGCGACGTTCGAGTACGCGGACGCGCAGCAGATGCCGTTCCCGGACGACTCGTTCGACGCCGCATGGGCGCTGGAATCGATGTTCCACATCCCCGACCGCAACCGGGCGCTGGCCGAGACCGCGCGCGTGCTGCGCCCGAAGAGCCGGCTGGTGATCGCGGACTTCGTCCTGCGGGGGCCGATCAGCGAGGACGGCCTGCAGGCCGTCCAGCGGATCTGCGAGACGTTCGGCGTGCACACGATCGGTCCCCTGGACGACTACCTCGCCCAGCTCGCCTCGCACGGCTTCACCGGTCCCGACGTCCTGGACATCAGTGACAACGTGGCCCGCACGGGGAACCTCCTCGCGGACGCCTGGGAGGACGTGCGGGGGCAGCTGGAGGAGAACGGGAACTCGGACCACGTCGACGCCCTGATCACGGCGACCCGCGACTTCTCCAACACTCCGGAGTTCGGCTACGTCCTCGTCTCCACGACGCTGGGCTGACCGGTCCGGTCCGCTCACTCGATCGTCCGGCTCCGCTGCATCGCCCCGAAGGCGCCGTAGGGATAACCGGCCGGTCTGGGGTCGCTCGCCTCGGTGAGGCGAGCGACCTCGTCGTCCTCCAGCGTGATCCACCGGGCCTGGAGGTTGTCCGCGAGCTGTCCCGCGTCGCGCGCACCCAGCACGGCCCCGCTGACGCCCGGCTGCGCCGTCACCCACGCCAACGCGACGGCAGCCGGGGAGACGTTCCGCGCGGCGCCGATCTCGTCGAGGATCTCCAGGATCCGCCACGTGCGGTCGCCGGCCGCGTGCGAGCGGTACAGGGCGTCGACGTAGGCGTTGTGCATCTTCCCGCGCTCGCGCTGGTCGGCGAACCTCGCCGGGCCGGCCGGCGTGGCATGGCGTGCGTACTTGCCGCTGAGCAGGCCCCCCGACAGCGGTGACCACGCGAGCATCCCCAGGCCGTTGGCCCGGCCCGCCGGGACGATCTCCCATTCGACCTCCCGGCACAGCAGGCTGTACTGCGCCTGGAACGTGACCGGCCTGGCCAGCCCCATGGATTCGGCCAGGCCGACGGCCTTCTGCAGCTGCCAGCCCGTGTAGTTGGAGATGCCGACGTAGCGGATCTTGCCGGCGCGCACCGCGTCGTCGAGGAACCGCAGGGTCTCCTCCTGCGGCGTCAGCGGATCCCAGGTGTGCGCCTGGTAGAGCGTCACGCAGTCGACGCCGAGGTTGCGCAGGGACGCCTCGAGCGCGCGGGTCAGGTTGTGCCGCGTGTTGCCCCACTGGTTGCGGCCCGCCGTGGTCGTGTAGCCGCCGCCCTTCGTGGACAGCAGCATCCGCTCGCGCACCTCCGCCGTCCGGGTGCGCAGCCACCGGCCGATGACCACCTCGGCCCTGCCGTCGCCGTACGCGTCCGCCGTGTCGATCAACAGGCCGCCGGCCTCGGCGAAGGTGTCCAGCACCCGGACCGCCTCGGCCTCGTCGGTGCTGCCCCCGAACGTCGCGGTGCCCAGCGCGTAGACCGAGGTGGCGAGGCCGCTCGCGCCGAGGGGCACATACTTCATGGGTTCGTCCTCACTGACCGGCCGGGCCGACGGACCGGCGGTACGCCGCCCACCGCGCGCTCGCGTCGCGAAGCTCACCGGTCATGCGGTTCGGATGGTGGATCGCGACGTACTGCCAGTACCTGGCCAGCACGTCCGCGAAGACGTCGAGCACGCCGGGCTCCGCGGACCTCCAGGCAGGGACACGGGCGGCCCACTGTTCCGCCGCGCGCGGCGGGTTCCCGGCGTAGACGAGCCAGACGACCCAGCAGGCCGGATCTATCCACGCCGCGCCCCGGGTGGCGGTGGCCCAGTCGACCAGGCGGACGTGCCCGGTCGGCGTGACGAGCATGTTGGTGTGGTGCCAGTCGGTGTGCAGCAGGGTGTCCCCGTGCAGCATCCGGGCCGACGCCGGATCGTCCAGGTACGGCGCCCAGCGCTGCTCGGCCCGGGGAACCGGGGCGTCCTGGCCGGCGACCGCGCCGAGTTCCGCCATCACGTCGACCACCAGCTGCAGGTCGCGGGATCCGGCGTGGTACTCGGCGCGGCGGCCCTCCAGGTGCTCGAAGCCGAGGACGTCCCAGCCGTCGGTCTCGACCCGCCACAGCACCTTCGGCCCCAGCGGGAC
Source organism: Streptomyces sp. NRRL S-350 (assembly GCF_000719705.1). GTDB lineage: Bacteria > Actinomycetota > Actinomycetes > Streptomycetales > Streptomycetaceae > Kitasatospora. The sequence continues at coordinate 22,383 of NZ_JOHO01000025.1, read as the reverse complement.
GACGAAGGGGTTGACCGCCACTTCGCAGCCCTGGGCGAGCGCCGCCGGGTGGTCCGTGCGCAGCCCCTTGACGAACACGCGGTCCCGGCCGCTCCACACGGTGGCCGCGACGTGGCTGCTGTAGCCGTCCTGGGCCGGCTCGACCCGCTCGACCGGTCCGACGTTCGACTCGATCGCGGCGAGGACCGTCGCCGGCAGGTCGTCCCAACTGCCTCTCAGGGAAACCGCGCTGGGTGACAGGTCGGCGAGGTCGCCGGCCACGGGATTCACGGTCATCCTGTTATTCCGAGTCCAGACTGATAGCCAGCGCCGGGCAGGTGAACGCTGCGTGGTGCAGGTCCTCCGAGTCCTCCTCGGTCGCCTTCCCCTCCAGGACGACGGCGATTCCGTCGTCGTCCTGGTCGAACCAATCGGGCGCGGCCAGGACACACTGACCGGAACCGATGCACTTTTCCCTGTCCAGATTGATGCGCACGAAGCCTCTCCCCGAGTCGACCGTCACCACTTCACCGGAAGTTCATTCACCCCGTAGATGGCCAGATCGAGTTTGTACGAGATCTGGTCCACCGGGATCGCGAGTTGGAGGGTCGGAATGCGCCGGTAGAGGGTTCCGAACACCACCTGCAGCAGCACCCGCGAGAGCTGCTGCCCGAGGCACTGATGTATGCCGAAGCCGAAAGCGAGATGGTGCCGGGCGTCACGGTGGAGATCGAGCGCGTCCGGATCCCCGTCGAACGCCCGCGGATCATGGTTCGCGGTATCGGTCGCGACGATGATGCCCTCGCCCTTGCGGATGAGCACGCCGCCGACCTCGAGGTCCTCCTTGGCCACCCGGCGCCGGCCCAGGTGCGCGACGCTGAGGTAGCGCAGCAGCTCCTCGACCGCGTTCGCGATGAACGCCGGATCCCGCGAGTCCCGGACCAGCTCGAGCTGGTCGGGGTGGGCCAGCAGGGCCATCGTCCCGAGCGTGGTCATGTGCGCGGTCGCGCCGTGTCCGGCGGCCATCACCAGCAGGGCGGTCGCGACGATCTCCTCGTCGGACAGTTCGCCGGCGCGCACCAGGTGCCCGATCACGCCGTCGCCCGGATCGGTGTGGGCCTGCCGCACGAGCGACCCCAGCAGCGCGCGCATGTCCTCGACGACTCCGGCGTGCACCGAGTCGGGGGAACCGGGCACCGCCATGATCCGGCCGAGCGCGGCGAACCGCTCGCCCTCGCTGTGGTGGACGCCGAGGACTTCGCAGATGGCCTTGGACGACATCGGCACGGCGAGGTCGGCGAACAGGTCCGCGGTGTTCCCGGCGGCGAGCATGGCATCGACGAGCTCGTCCATGGTCCGCTGGAAGACCGGGCGCAGGGCCTGCGCCTTCCGGTTCGAGAAGTCTGCGGTGACCATGCGCCGCAAGTACGCGTGCTCCGGGTCGTCGACGGTGGGCATGGAGCGGTTGCGGGTGTGGAACGCCTTGGCCTGCGGCGCCGCGAACGTGTATCCCGGCAGTCTCTGGTCGGAGCTGGCCCGTGGATCGGTCAGCACCTCCCGGGCCTCGGCGTACCCGGTGATCAGCCACGGCGTGCTGCCGTCCCAGATCCGCACCCTGGATACCGGGGCGGTTTTGGCGATTTCACGGAGCTTCACCGGTAGATCGAGCGGACACCCGGGCGTCCGGTCCATCGGATAAAATGGATCCTCGAGCTGGGTTGACATGCCCCCAGTTTCGCCCGACCGGCGGATATGCGTAAAGTGAACCTTGGTACATCACATCCTTTCTCACGCGAAGGTTCACCTGCGGTTTCTTCTGCCGCGGTGCGCGGCGCCGCTCCGACACGCATTTCCGGCGAGGCCGGTGCGAATGGCGGCGCGGTCCCTCCGGGCGCCGGAAAAAGCCCCTGCGGAATATCCTCGGAAAACGGTGCGCCTAATGCAGGAACGGCGGCCGCGGAATCCCGTTCGCCGGGTTCCCGCAGCCGCCGCACAATTTCCTCGGATATCCGTTACGCGCCCGCTCCGCGCAGCTCCGCCCGCGTCACCGTGAGGCGGATCGGCAGATCGAACTCGCCCTTGCTGGTGTCCGGGTGCTCGTCCAGGTGCCGGCGAATGCGGCCCAGCAGGTCGCTGCGCTGCTGCTCCGGCAGCTTCAGGACGGGGGACAGGGTCCCCATCCGGGCGACCATCGAGTCGGTGGTGCAGAACTGGCTGTGCCTGAAGTCGGCGTGCTCCAGGTCGGTGAACAGCGGGTGCTGCCGCAGCCGGTCGGTGGGAGACGTCGTGCTGTCCCAACCGAAGATCCGCGCCAGGCCCGCGATCCAGTCGACGCGCGCGTCGTCGTCGTTCCACAGCGCGGCGACCACCCCGCCCGGGCGCAGCACCCGGGCGATCTCCGGGAAGGCCTTCTCCTGGTCGAACCAGTGGAAGGCGTTGCCGGCCAGGACCGCGTCGACCGAGGCGTCGGGCAGCGGGATCCGCTCCGCCGACCCGATGTGCGCCTCGACCCCCGGGTGGTTGCGGACCAGCTCGTCCCGCATGCGCGCGTCGGGCTCCACCGCGACCACCGCGATCCCGGCGGCCCGCAGGCCCTTGGTCAACTGGCCGGTGCCCGCTCCCAGGTCGAGGACGGTCAGCTGCGCCCGTCCGGCGACCGGCGCGAGCGCCCACTCGATGGCCTCGAGCGGGTAGTCCGGCCGGTACTCGGCGTACCCGGCCGCATTCGACCCGAACGACGTCCCCTGCTGCTCATCGCCCGAATTACTCATGAACCATCCCATTCAGCGCGTTCGCGCATTACCCGCACCCACTCGCCGACCATTCGGCACGACAGCCAAGATTCCTACCACACGGGACGAACCAGGCAAAGTGGCCTTTGGTACACAATTTTCGCCCTGCACCAAGGTCCACTTACCTCCCCCACGCGTCCTGCGTAAAACTAATTCGGCATTTACCGGCTTTTGCATGTCAAATTGTGACGCCGTCACGATACCCGCCTTGGGGGTGTAGTGCAACTTTCCAAGCCACACCATTCCGCAGGGCAGTCCGCGAGTACCCGCTCACTGTTCCTGAGCTACCTCTACGTACCGGGTCACCACCTGAAGCGAATCGGAAGCGCATATTCCTCCGACGCCGACGCGGTCGTACTCGACCTGGAGGACGGCGTACCCGACTCGAAAAAGCAATACGCTCGCGAGCTGGTTTCCGACGTCGTCTCGGGCGCCGTCGCCAAGCCGACGTTCGTGCGGGTGAACTCCATGGCGAGCGGACTGTGCACCGACGACGTGCTCGCGGTCACCGGGCCCGCGCTGAGCGGGCTGCGCCTGCCGAAGGTGCGCGGCCTCGACGATCTGGCCCACGTCACGGGACTGCTCGCCGAGATCGGCCATCCGGCCGCCGTCCAGCTCCTCATCGAGTCGGCCGCCGCCCTGGAGCTCGCCTACCCGCTCGCCACGGCGTCGCCCGCCGTGACGATGCTGGGGCTGGGCGAATCGGATCTCCGGGTGAACCTGGGCTGCGACCTGGACGGGCGGACGATGGACGCCGCCCGCATCCGGGTGGTCATGGCCTCCCGCGCGGCGGGGCTGCCGAATCCCTGCCAGAGCGTCTACGCCGAGGTCCGCGATCCCGAGGGCCTGCGGGCCAGCTGCCGGCACGGCAAACGGCTCGGCTTCCTGGGGCGGATGGCCATCCACCCCGGCCAACTGCCGATCATCCACGAGGTCTACCGGCCGACGCCCGACGAGATCGCCGAGTCCGTCGACATCTGCGGAGCGGCCGACCGCGCCGGCGAGCAGGACACCTCGGTCGTGGTGTCGGACCGTCAGCGGCTGGTGGCACCGCCGATCGTCGCCAACGCGCGCCGGGTGCTCGAGCTGGCTCGCGCGCTGGACCTCCTCCCGGACGCCTCGTGACCGGATCCCCGGCCGGCCCCGACCGCCTGCTCGCCGCCCTGGCGGGCGGAGTGGACGTCGTGGACCTGGCCCAGCCCCTGGCGAACGGAATGCCGTGTTCGCCGAACCATCCGGGATTCCGCATGGCGCTGGCGCGGCGGCACGGCGACGCGGTCCGCGCCGACGGCGGTTCGTCGGCCAGCGAGATCATCACCACCGGCGGTCACGTCGGCACCCACATCGACGCGCTCTCCCACGTCTCCCAGGACGGCCTCCTGCACGGTGGCCGGGACAGCGCCGAGGCCCAGCGCGGTGGCGCGTTCTCCGTGCACGGCATCGACACCGTCGAACCGATGGTGTGCCGGGCGACCTTCCTCGACATCGCGGCACTCCACGGCACGGACTGCCTGCCCGCGGGCCACGGCGTCACCGCCGCGGAGCTGGACGCCGCGGCGCGGCGTGCCGGCGTCGAACCGGGGGCGGGCGAGGTTTGCCTGATCAGGACCGGGTGGAGCCGCTGGTGGAGTGATCCCCAGGCCTACCTCGGGTTCGACACCGGTGTCCCCGGAGTCACCCCGGACGCCGCGCGGTGGCTGGTGGAGCGGGGGATCCGCGCCGCGGGCACCGACACCACGGCCTTCGAGCAGATCCCGGCCGGCCGAGGCCACACGATCATGCCGGTGCACCGGATCATGCTCGTCGACGCCGGCGTCCACATCGTGGAGAACATGCAGTTCGACGGGCTCGCCGGTGGCACCGCGGTGGAGTTCGGCTTCGTACTGGCGCCGCTGCGGATCGTCGGCGGCACCGGATCCCCCGTTCGCCCCCTCGCACTCCTAAGCAGGTGAGCACGACCATGCCCGACGACAACGATTTCGACCTGTTCTCCCCACCCGTCGCGGAGAACCCCTTCACCGTGTACGACGACATGCGCAGCGGCTGTCCGGTGGCCCGCAGCGAGAAGCACGGCGGCTACTGGATCGCGGCGAGCTACCAGGCGGTCGACGAGGTGGCCAAGAACCCCGACCTGTTCTCCTCGGTCTCGATCAGCGTGCCCAAGGACGCCTTCGGCGACGACCTGGCCGAACGGCCGCCGATCACCCTGGACCCGCCGCGGCACGGCGCGTTCCGCCGCATGCTGCTCCCCGCCTTCAGCCCCCGGCAGATCAAGGCGCTGGAGCCGTCGGTCCGCGAACACGCCCGCGACCTGCTGGCGGGGATCGTCGGCCGGGACCGCTGCGATGCCGCCGCCGAGTACGCCAAGAAGATCCCGTCGCGCTTCATGGCGCGGATGATCGGCTGCGACGACGACCGCCAGGACGAGTTCGCCGAGCAGATGCGCGCCCTCCTCGAGGCCAACGAGATGGCGGAGATCCAGGCCGCGATGGCGCTGACCCAGCCGTTCCTCGACGACCTGATCGAGCAGCGCCGCCGGGAGCCCGGCGAGGACCTGGTGAGCTGCGTGCTGTCCGCGGAGATCGACGGCCGCACCCTGACCGGCCCCGAACTGATCGGGTCCTTGGTGCTGATCATCACCGCGGGCATCGACACCACGTGGAGTGCTCTCGGCAGCAGTCTGTGGCACCTGGCGCGTCATCCCGAGGACCGGAAGCGGCTCGCGGCCGAACCCTCGCTGATCCCCACCGCCGTCGAGGAGTTCCTGCGCGCCTTCTCCCCGGTCCAGATCGCCCGCGTGGTCACCCGCGACACCGAGTTCCACGGTGCGCAGCTCAGCGAGGGTGATTCCATCCTGATGGCGATGCCGTCGGCCAACCGGGACGGTGCGGAGTTCCCGGCCGCGGACCGGGTCGACATCGGCCGGGAGGTCAACCGCCACCTGGCCTTCGGGGTGGGCATCCACCGGTGCATCGGCTCCTCCATGGCCCGGATGGAGATGCGCATCGCCCTGGAGGAATGGCTTCGGGTGATCCCGGACTTCACGCTCGCCCCCGGCGACGCCGTGAAGTGGTCGACCGGGCACGTCTGGGGCCCGCGCCGGCTGGACCTGCTGCTCGGAGGGAGCGAGGCGTAGGGGAGGCGAGCGCCGGGATCGCCTCCGGAGAACAGCGTTGCCCGACGCCGGGCAACGCCGCCCACGCCCGCCGGCGCGCGGGCATCGACGACCAGGACGGGTGCTCGGCGGACGCGAACCGCCGCCGGGCATCGGACGTCCGCTGGGGAGTGGTAACTGGTGGAACCGATTCGCAGCTGGCTCTACGTTCCCGCCCACCGGATCGATCTGCTCGGCAAGGCCATGGCCGGGCAGGCCGACGCGGTGGTGCTGGACCTGGAGGACGCGGTGCCCGCGGACGCGAAACGGCTCGCCCGCGACCAGGTGACCGATGCCCTGACGGAGCACTGGCCCAAGCCGATCTGGGTGCGCGTCAACTCGCTGGAGTCCCCGTGGGGCGAGGCCGATCTGACGGCCCTGGCCGGCACCTCGGCGGCCGGACTTCGACTGCCCAAGGTCGAGGATCCGAATCTGGTCCGGGCGGCGGTGCTGGAGTCCGGCCTGGCCGTGCACGCGATCATCGAGTCGGCACTGGGCGTGGAGAACGCGTACCGGATCGCCACCGCCCACTCCGGTGTCGCCCTGCTCTCCCTCGGTGAGGCCGACCTCATGGCGGATCTCCGGCTCAGCGACATCGGCGCGCTGGACTGGGCCCGCCAGCGCATCGTCAACGCCGCCCGCGCCGCCGGGCTGGTCAGTCCGCCGCTGGCTGCCTGGACCGACGTCGCGGACGTGGACGGCCTCGCCGCGGACACCCTCGCGGCCGGCAGGCGCGGCTTCTTCGGCCGTTCCGTCCTGCATCCCAAACAGGTCGACGTGGTGAACCGGATCTTCACGCCGGATCCGGACGAGGTGGCCGCGGCCCTGGCGCGCCTGACCGACCAGGTCGGGCGGGGCGCCGCCGCATGGCTCGACGACCAGGGCCGGTTCGTCGACGCCGCGCTCCTGGCCAACGCGAGGTGGCTGGTCGACCTCGCCGACGCGCTCGCCCGAAGGGAGGCCGGCGCATGACCCGCACTCCCGCGCAGCGGCTGGCGCAGCTGGCCCGCACCACCGCCCGCACCGGCCTGCCGCGGGAATTCCGGCAGGAGATGGCGGGGCGGGTCCTGGACCTCCTCGGAAACAGCATCGCCGCCGTCCCGACCGGCGTCGCCGCGGCCGTCACCGCCATGGCCGGCGCGTGGGGCGGTGCGCCGCAGGCCACGGTGATCGCGACCGCCCGGCGGCTGCCCGCTCCCGCCGCCGCGCTGGTCAACGGAACGCTCGCGCACGCCCTGGACTTCGACGACACCCACCTGCCCTCGGTGCTGCACCCGTCCGCGGCGGTGCTGCCGGCCGCGCTCGCCGTCGCCGAGACCGTGGGGGCGTCCGGCGGCGCGCTGCTCGACGCCGCCGCGATCGGCGTCGAGGTCACCTGCCGGCTCGGCATGGCCGGGTACGATCCGGCGGCGAACAACTCGATCTTCTTCGACCGGGGCCTGCACGCCACCGCGATCTGCGGCACGGTGGGCGCCGCCGTCGCCGCCGGGATGCTGTACGGGCTCGGCGAGGAGGAACTGACCTCGGTCATCGGCATCGCCTGCAGCATGGGCTCCGGGATCATCGAGGCCAACCGGACCGGCGGCACGGTCAAGCGCACGCACTGCGGCTGGTCCGCCCACGCGGGCGTCGTCGCCGCCGAGCTGGCGCGGAACGGGATCACCGGTCCGACGACGGCGCTGGAGGGCCGGTTCGGCTTCCTCACCGCGTTCTGCGGTGACCGCGCCGACGTCGACCGGCTCACCGACGGCCTCGGGACGCGCTGGGAGGCCCGGCGGCTGTTCGTCAAGCCGTACCCGTGCAACCACTTCACCCACGCGGGCATCGACGCCGCCCTGCGGCTCCGGGCGAAGGGGGTCGATCCGGGCGCCGTCACGGCACTGACCCTCGGGGTTCCGGCGCCGGTCGTGCACACGATCGGCGAGCCCCACGGGGCGAAGATCCGGCCGGAGTCGGGGTACCACGGCGCGTTCAGCGGTCCGTTCACGGTCGCGGCGGCGCTGCTGGGCGGCGGCGGGCTGGGGGTGTCCCACGAGGACTTCACCGATACCGCCGTGCGGTCGGCGGAGCGGCTGGCCCTGGCCGAGAAGGTCCGGGTGGTCCCGGACGCGCGGTGCACCGGAATCTTCCCCCACCAGTTCCCCGCGGTGCTGACCGCCGAACTCGCCGACGGCTCACGGCACGTCGAACGGGTCGAGGTGAACCGGGGCGGCCCGGAGAACCCGCTCACGCCCGCGGAACTGACCACCAAGTTCCGGATCAACGCCGAACGGACGCTCTCCCCCGCGCAGGCCGGCCAGGTCGCCGAACTGACCGGGGGACTGCCGAGCGCACCGGACCTCACCGCGCTGACCGCAGCTCTGCGCGGCCGAGCGGTCTGACCACCGAGTCGCACCCCACCGGGCGGACACCCGGTCGCAACCTGCTCCCGGCCCGCTCCCGGCACGATCGCCACCGCCGTCGACGGACGCGCCGCCCAACTGACGGTTGACACACCGCAGAAGACACAACGCATGATTGTGGTTCTCCGTCGGATCGGTTGTTTGCCCCGCCTTCCGCCGCCTTGCTTTGATGCCCCGAGAACCCGCGGCGACAGCCGTCACGGGAATGAGGGGGCGCGAGGCTCCATGACCAAACGATCCCTGGGCCGGCCGTTCGGCTGGCTGTGGGCGTCCTACGCGGTGAGCGCCTACGGGTCCGGGCTGGGGTTCGGCGCGTTCCCGCTGATCGCCGTGCTGGCACTGCACGCCAGCACCTCGGAGGTGTCCGCGCTGTCCGCGGTGGCTCCGACCGTGGGCGCGCTGATCGCGGTACCGCTCGCACCCTGGGTGGAGTACCGCCGCAAGCGGCCGGTGATGATCGCCATGAACCTGGCCCGGTTCGCGGTCATCATGACCGTCCCGCTGTCCTATGCCTTCGGCTGGCTCAGTTTCACCCAACTGCTCATCACGTCAGCCGTCATCGCCGCCGCCAAGATCGCCTTCAACTCGGCCAGCGGGGCCTACCTCCAGACCATCGTCCGGCCGGAGCACCTGCTCGTCGCGAACGCGCGGTTCGAGTCCACGAACTGGAGCTCCATCGCGATCGGGCCACCGCTGGGCGGTGCCGCGATCGGCGTCTTCGGACCGGTCGCCACCATCGTCGCCGACGGGTTCGGCTACCTGCTGTCCGCGCTCGGCATCACCGCGATCCGCGGCCGGGAGGAACCCCCGCGCCGGTCCGGGGGGAAGCGACTGCGGTCCGGCGACCTGCTGGACGGCTGGCGGCACATCATGGCCCATCACGGCCTGCGCGCGCTCTTCCTCAACAACACGCTCGTCTCCGGGCTCATCATGGCCACCGAGCCGCTGCTGGCCGTGCTCCTGCTCCGCGACCTCGGGTTCGCCCCCTGGCAGTACGGCCTCGCCTTCGCCGCCCCCTGCGTCGGCGGGCTCGTCGGCTCCCGCCTGGCGCCACGTTTCGTGGCCCGGTACGGCCAGCACCGGGTCATGCGGGTCGCCGGCACCCTGCGCGTGATCTGGTTGATCGGCCTCGTCCTCGTCCGCCCCGGCACCATCGGCCTCGTGACGGTGATCGCCGTCGAGCTGGCGATCATCCTGAACATGAGCCTCTTCACGCCGGTCGTCGCCACCTACCGGCTCGAGCACACCCCCCCGCACCGCGTCGCCCGCACGCTCTCGGCATGGTTGATCGGCCAACAGGCGGGGATCGCGGTCTTCACCGCGCTGGCCGGGCTGCTCGCCGACGCCACCAGTCCGCGCATCGCGCTCGGGGCCGCCGGACTCGCCATCCTCGCCAGTCCGCTCCTGCTGCCCCGGAAGCCGGGCGCCGCTCCGGCGGTGCCCGCCGAACAGGCCCGCCCCGAAACGGATCTGACGTCCCGTTCGTAGCGGGTGAGCTCGTGGCCCGCCACCGGGACGGTGACGGGCCACGAGCAGGAGTCCCGGCGGGATCCGCAGAACGGTCAGAACATGGTGTTGTTGTTGGCGGAGGTGGCCGGGACGTTCTCTATGACGTCCCAGTGCTCGATGATCTTCAGCTGGCCGTCCTCCTGCCTCTGCACGCGGAAGATGCCCATGATGGCCTGTCCGCTGTCCTCGGGGTGGAGACGGTAGCGGAAGTGCACGGCGACGTAGTCCTTGTCGGCGATGGTGCGCTTGAGGTCCGTGGTCACGTTCGGGAACTGCTTGAAGAACTCGACGAATCCCTCGCGCATGCCGACCGTGCCGCTGGGGACGGACGGGTTGTGCTGGTAGTACGCCGGGTTGAGGTAGCCGATGGCGTCGGGGTTCTTCTGGACCAGGAGGGTGTTGAAGTAGTCGAGGACGAGCTTCTGGCTGAGGGGCGTCAGTGAGCAGGGCCCGCTCGGCTGGTTCGTGTTCGGGTTGCTGACCGTGCCGAACATGTCGTTGCCGTTGACCGTGGTCGCCGGCACGCTCTCGCGGGTGTCCCAGTGCTCGGCGATCCTGCCCTTCTCGTCGAAGCGGAAGATGTCCATCACGTCGTCGCCGCGGGTGCCCGGCTCCTCGATGGGGTTGGAGTGCACCAGGACCAAGTCGCCCTGGGCGAGGACCCGCTTGACGTTGTACGTGAACCCCGGGTAGCGCGTGTGCAGGTCGGCGGCCAGGTTCTCGAGCGCCTCCCGGCCGTCGGGGACGGTGGGGCTGTGCTGGAGGAAGTCGGCCCGGACGTACTTGTCCGCGACCTTGACGTTGCCCTTCTCGAAGAGCTGGGTGAGGACCTCGACCGCGATGCGCTTGTTGCGCTCCAGGGCGGCGCTCGAGCGCTGACCGTCGACGGCGGCCAGACCGTTGCGGGGCGACTCGGAGACGGTGGCGGCGGAAGCCGGTGCGATTCCGGCCACCGTCGCGAAGCTCGCCGCGGCCAGCAGGGCGACAGCGGTTCTCCGGGCCAGCGAAGTGGTTCTCGGCATGACGATCTCAATCTCTGGGATGAGGAAACGGTTGGGCGTACCCCGGCTGATCGGGAGCGCTTCAGGAGGCGACGGATTCCGACGGCGGTTTTCCCCTCCACCGGCGCGATCCAGCCGAAGTTCGGTGCGTAGCAGCGTAGTCGGCAAACTGGCCGAATGGAGCGTTTGTGCGAAAGCCGTCGACGGTAAGCTCCGCCGAACTCGGACGCGACGGGCCGCCACCCCACTGGCGCACGGCCCCGCCGTCGGCGTTTCCGCTGGTGGGAGCCTTCGCGAGGGGTCGGCGGGCCACCAGTGGATCTTGCGCCAGCGCCCCCCGGACCGGCGAACTCGGGCTGCTCGAAAGCCTTCTGATCCCGCTTCAGTCGCACCGGTTTCACTTGACGGGTACCTGTTCAAGCCGAACCGGGCGACTTCCCCTTCCCCGCGACGCTCCCGCGAGGCTCCCTTCCGCCGATGTCATCACCCGTCACATGTACGAAAGTTCCATTCCCGCCATATCCGCGGACACCGTACGCTGTGGCTTTGTACGGTGATTTCCACGGGGCGGGAATATGGGAGTCACCGGCTCAACGCGGGAGGGCGCACCGGCTCCGGTTCGGACGCGCACACAACGGGTCTCCGGCCCCCAGGGAACTCGCCGTCCGCGGAGCAGAAACGAAAACCGGTTCCCGACATCGCATTCCGAATCCTTGACTTCGGCGGCCGCTGGGGGACTTCGCTTCAGCTGCGCGCCGACACCTCGGAATCTCCGCCGACCAGGTCCGGGTGCCACCGCGATCTCCCAGCCGAAGGCCGGTGCGGACGACCGTCCGGACGACAGTGCCGTCCCGCTCCACGCGCGGCAACGGAGACCCGTCTCGCCGCCACACTCACGGAGGTACCGCAGAATGACTGGCATCACCGTCAACCCTGCCGCCGGGCGCATCGGCGCCGAGATCGACGGCGTGGACATCTCCCGCCCGCTCGACGCCGACCAGATCCGCACCATCCAGCAGGCGCTTGACGAGTGGAAGGTCCTGATCTTCCGGAACCAGCAGCTCGACCACGAGACGCACATCGCGTTCGGCCGCCAGTTCGGCGAGCTGACCTACGGTCACCCCCACCACGAGCCGCCCAAGGACGCGCCGGAGATCTACACGATCCAGCACCGCCGCTTCGAGAAGCAGCTCGGTGGCGACTCCACCCGGGAGCTGCGCAAGTACGCCTACGCCGGCAACAACGGCTGGCACTCCGACCTCACCCCGTTCATCAACCCGCCGGCCGGCGCCATCCTCCGGTCCGAGGTGCTGCCGAACTACGGGGGCGACACCCAGTACACCAACCTGGTGGCCGCCTACGACGGCCTGTCCGAGCCGTTCAAGGAGTTCGTGGACGGGCTGCGCGCCGAGCACCGGTACGGCGCCAACTGGTCGGGCATGCCCCAGCCCAGCGTGGCCGGCTTCAAGAAGCGCGTCGAGGAGAACGCCCTCGTCGCGCACCACCCGATCGTCCGGGTGCACCCGCGGACCGGGGAGAAGGCCCTGTTCGTGAACCCGATCTACACCGACCACATCGTCGGCCTGTCGCCCATCGAGAGCCGTCTCGTTCTCGGCTACCTCTTCGACGAGATCGCCCGGCCCGAGTACACGGTGCGGTTCCGCTGGGCCCCGGGAACCGTCATCTTCTGGGACAACCGGGCCACCTGCCACATCCCCCCGCGCGACCTCGACCACCTCGACGTGGAGCGAGTGCTGCACCGGGTCACGCTGGTCGGCGAGGTGCCGGTCGGCCCGGACGGCCGCGAGTCGGAAGCTCTCGAGGGCCCCCGCCTCGGCTCGGAGCCGGTGTTCAACTCGACGTTCTTCGACCGCAGTGACCGGGCGGCCCAGGAACAGATGGCCTGAGCCTCGGGTCGGTCCGCCGGACCGAACGCCCGGCCGCCGGGCCGGCACCTCTGATGCCGGCCCGGTCACGTGACCGGTGCCGCTGCCCCTGCCGACCTCCCGGCAGGGGCAGCGGCATGCGCCGGCGCGGCGGCCGGGATGGGGCCCGTGGCGTTCCGGTCACCGGAGGGATCCGACCCGGGCCCCGGCCGACCTCCCGACCTCTCGGGCCGCGTTCCGGGCGACCGGAGCCCGGTCCGGCCGCGGCCCCGGCCCCGGCCCGGGCCGCGGGATCCACTCCGCCGCTCCGCACAACGCCAGGAGCCGCGGGCCGATATCGGCCCGCGGCTCCGTCGTACCGTCCCGTCAGTGCTTCGCCGGCTCGTCGGCCAGCGCGTCCCCGATCCGGGCGATCAGCCGGGGCGCCTGTTCGGTGAGGTAGAAATGGCCACCGGGGAACACCTCCAGGGCGAACGCACCACTGGTGTGCTCCTGCCACGCCCGGACGTCGTCCAGCGGCGCCTTGGGGTCGTCGTCTCCCACCAGTGCCGTCACCGGGCAGCTCACCCGGTGCACCCGGTCCGGGCGGTACAGCTCGGCCGCCCGGTAGTCGCTGCGGATCGCCGGCAGCACCATGCGGAGCACCTCGTCGTCACCGAGGAGCTGGCTGTCCGTGCCGGCCAGTTGCCTGAGGTCGCGGAGCAGCGCCTCGTCGCCCCGGTGGTGCACGTCGTCCTCGGGCCTGGACCGGGACGGCGCCCGGCGGCCCGAAGCGAACAGCATCACCGGGACGAACCCGGCCCGCTGCTCCAGCAGCCCGGCCAGCTCGAACGCCAGTGACGCGCCCATGCTGTGCCCGAACAGGGCCAGCGGCCGGTCGGTCCACTCCCCCACGAGCAACGGCAGCAGCCGGTCGGCGAGTTCGGGAATGCTGTCGACGCAGGGTTCCAGCCGCCGGTCCTGACGGCCCGGGTACTGCGCGGCGAGCACCTCGACCCGCGGCGAGAGGGCCCGGGAGACCGGGAAGTAGAAGCTCGCCGAGCCCCCCGCGTGCGGGAGGCAGAGCAGCCGCACCCGCGCTTCGTCGGCCGGGTGGTACCGGCGGATCCACAGGTCGCTGTCCGCACCGCGCGTCGTCACTTCGGGCACTCTCCGATTCGGTTCGGTCCGGGCCGGCTGCTAGACATCCCAGGTGACGGGCAGCGCCCGCAGTCCCTTGAGCAGCATCCCGCTCGTGTAGGCGAGCTCCTCGACCGGTACCGCCAGCCGCAGCCCCGGGAACTCGCGGAGCAGCGCGGTGTAGGCCACCTCCAGCTCCAGCCGGGCGAGTTGGGCACCCAGGCAGCGGTGCGGGCCGTGTCCGAACGCCACGTGGTCGTCGGCGTTGGTCCGACCGAGGTCGAACCGGTCGGGTTCCGGGAAGGCCCTCGGGTCCAGGTTGGCGGCCGTGGGGCTGGCGAGGACCACGCTCTGGGCGGGGATGGTGAATCCACCGAGCTCGACGTCGGTCGTCGTCACCAGGTGCAGGCCCTCGTGCGGATCGGTGGTCGGGCTCAGCACCACGTACCGCAGCACCTCGTCGATGACGGACGGCACCAGCGAGGGGTCGGCACGCACCGCCGCGAACTGGTCCGGGTGGTCCAGCAGGGCCACCAGGCCCTTGCCCAGCATGTTGGCGGTGGTCTCGTGTCCGGCGACCAGCACCCCGAAGACGATCTGGACGACCTCCTCCGCGTTCAGCCGGCCGTCGACGTCGCGCGCGGTGACCAGGTCCCGCAGCAGGCTGCCCTCCGGGCAGCGGTGGGCGTCGGCGGCCAGGTCACCGATGTAGGCGACCAGCGCCCGCCGGGCCTCCATCGCCTGCTCCGGCGGGTAGGCCTTGGTCGAGGTGATCTGTTCCGACCACGGACGGAACAGGTGCCGGTCCTCGAAGGGGACGCCCAGGATCTCGCAGATCACCGCGACCGGCAGCGGGAAGCACAGCGCGGCACTGAGGTCCGCCGGGGGGCCGGACTCGTGCACGCCGGCGAGCAGTTCGCCGGTGATCTGTTCGACCCGCGGCCGTAGCGCGCGGATCCGCCGGACGCTGAACGCCGACGCCACGGCCTGGCGCAGCCGGGTGTGCTCGGGCGGGTCGAGATCGTGCATGCCGGGCCGGGAGAAGACCGCCGCGCGGCCGGTCACCGAGCCGCGGCGGTGCGCCTCGGCCCGGCTGAACCGGGGGTCGGACAGCACGGTCCGCACCTCCGCCATGCCGCTGATCAGCCAGGCCTTGCCGCCGTCCGCGGTGGTGACCTCCCGCACGGGGGCCTCCCGCCAAAACTCGCGGACCGCCGTCGGCGCGGAGTATTCCTCTTCGCTTTCCGAACCCGGTGCTATCTGGCTGGATTCCGTCACCGCTTACTCCCGGTCCACGTCGCTGGTTTTTCGAGGCAGGCCGCAGGACTCCGTCCACAGGCGGACATTTGCTGGAATCCCGGCCCCGACCACGGCCGCCCCGACCGTGGACAATCTCCTCCGGATTCGGACAGGAACATTTCCGAAGCAGGGATCGCACCCTCCGGGGGGAGGCACACA
Organism: Streptomyces sp. NRRL S-350; assembly: GCF_000719705.1. Taxonomy (GTDB): domain Bacteria; phylum Actinomycetota; class Actinomycetes; order Streptomycetales; family Streptomycetaceae; genus Kitasatospora. Next base: position 7,083 of record NZ_JOHO01000025.1, on the reverse strand, counting down.
CTGCTATCGTGCCCGCGCGGCACCCGCCGGACCAGTGGACGAAGGTGCACTGTACATAATCGAATGCGATTTGATAGGCAGGAGTCAATTGGGCGCAGTGCCGAATGTCTGAAAGAGATTCGAGGGAATCGATGGACCGTCGCGACCGGGTAAAGCTGTACGACCAGATGGCGGATGCGTACGATCGATCGCGGCCGAGCTACCCCGACGAGGTCATCGACGACGTCCTGGGCGATTCCGCGGACACCCTGTCGGTGCTCGACGTGGGCTCCGGAACCGGAATCGCCTCGCGCCAGATGGCGAAGCGGGGCGCCCGGGTCCTCGGGCTCGACATGAGCCCCGGGATGAGCGCCGTCGCCGAACGGCACGGCATCCCCACCGAAGTCGTCCCGTTCGAGACGTGGGATCCGGCCGGGCGGCGATTCGACCGGGTCACCTGCGCGCAGGCCTGGCACTGGATGGACCCGTTCGGCAGTGCGGCGAAGGCGGAGTCCCTGCTCCGGCCGGGCGGCCGGCTCTGCCTGTTCTGGAGCGCGGGGTTCCATCCGGACGATCTCGCGGACGCCCTGGCGGACACCTACCGGCGCGTCCTGCCGCCCGGCACCCCCAAGCAGACCCTCGGCTACGCCGTGAGCCGCTCCAGCGACCTGCCGCTCGACTTCAGCGTGGTGACCGGATCCCCCCGCGCCTTCCGGCACATGACGGAGGAGCCGGCCAGGACGGTCCCGTGGACCGCGACCTACACCCGGGACCAGTGGCTCGACGAGATCGGCACGCACACCGACCACGCGGCGCTGCCGGCCGATGTGCGGCAGAACCTGTTCGACGAGATCGGCAGCACCATCGACCGCTTCGGCGGCGCGTTCGAGATGACCTTCGCCACCTACCTGTTCTCCGCCACCCGGCCCCGGTGACCGAGCGCACGGCCGGGCCGCCGCAACGCCCGCAGGGCCCACGGTCCGGCCGTGGGCCCTGCGGGTCGATCACCTGCTAGGCGTGCGCCCCGACGTCCAGCCGCACGTCCTGCTCGGCCTCCTGCCGGCGTTCACCGGGGATCGCGAGCGCCAGCACGGCGCCGAGGACGGCCACCCCGGCACAGGCCAGCAGTGCGGTGTGGTAGCCCGAGGCGAGCACGGCCTGCTTGCTCCCGGTGGCGCTCATGCTGGCCGTCGCGGCGATGCTCGTGAACACCGCGACACCGATGGCGCTGCCGATCTGACGCGTCGTCGTGGCCACGCCCGAGTAGAGACCCGCGCTCTCCTTGGGCGCCCCGGCGGTGGCCGTGATCGTCAGGCACGGCATGGTGAGGCCCATGCCGGCGCACAGCAGCTCCATCGGGAAGAAGATGGCGCCCCAGTAGTCGCCGTGGACGGGCACCTGGGCGATCCACACGACACCGGCGGCGTACACCAGCAGGCCGACGATCAGCATCGGCCGCGCACCGATCCGCTTCACGAACCGCGCGGTCAGGATGGCGACGAGGAACGTGGTCAGCCCGCCGGGGAGTTCGGCCAGTCCCGCTTCCTGCGGGTTGTAGCCGAGCACCTTCTGGATGTACAGCACGACGAGGATGACCTGGGAGGCCATCGCGGTGGTGGCCACGAACGACACCAGGTTCGCCATCGAGATCGTCCGCGAGCGGAAGATGCCCAGCGGCACCATCGGGTGCTTCGACCGCGACTCGATCGCCAGGAAGGCGGCCAGGAAGAGGATCGAGACCGCGAACGAGAGGAGCGTGTGGGCGGACAGCCACGCGTGGTCCTTGAGACCGATGGTGGCGTACACCGCGGCGGTCACCGCGCTCACCACGCAGAGCGCCCCCGGCAGGTCCAGTGACGGGATCCCGGTGCGCGCCGCCGCGACCCGGCGGGTCAGCGTCCGGGTGCCGAAGTACAGCAGGACACAGCCGATCGGCAGGCAGAAGAAGAGGGTCGAACGCCAGCCCCAGTGCTGGGTGAGGACACCGCCGAGCACCGCGCCGCAGACACCGCCGATGATGCTCGCCGCACCCCAGACGGAGATCGCCCGGTTCCGCCGGTGCTTGTCCGGGTAGGCGGCGATGATGAGGCCGAGCGAGGAGGGCAGCAGGACCGCGCTGCTGACGCCGTGCGAGGCGCGCGCCACCACCAGTTCCCAGCCGTTCTGCGCGAACCCGCCCAGCACGCTGCCGAGGGTGAACATCCAGAGCCCCGCGAGGAAGACCTCCCGCCGGCCGAACAGGTCGCTCAGGCGACCGCTCAGCAGCAGCAGCCCGGCGAACGCCAGGCTGTAGGAGTTCACGACCCACTGGAGTCCGGTCACGTCCAGGCCGAGACTGCGCTGGATCGACGGCAGCGCAATGCTCACGACCGCATTGTCGAATTGAACCATGAAGTAGGCGACACAGGATATCGCCGCGACATACCACAGCGGGCCCCGGACAATGCTGTCCCGGACATCCGCCACCGGTCTGTCGTCCGTCTGCTCCATATTAGACGTCACACCGACCCCTTCCCGACACTGTCAGATTTCTTGTTCGTCCCGACCGCCAGCCGGATCTCTCCACTCGCACGGTGCTCACCGGATATCCACGGGGCGGAGTACGATCGCTCGCTCCGGGCAATTGGCGGCGCAGCGGCGCGCAACCGGCTCCAGCTCCTCGGGTATCGGTCCGCTCGCCAGCAGCGTGCCGTAGCCCAGGTCGTTGCAGTCGAACAGCTCCGGAGCCAGGTCCATGCAGCGCAGATGCCCCTGGCACTTGTCGGTGTCCAGCTCAATGCGCACTCAGCACCCCCATGTCCATCGAATGCGCACGTGTGAAGACGCTCACGCCGGACTCCTCCGGCGCACTCGGTCGATGTTGAAATTTGTTCTACGGGACGTTCCGCAGAGGCGTCAAGTGAACCTTGGTACGAGGAGATTTCGCAGGTCAACCGCGGTCCGTGTACCAAGGTTCACTTCACATATCAGGGCCGATTTTGTATAAAAAATAGGCACGGGGCATAGTGCGCAAAGGCAATCCGGCCTTCGCCTCAAGTCAATCGTGAATGGCCCGAAACGCCGACCGCCCCGCTCCCGGCCAAGCCGTTTGAATCACCGTTCATGCGGGCTCGCCCGCACGCCTGCCGACTGAGGCCACGCGCTCGGTCCGAGGTGCGCGGTGCCCTATGAAGGAGGATGTGGATGTCGCTGCGCCACGAAGGTGACATCGCGGTGGTCGGCATCTCCTGCCGATTTCCCGGAGCGGACGGCCCCGGCGCCCTGTGGTCGCTGCTGACGGCCGGGACCACCGTCGACGCGCCGCTGCCCGACGGACGTTGGGAGCCCGACGCCCTGGCGGGCCTGTCGGAGCAGGAGGGGCGGATCATCCGGAGCGGAGCGTTCCTGGACGACGTCGCCGGGTTCGACGCCGGGTTCTTCCGGGTGCCGGCCCGGGAAGCCGCCATGATGGACCCTCAGCAGCGGCTGATGCTGGAGCTGAGCTGGGAGGCGCTCGAGGACGCGGGAATCACCGCTCCGTCGGTGCTGGGAAGCCGCACCGGCGTGTTCCTCGGCGTCGCCACGGACGACTACAGCACCCTCATCCGCACCCGCGGCCCCGAGGCGATCACCGCGCACACCTTCACCGGTTCCCAGCGCTCCATCGTGGCCAACCGCGTGTCCTACTTCCTGAAGGCGAAGGGGCCCAGCCTCATCGTCGACGCCGGGCAGTCCTCGTCGCTGGTCGCGGTCCACCTCGCCGCCGAGAGCCTGCGCCGCGGCGAATCCGACATCGCCATCGCCGGCGGTGTCGCCCTCCGGATGACCCCGCACCACGCCATCGCCGCCAACCGGCTCGGAGCCCTCTCACCGGACGGACGGTGCCACGTCTTCGACGCCCGCGCGAACGGCTTCGGCCAGGGCGAGGGTGGCGGCGCCGTCGTCCTGAAGCCGCTCGCGGCCGCGCTCGCCGACGGCGACGACGTCTACTGCGTGATCCGCGGCAGCGCCGTCACCAACGACGGCGGCGGCGACCTGCTGGTGACGCCGACCGCGGCCGGCCAGGCGGAGGCCATCCGGGCGGCGTACCGCCGGGCGCGCCTGGACCCCGCGGCGGTCGTGCACGTCGAACTGCACGGCACGGGCACCCCGACGGGCGACCCGGTGGAGGCGACCGCGCTCGGCTCGGTGATCGGCACGGCACGGGCGGCGGACGATCCACTGCGGGTCGGCTCCATCAAGTCGAACATCGGCCACCTGGAGGCCGCTGCGGGCATCGCCGGCTTCATCAAGACCGCGCTGTGCGCACGGGCGAAGACCCTCGTCCCCACGCCCGGATTCCGGACCCCGAACCCGCGGATCCCGCTGGCGGAGCTGAACCTGCGCATGCAGACCTCGGTCGAGGAGGCGCCCGCCGACGCGGTGTACGGCATCAGCTCCTTCGGCCTCGGAGGTACCAACTGCCACATCGCGGTGACGGCCCCGCCGCAGCCGCGCCAGGCCGAGCGGGCACCGGGCACCGACCTGTCCCCGGTGCCCGTGGTGCTGTCCGCCGCGGACCCCGGCGCCCTCCGGGCCCAGGCAGCACGGCTCCTGTCCGCGCTCGACGGCGACCCGGACCTGCTCGACGTGGCATGGTCGCTGGTCACCACCCGTACGCGGTTCGAGCACCGCGCCGTCGTCCTCGGGGCGGACCGCACCGCCGTCGGCCCGGTGCGCGACGGGCTGGCCGCGATCGCGTCCGGAACGCCTTCGGGATCGGTGGTGACCGGGCGCGCCTCGGACCCGGCCGGTCCCGTGTTCGTCTTCCCCGGCCAGGGATCCCAGTGGGCCGGCATGGCCGCCGAACTGCTCGACAGCTCGCCCGTCTTCGCCGAGTCGATCTCCCGGTGCGCGGAGGCGCTGGCGCCGTTCGTGGACTGGTCGCTGGACCAGGTGCTGCGGGACGGACGCCCCGCCGACCTGGAGCGGGTGGACGTGGTGCAGCCGGCCCTGTGGGCGGTGATGGTCGCGCTGTCGGACGTGTGGGCCTCGATGGGTGTCCGACCGGCCGCAGTCGTCGGCCACTCCCAGGGCGAGATCGCCGCCGCGACCGTGGCCGGCATCCTGTCCCGCTCCGACGCGGCCCGGGTCGTGGCGCTGCGCAGCCTGATCATCGCCCGTCACCTCGCCGGCCAGGGCGGCATGGCATCGGTCGCCCTGCCCGCCGACGAGCTGCACGACCTCCTCTCCGAGTTCCCCGAGGTCAGTCTGGCAGCGCTCAACGGGCCGCGGTCCACCGTGATCAGCGGCCCCTCCGAACCGCTGGAGCGGGTGCTCGCCCAGCTGGAGCGCGAGGGGGTCCGGGTACGGCGGGTGCCGGTCGACTACGCCTCGCACTCGGCCTACGTGGACGCCGTCACCGACGAGCTGATCGAGGCCCTGGCCCCGATCACCCCGCGCGCGGGCGAGATCGCCTTCCACTCCACGGTGACCGGTACCGAGCTGGTCGGCACCGAACTCACCGCCGAGTACTGGTGCCGCAACCTGCGCCGCACAGTGCGGTTCCATCCGACCGTCGAGGCGCTGATGGACCGCCACACGGTGTTCGTCGAGCCGAGCCCGCACCCGGTGCTCACCGTGCACATCCAGGACACCGCCGAACTGTCCGGCGCCGCGGTCACCGCGACCGGCACGCTGCGCCGCGACGACGGCTCGCTCACGCGGCTGACGGCCTCGGTCGCGGAGGCCTGGACCGCGGGGACGGCCGTCGACTGGACCGTGCTGTTCGACGGCACCGGCGCGCGCCGGGTGTCCGTACCGACCTACCCGTTCCAGCGGGTCCGGCACTGGCTCGACACCGTGAACGCGCAGCCGACCGGTACGGAGTCCGCGCTGGCGCTGCGGCTGCGGCAGGAGGGCGACGCGGACCTGCACGACGTCCTGCTCGACCTGGTGCGCCGGCACACCGCGGTGGTGCTGGGCCTGGACGGTCCGGCGGCGGTCGAGGACACGACGCCGTTCCGGGAGCAGCGGCTGACCTCGCTCGGCGGCGCGGAGGTGTGTGCCGGGCTGGCCAAGGCCACCGGCCTGCCGCTGCCCGCGACGGCGGTGTTCGACCATCCGACGCCGGTCGCGTTGGCCGGGCACCTGGCTCAGCGGATGCGAGGCACGACGGTCACCGAACCGGTGCGGGCCCACCGGCCGACGACGCACGACGACGACCCGGTGGCGGTCGTCGGTCTCGCCTGCCGTCTTCCCGGTGGGGTGTCGACGCCGGAACAGCTGTGGCAGCTGCTCCTCGACGACCGCGACGTCGTCGGGGCCTTCCCCGCCGACCGGGGCTGGGATCCCGACGTGACGACCGCCTCGGCGACGTCCCGGGGCGGGTTCCTGTACGACGTGGCCGACTTCGACGCGGCGTTCTTCGGGATCTCCCCCCGCGAGGCGCAGGCGATGGACCCGCAGCAGCGGCTGCTGCTGGAAACCTCGTGGGAGGCGCTCGAACGGGCCGGGATCGACCCCCAGGGCCTGCGCGGGAGCGCCACCGGGGTGTTCGTCGGCGCGATGGCGCAGGAGTACGGTCCGCGGCTGTACGAGCCCTCGGACGGGACCGACGGGTACCGGCTGACCGGTGCCACGACGAGTGTCGCGTCGGGCCGGGTGGCCTACGCCCTGGGGTTGGAGGGCCCCGCGATCACCGTCGACACCGCCTGCTCGTCCTCGCTGGTGGCCCTGCACCTGGCTGCCGAAGCGGTCCGGCGCGGCGAGTGCGGCATGGCCCTGGCCGGCGGCGTCACCGTCATGTCCACCCCCGGCATCTTCGTGGAGTTCAGCCGGCAGGGTGGTCTCTCCCCCGACGGCCGGTGCAAGGCGTTCTCCGCCGACGCGGACGGGACCGGCTGGGGCGAGGGCGTGGGTGTCCTCGTCCTGGAGCGGCTCTCCGACGCCCGGCGCCTGGGGCACCCCGTCCTCGCCGTGGTCCGCGGCTCCGCCGTCAACCAGGACGGCGCCTCCAACGGGCTCACCGCCCCGAACGGGCCGTCACAGCAACGCGTCATCCGCCAGGCCCTCGCCAACGCCGGCCTCCAGCCCTCCGACGTCGACGCCGTCGAAGCCCACGGCACCGGCACCCGCCTCGGCGAC
>NZ_JOHO01000024.1 GCF_000719705.1 Streptomyces sp. NRRL S-350 | reverse complement strand
GGTGTTGACGAAGAAGCCGACCAGGTCGTCCAGGGCCTCGTCGGTGCGGCCGGCGATGGCGGTGCCGAGGGGGATGTCGGTGCCGGCGCCGAGGCGGGACAGCAGGGTGGCCACCGCCGCGTGCAGGACCATGAACAGGGTCGTGCCGCTCTCCCGGGCCAGGGCGGTCAGCCCGTCGTTCAGTTCCGGGCCGGTGAGTGCCGTGACGACCTCACCCTGGTGGGAGGCGACGGCCGGCCGCTGCCGATCCAGCGGCAGGGCCAATTCCTCGGGCATGCCGGACAGTTGGTCCGACCAGTAGGCGAGCTGCCGGGCGGCCAGGCCGTCGGTCTCGTCCTCCCCGCCGAGGAGTTCGCGCTGCCAGAGCGTGTAGTCGGCGTACTGGACGGGCAGCGGTTCCCAGTCGGGCGCACAGCCGGCGGTGCGGGCGGCGTAGGCGGTGGAGAGGTCGCGGGCGAGCGGTGCCATGGACCAGCCGTCACCGGCGATGTGGTGCAGCACCAGTACCAGGACGTGGTCGTCCTCGCCGATCCTCAACAGCTCGGCCCGGAACGGGATGTCGGTGGCGAGGTCGAAGGTGTGGGCGGCGGCCCTGGTGACCCGGTCATCCAGCTCCTCCTCGGTCACGGATGCCGTCACCAGGGGGATCCCGCCACTCGGCGCGATCTCCTGGCGCGGCTCACCCGCCATCGCCGGATACCTTGTGCGCAGCGCCTCGTGACGGTCGGTCACGTCGCGCAGTGCCGCGCGCAGGGCGTCCTCGTCCATCCGGCCGCGCAGGCGCAGCGCGAGCGGGATGTTGTACGTCGCCCCGCCCTGCTCCCACTCCCGCAGGAACCAGAGGCGCTGCTGCGCGTACGACAGCGGCAGCGGCTCGGGCCGTACGGCCGCGGCGGTGAGCGCCGGACGCTGTTCGCCGCCGTCCCGCAGCGCGGCGGCGAGGCCGGCCACGGTCGGGTCGCGGAAGAAGACCGCGAACGGCACCTCGGCGCCCAGGGCGGCCCGGATCCGGCTGACCAGCTTCATGCCGAGCAGCGAGCTGCCGCCCAGGTCGAAGAAGTTCTGGTCGATGCCGACCCGATCCCGGCCCACCAGCTGGGCGAACAGGGCGCACAGGACCTCCTCCTCCGCGGTGCGCGGGCCGCGCAGTGAGGTGGTCGGCTCGGCGGCCGGGGCGGGCAGGGCGGCGCGGTCGACCTTGCCGTTGGAGTTGAGCGGGAGCGCGTCGAGCACCACGAAGGCGGACGGGACCATGTACTCGGGCAGCAGTTCGGCGGTGTGCGCGCGCAGTTCGGCGGTGTCGACGGCGGCTCCGTCGGCGGGGACGACGTACCCGACCAGCCGCTTGTCGCCGGGCCGGTCCTCCCGGACGACGACGGTGTGCAGGCCGACGCCGGGGAAGCCGGCCAGGGCGGCGGCGATCTCGCCGAGCTCGATGCGGAAGCCGCGGATCTTCACCTGGTGGTCGGCGCGGCCGACGAACTCCAGGGTGCCGTCCGGCAGCCACCGCACCAGGTCCCCGGTGCGGTACAGCCGGGCTCCGGGCTCGAAGGGGCTGGCCACGAAGCGTTCCGCGGTCAGCCCGGGACGGGCGACGTAGCCGCGGGCGAGGCCGTCGCCGCCCAGGTACAGCTCGCCGGTGACGGCCGGCGGGACGGGGCGCAGCGCGTCGTCCAGGACGTAGGCACGCATGTTGTCCATGGGCCGGCCGATCGGCACGGTGGCGCCGACCCGGTGCGGGGCGCGCAGCGGCAGGCAGGTCGCGAAGGTGGTGGTCTCGGTCGGGCCGTAGACGTGGACGAACTCGGTGTCCGGGCACAGGTCGAGGACGCGCTGGATGGCCTCGGGCGAGCAGGCCTCGCCGCCGCTCCACACCTGGCGCAGGGTGCGGAAGGCCGTCGGGTCCTCCTCGGCGATCAGGTTGAACAGCGCCGTGGTGAGGAAGGCGCTGCCGATGCCGTGCTCGTCGGCCAGCCGGCGCAGCAGCGGCGCGTCCAGCTGTCCGGCCGGGGCGAGCACGGCCTGCCGGCCGGAGAGCAGCGGCACCCAGAGTTCGTACGTCGCCGCGTCGAAGGCGTGCGAGGAGTGCACCAGCACCCGGTCCTGGGCGGCGCCGTCCCAGTGGCGGTCGGCGGTGAGGGCGAGGATGTCGCGGTGGCTGACGGCCACCCCCTTGGGGGCGCCGGTGGAGCCGGAGGTGAACATCACGTAGGCCAGGCGGCCGGGTTCGACGGGCGGTGTCACGGGCGCGGTGTCGGGGCACTGCGCGAGCCCGGGGTCGGCGTCGACGACGAGGGTGCGGACCAGGCCCGCGAGGGCATCGCCGGGGGTGGTGGCGCGGTCGGTGAGCAGGACGGGCGCGCCGGTCTGCTCGATGACCGAGCGCATCCGGGCCTCGGGGTAGGTGGCGTGCAGCGGGACGTACGCGCCACCGGCCTTGAGGACGGCCAGCAGCGCGACGACCAGGTCGGCGGAGCGCTCCATCAGCACCGCGACGGCGGTCTCCGGGCCGACGCCCAGGCCGAGCAGCCGGTGGGCGAGCCGGTTGGCGCGGCGGTCGAGCTCGGCGTAGCCGACCGGGCCGTCGTCGGTGCGCAGCGCCACCGCCTCGGGGGCGCGGCGCACCTGGCGGGCGAAGGCCGCCACGACGTTCTCCGCGCGGCCGTCCGTCGGCGCGGCGGTGTCGTTCCACTCGCTGAGCACGGTGTGACGCGACCCAGCGTCGAGCAGTTCGAGTTCGTCGGTGTTGCGGTTGGCGCCGCCCTCTCCGGCGGACTCCAGGAAGGCGGACAGCGAGCGGTGCAGGAGGGCGAGCTCGGCCGCGGAGACGCTGCCGGGGCCGGCCTGCAGGGTGAGCCGGCCGGTGGCCGGGTCCAGGGCGACGACCAGGCCCTCGGCGCCGCCCTCCGCGGGCGGTTCGCCGAGGACCACCAGCGGGCCGGCCACCCCGTAGCCGGTCCGGCGGCCGGGCAGCAGCGCGGCCAACTCCTCGGCCGGGACGCCACGATGGGCCAGCGCCTCGGCGAGGGCGACGGCCGCCGATCCGACCAGGTCCGGCAGGGCGGTGCCGGGCGCCGGGTCGAGCCGGACGGGCAGCGCCCGGTGACCGGGCGCCGGGATGCCGACGAGCTGGTCGGACTCCGGGTGGACCCGGCCGAGGAAGGCCGCCGTGAGCGCGACCAGCACCGCCTCCAGTCCCGTCCCGGCCCGGTCGGCCAGCTCGCGCAGGCCCGTCACCGAGCCGTCGGTCAACTGCCCCACCACGGAGGACGGTTCACCATCCGCCCCGGTGACGGGCAGCAGCGGCCCGGTCTGCTCGGTGCGTCCGGCGAGCCGCTCCTGCCACCACTGCTGCTCGTCACGATCGGCCGACATCTCGCTCACTCCGCCTTCTCTGCTGCTGTCTCAGGGGAATCGGGGGGAATATTGGGGGCTTGGGGATTCAGGGCTGGGAATTCAGGGGGCCTGGGCTCGGGGGGCCAGGGGAACCAGGGGAATCAGGGAACCCCGGCGCGGCCGCGCGCAAGCCCGGCCCGCCGGGCGCGGGGACGGGCCGGGAACGTCCCGGCCCGCAATTCCGCGCCCCGCATCGTCCCGACCACTCTTCCGGGCCGCATTGTTCTCGGTCCGGGCGACTCACCGGTCACGGCAATTCCCAGGTCCGGGCAATTCCCAGATCCGGGAAATACGCCGCTCCGGGAAATCTACCGGGCCCGGCATTCCTCGGCCCGGTGATCAGGCCGGCCCGGTGATCGGGCCCGGTGATTCGGCTCAGGCCGAGTGGACGCCGGGGACCTTGGGGTAGGCGCTGGCCTGCCAGACATACTGGACGCCGGTGATGTACCGGGTCAGCCGCTCGAACCCGATGCCGAATCCGGCGCTGCCCGGAATCCCCTCCCGGACCATGTCCAGGTACCAGCCGTACTTCGCCGGGTTCTCGCCGGTCTCCCGCATGCGGGTCACGATGCGGGCGTACTCGAACTCCCGCTCGCTGCCGCTGGCCAGCTCGCCGAAGCCCTCGGGGGCCAGCAGGTCGAAGTTGCGCAGCAGGCCGGGCTGCTCGCGGTTCTCGCGGTCGTAGAAGCCGCGCGAGCCCTTGGGGTAGTCGGTGACGAAGAACGGGCGGGTGGCCTCGCGGGAGATCCGCGCCTCGGCCGCCCAGTCGATCTCGGCGTGCGGGTCGCCGTCGACCCGCTCGATCGCGTCGGTGTGGGTGATGACGTCGAACGGGTTCTCCAGCAGGTCGGTGAAGGCCTCGACGTCCCGGCCGAGCTCCTTCAGCTCGCCCGGCATGGTGGTGACGATCTCGCGGACCGCGGCGACCACGATGCCCTGGGCGACGCCCATGATCTGCTCGCGGGTGTATCCCGCCACCTCGATGTCGATCTGGTGGAACTCGGCGAGGTGCCGGCTGGTGTTCGCGGTCTCCGGCGGCTCCAGGCGGATGTTGGGGGCGATGCAGAAGATCTTGTCGAAGGCGTGCAGCGCGGCCTGCTTGTAGAGGATCGCGCTGGTCATGAGCTTGTAGCGGCGACCGTAGTAGTCGATGTCCACCTGCTTGGCGCCGCGGCAGCCCGGGTCGGTCACCGGGCCGATCACCGGCGCGTGCAACTCGGTGAATCCGGCCTCGTCGAGATGGCGGCGGATCGCCATCAGCATGCGGTGCTGAATTCGCAGGACGGTGCGGGTGGTTTCGGAGGAGAGGTGTTCCCGGGGAGTTCCGGGAAGCGGCCGCTCCGCCGCCTCGATCGGTGATTCCTGCAGAGCGTGCTCGGACATGCCGCGGCCCTCGCTTCTTTGTGGGCTTCTTTGTGGAATTCCTGCTGGAATGAATGTAGGCGCTGGAATTCCGGTTGGGCGGCAGTTGCGGGCGGCAGCTTTCCGGGCCGTTTCGCCGGCGGATTCCCGCCGGTTCGGGGACGGATCCGTACCTGGCTCGGGTGCGGATCCGTGCCTGGTCCCGGGCCGGTTCGGGCCCGGGCTCAGGCCTGGTCGAGCCGGCGTTCCAGGAAGGCGACGCCCCGGTCGACGGTGACCAGCCGCCAGTTCTGCTTGGCCATGTCGTTGAGGGCGTCCGCCCAGTCGCCGTCCCCGGAGTCGGTGGAGAGCGATTCGAGGAGCATGGTCGCGTACTCGTACTCGGATTCCCTGGGCACCAGCTGCAGATCCATCAGTTCGGACCGGTCGATGTCGGGGCACGGCCGGGCGGCCCGTTCGAAGGCTTCGCGCCGGTCGGCCTTGAGCCGGAGGGCGTCGGCGAGCATCCGTACGGTGTCCCGTCGGGGCCGTTCGGCCCGGCCGCGCTCCAGGTCGCGGATGGCGCGGACGCTCATCGCGGAGAAGTCGGCGAGTTGTTGCTGCGTCATCCCCTCTTCGGCCCGGTAGAGCTGGAGAAGGGATCCGAATCTGTTCACCTTGTGCGGCGTGTGCACTGCCCCTCCACAGGATGGCTGGTACGAGGTGTCTGGCGGTGTCGGGCGATCGGTCCGCGGGGTTCGTCCGGGGTGCGGGGCGCCGCGTGCGGGTGCCGCGTGCGGGCACGCCGTCGTGCCGCGGGTGCGCGGGTGCGCGGGTGCGCGGGTGGGCGGGTGTCGGCGGGGTGCGGGCGCCGGCCGCCGGGTCCGGAGCGGCGTGCGGGCGGGCCCGCGACGCCCGCGGGGCGAGGCCGGTCGGGGCCGGCGCCGCCCGGGTTGTCGCGGGCCGGGTTGTCGCGGACCGGTTGCGGTGGAATCGCGGGGACGGGGCGACCGGTGGGTGTCGCGTGGCCGCCGCGAGCGGTGTGGGCGGCGTGGACGGCGGGGGCGGCGTGTGAACTCAGTGACGCGTGCGGCCGGTGTGACTGGTGGGACCGGCGGGAGCCGCCGTCGACTGTCGGGAAGCGGCGTTCGTATCGGCACTTGGCCGGTTCATGCCTACGACTTCCCGTTCGTGATGTGGTAGCCGACGTTCCGGATCGGTCGTCGGACTCGGAACCGGGGGCGGCCGGTGGGGCCGGGAGTCCGGCGGGGACGGGGCCGGACGGGGCGCCGGGTAAGGACGGGGCAAAGGACCCGCGATCAGTCCCAGCCGGTGGTCTTGGGGTCGGTGGTCGGGGTCGGCGCGGGCGCCGGGGTCTGCGGCTGGCTGGTCGTGTCGGTCGCGGCGGCGGCCGCGGTGCGGGTGCCGGCGTGGGTTCCGGTGTGGCTGTCGGCGTCCGCGGGGGTGGTGGCGGCGAGGCCCAGGAGCGGGGCGGCGACCAGGGTGAGCACGGCGGCGGACGTGGCGAGCGACAGGCGGCTGAACACGACGGTCCTCTTCTCGGTGGTGGGCGGATCGGAGGGTCGGGAGCGCGTGCGGTGGTGCTTCCGGGCGGTGCCCGGGGTGCTGCTCGGGCCCCCGGTCACCGGCCCGGGCCCCCAGTCCTGCGGGGGCTGCTCCCTGGCCGGTGACACCAGATTCCCGTGCCCCGGCGCTTCTCGCTAGCTCTGGTCGGTGTCCTGAACCGGCAGTCGCATAGTCCGTCCACCGTGACCGGGGAGTTCGAGCAGCCGGTCGTAGTACTCGGCGACCAGGGCGCCCGAGCAGCCCAGGAGGAGGGCCTGCCGGAAGACGGGTTCGTGTGCCAACGCGCTCTGGGTGACAGCGCGCGCGACGTGCTCGGCGGCGACCAGCGACGGAGCCATGACGTAGAGGCTGACCGTCAGTGATCCGGCCTCCAGGAGGTGCACGCAGAGGTGTTCGACCCCCGTTCGCGGACTGGCGTGGCGGAGGAGGGCCTCCGTCAACTGCTGTGGCTCGGTGGGCTCTGCGGCGAGTCGGACTCGCGCGTGGACAAGATGCACCAGTCGAGCTTGCGCATCGGGGCCGAGCAGGGACAAGCCGAGCCCGAGGCCGCTGTATGCAGGGTCATAAACCGGCCAGTGTCGCCCAGCCCCAGGCCAATAGGCCCCGGTTCGAGAAGGATGGTCTTTACCGAAGGCCTGTTCGGCGTGTTTTGATGCGGGCTCGTGGTGAAAGCGTGACGCAAGGGGGTTGTTTTCGTGCTGGACGCACTGGGTCTGGATGACACCTGCACGAGCGTCTACCGGGCACTGCTCGCGAATCCGGACGCCGGGCTGGGGGAGCTCTGCACCCTCGTCGGGATGGCCGAGAACGACTTGCGGGCGGTACTGGACAAGCTCGGTGCGCTGGCCCTGATCCGCCCGTCCTTCGACGAGCAGCGGGTCTACCGCGCGGTCGATCCGGAGCTCGGTCTCCAGGCGCTGATCGCCCGCCAGCAGGAGCGGCTGGCCGCCGAGCAGCAGCGGGTCGAGCAACTGCGGGTGGCCGCCGTCCAGTTGGCCGCCGACCTGGCGGCGCACCGGCCGCGGCACAGTGTGCCGGACATCGAGCGGCTGGACGGCATCGCCGAGATCCGCGACCGCATCCGGGTGTTGGTGCAGGCGGTGCAGAGCGAGGTGATGACGCTCGCGCCCGGCGGCGCCCAGAGCGCGGCCAGCATGGACGCCGCCAAGCCGCAGGACGAGGAACTGCTGGGCCGCGGCGTACGGATGCGGACCCTCTACCTGGACAGCGTGCGCAACAGCCCGGCCACGGTGGCGTACGCGAAGTGGCTGTCGGGGCTGGGTGGTGAGGTCCGGACGGCGCCGTCGCTGCCGATCCGACTGATGATCATGGACCGGAGCGTGGCGATCGTGCCCACCGACGGCGAGAACAGCGCCGCCGGCGCGCTGGTGCTGACCGGCAACGGCACGCTGACCGCACTCTGCGCGCTCTTCGACTCGATCTGGGACCAGGGCGTCCCGCTCGGCTCGGCCTCCCGCGACCGCGACGGGCGCGGCCTGACCTCGCAGGAGGCCGAGGCCCTGCGGATGCTCGGCCAGGGGCTGACCGACGAGGCGGTGGCCAAGCGCCTGGGCGTCTCGCCGCGCACCGCCCGCCGGATCGCCGCCGACCTGATGGAACTGCTCGGTGCCCGCAGCCGCTTCCAGGCGGGCACCCGGGCGGTGGCCAGGGGCTGGCTGACCGGCGAGGAGTGAGCCCGCAGGGTGGCGGGGTGGCGGCGGGACGGCCCAGTGGGCCACCGAAGCGCCGGGCACCGCAGCGCCGGCCACCGCGGCGCCGGGCACCGGCAGGCCCCAACTGCCGCCGCCAACTGCCGCTCCCCGCCGCCCGGTTCTTCCTAGAGTGGCGGCCGGCCGAGGCCAGGGCGCCTGCTCCTGTGGCCTGCGCCCGAAGTCCGGTCGTTCGACCCATCCGACCCAGGAGAGGCTTCATGAAGCACACCCGACTCACCGCCACCGGGGCGGCCGCGCTCATCGCGGCCGGCCTCGCCGTCGCCGGAGCCGCCCCGGCGAGCGCCGCCCCGGCCAAGGCCGAGCGCATCACCTCGATCCAGCAGCTGCACGAGAGCCTGCAGCAGGCGATCGCGATCGAGCAGACCCAGAACGGGCAGCTGAGTTCCGACAGTGTCGGGAGGGCCGCCCTGCTGAGTTCCAACAGCGTCGGGCGGGTCGCCCAGGAGACCGCGGGGGCCGGGTCCGAGCTCCCCGCCTGCTGACCCGGAGGTGAGCACCGTGGGAACCGACGAGTCCACCCCCTCCTGGTGCCCGAGCGGCGACGCGCACGCGCCCGAGGCCGTCGTCCTCGGAGTGCGTTCCGGTACGGACGGCCAGGTGGCCTACCTGGCCGAGCCGGTGCCGGCGGGCGACGTGCTCGGAGCCGTCCCGGAGGGGATCTCCCCGACCCGGGTGCTGCGGTTCGCGTCGCACTGCGTCTCGGACTGCATCAACCGCTCGGGCACCGACTGCACCCTGGTCGACCGGGTGCTGGCCCTCCCGACGAAGGGCGAGGCACGCGCGGTTCCCCGGTGCCACCTGCGGACCCAGTGCCAGTGGTGGCGCCAGCGCGGCGTGGACGCCTGCCACCACTGCCCGGCCGTCTCCACCACGCACTACCAGGACGACGAACTGTCGGAGCTGGTGGCCGATCCGTCCACCACGCCCGAGCAGTTGGAGGCCTGGATCGCGGCGGCGAGCTGACCGGCACGTCGAGGCCGCCACCCGCCGAGCGGCGGAACGGCCGAAACGCGGAACGGCGAAACGGCGGAGCGGCCGCAGGTCAAGGCCTGCGGCCGCTCCGCCGTTCCGGCCCCGGAGCCCTCAGTGGCCGTCGGCGGGGACGGTGCCGAGCCGACCGGCCTGGAAGTCCTCCATGGCCTGCTGGAGTTCGCGGTGGCTGTTCATCACGAACGGGCCGTAGTGGGCGACGGGTTCGCGGATCGGGAGGCCGCCGAGGAGGACGACCTCGAAGTTGGCCGAGCGCGAGTCCTGCTTGTCGTCGGCGCGGATGGTGAGGGTGTCGCCGTCGCCGAAGACCACGGCCTGGCCCATGTGGAACGGACGCCGCTCCGCGCCGGCCGAGCCGCTGCCGGCGAGGCCGTAGGCGAGGGCGTTGAAGTCCGGGCGCCAGGGCAGGGTGACCTGGGCGCCGGGGTTCACGGACACGTGGATCATCGTGATGGGGGTGTGGGTGGCGCCGGGGCCCTGGTGGCCGTCGACCTCACCCGCGATGACCCGGATGAGGCCGCCGCCGTCGGCCGAGGCGAGGAGCTTGACGTTGCCGCCGCGGATGTCCTGGTACTTCGGGGTGATCATCTTGTCGGAGGCGGGCAGGTTGACCCACAGCTGGAGGCCGTGGAACAGGCCGCCGGACATCACCAGGGACTCGGGCGGGGTCTCGATGTGGAGGAGGCCGGAGCCGGCGGTCATCCACTGGGTGTCGCCGTCGGTGATGACGCCGCCGCCGCCGTGCGAGTCACGGTGAACGAACGTGCCGTCGATGATGTACGTGACGGTCTCGAAGCCGCGGTGCGGGTGCCAGGGGGTGCCCTTGGGCTCGCCGGCCGCGTAGTCCACCTCGCCCATCTGGTCCATCATGATGAACGGGTCCAGGAACTTCTGGTTGATCTTGGCGAAGGCGCGGCGGACGGGGAAGCCCTCGCCTTCGTAGCCCTCGGGGGCGGTGGCCACGGCGAGGACCGGTCGCGCGTTCGCGACGGCGGCGTCCGGGGTGGTGACGCGCGGGAGGGTCAGCGGGTTGTCGACGGTCACGGCGGGCATGTCGGCCTCCTTCGGGGGTTTCTGCGGCCTACGTCCACGAGATTAGTTCAATACTCAACAACAAGCAAGTTGAAAATTGAACTATGAGGGGACGGAGGGGCGCGGGCCCCTCTTCGCGCCGGGACCGCCTAGCCGTACATCCGGCGCATCGTGAAGTCGACCATCTGCTCGACGGCCTTGGCGTCGAACACCATCCGGTGCTCGCCCTCCATGTCCAGCGCGAAGCCGTAGCCGGTCGGCAGCAGGTCCAGGACCTCCGCGCCGCTGACGGTGAAGTGCTTGGAGTCCTTGCCGGCGTAGCGGCGCAGCTCCTTCAGCGAGCTGAACATCGGGATCACCGGCGTCGGGGTGTTGTGCAGCGCGAGGAAGCCGGGGCGCTCGCCGCGCGGGCAGTGCACCTTCGAGGTGATGAAGATCGCCTGGAAGTCCTCGACCGCCATCGAGCCGGTGGTGAAGGCCCGGACGGCGTCCGCCAGCGAGGGCGGGGAGGGTTCCGGGTAGAGCGACTGCTGGCTCGCCTGGGACTGTGCGCCGTAGGCGTCGGCTCCGGGCATGCCGTTCATGCCCGGCTGCGGTCCCGCCTGCTGCTGGTAGGGGTCGCCCGGGTATGCGTTCTGGTCATATCCGTACACACGGACAGGTTAGCGGGAGCGCACCCGCTCGCGCTGGCGTCGATCCTGACAAGGAGTGGCCGTCCGGGCTGTGGGACGTGACCACGTTCATAGCGGATTCACCGCAGAGGGCTTGCCCAAGTTACCGCTGGGTAGCATCATGATGCCTACTGGTGGGTACGGGACGCCGGAACGCGGCGGTCTCCCGGAAGCGACGAACCGGAGAAAACGGCCATGGGTCACTACAAGTCCAACCTGCGTGACGTGGAGTTCAACCTCTTCGAGGTGTTCGGCCGCGAGCAGGTCTACGGCACCGGACCGTTCGCGGACATGGACGTCGAGACCGCGAAGAACATCCTGAGCGAGATCGCGCGCCTCGCCGAGAACGACCTCGCCGCGTCCTTCGTCGACGCCGACCGCAACCCGCCGGTCTTCGACCCGGAGACCAACACCGCGCCGATCCCGGCCACCTTCAAGAAGAGCTACCAGACCTTCATGGACGCCGAGTGGTGGCGCCTGGGCATCCCGGAGTCGATCGGCGGCCAGGTCACCCCGAACTCCCTGATCTGGGCCTTCGCCGAGCAGATCCTGGGCTCGAACCCGGCCATCTGGATGTACTCCTCCGGCCCGGCCTTCGCCGGCGTCATCGCCGAGGAGGGCACCGAGGAGCAGCTGGCGGTCGCCAAGCGGATGACCGACCGCCTCTGGGGCTCCACCATGGTCCTCACCGAGCCCGACGCGGGCTCCGACGTGGGCGCCGGCCGCACCAAGGCGATCAAGCAGGAGGACGGCTCCTGGCACATCGAGGGTGTGAAGCGCTTCATCACCTCGGGCGAGCACGACATGTCCGAGAACATCATCCACATGGTGCTGGCCCGCCCCGAGGGCGGTAAGCCGGGCACCAAGGGCCTGGGCCTGTTCATCGTCCCCAAGTTCGACTTCGACTGGGAGACCGGCGAGCTGGGCGAGCGCAACGGCGTCTACGCCACCAACGTCGAGCACAAGATGGGCCTCAAGGCCTCGAACACCTGCGAGATGACCTTCGGCGCCAAGCACCCGGCCAAGGGCTGGCTGCTGGGCGAGAAGGTCGACGGCATCCGCCAGATGTTCAAGATCATCGAGTTCGCCCGCATGATGGTCGGCACGAAGGCCATCGCCACCCTCTCCACCGGCTACCTGAACGCGCTGGAGTACGCCAAGGAGCGCGTGCAGGGCGCCGACATCTCGCAGTTCCTGGACAAGACCGCCCCGCGCGTCACCATCACCCACCACCCCGACGTGCGCCGCTCGCTGCTGACCCAGAAGGCCTACGCCGAGGGCATGCGCGCGCTGGTCCTGTTCACCGCGTCCACCCAGGACGACATGCTGGCGGCGAAGCTGCGCGGCGAGCGCGACGAGGCCGCCGAGCGCCTGAACGACCTGCTCCTGCCGATCGTCAAGGGCTACGGCTCCGAGAAGTCCTACGAGCAGCTCGCCCAGTCCCTGCAGACCTTCGGTGGCTCCGGCTACCTGCAGGAGTACCCGATCGAGCAGTACATCCGCGACGCCAAGATCGACACCCTGTACGAGGGCACCACCGCGATCCAGGGCCAGGACTTCTTCTTCCGCAAGATCGTCAAGGACGGCGGCCAGGCGCTGACCGCGCTGTCCGAGCAGATCCAGAAGTTCCTCGCCTCCGCCGCGGGCGGCGACGCCCTGGCCGCCGAGCGCGAACTGCTCGCCAAGGCCGCCGGCGACCTGGAAGCCATCATCGGCAAGCTGCTGGCCGACCTCTCCTCGGTCGAGCAGGACGTCAAGAACATGTACAAGGTGGGCCTCAACACCACCCGCCTGCTGATGGTCTCCGGCGACGTGGTGGTCGGCTGGCTGCTGCTGCGCCAGGCCGCGGTGGCCCTGGCCAAGCTGGAGGCCGGCGCCTCCGAGAAGGACGTCCCCTTCTACCAGGGCAAGGTCGCGGCGGCCCGCTTCTTCGCCAAGAACATCCTGCCGACCGTCGCCCCCCAGCGCGTGATCGCCGAGGGCATCGACAACGAGATCATGGAGCTGGCGGAGGAGGCCTTCTAAGGCCCCGCACCCTTCCGACCGCCTGACACACCCTCACACCGAAGGGCCCGGCTGCCACCGGGCCCTTCGGCGTGCCCGGGCGTCCCCCGACAGCCCCGCGCCGCCCCAGAGCCCCCACCGCCCCGCGCCCGGCCTGTCGGCGCCCCGCGCCCGGACCGGCGGCGCCGCCCGCCCGACCCGGCGCGAGCAGGGACGATGCCGCGGAAGTACGCAGCCCGGTACGGGTCGTTGACGGCTCCGCCCGGCGCGAGAGGTTCCGAGTGCCCTGTCTGTGTACGGGCATATGCTCAACGTGCGAAGCCGCTCCCCATCCGGCTTCGGCCCTCCCTCAACCCAGGAGCAGCATGTCGACCGCCGCCCGCCAGGCATTCTTCGACCGGACGCACAGCGACGATCTGATCGCGTACCTCGGCACCTCGCCGTCCCCGTACCACGCGGTCGCGAGCGCCGCGGAGCGGCTGGAGAAGGCGGGCTTCCGGCAGGTCGCCGAGACGGACGCCTGGGACGGCTCGGCAGGCGGCCGCTACCTGATCCGCGGCGGGGCCCTGATCGCCTGGTACCTGCCGGAGGGGGCGGGCCCCGAGACCCCGTTCCGGATCGTCGGCACCCACACCGACTCGCCCAACCTGCGGGTCAAGCCGCTGCCCGACACCGGCTCGGCCGGCTGGCGGCAGGTCGCCGTGGAGATCTACGGCGGCGTCCCGCTGAACACCTGGCTCGACCGTGACCTCGGCATCTCCGGCAGGCTCGCGCTCAAGGACGGCACCGCCCGCCTGGTCCAGCTGGACGAGCCGCTGCTGCGGGTGCCGCAGCTCGCCATCCACCTGGACCGCCAGGTCAACGAGGGCATGAAGCTCGACAAGCAGCGCCACCTCACGCCGATCTGGGGCCTCGGCCCGGTCGACGAGGGCGGCCTGATCTCCTACGTCGCCCAGCGGGCCGGCCTGGACGCGGCCGACGTGTTCGGCTGGGACCTCATGACGCACGACGTGCAGCCCGCCTCCTACCTCGGCCGCGACCGCGAACTGCTGGCCGGGCCGCGCCTGGACAACCTGCTCTCGGTGCACGCGGCCACCGCCGCGCTCGCCGCCGTCGCCTCCGCCTCCGGCGCCGCCGCACTGCCGTACATCCCGGTGCTGGCCGCCTTCGACCACGAGGAGACCGGCAGCGAGTCCGACACCGGCGCGCAGAGCCCGCTGCTCGGCAACGTCCTGGACCGTTCCGTCCACTCGCGCGGCGGCACTCCGGAGGACCGCGCCCGGGCCCTCGCCGGCACCGTCTGCCTCTCCTCGGACATGGGCCACGCCGTCCACCCCAACTACGCCGAGCGGCACGAGCCGGGCCACCACCCGATGCCGAACGGCGGACCGATCCTCAAGGTCAACGTCAACAACCGCTACGCGACCGACGGCGTCGGCCGGGCGGTGTTCGCGGCCGCCTGCGAGCGGGCCGGCGTGCCGTGGCAGACCTTCGTCTCCAACAACGCGATGCCCTGCGGCACGACGATCGGCCCGATCACGGCGGCGCGGCTGGGCATCAAGACGGTGGACTGCGGCATCGCGGCGCTGTCCATGCACTCGGCGCGCGAGCTGTGCGGCGCGGAGGACCCGTACCTGCTGGCGAGCGCCATCAAGGCCTTCCTGGAGGCCTAGCCCCGGGGGTCCCCCCGACACGGCAGAGCCCGGCGGAGACGTCCTCCGCCGGGCCCTGCCGTCGTCGGGAGCCGGGCTACTCCAGGCCGGCCAGGACCAGCGGGAGGCGGCGGGCGCCGTCGGCGACCAGCTTCACCGGCACACCCCAGTCCTGCTGGTGCACGTGGCACGCCGGGTACTCGATCTTCGGGTCGTCGTCACAGGAGGCCGCCATCGCCGAGACGTGCAGCACGCCCTCGGCGACGTCCTCCGACAGCACCAGCTCGCGGGAGAGGTCGCTGTCCGCGCCGGCGCCGGAGACCAGCAGCTCGGGCGGCGTCGAGCTGACCAGCAGGCGGGTGGACGGGCCGTAGCGCTCGTCCAGCTTCTGGCCGCTCGGCGCGGAGAAGACCACGTCCAGCCGGAAGGCGCCGGGTGCGACCTCGGTGGCCGCGCGCTGGGTGCGGTGCGCCACCGACTCGACCCGAACCGCCTCCTCCGGCAGGCGCAGCCTGGTCAGCTTGTGCCGGGCGGACTCGACGACCACGATGTCGCCGTCCACCAGCACCGCGCCGGAGGGCTCGCGCAGGTCGGTGGCCAGCGTGCTGACCTCGCCGGTCGCCGGGTCGTACCGGCGCAGCGCGTGGTTGTAGGTGTCGCTGACGGCCACCGAGCCGTCCGGCAGCACGGTGACGCCCAGCGGGTGCTGGAGCAGAGCCTGGTCGGCGGCGCCGTCGCGGTGGCCGAAGTCGAACAGGCCGGTGCCGACGGCCGTTTCCACCGTGCCTGTTTCACGTGAAACCAAGCGCAGCGCGGAGGTCTCGGAGTCGGCGACCCAGAGCCTCCCGCCGTCCGCCGAGACCGCGAGGCCGGACGGCTGGGCGAACCACGCCTCGGCCACCGGCCCGTCCACCAGGCCCTCGTTGGTGGTGCCGGCCGCGACCCCGACCGTGCCCGCCGCCGGGTCGTACGCCCACAGCTGGTGCACGCCCGCCATGGCGATCCACACCCGGCCGTCGAACCAGGCGACGTCCCACGGCGACGAGAGGTCCACCTCGCGGGCCGGGCCCTCGGTGGCCGAACCCTGCCACCACTGGCGGCCGGTGCCGGCCAGCGTGGTGACGCTGCCGTCGGCCAGCCGCAGGCCGCGCAGGGCGTGGTTGACGGTGTCGGCGACGACCACGTCGTAGTCGTACGGGTGGCCCTCGGGCAGCAGCGCGAGGCCCTGCGGCTCGCTGAACCGCGGGCTGGTGCCGTCCACCAGGCCGCGCTGCCCGTCACCGATCCGACGCACCACCGTCTCGCCGTCCTCGGCCAGCTCGACCAGCGAGTGGTGGCCGGAGTCGGCGACCAGGAAGTGGCCGTCCGGCAGCCGGACCGCCTTGCCCGGGAACTTGAGGTCCCCCGCCGTCGGCTCCGGCGCCACGTACGGCCCGTCACCCCGCCGCAGCGTGCCCTTCGCCGCGTGCTCGGCCTCCAGCTCCTCGACCAGCCGCGCGATCGCGTGCGCATGGCCCTCACCGGCGTGCTGGGCGACCACGTACCCCTCCGGGTCGATCACCACCAGCGTCGGCCAGGCCCGTACGGCGTACTGCTTCCAGGTGGCCAGCTCCGGATCGTCCAGCACCGGGTGGTGCACCTCGTACCGCGCGACGGCGTCCACCACGGCCTGGTGGTCGGCCTCGTGCACGAACTTCGGCGAGTGCACCCCGACGATCACCACGGTGTCGCGGTGCTTCTCCTCCAACTCCCGCAGCTCGTCCAGGACGTGCAGGCAGTTGATGCAGCAGAAGGTCCAGAAGTCCAGTACCAAAATGCGACCTCGGAGGTCGGCGAGGGTCAGATTCTTGCCGCCGGTGTTGAGCCATCCACCGGCGCCGACCAGTTCAGGGGCGCGGACACGTGCACGAGAAGCCATGCCCCAATCAAACCCCACCGGGGATGTCCGCATTCCGGGCGTCTCGGTTCAGTGGACCGGCATGCGGGCGGCGCTGGTCTCCACGATCTCGCGGGCGACCAGTAGCGGGGTGTCCTCCCACCCGAGCAGAGCCTTCGTGATGGCGACCGCCGGAACGATGCTCGTCCCACGCTCCACCAGTACGGCCTGCACCGCGTCCATGCCCTCGCTCGCGAGCACAGGACGGCACTCTTCGACCAGCGCGGTCCACTGCGCGGCTACCTCAGGCCATAGCCCGGCGGCGTACTCGAACATGGCATCTCCTCGCGTCATGAAGGCATGGCACCGAAGGGCCGTTGACCGGCTCACAGCGAGTAGCCGTGTCCTACGCCAGGATCTTTCCAAGCCCCGGGGCAGAAATGCTGCTGGTTTCCTGGCTGCGAGAGTCGAGAGCCGATCACGGGCGATCCTGAGCCCGACCGCCTGTCACGGGAATGACAGCGGCCGGTCAAGAGTTGCTCGACGTCTTGTGCTGGGCCTAACCGAGGTAGGGGGAAATCCGCTGCTCCAGGAAGTGCCGGAGCCGCAGGTGCTGGGTGTGGTGCATCGGCAGGTCGGCGACCTCCTCGGGGAGGACGAAGCGAAGGTCGGTGGACTCGTCGGAGATGCGCAGCGTGCCGCCCGTCACCCGGGCGGTGAAGCAGACGTTGAACTGCTGCCGTACCTCGCCGTCCGAGTAGGCGATGACGTGACGCGGGTCGGTGTAGGTGCCGACCAGGCCAGTGATCTCGACTTCCAGGCCAGTCTCCTCGAAGACCTCCCGCACGGCCGTGTCCGGTAGTGACTCGCCGAGGTCCATCGTTCCGCCGGGCAGGGCGTACAGGCCGTTGTCGACCCGCCGCTGGAGCAGGATGCGCCCGGCCTCGTCCGTCACGACGGCGGAGGCGGCGACCACCAGTCGATTGGGCTTGGGGGCGTCGGGATCGTCGTAGTACTCGGTCCGTGCCATGGATCAGCTCTCCTCGACCGGTCGGGCGGTGCTCCACACTGCATCGAAGCTCGAAGCGTAGGTGTCGAAGAGCGTTCCCGCACCTGTCCGTCGAAGGTGCCAGACCGGCGCTCCGTAGGCGTTCACGCCCCACACGTGGGCGTTCACCAACAACTGATCGTCGGCCCGGTAGAGGCTGTTGTAGAGCGTGGTGCCGTGGGTGCGAACCTCGATGCCGGGCGTGCCGATGAGCGGCCGGTAATGCATGAGGGCGAGCCTGCACCGGGACTCGATGCCATGGCCGAACTTCTCCTCCTCCCCGCGCTGCCGCACGTTCTCGCTTTCGGGGTCGCCGATGGCGATTCGGACCGTACAGCCCTCGGCGGCACGCTCCCGGAGCAGATCGTTGAGCCGTGGGTACGCCTCGTGGAGGAAGACAGCGGCGTAGACGAGCACATCGACACGCTCGGTGGCCGTCTCCAGCAAGTCCACGATGACGGACACCGGTAGGTCGGCACGCTGCTCATAGAGCGCCACCAGTTCGGCGCTTATCGCCCTGGCAGCGCGTGGCTGCCGCAGACTTGGCCACAGTGCGAACATGTCTTCTCCCAGCGCTTCGGCAGCCACACGGGCCGTCCCTAACCGGGGCCTCCGATTCTGATTAGCCCAGCGCTCGACCGACTTGGTGTCGACGCCGGCCTTGTCCGCCAGGGCGGCACACGTCCAACCACCCGACGCCATAACGGCTTTCAGTCTCTCGTTCGGCATCTCGCGTGTCTCCCCGCAAAGTCCGGACTCTTGTAGGGACGTTGTACCGCCTGAGGGACGTTCTGAAGTGTCCTTTGCGCGAGGTTTCACCGTCCCGGACGTTGTCGGATCTTGGTGACAAGTCGGTGGAGGGAGGCCAATGAAGGCGAAGAGCCGGGGTGCGCAGGCGTCCCTCGAACGCAGGATGCCCCATGGAGGGAGTTAGTCGTATGGCGCTGGTCGAAAGCATCCTGCCGATCATGGCCGAGACCGCCCCGGACGCCGGTCTGTGCCCCGCGTGCAAGCTCTTCGACGGTATGGACGCGCAGTACCCGGGCAAGCCCACGATCCTGCGCAAGGTCGCCAAGTGGCGTGCCCAGCATGTGGATGACGGGGAATGTCTGGCGGTGCGCGGTGACGGATGACGCCCAAGTGGCCCCGCAGGTCCCCATGGAGGGCCCCGGCGGGGATGCTGAGCCTGTAGACCCATTCGGATGGGTGAAGTCCCACCCCAGGCCCCCTGGGCGGGTCGCCGAGCCCCGACCGGTTCTGACTCCGGAGGAGTTCAGCGAGGCTCCGCTCGCGCCGGCGAATCGGCGACGGCGGGCCGAGCTGCTGGCGAAGGTACGCGACGCCAACCACCACCTGAGGCGCTGAGGCGCCTGTCTGACTCCCGCCCCTGCCTGGGCGGGTGCACGCCCCGGGGACGAGCGTTCCCGGTGCCATGCCAGTTCGAGAAAGGACGCGCACCATGGGTGACAAGAACAAGGGCGGCCCGAACGACGGCGCGGGCGGGAAGCACTCCAAGCCCGGCGGGCCCGCCATCGGCCCGAGCCCGTCGAAGGACGGCCAGAAGCCGAACCCGGACCCGAAGCACAAGAAGTGAGCACGGCTGAGGAGTTGCGTGCCGCGCTGGTGGCGGTGCTGACCGAATCGGGGTCGCTGACGGCGGACTGGGTTCCGTCCGTGGCGGCGGTGCCGCGCCACGTGTTCCTCCCGGAAACCATCTGGGCGGACGAGGAGGGCGGCGACACCGAGTGCCGCCGGGACAAGGACCCCGAACGGTGGCTGCGGCTTGCCTACGCCGACGTGCCGATCGTCACGCAGTGGGACGACGGGGCCGAAGACGGCGAGCACACCGTCCCCACGTCGTCGGCTTCCATGCCCACGATGGTCGTCGAGATGCTGGCCGACTTGGACACCGAGCCCGGTCACCGCGTGCTCGAAATCGGCACGGGCACCGGCTACAACGCCGCGCTGCTGACGCATCGCCTGGGAGCCGAGATGGTCTCCACGGTCGAGGTGGACCCCGGGGTCACCAGCGCGGCACGTACCGCACTGCACGGCGCCGGCTTCGCGCCCGAAGTCGTGTGTGGTGACGGCTCGCTCGGGTGGCCCGTGGCCGCTCCGTACGACCGGCTGATCTCCACCGTGTCCCTGCGGACCATCCCGCCCGCCTGGCTGGCACAGACCCGGCCGGGCGGGGTGGTCGTCAGCCCGGTCTCCCCGCTGCTGGGCGGCGGGGCAATCGTCCGCCTCAGGGTCGGCGACGACGGGACGGCGAGCGGCAGGTTCACCAGGAGTTCCGCGTTCATGCTGCTCCGGCAGCAGCGGTACGACGGCGCCCCGGTGGACGACTACCTGCCGGGAGAGTGGCCCGGTGACTCCGAGCAGTCGTGGACGAAGGTCGACCCCGAGGTCATCGGGGACGAGTGGCCCGGTGACTCCGAGCAGTCGTGGACGAAGGTCGACCCCGAGGTCATCGGGGACGACTGGCTGTCTCTGTTCGCGTGTGCCCTCGCGCTGCCGGATGTGTACTACCGGCGGAACGACTACGGCGAGGGCCGGACGTGGTGGCTGTTCGACACGGCTGCCACGTCCTGGGCCACGGTGGACTCCGTGCCCGGGGAGTCCCGTTTCGAAGTCCGGCAGTCCGGGCCCCGGCGGCTCTGGGACGAGATGGAGGCCGCCCACAACCGGTGGACAGCCGCCGGACGGCCCGGGTACGACCGGTATGGGCTCACGGTGACACCCGGCGGACAGACGGCCTGGCTGGACGATCCCGGCAACGTCCTGCGGTGACTCCAAACCAGCCCGGTCGCTGATACATCTCCCGCAGGGCGATCGGGCCACATCTCCCGCTGCCGGGGAAGGCACGCCGAGCGCAGCGGGTCGGCCTCGGCCCCTGTCTCATCTCATGACGGGCGGCCGGGGCTTCCGCGTGCCCGAAATGCGAGAGCCCCCGGGCCCCTCCGGGCGAGGGGTGTCCCGAGGGCACTTGGTTACAGACTGGTGCGGGTGCCTGAACACCCGCTAACGGCGCTTAGCGGCGCTTTCAAGGGCCCTCTTTTCACACCTCTCGATGCGAACTCCGTTGCAAGAAATAGTTAGTTGATCGATTGGGAGCCTGAAAACGGCATTACACCCAGGGTGTGAGTTTTGAGCTGGGACCGAGATCGCTGCGGCGACAAAGCTGGGAACTTCGGAAGCGCCCCGCCCACCCGGCACAGCCACGATCAGGCACGCCGACGGCATCCTGTGCAGCGGACCAGCCACGCATCCGAGCGCGGATCACGCTTGGTACCGGCAGGCAGCCTGTCCTTCGGTACGTGCGAGTAGCGCGGGCACGAGCGGCACCGGACCGGAACCCACGACAGATCGCTCTCGTCCTGGAGCGCCCGTCCGGCCGGCTGCATCCACGCGGGCCGCATCCATGACGGCCACTCGCTCAACCACTCGTCTATCGCTATCTGCGCAATCTCGGCATGGTTCATGGGGCACCCCACTCCAGGAAGATTCATGAGCCAGAGAAGGCATGGCCGAACCCTGATCTCTCATGGAGCCCTAGAGCGCAAGGACTTCCCAGTCCCGAGGATGACGCACGGGTGGTTTGGCGTCGGTTTCGGATTGCTTAAGAGTTTTCTATGACGTACTGGAAAAGTCGTCAAGACACCACTACAACATCCTGGGCAGTCCTCGACTCGGGCGGCGAGGCGTTCGTAGCGTTCGAGTGCGCCGGGGCGGTCGAACTCGCCACGGAGCTTTCCTACGCCGGCGCGCCGAGGTCCGCCTGCCAGCGGGTTTCGCCGTCCAGGGTGCGGGGGGTGGGGTGCAGGCCGAGGGCGCGGGCGACGGCGGCGGAGGCGTGGTGGTCGGGGTGGATGTGGGCGACGGCGGTGGGGACGCCGGCGGCGGTGAGGTGGGCGGCCAGGGCACGGGCGGCCTCGGTGGCCAGGCCGCGGCCCTGCCAGGGGGTGCCGACCACCCAGGCGAGTTCGGCCTCCCCGGGGCGGATGGTGGCCTGCACGTAGCCGGTGAGGGCGCCGTCGGCGCGCAGCCGCAGGACCCAGTTGCCCCAGGCCTCGGCCGGGTCGGGGGAGCCGGCGGCGAGCCGGGCGCAGCGGGCGCGCAGTTCCTCGACGCCGGCGGGGCGGCCGCCGGTGAAGTGGTGGAGGGCCGGATCGGCGAGCGCGGCGGCCAGTTCCTCGGCGTGCTCGGGGGCGATGGGCAGCAGGTCGAGGCGGTCGCTGCGCAGCGGGACGGCGGTGGGGTCGGGGCGCATGGCGGTATTGAAGGCCATCGGCACCCGCCGTGCGACCGGGTTTCCCACAGGTGCTTCGTGGCGGTGCTTTTCGCCGGACGGGGGATCGGGGTCGAATGGGCCGACGTCAACACGGAGGAGGTCCCGCGGTGCGGTATCTGGTCAGGGAGAAGCTGTTCGCGGTCGGCGACGACTACTGGATCGAGGACGACCGGGGCCACAAGGCGTACCTGGTGGACGGCAAGGTGCTGCGGCTTCGGCACACCTTCGAGCTGAAGGACGCGCACGGCCGGGTGGTCGCGGTGGTGAAGGAGAAGATGCTCACCGTCCGCGACGCGATGAAGATCGAGGACGCGGACGGCGAGGTGGTGGCGACCGTCCGGGAGAAGCTGTTCACCCCGTTCCGCGACAAGTTCCTGGTGGAGCTGGCCGACGGTGGGGAGCTGAAGATCCACGGCAACCTGATCGACAAGGACTACCGGGTCGAGAACGACCACGGCGACGAGCTGGCCCGGATCAGCCGCAAGTGGTTCCGGGTCCGGGACACGTACGGGGTGGAGGTCGCCGACGGTGCCGACACCGGGTTGCTGCTGGCCGTCGCGGCCTGCGTGGACCACCTGGTGCACGAGGAGGACTGACCCGCCGCGTCGCCGGGCCGGGCCGGGCCGGGCCGCGTCGCCGGCTGGCCCGCGTTCCCCGGCGCGGGGTTCCCGGGCGGCGCGGTCCGCGGGCCGCCAGGTTTCCCGGCCCGTGCCGGTTCCCGGATCCCAGGTCCGGCTCTCATCCGGGTGGGGTATCTTTTGCCAACCCTTGACCAGGCCGGTCGAGGGGCCCTGGCCGGCCGGTCGGGGAGCAGGGCGAGAGCGGACCGGGGGCTGGGACCACCATGAACGACATCCTGCACGGGCTCGGCGCGGCGGCGGCCTACGGCGCCCTCGGGGTGCTGCTGCTGCTCCTCGGTGTCGGCCTGGTGGACCTGCTGACGCCCGGCAGGCTCGGCCACCAGATCTGGGTCGAACGCAACCGCAACGCAGCGGTCCTGCTCAGCTCCGCGCTGCTCGGCATCGGCGGCATCGTCTTCACCGCGATCCTGTACACCTACGCCGACTTCGCCAAGGGCCTGGTCTCGACGGCCTGTTACGGCCTGCTGGGGCTGGTGCTGATGGCCGTCGCGTTCTGGCTGGTGGACCTGCTGACGCCGGGCAGGCTCGGCGCGATCCTGGTCGAGAGGGAGCCGCACCCGGCGGTGTGGGTGTCGGCCAGTTGCAACATCGCGGTGGCGGCGGTGGTGTCGGCCGCGATCGCCTAGCGCCCGGGCCCGGGCGGGCGCGCCGCCCGCTTTCGCGCGCCCCTTCGCGACCCTTTTCGCGCCTCCTTTCACGCCTCCCTTCGCGCCGCCGGGCCGCGCGGGCTGCGACGGCGCTACGCCGGGTGCGGCGCCCGGCCCAGGACGTGCTCCCGCCCCCAGTCCCCCAGCGGGCCCAGCGCCGTGTTGAGCCGCTGCCCCGGCTCGGTCAGCGTGTACTCGACCCGGGGAGGCACCTCGTCGTACGCCTCCCGGCGCACGATGCCGTGCGCCTCCATCTCGCGCAGGTGCGCGGCCAGCACCTTCTCGGTGATCCCCGGCAGCAGTCGGCGCAGCTCGCCGAAGCGGCAGTGCGGGCGCTCTCCCAGGGCCCAGAGGATCGACACCTTCCACTTGCCGCCGATCACGTCCATCGCGGCGTCCGTCCCGCAGATGTACGCCCCCGGCCTCGGCATGGTCGCCATGCCCACCCCTTCCGACCCCTCCGACCTCGATGCTCACTTCAGGGTAACCACCCACTTCGAAGTGCGTACTTGATCGTCTCCGGGGACGGCGCGGACGCTGATTCCCGTGACGAACAACCTTGTTGAGAACGCAGCCGAGAACGCAGCCGAGAACGCGACCGAGAACGCGACCGAGAACGCGACCGAGAACGCGACCGAGAACCCGCCCACCCCGCTCACCCTGCTCGGCCTCGGCGCCATGGGCACCGCGCTGGCCCAGGCCTGGCTCGCCGGCGGGCACCCGCTGACCGTCTGGAACCGCACCGCCGCCCGCGCCGACGCGCTCGCCCTCCGTGGCGCCGCCGTCGCCGACACCGCCGCGGAGGCCGTCGCGGCGAACCGCCTGGTCGTCGTCTGCCTGCTCGACGACGCCTCCGTGGCCGGGGCGCTGGCCGACGCCGACCTGACCGGCAAGGACGTGGTCAACCTGGTCACCAGCACCCCCGAGCAGGCCCGGGCCCGGGCCGCCTGGGCCGCGCGGCGCGGCGCCCGCTACCTGGACGGCGGGATCATGGCCGTCCCGCCGATGATCGGCGTCCCTGCCGCCGGCCCGTACGTCTTCTACAGCGGCTCGTCCGAACTGTTCGAGGAGCACCGGGCGACCCTCGCCACGCCCGCCGGCACCCGGTACGTCGGCGAGGACGCCGGCTACGCGGCGCTGCACGACGTGGCGCTGCTCAGCGCGATGTACGGGATGTTCGCCGGGGCCGCGCACGCCTTCGCGCTGTTCCGCGGCGAGGCCGTCGCGCCGGGCCGCCTCGCACCACTGCTCAGCGACTACGTGACCGCGATGAGCGGGACCATCGCCGGCACCGCCGAGCAGCTGGAGAGCGGCGACTACACGAGGGGTGTGGTGTCCAACCTGGCGATGCAGGTGGCGGGCAAGGGCACGCTGCTGCGCACCGCCGAGGAGCAGGGAGTGAGCGCGGAACTGCTCGAACCCTACTTCCGGCTGATGGAGCGCCGACTGGCGGTCGGCAGCGGTGAGGAGGGCCTCACCGGGGTCGTCGACCTGCTGCGACGGTGAGGGCTGGCCGGTAACGTACCGGCATGGCAGACCTTGAAGAACGCGCCGATGGCGTCGCGTCCGGCTCACCGCAGGCCCTGGTAGGGGTGATGGTCCGGCCGCGCCGCGGCGACGACCTCGCCGGCTGCGTCCGGGTGCTGGGCGACGTCCACACCGCCGACGGCTATCCCGCCGACTGGCCCGACCGCCCCGCCGCCTGGCTCACCCCGGACGGCCTGCTCGCCGCCTGGGTCGCCGAGTCGGAGGGGCGGCCCGTCGGCCACGTCGGCCTCGCCCGCAGCGCCCCGGGCGACCTCGCGCCCGCCCTGTGGAGCCACCGCACCGGCGGCTCTCCGGCGCTCAGTGCGGTGATCGGCCGGCTCTACGTCGCCCCTGGGGCGCGCGGCCACCGCATCGGCGCCCGCCTGCTGGCCTGCGCGGTGGCGCACGCGCGGGCGCTCGGCCTGCACCCCGTCCTCGACGTCCTCGCCACCGACACCGCCGCCGTGGCCCTCTACCGGCGCCTCGGCTGGACCCACCTCGGCAGCGGCGACCAGCAGTGGGCCTCCGGCCGCACCGTGACCGTCCACTGCTTCGCCGCCCCGCGGGGCTGACCCACCGGGCCGACGGGGCTGTCCGGCGCCGGCCGGACCGCCCCGTCGGCCTGCGGGGCGGTCAGCCGGCCGAGCGGTCCGCGATGGGGCGGCGGCGGAGCCCGGGGGTGGTGATCGACGGCGGCTGCCACGCGCCGTCGGCCTGGTAGAGGTCGGTGCCGGGCGGGACGATCGCGTCGATGCGGTCGAGGGTGGCGTCGTCCAGCACCAGGTCGGCCCCCTTGAGGGCGGATTCGAGCTGCGCCATGGTGCGCGGACCGATGATCACGGACGTGACCGCCGGGTGGGCCGCCGGGAAGGCCACCGCCAGCTCGGGCAGGGTGCGGCCGAGTTCCTCGGCGAGGACGGCGAACGCCTCCACGGCCTCCAGATTGGCGGCCGTGGTGGGCAGCGCCGGGTCGAAGCGGCCCGGGTTGATCGCGGCGCGGCCCTGGGTGAGGTCGATCGGGAGGCCCTTGCGGTAGCGCCCGGTGAGGAAGCCGCCGGCGAGCGGGCCCCAGGTCAGCGCGCCCATGCCGAGCCGCTGGATCACCGGCAGGACCTCCCGCTCGACGCCCCGGGCGAGCAGCGAGTACGGCGGCTGCTCGGTGCGGAAGCGCGGCAGGCCCCGGCGCTCGGCGACGTGGTGGGCGTCCACCAACTGCCCGGCGGGGAAGGTCGAGCAGCCGAAGGCGCGGATCTTGCCGGCCCGGACGAGGTCGCCGAGGACGGACAGGGTCTCCTCGATGTCCGTGGTGTGGTCCGGCCGGTGGATCTGGTACAGGTCGATCCAGTCGGTGCGCAGACGGCGCAGGCTCTCCTCGACCTCGCGGACGATCCAGCGCCGCGAGTTGCCGCCCCGGTTGCGGCCCTCGCCCATCGGGAAGTGCGCCTTCGTGGCGAGCACGACCTCGTCGCGGTCGCCACGGGCGGCCAGCGCCTTGCCGACGATCTCCTCGGACTCGCCGGCCGAGTAGATGTCGGCGGTGTCGATGAAGTTGATGCCCCGGTCGAGCGCGGCGTCGATGATCCGGGCGCAGTCGTCGTGGTCGGGGTTGCCGATGGCGCCGAACATCATCGTGCCGAGGCAGTAGGCACTCACCTCGATGCCGGTGCCGCCGAGAACGCGGTAGCGCATGGTGGAGCTCCCCCTGGTGGGTGGGTGGTTGCTGGCGATGGGTCAGAGGTTAGGAGTTGGAGTGCACTCCAAGGCAAGGGCAGCTGCCGTATTGCCGCATGCGCCGTATTGCCGTATTGCCGTATTCGCCTTGGGCGTCATGGGCGCCATGGGCGTTTTGGCCGCCTGGGCCGGTATCGGCCTCGGCCGGTAACCACCTTCGCCGCATTCGCTTTCGACGGAGCCGCCGGGTCCTCGGGGTGCAGGATCCCTCCGGCGGGGGAGGCGGTTACCCCTGCCGGCGGAGGCGGCGGCCGGGTGCGCGGGCGAGCCTGGCGGCATGACGAGGAACGGATGGGTGGTCGTCGCCTGGGGTGTC
Source organism: Streptomyces sp. NRRL S-350 (assembly GCF_000719705.1). Classification (GTDB taxonomy): domain Bacteria; phylum Actinomycetota; class Actinomycetes; order Streptomycetales; family Streptomycetaceae; genus Kitasatospora. The sequence goes on along the minus strand of NZ_JOHO01000024.1, from coordinate 69,644 downwards.
GGTTACGCCGGTTTCGGGCTGGGGTGCGAGCTGAGCGGGACGGCGCTGTTCGGTGCCGACCGGCTGGGGTGGGTGGTGGTGGCCGTGGGGTCGGCGGCGGCCGGGGCCGGGTGGGCGGCGGTACGGCGGCAGCCGTCGGCGTGGCTCGGGCGCGCGCTGTGGCTGCTGTGCGGGCTGGCCGCGACGGCGGCCTTCAGCCTGCTGATGGACGTGCTGACGCTGGTCTTCGGGGAGGGTGTCGACAGCGTGCCGGACGCGGTGAACCGCGCGCTGGCGGCGGCCGGGGCGCTGCTGCTGGCCGGCACCGCCCGTGCTCGGCGGCCCGCCGGTGGTGCGCGGCGCCCGGCCCCGGCCCCCTCGGCTGCTCCCGCGACCGTCCAACTCGCCGCCTTCGCCGGGACGTTGGCGTTCGTGCCGTACGTGGTGATGAAGCTGGTCTGGGCGTTCGGCGGCAGTTTCGCGGGGATCAGCGGCGCGGAGATGTACGACGGATACCGGCGCAACGGCGCCTCCGGGCTCTGGCTCACCCTGGAGTCCTGGGGGCTCGACGGCACGGTGCTGCTGGCGGCGATCGGGGTGTTCCTGCTGTGGGCGCTGGTGCGGCCGTGGGGGCAGGTCTTCCCGCGCTGGACCCTGCTGCTGCGCGGCCGCCGCGTCCCGCGCTGGCTGCCGCTTGCCCCGGCGCTGCTGGGCGCGGCGACGCTGGCGCCGTACGGGGTGGTCGGGACCGGTTACCTGGTGCTGTGCGGCGCGGGGGTGTTCGGCATCCGGCAGGGTGACTTCGCCACGCCCGGGCAGGCGCTGGAGGTGGCCTGGGTCGGGATCGCGGCGTTCGCCGGGTACGGGGTGGCGCTGGCGCTGGCGGCCCGCTCGTACTGGCGGCGGACGGGGGATGCCGGGTCTGTTTGCTGAGTCGGCAACAACGCTTGCCGAGGTGGCGACGGCAGCCGCAGCCTGGCGGTGGAGGTGAGCGCCATGAGCGAGGCAACCGATACGGCGAGGACGAGGACGACGGCGAGGACGACGGCCAAGACCGGGACGACGGCCAGGACCGGGACCACGGCGAGGACGACGGCGCCGGCGGGGACGGGGCCGGGGACGGGGCCCGTCGAGCGCTACGACGCGGTGGTGGTCGGTGCGGGGGCGGCGGGGCTGAGCGCGGCGCTGGTGCTGGGCCGGGCCCGGCGCCGGGTCGCGGTGGTGGACGCCGGCGAACCGCGCAACGCGCCCGCCGCCCAGCTGCACGGCTACCTGAGCCGGGACGGCGTACCGCCGTCGGCGCTGCTGGCGATCGGCCGGGAGGAGGTCGCCCGGTACGGCGTCGACCTGATCGACGCCCGGGTCGAGCACATCGAGGCAGCCGAGGCCGCAGCGCCCGCGGAGCCCGCACCGCCCGCAGCAGCGCCCGCAGCGCCGGGCTTCACCGTCTGCCTGGCCGGCGGCCCGGTGCTGCACGCCCGCCGGGTGATCGTCGCCACCGGGCTGCGCGACGGGCTGCCGGAGCTGCCGGGGCTCGTCGAGGGCTGGGGCCGCGATGTGCTGCACTGCCCGTACTGCCACGGCTGGGAGGTCCGGGACCGGCCGCTCGGCGTGCTCGGCACCCACCCGATGGCCGTCGACCAGGCGCTGCTGCTGCGGCAGTGGTCAGCGGACGTGGTGCTGATCGCCCACACGCTCGCCCTGGCCGAGGGGGATCGGGAGCGGCTGGCGGCCCGGGGCGTGCGGGTCGTCGAGGGCCGGATCGTGCGGTTGGTGTCCGACGACGGACGGCTGTGCGGCGTCGAACTCGCCGATGGGCGGGTCGTGCCGCGCGAGGCGGTGTTCGTCGCCCCGCAGCCGGTGCCCCGGGACACGCTGCTCTTCGGCCTCGGGTGCGCCCGGGACGACAACGGCTGGGTCGCCACCGACCGCACCGGCCGGACCAGCCTCTCCGGCGTCTGGGCGGTGGGCAACGTCGCCGACCCCCGCGCCCAGGTCGTCACCGCCGCCGGAGCGGGCGCGGCGGCCGCCATCGCGCTCGACCACGACCTCGCGCAGGAGGAGGTCGGACGGGCGCTCGACACCCTGCGGGCGCGACGCGGCCGCGCGTCCGGCGCCGCCGTGCCCGCGTGAGCCGGGAAGCTTTCGTCAACCACGAACGGAGATCCGACATGACCGCGCACCAGCACCAGCAGCACCAGCAGCCCCAGCCCCAGCCCCAGCCCCACCAACACCAGCCCCAGCCCCAGCCCGGGCCCGCGCACACCCCCGGCCACGCCCCCGGCCACGCCCACAGCCACGTCCCCGCCGCCGACTTCGACTGGGACGCGCTCGCCGCGCACCTGGAGCACGAGGCCGACCTGCGCGCCGACGCCGTCACCGAGGCCGCCCACTGGCTGTCCGGCCTGCACGGGGACGGTGCGGTCCGGCGGATCCTCGACGTGGGCAGCGGACCGGGGGTGATCGCCGGACTGCTCGCGGACGCCTTCCCGGCCGCCGAGGTGGTCGCCGTCGACCAGTCGGCCGCCCTGCTGGACCGCGCCCGGACCCGCTCCGGCGGCCGGCTCCGCACCCAACAGGCGGACCTCCCGGCCGAGTTCGGCAAACTCGGCGAGGCCGACCTGATCTGGTCCGGCAATGCGATCCACCATCTCGGCGACCAGCAGGCCGCGCTCGTCTCCCTCGCCGGGGCCCTACGGCCGGGCGGTCTGCTGGCCGTCGCCGAACGCGGCCTGCCGCCGCGCTACCTGCCCCGCGACTTCGGCCTCGGCCGGCCCGGTTTCCAGGCCCGGCTGGACGCGGCCCACGAGGACGGCTTCAGCACCATGCGGGCCGAACTGCCCGGCAGCACCGAGGAGATCGAGGACTGGCCGGCCATGCTGAAGCGCGCCGGGCTGACCCCGAGCGGCACCCGGACCTTCCTGGTCGACCGCCCCGCCCCGCTCGACGGCCCGACCCGCCGGTACCTGCACACCCAGCTCAGCCGACTGCACGACCAGCTCGCCGAGACCCTGCGGCCCGAGGACCGCACCACCCTCGAAGCCCTCCTGGCCGAGGACGCCCCCACCGGCATCCTCCACCGCCCGGACGCCTTCTACCTGTCCGCGATGACGGTCCACACCGCCCGCAAGCCCTGAGCCGTGCCGCACGCGGCGGGGGCGCCGCACAGCCGCGGCGCCCCCGCCGGCGGTCAGCCCTCCGCGCCGCCGAAGCGCGCGGACCAGGCCGCCAGGTCCTCGTCGGTGATCTTGGCGAAGAGCACCGGCGGCACCGTGAACGGCGTCCCGGCCGGCACCAGGTCCAGCGTCCTGGCCTCCTGCGGGTCCACCCAGGTGCGGCCGGCCGCAGGCGCGTCCGCGGGCAGGGCGAAGGCCGCGCGCATCGCCGCCGCCGCGGTCGGGATGAACGGCTCGGACACCACCGCGTACAGGTGGATCAGGTTCATCGCCGTGCGGAGGGTGAGCGCCGCCGCGTCCTGGTCGGTCTTCACCTGCTGCCAGGGCGCCTTCTCGTCCAGGTAGGCGTTGCCGGCGCTCCACAGCGCGCGCAGGGCCTGCGCGGCCTTGCGGAAGTTGAGGCCGTCCAGCTGGGCCTCGTACTCGGCGAGCAGCCCGGCGACCTGTTCGCCGAGGCGCTGCTCGGCCTCGCCCGGCGCGTGGCCGCCGGGGACGTCGTCGCCGAAGCGCTTGCGGCTGAAGGACAGCACCCGGTTGACGAAGTTGCCGAGGGTGTCGGCGAGGTCCTTGTTGACCACCGAGGCGAAGAGGTCCCAGGTGAAGCTGGAGTCGTCCGACTCGGGGGCGTGGGCCATCATGAAGTAGCGCCAGTAGTCGGCCGGCAGCAGTTCCAGCGCCACGTCGCTGAAGATGCCGCGCTTCTGGCTGGTGGAGAACTTCCCGCCGTAGTAGGTCAGCCAGTTGAAGGCCTTGACGTAGTCGACCTTCTTCCACGGGCGGTGCGAGCCGAGGATGGTGGCCGGGAACATCACGGTGTGGAACGGGACGTTGTCCTTGCCCATGAACTGGGTGTAGCGGACGCTCTCGTCGGCCTCGTACCACCAGGACTTCCAGTCCCGGTCCTGCCCGGCCGGGGCCGCGTCGGCCCACTCCTTGGTGGCGCCGATGTACTCGATCGGGGCGTCGAACCAGACGTAGAACACCTTGCCCTCGGCGGCCAGTTCGGGCCAGACGTCGGCCGGCACCGGGACGCCCCACTCCAGGTCGCGGGTGATCGAGCGGTCCTGCAGGCCCTCGGTGAGCCACTTGCGGGCGATCGAGGAGGCCAGCACCGGCCAGTTGTCGCCGTTGGCGGCGACCCACTCCTCGACCTCACCGGTCAGCTTCGACTGGAGCAGGAACAGGTGCCTGGTCTCCCGGACCTCCAGGTCGGAGCTGCCGCTGATCGCCGAGCGGGGCTCCAGCAGGTCGGTCGGGTCCAGCACCCGGGTGCAGTTCTCGCACTGGTCGCCGCGCGCCTTGTCGTAGCCGCAGTGCGGGCAGGTGCCGACGATGTAGCGGTCCGGCAGGAAGCGCCCGTCGGCGTTGGAGTACACCTGGCGGATCGCCCGCTCCTCGATGAAGCCGTTGCGCTGCAGTTCGCGGGCGATCTCCTGGGTGATCTCCCGGTTCTGCGGCGAGGAGCTGCGGCCGAAGTGGTCGAAGGAGAGCCCGAAGCCGTCGTACACCGCCTTCTGCGCCTCGTGCGCCCGGGCGCAGAACTCGGCGACCGGCAGCCCGGCCTCCTGGGCGGCCAGCTCGGCGGGGGTGCCGTGCTCGTCGGTGGCGCAGATGAACAGCACGTCGTGGCCGCGCCGCCGCAGGTAGCGGGAGTAGACGTCCGCCGGGAGCATGGACCCGACCATGTTGCCCAGGTGCTTGATCCCGTTGATGTACGGAAGGGCGCTGGTGATCAGGTGCCGAGCCATTCTCGGATGCTCCGATTTCTCCCGCACGCGCACCCCGTGGGGAGTGCCGCGTCAGGCGCAGGGGGTCCACTGTGGGCTGCCAAGCCTACCGTCGTGGCCTGCGCGGGCGGTCGGCGTCGGCGCAGGGCGGTGCGGGCCGGGCGCTCGGCGTCGGCGCAGGGCGGTACGGGTCAGTGCCGGGTCAGGGCCGGGTCAGGGCCGGGTCAGGGCCGGGCCGGGTCGCCGTACCGGTCGAACTCCCCGGCCTTCACCCCGCGGACGAAGGCGGCCCATTTGCGCGGCGTGGTCCGCACGACCACCTCGGGCCGGTCCGACTCGCGGATCTCCACCAGGCCGCCCGCCGCTCTGACCTCGACGCAGTCCGTGCTCTCGCCGCTGGCGGACGCCTTGCGCCACGTACTCATGAGAAGTCTTTCAGTAAGGACTGGATGAAGTCCCGGGAGTCGTCCGACCCGAGCGCGATCGCCGCGGTCTCCTCCTTGATCCGTCGGTAGGAGGCCAATTCGGCCTGGGTGTGGACGAACTTCGGACCGTGGGAGAGGTCGATCTGGACGGTGTCGAGCTCCGGTACGGGCCCGCGGGCGAGGTACAGGCTCTCTCCGGATCCGGTGTAGGTGGGCACGCTGAACGGGATCACCCGGATCTCCACCAAGGGCCGTTCGGAATTCTCCAGCAGGCTCTGCAACTGCTCGCGCAGCACTTCCGGGCCGCCGAACTGCATGCGCAGAGCGGATTCGTGCAGGAATGCGCTGTACGGCTTCGGGTGTTCGGTGAAGATCCGCTGGCGGTGAATCCGGAATGCCTTCCGGACGTCCGCCTCCTGCCGGTACTGCGGGGGCAGGCGCTCGAACACGGCGGTGGCGTACTCCGCGGTCTGGAGCAGGCCGGGGATGAACGTGCTGTTCAGGATGGACAGCGATGCCGCGTGGTGCTCCATCTCAGCGATGTCGATGATGGCGTTCGGCAGCCGGCCGCGGTAGCTGTCCCACCAGTACTTGCGCCGGTCCTGGGTCATCGTCAGCAGCGCGTCCAGGTAGGGGCCGTCCTCGCAGCCGCAGGTGCGGGCCCAGGTCCGCAGCCGGTCGGCGCTGATGCCCGACTTCCCGTTCTCCATCTGGGAGATCTTGGGCAGGTCGGTGCCGATGGTGGCGGCCAGGCTCTTGGGCGTCACGCCCACGCGTTCGCGCATCCTGCGCAACTCGATTCCGAGGCGCTGCTGGCGCACGGTCGGCGACAAGCGGGGTGGCATGACTCTTCTCTCCGGATCGCGGCTGCGGTCGATGCTTCCGGTGAAGTGTGCCGTGCATACCGGGCCCTAGCTACCGAAATGGGGGATACCCCACGATGGAGTGAACGTTCTTCCCCTCGGTAGCAACTCTGGCACCCTGACCCTATGGTCGTCGTGTCACTCGCTGACTTGTTGCTGCCTAAACAGTCGTCAATCTGCCGTAATTACACACCAGATGCATGGTCACGGCGCCCGACATCACCGACCGGAGACAGCCATGCCCCTTCCCTCGCCTCGCCGCCTTCCGCACCGCATTTCCGTATCCCGGTGAATGCGCTTCTGGTCGCCGCATTGTCCGTACTCCTCCTGGCCGTCCTTTTCGTCGGCTGGCTGGTATGGATGGTCAACCTCCAACCCCGCGAACCCCGCCCGGCGAAGCGCGGGATCGCGGCCGGCCATTCCACCGGCGGCGAGCGGAGATAGCGCCTCCCTCCGCCGCCGGCCGCACCCCCGGTTCCGGCCGTCACCCCCGCACCCGTGCCCGGCCGGGCACGTCCCGGGGTCCGCGTGGGGCGGCCTGGTGCGCGAACCCTCAGCCGCGCGAAAGGCGTTCCACCAGGCGGGACTTGGCGGCCGGCCATTCGTCGGTGAGCATCGAGAAGTAGGCGGAGTCGCGCCAGGTGCCGTCGGGGCGCAGCCGGTGGCGGCGATGGACGCCCTCGAACCGGGCGCCGAGGCGCAGGATGGCGTTGCGGGAGCGCTCGTTGCGGGCGTCGGTCTTCCAGAAGACGCGCCCCATGCCCAGGTCTTCGAAGGCGTGGGTGAGCAGGAGCAGCTTGGCCTCGGTGTTGACGGCCGTGCGCCAGACCGAGCGGGCGTACCAGGTGCCGCCGATCTCCAGGTACTCGTTCTCGGCGCTGAAGTCGTGGTAGCCGGTGACGCCGACGGCCCGGCCGCTCGCGAGGTCGACGGCGGCGAAGTACACCGACTCCCCGGCGGCCGCCTCCGCGAGGCGGGCGTCGAGCAGCGCGCCCATGTCCGCCTCGGCGGCGGGCACGTGGACGGGGATCCAGCGCCAGACCTCGGGGTCGGATCCGACGGTGGCCCAGAGGTCGCCGCAGTGGCGGCGCTCCAGTGGCTCGAGGCGGATGTGGCGGCCGGTGAGGGTGACGGGTGCGGGGAGCTTCGCGGTCATGGACCCGAACGTAGCGCGACTCTGCACTAGATGCAATGTATTTATGAACTAGTGCAAAAGCCCGGTCGGAGGTACGGCGAAGGGCCCTGCGGGACGTCGCGTCCCGCAGGGCCCTCCGGAGCGATCGGGCGGAGCCCCGGGCTCAGATGAACGAGTTGATCTGGATCGTCTCGTCCCGGCCCGGACCGACGCCGATGGCCGAGATCGGCGCGCCCGACATCTCCTCCAGCGCCTTCACGTACGCCTGGGCGTTCTTCGGCAGCTCGGCGAAGGTCTTCGCCTTGCTGATGTCCTCGCTCCAACCCGGCAGGGTCTCGTAGACCGGCTTGGCGTGGTGGAAGTCGGACTGGTTGTAGGGGAGTTCCTCGACCCGCTTGCCATCGATCTCGTACGCGACGCAGACCGGGATCTGCTCCCAGCCGGTCAGGACGTCGAGCTTGGTGAGGAAGAAGTCGGTCAGGCCGTTGACCCGGGTCGCGTAGCGCGCGATGACGGCGTCGAACCAGCCGCAGCGGCGGTCGCGGCCGGTGGTGACGCCGCGCTCGCCGCCGATCCGGCGCAGCGCCTCGCCGTCCGCGTCGAGCAGTTCGGTCGGGAACGGGCCGGAGCCGACGCGGGTGGTGTAGGCCTTGAGGATGCCGATGACCCGGTCGATCTTGGTGGGGCCGATGCCGGCGCCGGTGCAGGCGCCGCCCGCGGTCGGGTTCGACGAGGTCACGAAGGGGTACGTGCCGTGGTCGACGTCCAGCAGGGTGCCCTGGCCGCCCTCCAGCAGGACGACCTTGTTCGCCTTCAGGGCCTCGTCCAGGACGAGGGTGGTGTCGGCGAGGAACGGCCTGATCTTCTCCGCGTAGCCGAGGTACTCCTCGACCACCAGGTCGGCCGGGATGGTGCGGCGGTTGTACAGCTTGACCAGGACCTGGTTCTTGTCGTGCAGCGCCGCCTCGATCTTCTGGCGCAGGATCGACTCGTCGAACAGGTCCTGGACCCGGATGCCGACGCGGTTGATCTTGTCCGCGTAGGTCGGGCCGATGCCGCGGCCGGTGGTGCCGATCCGGCGCTTGCCGAGGAAGCGCTCGGTGACCTTGTCCAGGGTGCGGTGGTACGGCGTGATCAGGTGGGCGTTGCCCGAGATCAGCAGCTTGGAGGTGTCGATGCCGCGGTCGTTCAGGCCGGCCAGCTCGGAGAGCAGCACGGCCGGGTCGATCACCACGCCGTTGCCGATCACCGGCGTGACGTTCGGGCTGAGGATTCCGGAAGGGAGCAGGTGCAGGGCGTACTTCTGGTCGCCGATGACCACCGTGTGACCGGCGTTGTTGCCGCCCTGGTAGCGGACGACGTAGTCGACGGAACCACCGAGGAGGTCGGTGGCCTTCCCCTTGCCCTCGTCCCCCCACTGAGCGCCAACGAGCACGAGTGCCGGCACAGGCGTACACCCCTTCCGGTTGGGGCATCCTGCGTAGGCCGCAGTCTGCCCCGAGATAGACGAAGCCCCTGGCGCAATGGCGCAAGGGGCTCTTGCACCGAGAGATTACCTGAGGAAGGACCGGTCGTGTCGTCCCTGTCCACGCCTGGAACCGGCGGCCCCGGGCCGCTCCTGCTGCTCCTCGACCCGGCGGCCCGGCAGTCCGACGGGGAGTCGGTGCGGATCGCGAAGGACGTCCTCTGCGGGGGCGCGGACGTGAAGGTGGCCTATCCGGAGAGTCCTTCCGAGCTCGACCGGGTGCTTTCGCACCGGGGCCGGCGGCGACCGGTGGTGATCGGTTCCGATCTGGCGCTGCAGCGGGTGCTGCAGGCGCTGCACCGCCAGCGTGAGCTGGGGGCGGAACCGGTGGGGATGGTTCCGGTCGGTCGCGCGGAGGAGCTGGCGGCGGCCCGCGCGCTCGGTGTGCCGGGGGAGCCGGTGCGGGCCGCGCGGGCGGTGCTGTCGGGCGCGCCGCGCCGGCTGGACCTCTTGGTGGACGACGGCGGCGGGGTGGCGCTGGGCGGGGTGCGGATCACCGGTGGCGGCACGCACCGCCCAGGAGGCCGTTCGAGTGGCTGGCGTTCGCTATGGGCGAAACTGGCTGCGGCCGAGCAGGCGACCGCACTCACTCCCGACGTGGTCGAGCACAGCTCCCGGGTGCGGGTGGAGGCGGACGGCCGACTGCTCGCGGACATCCACTGGCCGGTCCGGCTGGTGCACGTCACGCTGCCGTCCGGAGCGTCGGACGGGACGGGCGAACTGGAGATCGTGGTGCGCGCCTCGGGCGCCCCGGTGCGGGCCAGGGCGGCGAGCGTCTCGGTGGTCGGCCGGGGCTTCGGCTACGAGGCGGACGGCCACCGGAACGGCCCGGTCCGCGCCAGGACGTGGACGGTGCGACCGGACGCCTGGGGCCTGCTGCTGCCCGCGGCGTAGGACCGCCGGCCCCGTGCCGTGCCCGTCTCCGTGCGGCCGCGCGGCCGCACGACCCCGCGAAGCCGCCGCCACCCGACCGGGAGGTGAACGCCGGGTGAGCAGGCTCACGTTCGCCGCCGCCCCGGCGCCCGCCGCTGCGCACCCGGAACTCCCCCGCACTTCCCAACGGGCGCGAACCGCAAGGCCAACCGCTGCCCGCCGCAATTCCGGCGGCCTGAAATCCCCACTCCGTAAGGGGTTTTGTCTACGCGCGTTACTGATCGGCCGCCCGACAAACCCGGCATCCCTGGTTCCGGAAGCCCGCACCGACTGCCCTAGACTCGAAGGCGTGCCACGTGGTGACGGAAGACTCAACCACGATCTTCTTCCCGGCGAGAAAGGCCCCCAGGACGCTTGCGGCGTCTTCGGTGTCTGGGCTCCCGGCGAGGAGGTCGCCAAGCTCACGTTCTTCGGCCTTTACGCCCTGCAGCACCGCGGTCAGGAATCCGCGGGCATCGCAGTGAGCAATGGCTCCCAGATTCTCGTCTTCAAGGACATGGGACTCGTCTCCCAGGTCTTCGACGAGGCCTCCCTGGGGTCGTTGCACGGGCATATCGCCGTCGGACACGCCCGCTACTCGACCACCGGTTCCTCGGTCTGGGAGAACGCCCAGCCGACCTTCCGGGCGACCGTGCACGGATCGCTGGCCCTCGGGCACAACGGAAACCTGGTGAACACCGCCGAACTGGCGGCCATGGTCGCCGAACTGCCCGGCGAGGAGCACGTCTCGCGCTCCGGCCGGTCCGCCGCGACCAACGACACCGACCTGGTGACGGCGCTGCTCGCCGGCCACCCGGACCTCTCCATCGAGGAGACGGCCAAGGTCGTGCTGCCCAAGGTCAAGGGCGCCTTCTCGCTCGTCTTCATGGACGAGCACACCCTCTACGCCGCCCGCGACCCGCAGGGCATCCGCCCGCTGGTGCTCGGCCGGCTGGAGCGCGGCTGGGTGGTCGCCTCCGAGACGGCGGCACTGGACATCTGCGGTGCCTCGTTCATCCGCGAGGTCGAACCCGGCGAGCTGATCGCCATCGACGAGAACGGCATGCGCAGCTCCCGCTTCGCCGAGGCCAAGCCCAAGGGCTGCGTCTTCGAGTACGTCTACCTGGCCCGCCCCGACACCAGCATCGCCGGCCGCAACGTGCACCTCTCCCGGGTGGAGATGGGCCGCCGCCTGGCGAAGGAGGCCCCCGTCGAGGCCGACCTGGTGATAGCGACGCCCGAGTCCGGCACCCCCGCCGCGATCGGCTACGCCGAGGCCAGCGGCATCCCGTACGGCTCCGGCCTGGTGAAGAACGCCTACGTGGGCCGCACCTTCATCCAGCCCAGCCAGACCATCCGCCAGCTCGGCATCCGGCTCAAGCTGAACCCGCTGCGCGAGGTCATCCAGGGCAAGCGCCTGGTGGTCGTGGACGACTCGATCGTGCGCGGCAACACCCAGCGCGCGCTGGTGAAGATGCTGCGCGAGGCCGGCGCCGCCGAGGTGCACATCCGGATCTCCTCCCCGCCGGTGAAGTGGCCGTGCTTCTTCGGCATCGACTTCGCCACCCGCGCGGAGCTGATCGCCAACGGCATGACCATCGAGGAGATCGGCCGCACCCTGGGTGCCGACTCGCTCTCCTACATCTCGATCGACGGCATGATCGAGGCCACCACGCAGCCCAAGGACAAGCTCTGCCGGGCCTGCTTCGACGGTGAGTACCCGATGGAGCTGCCCGATCCGGCGCTGCTCGGCAAGCTCCTGCTGGAGGCCGAGATCAAGGGCGGCCAGCAGCAGCCGGCCGTCCGCGGCAAGCCGACCAGCGGCAGCGACCTGGACGGCGTCCAGTCGCTGCTCGGCGGGGCGGGCGCGGCCGACGCGCTGCGCCGCCCGTAGTACCTCGCGGTGGGGCCCCGGAACCCGGGGCCCCACCGCGCTGTTCCGACCCCCACCCCGACCCGAAAGGGCCGCACCGCAGTGACCACGAACCAGAACGGCGCCACCTACGCCGCCGCCGGCGTCGACATCGAGGCGGGCGACCGCGCCGTCGAGCTCATGAAGCAGTGGGTGAAGAAGGCCAACCGCCCCGAGGTGGTCGGCGGTCTCGGCGGCTTCGCCGGCCTCTTCGACGCGTCCGCCTTCAAGAACTACGAGCGGCCGCTGCTGGCCTCGGCCACCGACGGCGTGGGGACCAAGGTGGCCATCGCCGCCGCCATGGACAAGCACGACACCATCGGCCACGACCTGGTCGGCATGGTCGTCGACGACCTGGTGGTGTGCGGTGCCGAGCCGCTGTTCATGACCGACTACATCTGCGTCGGCAAGGTCGTCCCGGAGCGGGTCGCCGCGATCGTCAAGGGCATCGCCGAGGGCTGCGCGCTGGCCGGCTGCGCCCTGGTCGGCGGCGAGACCGCCGAGCACCCGGGCCTGCTGGGCCCGGACGAGTACGACGTGGCGGGCGCCGGCACCGGTGTGGTGGAGGCCGACGCGCTGCTCGGCGCGGAGCGGGTCCGGGCCGGCGACGTGGTGATCGCGATGGCCGCCTCCGGCCTGCACTCCAACGGCTACTCGCTGGTGCGCCACGTGCTGCTGAACGAGGCCGGCTGGAAGCTGGACCGCAAGGTCGAGGAGTTCGGCCGCACCCTCGGCGAGGAGCTGCTGGAGCCGACCCGGATCTACTCGCTGGACTGCCTGGCGCTCACCCGCGCCACCGAGGTCCACGCCTTCTCGCACGTCACCGGCGGCGGCCTGGCGGCCAACCTGGCCCGGGTCGTCCCGGCCGGCCTGCACGCCCGCCTGGACCGCGGCACCTGGACCCCGCTGCCGGTCTTCCGGACCGTCGCCGAGGTCGGCAACGTGGCCACCCTGGAGATCGAGAAGACGCTCAACATGGGCGTCGGCATGGTCGCCGTCGTGCCGCCGCACTCGGTGGACGCCGTGCTGTCGATCCTGGAGGACCGCGACGTCGAGGCCTGGCTGCTCGGCGACATCGTCGAGCGCACCGACGAGCACGAGGGCGGCGCGGCCCTGTACAACGCCTACGAGGGCTTCCGGGCGGTCTGATCCGGCCCCCGACGACGGGAGGGCCCCTCCGGCGCGCCGGAGGGGCCCTCCCGTCGTTCCGCGGCCGTCGCGGGCGGCGATCCTGTCGCGGGAACACCGAAGACCGGCCCGGCGCCCTGGGCGCCCGGACCGGTCCGGCGAAGCTGCTGGTTACGAGCGGCGGGAGGCCTGCGAGGCCCCGGTGCCCGGCTCGTTGTCGTCCTCGTCATCGAGGTCGGCGTAGCGGGCGGCGTACTCCGCGTACGGATCGTCGTCCTCCTCCTCCTCCTCGATCGGCTCAGGGTCGATCGAAGCGGTGGACGGCGATACGCCCAGCTCGTTGGACAGACGGTTAGCGTCGAACCCGCCGCTGTTGTACTTCAGCTCGCGGGCGACCTTCGTCTGCTTGGCCTTGGCCCGGCCGCGCCCCATGGGTCGACCCCCTCAACGATGGGGCTCACGGCCCCGAGTCTGACACGTGTTCATGATCAGGACCGGCCTGCCCGAATGGGAGGACCGTGCCTTGGAGCATTAACGGTACCTGTTTCCGCCGCTGGACGGTACGTCGTCGGTGTGACGTGGCGCGCACCGACCGCACCCGAGACCAGGTCTTCCCAGGTCAGGGGAGGTTTTGCGGCGATTTGCACGCTGTCCAGAGGTGTCTCAGGTCCGTCGTTCCAGGACCGATTATCCCCCTTGAGGGGGCGCTGGATCACCCGATCGGGTGCAGAAGTGAGAATCCGGTTCCACATCGTGATGCGCGGGGGGCCGCGGTGGGCGGCCCCCCGCGCATCCGGGTTCCGGCGCCGGCCGGATCAGGCGCGGCGGGCGCCCGGGAGCAGGACCGTGCGCAGCGCGCTGATCTCGCGCATCCGCCGCTCGGCCAGGCGGTCCGCGGCGACCGCCGGCGGGACGCCGTCGGTCGCGGCCCGGGTGAAGATCTCCAGGGTGGTGTCGAAGATCTTGGTGGCCTTGTTCTTGGCCCGCTCGAAGTTGAAGCCGTCGATCTCGTCGGCGACCTGGATGACGCCGCCCGAGTTCACCAGGTAGTCCGGCGCGTAGAGGATGCCGCGGTCGGCGAGGTCCTTCTCGACGCCCTGGTGCGCCAGCTGGTTGTTGGCCGCGCCGCAGACGATCGAGGTGCCGAGCTCGCCCAGCGCCGCCACGGTGTCGTCGGTCAGCGCACCGCCGAGGGCGCAGGGGGCGTAGACGTCCAGCTGGGCCCGGAGCAGGGCGGCGGTGTCGGCGACCACCTCCACGTCCGGGTGGGCCGCGCGCACGCGGTTGACGGCGGCCTCGGAGACGTCGGTGATGACGACGGTGGCGCCGTCCGCGACCAGGTGGCCGACGAGGTAGTGGCCCACCTTGCCGACGCCCGCGACGCCGACCCGCTTGCCCCGCAGGGTCGGCTGGCCCCAGCGGGCCTGGGCGGAGGCGCGCATGCCCTGGAAGACGCCGAAGGCGGTCAGGATGGACGAGTCCCCGGCGCCGCCGTGCTCGGGCGAGCGGCCGGTCACGAACGAGGTCTCGCGCGCGATGACGTCCATGTCCTGGACGTAGGTGCCCACGTCGCAGGCGGTGATGTAGCGGCCGCGCAGGGACTCCACGAAGCGGCCGTAGGCGCGGAGCATCGCCTCGTTCTTGTCCCCGCCCTCGGACTTGGGGGTCGGGTCGCCGATGATGACGGCCTTGCCGCCGCCGAGGTCCAGCCCGGCCAGCGCGTTCTTGTAGGACATCCCGCGGGACAGGTTCAGCGCGTCCTCCAGCGCCGCCTCCTCGGAGGCGTACGGGAAGAAGCGGGTGCCGCCGAGGGCCGGGCCCAGGGCGGTGGAGTGGATGGCGATGATCGCCTTCAGACCGGAGCTGCGGTCGTGGCAGAGGACGACCTGCTCGTGGCCGTCGCCGGGGGCGCCGTCCTGCTCGGTGCGGAAGATCCTGCTGAGCACGCCGGGTGCGGGGTGCGTGGCGGGGGTCTGTACGTCGGTCACTGTGGTGACTCCAGTATCGAAGGCCCGCTGCTGTGGTGCGGGCGCCTACGGCGAAGCGTAGTCCGGCGGACGCCGCCGATCCGCCCTCTTGTCCGAGCTTGTGCCGGTTGTCCGAAGGGTGAGACGGGAGTCGGTGCGCGGTGCGGGTGCGAACGGTTCGCCGGCTCGCCCTCCCCCGCCCGGGCGGCGCGTGCGACCATGCAGGACGTGACCGTCGTACGCACTTCCGTACAGCCGCCCTACGCCGCCCACCTGCGGGTCTACGAGCCGCTGGCGGCCTATCCGGAGCCCGATCGGGCGCGCTGGCAGGCCTATGCGGCCGAGCACGGGCCGGACGCCGGGCAGGCGGGGCAGCCGGTCGCGGCGGCGGTGCTGGAGGAGCAGCGGGAGGCGCTCGCGGGGCTGGCCTCCAGGACGCCCCGGGCGCTGCCCGAGCGGGAGAGCGGGCGGGCGTACCTGCGGGTGGTGGACGGCGTGCTGTACGTCTGCCCGTGGGCGACCAGGCTGCGCAGCTGGCAGGCGCTGGACGAGCTGCGGGCCGGGGCGCCGGTGGCGCTGCTGGACACCGCGCTGCCGCCGGCGGCCAGGTCGGCCGCCGAGGCGGAGCGGGAGCGCTGGCGGGCCGAGCACCCGGACGCCCGGCCGTGGATCCTCACCAGCCGGTGGGAGGTGCCGGTGCGCTGGTTCCTGCCGTTCGGGGACGAGGACCGCTGCTTCGTGCCCGCCGGCGGACCGCCGGCACCGCCGGGCGGCGAGGCGCCGGAGGGAGGGGGCGCGGGGGCGGCGGGGGAGCGGGGCGGTCGGCCGGCGGCGCTGTTCTACCTGGTGCCGATGGCCCAGGCGCGGCGGCGGGTGGCGCGGGCCTACCGGGCGCTGCGCGAGGCCCTGCCGGACGGGGAGTTGGCGCGGGGCGCGGAGCAGGTCGGGCGGTGGCTGGAGGAGTTCCATCCGCGTTCGCTGGTGGAACTGGACTACGGGGGCCTGGTGCATCTGCTGGGGCCGGAGCGGCTGTTGGCGGACCGTTCGGCGGGGGAGCTGGAGGAGGGGCTGCGCGCGCTGGGGGCGGGGGACGCCGCCGGGGCCCTGCGGGTGTACGGGGAGCTGACGGTGCGGTGGCGCCGGGTGCTGGCGCTGCGGCACGCGAACTGACGTCCGACCACCCGTGTATGACTGTAAGGGTCCTGGGGACCGCACCGTCGATGACCAAGGTCCTGGTTCGGGTCAATAGCTGTCGAACGTGACACTACTCACCGTTGACGCGAACTTACCCCTATGTGCAAAAATGGGACAACCAGCCCAACTTCACGTGAGCGTGCCCACTTTTGGGTGGTTCTGGAGTCGATGCGTGCTTTGCGGGGATACGGAGGGTCTGGTCCCTTCGTAACCGGATGTCATCGACGTGTGACTGTCCGTTATGGGGTGGTCCATCGCCATCCGTCGGCCTTGAACCCGTGAGGGGTCAATTTTGGCGGTTTGGTCGATAGGGCTGGACGGATGGTGTAGTTGTAGACACCAGGACAAGCCGTTCGTCCTATAACCGACTCGGCCCGTCTATGCCATTTCGGGCATCGCGGGCCAAGGTGCAGAATTTGAAGGATAGAACCGCCCTGGTTCGGTTCTCCCGAGGAGGCCGCTCATGACCGCTCGTACCCCTGATGCTGAACCGCTGCTGACGCCGGCAGAGGTCGCCACCATGTTCCGCGTGGACCCGAAGACGGTCACCCGCTGGGCCAAGGCGGGCAAGCTGACGTCGATTCGCACGCTCGGCGGTCACCGCCGTTACCGTGAGGCGGAGGTGCGCGCCCTGCTGGCCGGGATTCCCGCTCAGCGCACTGAGGCCTGATAGGCCAAAGGCTCTTTAAAGGGGCCGCTTACCGGACTCCGCCGGGTCCGGTAAGCGGCCCCTTTGTCGTGCCCGCCGGAGCCTTCCGGTACCGGTCGGCCGGTTGGAATGGCGAACTCCGGATAACGATTCGATGCGCACGGGGCGGGGGGGATTTACAGTGAATAGACGTACAATTTTACATATTAAATTAACAGGGTTCGGGCAGGGCGGTGCCGGGGCCGGCATCGGGGAAAGGGAAGTGACGACCGTCACGCGGTCCGTCACTTGTGGTCCGGACCTGCGCGGGGGTAGGGGGCCGAACGGCCAAAAGCGAGAGGCCCGGAACCTGACGGTTCCGGGCCTCTCGCGCTGCGGCGATCCCGACGGGACTTGAACCCGCGACCTCCACCTTGACAGGGTGGCGAGCTAACCAACTGCTCCACGGGACCAGAGTTTTCTGATCTCGTTCACTCGCTTGCCGCGCTGCGAACAAGACAGATCGTAGCCCATGGTGGGCCCCCAGGTCGAACTGGCACCTGAGGGCCCCTGAGGACCCGCCCAGCTCAGAGCGGGGCCCGGGTCACAGGGCGGCCCGGGCCGCCTCCATCGCCTTCATGATCCGCTTCTCCGAGACCGGCGTCGGCGTGCCCAGCGACTGGGCGAAGAAGCTGACCCGCAGCTCCTCGATCATCCAGCGGATCGCCCGCACCTCCTCCGACGGCTGCCGCCCCGCCGGCACCGCCGCCAACAGCTCCCCGTACGCCTGCTGCACCTGCTGGACCTTCAGCAGCTGCTGGGCGTCCCGCTGCGGGTGGTTGGGCAGCGCCTCCAGGCGGCGGTCCACCGCCAGCAGGTAGCGCTTGAGGTCCGGCAGCCGCTGCCAGCCGGTGGCCGTGACGAAGCCCGGGTGCACCAGCGAGGCCAGGTGCAGCCGGATGTCGTTCACCGCGTTCAGCAGCACCGGGCTGCTCACCGACTTCAGCCGGGTCGAGGCCTTGTGGAAGGCGATCAGCGCGGTGGCCGTCTTCAGCGTGGTGTCCGCGGACAGGTCGTACAGGTCCGCGCGCACCTTGTCGTGCAGCTTGCCGAAGGCCGCCTCGTCCCAGGCCGGACCGCCGGCCAGGGCCATCAGCCGGTCCGTCGCGGCGGCCACCACGTCCTCGAACAGGGCGGCGATCGAGCCGTGCGGGCTGTGCGAGAGCGCCAGCTTCGCCTGGTTGCCCAGCCGGCCCTGGATCGACTTGGCCGGGGAGGTGGTGGTCAGCATCAGCAGCCGCCGGGTGCCCTCCCACATCGCCTGCGCCTGCGCCTGCGGGGTGTCGAACAGCTTGACCCCGACCGTGGCGCCCTCGTCCACCAGGGCCGGGTAGGCGCGCAGCGAGTGGCCGCGCGAACGCTGCTCGAAGGTGCGCTGCAGGACGGGCAGGGAGGCCGGCCAGGCGGTCAGCCCGCTCTGCTCGATGCCCTGGCCGGAGGCGGCCGAGGACAGCGTCTCCTTGAGCTTCGGCTTGAGCTTCAGCCGCAGCTCCTCCAGGTCCTTGGACTCGGCGAGCTTGCGGCGCCCGTCCACCACCCGGAAGGTCACCCTGAGGTGGTCCGGCACCCGCTCCTCGTCCCAGGCCTCCGGCGGCACCGTGACGGCCGTCAGGCGCTTCAGGGCGCGCTCCAGGGACGGCAGCAGCGGTTCCTGGCGGTCCTTCACCTCGCGCAGCGCCGCCCTGGCGAAGTCCGGTGCCGGCACGAAGTTGCGCCGGATCGCCTTCGGCAGCGACTTGATGTACGCGGTGACCAGCTCCGCCCGCAGACCGGGGATCTGCCAGTCGAAGCCCTCCGCGGTGACCTGGTTGAGCACCGGCAGCGGGATGTGCACGGTGACGCCGTCCGCGTCGCTGCCCGGCTCGAACTGGTAGGTCAGCTTGAAGCGCAGCTTGCCCTGCTGCCAGTGGTCCGGGTAGTCGGCCTCCGTGACGCCGTCGGCGGCGTCGTTGATCAGCATCGACTTCTCGAAGTTGAGCAGGTCCGGCTGCTCGTGCCGGGCCTTCTTCCACCAGGCGTCGAAGTGCCGGGTGGAGACGATGTCGTCGGGCAGCCGGGCGTCGTAGAACTCGAAGAGGGTCTGGTCGTCCACCAGGATGTCCCGGCGGCGGGCCCGGTTCTCCAGCTCCTCGACCTCGCCGAGCAGCTTGCGGTTCTCCGCGAAGAACCGGTGGTGGGTCTCCCAGTCGCCCTCGACCAGCGCGTTGCGGATGAACAGCTCGCGGCACAGCTCCGGGTCGACCTTGCCGAAGTTGACCTTGCGCTGGGCCACGATCGGCATCCCGTAGAGGGTCACCTTCTCGTACGCCAGCACCGCGCCGGCCTTCTTCTCCCAGTGCGGCTCGCTGTAGCTGCGCTTGGTCAGGTGGCCCGCCAGCGGCTCGACCCACTCCGGTTCGATCCTGGCGTTGATCCGGGCCCAGAGCCGGGAGGTCTCCACCAGTTCGGCCGACATCACCCAGCGCGGCGGCTTCTTGAACAGGCCGGAGCCCGGGAAGACCGCGAAGCGGGCGCCGCGAGCGCCGCCGTACTCCCGCTTCTCCACGTCGAACAGGCCGATGTGGGAGAGCAGGCCGGCCAGCAGCGACTGGTGGATCCGGTCGGCGTCCGGTTCCGCGTCGGGGTGCGGCTCCTCCAGCGTCACGCCCAACTGCTTCGCCACGGTGCGCAGCTGGGTGTAGATGTCCTGCCACTCCCGTATCCGCAGGTAGTTGAGGAACTCCGCCTTGCACATCCGGCGGAACGCCGAGGAGGACAGCTCGCGCTGCTGCTCGCGGACGTAGCGCCACATCGACAGGTAGGAGAGGAAGTCCGAGGTCTCCGAGGTGAACCGGCGGTGCCGGTCGTCGGCGGCCTGGCGCTTCTCGGCCGGGCGCTCGCGCGGATCCTGGATGGAGAGCGCGGCGGCGATCACCATGACGTCGCGGACGCAGCCGTTGCGGTCCGCCTCCAGCACCATGCGGGCCATCCGCGGGTCCAGCGGGAGCTGGGCGAGCTTGCGGCCCAGCGGGGTGAGGCGTTTGCGCGGGTCCTTCTCGTCCGGGTCCAGCGCGCCCAGCTCGTGCAGCAGGTGGATGCCGTCCTTGATGTTGCGCGAGTCCGGCGGGTCCAGGAACGGGAAGGCGGCGATGTCGCCGAGGCCGGCCGCGGTCATCTGCAGGATCACCGACGCCAGGTTGGTGCGCAGGATCTCGGCGTCGGTGAACTCGGGGCGGGAGAGGAAGTCCTCCTCCGAGTACAGCCGGATGCAGATGCCGTCCGAGGTGCGCCCGCAGCGGCCCTTGCGCTGGTTGGCGCTGGCCTGGCTGACCGCCTCGATCGGCAGCCGCTGCACCTTGGTGCGGTGGCTGTAGCGGGAGATCCGGGCGGTGCCCGGGTCGATCACGTACTTGATGCCGGGGACGGTGAGCGAGGTCTCGGCCACGTTGGTGGCCAGGACGATCCGGCGGCTGCCGGAACGCTGGAAGACCCGGTGCTGCTCGGCCGAGCTCAGCCGGGCGTACAGCGGCAGGACCTCGGTGTTCCTCAGCTTCAGCCGGTTGAGGGCGTCGGCGGTGTCGCGGATCTCGCGCTCGCCGGAGAGGAAGACCAGGATGTCGCCCGGGCCCTCGGCCTGCAGCTCCTGGGCGGCGTCGCAGATCGCCTGGACCTGGTCGCGGTCGCGGTCGACCTCGTCCTGGTCCTCGGCGTCCTCCGAGTCGTCGACGATCGGCCGGTAGCGGACCTCCACCGGGTACGTCCGGCCCGAGACCTCGACGATCGGGGCGTCGCCGAAGTGCCGGGCGAAGCGCTCCGGGTCGATGGTCGCGGAGGTGATCACGACCTTGAGGTCGGGGCGGCGGGGCAGCAGCTGCTTGACGTAGCCGAGGATGAAGTCGATGTTGAGGCTGCGCTCGTGCGCCTCGTCGATGATCAGGGTGTCGTACTGGTGCAGTTCGCGGTCGGTCTGGATCTCGGCGAGCAGGATGCCGTCCGTCATCAGCTTGACCAGGGTGTCCGGGCCGACCTGGTCGGTGAACCGGACCTTCCAGCCGACGGCCTCGCCCAGCGGGCTGTCCAACTCCTCCGCGACGCGCTCCGCCACCGTGCGGGCGGCGATCCGGCGCGGCTGGGTGTGGCCGACCAGGCCGCGCACCCCGCGGCCCAGCTCCAGGCAGATCTTCGGGATCTGGGTGGTCTTGCCGGATCCGGTCTCACCCGCGACGATCACCACCTGGTGGTCCCGGATGGCCGCCAGGATCTCGTCCTTCTTCTGGCTGACCGGCAGCTCGGCGGGATAGGTGATCGTCGGGACGGCGTTCCGGCGCTGCGCGACCAGCAGCTCGGCGCGGTCGATGTCCGCGGCGATCTCGGCGGCGATCTTCTGCCGGGCGTCGGGCTTGCGCACCCGGCGGGCGCCCTCCAGCCGGCGGCCGATCCGCACCTGGTCGCGCAGGGTCAGTTCGGGCAGGCGGGCGGCCAGCTCACCTATTCCGGGACCCTCGGCGGGCGCGGGGGCGGACTGGACTGCGGGAGAACTCACTGCGGGCATCCCTCTAGGTTCGCAAGGAGGCACGGCGGAGCGCACCTCGGTTTTCGAGCCCCTCCAGTGTCACAGCCGCCGGTGGCCAATCGCGAACGACGGGCAACGGTCCGTGCCCCGAGTGGGCTCTGGGGGGTGAGGAGGTGCTCAATGGGAGCCCAGAAGACCGCACGGGACGAGGAGTTCCGGGCGTTCGCCGGCGGCGCGTGGTCGCGGCTGTTCCGCACCGCGTACCTGCTCGCGGGGGACCGGCACGGCGCCGAGGACCTGGTCCAGCAGGCCCTGGAGCGGGCCTACGTGGCGTGGGTGCGGGTCCGCGCGGCCGACGACCCGTACGCGTACGTGCGCCGGATCCTGGTCAACGAGCACGCCCGGCGGTTCCGGCGCAGACCCCCTGAGCACCTGGTGCACGCCGTCCCGGACCGGCCCGTGCCGGCCTGGGCCGACCCGGACGACCGCGCCGTGCTGCTCGACGCGCTCGGCGGCCTGCCGCCGCGCCAGCGCCAGGCCGTGGTGCTGCGCTACTGGGAGGACCTCTCCGAGACCCAGACCGCGGCGGCGATGGGCTGCTCGGTCGGAACGGTGAAGAGCCAGGCCGCCCGCGGCCTGGCCAAGCTCCGGGGAGCCTCCTCACTCATCGCACTGACGAGCATCGGAGGCACGAGATGAGCAAGGAGTTCCCGCCCGCGGACGCGGCGCTCGACGACGAGAGGGCGGCCGTGTGGGCCCTCGGCGAGCTGGCCGGGAGCGTCGAGACCGGCCCGGTCCCGTACGACCGGCTGGTCGCCGGAGGCCGGCGGCGCCTGCGGCGGCGGCGACTGCTGACCGCCGGGGCGGCGGCGGTCCTGGTCGCGGCGGTCCTCGGGGCCGGGGCGGCGCTCGGGGAGCGCGGCCGGCAGGCGGTCTCCACCGCGGCGGTGGCCGCCTCGGCCGGCACGGCGGCGTCCGCCTCGGCCTCCGCGGTCTCCTCGGCCTCGGCTTCGGCCGCCGCGGCGGCCTCCGGTCCGGCCTCCGTGGCGGCCGCCACGAGCGCACCCGCCCGGGATCCGCTGGACCCCGTCCGCGTCAAGGTCGGTGAAGGCACCGCGAACGGCCACACCTGGCAGGCCTGGACCGCGCTGTGGCCGGCCGCCCAGACCAAGGAGTCCGCCCTCGAGCAGGCCCGGCTGATCCAGGCGGAGCGGCACGCCGCCAACCCGGACGTCCGGCCCGTCACCCAGGCGGACGTCGACCGGAACTTCGACCGGCTCCTCGACGCGGCGAACCTCTACTACACCGTGGACGGCAAGCGGCAGGCGGAGGATTCCGTGCAGCCGGTCTCCGCTCCGGGCGAGTACCCGGCGGCCGTCGGCGGCGCGTCGCTCGGCCTCGAACACGGAGCGTCGTCGGGCCTGCCGCCGGTCGTGATCGAAGGGGTCCGGCCCGAGGTCGCGAAGATCGTCGTCGAATGGCGGACCGGCGGCTCCACCGAAGCGGTGCCGGTGCCGGTCGGGGACTCCCCGTGGCGCTGGTACGCCGTCCTGGCCAAGCCGGGGACCGACGCCAGGGCCGTCACCTCCTACGCGGCGGACGGCTCGGTGCTGGGCACCGACACCCGCTGGCTCCGCACCCACTGAGCCCGCCCGCCCGCAACGGCTCTCCCGGCTCCGCGCGGTGGCGCACCGGGCGGGTCGCCGGCCCTGCCGGGCGCGGGCACCGGCTCGCGTCGGGCTGCCGCGGGCCGGGGAGTCAGGAGCGCATCGTGTCGATGCGCTTCCAGACGCGCACGGCCAACTCGTAGGCGGTGAGCTCGTCGCACAGGGCCGCGGTCTGCCGCAGCAGCGCCTGGGCCTCCTCGGTGCGGCCCAACGCGGCCAGCGCCTCGGCCTGGACGAGGTTGGCGCGGACCAGGTCGGGGCCGGTCAGCGGCGCGGCGCCCTCGGTGAGCCGGGGGTAGAGCCCGACGACCTCGGCAGCGGTGCCCATGGCCAGTTCGTAGCGGGCGCGCAGCGCGAGGATCCGGGTGGTCTCGTCGGGGGCGTCGACCATGGGGCCGACCTGCTCGGCTGCCTCCAGCCAGGGCAGTGCGGCGCCGGGATCCCCGTCGTCCAGCAGGACGCTGCCGGCCGAGCGCATGAACCGCAGCCAGTCGCGCATCGGCGTGTCCGGCGCGGTGAGTTCGGCGCGGGCCAGATCCAGGTGGTGGCGTGCGGCGGTGGCCATGCCGAGCTGGGAGTAGGCGATGCTGGAGACCCAGTGGGCCCGGCCGCGCACCGGCGCCCCGTGGCCCTCGGCGAGCGAGAGCATGTCCTTCAGCAGCAGCTCGACCTGACCGAGGTCGTTGAGCTCGCACAGGATCGAGATGAGGATCCCGAGCAGCTGGACGTGCTCGAACGTCCCGGTGAGCCGGGCCTGGCCGATCTCGCCCAGGGCCGCGTAGGCCGACTTGCGCGCGTCCGTCAGCCGCCCGGTGTCGCGCTGAGCGGTCGCCAGCTCGGTGAGCAGGATGATGCGCAGGTGCGGGTCGGTCCTGGCCCACTCCTGGTCGGCGAGGCGTTCCAGCAGCTCCAGTCGGTCGGGCTGCCGGCCGGCCGACCGGAGCTCCTCCTGGAGTGCCAGGCCGAGATCGAGTTGGAGGGCCGTCTCACCGCGCTCGACCGCGGCTGCGTACGCGGTCGCGAGCAGCTCGGCCGCGCGGGCGTGGTCGCCCAGCTCGGCGGCGCTGCGTGCGGCGGAGCGGGCGACGACGAGGTCGAGGCCGCGGGGCTCGGCGGCCTCGGCGGGCTCGCCCGCCGGGGACTCGCGCTGGCCGGTCAGTTCGGCCAGCGGCATGCGGAGGACCTCGGCCAGGTGGAGGACGAGGTCGAGCGTGGGCGAACGTTGGCCGGACTCCAGGAGCGAGATGTAGCTCGCGGTCACGATGTCGCCGGCGAGTTCGCGTTGGGAGAAACCCAGCTCCTCGCGCCGCTGCCGTACACGACGGCCGAACTCAGGTTGCTGGCTCCGGTCAGTTTTCATAGCTGTGACTATCGTAGCCGGGAAATTCCACCCTGCCCAGTACGCAGAGCAAGGTGACGTATACCCAACGAGCATCCCAGGCAGCCCTTGGAGCAGCCATCGGGCTCATGTTGACGATAGTTATCGACTAAAGTTATCGTCTTGGCATCCGCTGCGGGGAAGGGTGCGCCGTGATCGAAACACTCCTGGGAAACGATCTGGTCATCAACGAGGACTCGTGCAACCTGAGTTGCACGTACTGCCTCACCGGCCAGAGCAATCTCAAGCAGTCGCACAACGCCCAACTGATCTTCGGGCCGCCGACCAAGGACCGCTACGCCGAGGACACCCTCCTCGGGCGCCGGCTGCCGCTCATCGCCAAACGCATCGACGACACCTTCCGCGCGCCGATGCTCAAGGTCACCGGCGGTGAGGTCTTCCTGGTCGGCGGGGTCATGGACTACCTGCGCGAGCAGGCCGCCCGGCACGAGGTGCTGATCGTCCAGACCAACGGGGTGCTCGTCCGCCAGGAGCACCTCGACGAACTGCGCGGCTGGGGCAACGTCGTCCTCCAGGTGTCCCTGGACAGCCACCTCTACTCCGGCAACTCCCACCGCGTGCAGAGCGAGTCGCTGCACGGCAAGGTGCTGCGCCGCATCGAGGCGATCCTCGACAGCGGCCTGCCGGTGGAGATCTACGGCGTGCTGAACGACCGCAGCGCCCCCGAGGTCCTGGCGTTCGCCCGCTGGCTCGCCGACCGGGAGTACCCGCCGACCTTCTTCCCGTTCCCGGTGCGCGGCCCCGACTCCGAGCGGTTCGCGATGCGGCCCGACCAGGTCGTCCACATCGAGGAACTGGTCGAGCACTACGACGAGTTGAGAGCGGTGCTGCCACCCCGCCCCTACTTCGACCGGCTGCTGTCCTTCGTGCGCGAGGGCGAGCGGACCTTCCGCTGCCACCTGCCGCGCCTGGTCATCTCGACCTTCAGCGACGGCATGGTGACCCCGTGCCCGAACATCTGGTTCTCCAACATGGGCAACCTGCTGGAGGACGACCACGCCGAGACGCTGAAGACCGTCGGCGAGACCGGCATGTACACCGCGCTGCTGGCCGAACGACCCCGCCTGAAGGCGTGCAAGGGCTGCTTCACGCCCTGGGACACGCTCTCGATGTACTTCGAGGACGAGATCACCCTCGACGAGCTGTGCCAGGCCCCCACCTACGCTCCGCCCGTCATCCGGGAGCTGATCGCCGAGCGCAAGCGCCTCTACCGGGAGGGCCGAGACGGGGTGAGCTGCGGTGGCTGACCTCGACCTGCCCCCGGTCGGGCTCGACGGGCTCGACGGCATCGAACCCGCCACGACCGTCGCCCTGGCCGGAGCGAGCGGCGGCCCGTGGCTCGCGGCGTACCGCGAGCTGGTCGACGCCGGCGCCGTCGTCCTGCTGCTCGACCCCGACGCGCCGCCCGCCGAGCACCGACGCCTGCTGGACGCGGCCGGCGGCGGGCGCCTCGCGGTCGTGGACGGCGACCGCGTCACCCTCACCGGCGCCCCCAGGTCCTCGAACCACCCGCCCGGCACCGTCCTGCTGCCCAGCTCGGGCACCACCGGCGCCCCCAAACTCGTCCCGCGCTCCCAGGACTCCCTGCGCGCCGAGGGGCGCCGGCACGCGCGGTACGCGCGCCTGGGCGCGGACGACACGCTGCTGGTGCCGCTGCACCTGTGGCACGCCTACGCGCTCGGCTGGGCGCACGCGGCGTTCGAGGCCCAGTGCCGGATCGTCGCCGTCCCGCCGACCTCGCTGGGCCGCTGCGCCGAGCACATCGCCGCCGGGGCGACCGTGCTCGCGCTCGTCCCGACCGTCGCGCGCCTGCTCGCCCAGCGCCGGGGCCGGGAAGTGCCGGACAACGCGCTGCGCATGGCCATGGTCGGCGCCGGACCGGTCGACGCGGCCCTGGAGGAACGGTTCGCCGCCGCGTTCGGGATCGGACTGGCGCGCAACTACGGCTCCACCGAAACCGGGGCGCTGTTCAGCGGCGCGCCGGGAAGCCCGCCCGGCTGCGTCGGGTACCCGCTGGACGGCGTCGAGTTCCGCGTGGTCGCCCCGGACGGCGCCGACCTGCGGCCCGGCGCGCAGGGCGAACTGCTGGTGCGGGTGGCCGGCGAAGCCTGGCACCCCATGGGGGACCTGGCGTCCTACGACCCCGCCACCGGGCTGCGGCTGCTGGGCCGCCGCACCCGGGCCATCCGGCGCGGAGACCGGTGGATCGCGCCGGAGGAGATCGAGGCGGCGCTCTGCCGCCACCCCGACATCGCCGACGCCCGCGTCTACCCCGTCCGGCACGGTACGTCGGTCGCGCTCCAGGCCGAGGTCGTGCACGTGCGGGGCCCCGGCGCGGACGTCTCCGGCCTCGGGGAGCACGCGAAGGCGCTGCTCGGCTCCCAGAAGGTGCCCGACCGGGTCCGGTGCGTCGGCGAGGTGCCGCGCGGCCGCGTCGGCAAACCCCTTCCGCCGCGCGCGCTCGCCCTGGCGGACCGGGACGTGCTGATCGCCGCCGCCACCGCCTACAAGCGCAGTGAACTCCTCTTCGCCCTGGTGGACCTCGGGATCGTCGAGGCCCTCGGCCGAGGGGCGACGACCGCGCCGGAACTGGCGGCGCGGCTGGGGCTGGACGAGGCCGCCTGCGCCGAACTGCTGCGCACGGCCGAGGAAGCCGGGCTGCTGCGCCCCGAGGACCCCCTCCCCGCCGCCCGCGACGGGAACGGCGACGTGGAGACGGCGCTGGTCGCGCTGGAGGGCGAGCTGTCGCGGACCTGGGTGACGCGCGAGGCCCTGGCCGAGGTCGTCCGCTCCGGGGTCGCGAAGCGCCCGTTCGACCGGGAAGGGCCGTCCGAGCGGCTGCGCGAGGTCTACCAGGCGGCCATGCACGGGACGGCCGCGCACCAGCGCGCCCGCAGCGGCCTGGCGCTGGCGCGCTTCGCCCCCGGCCAGCGCCTCCTGGAGGTCTCCGGCGGCCCCGGTGTCTACCACCGGATCGCCGGCGGGGGCACCCACGCCGGGCGCGGGCCGCTGCCCGACGGCGTCTTCGACCTGGTCGTGCTCGCCAACTCGATCCACGGCCCGGCGGCGGACCTGCGGGCCGTCGCCGAGCGGGTGCCCCTCGGCGGGCGCCTGCTGGTGGACGACGTCTTCCTGGACACGCCCGAGGGCGTCCCGCCGGAGACCCGGCTGGACTGGCTCACCCACGGCGGCACCGCCTGGCCGACCGAGGCGGCGGCCGTCACCGGACTGGCCGCCGTCGGGTTCACCGTCGAGCGGACCCTGCACCTCGGCCGCCCCGCCTGCACGATGCTGCTCGCCGTCAAGGAGCGGTCGTGACCGACTCCGACGTGGCCCTGGTGACCGGCGCGAGCGGCCTGCTCGGTGCGGCGATCTGCCGGGCCCTCGCCGCCACCGGCCTGACCGTCCTGCCGGTGTGCCACCGCGGCCTGGACCGGGCGGCCGAACTGGCCGAGGAGATCGGCGCGCTCGAACCCGTCCGGGCCGACCTGACCGACCCCGCCGCAGCGATGGACCGGATCAGGGAACGCGGGGTCTCGCCGGGCGTCCTGGTGTGCGCGCACGGCAGGACGCTGCGGCGCAGCGTCCTGACCCCGGGCGACGACGACGGCCTGTGGGACGTCAACGTCCACTCGGTGACCAGGCTGGCCGGGTCCGTCGGCAAGGGGATGCTGCGCCGGCGCGGCGGGCGGATCGTCCTGGTCGGATCCCGCGCCGGCAGCGTCGGCCTGCCCGGACAGGCCGAGTACGCGGCCACCAAGGCCGCGCTGTCGGCGTGGGCGGCGTCGGCGGCCTGGGACTTCGGCCGCTTCGGCGTCACCGTCAACGTCGTCGCGCCCGGCGCGGTCCTGCCCGGGCCCGGCTCGGGCTCGGGCGCCGCGGTCTACACGGAGGAGGAGAACCGGGCCGTCGCCGACCGCATCGCCCTGCGCCGCCTCGCCGCCCCGGAGGAGATCGCCGGCGCCGTGGCGTTCCTGGCCGGGCCGCAGTCCGGCTACATCACCGGGCAGACGCTGCTGGTGGACGGCGGCGCGCGGTGGTGACGCTCGCCATCGACATCGGCGGCTCCGGGGCACGGGCGCTGGCGACCGACGACCCGGACGCCCCCGGAACCGAGGCCCGCGAACTGCGCTGGGACCGGGCGCGCGTCGACGACGAGCCCGGACAGGTCGTGGAGCTGGCCCGGTCCGTGCTGGGCGGCCGCGTCCCCGACGCCGTCGCGGTGGCCTTCCCCGGATCGCTCGACGCCGCCGGAGTCGTCCGGCGCTGGCCCAACCGGCCCTGGTGGACCGGGGTCGCACTGACCGCGCGGCTGGACTTCGGAGTGCCGCCGCTGGTCGACGACGACGCCTACCTGGCCGCGCTCGCCGAGCTGGCGGCCCGTCCGGAAGCACGGCCGGACGGCCTGTTCTACCTCGGCCTGGGCACCGGCGTCGGCGGCGCCTGGGCGCAGCCCGGCGGCGGGCTGGTCCGCTGCGAGCCCGGCCACCTGATCGTCCGTCCGGACGGCGAGCCCTGCTCCTGCGGCCGCCGAGGCTGCCTCCAGGCACACCTGCGGACCGCCGACGCCGCCTGGGCGCTCGCCCTCGCCGTCGCCAACCTGGCCGAGATCTGCGCGTTCCGGCGGCTGGTCGTGGGCGGCGGCACGAGCGGCCCGGCCCTGCTGCGGGACGTCGCCGAACTGCTGCCGCGGGTCGCGCGGCCCGGCACCGACCTGCCCCGCCCCGAGCCCGCCCGGCACGGGGCCGGCTCCTCCCTGCGGGGGGCGCTGCTGGCCGCCCGCCTGCGCGCCCCATCCTGTGACGAAAGGACACCGACGTGACCCTCGACCCCGTCCGTCCGATTGACCCGGCCGACCTGCCGGCCTGGCCCCAGCACGACCACACCGAGCGGGAGGCGTTGGAGCGCGTCCTGGCGCACGGCCAGTGGTGGCGCGCGGCAGGCACCGAGAACGACGACTTCGAACGCGAGTTCGCCGCCTACAACGGCGCGCCTTACGCGCTCGCGGTCACCAACGGCACCGTGGCGCTCGAACTGGCGCTGCGGCTGCACGGCATCGGGCCCGGCGACGAGGTGGTGGTGCCCGCCTTCACCTTCATCAGCACGTCGCTGGCGGTGCAGAACGTCGGTGCGACCCCCGTCCCGGCGGACGTGGATCCGGAGACCTACTGCCTGACGCCCGAAGCCGTCCGGGCCGTGCTGACCCCGGCGACCCGCGCGGTCATCCCCGTCCACATCGCCGGCCACCTCGCCGACATGCCCGCACTCGCGGCCCTGGCCGCCGAACGCGACCTGGTGGTCATCCAGGACGCCGCCCACGCCCAGGGCGGCGTGTGGCAGGGGACGAAGGTCGGCGAGTTCCCGTCGGTCGCCTGCTACAGCTTCCAGAACGGCAAGCTGATGACCGCGGGGGAGGGCGGCGCGCTGACCCTGCCCGACGAGAAGACCTACGAGCAGGCGTACCTGATGCACACCTGCGGCCGGCCCCGCGGGGACACCACCTACCAGCACGTCACCGGCGGATCCAACTCCCGCGTCAGCGAGTTCACCGCGGCGCTCCTGCGCGCGCAGCTCGCGCGCCTGGCCGAGCACACCCGGATCCGGGAGGAGCGCGCCACCCTGCTCGACGGGCTGCTGAAGGACGCGCCCGGCCTGCGCGTCCAGGCCCGCGACCTGCGGATGGACGTCAACCCGCACTACATGTACCTGGTGGCCCTCGACCCCGCGGCGGGCCGTGCGGCACGCGACCGGCTGGTGGAGGAGCTGAAGGCGGCGGGCGTCCCGGCGTGCGTCAACTTCCCGCCGGTCTACCGCCCCGCGTCCTTCCGGGCGGGCCCGGTGCCCGCGACGAGCGTGGCGGAGCTGGCCGAGCGGTGCCCGGTGTCGGAGGACCTGGGCGCGCACGGCCTGTGGATCCACCACCGGGTGCTGCTGGCCGAACCGCGCGTCGTGGAGCGCGTGGCCGAGGTGGTCACCACGCTGGCCGAGCGGGTCACCGGCGCCGTGGTGGCGCGGTGACCGCTCCGCTGCGGGTGGGCCTGCTCGGGTACGGCTGGGTCAACCGGACGGTCTGGCTGCCGCGCGTCCAGGCCCATCCGCGCCTGGAACTGGCGGCCGTGTGCGATCCGGAGGCCGTCGGCGCCCCGGCGGCGACGTCCTGGGAAGGCCTGCTGGACGCCCGGCCCGACGTCGTCGTGATCGGCACGCCCAACCACACCCACTTCGCGCTGGCCGCCGCCGTCCTGGAACGCGGGATCCGCGTCGTCGTGGAGAAGCCGCTCTGCCTGAGCCGCGTCGAGTTCGACGCGCTGGCCGAGCGCGCCCGCGGCGTCGGAGTCCTGGTCAGCCGGGCCGCCGTGCGCCGCGAGGACGTGCGGCGGCTCTCCGGCGCCCTGCCGCCGGGGCCGCTCACCGTCCGGGCGAGCTGGCTGCGGGCGGGCGGGGTGCCGCGCCCCGGCTCGTGGTTCACCGGCCGTGCCACGGCGGGCGGCGGCGCGCTGCTCGACCTCGGCTGGCACGTGGCGGACGTGGCGCTCGGGCTGCTGGGCCGGCCCCGGCAGGTCGCGGTGGCGGCCGAACTGCGCGCCCCGGACGGCGGGCACACTCCCGGGAGCGCTCCCGGGAGCGCCGCCTGGCGCGGCGACGGAGCCGGCGCCGGTCCGGTGGACGTCGAGGTGGACGGCACGGTGCGCGCGGAGTTCGCGGACGGCTCGCGGCTGGTGCTGCGGGCGGCCTGGGCGAGCGAGGTCACTACCGACACCACGCGGTTCGTCGTCGAGGGCGGCGGCGAGCGCCGGGTGCTCACCGGGACGTTCGGGTTCAGCCCCAACCGGGTGGCAGAGCCGGCGCTGACCTCGTGGGGCCCCGACTCCTACCGCCGGATCACCCTCCCGGACCACGTCGGCCGGGAGTACGACGCACAGGTGGAGGCGATCGCCGCCTTCGCTTCCGGAGCGCTGGACTGGGAGGCGGAGCTGGCCGAGTCCGCGGCCGTGATGGACCTGTTGGAGGCCGCCTACCGGGCGGCGGGCCGTCCGCTGCCGGTGTCCGAGAGGACGGCCGTGTGACCGGGCTGAGCGTCGTCGTCCCGACGAAGGACAAACCGGAGTCCCTGCGCGCCACGCTGGCCTGCCTGCTGGCCGCCGCGGCGCCACCGGTGGAGATCGTGGTCGTCGACGAGGGCGACGCCCCCGTGACCGCTCCCGCGGACCCGGCGGTCCGCGTCGTCGAGGGGCCGCGCAGGGGCCGGGCCGCCGCCCGCAACGCCGGTGCGCGCGCCGCCTCCGGCACGCGCCTGCTGTTCGTGGACGACGACATCCTCACCGGCCCCGGCTTCCTGGCCGCGCACGCCGCCCACGGCACCGGGCCCGGCTTCGTCCACGGTCCGCTGATGGAGTTCCCCGGCGCCCGCCGCTGGCTGGCGGCCGTCGGCCCGGACCCGGTCGCCGCGGCGGCCGTGGTGGGCGGCGCGGAGCGGCTGGTCCGCAACAACCTGGAGGCCGCCGTGCTGGCCGTGGCCGCGGGCGCGGCGCCGGCCCGGCTGGGCTGGCTGGCCTGTGTGGGCGCCAACCTGTCGCTGTCCCGGGCGGCGTTCGACCAGGTGGGCGGCTTCGACGAGGGCTTCGGCACCCGCTGGGGCTGCGAGGACCTGGAACTCGGCGTGCGCCTGCTGGCGGCCGGGCACCGGCCCACGGTGGACCCCGGTGCTCCCGGCGTCCACCTCACCCATGCCCGCCCGGACCGCTGGGAACAGCACGAGGTCACCCACGCGCGGTTCGCCGCGCTGCACGACACCGCCGACGTCCGCGCCCTGCCCCTGCTGCTGACGGTGAGTCAGGCCGCCTACTTCGAGGCGGTGGCGCCCTGAGCGGTGCGGCGGTGCTCCCGCCACACCGCCGGGGTGCGGGCGTGCCGGGCCAGGGCCCGGCCGAACCGCAGCGGTCCGCCGAACAGCTCCGTCACCTGGGAGCGGTAGACGAGTGAGCCGCGCAGCCAGGCCGAGAAGTCGGCCCGGTGCGCGGTGACCTCCAGGTCGCCCCCGCCGGCCGCCGGCGGGGGCGCGTAGGGGAACTCGGCGTAGTACACGACGTCGGCCGCCGTGCCGGCCGCCGCCGCCCGTTCGGCGGCCGTGCGCGCGATGACGTGGTCGACGTGGGTGCGTTCGGCCAGGGGGAGCAGCAGGACGTCGGCGTCGGGCAGGAACGGGGCCAGCGCGGCGGCGACGGCCGCGACCGTCCCCGCGTCGTCGGGGTGCACGCCGCGCCGGCGTGACAGCGGCCCCGGGTAGCGGTTCCCGCGGTGGGCCGCGTCGGGGAAGCCGAGGCCGACGGACCGCACCGGCCAGGCGGCCAGCGCGGCGGCGTCCTCGGCGCGGCGGACGGCGGCGGCGGGGCCGCCGTCGAAGACGGTGACCACGGTGAGTGCGTCGCCGCCGGCCGTCCACGCGTCGAACATGCCGCCGCAGGACCACACGGCGTCGTCGGGGTGCGGGCTCACCACGACGCGGCGCATCAGCCCTCGATCCTGGCCAGCAGGGCGAGCGCCGCGACCCGGTAGCCGTCGGCGCCGAGGCCGGCGACGACGCCCGAGGCGATCGGTGACAGCACCGAGTGGTGCCGGAACTCCTCGCGGGCCCACACGTTCGACAGGTGGACCTCGATCCAGGGGGCGGGGAACGTCTCCAGCGCGTCCCGCAGGCTCCACCCGGCCATCATCAACGCGCCCGGGTTGACGATGGCGCCCGCGCAGTCGGCGCCCGCGTGCACCGCGCGCACCAGGGCGCCCTCGCACTCGTCCTGCACCGCCCGCACGGTGTAGCCGGGGACGGCCTTGCGGACCATCTCCTCGATCTGGGCGAGCGTCGTGGTGCCGTATATCTCGGGGCGGCGCCGACCGAGCTGGGCCAGGTTCGGGCCGTTGAGCAGGAGCAGTTCAGGCATTGCGGGCCCCCTTCGGGACGGCGTGGCCGGCGGCGGGCAGGCCGAACACGGCGAGCAGGTCGACGGCCGTCCCGGCGTAGTGGTCGGGGCCTTCGGCGTGCAGGGTCTGCGGGGAGGTCTGCCCCCAGCCCGCCGCGACCACGGGGGTGCCCGCGGCGCGGCCGGCGCGCACGTCGAGCACGCTGTCGCCGACGAAGAAGGCCCGGGCCGGGTCGACGGCGCCGGGCAGGGCGGCCAGTGCGGTCAGCACGATCTCCGGGTCGGGCTTGGGCCGCGCCACCTGGTCGCTGCCGATCACGGCGTCCAGCCGGTGGGCCATCCCCGCGGCGGTGAGCGCCTGCACGGCGCGTTCGTGCCTCTTGCCGGTCGCGACGGCGGTCGGCACCCCGGCCGCGGCGAGCGCGTCCAGCACGGTGTGGACGCCTTCGTGCGGGGCGATCAGGCCGATGTGGCGGGTGCTCTCCGCCTCGTAGACCGTCGTGAGCTCGGTGGGCAGGCCGAGTTCGCCGAGGATCCGGTGCAGCGGGGCGCCCATGTGGGACAGGAACGTGGGGAACGGCGGCTCGCCGGTGCGGCCGGCGGCCTGCCAGGTGGCGGCGAAGGCGCGGCGCATGTTCTCGGTGGTGTCCAGCAGGACGCCGTCAAGGTCGAATACGACCGCGGATGGAAGGCTCATGACCTCGATGATTGTGAGGTCGGTGACCAAAGTCAATGAAGCTGTTTGACTTTAGTTGATGACCTGCCTACGGTGGCTCCCAGGCCGTGAGTAGGGGGAGCGAACATGCCTAACACCGCGCCGCCCAAGGCGGTCGTGCTCGGGATAGACGGCGGCAGCCTCGACCTGATCGAGCCGCTGGTCGCCGAGGGCGCGCTGCCGGTGCTCGGGAAACTGCTCGCCGACAGCGCGTGCGGCCCGACCACCACCACCTGGCCCGCGCACACCGCGCCCGGCTGGAGCACCTTCGTCACCGCGCGCCGCCCCGGCGGCCACGGCATCTACCAGTTCTTCGACACCCAGGACCCGAACTACGGGGACCGCCTGGTCGGCACCGGCGACTACGGCTGCGACACCGCGTGGGAGTGGTTCGCCCGGCAGGGGTGGACCATCGGGCTCGCCAACGTGCCGATGTCCCACCCGCCGCGCGAACTCCCCGGCTACCAGCTCACCTGGCCGCTGACCCAGACCCTCCGCTACAGCGAACCGCCGGCCCTGCTCGGCGAACTGGCGCGGGCCGGGGCGGGCTTCAAGGCCGACATCGCCGCGATGTTCCGGGGCGACCTCTCCTACGCGGACTTCGCCGTCGAGCACGTGCGGGCGCGCGGCCGGACCATCCGGTACCTGCTGCGGGAACGCCCCGTCGACGTCCTCATGGCGGTCATCACCGAGATCGACCGCATCTGCCACCACTACTGGCACTTCGCCGACGCCTGCCACGACCGCCACGCGACGCCCGACCGCCAGGAGTGGGCCGACGCGATCCGCGCCACCTACGTGGCCATCGACGAGGTGTTCGGCGAGATCCTCGACACGGTGGGCGACGAGACGCCGGTGCTCCTGGTGTCGGACCACGGCTTCGGACCGGGCCGCTACAACCTCGCCGTCAACGCCGTCCTCGCCGAGGCCGGGCTGCTGGCGACCAGGCCCGCCACCACACCCCCCGCCCAGGGCGACCGCCTCGCCGACTGGTTCCGCGCCGACGGCCGCGAGGTGGACTTCACCCGCACCCGCGCCTACATGCCCACACCCGGCTGCTACGCCGTCAACGTCAACCGCGCCGGCCGCCAGCGCGACGGCGTCGTGACCGACCCGGGCCCGGTGCTGGCGGAGGTCACCGAACTGCTGCTGGGGCTGCGCGCACCCGACACCGGAAAGCCGGTGTTCTCCGCCGCGCTGCCGCGCGAGGACGCCTACCCGGGCCCGATGACGCACGCGGCCCCCGACCTGCTGCTCATCCCCGCCGACGAGGGCGTGCTGGCGAGCCCGGCGATCACCGGCCCGGTGTGGCGCCCCAGCGAGCAGACCGGCATGCACCGCTACCAGGGCATGTGGGCGCTGCGCGGCAGGAGCCTGGCACCCGGCCGCCGCACCACCGCCGCCGCACTCGCCGACCTGATGCCCACCCTGTTCGAGGAGTTGGGCCTGAAGTTCCCCGCGGCCGTCCACGGCCGCCCCCTCCAGTGGAACGGCGCGGACGGCGGACGCGCCTTCCTCGCCGCCCCGGAGACCGCCGCCGCGGCGGCGCCCGGAGCCGCCGCCGAGACGGCGCGGCTGAGCGAGGAGGACCTGACCGCCAAGGCGCTCGGCGCCATGGGCTACCTGTGACGGACCGTCAAGGGCGGTGTCCGGCCCGGAAGGACGGACGACCACTGCCCCGGAGCCGCAACCGGCAAGACATCCGGCCCGCCCGGGCCGCCTCACAACGTACGGAGACCTGATGAACGACACCAAGGATCGTCTGCGCCGCCTGATGGTCGAATCGCTGCGGCTGGACATCGCCCCCGAGGCGATCCCCGACACGAACCTGCGTGACGCGGTCGGCATCGACTCGGTGATGGGGCTGGAGTTCCTCATCTGGGTGGAGAACGAGTTCGGCATCCAGATCCAGGACGAGGACCTCAGCGTCGAGCTGGTCGACTCGCTCGACGCACTCGCCGCCTACGTGGACGAGCGCGCGGCCGAGGCCGCCGCCGCCCGCGGCTGACGGGGGGCGACGATCGTGAGCTTTCCGGTGGTCATCACTGGGATGGGCGCGGTCACCGTGTTCGGTGACGGCTGCACCGCGCTGTTCGACGCGCTGCGCAAGGGCGAGTCGGGCCTGCACGACCTGCGGGGGATCGCGGTCGCGCGCGGCAAGAACCGCTCGGCCCAGATCGAGGACCCGAACCGGACGGGCCCGTGGCGGCTGTCCGACATGGCCGTGGACGCGGCCCGCGAGGCCATCGACCAGGCGGGCGGCCCCGTACCGGGCGTCACCGGCCTCTTCGTCGGCACGACCGGGGGAGAGAACCGCGCGCTGGAGGACCGCTGGGACGACTTCCTCGCGGTCCGCCGGGAGCTGGCGGCCGGCGCCGAACCGCAGGTGGACGACGAACTCGCCGAGGCCATGGTGCGGTTCCCCATCGGCGTGCTCGCCGACGTGCTGGCCCACCGGCTCGGCATCACGGGCCCCCGGTACGCGGTGACCAACGCGTGCGCCTCCGGCACCACCGCGACCGCGATGGCACTGCTGGCCCTGCGCCAGGGCACCGTGGACCGGGCCGTGGTCGTCGGCGCCGACCACCTCAAGGCCAGCTCCTACTGGGGCGCCGAGCGCGCGGGCTTCGTGGGCCACGACCTGCGCCCCTTCCACGTCGA
This sequence comes from Streptomyces sp. NRRL S-350, assembly GCF_000719705.1. Taxonomy (GTDB): domain Bacteria; phylum Actinomycetota; class Actinomycetes; order Streptomycetales; family Streptomycetaceae; genus Kitasatospora. Next base: position 33,161 of record NZ_JOHO01000024.1, on the reverse strand, counting down.
CCGGGACGGCAGCGTCCTCGGCGACGGCGCCGGGGCGCTGGTGCTGGAGCGCGCGGGCGACGTCGAGGCGCGCGGCGGCACGCCGCTGGCCGGGCTCGCCGGCTGGGCCATCACCTGCGACGACAACCCGCACGCGATCATCCCGCCGGAGGACGGCGCGTCCAACGCCGAGGCGGTCCGGCTGGCACTGGCCGACGCCGGCCTGTCGCCGGAGGACATCGACTACTTCAACGCGCACGGCACCGGGACGCCGCTCATCGACCGGCTGGAGACCGCCTCGGCGCGGCTGGTGTTCGGGGACCGGGCCGGCCAGGTCGCCATCAGCAGCACCAAGTCGATCGTCGGGCACCTGGCCGCGGCCTCCCCGATCATCGAAGCCATCGCGACGGTGTACTGCCTCACCGAGCAGTGGGTGCACCCGACCGCGAGCCTCGACCGGATCGACCCCGCACTCACCCTCGACTACGTCCCGCTGCAGGGCCGCCCGCACCGGATCCGCGCGGCGGTGTCCAACTCGCTGGGCGGCGGCGGCACCAACGCCGTCCTGGCGTTCCGCCCCCAGCACTCCACCCCGCCCGCCGAGGGGGAGGCGTTCGACCCCGTCCCCGACGTGGTCGTCACCGGGACGGGCGCGGTGAGCAGGCTCGGCGACGGGCCGGACGCGCTGGAGGGCGCCTACGGCCCCAACGCCGCACCGGAACGGACCGACGAGTTCTCCGTCCTGGACCACATCGCCGCCTCCGCGGGCTACCAGCACCTCAGCCGCTCGGCCCAGCTCGGGTTCGGCGCGGCGGCGCAGGCGCTCGCCGACGCGGGCCTGCCGGTGCCGCTGCCCACCGACGGGCCGCTCGCCGGACGCCGGGTGGCCGTCGTCATGGGCACGGCCGTCGGCGGTCTGAGCGCGATGGCCGAGACCATCTGCCCCCACCTGTTCGCCGACCCGACGCGGATCACCCCGTCGATGTCGCTCGACCACGGACCGCAGCTCGCCGCGACCCTGGTGTGCCGGGCCGCCGGTGTCACCGGCCCGATGATCACGCTGATCAGCGGGCCGGCCGCCGGACTGCAGGCCGTGGAGGTCGGCCGGGCACTGCTCGCGGCCGGCGCCTGCGACATCGTGATCGCCGGAGCCGGCGACGCGGGCGACGCCCCGACCCGTGACGCGGCGCGGCTGCTCGCCCTCCGCGACGGGCGGGCCGCCGACGAGCCTACGGACAGCGCGGCCTGCGTGGTGCTGGAGCGCGCCGCCGGCGCCCGCGAGCGCGGTGCGACGGTGCGGGCGGTCGTCACCGGCTGCACGAGCTGGGCGGAGCCCCTGGCGCCGGGCGCGTCCGCCGCGGCGGCGGACGCCCTGGCCCGCTGCCTGACCGACGTCGGAGCGGCGGGCGCCGGCCAGCCCCACCTGTCGTACCACGTGGGCAACGGCGACCTGTCCGACACGGGTGAGGTCAAACTGGTCGCCTCCGGCTTCCGGGCCGAGGAACTCGGCGGCGCGCAGGCCGCCGGCCCGCTGCTGGCCGCCGTCGCGGCGGTCTCCCGGGTCACCGTCGAGCCCGGCGCCGCCGCGATCGTCTCCGCCGTCGCACCGGGCGGCGCGGCCGCCGCGCTGCGGCTGGCCCACCCGGACGGGGGGGACGCATGAGGACACGGGCGATCGTCCTGATCACCGAGGGGGCGTCCCCGGAGCTGATCGAGCGGTGGGGCCCCGAGCACCTGCCGAACCTGCACCGGCTGCGCCGGCTCGGCGCGAGCGGCCCGCTGCGCTCGGACTTCGTGCCCTACGAGGCACCCGGCCTGTTCAGCGCCTTCACCGGGTTCGCGCCCGACGAGCACGGATGCTTCTCCTACTGGGACGTGCACTCGCCCGACTACCGGCCGCGCGTGCTCGACGGCTCCGCGGGCCGCCGCCCGTTCCTCTGGCAGCGGCCGGAACTGGCAGGCCGCCGGGTGGCGTTGGTGAACCTGTTCGGCACCCATCCGGTGGAGCCGGTCGACGGGTACTGCCTCAGCTACCCGATGCGCGCCACCGTGCACGCCTGCCATCCCCGGAACCTGCCGGTGCTGCTGGCCCGCGAGGGCGTGCGGCCGGTGCACGACGTCACCGTCTGGTTCACCGGCGGCCCGAAGGACCCGTTCGTCAGCGCCGTCCTGAACGCCGACCGGCAGCGCGCCGACGCGGCCCTGGCCATGCTGGACGGCCGGATCGGCGAACGCCCGGACCTGACCGTCCTCAACCTCACCGCGATCGACCGGCTGTCCCACGTGTACTGGCAGGAGACCGAGGCGCACAGCCCGGTCCCCGAGGCCGAACAGGCGGTGCTGCGCGCCTACCGGTTGGCCGACCAGGTGCTGGGCGAACTGCTCGAACGGCTCGACGACACCACCAGCCTGCTGGCGTTCTCCGAGATCGGGTTCGGCCCGCTGCGCTCCTACCGGTCCGTCAACGACGCGCTGGCGGACGCCGGGCTGCTCACCCTCGGCCCGGACGGCACGCCCGACTGGTCGCGGACGACCGCGTTCGAGGCGGTGCAGGGCGCGCAGGGCGTCAACCTCAACCTGGCGGGCCGCTACCGGGAGGGCACCGTCCGCCCCGCCGACCGCGCCCGCGTGCTGGCCGAGGTCGCCGCCGTCCTGGAGGAGCACGTCAACCCGGCGACCGGTACCCGGTTCCTCGCCCGCGCGATCGCCCGCGAGGAACTGCACGGCGGCCCGGCCACCGACGCCGCGCCCGACCTCGTGCTGGAGCCGGCCGACTGGCGGTACCTGCCGCTGGGCGACCCGTTCTGGTCCGGCCGGACCAACCGCATGCTGCAGAGCGGCTGGCACCGGCGCGACTCCTACTGGGCCGGGGCCGGCGCGGCGTTCACCGCCGGGCACGGCGGCCCGGCGCGGCCGCAGGACGTCGCGCCGACGCTGCTCGCCATGCTCGGCCTGGACCCGGCCCCGGAGATGTCCGGTACGGCCCTGACCGCGACCGCGCTCCCGGCCGCCCCCGCGGACGCCCGATGACCGACACCCTCGTCCCCCTGGCCGTGACGCTCGACGCCGACGGCGGCGCGTGCGTCGCGGGCCTGGACGCCGACGGTCGCTGGATCCGCCCCGAGCCCGTCACCGCGGGGGAGGTGGGACCGGACGGCCCCTACGCGTTCTTCCGGCCCGTGCGGATCGGCCTCGGCCCGAGCACCGAGGCGGACGCGCGACCGGAGGACCGTACCGTCCTCGAAGCGCCCCGGCCCGCCGGCCAGGCCCTCGACGCCGCCGCCCGCGAGCGGCTGCTGAACGAGACCGCCGACGCGACCGTCGCGGAGGCGTTCGCGGGTGAGCGCAGTGCCGGGCTGGTGCTCGCCACCGTGCGCCGGATCTACGGGCGGCGGTCCACCGGGGGCCGTTCGTTCCTGCGGGTGGAGTTCACCGACGCCTCCGGCGCCGAGTACGACTGGATCGTGCGCGACTGGCGGCTGGTCCGCCGGTTCCCCGCGCCGGTCGAGGGACCGCTGCCCGGGTCGGCGGGGCCCTGTTTCCTGTCCATCGGCCTGACCAAACCGAACGGCCGGTTCCCCGGACGCTTCCGGGGTTGCCATCCCCTCGTGGTGGGGGTTCATTCCGAAAGGGGTGACGTGAGTGTCTTCGGCGCTGCGCGACCTTGAGAACGACACGGTGCAGGTGCTGCGCGAGGTGCGCAGCCGGTTCGAGAACCCAGCGCTGCTGTGGTCGATGGGCAAGGACTCGACCACGCTCATGTGGCTCGTCCGCAAGGCGTTCTTCGGGGAGGTGCCCTTCCCCGTCATCCACATCGACACCTCCTACAAGTTCCGGCAGATGTACGAGTTCCGCGACCACTGGTCCAAGGAATGGGGCCTGGACCTGCGCGTGCACCGCAACGAGAAGGCGCTCGCGGCCGGCATGGGCCCGACCGCCGCGACCAAGCTCGAATGCTGCACCGCCCTGAAGACCAACGCCCTCCAGGACGCCATCGAGGCCGGCGGGTTCGACGCCGTGCTCCTCGGGATCCGCGGCGACGAGCACGGGGTGCGCGCCAAGGAGCGGGTCTTCAGCCCGCGGGACAAGTCCTTCGGCTGGGACTTCCGCAACCAGCCGGCCGAGTTCTGGGACCTGCGGCAGGCCGCGGTGGACGAGGGCGGCCACATGCGCGTCCACCCGATGCTGCCCTGGCGGGAGATCGACATCTGGGAGTACGTGCAGCAGGAGGGCATCCCCGTCCCCGACCTGTACTTCGCCGACGACGGCCTGCGGTACCGGTCGATCGGCTGCGAGTGCTGCTGCTCGCCGGTGCGCAGCGACGCCGGGACGGTGACCGACGTGGTCATCGAGGTCCGCCGCTCCCGCGAGGGCGAGCGGGCCGGCCGGTCGCAGGACAAGGAAGACGCGGCGGCGATGGAGAAGCTCCGCGCTCTCGGATACATGTGAGGCGGCACCAGTGACGACACGAGTACTTCCCGAGGGGGCGCCGGCCCCCGGCACCCCCGCCCGCCCCGACGACACCCTGCGGGTGGCGTTCGTCGGCGAGGTGGACCACGGCAAGTCCACCCTGCTCGGCAGGCTCCTGCTCGACACCGAGAGCGTCACGGCCGACAGGCTGGAGGTGCCCGTCGAGAAGGGCGGGCTGGCGTTCCTGCTCGACGGACTGACCGAGGAGCGCGCCGACCTGTTCACCCTCGACACCGCCAGCGCCGTCGTGGAGACCGGCCGCCGCCGGTACGTGCTGATCGACGTGCCCGGCCACGCCGAGCTGCTCGTCAACATGGCGACCGGGGCTTCCCGGGCGGAGGCCGCCGTGATCGTGGTGGACTGCCGCGAGCGCGCCGCCGAACAGACCCGGCGGCACATGCGGGTCCTGGCGCTGCTGGGGGTCACCGCCGTCGTCTGCGCCGTCACCAAGATGGACCTGGTCGACTGGGCGGAAGCGGAGTTCCGGGCCGCCGTCGGGCAGGTCGCCGCGCTCGCCGACGAGATCGGCCTCACCCTGGTGACCGCCGTCCCGGTGAGCGCGATGGCCGGCGACAACGTCACCACCCCCACCGCGCACCTGTCCTGGTACACCGGGCGTCCCCTGCTCGACACGCTCGCCGAGCTGACCCCCTGGGGCGACGGCGGCGCACCGCTGCGGGTCGAGGCCCAGGACGCGGTCGGCGGCCGGGTGCTGGCCCGGGTGCTCAGCGGCGAACTGCGGGCCGGCGACGTGCTCGTCGCACCCGGCGAGGAAGCCCGGACGGTGCTGCGCATCGAGCGCTTCGGGGAACCGCCCCAGGAGTCGGCCGCCGCGGGGGACAACATCGGGCTGGTCCTGTCCGGTCCGCCGTGCGCCCCGGGCACGGTGCTCGCGCCCGCCGACCGGCGGCCGCTGCGCGGGGACCGGTGGCGGGTGCGGGTGCTGTGCACCACCGAGGAGGGCTTCGCCGAGGGCACCCGGTGCATGCTCCGGCGGGCCGGCGCCGACCTGACCGCCACCATCGCCCGGGTGGAACGCCACTGGGACAGTGCCCGGCCCGCCCCGGAGGCCTCCGACCGGGGCCCGGTGCGCTTCAACGAGGTCGCCGAACTCACCGTCGTGCTCGACCGCGCCGCGGACGGCGACGACGTGCGGGTCTGCGCGCCGCTGGGCCGCTTCATGCTCACCGACGGCGCCACCCGCATCCTCGGCCTGGGCATCGTGGACGCGATCGAAGAGGGGGACCACCGGTGAGCGCGATGGTGATCGGACTCGACGGAGTCCCGTACTGGCTGCTGCGCGACCTGGCCGACCGGGGCGTCATGCCGAAGACCGCGGGCCTGCTCCCGCAGGGCAGCCTGCGCGCGATGAGCGCACCCGTCCCGGACATCAGCTCCACGTCCTGGGCGAGCTTCCTGACGGGGACGGACCCGGGCACGCACGGCATCTACGGGTTCGTGGACCTGCAGCCCGGCACCTACCGCACCTACTTCCCCAACTACGGCGACCTGAAGGCCCCGCCGCTGTGGGAGGCGGTCGACCGCAGCGGCGGGCGCAGCGTGATCATGAACGTGCCGAGCACCTACCCCGCGCCGCCGCTGCGCGGCACGCTCGTGTCGGGCTTCGTGGCACCGGACTTCGACCGCGCCGTGTACCCGCCCGAGCTGCGGGAGCCGCTGCGCGCCCTGGACTACCAGCTCGACGTCGAGGTCGGCGACGTGGCCGGCGACCCGGACGGGTTCCTCGACCGGGTCGACGCCGCCCTCGCCGCCCGTCGCGCCGCCTTCGCCCAAGTCCTGTCCGACGACTGGGACCTGGCGGTGTGCGTGATCACCGAGACCGACCGCGTGCACCACTTCCTGTGGAGTTCGCTGATCGACCCCACGGCCCGACTGCACCCACGTATCCTCGACTTCTACCGAAGGGTGGACGAGGCCGTGGCGGAGTTGGCGGACCGCGCCGGGGACGGTGCGCTGTTCATCGCCAGCGACCACGGATTCGGTCCCGCTGACACCCAGTTCTACCTCAACGCCTGGCTGCGGCAGGCCGGTTACCTCGCACTGGCGCCGGGCGCGGAGTCCCTGGAGGAGATCGACGAGCGCACCCTGGCGTTCGCACTGGACCCGGGCCGCATCTACTTCAACACCGCCGACCGCTTCCCGCGCGGCGGCCGGCCCGCCGACCCCGAGGAGATCGGCGCCCGGCTGCTCGCCCTGCGGCTCACCGAGGACGGCCGGATCGTCGAGGGCGGCGCCGGGAGGCCCGTCGTCGCCGAGGTGCTGTCCGGGCCGAGGACCTACCGCGGGCCGTACGCGGGCGACGCCCCCGACCTCGTCGTCATGCCCGCGGCCGGCGTGCAGATCCGGGGCGCGTGGGCCACCGACCGGGTCGTCGGGACCGCCCCGCTGACCGGCACCCACACCCGCTCCGACGCCACCTTCTGGTGCCGCGGCGACCAGGGCACCGAGCCCCTGCACATGCGCGACGTGGCACCGAGCGTCCTGGCCTCCCTGGGCATCGACCCGCCGCCCGGCACCGAGGGCACCGACATGCGGTCGATGCGGCCGCGCAGCGAGGAGGACGTCCGATGCTGACCCCCGGGCTGAAGCTCGAACTGGAACCCCGGGAGAAGCCCGGGCACTTCGAGATCGCGCTCGATCCGAGGATCACCGACCCGGCCGCGTTCCGGGTGAGCTTCGTGATCCTGCTGGACGGCGACCTGGTGATGTCCCCCGAGCACCTGGGCGTCGCCTACATGGCCGCCACGCTGCGTGCGGCGGGGTTCTCCTGCGAGATCCGGGAGGCCGAGCACGGCCGCCACCAGGAGGTCGTGGACGCGATCGTCGACTACGACCCCGGGCTCGTCTGCTTCACCCTGATGAGCCTGAACGTGCCGAGCTGCGTGGAGTTCTGCGAGGCCCTGCGCGAGCGGATGCCCGACGTGGTCATCGCCTGCGGCGGCCCCGCCGGGACGTTCACCGGCACCGAGGTGCTGCGCGCCAACCCGTACGCCGACATCGTCGCCGTCGGCGAGGGCGAGCCCATCATCCTCGACCTCGTGCAGCGGCTCGCGCTCGGCGAGGACGTCACCGGATGCCCCGGCATCGCCTACCGGGACGCGGACGGCAAGCGCCGGCAGAACCCGGCCCGGCCGCTCATCCACAACCTGGAGGCGCTGCCGTACCCGGCCCGCGACCAGCTCGTCGCCCACGGCAACAAGCTCGAGTACGTCCGGGTCAGCACCAGCCGCGGCTGCGTCGCCCGCTGCACCTTCTGTTCGGCCCCCAACCTCGGCAACCGGGTCCAGGCGGGCAAGGCGTGGCGCGGGGTCGGCCCCGGCTACGTGCTCGACGAGGTGGAGCAGCTCGTGCGCAACCACCGGTTCCGCACGTTCGACTTCATCGACTCCACCTTCGAGGACCCGGACGGCGGCCGGGTCGGGAAGAAGCGGGTCCGGGCCATCGCCGAGGGCATCCTCGACCGTGGTCTCGACATCTACTACAACGTCTGCATGCGGGCGGAGAACTGGTCCGACACCCCCGAGGACCACGACCTCCTCGACCTGCTCGTCCGCAGCGGCCTGGAGAAGGTCAACGTCGGCATCGAGTCCGGCGTCGCCTCGGAACTGCTGCTGTGGGAGAAGCGCGCCACCGTCGAGGACAACATCTGCATCATCCGGATGCTGCGCGAGCACGGCATCTACCTGGCCATGGGGTTCATCCCGCTCCACCCCTACGCCACGGTCGAGACGCTCACCCAGAACGCCGACTTCCTGCGCGAGCACGCCGGGCACAACCTGCGCCGTCTCACCGAGCGGCTGGAGGTGTACCCGGGCACCTCCATCGCCCGCAAGCTGGAGGACGACGGCCTGCTCGGCGACCGCTACCACGACACGCTCGACCCCTACGACTACCGCTACCAGGACGAGCGGGTCGAGCGGCTCGCCGTCCACTTCGCCTCGCTGTACAACAACGAGGACTACCACGAGCGCGGCGTCATCACCGACCAGTCGGTGGTCTTCGAGTTCGAGACGTTCAACGTCGTCGTGCAGACCTTCGTGTCCCGGCTCTACCGGCGCTTCCACGCCCTCCCGGGGGCGGTGGAGCTGCTGGAGCAGTTCAAGGCCTTCCTGCACGAGATCCGCCAGGACATGGGCCGGCAGAACCACGAGTTCTTCATGGAGAACCTCGACGACGTCCTCAACGACCGCCTCGACACGGCCAAGCGCCGCCGGCAGCTGGAGCAGATCGAGGACCGCTTCGGTTCCTGCATCGACCGCATCCGCGAGGAGCAGCTGCGCGTCGGGATGCGGCTGCACCGGATCGGCGCGGACGTCAGCGCCATCAGCTCGACCCTCCCGGCGGTCACCCCCGGTGGCGCGCCGCGCTCCTACAACGGGGGTGCCCCCACGTGGTGACCCCCGGGAGCACGGACGTCGCGGTCTGCACGCTGCGCACGCACGCGCTGCCCGCACGTCTGGCCGCCCACCCCCGGGTGGCGGTCGCGGCCCCGCTGGCGACCGCCAACCTCGGGATCGAGGAGATCGTCCGGGGCGCCCTCGCGCGCCCGGAGGTCCGGCACCTGGTGGTGTGCGGGCACGACTCCCGGCCCTTCCACCCCGGCCAGAGCCTGCTCGCGCTGGCCGCGCACGGCACCGCCCCGGACGGCACGATCATCGGCGCGGACGGCTACCGGGCGCGCCTGGCCAACCTGCGGCCGTCCGTCGTCGCCGCCTTCCGCCGCCGGGTCGCCGTCCACGACCTGCGCGGGCAGGACGACCCGGCCGCCCTGCTGGCCGCCATCGACGCGCTGCCGCGCCACCCCGACGCCGCGGACGGCGGGCTCGGCACGGGCGGGGCGGACGGCACCGAGGGCCGCCTGCGGGAGGAACTGGCGGCCAGTGAACCGCCGTTGGTGCAGCTGGCAGCCGTCGGGCGGATCCGGCGGGTCGCCGCGGCCGGAGCCGGCTGCTTCGTGGTCTCCCTCGACCGCCCCGCCGGGCGGATCGTGCTGAGGCACTACCGCGACGACCTGACGAGCGGTCACGAGCTGCGCCACCACAGCGCCACCGCGCTCACCCTCGCCGCCGTCGACCACGGTCTCACCACCGACCCGGCGCACGCGGGTTACCTGGGCGGCGAACTGGCCAAGGCCGAGACCGCGCTGCGGCTGGGCCTCGCATACGTCCAGGACCGGCCCCTCGCCGCGCGGGCCGCCGACGCGCTTCCTGCCGATGTCCCCCCGATGGATGAGCGGTGTGACCGCTGAATCTCGCAATGGAGTAGCCCTGTGACCGCTGAAACCGTAGCCGCCCCGGCGGCGGCCCCGACCCTGCGCCGACGACTGCTGGTGTTCGGCGGCATCCTCCTCGGGATGCTGCTGTCGACTCTGGACCAGTCCATCATCGGGGCGGCCCTGCCGAGCGTCGTGCACGACCTCGGCGGACTCGAACACTTCGCCTGGGTGTTCACCGGGTACGGGCTCACGCTCAGCATCACCACCATCGTCGGCGGCAAGCTCGGCGACCTGTTCGGCCACCGCGTGGTGTACCTCAGTGGTGTCGTGGTGTTCGTCACCGGGTCGATGCTCTGCGGACTCTCCGGGAACATGACCCAGATGATCGCCTTCCGGGTCGTCCAGGGGATCGGCGGCGGCGCGCTGGTGGTCGCCTCCTTCTCGCTCATCGGCCAGCTGTTCGAGCCCGCCGAGCGCGCCAAGTACGCCGGCTACTCCACCAGCGTGTTCGCGGTCGCCAGCGTCGCGGGGCCGCTGCTCGGCGGCGTCGTCACCGACGCGGTCGGCTGGCGCTGGGCGTTCTACGTCAACCTGCCGCTCGGCCTGCTCACCCTCGTCGCGGTGGCGTTCCTGCTGCCGGGCTCGGCCACCCGCGGGCGGCCGAAGATCGACTACCCGGGTGCGGCGCTGCTGGCCGCCCTGTCGGTGTGCGTGGCCCTGCTGGCCGGGCGTGCCGGCAGCCTCGACGCGGTGCTGTCCGCCCGCGGCATCGGGCTGATCGTCGCGATCGTCGTGATCGTTCCGGTCTGGATCGCGGTGGAGCGGCGCGCCGCCGAACCGATGATCCCGCTGTCGCTGTTCGGCAAGTCCACCGTCGTGCTGTCGAACGCGATCACCATGCTGGCCGGGTTCGCGATCCTCGCCACCGTCAACTTCCTGCCGCTCTTCCTCCAGGCCGCCTCCGGCGCGTCGGCCCTCACCTCCGGCCTGGTGCTGATCCCGATGATGTTCGGCCTGGTCGCCACCTCCACGCTGGTCGGCCGGCGGATCGCCAGGACCAAGAAGTACCGCTGGTTCCCGGTGGCCAGCATGGCCGTGGCGGCGCTCGCGTCGTACCTGCTGTCCACCATGGACGCCGACACGCCCTGGCTCCTGGTGGTGGCCTACTCGGTGCTGCTCGGCATCGGCTCCGGCCTGTCGATGCAGGTGTTCGTGGTGGCCGTGCAGGGGTGCGTGCCGCCCGCCCAGATCGGCACCGCGACCGCGACGGTCACCTACGCGCGGCTGGTCGGAGCCTCCTTCGGGGTCTCGGCGTTCGGCGCGGTGTTCTCCTCCCGGCTGGCCACCGAACTGCCCAAGCACCTGCCCGGCGGCAGCGCGCAGACCATGACGAACCTGACCGCCGCCGCGCTCGACAAGCTGCCCGACGACGTGCGGCACGGGTTCACCGGGGCGTACGCGGACTCCCTCGGCAGCGTCTTCTTCATCGCCGTGCCCGTCCTGCTGGTCGCCCTCGTCCTGTCGCTCGGGCTGCGCGACCGCGCGCTGGGCGAGTGAGGGCGGACCCGTGGAAAGCGACCTCAGGAAGATCCCGGGCGTCGGCAAGGCCGTCGAGGGCGACCTGCACCGCATGGGCATCCACAGCGTCGAGGAACTCGTCGGACAGGACCCCGAGGAGCTGTACGACCGCCTGATGCTCGAACAGGGCTCCTACGTGGACCGTTGCATGCTCTACGTCTTCCGGTGCGCCGTCTACTACGCCGAGGGCGGCCGGGAACCGGAGAGGTTGCTCTGGTGGAACTGGAAGGACTCGAAGAAACCATGACCGTGACATCGGCCGCGCCAACCGTCCCGGTGGGCGCGCTGTTCAGCCAGACGCACCGGGAGTTCGAGTCCTGGTACTCGCGGCTGTGGGGGCCGCTGGGGGCGCTCGCCGCGAGCGTCTCCCAGCCCCGCGAGGGCGAGCGCGTCCTGGACGCCTGCTGCGGATCGGGCGCGTCGGCCGTGCCCGCCGCCCGCGCCGTCGGCCCCACCGGCCGGGTCGACGCCGTCGACATGGCCGACGCCCTGCTGGAGCAGGGCCGGGCGGAGGCGGACCGCCAGGGGCTCGCGCACCTGCGGTTCCACCGCGGCGACGCCACCACCTGGCACGCGGACACCCCGTACGACCTCGTCCAGTGCTGCTACGGCGTGTTCTTCTTCCCCGACATGGACGCCGGGACCAGGCACCTGGTGGACCTGCTGCGCCCCGGCGGGCGAATAGCCGTCAGCACGTGGGTCGGCGGCGGCATGGACAGCATGGTCCGCCGCGCCCGCGAGGCCGCCTCCGCGGTGCGCCCGCTGCCCCCGCTGCCGGCCACCCCGGACCCGCGCACCCGGGTGAACTCGGCCGACGGCCTCGCCGCCTGGCTGCGCTCCTTCGGCCTGGTGGACGTCGAGGTGCACCGGGTCGACTACCGCGTCCCCATGCTCGGCGACGACGCCTGGATGTTCGTGCTCGGCGCGGCACCCCGCCGCTTCGTGCTCGGCATGGACGAGCAGCAGCTCGGCCGCGTCCGGGACCGCCTCCACGCCGACCTGGCGGCCGCCGGGCACTCCCACCTGGACGCCAGCAGCCTCATCGCCGTCGGCGTCCGGCCGGAGTAGCCGGCATGGACGCGGTCGGCGCGGAATACACCATCGGGCTCATCGGGGCGGGCATCCAGGGGTCGCTGAGTCCGGTGCTGCACACGCGGGAAGCGGCCCGGCACGGCCTGCGCTGCCACTACCGGCTCCTCGACCTGGACGAGTCGGGCCCCGCCACCGGGCCGGAGCTGGTGGCCCGGGCCCGGGCGGCCGGGCTGCGGGGGGTGGGCGTCACACACCCGTGCAAGCGCGACGTGCTGCCGGTGCTGGACCGGCTGTCACCCGAGGCCGAGGCGATCGGCGCGGTCAACACGATCGTGTTCGACGAGCACGGCGCGACCGGTCACAACACCGACGGCACCGGCTTCATGGCGAGCCTGCGGCACGGCCTGCCGGACGCGGACCTCGACCGGGTCACCGTGCTCGGCGCCGGCGGCGCGGGCGCGGCCGTGGCCCACGCCCTGCTCGCCTCCGGAGCGCGACGGCTGACCGTCCTCGACACCGACCCGGCGGCCGCCGGGCTCCTGGCCACCCGGCTGCGGGCGTTGTTCGGCGACGCCGCCGTCGCCACCGCGCCGCTGACGGCGCTCGCGACGGCCGTGGCGGGGGCGACCGGCCTGGTGAACGCCACCCCGGTCGGGATGCCCGGCTCGCCGGGCTGCCCGGTGCCGACCGACCGCCTGCGGCCGGGCACGTGGGTCGCCGACCTGGTGTACCGCCCCGCCGAGACCGAGCTGCTCGCCCGCGCCCGGGCCGCGGGTTGCCGCACGCTGCCCGGCGGCGGCATGCTGGTCCACCAGGCCGTCGAGGGGTTCCGCCTGTTCACCGGGATCCGCCCCGACGCGCGGCGCATGACGGCCGATTTCGCCGCGTCCGTGTGAAGTCCGTCCGACGTCGGACCGACGTCGGTCCGACAGGTCCGCTCCGAAAGGCCCCCAGGGGCAGGGAAAGGTCGCACCGTGAATCCCGACGACGTCACCGAGCACTGCCTCGGCCTGCCCGGCACGGCCGAGGACTTCCCCTTCGGTGACCAACCGGCCGTCTACCGCGTCGGCGGCAAGATCTTCGCACTGCTCAGCGAGGGCTCGGTGCCGCCGCGCGTCAGCGTGAAGCTCCCGCCGGACGAGGTCGTCGCGATGCGGGCCCAGCACCCGCGGACCGTGCTGCCCGGCTACCACCTCAACAAGCGGCACTGGGTCACCGTGCTGCTCGACGGCGGGCTGGGCGCGGAGGAGGTCCGCGAACTGCTCGAACAGTCCTACGACCTGGTGGTGGCGTCGCTGCCCCGCCGGCTGCGCCCCCAGACCTCCCCCTCGCCCCTCACCCCCTGACCGGCGGCCTCACTCGCCCCACTTCAGGTAGATCACCGGCTGCTCGCGGAACGGCAGCTGGCGCAGCGTCATGGTGTCCAGCCCGAGCGTCTCGCGGATCGCGGCGGTCACCCCGGGCCACCGGGGGTGCCCGAGTTCGTCGAAGGCGATGATGCTGCCCTTGGTGAGGTGGGGGCGGATGGCCTCCAGGACCTCACGGGTCGGCTCGTGGAGGTCGAGGTCGAAGAAGGCCATCCCGATGACGGTCTCCGGGTTCTCCTCCAGGTAGCGCGGAAGCGTCTCCCGGACGTCCCCCTGGACGACGAAGCTCCGCTGGACGTGCGGGATCGGGTCGCCGGCCTCGTGCGCGGCCAGCACCTCGCGCAGGTGGTCGACCTCCTCCTCGGGGACGGCGAACCGGCCGACGGCCGCGCTCGGGCTCACCCGGTCGATGTCGGCGATCTCCGGGAAGCCGGTGAAGGTGTCGAAACCGATGATCCGGCGGAAGGAGTTGTACGGCTCGTGGATGCCGCGCAGCGCGGCGAGGGTCGCGAGGTGGCGGCCGTGGAGGACACCGAACTCCATGATCACGCCGGGGACGTCGGTGAGCATCCGGTACAGCGCGTCCATCGTCAGCAGATCGGCCAGCTGGTGGCGCCGCAGGTACACCGGGAGGTTGTCGATCAGGTACACCGGAGGCATGGGCGTCTCCGTCAGCAGCTTCGTGAGCCGCTCCCGCACCTCCTTCTCCTGCGCCGACTCGTGCGGCAGGAGTCGCGGATCCTTGTGCTCGGCCTGGGTCATGGGGTTGTCCTTTCTGGGCGCCCGGTCACTCCTCGGGCGTGACGCGACATGGGGTGGGTCAGGAAATCCAGGCGTCGGGCCCGGCCCCGCCCCGGCCCGTGGGCGGGAACAGGGCGTCGAGCCGGGCGGACTCCGTTTCGGAGAGGGGCTTTTCCAGCGCGTCGAGGGCGCTGTCGACGTGTTCCGGCGTGCGGGGCCCGATGACCAGCGCGGTCACCCCCGGGCGGGCCAGCACCCACGCGAGCCCGACCTGGGCGGGGTCGCGGCCGATCTCGTCGCAGAACCGCTCGTACGCCACGATGGTGTCGCGCCGGGCGTCCAGTTCCGCGAGCGCGCGGCCCTGCGCGGACTTGACGGCGCTGCCCTCGGCCAGTTTGCGGACCGCGCCGCCGAGCAGGCCGCCGTGCAGCGGCGACCAGACGAGCACACCGAGGCCGTAGGCGCGGGCGGCCGGCAGGACCTCCAGTTCGGCGAAGCGGGTCGCCAGGTTGTAGACGCACTGCTCGGACGCGAGCCCCAGGAAGTGGCGGGCGCGGGCCGCCTCCTGCGCCGCGGCGATGTTCCACCCCGCGAAGTTGGAGGAGCCGACGTAGCGGACCTTGCCCTGGCTGACCAGCTGGTCCATGGCCTGCCACACCTCGTCCCAGCCGACGGTGCGGTCCACCCGGTGCATCTGGTAGAGGTCGATCCAGTCGGTGCGCATCCTGCGCAGTGACGCCTCGCAGGCGGCGATGACGTGCCGGGCGGACAGGCCCTGGTCGTTGGGGCCGGGGCCCATCTCGTTGCCGACCTTGGTGGCCAGTACGACCCGGTCGCGGCGCGTCGGGTCGGCGGCCAGCCATCGTCCGATGGACTCCTCGGTGTACCCCTTGTGGACGCGCCAGCCGTACATGTTCGCGGTGTCGAGGAGGTTGATGCCGCGGTCCAGCGCATGGTCCATGAGCCGGTGCGACTCCGGTTCGTCGACCCGGCCGCCGAAGTTCACGGTGCCCAGGGCGAGACGGCTGATCCTCAGGCCGGTGCGGCCCAGTTGGGTGTGGAACCGGTCGTCCATGAAGACCGCCCTTCTGGTGGTGGAGTGCTGGTGGCGCCCCGGACCTTCGGTCCGGCCGTCGCCGTCAGTCCGTGGCGTATTCGCCGATGTACTTGTCGAGCACCCGCCGGTAGTAGTCCGCGCTGCCGATCCGGGCGATCTCCGGTACGAGGCGGTGCAGTTCGGCGGTCGACACCGGCTGGCTCACCGTGGCGCTGACGTACTCGCGGACCGCGCGGACCCCGAGCCCCGCTTCGATGTGGTCCACCAGCCGTTCGATCGGCACCGCCGTGCCCGAGGCGACGTTGACCACGGTGCGGTTGACCCCGGAGGCCAGCAGCCGGTCCAGGACCGTGACCAGGTCGGCCACGTCGAGGAGGTCGCGCCGGGCGCCGCGGTGGAGCCGGACCGTCCCGGAGCGGATCTGTCGCACCAGGGACGGCACCAGCAGGTGTGCGGGCTGCCCCGGGCCGACGAGGTGGGCCAGCCGCAGCACGAGGTGGTCGATGCCGGACGCGGCCAGGACGGTCTCCAGCGCCAGGTTGTGCCTGCCGTACGCGGTGGAGGGGAAGACGGGCCCGTCCTCCCGGCCCGGCTCGCCGGGCACCGCGTACATGGCCGGCGACGCCGTGGAGAAGAACACCAGCTTCTCGCCGCGCCGCTCGCAGCGCCGCACCAGCTCGTAGAGGCGCTCGGCCTCCCTGGTGAAGTCGGCCTCGGGGACTCCGCTGGCGAACGACACCCCGAAGGCGGCGGCCACGACTCCGGGGTGGGCCCCGGCGAGCGGCGCGAGGCTGGTGGCGATGAAGCCGCTCCCGACGATCTCCACGGAGTTCCTCTCTCACGACTCTCACGGCCGACTCCCACGGCGCCGGCCCCGGCCGCAAGCGGAAGGCGGTGACTCAAAGATACAGCCGCGTTGACTTTAGTCAACACGCTCCTGATACTGACACGCGTGCGAGAGCAACCTGATGCGACAGAGAATCCCCGGACGGCCCAGGAGCCACCGCCGTCGGGTGCCACGGTCCCGCCCTGCGGCACCACCCGGGCGCCGGCCGGCACCCGCGTCCTCTTCGTGCTCTGGGACGGCGGCGGCAACGTCTCGACCTCGCTGCTGTTCGTCCGTGACCTGATCGCCCGGGGGGCCACGGTCACGGTGCTGGGCAATCCGTCCGTCAAGGACCGCACCGAAGCCGCCGGCGCCGCGTTCCGCGAGTTCCGCCGTTCCCCCGTCCACGACCCCCGCACGCCCGAGGGCGACCTGCTGAAGATCGGGGAGGCCACCTCCCCGGCGGAGGCCGCCCGGCTGATCAGGGACCGGGTGATGTACGGGCCGGCGGCCGAGATGTGCCAGGACGTCATCGAGGCCGCCGGCGACACCGGCGCTCGGATCGTGGTGGCCGACTACGTCCTGCCCGGCGCCCTGGTGGCCGCCGAGCGGCTCGGACTGCCGCAGGTCGTCTTCATGAACGCGATCTACCCGATGGCCGCCGGGGCGTCCCCGCACGAGCTGGTACGGAACGGGCCCTTCGTCCCGCTCTTCGAACGCATGGTCAAGGACGCCCTCCCGGCCCTGAACGAGGTGCGGGCGCGCTGGGGACTGGCACCGCTGAGCGCCGCGACGGACCAGTACGACCGGGCCGACCGGTGCATGGTGGCGACGTTCCCGACGGCGGATCCGGCAGCCGACCGGGTGCCCGAGCGCGTCCGGTACGTCGGCGCGGGGTTCGCACCGCCGGGCGGGCGGCCGGACGACCGCGGCGGGCCCCGCCGCGTCCTGGTCAGCCTGTCCACCACGCTCCACTCCGCCCAGCCCCGGCTGGTGCGTTCGCTCCTGGAGGCGGCCGAGGGCGTCGACGCCGAGTTCCACTTCCTCGGCGGCGTCGTCCCGGACGGGCGACTGCCGGGCAACGTCCGCGCTTCGGGCTACCGGCCGATCGAGGAACTGCTCCCCGACAGCTCCGTCCTGGTGACGCTCGGCGGTCACGGCACGTTCGTCCGGGGCCTGGCCTTCGGCGTCCCCATGCTGGTGGCCCCGTTCGAGCAGGACGCGTTCAACAACGCCCGCCGGGCCGTGCAGTTGGGAGTGGGGCGGCAGATCCGACTCGACGCGACCGCTCCCGCCCTGAGGAAGGAACTGGAGCTGCTGCTCACGGACGGCACGTACCGGTCGGCCGCGAACGACGTCGCCCGGCGGCTCCACCGCGAGCACCGGCCGGAAGCCGCCGCCCGGCTCATCGCGGAACTCCTCGACTGAGCCGAGCCGGCCGAGCGCCGGTGGCGGTGCCCCCGGCTGCGGGGGCACCGCCACCGGTTCGGGGGCTCAGTTCAGGAAGCAGCTCGGCTCGACCGTGGCGTCGGGCACCCGAGCGGTCGTGCCGTCCGGTGCCGGGCCGTGGTCGTCGTCCCGCGCGGGCAGGCCGGCCGCCCTGCGGCTGTCGATGTCGCCGGGACCGTAGAGGAACAGCACGGGCGCGCCGTCGGGGTCGGCGTTCTGCACCCTGGCCCGGATGCGCTCCAGCTCGCCCGCGACGATCTCCTCGCGTCGGCGCGGTGAGTCGGCCCGCCGGATCCGCGCCCTGAGGTCGGCCAGGAACTCCTGCCGAGCCACGGCGTCCGGCGTTGAGCTGACGACCGAGGAGGTGCGCCCGTCCGTCACCGCGGCCCAGTGCACCACGGGCCGGCGCGACCAGGAGTCCGGCCGCAGGTGCGGCAGCAGGGCCGTGACCAGCTCGCCGGCCGCCCAGCTCATCCGCTGGATCTTGTGGTTCCCCGGGTCGCGGGTGTTGAGGACGCTGAGCGTGAGGACGCCGCTGCCGTCCGCGCGGTCGGGTGCGTGGGCGAGCATCGCCAGCAGTCGTCCGATCGCCGTCACCTCGCAGATGTAGGCGCCGCTCTCGTTGGTCAGCGTGACGGCCTCGGAACCGGTCTGGATGCGGCCCCGACCGTCGAGCGGTGAGAGGCCGCCGACGCGCCGGCCGACCGAGAGGGTGTTCGGCGTCGCGCAGAGCACCTGGCCCATCCCGGGGATGCGCTGCGACTCGTCGACGCGCCGGAGCGGGACGCAGCCCGTCTCCAGGAACAGGTCGATCAGCCGTCCCGTGAACAGGGACGGTGTGATCGGGCGGACCTCGCTGCGGAGACGGTCCACGAACCGGTCCCCGAGCTTGCGGTAGTTCAGCGAGAAGTCGAACGCGAGGCGCTTGTCGACCGCGTGGTAGAGGGCCAGCGCGGCGGGGGGCAGGAAGTCCTCGGGGGCCGCGGCGATCCGGGCGTGCACGCGCCGGGCCGCTGCCCGTCCGATGCCGTGGACCATCTTGCCGTCGAAGACCGACAGCGAGAAGGCGACCGACCCGGGGCCGGTCACCGGCAGGGCGTTCAGCCGCTCGGCCACGGCCTGCGCGAAGCGGAGGTCGGACTCCCCCTCCGCGCTGAGCCCTTCGGGCGGCGCCAGCAGTGTCCGCTCGCTGAAGGGGTCGTACGTCCCCGACCCGAACCAGGCGTCGGTCCCGTCGGAGCAGAGCGGGACACCTACGGTGACGACGCAGGACCAGCCGGCGGCGACCGCGTCCGCGAGCGCCTCTGCGGTCGCCTCGGGATCCCGCTCCGCGCCGCTCGGGGGGAGCGGGACGGGCGGAGCGGCCTCCGCTCCCGATTGCTGTTCCGACATTGCCTGCATCCTCCCTGCACCGTGGGCGGACATCGAGAGGCCGCCTTGTGGATCGCCGACGGCAGTCGACAGACGGGCGTGGCGACTCTAGGCGGGTGCATTAACTAAAGTCAAGGCACCTAAAGGAGTGCCGGGCCGAGGGCGGCGGGCGCCAAGCCCTCGACTGTGCATGCGCCTTGGCCCGGTGGTCCGCGATCGTCACGTCGGCTGGCCGGAAGTTTGACAATCACTATAGTCATCTAGTCTCCTGGTCTGAATCGAGCCGGATGGCAGCCGGCTGTCCTGCGGCGCCGGCAGCAGCGCCCCACCCGCGGTGCTCCGGCAGCCGTCCGGTCGTCGCCGACGCCGAGAGGTCAGCATGAAGGCCCTGTCCCGCCACGCAGAAGCCATCCGCCCCTCCCCCACGCTGTCGCTGAACGCGCGGCTCAACGAGCGCGTCCGCGCGGGCGACCGGGTCCTGAACCTGTGCGTCGGAGAGCCCGACTTCCCCATGCCCGAGGGCGGCCGCACCGCCGCCCTGAACGCCATCGCGGCAGGTGCCGACCGCTACACCGACGTCGCCGGACTGCCCGAACTGCGCGCCCGCATCCAGCGCAAGCTCCACGAGGAGAACGGCCTGGACGTCGAGCCCGACCGGATCGTGGTGTCCGCCGGCGCGAAGCACGCGCTGTACAACGCGTTCTTCGTGCTGTGCGAGGAGGGCGACGAGGTCATCGTGCCGGCGCCGTACTGGGTGACCTACCCGGAGCAGGTGCGGGCGGTCGGCGCGACTCCGGTGATCGTGCCCACCGACGCCGGCACGGAGTACAAGATCACCGCCGAGCTGCTCGAGGCGGCCGTCACCGCCCGGACCAAGGCCGTCGTCCTCAACAGCCCCGGCAACCCGACCGGCGCCACCTACACCGAGCGGGAGCTGGCCGAACTCGCCGAGGTCATCGAGCGGCACGACCTGTACGTGGTCGAGGACCTCATCTACGAGCACTTCTTCTACCAGGACGGCACCGTGCCCAGTATGACGGCGTTCCCGTCGCTCAGGGAGCGCACCGTGCTGGTCAACGGGCTGTCGAAGGCGTGCGCGATGACGGGCTGGCGAGTCGGCTACACGGTCGCGTCCCGCCGGATCAGCGCCCTCGTCCGGCGCATCCAGAGCCAGTCCACCTCGAACGTCACGGCCGCCGCGCAGCACGCGGCGCTCGGCGCGCTCGACGACGTGCCGTGGCGGCTGCTGGCCGGGTACCGGGAGCGGCGCGACGCCGCCCACGCCCGGCTGACCGCGATCGAGGGCATCGAGTGCCTGCTGCCGACCGGCGCCTTCTACCTCTTCCCGGACGTCTCCCGGCTGCTCGGCGGCCGGCACGGCGCGGTGCCGCTGGCCACGGCCGACGACTTCTGCGACCGGCTGCTGGAGACCACCGGCGTCGGCCTCGTCCCCGGGACGGCCTTCGGCACGCCCGGCCACGTCCGCATCACCTACGCGACGGACCCGGCGGTGGTCGCCGAGGGACTGGACCGGCTGGCGGCCTTCGCCCGCGAGATCAGCCCCGCGGCCGCCCGCACGGCGTCGTGAGCCGGCCAGGCGTCGTGCCCCGCCTGCAAGCCTGCCCGTCGGGCGCCGGGGCCGAACGGCGCGCCGTGTTCGTCAAAGTCCGCCGATGACCACGAAAGGCCGCCGATGACCGCGCTGTTGAATCCCCGGGTGAGCGTCTCACTGGACGGACCGCTGGCCCGTTCCCTCGCGGCCGCCGAGCCGCTCGACGAGTTCGAGGCCTGGTTCGCCGAACGGCGCGCCGCGCACGCGTTCCGCGTCGGGCAGGCCCCCCTGGAAGCCCTGGACGACTGGTCGTTCGACCCCGTGACGGGCAACCTCGGGCACCGCAGCGGACGCTTCTTCACCATCGAGGGCCTGCGGGTCACCGCGGCCGGCCGCACCCACGAGCAGCCGGTCATCCGCCAGCCCGAGGTGGGCATCCTGGGCATCCTGACCCGTACGGTCGACGGGATCCCGCGCTTCCTGATGCAGGCCAAGATGGAGCCGGGCAACCCCGGGCTGCTCCAGCTCTCCCCGACCATCCAGGCCACCTACAGCAACTACACCGGTGTGCACGGCGGCCAGCCGGTCCGCTTCCTGGACCACTTCCGGCGGCCCGACCGCGGCCGGGTCGTCACCGACGTGCTCCAGTCGGAGAACGGCTGCTGGTTCCTGCACAAGCGCAACCGGAACATGATCGTCCAGGTGGACGAGGAGGTCGAACCGCACCCCGACTTCCACTGGCTGACGCTCGGCCAGCTCGGCGCACTGCTGCGCCGCGACAACACGGTCAACATGGACGCCCGGAGCGTCCTCGCTTGCCTGCCCCTGGCCGGGCCGGCTCCCTCCTCCGCCGGCCGGGCGGACGGTACGGCCGGTGACGACGCCCGGTACTCCGACACCGAGCTGCGGTCGTGGTTCACCGCCGAACTCGCCCGGCGCCACACCCGGACCCAGCTCGTCCCGCTGGCGGAGCTGGCGGACTGGCGGCGCGAGGACGGCACCATCCGGCACCGCACCGGCCGGTACTTCGACATCGTCGGCATCACCGCCGAGGCGGCCAGCCGTGAGGTGGCGCGCTGGTCCCAGCCGCTCCTGCGGCCGCACGGCCAGGGCCTGGCCGCGTTCCTGACCCGGCGCATCGACGGCATCCCGCACCTCCTGGCCCGCGCGTCGGCGGAGGCCGGACTGTCGAACGGGATGGAGATCGGGCCGACGGTCCAGCACATCCCCGGCGACTGCGGGCAGCCCGACCGGGTGCCGTTCCTGGACCTGGTGCGGGACGCGGACCCGTCGGCGATCCGCTACGACGCCGTCCACTCGGACGAGGGCGGCCGGTTCCAGCACTCGGAGAGCCGGTACCTGGTCGTCGAGACCGACGACGACCAGGTACCGCTCGATCCGCCGCCGGGCTACCTGTGGCTGACGCCCGGCCAGTTGAACTCCCTCGTCCAGCACCAGTCCTACGTCAACGTCCAGGCGCGGACCCTGCTGGCCTGCCTGGGGCTGGGAGCCGTCACGCGGCCTTGAAGTGCGGGTTGTGGATGAGGCCGACCAGATCGCCGGCCGGGTTGCGCACGACCGCGACCTCGATGCCGCCGCCGACCTCGCGGCACGCCGAGCGGGACTCGCAGCCCGTGGCGAGCAACTGCTCCTCGGCCTCGGCCACGTCGTCCACGCCCCAGTAGACGATCGGCCCCTCCTCGGGGTCGCCGTCGGGGTCCAGCGCGAGCTCGTAGCCACCGACGTCATAGCCGACGTAGAACGGCTCGTCGAAATACGGCTCGTAACCGAGGACCGAGTTCCACCAGAGCTTGGCGGCGTCCAGATCGCGCGCCGGGTAGACCACCGTTCGAAGGCCCAGGAACTTCACACTCACAGGAAAGACCCCTTCGGTCGATTCAGTCGGCCAATATTCCGACGAAGCGCACGATAGCGCAGAACCATCGGGGCCTGGTAGCGCGTCTGACGCCCGGTCACCACCCTGCCCGGACCCTGCCGGTCCGGTGGGCCGGCCATTCCATAAAACGGCGCACCGACGATCTCCGCCGCCCGGATCTTCCCGGGCCGTGGACATGTGCGGAACATTTCCGGGGTGTGTCATCCGACGTGACCTGAGAGGATCCCGCTCCTACCACACGTGTCTTGACATGGGGGGTTGACATCATGCAGACTCGCTCCTTGGAAGCTACGGGGGGAGGCTGACATTCGCACGCTTAATGAATTGATGCAGGCTCGTAAGATCCTGGCCGTGATTGAGGCCGCGGACCAGCTGGGAGTGCTCGCCGATCTCGCGCGAGGGCCTTTAAGCCTTGCCGAGATCGCCGACCGGGCCGGGATCGAACCGGCCGTCGCTCAGAAATTCCTCGCGATTCTCGTATGGAACGGAATCCTCCACCAGAACGGTGATCGCTGGGCGCTCGACGAAGTCCTGAGCGCCGATGTGACGAGCGGGGCGCTGCCCCTGCTGCGCATCGAGGGCTGGGCCGCACGGGACCACCTGAACGCCACCGGGATCGTCGCCGCCCTGCGCGGGCACCGCAGGCCGCCGGAGATCGACGACGGCTTCGTGGGCGAGCTGGCCGAGGCCATGCTGCGCGGGGCGCGCGCCAGCGCCCCGCACCTGGCACGGCTGCCGCTCTGGCGCGACCGCACCCACCTGGCCGACCTGGCCGGCGGCAGCGGCGGCTACGCCATCCTGCTGTGCCGGATGTACCCGGGGCTCCGGGCGACGGTGTACGACCGCCCGGAGATGCTGGAACACACCGCCCGCGCGGTGGCGGACGCCGGCCTGGCCGACCGGATCGCGCTGGCGCCGTGGGATCTGCGCGGCGACTCCGTCCCCGCGGGGCACGACTGCGCACTGCTGTCGCACGTCCTGCACCTGCTCGACGCCCCGGCGCGGGTGGGGCTGCTCGGCCGGGTCCGGGCGGCGTTGGCGGAGGGCGACCCGGTGGTGGTGCACGACTTCATGCCTGGGGTCGCTGCGGGGGAGCCCTCGCCGGAGGAGGCCGCCTCCGCGATCGACTGGCTGGCCAACGGCTCGGGCTTCCTGCCCGGCCCGGACGAACTCGGCTCCGAGTTCACGGCCGCCGGGATCTCCGTGCGCACCGTCACGCCGATCGCCGCCACCCGCACCACCGTCGTGTCCGCCGCCTGCACCATCGGCCCGCCGGACCGCCAGCCGGTTCCGAGCGGCTCCGTGGAGCGAAAGGCGTGATCTTGAGCGAGCGTGCGAGAGAACTGCAGCGGGAGACCTGCTGGGACAGCCCGGCCCCCGCCGACTCCCCGGACGACCATTTGGAGAGGCTGCTGCGCAGCCTGGACGACCGTCGGCCGGAGCCGAGCCGCTGTGACGGTTTCACCCGGTGCGGCGACTGGCCCTGGTAAACGGCGACGGGGGTGTGGGGGAAACCCCACGCCCCCGTCGCGACCTTTGGCGCAGGGCGTTCGGCGCATTGGTTCCGGGCCGCCCGCCGAAAGGAATTATGGGGGCTTCCGGCCCGGCTGGCGGTGACATTTCCTGCCGTTCGGACCGGAAAGCCGATTACATGGCGTCGGGTGGTGCCGGTGGTGCCCGAGTGAATATCATCGCCGGATGATTCGGATTGCACTTCCGGACATTCCCAAAAGAATTGCTTTACCCAAGGCGATTCCATTGCCGAAACAATCGTCAGCAAGACGCGTTTTTGCCGTCGGTCCGGAACGCGCAGAACCCGACCGCAGTCGCCGGTGATCCGTCGGCCGGCGAAGTGAATGTGCCGGGATTTCCTTGTGGAGAAGTCGTCGTCACGTATTGCCGGGCGTCGTCGCCGGTTCCCCGACTGCTCGTCCGGGTGATCCGTCCGGCCCTGGTTTTCGAACAGTTCTGCCACTTCCCGTCGCGGATTCGCCCGAGTCCGAAGCCGGGCAGGGATCGGTCACCACCCGCGGACGCGGGACAGAGGGGGCGTAGATGGGGGCGGTCGAACCGGCCACGGTTGCGGTGCGAACGGAGGGCGGGAGCTACCCGGTGGTCATCGGAGCCGGGGTCCGCCACCGGCTGCCCGGCGTGATCGCCGGGTTAAGGGCGGGCCGGGTGGCCCTGGTCTCCGCCCGACCCGAGGAGTGGCTGCCCGACACCGGGGTGCCGACCACGGTGATCCGGCTCGAGGACGGTGAACGCGGCAAGACCCTGTCCGCCGTCGAGGCGCTCTGCGAGCGGTTCGCGGAGATCGGGCTGAGCCGGGCCGACGCCGTGGTCTCGTGCGGCGGCGGCAGCACGACCGACCTGGTCGGCCTGGCCGCCGCGCTCTACCACCGGGGCGTACCGGTGGTGCACCTGCCCACCACGCTGCTGGCCCAGGTGGACGCCAGCGTCGGCGGCAAGACCGGGGTCAACCTCCGCCAGGGCAAGAACCTGGTCGGCACCTACTGGCAGCCCGCCGCGGTGCTCTGCGACCAGGAGTTCCTGAGCACCCTGCCGCAGCGCGAGCTGGCCAGCGGGTACGGCGAACTGGCCCGCTGCCACTTCATCGGCGAACCCGGGCTGTACCGGCTGCCGCTGGCCGAGCAGGTCCGGCGCAGCGTGGCGCTCAAGGCCCGGGTGGTCGAGCTGGACGAACGGGACAGCGGCCTGCGGCACGTCCTCAACTACGGGCACACCCTCGGCCACGCCCTGGAGACCGCCACCGGGTTCGAGCTGCGGCACGGCGAGGCCGTCGCGATCGGGACGGTGTTCGCCGGACGGCTGGCCGGGGTGCTGGGGCGGATCACCGCCGACCGGGTCGCCGAGCACCGGGACGTGGTCGCGTCCTACCGGCTGCCCGTCGACGTCCCGGCCGGCCTCGGCGCGGACGAGCTGATCGGGCTGATGCGGCGGGACAAGAAGGCGACCCGGGGGCTGACCTTCGTGCTTGACGGCCCGTCCGGCGCGGAGCTGGTCCACGAGGTGCCGGAGGAGGCCGTCCGGACGGCGCTGTCGACGGGGTGACGGCGCGACGGCGTGACGGGGTGGTGCTGTCGACGGCGTGACGGTGCGGTGGCCGGTGGCCGGTCGCGGAGGGAGGCAGCCGCCGGTCAGGACCGCGGCCGGCGGGCCGGACAGAGCGCCAGGATCTCGGCCGGGGCGTGCACCAGCAGGTGGGGCTGTTCGGCGCGCAGCTCGTCCTCGTCCCCCTCGCCCCAGGCGGCGGCCACCGCCGGCACGCCGGCGGCCCGCGCGCTGGCCAGGTCGGTGACGGCGTCGCCGACCATCAAGGCCTCCTCCGGCCGGCAGCCCAGCCGGGCGAGCGCCAGGTCGACGATGTCCGGGGCGGGCTTGCCGCGCGGCACCTCGTCGGAGCCGACCACCGTGTCGAAGGAGGTGACCAGGCCGAGGCACTCCAGCAGCGAACGTGCCCGGGGGCCGCTCTTGCCGGTCGCCACCGCGGTCCGGATGCCGCGGGCACGCAGCTCGGCCAGCAGCTCGCGCACCCCCGGGTGGACGGTGACCTGCTCCGCCAGTCGGTGGCTCTCCCGGACGAACGGCTCCTCCATCGTCGCGGGCAGGCCCATGATCCGCAGGACGTCCGGGAAGTACCGGCCCGGGTGCCTCACGTACTCCTCGAACGGCGGCTGCCCGTCGCCCACCGCCTCGGCGTAGGCGAGCGCGAATGCCTGCCGCGTCACCTCGAAGCTGTCGACCAGGACACCGTCCAGGTCGAAGACGATCGCCCGCAGACCGGGCAGGGGCACCGGAGATCCGGCGCTGGGCGGTACGGGCACGGCGAGGCTCCTTCGTCGGCGGGTGCGGTGGCGGGCCGGAGGGTCCGGCCGACCTCGGACCGTACCCTGCCGGCCCCGTCCTCCGGCCTGCTGCGCCGGCTCGACGACCGGGCCGCGCGGGGCTGAGGCCCGGCGTTCCCGCAGGTGGGAGCGCCGAAGGACAACGGTGGTTCAGGCCAAGCCGGGGCATCGAGTGCACCGGTTCGAGCGCTTCTGCCGTCCGCGGAAGGCTGCCGTCGGACGCCGTTGTCCGCGACGGCGTGCCTGTCGAACTGGCGGCGGACCAGCAGCAGGTTTCGCTGGTGGATGCCCGAGGGGCTGACCGTCATGACGATGGTGTCGCCTGAGATCTCCACCTTGAATCCGTCGGGCAGGCTCCGTCGGGCTTCTTCGAGGAGTGCGAAGCGCTCCGGGTTCGTGAGGGGTGTCTCCTGGAGTGTGCCGAGCAACACCCTCAGCGTAGTCCGGCGCCCGGGCCGACAGCGCCCGTGCGCGGTGCTTGCCGCGGAGCCCGCTTTCCGATCCCCCTGGGCCTCGATCGATCCGGCGGCCGACCGTCCGCCGTCCCGCTGGCGTCCGCGTTGGCGTCAACCGGCACGAAAATGCCCCCGAAGCGGTCTGCTTCGGGGACATCGTGCCTTCTCAGGCGGTTGTGGCCAGGGCCGGGGTCGAACCGGCGACCTTCCGCTTTTCAGGCCAAGCCGGGGATGCGATATGCCCCGGTTCGGACGATTCTGCCGTCCATCGAGGGCCGCATTCAGCCCTCGTCGTCCATACCGGTCGGCGTCAGCGTTGGCGTCAACCGGTGGCAGGGGGCGAGCCGGCGCGGGTCAGTACGGCAGCAGGTCGCTCGTGACCAGGTCGAAGCCGAACGGCTCGGGGATGTGCAGCGTCTCGCCGAACTCGATGTCCTCGCGGCGGTGGTACTTCGTACCGTCGGGCCGGCTGAACAAGGTGACGGTCTTCTGCCTGGCGTCGATCAGCAAGTACAGCGGGATGCCCATCAACGGGTAGTCGCGAACCTTCCCCACCCAGTCGTTCTCCGGGTTCGAGGGGGAGACCAGCTCGACGGCGACAGCGGCGAGCTCGGACGGGACCTGGTTGTCGGACGTCTCCAACGCCTCGCTCGGAAGGTATGTCAGGTCCGGGTTGCGGCTCTTGCCGACAATGGGGGACACCAGGTCGGTGTTCTCGCTCGGCAGCAGTTCGACCGGGGCGTGCCTGTCGAACTGGCGGCGGACCAACAGGAGGTTTCGCTGGTGGATGCCCGAGGGGCTGACCATCATGACGATGGTGTCGCCCGAGATTTCCACCTTGAACCCGTCAGGCAGGCTCCGGCGGGCTTCTTCGAGGAGTGCGAAGTGCTCCGGGTTCATGCGCAGTGTCTCCTGGGGTGTGCCGGGCAACATCCTCAGAGTAGTCCGGCGCCGGGACCGACAGCGCTCGTACGCGGTGCTCGCCGTGGACCCCGTTCTTCGGACCGTCGCAGTACCTCGCTCGCTCCGGCAGCTGACCGTCCGCCGTGCCGTTGGCGTCAAACGGCATGAAAAAGCCCCCGCAGCGCGATGCGCTCGGAGGCTTTCTGCTGGTCAAGCTATGTGGCCAGGGCCGGGGTCGAACCGGCGACCTTCCGCTTTTCAGGCGGACGCTCGTACCAACTGAGCTACCTGGCCGTACTACACCGTCTCTGACGAGACGAGCGATCCCGACGGGACTTGAACCCGCGACCTCCACCTTGACAGGGTGGCGAGCTAACCAACTGCTCCACGGGACCTTGGAGTGGCGAACCACCCAGGTCTTGCGCACTGCACTGTACTACGTTACTGCGTGCCCCCAACGGGATTCGAACCCGTGCTACCGCCTTGAAAGGGCGGCGTCCTGGGCCACTAGACGATGAGGGCTTGCGGCCGTCCCGCTGTTTCCAACGTTCGGGGACGTCGAGAAGCATATGGGATGCCGGGCGGATCGCCAAAACGGGTTTCGGCCGGGTGGGGGCGGGGGCCCGGAAGGGGGTCAGGACCAGCCCAGCTCGTCCAGCTCGTGGTCGTCGAAACCGAAGTGGTGGGCGACCTCGTGGATCACCGTGGTGCGGACCTCCTCGACCACCTCCTCGCGGGACTCGCAGTGGCGGAGGGTGGGGCCGCGGTAGATCAGGATGCGGTCGGGCAGGACGCCCGCGTACCACTCGCCGCGCTCGGTGAGCGGGGTGCCCTCGTAGAGGCCGAGGAGTTCCGGGTCGCTCGGGTCGGGCTCGTCCTCGACGAAGATCGCGACGTTGTCCATCATGGCCGCGAGCTGCGGGGGAATCTGGTCGAGCGCGTCGCTGACCAGCGTTTCGAACTCTTCCCGGGTCATCTGCACCGGACCATTGTCGGGTCTGGAGTGACGGGGTGCCAGGTGGCGCGGGCCGGTGTTGGATGGGGCCATGACGACCTCGGAGGGCGCGTTGGACGACGCCGTGGACGGTCCGGCCCGGAGCCGGCCGCCGGTGGCGGCGACGGCCGCGGCACCGGTGCGGAACCGCCCGCCGGTGGTGCGCGGGCAGGGGCCGGCGGTGGCGGTGGTCGCCGTCGGCGGGGCGGTCGGGGCGGTGGCCCGGTACGCGGCCGGACTGGGCTGGGAGACCGCGCCGACGGCCTTCCCGTGGACGACGCTGCTGGTCAACGTGGTCGGCTGCGCGGTGATCGGGGTGTTCCTGGTGGTGATCACCGAGGGGCGGCCGGCCCACCCGCTGCTGCGGCCGTTCTTCGGCACCGGCGTGCTGGGTGGGTTCACCACCTTCTCGACGTACGCGGTGGACGTCCGTCGGCTGCTGGAGGCGGGCCGGCCGGGGCCCGGGCTGGCGTACCTGGGCGTGACGCTGCTGGGTGCGCTCGGCGCGGTGTGGCTGGCGGCCGGTCTGACCCGCCGTCTGATCCACCGGGCGGTCCGCCGCGGGGCTCGGCAGGGCGGGCGCGCGGCGGGCGGGGGCGCGCGGTGAGCCGGCTGGGCGGCCCCGCGCTGCGGCTGACGGTGCTGGTGGGGGAGGGCGACCGCTGGCACCACCGCCCGCTGTACAGCGAGATCGTGCACCGGGCGCGGGCGGCCGGGCTGGCCGGGGCGAGCGTGTTCCGGGGGATCGAGGGGTTCGGGGCGTCGTCGCTGGTGCACACGACGCGGCTGTTGTCGCTGAGCGAGGACCTGCCGGTGGCAGTGGTGATCGTGGACGGGGAGGAGCGGGTGCGGGCCTTCCTGCCGCAGTTGGACGGGCTGGTGGC
Source organism: Streptomyces sp. NRRL S-350 (assembly GCF_000719705.1). Classification (GTDB taxonomy): domain Bacteria; phylum Actinomycetota; class Actinomycetes; order Streptomycetales; family Streptomycetaceae; genus Kitasatospora. Next base: position 3,504 of record NZ_JOHO01000024.1, on the reverse strand, counting down.
GGAGGGGCTGGTGCTGCTGGACCGCTGCGAGGTCGTGACCTACGCGGGGCGCGGCCCGGCGGACGGGTCGGGCGACGGCCCGGGGCGGGAGGACACGGGTCGGGGTGAGCCCGGTCCTGGAGAGCCCGGCCGGGGAGGGGCGGCGGAGTGAACTGGCTGCTGGTGGTGGCGGGCGCGATGGTCGGCGCGCCGCTGCGGTACCTGACGGACCGGGCGGTGCAGGCCCGGCACGACTCGGTGTTCCCGTGGGGGACGTTCACGGTGAACGTGGCCGGCTGCCTGGTCCTCGGGCTGGTGACCGGCGCGGTGACGGCGGGCGCGGCCTCCTCGCAGGTCCAACTCCTGCTCGGCACGGGCCTGTGCGGGGCGCTGACGACGTACTCGACCTTCTCGTACGAGACGCTGCGCCTGGCCGAGACCGGGGCCGGGCGGTACGCGCTGGCCAACGCGGCCGGCAGCGTGGCGGCGGGGCTGGCGGCGGTGTACGCGGGAGCGGAGCTGGCCTCGGCGCTCTGGGGCTGAGGCGCGGGCGAACTGCCGTGCTGCCCGTGTCCCGCCGGGCCGGGCGCGCGTTGGGCACCGAAAGCGGCCGCGCGCGTGGGCGGCCCGGGTGGGGCGGTAGAGAGGGACCTCGGTGGCTTCGGTGCGGGCAGTGCGGGCAGTGCGGACGGTTCGGGCAGTACGGGCGGTTCGGGCGGTGCGGGTGCCGGACACGGTGGTCCTGCGGTCGCGCGCGGTGCGGGCGGCGGCGGTGCTGACGATGGCCGGGCTGGGGCTGACCGGCTGCATGTCGGTCGGTCCGGCGGCGGAGGAGAAGCACGGCGGGGTGGTGCCCGTCGGGCAGGCCGCTCCGGCGGGCAGGCCGGGTGCGACGGGCGGCCCCTCGGCCTCGCCGGGGGCGGGGCACCCGGGTGGCGCGTCGGGGCATCCGGAGCGGCCGGGCGCCCCGCAGGCCGAGAACGCCCCGGGCGGGGCCGCGGCCGGCGCTCCGGGCGAGACGGTGCCCGGCACGAACGGCGCCGTGGCCGGCGTGGTGCCGGTGCCGGGGGCCGGGGCGCCCGACGGTGCACCGGGCGGCGGTTCGGCGGCCGGCGTGAACACCAGCCCCGCGCCGCATCCGGGCAGCGGGGCGCCGTCCGGCTCCGGCGGTGCGACGGGCGGCACCGGCGAGGGCCGTTCGGGCGGCTCGGCGGGCACCCCCTCGGCCAGCCCGAGCAGCCGCCCGTCGAGCACTCCGGAGCCCGAGCACAGCTCGCCGCCGGCGACCGTCCCGCCGGGCCCGGAGCCGTCCTCCGGCAGCTCCGGCTCCCCGGCGCCGAGCCCGCACGCCGGCGCGCACTAGCCGCCGGGCGCCGGCGGCCGGGCCCCAGCCGGGCGCCGGCCGCGGCCCGGCCGGAGGGTTGCCGTCGGCGGCCGCAGCGGTTTGGCCAGGGCATTTGCCTGCGGTCCCAAGAGTCCTCTATGGTGGTAGATCGTTCGTTTGATTCATTTGTCTGGCGCCCTAATCCCATCTGGCGCCCTTGGCGCGTTCCGGCGATCCGTGGCTGACCGCATAGAGGCGGTTGTGAAACAGAACCCCGGACTTTGGCGCGTGCCACTTCCGGAAGGTTTTGCATGTCTCTCGTTGACGACGCCCGCTTCGCCATGCCCGCGAACGAGGCCGCCGCCGATGTCACCGACACCATCGACACCATCGACACCGCCGCGGACGAGGTGATCGCCGAGGCCGTGGAGGCCACCGAGGAGACGGCCGCCGAGCCGACCCTCACCTTCGGCGACCTGGGCCTGCCGGACGACATCGTCCGGGCCCTCGCCAAGCGCGGCGTCACCACCCCGTTCCCGATCCAGGCCGCGACCATCCCGGACGCCCTGGCCGGCAAGGACGTGCTGGGCCGTGGCCGTACCGGCTCCGGCAAGACCCTCAGCTTCGGCCTGCCGCTGCTGACCCGTCTCGCCGCCGGCGAGCGCACCCGCGCCAAGCAGCCGCGCGGCCTGATCATGGTCCCGACCCGCGAGCTGGCCATGCAGGTCGCCGACGCCCTGGAGCCCTTCGGCTCGGTGCTCGGCCTGCGCCTCAAGGTGGTCTGCGGCGGCACCTCGATGTCGAACCAGATCTACGCGCTGGAGCGCGGCGTCGACGTCCTGGTCGCCACCCCGGGCCGCCTGCGCGACCTGATCAACCGCGGCTCGGCCAAGCTCGACGACGTCCAGGTCGCCGTGCTCGACGAGGCCGACCAGATGGCCGACATGGGCTTCCTGCCCGAGGTCACCGAGATCCTCGACCAGGTGCCGGCCGGCGGCCAGCGCCTGCTGTTCTCCGCCACCCTGGAGAACGAGATCGACACCCTGGTGAAGCGCTACCTGAACAACCCGGTCACCCACGAGGTCGACCCGTCGGCCGGCGCCGTCACCACCATGACCCACCACATCCTCGTGGTGAAGCCCAAGGACAAGGCGCCGATCACCAACGCGATCGCCGCCCGCAAGGGCCGCACGATCATCTTCGTCCGCACCCAGATGGGCGCCGACCGCGTCGCCGAGCAGCTGATCGAGGCCGGTGTGAAGGCCGACGCGCTGCACGGCGGCATGACCCAGGGCGCCCGTACCCGCGTCCTCGGCGACTTCAAGGACGGCTACACCAACGTCGTCGTCGCCACCGACGTCGCCGCCCGCGGCATCCACGTCGACGGCATCGACCTGGTCCTGAACGTGGACCCGGCCGGCGACCACAAGGACTACCTGCACCGCTCCGGCCGCACCGCCCGGGCCGGCCGCTCCGGCACCGTCGTCACCCTGGTGCTGCCGCACCAGCGCCGCGGCGTCTTCCGCCTGATGGAGGACGCGGGCGTCGAGGCCGGCCGCCACATCCTGGACCACGCCTTCGACCCGGAGGTCGCCCGGATCACCGGCGCCCGCTCGCTCACCGAGGTGCAGGCGGAGAGCGCCGCCAACATCGCCGGTGCCGCCGAGCGCGAGATCGCCGACATGACCCGCCAGCTGGAGCGCGCGCAGCGCCGCGCCACCGAGCTGCGCGAGGAGGCCGACCGCCTGGCCGCCCGTGCGGCGCGCGAGCGGGCCGAGCTGGGCATCGAGGACGAGGAGCCCGCCGCCGAGGAGACCGGCGAGTCGGTCGCCGCGGAGGCCGCCCCGGCCGCCGAGGCCCCCGCCGCCGCGCCGCAGAGCGAGGACCGGGCCCCGTCGTACCGCGAGGCGCGCAGCGAGCGTCCGGCCTACAGCCGGGACCGTGACGACCGTGGTGCCCGTTCGGGTGGCTTCAACCGTGACCGTGACGACCGCGGTGGCCGCTCCTTCGGCGACCGTGACAACCGCGGTGGTGGCTTCAACCGTGACCGTGACGACCGTGGTGCCCGTTCGGGTGGCTTCAACCGTGACCGTGACGACCGCGGCGGCCGCTCCTTCGGCGACCGTGACAACCGCGGTGGTGGCTTCAACCGTGACCGTGACGACCGTGGTGCCCGTTCGGGTGGCTTCAACCGTGACCGT
>NZ_JOHO01000023.1 GCF_000719705.1 Streptomyces sp. NRRL S-350 | reverse complement strand
GCCCCGCCGCCGCCACCGCCACCCTGCCCCTGACCTGCAGCGGCACCCTCTACCGCGGTGGCGTCCAGCCGGTCGACGGCCCGGCGCCGCAGCCGTCGGACACGCCCGCGGCGGGGTGAGGGGCAGGGCGGTAGCGGGTTCTCCGACGGTTTCCCGGGCTCCCCGGGGGTTTCCCCGGCGGTTTCCCCGGCGGGGTCGCGGGCGGGCTCCTTGCCGGGCTCGCCTACGGCTCACAGCCGGGTGCGTTGGTGGCCGTGCGTCGGGATCGGGTGGACGCCCGCCCGGCTTACGGGCGGCGTGAAGGCGCCAGCGGCGGCCCCTGAGGGCGGGGCGGGTGTGAGGAGTGGTTACCGTGGGGGGTGTGTACCGGTTCCTCCTGACTCCGCGCTGGCTGGGCGGCACTGCTTTGGCCGTGGCGGCCGTGGCGGTGTGCGTGTGGCTGGGCTCCTGGCAGCTCGGCCGGTTCGAGGACCGGGTGTCCACGCACCAGGAGACGAAGAACGCCGTCACCTCTTCGGGTGAGGCCCGGCCGATCGACGCGCTGCTCAACCAGGCGACCCCGCAGGTGACCACGGAGACCGTCGGCAAGGCCGTCACGGTGACCGGCACCTACGACACCGAGCACCAGCTCCTCGTCCCCAACCGGGTCGTCGACGGCAAGCAGGGCTACTACGTCCTCACCCCGCTGCGCACCGCCGACGGGCACGCCGTCGCCGTGGTGCGCGGCTGGGCGGCCGGGGCACCGGCTGCGGGCGCGGGCGCGGCTTCGAGCGCCGGGGTGCCGTCGGGCGGGCAGGTGACGGTGACCGGGCGGCTGCAGGCCAACGAGGCCGTGGGCGCCGACGGCGCGGTGGCCGGCGGTCTGCCGGCCGGGCAGCTCGGCATGATCAACCGGGCCTCGCTGCTGAACGTGCTGGAGTACGACGGCTGGTACGACGGCTGGGTGGCCGCCGACGAGGCGCCCGCCGGGCTGACCCCCGTACCGACCGTGCAGCCCCAGGGCGGCGACGGGCTCACCCTGCGCGCGTTCCAGAACCTGGGCTACACCCTGGAGTGGTTCGTCTTCGCGGGCTTCGTCGTCTTCATGTGGTACCGCCTGATCCGCCGTGAGGCGGAGGCGGAACAGGACCGGGCCCTGGGACTGGACCCGGTCCTGGACTGACCGAGGGATCGGACTCTCAACGCTTGGTCGGCACGGCTGGCACGGCCGGTACCGCCGACGGCTTGGGCGGTGCGGGCGGTGCGGGCGGTGCGGCCGGCGTGGGCAGCGCAGGCGGCGTGGGAAGTGCCGGGTGCGGCGTCGGGATCGGGGCCGACGAGCCGGTGGGTGCCGGCGTCGGGATGCCGGAGCAATGGCTGTGCCCGTTGCCGACGTTGTCGCTCGAGTCGTAGTGGTCGATGTGGTGGTGCACGGTGCGCCCCGTCTTGGTGCCCTTGGAACCGGACCCCTTCGAACCCGACGAGCCCTTGGAACCGCTCGAACCGCTCGAACCCTTCGAGCCCTTGGCGAGCTGGATCGTGCCGCCGCCCCCGTCGGTCGGCTCGTACGCGTCGTACGCCGACCGCACGACGGAGGTCCCAGCCCCTGCCGCGCCCGCCCGGCTCGCCGTGGCGAGCGGTGTGGCGGGGATGGCGGGAGCGGCCGGGACGGCGGCCGACGGGCTCGGTGCCGGCGGCCCGACCAGGGGCGGGCAGGAGGCGGCGTCGCTGCGCGATCCCGAGCAGCCGGTGAGCACCAGGGCTCCCACCGCCACCGCCCCCGCGAGTATCAGCACCCCTCTCACGCGGTTCCCCCGCTTCCGTTCACGCCGGGGGTGCTGCCGGTGCCGGCGCTGGTGTCCGTGTCGGTGTCGGTGCCGGTCTCGGTGGCGTCGACCGCGGGGAGGTGCCGTCGGACGAAGTCGATCTCCAGCCGGAGCTGCTTGATCCGCTCCTCCACCACCAGCGATCCGTGCCCGGCGTCGTACCGGTACACCTCGTGCGGCTTGCCGAGCTGCTCCAGCCGCTCCACGTAGTTCTCGATCTGCCGGATCGGGCAGCGCGGGTCGTTGACCCCGGCGCTGATGTACACCGGCACCCGCACCCGCTCGACGTAGGTCAGCGGCGAGGACGCGGTGAAGCGGTCCGGGACCTCCTCCGGGGTGCCGCCGAAGAGCGTGCGGTCCAGCGACTTGAGCGCCTCCATCTCGTCGGCGTACGCGGTGTGGTAGTCCGCGACCGGCACGGCGGCGACGCCGAGCGCCCACGCGTCGGGCTGGACGCCGAGGCCGAGCAGCGTCAGGTAGCCGCCCCAGCTGCCGCCCGTGAGCACCAGTCGGCGCGGGTCGGCGAGGCCGCTGTCGACCGCCCACTCCCGGACCGCCGCGATGTCCTCCAGCTCGATCAGGCCGACCCGCTCGTGCAGGGCGTCGGTCCAGGCCTGGCCGTAGCCCGTCGAGCCGCGGTAGTTGACCCGGACCACCGCGAACCCGTGGTCCAGCCAGGCGGCCGGGCCGGCGGCGAAGGAGTCGCTGTCGTGGTGGGTCGGGCCGCCGTGGATCTCGAACACGGTCGGGAGCGGGCCGTCCCCGGGGGCCGTCCCGGCCGGCCGCTGCACGAGGGCGTGCACCCGCCCGCCGGGCCCGTCCACCCAGACGTCCTCGACCGGGACGGAAGCGGGCGGCACCGCACCGGGCGCCCGCAGCACGACCGTCCCGGCGGTGGAACGGACGACGGAGGGCTCCGCCGCGGACGACCACAGGTACTCGACGGTGCCGTCCGGGCGGGCGGTCGCGCCGCCGACCGTGCCGCGCGGGGTCTCCAGCCGAGTGAGCCGGCCCTCGGCGAGCGAGTAGGAGAACAACTCGCTGCGCGCCTCGTACTCGTGCTCCACCAGCAGTTCCCCGGCCCCGGGGCGCCACTGCGCGGACACGTCCCCGGGCAGCTCCCGGCCCTGCTCGTCGCGCAGCGGCAGCGCGGTCTCGGCGCCGGTGGCGACGTCCCAGATCATCGGCTCCCAGCGGCCGGTGCGCTGATGGGCGACCAGCAGCCGGGTGTCGCCCTCGACCGGGGCGAAACCGAGGCAGGCGACGCCGCGCGGCTCGTCCCGGCCGGTGACCTCGTCCAGCTCGGCGACGGTCTCGACGCCGCCGCCGCTGCCGTCGCCGGTGAGGCGCACGACCCGGATCGCGGAGTGCATCGCGTCGCCGTGCTCGGTGTGGTCGATGGCCAGCAGCGTGCCGTCGTGGCTGAGGTCGCCGACGCCGCCGTACTCGGCGTGCCGGTAGATCTCGACCGGCTCGGTGCCGCCGGGGCGGCGCAGGTGCAGGGTGGTGCCGTCCTCGTCCGTGGAACGGCCGACGACCACGGTGCCGTCGCGGCCGAGGGCCAGACCGGCCGAGTAGGAGGGGGCGAGACCGGGCACGGCCTCCTCGTCCGGGCCGCCCGCGAACGGCTGGCGGCGCCAGACACCGAACTCGTCGCCGTCGTGGTCGTCGAACCACCAGACCCAGGCACCGTCGGGGGACAGCTCGGCATCGGTGGTGCCGTTCGGGCGGTCCGTGACCTGGCGGTGGGTGCCGGTGGCGCGGTCCCAGGCGTAGACCTCGTAGGTGCCGGTCGCGTTGGACACGTACAGCGCCCGGTCGGGGGCCTCGTCGGCCCAGTCGGGCAGCGACACCCGGGCCGCCCTGAACCGCTGCTCCCACGCCGGTACGGCGCTCTTCTCCTCGCTCATCCGACCATCCAACCCGATCGGGGGGAAGGAATGGAACGGGCGGGTGGGGCTGGGCCCACCCGCCCGGGGCTTCGGGGGCGCTGGGGAAGGGATGCGGGGGTGCTGGGGAAGGGATGCCGGGGTGTGCGGCACCTGCGGGCCTTGCCGGGTCGCGGCCCGGACCCGGCCGTTCGGGCTCGATGACCTGAGGCTTCGGAGGGTGTTTCAGGTCGGGGCTGCAGGCGTGGGGACTCGCGCGGGCGCCGCCGGGAGGTGCTCAGGCCCGGGGCCGCGGCAGCAGCCGGACCAGCGCCACCAGCACCAGTTCCGACGCCGTCAGCGCCAGCACGCTGTGGCCGAAGGCGGCGGTCGGGTCGCCGGCGCCGTAGTAGACGAGGCCGATCAGCGCGATCCCCAGCGCCCCGCCGACCTGCTGCACGGTGGAGACCACCCCGGCGGCCGAGCCCGCCAGCCGCGGCTCCACCCCCTCCAGGACGACGGAGGTGACCGGCGCGATCACCAGGCCCATGCCGAGACCGTCCACGAACAGGCCGGGAGCCAGCCACCAGACACTGCCGTCCGCCGCGCCGTAGGCGGCGACGGCGAGCAGGCCGAGCCCGGCGGCCATCAGCAGCCCGCCGACGGCGATCGTGCGGCGGCCGCCGTAGCGGGCGGTGACCCGGTGGGTGGCGTTGGAGGTGATGAGGTAGCCGAGGCCGATCGCCGTGAAGACCAGCCCGGCGCCGAGCGCGTCCAGGCCGCGGCCGAACTGCAGGTGCAGGGCGAGCACGAGGAAGAACGAGCCCTGGCCGAGCCAGAAGGCGAGTTGGGCGAGCACACCGGCGCTGAAGGTGCGGCTGCGGAAGAGGCGGGTGTCGACCAGCGGGGTGGTGGGGGCGGTGGCCGTACGGCCGGCGATCGCGGTGGAGCCGGCTGTGGTGGCGGCTGTCGCTGTGGTGGCTGCGGCGGCTGCGGCGGTGCTGGTGGCGCGGTGCTGGTGGACGGCGAAGGCGGCGAGCAGGACGGCCGAGGCGCCCAGGCAGAGCACGGTCCACAGCGGCCAGCCCAGCTGCGGTCCCTGGATCAGCGGCAGCACCAAGGCGGTCAGCGAGGTGGTGACCAGCAGCACACCGACCGGATCCAGGCCGGGCCGCTGCGGGGCACGGGACTCCGGCAGGCAGCGGCGGACCAGGACGAGAGCTGCCAGGCCGATCGGCAGGTTGATCAGGAAGCAACTGCGCCAGCCCAGGCCGAACAGGTCCGCACGGATCAGCAGCCCGCCGATCAGCTGGCCGAACACCGCGCCGACACCCATGGTCAGCCCGTACCGGGCGAAGGCCCGCGCCTGCGCCGCGCCGCTGAATGCGGTCCGCAGGATCGCCAGCACCTGCGGGCCCATCAGTGCCGCCGCCAGGCCCTGCACCACCCGGGCACCGACCAGCGTGGCGGCGGTGGGGGCGAGGCCGCAGCCCGCAGAGGCGAGGGTGAAGAGGGCCAGACCGAGCCCGAACACCCGACGGCGGCCGTAGCGGTCGCCGAGACGGCCGGCGGTGACCAGCCCGGCCGCGAGAGCCAGGCTGAAGCCGGCCATCACCCACTGGACGGCGGCGGGCCCGGCACCGAGGTCGGCCTGGAGGGAGGGGAGGGCGACGTTGACGACGAAGATGTCGAGGGCGGTCATGAAGGTGGCGGTCAGGACGACCGGCAGCAGTCCCTTGGGGGCTGGGGGCGGCGCCGCCGGCCCCGGCCGAGCGGCGGGGGTGGCCGGGGCGTCCGCGGTGGCCGGCGAGGCCGGAGCGGGCGGCGGGCCGGGCGCTGTGCGCCGGGCGTTCAGGGCGGTGCTCATCTCGGGCTCTCCTCGGAGGGGTTGGGGCCTGTGGTGCGGAGAGGGGCGGGCCGGAGTCCTGGGGCCAGGAGGGAGGGCCCGCCCCTCGACGTGGGCGGTGGCCGTCGGAACGGTTGCGGCGGCGCCGGCTGTGCGCTTCGGCTCGCCCCAGCGGCTTCGACGTCGTCAGGCGCCCGGCACGCGGTCGAGGAAGCCGTACACGGCACCGATCCGGCCGTCCGGGGCGGCCGCCAGCACGTCGAAGCCGATCACCACCGGCTCCGCGCCGGCCGGGCCGAGGTTCCACGTGAAACGGGCGATGTCGTGGTGGGCGTCCACCGGGCCGAGGCTGAACTCCAGCCCCGGGAACTGGGCCTGCGCCGCGCCGATCAGGGCGTCGATCGCGTCCCGGCCGACGACCGCGGCCAGCGGGTCGGTGTAGCGGCCGTCCTCGGCCCACACCTCGTCGATCAGCTTGCGGCGGGCCGCGGGGTCGGTCTCGTTCCACACCGCGAGGTAGCGCTCGGCGAGCTGCTGGAGGGCGGCGGTGGTGATCTCGGTCATGGTCATCTCCCGTGTTCCGTTCGGCGGTTGGCCGGTCGTTCCCGGTGCTCACCAAGGTAGGGACGGGCGGCCGGAGGCGAATCCGTCACGTATAGGCATGGGGGTACGTAGGCGGGGAGCGCGGATGGGTAGGGTCGGGGCCATGCTGTACGGGAGGGAACGCGAACAAGCCGCCTTGGACGAACTGTTGGAGGCGGCGCGAGCCGGCCGCAGCGGCGTCCTGCTGCTCAGCGGCGAGGCGGGCATCGGCAAGACCGCGCTGCTGGACGACGCCGTCGCGCGGGCGGGGGAGGCGTTCCGGGTGATCCGGGCGGCGGGCGTCGAGTACGAGGCCGAACTGCCCTACGCCGGGCTGAGCCTGCTGCTCGCACCCGGCCTGGACCGGCTGGACGTCCTGCCCGGGCCGCAGCGGCGGGCCCTGGAGATGGCGTTCGGGCTGGCGGACGGCGGAGCGGCGGATGACGGAGTGGCGCACGGCAGAGTGGCGGGCGGCGGCCCGGCTGCCGGTGAAGGCCACGCCGACCGGCTGCTGGTCGGTCTGGCCACGCTCGGCCTGCTCGCCGAACTCGCTGCCGACAAACCGCTGTTGTGCGTTCTGGACGACGCGCAGTGGCTCGACCGGGCCTCGCTGGACGCACTGCTACTGGCCGCCAGACGCCTCCAAGCCGAGGGCGTGGCCCTGCTGCTCGCCTCCCGTACCGACAGTGCCGCGAACACCGGCACTTCGGTGCAACGCCGCCTCGGGCTACCGGAGTTGGAGGTCGCCGCCCTCGCCGAGGCCGACGCCACCCGGCTGCTGGCCCAGCGGGTCGGCGCCGAGCTGCCCGCCGCCGTCCGCGACCGGCTGCTCAGCGAGGCGGCCGGCAACCCGCTCGCGCTCACCGAACTCCCGGTCACCACAGGCGCGCAGGCCCACGCGCCGGGCGGCCTCCCGCTCACCAGCCGACTCCTGATCGCCTTCCACGGCCAGGTCACCGGCCTGCCCGCAGCCACCCAGACGCTGCTCCTGCTCGCCGCCGCCGAAGAGAGCGGCGAGCTCGACGTCGTCCTGCCCGCCGCTGCCGCGCTCGGCGTCACCGCCGAACACCTCGCCCCCGCCGAGGAGTCGGGCCTGGTGACCGTCACCGCCGACCGCCGGATCGCCTTCCGGCACCCGCTGCTGCGCTCCGCCCTCCTCCAACGGGCGCCCCACCACCAGAAGTTGTCCGCACACCGGGCGATCGCGGACGCCCTGCCCGAAGGCGACCGCCGCACCTGGCACCTCGCCCTCGCCGCCACCGCCCCCGACCCCGACCTCGCCGCCGCCCTGGAACGCACCGCCGTCCGCGCCGAACGCCGCGGCGGACACGGCGGCGCCGCCGCGTACGAGCGCGCCGCCCGACTCACCCCCGACCGCGACGACGCCACCCGCCGACTCGTCCTGGCCGCCGAAGCCGCCACCGAAGAAGGCGAGTTGACCCGGGCCGAAGCACTCGCCGGCGAGGCCGCCGCCCGCACCGACAACGTCCTGGCACACGCCCTGCTCGACCAGGTACGGGCCACCGCACACTTCTGGCGCGGCTCCTACCCGACCGCCTACCGGCTACTGCTCGACGCCGCCGACACCGGCATCGACCCGTCGTACGCCGCCCGGATGCTGTTCCAGGCCTTCCACGCCGCCTGGTACGCCGGAGAAGAACCGGTGGCCGCCGTCCTCGACCGCCTTGCCGCCCTCCCCCTCACCGACGGCGACCCCCTGGCACCCCTCGCTCGCCACCTGCCCGCCGCCGTCCTCCCGGCCCTCGGCCGGCCCGCCGCAGCACTGCCACCCGTCCGGGAAACCGCCGAAGCCGCCCGCCGGGCCGGCGCCGAGAGCCCCGTCGACCTCGTCCAACTCTGCGGCGCCACCCTCATCCTCGGCCGCGACGACGAAACCAGCGACCTCGGCGCCGAACTGGTCGCCGAAGCCCGCGCCAAGGGCACCGTCGGCGTGATGCCCACCCTGCAGTTCTTCCTCGCCGAAGCCGAACTCTTCCACGGCCGCCACCACGACGCCGAACTCACCGCCACCGAAGCCCTCGGCCTCGCCCGCGACACCGGCCAACACCAGTGGGTCAGCCAACTCACCGCGCTGCTCGCCTACCTGGCCGCACTCGACGGCCGCAGCGACCACTGCACCGACCTCGCCGCCACCGCCCTCGCCACCACCGGCCCCCAGACCGCCGCCCCCGCCGCCGGCCTCCCCTGGGCCCAATGGGCCCTCGCCCTCCTCGACCTCGGCCAAGGCCGCGCCGGCGACGCCGCCGACCGCCTGCACACCCTCACCACCGGCCCGCACCGGCACCACGTCAGCGCCACCCGGGCCGTACCCGACCTCGTCGAAGCCGCCGTCCGCCTCGGCACCCCCCACCGCGCCGCCGAACCGTACGAGCGCTTCGCCCGCTGGACCACCGCCGCCGACCGCCCGTGGGCCGAAGCCCTCCGACTGCGCTGCCAGGCCCTCCTCGGCCCCGACGAACTCGCCGAATCCGCCTACCGCGCCGCCCTCGACCTCCACGAAGCAGCCCACCGCCCCTTCGAACAGGCCCGCACCGCCCTCCTCTACGGCGAATGGCTCCGCCGCACCCGCCGCCGCACCGACGCCCGCCCCCACCTGCGCGCCGCCCTGGAAACCTTCGACCGCCTCGCCGCCCACCCCTGGGCCGCCCGCGCCCGCACCGAACTCGCCGCCACCGGCACCCCGGCCCCCACCCCCACGGGCACCCGCACCACCCCGCAGTCCCCCCTCACCCCCCAGGAACTCCAGATAGCCCGCCTCGCCGCCCAAGGCCTCACCAACCGCGACATCGCCGCCCAGCTCTTCCTCAGCCCCCGCACCGTCGCCCACCACCTCTACAAGGCCTACCCGAAGCTCAACATCACCTCCCGCACCGAACTCCCCACCGCCCTCTGAAGCCACCCCTCCCCAACCCGGGGCGCTCACGCGCAGCCGGAGCCGACAAGGGGCCCTGAAACGATGCGGCAGCCGCCCGGCGCCATGCCGACTACCGCAGCCGGGGCCGGACGTGGCATGAACCGGGGAAAGCCGCCCCCGGGCGGTGGACCGTCCCGACCGACGGCACGGCTGCCGGACGCTGCCATACACAACGTCAGAGGGCCCACCGAATCTCTCTGGTGGGCCCCCTGCACTGAGTCGGGGTGGCGGGATCCGAACCCACGGCCTCTTCGTCCCGAAGCAACCTGGGCGCCCGCCCGACCTCGGTCAGCAGTGCTGCTGACCTGCCCGAACGGTCCCCAGGCGTCCGTGGCCGTCCGCCGAAGTGCGCACCCGTTGTAGCGCGGTTGGACATTCCGCTGCCTGTCACGCGTGGCTCGGCCAGGCCGAACTACAACAGCTTGTACGCCCACCGCTCGGCAGTCATGCTGCCCGCAGGACGCTCTACCGATCCGGTGACCGCGCGTAGCACGACCACCGAGCTTCGCTCCGCCCAGATCTGGTCCCCAGCTGCCAGAAACAGCGGTCGATCGAGGTCGAACACGTAGCAGCCAGGCTCGAAGTCAACGCGGTCCAGGAGCAGCATCCTGGGGGCCGTGGCCGGTGAACCGTTGAGCATCATGCGGGCCATCATCATCCGGTTCCGGGGGCCTGCACACCTGCTTTACCAGAGCAGCCCGTCCGCCACCCTGAGTGACCTGCGGCGGGCCCTACCTGCCGGTTCCCCGGCCATCGCGCCGCCGGCACCCGCGTCTGACCACCTGGAGAACATCTCCAGGCTGGTCCGGCGTTCCACGACGTCGGTCACCGAGGAGGTCCACCGGCGCCAGATCCGCCCGGTGGTCAAGGCTGGCGGGACGGCCATGGCTCGGCTGTTCGCCCAAGATCACAAGATGCTGAGGCACAGTCACTCAACTGGGTCGGGGTGGCGGGATTTGAACCCACGGCCTCTTCGTCCCGAATGAGGTCCGGGGCGGCGTCCGACCTGCGCAAGTGCGCGAAGGCGCTGGTCAGAGCGTTGGGCTTCGTTGGTCGCCGCCGTGTCGGCGCGGAGTGAATCTCAAGATCTTCTCCCGGGATTCTCCCAGCGCCCCACATGGGGCTATCCGTCTTGATCAAACACGGATCCCCAGCACCGCAGGTGCAGTTGAATGTTCTCCGGCGCGGGTGCCGTCTCCTCGGACGGCTGACCCGGTGATCGGCCGATCCCTGAAGGGGAAGATGCCTCATGACCATCGCAGCCAAGACGCCTGCCGTCTGCGCCCGGTGTGGCGCCCGGCTGAGCCGCAGCAACACCGACACCGTGTGCAGCCCGTGCCGCCGTGCCATCGGGCTCGCAGGCCCGGTGGCACCGGTCGTCCCCGCGGCCAAGCCGGTCAACTGGCTCTCGGCCCCGGCCGAGCGCACCGCGCCGCCGGACGGGTCCAACCTCGGAGACGTCCTGAAGGCCTACCGCACACTCCACAAGCTGAAGCAGCAGGACCTTGCCGACCTGCTCGGCTACGACCAGTCGTATGTCTCGCTGTTGGAGCGCGGGAAGCGCGTGATCAAGGACATGGACGAGCTTCGGCGCCTGGCTCAGGTCTTGGGGCTGCCCGAGGACGAGTTGGGCCTGTTGCCGACCGTCGAGCCGACCGTTGTCTCGGCCGCCAGTGGTGAGACCGGTCCGCAGGACGCCGCCGAGGAACAGCGTCGTTGGCGGATGATTCGCCGGGACCTGAATCGGCACCGGAGCGAACTCACTAGCGCGGCCGCCCGGCTGTACCCGGACGTGGGCCGAGCGGGGAACAGCCCGGTGCTCACGACGGCCGGTTGGATGTGGTCGGAACCGTTGGACTTCGGCGACATCAACCTCACATGGTTGCCGCAGACGGCCCCGCCCGAGATCGTGGGCGCCGAGCCGGAGTCGGAGGGCGTCCGGCCCTTGGCCGCGACCGGCGGGCGGTTCGCCCGGTACTCGCAGGCCATCCGCATGGTTGACCGGCCGTCGCTGTTCGTGAACCGGCCGAGTTTCCGGCTGCTCGACGTCACCCAGGTCGACGGCCGACCGAAGCTGTCCTTCGGCTACACGACCTACTTCGACATGGCGGACGTCTGCGAGGGCGTGGCTCACGAGCTGGCGGGCGCGTGGCTCGCGACCGGCAGCGACCCGGCATGGATCGGGGAGCCGAACTGGGATGCGCTCCCGTTCCGGGCACTGGTCGGCGACCCGTTCGACCTCGGTCGCCGTCCGCTGCTGCCCTCCATCGACACCCTGACCATCCGGCTCGCTGCGGACGGCACGGCGTCGTTCCCGCTGCACCATCGGGCCGCCAGCAACGTGGCGCTGGCTGGCGGGACGTACCACATCATGCCCGCCGGGGTCTTCCAGCCGTCCAGCGTGATGCCGTGGGACCAGTCGAACGACTTCGACCTCTGGCATAACGTGCTCCGCGAGTACGCGGAGGAGTTCCTGGGCGACCCGGAGGCTGACGGCAGCAGCGGCGAGCCCATCGACTACGACGGGGTGGAGCCGTTCCGCACGCTCAACGAGGCCCGGCGCGCGGGCAAGGTGCGGCCGTACTGCTTCGGGATCGGCTTGGACCCGCTCACCTTGGCGGGCGAGATCATCAGCGCCGTGGTGATCGACGCCGACGTCTACGACGCGGTGTTCTCCGGCATGGTGGCCCGCAACACCGAGGGCAGCATCATCTCCGGCACGGGGAACGCAGGTGGGATCGACTTCACCGAGGCCAACATTCGCCACCTGCTGGAGAATGAACCGCTCGCGTCTGCCGCCGCCGCGTGCCTCGACCTGGCGTGGCAGCATCGCGGACTGATCCTGAACTGAGGAGGAACTCCGTGCGCGTACTCGTGACGGGCGCCTTCGGCTTCGTCGGCAACGCGGTTGTCCGACGACTCGCCGAGGCAGGCCACGAGGTGGTTGCCCTGACCCATCGGCCCATAGGCGCCCCGCTCCGCGAGCTGCCGGTGGCCGAGGTGGTCCACGGTGACATCCGCGACGAGCAAGCCGTTGCATCGGCCGTGCGCGGTGTGCACGCCGTCTGTCACCTGGCCGCGCTCACCCGGGTGCGCGAGTCCTTCGAGATGCCGGACGAGTACCACGACGTCAACGTCAACGGCACCGCGGCTCTGCTGGGGGCGCTGCCCGGCCGAGCTGCCACGGAGCGTCCCGTGGTCGTGCTCGGATCGACGGCGGCGATCTACGGCGCCCCCGAGCAGCAGCCGATCGGCGAGGACGTCGTGCCTGCTCCGAGCAACCCGTACGGCGCCTCGAAGCTGGCTGCGGACGACCTGCTCAGGCGCGAGGGTGAGCGCGGCAGCGTTCGGGCGGTGAGTCTGCGGTGCTTCAACATCGCAGGCTCGGTGGGCGGGGTGGCTGACTCCGACGAGTCCCGGATCATCCCGAAGGCGCTCGCCGTGGCGGCCGGCCGCTACCCCCACCTGGAGATGAACGGCGACGGGAGCGCCGTCCGGGACTTCGTCCACGTGGATGACCTGGCCCGCGCGTACGTCCTGGCGTTGCACGCTGGGGACGTTGCGCACCGGGCGTACAACGTGGGCGCGACTCCGGCGAGCATGCGCGAGATCGTCGATGCTGTGGAGCAGGTGACTGGGCGGCCCGTCCCGGTGGTCCACCGGCCTCCCCAGCCGGAACCGCCCCGGCTGGTCGCCGACCTCACCCGGATCACGACAGAGTTCGGGTGGAAGCCCGAACGGTCCGGGCTCCACGACCTGATCCGAGACGGGTGGGCGGCGACCAGCCGGGGCGACCTCTGACTTACTCCGCCAAGCGGCTCTTCACGCTGTCGGGTAGCGCTTCGAACGCGGCCTGCCAGCGTTGGAGAGCCGCTTCGGCGTCTGCCCCCTCGCCCCCGGTGTGGACCAAGTCGCGGAGGGCCTGCTCGATCGCCTGGCCGGCTTGCAGTACCGGGACCGCCCAGTCGGCGGCGCCCCGGGAGTGTCCGGCCAAGCGGGGCGGGAACTGGGCGAATACCCCCTTCCCCTGATGTCCGATCACGTAGCCCTCGGTGCGGAGCAGGGATACGGCGTTCTTCACGACGGTGCTCGACACGCCGGAGCTGTCCATCAACTCCTGCGTTGACGGCAGTGCGGTACCTGCGGCCAGCTTGCCGCTGCGGATTCGTTCCCGCAGGTCATCGGCTAGCTGGAGATAGGCCGGCGCGCCTTGGAACTCGGTCACCAGTGATCCTCCAGTCGACGTATCGCACTTAGTGCACCAGTGTGCCGCAGCGTTGCGGCGGCGAAGCACTTGCCAACTTGGCGCACTAGGTGCACCATGTTGATTGTGAGGGCAACGCCTCGGCGGAAAACCTCATATGACAGGCCGTCATTGGTTCGACGCCGTGCGCCGGAGCAGGCTTGTCGCAGCAGGAAGGGACCGCAAAGCAAGCGGGACCACTGCAATCTTCATCAGCTCTTGGGGCCCTTCTTTGGGCTGCCCTGAGCTGCGCAAACGTGCCTGTCGGAGTGGTGCAACAGCCCCTCCAAGGGGGCGTCTACGAGCTGAGGCGGAGGACGCTGCAATCTCCGCAAAGGCCAGGGGATAGGGGTTCGGCAAGGTCCGGCCCTGACTGGCGAGGTGGCCCGGCGACCGCGAGCAACGGCCGGAGAGTGGGGCATAAGTGGCCCCCTTGCAGTGAGTTTCCCTGCCCGCTCGACCGAAGGAGGTGCCCGATGAACCCGATCGACCGCAAGAGACATAGGTCGCCTCGCCGGGCCATCTGCCGGTGAGGCATCGACCAGCGATCACGGTTCCCGGCGTCCCGCCGCCTCGGCGGAGGTACGTCGGGTCCGCGCGGACGCTCGTCGATCGTCCGACCCCAACACGGCTGCGGTCCCGGTGCTGGCACACCGGGACCGCTCAGGGCCGTCCGAGTAAAGGAACACGACCCATGAAACTGATTGTCGCAGGCCAGGATGCCGCGACGCCGAGCGAGTTCGCGGAACTCGCGCTCGGTATCGGTGTCGACGCCGAGCTGTTCACCGGGACCGAGGACGAGAGCGCCGAGGAGCGGCGGGCCCGGCTCGACGCCGCACGGGAGATCCTGCGGGACCTGGACGGGCCGGCGGCCCGGTTCGCGTCTGCGTTGATGCGCACGGCCGAGCGTCGCCGGGTGCTGACCTGGAAGGCGGCGGCGTGATGGCCCAGCTCCGCACGATCATCAGCGGTGCGACGCGCACCCCGCACCTGACCGCCCGCCCGGCGGCCACCGTGCTCGCCGAGTACCGCCCGAACCCGGACAGCGACCTGCGCGGCGCCGCCTGCGCCGGCGTTGACACCGAGCTGTTCTACCCCGACCCCGAGGAGATCGGGGCCGCGGCCGCCGAGTGGGCCGAGCGTCGCGCCAAGATGATCTGCGCCGGCTGCCCGGTCCGCCTGCTGTGCCTGGGCAACGCGCTGGAGCGGCGCGAGCCGCATGGCATCTTCGGCGGCCTGAACGAGCGCGAGCGCAACAGCGTGCTGCGGCGGGCGGCCCGCGATCGAGCCCGGGTGAACGCCGGGGGTGCCGGGTGAACGTTCACCGCACCGGCGGCGGTGTTCACCCGGTGCTCACCGAGGTGCCCACCCCGGCCCAGCTCCGCCGTACGTCGCTCGTGATCAGCACCGGCACCTGGGTGCTGACGGGCGCGGTGGTCGCGGTGAGCATGTCCACCGCCGCCCCGTTCATCGACGCCCATTCACCCGGCTACGGCACCGGTCCCGTGATGGCCGTCGCCGGTGACGGGTGCTTCATCCTGAGCCTCCAGGCGGACAGCACGCTGGCCCGGTTCGGGGTGAGCGCCGGACGCTGGCCGGCCCTCTTCCGCTGGGTCACCGGGCTGGCCACGGTATGGCTCAACATCGGGGCCGCTGCGCTGGCGAAAGACCTGGTCGGCGTGGTCATCCACCTGATCCCGCCGCTTCTGCTGCTGCTCGTCGCCGAGGCCGGACCGGCCTACCGCCGGGCCCTTGCCCGCCTCGCGCGCCAGTCACGGCCGCCGCTGCGCACCCGCCCGGCGACGATCCCGCAGGCCGCCCGGCAGGTGGTGAACACTCCGCTGTTCACCCTCCCCGCGGCCCCGTTCACCCTCGTCCCGTCACCCGTCGCGACCCTGTCGCCCGGCCTCGGAGAGGTGAACGCGGTGAACACCGAGCCCGTTCACCCGGCGCTCACCCCCGTTCACCCCACCCCGCCCAACACCACCGAACCGGTCGCCGAGCCAGCCCCGGAACCGGCTGACGACGTGATCGACGGACCGGTCTACCCGGACCGGCCGGATCCGGTGAACACCCCGGAGCCCGAGCCTTTCACCGACGGGGACGAGGTGAACGCCCCCGCCGACGAGGTGAACGCCGAACCCGAGCCGGTCCGGCTGGACGAAGCCGAGGCCGCCCGCGTGATCGAGGAATGCTGGCGCGACCGGGTCTCACAGCGCGAGGCTGCCCGCCGCTCCACCCGCTCCCCGGCCTACGTCAACATCGTCTACAAGCGCCTCAACGAGCAGCAGGACGGCGACGCCGAGGCGGTGGCCGCATGAGCCGCCCCCGCCACTGGGACCCCGACGGCACCCGCCACGGCGGCACGCCCACCTACCCCTGGCGCATAGCGCCGCACGGCCTCTTCACCCGCCGTCAGCTCCGTGCCAAGGGGTTGCGCCCAGGCGGGCAGGACGTCGCCGCACAGATCATGTGGCGCTCCCGCTACGGCGGCACCCGCCCCGCCTACCTCTACCGCCTCACGCTGGCCAAGCCCATCCGCCCGATGACCCCCGCGAAGGCCGCCGCCCTCGCCAAGGCCAACGCTGCCCGTCGCACCTGCCCCGCCTGCGGCCAGGACGCCGGCTACGTCCTCCCCGCGCACCTCGGCACCTGCCTGACGTGCGCCGACACCACCGCCCTCGCGGCCTGAACCCGAAGGAGTCCGCCATGGACAGCTGCTACTTCTGCGGCGAGAGCACGCCGGACGTCGAGTGCGTCGCGGACCCGTTCTCGCTGGAGATCAACGGTGAGGAGTGGATCATCCCGCTCTGCAGCGAGTGCTACCAGCTGCGCTGCGACGAGATCTGATCCCCCATCCCATTCACCGCACACGGAGGCAGTGGCATGCCCCTGACCTGCATCGACGTCGTCTCGTTCGGCTACCTGCACGCCGCCCCGCCCGATGCGCACCTGACCCTCGACCTGCGTCGCCACTTCCGTGACCCGCACGTCGACCCGGCCCTGCGGCACCAGAGCGCCCGCGACCTGCCCGTCCGGCGGGCCGTGCTTGCCACTCCCGGCATTCGGGAGTTGATCACCGCCGCCGCGCTGCTGGCCGACGCCTACGACGCCGGTCCGAGCGGGGCCCCGCTGACCATCGCGGTCGGCTGTGCGGGCGGCAGGCACCGCGCCGCCACCGTCGCGAGCGTGCTCGCCGCCCGCCTCGGCAAGACCGGCATGACCGTCCACCTCACCCACCGCGACCTCGACAAGCCCGTGATCGACCGCTGACCACGAGAAAGGCAGCCGTACATGTCCGTTCCCACCGCCGTTCTCCACCCGGTGTCCGTCGAGCCCACGCACGCTTGGCTGATGACGCTGCAGCGCCCCGTCGGCAATGGCCTCGCCACGTTCACCTCGAACGGCACCTATACGGCGAAGCCGGGTGCCACCCGCGAGGACGCCTACCGGGACATCCGGGCCTGGCTCAACCAGCAGCGCCCGGAGATGGCCGACGCCTGCGTCCTGTTCTTCTCGCTGGAGCCGAACCGGCTCTGACCAGCCGAAACAACCCGGAACCGCCGCCTCGCCTGCAAGCTGTCGGCGGTTCCGGGCCCTCCGTCCTCCACAGAGAACCGGAGCGCTCATCATGTCCGAATCGGTCGCCTCGACGCTGGTCGAGGTCATGCCCGCACCCCAGAACCAGCCACCGCCCGAACCGAAGACCCCACCCCCGCCCGCCGCGCCGCCCTCGGGCGCAATGCCGGGTGTCCCGCTGGCGGTGGCCGTCGCCAACGCCCTCGGAACCGTCGGAGCCGGCGTTGCCTCCCTCGGCGGGCCCGCCGCCGTCGCCGTAGTCGGTGCCGCCGCAGGTGCCGCCGCCCTCGGGGGCCTGGCCCGCAAGGCCCGCACCCGCCACACCACCAGCCCCCGCCTCCCCGCCCACCGCGCGGGCGGCGCCCACCGCACGGCGGGCGGGGGTGGCCTCTTCACCCCGCCCGCCCGCGCCGCCACCCGCTCCGCCGGTCCCAACTACGGCTCGCAGCAGGGCCGTTCCGCGACCACCCCCGGCGCGGCGTCCCGCTCCGGCCCGAGCCCGGCCGGGCACCGGGCCGCTTCGGCCGTTTCCCCCCACCACACCGCAGCCCCGAAGGGAGCCGGCATGCCGCGAACGGCCGGAACCATGCCCCCCGCCGCTCACCACGGCACCCGCAGCCACACCGCCGGGTCCGGCAGCATCCCCGGGCAGGCCGGTCGACCCACCCCGGCCGGTCGGGGTGCCAGCCGGTACCGGCCGTCCGCCGCCGTCCACACCCTCGCCAAGGCAGCCTCCCGTCTGCCCGGCCTCCAGGACCGGGGCCCGGGCGGCCGGGTCGAGCAGCGGGCCGCGGCGCGCGACCAGCGTCTGGCCCGGGTCGCCGAGCGCACCGCCCGCCGCGTCGCCAAGGGCCAGGCCAAGGCCCTCCAAGCCGCCGGGATCGACCCGGCCACCGGCGCCGGGGCCCGCCCGAAGAGCCCCGCCGCCGGACGGGGTCAGATCACCCCGGTGCAGGCCAAGGCCCTGAAGCGCTCCGCCATGCGCCACCAGGCCCGGATGGGCGGCGCCGCGCTCGCGACCGGCCTCGTCGGCCTCGGCTCCACCCTGGTCGGCAACTGGCGCCACAAGGGCCGCGTGGCCGGCCACATGCGGAACGTCTGGCGGCGGATGGCCGAACGCGCCCGCGCCGTCCGCGACGCCCGGAACGCCGCGATCCTCGGCCGCGACGACCCCGCCGCCGACCCCGCCCCCGGAGTTGCGGGTGTGCCGGTCCCGGCCGAGACCGTCAACATCCCCGGCCGCCCCGCCCCGACCCCGGCCGCCACCGACGGCCCCGTCGAGTGGAGCCTCTTCGGCCGCCCGTGCCGCCCCGACACCACCCCCACCGTCGAACCGATCACCCTCGGCAAGCCCACCGTGAAGGAGAACCCCGTGACCACGCCCATCGACGGCACCGCCGCCACGTTCAGCCTCACCTCCGCCGCCGACGTCCTCCTCCAGGCCGCGACCACCTTCGACCCCGAGACCATGGTCGAGTTCGGGGCGTTCGCCGACGAGCTGCCCACCGCCTACGGCACCCTCCAGGAGGTTCTGCGGGTCCTCGCCGAGAAGGCGTCCGAGCAGCTGCCGCTGGACCCGGTCGTGGTCGAGGAGATCAGCCAGGGCTACCAGGCCATGGGCCGCGTCGTGCAGGCCCTGGAGGAGGTCGCGCCGACCTTCCGCCAGGCCCACGCCGAGGACCTGGAGCGCCATGAGAACCCGCGCAACGGCCTGGAGGCCGAGCGGAAGTGGAACGTCTGACCTGACCCTCCGTCGCCTCCCCAGCACCCACACCCCCAGCCGGGCCGTCCACACCCTGTGGACGGCCCGGCCCCCTTTCCGGCTGGAGACCGCCACCATGACCAAGAACACCAAGAACACCGTGCCGCGCCTGGACTGGAGCGCCGGGCACGGCCTGCTGACCGGCACCCTCAACGCCACCGCAGGCGCCCTGTCCACGACCGCGATCGGCCATGCCACCGGCATGCCCGCCGGATGGGCGCTCGCCGCCGGCGCCGCCGGAGCCCTCAGCACCATCGGCGCGGGCCTGCGCAAGCGCCTGACCGGGGCGACGCTCGCGTTCCGGGGCACGTGCTGGATGGCCGCCGGCGGCTGGTCGTCCTGGGCGCTCGCCCACGGCGGCCCGTGGCAGTGGCCCGAGCTGGGGTCGCTGGCCGTCGCCGGAATCGCCGCCGGCACCCTCGGCGCCGCGTTCGCCGCACACGAGGAGGTCGAGCAGGCCAAACGCGCGCACCTGCTGCTGATCGGCGGCCGCCGCCAGCTCGCCGCCGACTGGACCGACCGCATCCGCCGCGTCTGCTCGGTCGAGGTCACCGTCCTCGGCATCGAGCACTGGCCCTCCGGCGCCGGCTACACCCTCGAACTCGAACTCCCCGAGGGCGGCACCACCCGCCGCGCCATCGCCGACCGCGCCGAAGCCCTCGGCTCCGACCTCGACCTGCCCGACGGCTGCGGCCTGCAGGTCATGCCCGGCATCTCCCGGCGCCGCGTGCTCATCCAGGTCACCACCAAGGTCCTCACCGACCAACTCCTCTTCCCCGTCGAGGAGATCGAGGAGACCACCACCGTCAACAACCCCATCCCGGTCGCGCTGCTGTCCGACGGCGCCCGGGCCGAGATGGACCTGCGGCAGGCCTCCACGATCGTCACCGGCCCCACCGGCACCGGCAAGACCAACTGGCTCCACACCCTGATCGCCCGGCTGAACCAGACGAACGACGTGCTCGTGTGGGTGATCGACCTCAACGGCGGCTCCATCGGCCTGCCCTGGCTCAACGCCTGGCGCGACGCCCAGATCGGCCGCGAAGGCTCCCGCTGGGCGAACGCCGACATCCCTGTCCCGGGCGTGGACTGGGTCGCCTCCACCGTGGACGAGGCCAAGCGCATGCTCGCCGCCGCCGTGCGCATCGCCAAGTCCCGCAAGGTCGCCTACCAGGACGCGATGCGCGACGCCAACGACGACAAGCTCCCCGTCTCCCCCACCATCCCCGAGATCGTCATCATCACCGACGAGGGCGCCGAAGCCGCCGCCACCCGTGAGGCCCGCGCCGTCCTCGCCGGGATCTCCGAAGTCGTGCGCATCGCCCGCGCCATGGCGATCCGCGCGGTCCTGTCCGTCCTGCGCGTCACCCAGGACGTCATGCCCGACCCGCTCGTACGCAAGATGGCCTCCAACCGCCTCGCCACCGGCGCTCTCGAAGACTCCGAACTCGGGCACCTCTTCGGGTGGCGCGCACTGCGGGCCGAGGACTCGTTCTCCGGCCCGGGGTCGGTGCTGGTCGGCACCGAGGGCAAGCAGCCCGCCAAGGCCCGACAGCCGCGCATCACCCCCGACATGATCGAGGAGATCAGCGCGCTCACCTCCCACCGCCGCCCCGCCCTCGACGCCCCCTCCCTCGAAGCCGCGGGCGCCGACTACACCGACCGTTGGACCATGGACCGCTGCGGCCACCTCTGGGCCACCGCGCCCGTGACCGCCGGCGCCCCCGCCGCGACGAACGCCGCGTCCGGCCCCGCGCCCACCGCCCCGACCGCCGGCGCCGCTCCGGCCGGTGGATGGAAGGCCACCGCCGGATGGGACAAGCCCGTCGACCCGGACGACCTGGAGTCGATCTGGCTGCTGCCCGCCGCGCCCGAGCCCGGCCCCGCCCCAGCCGGCACCGACTGGGCCGACCCGTCCACCTGGTCCACCGGCCGCGAAGACAAGGCGCCGGAGCCCGGTGCCCGCGAGGCCGCGCTCATGCTCCTGATCAAGGCCGGGCCCGAGGGCACCGGCGCCAGCGCCATGGAGAAGATCCTCAAGCCCGAGTTCGGGACCACCCGGCCGACCATCGTCGGGTGGCTCAAGTCCTGGGCCGAGAGCGGCGAAGTGGCCCGCGTCGGCGAGGGCAGCAAGGCCCGTTACGTCCACCGCCAGTACCTGCCCGAGCCGCCCGCCGACGCCTGACGAACCGGCCTGTCTGTCGCCTGTCGCGCCCGCCGCGAAAGGGCGGTACGGCGCCGGCCGAAGACCTGTCATCCCCCCTCTGACCTGCGGGGCTACAGGCTACAGACAGGCGACAGGCAACAGGCGACAGACAGGCGCGCACTACAGGCACGCAACAGGCGCCACGGCCCGCCCGGACCCGCTTCGGGCGGGCCGCTCCGCACCCGCACAGCACCCATCGGAAGGGTCTCGCCGTGATCGTCTCGCTCAGCGTCACCGTCGTCTTCGCGATCCTCTCCGCCGTCCTCATCCGTGGACGGCGCGTCTCCCTGCCCACGGCCGTCGTGCTCTGGCTGAGCGGCTTCACGCTCGCCTCCACCGGCATGGCCGACCCCGTGAACAACTTCCTCGCCGCCGTCACCCGGATCGTCTCCGGCCACTGACCACCACCCCCGCAACAGCCCCGACAGGAGAGCACCGTGGACCACAACCCGTACCCGCAGCCCGCCCCGGTGCTCTACACCGCCGAGGGCCAACCCCTGTACGCCACCGCCCCCCTCACGAACGCGCCCGCCCTCTACCAGCCCGCCGCCCCGCAGCCCGCCCCCGTCTACGCCCACCCGCCGATCCCGCACCAGCCCACCGTCGTCATCCCGGCCTCCGCCCCGGCCGCGCCGCCCGCCCGCGACCCCTGGCCCGCCCGCCTCGCCGCCGGCGGCATCGGCCTCGGCGCCGCCGGACTCGGCATCGGCTACGCCCTCCAGGCCGTCGCCGCAGCCGGCAGCAGCCTCGGCGGACTCGCCGCCATCGGCGCCGGCGCCTACTGCCTCGCCAAAACCCGCGGCTCCGGCGGAGGAGGCGGGCAGGGCGCCGTGAACGTGAGCGTCAACGTCACCAACCGCAACCGCTGACCATGGAGATCCCCGTGTCCTACTGCGACGAGTGCGACGACTGGGGCTGCCCCGGTCACTACTGCGACGAATGCGGCGCCCTCGCCGAGTACGCCAATTCCCACCTCGCCCCGCTCGTCGCCGACCTGATCGGCGGTACCCGGTGAACGCGCCGGGCCTCTCCCTCGCCCTGCGCCCGGCGGCGGAGTGGCTGCCCGCGCGACCGTGGAACGGCATGACCGTGCTGGACGCCTACTGCAACATCGGCGGCGCCGGCATGGGGTTCTGGCTGGCCGGGTTCGACGTCGTCGGCGTCGACATCCTCGACCAGCCGAACTACCCCTTCCCGTTCCTGCAGGGCGACGCCGTCGAGACCATCGCCGCCCACGGCCACCGGTTCGACCTGATTTCCGCCGGGCCGCCCTGCCAGTTCGACTGCATGCTCACCGCCGGGACCAATGCCGCCCGCCGCGACCGGTACGCGGACCTGCTCGACCCCACCCGCGACGCGCTGGAGTCCACGGGCCGCCCGTACGTGATCGAGCAGCCGCCCGGTCGCGCCTCCCGCCGCATGCGGGTCGACCTCACGCTGTGCGGGGAGATGTTCGGCCTGCGGGTGCTCAGGCACCGCAACTTCGAGGCCGGCGGCGGGCTGCTGCTCGACCAGCAGCCGCACGTCCCGCACCGGGGTCTGACCATCGGCTACCGACACGGCCGCTATGTCAGCCCCGAACAGGGCCGGTACTTCCAGGTCTACGGCAGCGGCGGCGGCAAGGGCAGCGTGCCCGAGTGGCAGGACGCCATGGGCATCCACTGGACAACCGTGCGCCGCGAGATCGCCGAGGCCATCCCCCCGGCCTACACCGAACTGATCGGCCGACAGGCCGCCGCCCAGCTCAGCGCCACCGCCACCACGGCCGCGTAGGACCACCGCCGTGGCGACCGTCCTGGACTGGCGCGACGCCCACCACTACGACCGCACCGGCCCCCGCCCCTGCCACTGGTGCGGTCGCCCCACCCCGCTTCGCGACGAGCAGCGCAGACCCGCACACAAGGTCTGCGCCGAACAGCACGCCGCCGAGCAGCCCCCGCCGACGTCTGGAGACCGGCGTGAACCTCATCCTGCAACTCGCCCTCGAACTGGCCCGGCTGGGCCTTCCCGTCCTGCCGCTGCGGGCCGGGAAACGGCCGGTCGGCAACTGCCCGGCCTGTAAGGACAACGCCTGCGGCGGCCGGCCGAACATGAAGATCCCCGGGCCGTGCACCTGCCCGGCGCCCTGCCACGCGTGGGCCGCCGCCACCACCGACCCCGCCGTCCTGACCAGCCCGCCGTGGCTGCGAGCGTGGCGGGAGGCCGAAGCGGTGGCCTACCACCCGGGCGGCGCCGGCCTGACCGTGGTCGACCTCGACAACGCCGACGCCGTCACCTGGGCTCGCACCGCCCTGCCCCCGACGCTCACCGTGCCCAGCACCCGGGGCGAACACTTGGTCTACCGGGGCGCCATGGCCTCCGCCAACGGTGTCCGCCCCAGCGTGGACGTCAAGTCGACTATGGCGTACGCCCGTTGGCTCGGCTACGGCACCGGCACCATGGCTCCGCTGCCCGACGCCGTCCGCGCCCTGGTCGAGAAGGAAGAGACCACCCCGCCGCCGAGCCGGGCGCGGGTGGCCTCTTCGCCCCCGCCGACCTGGACCCGCACCGTGGGCAGCGGCTGCCGCCACACCGACCGCTACATCCACACCGGGCTGCAACGCGGCCTCGCCAAAATCGCGGACTGCCCGGAGAACGGCGCCGGATCGCAGGCCTTCGGCGTCGCCCGCTTCCTCGCCGCCCAGCACACCCGATGCCCCGGCCCCTGCGGCCTCGACACCATCGCCCGGCAGCTCATCGACGCCGCCGTCAACGTCGGCGTCCCGCACGACTACGCCACCCGCGCCGTCGACCGAGGCTTCACCGCCGCTGGCGCCCACGCCGCCTGACCTGCTCGAAGCGGGCCGCCCCTCTCACCAAAGACCGGCGGCCCGCTCCCATCCAGCCCATCGAACCGGAGAGGCCAGCATGACCGATCCCACCCCGCCCGTCACCACCACGACCGAGGACGGCGCCGCCCTGCTCGACGAGGTCGAGCGGCACCACCGCCGCTTCAACATCTTCCCCAGCGAACACGCCTATGTCGCCGTCACCCTGTGGGACGCCCACACCCACCTCATGGACTGCTTCGAGACCACCCCTCGCCTGGCGTTCCTTTCCCCGGAACCCGAGAGCGGCAAGACCCGCGCCCTGGAGATCGTCCAGACCCTCACCCCCAACCCGCTGGTCACCAACGACATCAGCCCCAGCGCCCTGTTCCGCTCCATCTCCGGCGGCGACGACGGACGGCCCACGATCCTGTGGGACGAGGTCGACACCGTCTTCGGGCCCAAGGCTGCCGGGAACGAGGACCTGCGCGGCCTCATCAACTCCGGCTACCGCCGCACCGGTGGCGTCACCCGCAGCGTCCGCGAGGGAGACAACCACAAGGTGGTCAAGTTCCCCGTTTACTCGGCGCTCGCCCTCGCCGGACTTGGCGACCTCCCCGACACGATCATGGGCCGGTCCGTCGTCATCCGCATGCGGCGCCGCGCCCCCAACGAGAAGGCCGAGTCGTTCCGCCAGCGGATCCACGAGCCCGAAGGGCATGTGCTGCGCGACCGCCTCGCCGCCTGGGCTGACACCGTTCGCGAGAAGGTCGAGGGCGCCTGGCCCGAAATGCCCGAGGGCGTCTCCGACCGCCCCGCCGACGTCTGGGAACCCCTGCTCGCCGTCGCCGACGCCGCCGGAGGGCACTGGCCCAAGCGGGCCCGTGCCGCCTGCGTCCACCTGGTCAAGAGCGCCAGGGCCGACGACAGCGGATCCCTCGGCATCCGCCTGCTGACCGACCTGCGGACCATCTTCGACGGGGCCGAACGCATGCTCAGCAGCACCCTCGTGGAAAAGCTCAACGACCTCGACGACGCCCCCTGGGCCGACCTCGACGGCCGCCCGTTCACCACCCGGACCCTGTCCCAGATGCTCGGCGGATACGTCACCGCCGCCGGCAAACCGATCCGCCCCCGCAACATCAAGACCGGCCCCCGGGTCGTCCTCAAGGGCTACTACGCCGAGGACCTCGCCGACGCGTGGCTGCGCTACTGCCCGCCCGTTCCCGAGGAATCCGCTACCGCCGCTACCGCCGCTACCGCGCAGGTCAGGGCCCTCTTCCCGGTAGCGGGAGAGGTAGCGGTAGCGGCTACCGACCCGACCCCCGCCACCGAAACCCAAGACGACCTCACCACCGTCGGCTAGCGCCACCTATCCGCTACCGCTACCACATCCGCTACCACCGCACCCCCTCTGACCAGGGCGGTAGCGGAGTAGCGGCGGTAGCGGCCCTCAGAGAAGAAGGGGCCGAGCCCCGCCAAGGTCATTCGGAGGTTCCGCATGCCCAAAGACCAGGGCGCACTTCCGCCGCTCTACCGTCCGGCCGACGTCGCCAAGGCGATCGGCATGTCCGAGTGGTGGGTGAAGGAGCAGGCTCGACGGGGGCGTATCCCCTTCACCAAGCCCGGGCGCGCCTACCGCTTCACGGCCGAGCAGTTCGCCGAGATCGTCCGCACGTACGAGGTGCGGCCGGCCGCTATGACCGTGCCGCAGACCCAGGTCGCGGCCGTCGCGGTCCTGAAGAAGTCTGACCGTGACTCGCAGCCGACCCGGCCCGCAGTCCGGCTCCGGGCGCGGATGCCGCGCAGGGCGGCGCTCCACCAGCAGGACGCTGCCTGACCACACCCGCACGCCCCGCCTGGCGACGTCGCCGGGCGGGGCCCTGCCACAGAGAGAGCACATTGGGATACGGCGAGAACCGGGGCGACTACTGGCGCGCCCGGTACAAGATCGCGCCCGGCAAGTACGGGACCGTCCTCGACGCCAACGGGAATGCGGTCCGCTTCAAGACCAAGCGCGCGGCCGAGAAAGCCGCCGGGGTCGCCGAGGAGGAGGTGGCCAAGCAGGCCGCTCAGCCGCCAGCCGCTCCGGAGCCGGAGCAGATGACGTTCGGGGAGTACGCAAGCGGCTGGTACGAGGACCAGGACCTTGCCGCGTCCACCATGCAGAACTACCGCCGCCACATCGAGGAGCACCTCCTCCCCGAGTTCGAGAACGCTCTGATCGGCGAGATCACCAAGGGCGAGATCGACGCCTGGGAGCGTAAGGAGCGCGAGCGCGGATACGCGGCCAGCAGCATCAAGACGTGGCGCGGAACCCTGCACCTGATCCTCGCGGACGCCGTGGACGAGGGGCTGCGGGACTCCAACCCGGCGACCCGCCGTCGCGGCCGGGGCAAGCGGGCCGGCCGTTCGCGAAACCGTGGCCCTGAGAAGGTCGTGACCGGCGCCCTCGGCGTCCTGCTGATCGCCGAGCGGGCGGCGCTGCTCTCGGGCCGCGAGGATGAGTTCGTCGCCGTCGTGCTCAAGGGGTACACCGGCATGCGGTGGGGCGAAATCGTGGGCCTGGAAACCGAGTTCGTCCGGTCGGCGGCGGTTCGGGTCGAGCACCAGCTGTACGAGCTGGACTCCGGGGAACTGCACCGGTGTCCGCCCAAGGACGACTCCTACCGCACGATCGACACGCCGGACTTCCTCTCCGTCCTGCTCGCCGGGCAGCTCGCGCGGGCGAGCCAGACGCCCTGCGAGTGCCACGGCCTGCGGTACCTCTTCAGCGGGCACGGTGCCGCCAACGGCGCGGCCCACCGGCCCGGCGCCAAGCTGGTCGATGTCGCGCGGGCGGCCGGCGTGTCCACCGGGACCGTGTCCAACGTGCTGAACCGCCCGGCGGCGGTGGCCGAGGGCACGCGGGTGCGGGTGGAGAAGGCCATGGCCGATCTCGGCTACGTCCGGTGGCAGGCGTCCGGGGAGAAGGCGGCGCACTGGCGCAGGAACGGGTTCGCCACGTGGCTGTTCCACCCGGCGGCCACCGGCTGGTACCCGAAGAAGGCTCCGGAGGACGCCCGCCCGGTGCCGGTGCTGGCTGACCCGTGGCCCGGTATCCCGGCCCGTGGCCGGGGCGCCACCGCCCGCGCTCAGGCCTGCTGGCTGCCGATCGCGCGTGGTCTCACGCCGCACGGGCTGCGGCACTCGCACAAGACGATGATGGACGAACTGCGGACGCCGCCGAAGCTCAAGGACGAGCGGATGGGGCACGAGGACGGTTCGGTCCAGGCCCGCTACTCCCACATCACGGCGGAGATGCGTCGGGACCTCATGGATGGGTTGACCCGGATGTGGCTCGCGTCACTCGAAGCCCGTCGGCGGATGTCACCCGGCTCGCCCGTGGCCGTTCTCGACGCCCTGCTGAGGAAGCCTCAGCGGAGCCAGTCAGGGCCGGCCTCCCTTGCGGGAGACCGGCCCTGAGCTGGTCTTACTGGGTCGGGGTGGCGGGATTTGAACCCACGGCCTCTTCGTCCCGAACGAAGCGCGCTACCAAGCTGCGCCACACCCCGGTCCTGCGGTTTGTTGCTCTGTCTCCGTCGCAACGAGTAGAACTCTACCGGACGCTCGCCGAGACACGAAATCCGGTTTCGGGCGGGCGTCCGGCGGGGGTCAGTGGGGGGTCGGGGTGAGGGTGAGGAGGGTGGCTTCGGGGGGGCAGGCGAAGCGGACGGGGGTGTAGCGGTTGGTGCCGCAGCCGGCGGAGACGTGGAGGTGGGAGCGGTGGCCGCCGGCGGTGTGGGTGGAGAGGCCCTTGACCCGGCGGGTGTCGATGTCGCAGTTGGTGACGAGTGCGCCGTAGAAGGGGATGCAGAGCTGTCCGCCGTGGGTGTGTCCGGCGAGGATGAGGGGGTAGCGGTCGGCGGTGAAGGCGTCGAGGACGCGCAGGTAGGGGGCGTGGACGACGGCGAGGGAGAGGTCGGCGTCGGGGGAGGGGCCGCCGGTCACCTCGCTGTAGCGGTCGCGGCGGATGTGGGGGTCGTCGAGGCCGGTGAATTCGACGTCGAGGCCGTTGACGGTGAGGCGGCCGCGGCTGTTGGTGAGGTTGAGCCAGCCGGCTGCGTCGAAGCCGTCGCGGAGCTTCTCCCACGGGTTGTGGACGGCGCCGGTGATGCCGCGGCGGGCGGTGCCGTCGGGGTTGTTCATGCCGTGGGCGCCGCTGCGCATGGCCTGGAGGTAGCGGGCGGGGTTCTTGCGGGCCGGGCCGTAGTAGTCGTTGGAGCCGAAGACGTAGACGCCGGGGAATTCCATGAGCGGCCCGAGTGCGTCGAGGGTGGCGGGGACGCCGAGGGGGTCGGAGAGGTTGTCGCCGGTGTTGACCACGAGGTCGGGGCGCAGGCCGGCCAGGCTCTTCAGCCAGCGCTGTTTCTTGCCCTGGCCGCTCACCATGTGGATGTCGGAGACCTGCAGGATCCGGAGGGGCCGGGCGCCGCGGGGGAGGACGGGGACCTCGACCCGGCGGAGGCGGAAGGCCCGGACCTCGTACCCGGCGGAGTAGGCGAGGCAGGCGGCGCCGGCGGCGGCGAAGCCGAGGGGAACGGAGTACAGCGGTCGCATCGGTCCATGCTCTCAGACGGTCGATCAGCTGGTGAACGTCCGGTGTCGGCGGGGGCGGGTGGCCGGGGCAGGGGTGGGGGTTGGTTGGGTGCTGTCGACGGGCGGATGGGCGGGCGGAGGAGCGGCCGGGGTGCTGCCAGGGGGGATCCGGCTCGGCACGGCATACTCGGTCGCCTGGACCGACCGCAGTGGATGCCCGGTGGAAACCTGGTTGAGACCGCCTACAGCCGAAGGATAGGAAGAGGAAATGACAAAGCTCAAGGAGCAGCTGCAGGAGGACCTCACGGCTGCCATCAGGGACCGGGACGAGCTGCGCGCGTCCACCATCCGGCTCACGCTTTCCGCCGTCACCAGCGAGGAGGTGGCGGGCAAGCAGAAGCGTGAGCTGTCCGACACCGACGTCCTGAAGGTGATCGGCCGCGAGGCGAAGAAGCGCCGGGAGGCGGCCGAGGCCTTCGACTCCGCGGGTCGTACCGACCAGGCGGCCCGGGAGCGGGCGGAGGGCGAGCTGCTCGCGACGTACCTGCCCAAGCAGCTCTCCGACGAGGAGCTGGCCGGGATCGTGGCGGCCGCGGTGGCCGAGAGCGGGGCGAGCGGCCCGCAGGCGATTGGCGCCGTGATGAAGCTGGTGAAGCCCCAGGTGGACGGACTGGCCGAGGGCGGCCGGGTTGCCGCCGCCGTGAAGGCCGCCCTGTCCTGAGCCGGGAGTGGCCCGCGGACACCCGCGGACACCCACGGCGGCTGCGGCCGGGCCGGAGCGGCCCGGTAGGGCCCGCTGACGGCCTTCCCGCCGCCGTCGGCCCGGCAGCACCCCCTGCACCCGGCACCTCCGCTGGCCAGGCACCTCCGCCGGCCCGGCACCCCCGGCACCCCCGGCGCCCCCGGCGCCCCCGCACCCCCCGCACCACGCCGAAGGGGCGTCCTCCGAACCGGAGGGCGCCCCTTCGTTCTGTTCCGCGGGCCGGGCCCGGGCGGCTGGGTCAGCCGTTGCCGTTGCCGCCGCCGTGCTTGCCGCCGTTCCCGGGGCCGCCGACGATGCCGGGCGGGAAGGTGAACCCGCCGCCGATCATTCCGCCGGCGTTGTTGTTCCCGCCGGGGTTGCCGGCCGGGGGCGGCGGGTTGCCGGCCGGCGGCTGGGGCTGGGCGTTCGGGTCGGCCGGCGGGGTGGCGCCGGCGGGGGGAGTGGCCGGCTGCGGGTCCGGGATGTTGGCGGTCTCGATCGGCTCCAGGGGCGTGCCCTTGAGCGCCTGGTTCATCGCCATCTGCC
Organism: Streptomyces sp. NRRL S-350; assembly: GCF_000719705.1. Classification (GTDB taxonomy): domain Bacteria; phylum Actinomycetota; class Actinomycetes; order Streptomycetales; family Streptomycetaceae; genus Kitasatospora. Next base: position 99,175 of record NZ_JOHO01000023.1, on the reverse strand, counting down.
AGATCGGGCCGGGGCCGTCGGCGCCGAAGACCTCGTCGAAGTGCTTGCCGCCGATGTTGATGTTCTTCATCTTGACGCCGCCGGCGGGGCCGCCGAGCCAGACGGAGGTGGCCAGCGACGGGGTGTAGCCGCTGAACCAGGCGGCCTTCTTCTCGTCGGTGGTACCGGTCTTGCCGGCGATCTTGCGACCGTCGTCGAGGCCGAGCGCGGCCGCGGTGCCCTTCTCTGTCACGTTCAGCAGGACGGCGTTGAGCGAGTCTGCGGTCTGCTCGGAGAAGGCCTGGCTGCACTGGGACTGCGGGACGGGGATGTCCTTGCCGTCGACCGTGGAGATCTTGTTGATCGCGACGGGGGTGCAGTACTTGCCGCGTGCGGCGAAGGTCGCGTAGACGTTCGCCATGGTCAGCGGGGAGAGCTCCATGGTGCCCAGGACCATCGAGGGCACCTCCTTGAAGGGGTCGCCCTTCGCGGACTGGGTGATGCCCAGCTTGTTCGCCATCTGCTTCATCGCGCAGAGGCCGACCTGCTGCTCCATCTGCACGAAGTAGGTGTTGACCGACAGCGCCATGGCCTGCTTGAGCTGGTACGGACCGACCTCGCCGGCCGACTCGTTCTTCACCGTGGCCTTGCCCTCGCTGGGCGTCGGCACGTTCTTCCAGGTGCCCGAGCAGGTGGACATCTGCGGGTACTCGATCTTGTTCTCGGACGGGAACGCCTGGGTGTTCGACATGCCCGACTCGAGTGCGGCGGCGGCCAGGATCGGCTTGAAGGTCGAGCCGGTCTGGAAGCCGTTGCCGCCGCCCATCGCGGCGTCCACGTTGAGGTTGACGACGGTCTGGTTCTTGTTCGGGTCCAGGCCGTAGGGGCGGGTCTGGGCCATCGCCAGGATCTTGCCGGTGCCGGGTTCCATCATGGTCGCGGCCGCCGACACCGTGTCGGTCACGTTGACCTTCTTGGTGACGGCGTTCTGGGCCGCGGCCTGCTTGTCCGGGTCCAGCGTGGTGTAGATGTTCAGGCCGCCGGTGTCCCAGAGCTTCTTGCGTTCCTCGGCGCTCTTGCCGAAGGCCGGGTCCTGCTTGACCACGTGGCGGACGTAGTCGCAGAAGAAGCCCATGCCGGCCTGGGCGGTGATGCAGCCGTTCTGCGGGTCCTTGTACTTCAGGCCCAGCGGGGCGGCCTTGGCCTCCTTGGCCTGGTCCGCGGTGATGTGCTTGTTCTCGACCATCTTGTCGATCACGACGTTGCGGCGCTTGACCGTGTTCTCGGGGTAGCGCACCGGGTCGAAGGACGACGGGTTCTGCACCATGCCGGCCAGCGTGGCGGCCTCGGCGACGGTCAGGTCCTTGTTGCTCTTGCTGAAGTAGCGCTGGGAGGCCGCCTCGACCCCGTAGGCCTGGTGGCCGTAGAAGGTGATGTTGAGGTAGTTGGTGAGGATCTGGTCCTTGCTCAGGTCCTCCTCCAGCTTGATCGCGACCTTGAGCTCCTGGATCTTGCGGCCCAGGGTCTTGCGCTGGGCCTCCAGGACGGCCGCCTGGTCGTCGCCGGCCTTCTCGACGTTGACGTTCTTCACGTACTGCTGGGTCAGCGTGGAGGCGCCCTGGGAGGCGGTGCCGCTCTCGGCGTTCTTGCTGATCGCGCGCAGGACGCCCTTGAGGTCGACGGCACCGTGCTCGTAGAAGCGGGCGTCCTCGATGTCCACCTGGGCCTGTCGCATGAACGGCGACATCTGGTCGGCGGTGAGGACGGTGCGGTCGCGCTCGTAGACCTTGGCGATCAGGCCGCCCTTGGCGTCGAAGATCTGGGTGGCCTGGGTGAGCGGCGGCGTCTTGAAATCGTCGGGGATGTTCTCGAAGCTCTCCGCCGTGTCCTTGGCGGTCAGCCCGATGGCGCCGACCGCGGGCAGGGCGAGGCCTGCCAGCAGGACTCCGGAGAGCACGCTGACGCCCAGGAACTTCACGCCGTTGCCGACGTGCTCCAACGGTGATCCGCCGGTCCTGCCGCGCGGAGCTCCGGTGTTGCCTGGGGGCTGGGGGGCCTGGGGGCGCTTCGGTGCCATGAGGAGAACCCTACGTCCCGGAATCCCGCACATGGGGGCAGGTGTTCGCCTAGGCTTGTCACAAGCTTGCGACAGCTTCGGTGCGTCAACACCATTCACTCCAGTGGGTGGCGAGAGTTGCCCGAATTGCCCGTGGATGACCGGGTTTTGCGGGAGCGGGGGGCTGTCGTATCCGTGTGGATGGTTGCGCTGCGTGATGGTGCCTGTGGCGAGAGTGCATACTCCGTCGGTGGCAAGGTGTGCGACCTGCGATCACTCCAACGAGTGAGCTGACCGATACCCATAGTCCGATTGGGTCATTCGAGATTGAGCCCGAAGGGGCTGTTGCAAGCTGTCGTTCTTCCGTAACGTCCTCAACTGGCAACGGTGAACATGCCGTTGCCGCCGTGGGGGAGCCTCGAATACGGGAGAGGACGGCGCCGGGATGGGCTGGGTTGACGACTGGAGTGCGCAGGCCGCCTGCCGCACGAGTGATCCGGACGAACTGTTCGTCCAGGGGGCGGCGCAGAACCGCGCGAAGGCGGTGTGCAGCGGCTGCCCGGTCCGGACGGAGTGCCTCGCGGACGCCCTGGACAACCGGGTGGAGTTCGGGGTCTGGGGCGGGATGACGGAGCGCGAGCGCCGGGCGCTGCTGCGCCGCCGCCCGACGGTCATCTCGTGGCGGCGGCTGCTGGAGACGGCCCGCACCGAGTACGAGGAGTCCCTCGCGACCGGCGTGATACTGACGGACTACGCCCAGGCGGGCTGAGTCCGGTCGCACCGGCGTCCGGGTCGACCGGCACCGGGCGGGCGCGCCCCCACGCCGTCCCGTCCCGTCCGTGCCGAACCGTCCTGCCTGATGCCGCGACGCACGAGCGACGCCTCTTGCGCCGCCTCCTGTGCCGCCTCCGCGCCGTCCGTTGCGGCCCGGTGCGGCCGGTGCTGCCTACGCGGCCCCGCTGAGCCGGTCCCCGATGGCCCGCAGCCCGTCCAGGTCGTGCACGTCGCCCGGCAGCGCCGGGACCTCCGCGATCGGCACGTCCGGGTAGACCGAGACGAAGCGGTCGCGGGTGCGGCGCTCCCGCCCCATGATCTGCATCCGCTCGGCGTGCAGCCGCAGCAGCCCGGCGGCGAGCAGCTCCGCCTCGGGCGAGGAGTGCTCCGAGCCGTTCTCCTCCAGTGCCTCGGCCGCCGCCAGCGCCCGCTCCGCGGTGAGCTGCGGGGCGCCCGTGCCGTGCACCCGGTTGAGCACCAGCCCGGCCAGGGGCATCCGGTCGGCGGCGAGCCGGTCGACGAAGTACGCCGCCTCGCGCAGCGCGTCCCGCTCCGGCGCGGCCACCACCAGGAACGCCGTGCCGGGCGCCTTGAGCAGCTGGTACGTGCGGTCGGCCCGCTCGCGGAAGCCGCCGAACATGGAGTCCATCGCGCTGACGAAGGTCTGCACGTCGGTGAGCAGCTGGGCGCCGAAGATCTTGCCGAGGGTGCCGGTGAGCAGGCCCACCCCGGCGTTCAGGAAGCGCATCGCGCTGCGGCCGCCGACCTTGGCCGGGGCGGTCAGGATCCGGATCACCCGGCCGTCCAGGAAGGACCCGAGTCGGTTCGGAGCGTCCAGGAAGTCGAGTGCGGAGCGGGAGGGCGGGGTGTCCACGACGATCAGGTCCCACTCCTCGGCGGCGCGCAGCTGCCCGAGCTTCTCCATCGCCATGTACTCCTGCGTGCCCGCGAAGCCGGCCGACAGGGACTGGTAGAACGGGTTCTCCATGATCGCCTTGGCCCGTTCGGGTTCGGCGTGGGCCAGCACGACCTCGTCGAAGGTCCGCTTCATGTCCAGCATCATGGCCTGGAGCTCCCCGTCGCCGGTGACGTCCTTGACCACCCGGGGGGTGTTGTCGAGCTCGGTCAGGCCCATGGACTGGGCGAGCCGGCGGGCCGGATCGATCGTCAGGACCACGACCTTGCGGCCGCGTTCGGCGGCCCGCAGGCCGATCGCCGCAGCGGTGGTCGTCTTGCCGACGCCGCCGGAGCCGCAGCAGACGACGATCCTGGTCTTCGGGTCGTCGATCAGCTCGTCCACGGCGAGCCGCTTACCGGTGCTCCGTACGCCGCCGCTGCTCGGTCCCCTGCCGGTGCTCCGTACGCCGCCGCTGGCCGCCCCGCCAGTCCTCACGCCGTCCGTGGTCATGCCGCCCCCTGCCGCTTCAGTTCGCCCGCCAGTCGGTACAGCCCGCCGAGGTCCACGCCCTCGCCCAGCAGCGGCAGTTCGTACGTCGGCAGCCGCAGCTGCTGCAGGTCGGCGCGCTGCGCGCGCTCCAGCTCGACCCGCTCGGCGTGCTCCCTGGCCTGCTCAAGCAGCGGATCGAGCAGCGGCTCCACCGCGGCCCGGACCGTCTCCGGCTTGCGCGAGCGGCCCCCGAGCCCGGCTTCCCCGAGGGCGAGGGCGACCTCCTCGCGGTGGTTGCCGTCCACCGCGGTCACGGCCGCCGCGTCCAGCACCGGCGGTCGGACCATGTTGACGATCACCCCGCCCACCGGGAGCTTCGCCTGGCGCAGCTCCTCGATCCCGTCCACCGTCTCCTGCACCGGCATCTCCTCCAACAGGGTGACCAGGTGCACCGCGGTCTCCGGGGACTTCAGCACCCGCATCACGGCCTGTGCCTGGGTGTGTATCGGGCCGATCCGGGCCAGCCCGGCCACCTCGGCGTTGACGTTCAGGAACCTGGTGAGCCGTCCGGTCGGCGGGGCGTCCATCACCACCGCGTCGTAGCGGCGCCGCCCGTCCGGGTCCTTGCGCCGGGTCGCCTCGCAGGCCTTGCCGGTGAGCAGGACGTCCCGGACGCCGGGCGCGACGGTGGTGGCGAAGTCGACGAAGCCGACCTTCTGCAGCGCCTTGCCGGCCCGGCCGAGCTTGTAGAACATCTCCAGGTACTCCAGCAGCGCCTGCTCGGTGTCGATCGCCAGCGCGAAGACCTCGCCGGCGCCGGCCTCTCCGGCGGGCAGCCCCAACTGGGCGCGGGAGACCGAGGCGATCCGGCGCTCCTCGTACGGGAGGGCGGCGATCCCGAAGAGTTCGGCGATGCCCTGCCGGCCCTCGACCTCGATCAGCAGCACCCGTCCGCCGTCGGCGGCGAGCGCCAGCGCCAGCGCCGCGGCGAGCGTGGTCTTCCCGGTGCCGCCCTTGCCGCTGACCACGTGCAGTCGAACGCCCTCCCAGTCGGGGTCGCGCCGGTCCGCCTGGCCGGGGGTGCGTGCCACGCTCCGCCTCCGTCCGTCTCCGTCCTACGGGCGCCCCTCCTGTCGAGGGTGCGCCTCACCAGGGTGCCCTCTCGCGAGAGTAACCAGGGACCGCGCCGGATGCCCGGAGCACCGGGGGTTGCCAGGCCTGATCATGCCCTCTTTGTGCCCCACCTCACACGCCGGTCCGCGGACCGCGCGGATCGCCGCGGCGGCTCGTCTAGAGTCTGGCCATGACCAAGTGGGAATACATGACGGCGCCCCTGCTCGTGCACGCCACCAAGCAGATCCTGGACAACTTCGGCGAGGACGGCTGGGAGCTCGTCCAGGTCGTGCCCGGCCCGAACCCGGAGCAGCTGGTGGCCTACTTCAAGCGGGAGAAGAGCGCATGAGCCTCGTCGAGACGAAGCTCGCCGAGCTGGGCCTGACCCTGCCGCCGGTGGCCGCCCCGGTCGCCGCGTACGTGCCGGCCCTGCAGTCCGGCGAGTTCGTGTTCACCTCCGGCCAGCTCCCGGTGGTCGGCGGCAAGCTGCCGAGCACGGGCAAGGTCGGCGCCGAGGTGTCCCCGGAGGAGGCCAAGGAGCTCGCGCAGACCTGCGCGCTCAACGCCCTGGCCGCCGTGAAGTCCGTGATCGGCGACCTGGACCGGATCGAGCGGGTCGTCAAGGTCGTCGGCTTCGTCGCCTCCGCCCCCGACTTCACCGGCCAGCCGGCCGTCGTCAACGGGGCCAGCGAGTTGCTCGGCAAGGTGCTGGGCGCCGCCGGCGTGCACGCCCGCAGCGCCGTCGGCGTGGCGGTGCTGCCGCTGGACGCCCCGGTCGAGGTCGAGCTCCAGGTGCGCGTCAAGTCCGCCTGAGCGTGATCGCGGAGGCGGGGCCGGGCCTGTCCGGCCCCGCCTCCGCGCGCTAGGAAACCTGCCCTGTCCAACCGCGCCCCCGTGCGCTTAGCATCCGGGCATGGACCATCGAGCAACGACGCTCCCGATGCCGCCCGGCTGGCCCGCCCGGATCCGGGCGGTCGAATCCGGCGTGCTGACCCCGCCGGCGCCCAGGCCCGCCGCGACCGTCGTCCTGCTGCGCGACACCGCCGCCGGGCCGGAGGCCTACCTGCTGCGCCGACGCACCTCGATGGCCTTCGCCGCCGGGATGTACGCCTACCCGGGCGGCGGCGTCGACCCCCGGGACGCCGACGTCGAGCCGGGCTGGGCCGGACCGCCGCCCGAGGAGTGGGCGCGCCGGCTCGGCGTGGAAGAGCGGACGGCCCGGGCCGTGGTCTGCGCGGCGGTCCGCGAGACCTTCGAGGAGGCCGGCGTGCTGCTGGCCGGCCCGGACGAGCGGAGCGTCGCCGAGCCGCGCGACTGGTCCGCCGAGCGGGCCGCGCTGGAGGCCCACGAGCTGTCCTTCGCCGAGTTCCTCCGCGACCACGGCCTGGTGCTGCGCAGTGACCTGCTGGGCGGCTGGGCCCGCTGGATCACCCCGGAGTTCGAGGAGCGCCGGTACGACACCTGGTTCTTCGTGGCGGCCCTGCCGTCCGGCCAGCTCGCCGCCCTGGAGGTCGGCGAGGCCGACCGGGTCGCCTGGCTGAGCCCGGCCGCGGCGGTCCTGGGGTACGAGGAGGGCCGGTTCGGCATGCTGCCGCCGACCGTGACGGTGCTGCGCGAGCTGTCGCAGGTCAGGACCGCCGCGGAGGCGCTGGCCGTGGCCGCGGGCCGTTCGCTGCCGCCGGTCCTGGGCCGCGCGGAGGTCCGCGGCGACCGCATGACGGTGCGCTGGCCGGGGTACGACGAGCTGACCATCGACGGGGAGTTCCCGGAGGAACCGGGCCCCGGCCCATTCGCTGACCCACTCACCGCCTGACCGCGCCCGTCCGATCCGCTCACCGGTCGCCCGCCCGCCGACCGACCCCCACCGACTCACCCACCCACGGGCGACCGGCCCGCGGAAGTCCCACCACCGCAGAGACCCGTGGAAGTCCCACCACCGCAGAGAAAGGACCGACGCCCGATGACCCACAACGAGGTGGCTCGCCGGACGGCACCCGAGATGCCCGCCCGCCGCGTGATCCCCCGCACCCCGGCCTGTGACAGCCCGGTCCCGTTCGTCGAGGTGGCGCAGCGCGCCCTCGTACGGGCGCTGCCGCTGAGGGCCCTGCACCGTGACGGCGAGCGCGGCCGGTGAGCGGACTCCTGCCGGGCGACCCCGCCGCCGCCGTCGGCGGCGAGGCCACCCCTCGGGCGCTGTGCGTGCTGGCGCCGAACCCGTCGCCGATGACGCTGGACGGCACCAACACCTGGCTGCTCTCCGAGCCCGGCTCGGACCTCGCCGTGGTGGTCGACCCGGGACCGCTGCACGAAGGCCACCTGCGCCGGGTGATCGACTTCGCGGAGGAGCGGGGCAAGCGGATCGCGCTGACCCTGCTCACCCACGGCCACCCCGACCACTCGGAGGGTGCGGCCCGCTTCGCCGAGCTCACCCGCACCGAGGTGCGGGCCCTGGACCCGGCGCACCGGCTGGGCTCCGAGGGTCTGGTGGGCGGCCAGCGCCTGGACGTCGGCGGCCTGGACCTGCGGGTGGTGTCCACTCCCGGGCACACCTCGGACTCGCTGACCTTCCACCTGCCGGACGACGGCGCGATCCTCACCGGGGACACCGTGCTCGGCCGCGGCACCACGATGGTCGCGCACCCCGACGGCCGCCTGGGGGACTATCTGGACTCGCTGCGCAGACTGCACACGATGGCCTCCAAGCACGGCGTGCGGACCGTGCTGCCCGGCCACGGCCCGGTGCTCGCGGATGCGCTCGGCGCCGTCGACTACTACCTGGCCCACCGGGCCAACCGGCTCGCCCAGGTGGAGACGGCGGTCGAGGCGGGCTGCCGGACGGCCCACGAGGTGGTCGCGCGGGTCTACGCCGACGTGGACCGGTCGCTCTGGCCGGCCGCCGAGCTGTCCGTGCGGGCCCAGCTGGACTACCTGGAGGACCACGGGCTGATCCCGGGCCTCGACTGACCCGCCCGCACGCCGAAGGGGCCCCGCCCGCACGCCGGAGGGGCCCGCACCACGCCGGAGGGGCCCCGCCCGCATGCCGAAGGCACCCGCGCGCATGCCGAAGGGCCCGTCCGTACGGACGGGCCCTTCGGCATGGTGCGGGAGCTCGGGGCGCCGGCGCGAAAGCGGGCGCCGAGGCGAGCGGGCTTCAGCGCGAGCGCCGCGACAGCCGCTCGACGTCCATCAGGACCACCGCGCGCGCCTCCAGCTTCAGCCATCCGCGGCCGGCGAAGTCGGCGAGCGCCTTGTTGACCGTCTCGCGGGAGGCGCCGACCAGCTGGGCCAGCTCCTCCTGGGTGAGGTCGTGGGCGACGTGGATGCCCTCCTCGGACTGCACGCCGAAGCGGCGGGAGAGGTCCAGCAGGGCCTTGGCGACGCGGCCCGGCACGTCGGAGAAGACCAGGTCGGACATCACGTCGTTGGTCCGGCGCAGTCGGCGGGCGATGGCCCGCAGCAGTGCGATGGAGACTTCGGGGCGGGCGTGCAGCCAGGGCTGCAGGTCGCCGTGGCCCAGGCCGAGCAGCTTGACCTCGGTGAGCGCGCTGGCGGTGGCGGTGCGCGGGCCCGGGTCGAACAGCGACAGCTCGCCGATCATCTCGCTGGGGCCGAGGACGGCCAGCATGTTCTCGCGGCCGTCCGGCGAGGCGCGGTGCAGCTTGACCTTGCCCTCCGCGACGACGTACAGCCGGTCGCCGGGGTCGCCTTCGTGGAACAGCGACTCACCACGGGCGAGGGTGACCTCGGTCATGGAAGCGCGCAGCTCGCCGGCCTGTTCGTCGTCGAGTGCCGCGAAGAGTGCGGCGCGCCGCAGAACGTCGTCCACGTGCTTCCTCCTTCTCGGCCGTCCGGCGGGTAGGCCGTCCGGCGCAAGTTCCGTTCAGTGTTCTGCGTCACCAAGCATGGCGCATGTCGCTCCGATCATATGAGGAGGGGGTGTGCGGAGGTGTGCCGTGCGGGGCCATTCGTACCGGCGGGTCATCGGCCGGAGAGCCGGTCGGAAGGGTGAGGGGCGTCCTGCGCGCATGCCTGTCCGTCCTGGCCGAACAGGGAATCGCCCACCGCCGTACGGGCGTGGAGGACGGCGTGGCCCGCGCGGTGCGCGCTGGTCAGGCCCGCCGCGCGCAGGGCGGTGAGGTGCTGGGAGACCCCGGCCGGGGACAGCCCGGTGCGGTGGGCCAGTTCGGTCGTCGAGCCCGGGGAGTCCAGCTCGGACAGCAGCCGGGCGCGGGACCGGCCGAGGACGCCGGCCAGCGCCTCCGTCCGCCCCGCAGCCTCCGGCTGGCGCTCCCACAGGGCGGCCGTGCCGCGGGCCGGGTAGATCAGTTGCGGCGGGTCGGGTGGCAGCACCCGGGTGAGGACTCGGGGCCAGGCGAAGACCGAGGGCAGGAGCAGCAGCCCGGACCCGGCGTTCAGCCGGGTCACCGCGCAGTGCCGCTGCTCCAGCAGCAGCGCGGTGCCGTCCCAGCGGACGGTGTCGTGCAGCTCGCCCAGCATCCGCGCGGTGCCGTGCTCGGCGGCCTGCCGGGAGCGGTGGAAGACGTCGGCGGCGAGCAGGGCGCGGATCCGGGCCCAGTACGGGGCGAGGGCCAGTGCCCAGTACGCCTCGATGTCCGCGGCCAGTCGGGGCAGGTGCGCGGCCGGGTCACGGTGCAGCGGTGCCAGGGCGCCTGGCAGTCGGCCGCCGGCCTCGGCGGCCAGGATGTCGAGGTCGGCGCGGACCTGCCGGGCGCCGGTGGCAGTGATCGCGGCCAGCTCGTCGGTGAGCGTGGGGGAGAAGCCGGCCGGGGCGGGATTCAGGAAGTCCGGCAGGTGGCCGGTGGGCGGCACCAGCGCGGCCAGCCGTTCCATCGCCGGTCCGGCGGTGGCCAGCCGCTCGCGGACCTGGCCGGCCCAGCGCCGGTGCAGCGCGGAGACGGGGGAGCAGGCGACGGCGCGCAGGCTGGTCACCACCTCCTGCATCGGTGAGACGGCGAACCGGGTCAGCGCCAAGTCGCTTGCGGAGAAGTGCAGTTCGGTTCGCATGCAGGACCCCTCCGGGGAAGATTCAGCCTCAGCTTAATCACTGGTACCGGCGGGGGATCCCGACGCAGGATGCCTCCGTCCCCACCGATCCGTACGAAAGCCGGTGACACCCATGTCCACCCCCACCGAGACCCGCGCGCGGGCACTGCGGCTGCGCGAGCTGCTCGCGGGCGGCGTGCTCGTCCTGCCCAACGCCTGGGACGCGGGCAGCGCCGCCGTGATCGCCTCGGCGGGCGCGGAGGCGGTCGCCACCACCAGCGGCGGCGTCTCCTGGTCGCTCGGGCACGGCGACGGCCAGCGCCTCGACCGGGCGGCCGCGATCGAGGCGGCCCGCCGGATCGTGGCGGCGGTGGACCTGCCGGTCACCGTCGACGCCGAGGGCGGGTACGGGCCGCTGCCCGCCGACGTGGCCGCGACCGTGACGGGCCTGGTCGGGGTGGGCGCGGTCGGCGTCAACCTGGAGGACTCGACGGCCGTCGGCGGCCCGCTGTTCCCGGTGGCCGAACAGGCCGAGCGGCTGCGCGCGGCCCGGACGGCGGCGGCCGCGGCCGGGCTGCCCGAGCTGGTCGTCAACGCCCGCACCGACGTCTTCCTGTTCGGGCTGGGCGGTCTCGACGACGTGCTGGCGCGGGCCGAGGCCTACGCCGAGGCGGGCGCCGACGGCCTGTTCGTCCCCGGACTGCTGGACCTCGACGCCCTCGCCGAACTGTGCAAGCGCTCGGCACTGCCGGTGAACGCGATGGCCGCCCCGGGCGGGCCGACCGTCGCCGAACTCGCCGCCGCGGGGGTGCGGCGAGTCAGCCTCGGCACCGGCCTCGCCCAGCTCGCGTACACCGCGGCCCGCCGCGCCGCCGCCGAACTGCTCGGCGCCGGGACGCTGACGGAGCTCGACGGGGCGCTCGGCTTCGGCGAGCTGAACGGGCTGTACCGGGGTTGAGCGGGCGGCCCCGGGTCGAGCGGGCGGCCCCGGTGCTCAGCGGGCGGGAGCGGGGTTGAGCGGGCGGCCCCGGGTCGAGCGGGCGGCCCCGGGGTTGAGCGGGCGGTCCCGGGGCCGACCTCCCTGCGGGCCGGGTCAGTCCTGGAAGCCCAGCTCGGCGAGGCTCCGCTCGATCCGGGCCCGGTGCGCGGCCTCCCAGTCGTCCAGGGTCTCCGCGGCCTCCTTGGCCAGCTTCGCGCGGGCCGCCGCCAGCACCCGCTCCCGCTCGGCGGCGGGCACCACCACGACGCCCTCCTCGTCGGCCACCACGACGTCGCCGGGCGCCACCGCCACACCGCCGCAGCGCACTTCGGTGCCGTGCGCGCCCAGCGCCTCCTTCGCCCCGGGGATCGGGATCACCCCGCGGGCGACGACCGGGAAGCCCAGTTCCCGCACCTCGCCGAGGTCCCGGATCAGGCCGTCGGCGACGAACGCCGCCACACCCCGGCGCTGCGCCACGGCGCAGACGTTGCCGCCGGCCAGCGCGTAGTCCAGGTCGCCGGACTCCACCACGATCACCGAGCCGGGTTCGGCCCGGTAGATCGCCGCGTGCAGCATCAGGTTGTCGCCGGGCGGGCACCGCACGGTGAAGGCCGGGCCCGCCACCCGGGGCATCCCGGCCCAGAGCGGGCGCAGCCCGATGTCCATGACCCGGTCACGGCCCAGGATGTCGGCCAGGGTGGTGGTGGGGATGTCCTCGAACTCCGCGACGCCCTTGACGTCCTCGTCCATGCTTCCTCTTCCTCCGGTTTCCTCGGGCCGCCAACTCCTCGGGCCGTCGTTCCGTCGGACCGTCAGGTGCCTCGGGCCGCCGGGTTCCTCGGCCCGTCAAGCCACCGGAAGACTAGGACGCGGACGCGAACGGGTGTGCACGGGCTCCGGCTCCACCCCGTGCTCAGGCGTAGAACTTCACCAGCTCCGGCACCAGGACGTCGGCCGCCACGTCATGCGTCTGCTCGGCCAGCGTCCGGTACTCGGCGCCCGGCACGGCCGCCGCCACCGCCCGGGCCGGCGCCCGCAGCGACTCCGGGCTGGCGCCGCCGTCCAGCACCAGGGTGGGCACGGCGATCCGGGCCAGGACGTCGACCGGGACCTTCGCGCCGGTGCGCGCGCCCAGGGCCGCGGCGTCGTACGCCAGGGTCGGCGCGATCGCCTCCAACAGCGGCCACATCGGGGCGGAGCGCATCCCGTCCAGCATCTCGGCTGGCACCCCGACGAAGGTCATGAAGGCCGCGACGGCGTCCCCGCGCCGACCCTCGGCGATCGCGGCCTCCAACTCGTCGGCGTACTCGACGAAGCGGGCGCTCTGCTCCTCCTCGGTGCTGAACGGCGGCTCGTAGACGGCGAGCCGGGCGATGTCGACGCCCGCGGCGGCGGCCCGCAGGGCGAGCGCGGCGCCCGAGGAGATGCCGAAGACCACGGCCGAGCCGCCGGCCGCGGCGATGACGGCGGCCAGGTCCTCGATCTCGCGCTCCACGGCGAAGGGGGCGGTGTCGCCGCTGCCGCCGCGGCCGCGCCGGTCGTAGGCCCACACGGTGTGGTGGGCGGAGAGCTGCTCGGCGACGGCGATGCCCGGGTCGAAGGCGCGGTGGGTGGTCGCCCCGTCGACCAGGACGAGGGCCGGGCCGGAGCCGGTGACGGTGCAGGCGAGGGTGGTGCCGTCGGCGGAGACTGCGGTGCTCATGGGAGGTTCCTTAGCTCGTACGAGTCGGTCATGGGGGTAGACCGGCGTCCGCCGCGGAACTCATCGCTCTCCTCGAAGATTTCTTCGGGCGGCGTCCCACAGGCTCCCCGGGGAGCCCAGGAGCCCAGGAGCCCAGGGAGCCGACCGCCGGTATATGTTTCACGGGTAAATTACCTGCTAACCTTTTTCCATGCCCACCGCCGCCCACTTCCGCCAGGCACTCCGGGTCGGTCCCCCCGCAGACACCTGGCACAAACCCGCGCTCAGCGCCGTGGTCACCCTCGGCACCCTCGACCTCACCCTGCTCGCCCTGGGCCGGCTGGACCTCGCGCTCTACACCTCGGCCGGCGGCCTCGGCGCGCTCTACGGCCACGGCCTGCCCTATCGGGCCCGGGCCCGCACCCTGGCCGGCGTGCTGCTCGGCACCGTCCTCAGCACCGGCGCCGCCCTCACCGCCGCCGCGCTGACCCGCGACGCCGCCGTCCTGGTCGCCGTGGCGGCCGTGCTCGCCGCCCTGCACAAGCTGCTCTGCGACGCCGCCCGGATCGGCCCGCCCGGCGCCCTGATCATCACCTTCACCAGCGCAGCCTGCGCCTTCGTCCCGCAGCGCCCCGCCGAAGTGCCGCCGCACCTGGCGCTCGCCGTGCTCGGCGCCGCGCTGGCCTGGCTGGTCTGCCTGGCCCCCGCGCTGCCGCGCCCCTACGGCCCCGAACGGATCGCCACCGCCCGCGCCCTGGAGGCCGCCGCCCGGCTGCTGCGCCCAGAGGGCCCGCCGGACCCCGCCGCCCGTACCGCCCTGATCGGTGCGGTCGCCGCGGCGTGGCAGAGCCTCGCGCTCTCCTCCCCGGCCCGGCGGCGCGCCCTCGGCGACGCGCCCGAGCGGCTGCTGGTCCGTGCGGAGTCGGCGCTCGCCACGCCCGCCGACCGGGCCGCCGCCGACCGGTTCGCCGCGTGGGCCCGCGACCTGCGCCGGGGCCGTCCACTTCCGCTGCCCGACCTCACCGGGCCGGAGGACGCCGAACTGCGCGCCCACCGCCCCGGCCCCCGGCCCCGGCTGCGCGACGCGCTGCGGCCCGGCTCCACGCTGCTGCCGATCGCCCTGCGGGTCGCGGTCGGCTGCGCCGCCGCCGGGTGGCTCTCCCTGGCGTTCGGCGTCGGCCGTCCGTACTGGGCGGTGGTCACCGCGGCCTCGGTGTTCCAGGCCAACAGCACGCTCTCCTGGCAGCGCGCACTGCAGCGGGTCCTGGGCAACCTGCTCGGCCTGGCGGTCTTCACCGCCGTCCTGCCGATCGCGCACTCCGGCCCGGTCGCGCTGATCGTGGCCGGGCTGCTGTGCCAGTTCGGCGCGGAGGCGACGATCGCCCGCAGCTACTGGCTGGCGACCGTCTTCGTGACCCCGCTGGCGCTGCTGATGACCGAGTTCCCCGGTCTGCAGCCCGCCCGGGCCCTGGTCACCGACCGCTGGCTGGACACCTGCGTCGGCGCGCTGACCGGCCTCGCCGCCTGCCTGCTCGTGACCAACCGCCGCACCGCCACCCGGCTCACCCGTGCCCTGGCCGGAGCCGAGGCCGCCGCGGACGAAGCCCGGACGGCCACCGCCGGCGCCGAGGCCGCCGCGGCCCGCTCCCGCCTCGCCGCCGCCCTGCTGGAACTGCGCGAGGCCGCCGACACCGCCACCGGCGAGTGGCGCCGCCCCACCCTCCCGCACCAGCGGACCGCCGACACCGAGCGGCACGCGCACCACCAACTGGCGGCCCTGCTGGAGCGGCGCGGGGCCGTCTAGGATCGGACGGACCGCAGGCCGCAGAACCGGGAGCAGCACACGTGGAGGACGTCGTCGCAGGTGTGCTGCGCCAGTGGGAACGCGCCTACCCGGGCCTGGACACCGGCCCGATCGCCGTCCTCGGCCGGATCAACCGCTGCGCCGCGCTTCTCCAGCAGACCCCCGACCCGCTCACCCGGGCCGGCCTCACCCGCGCCGAGTTCGACATCCTCGGCGCCCTGCGCCGCGTCGACCGCGAACTGACCCCCACCCAGCTCGCCCGTGAGAGCTTCGCCTCCGGCGCCGCCGTCACCAAGCGGTTGCGGCTGCTGGAGGACCGCGGCCTGGTCAGCCGCCGCCCGGACGACCGTGACCGCAGGGTCGCCCACCTCGCACTCACCGACGCGGGCCGGAAGCTGGTGGACGGCCTGGTCCAGGAGCTCGTCGCCCACGACCGCGCCCTGCTCTCCGGCCTCACCCCTGACGAGCAGGAACGTCTCGCCGAGTCCCTCGCGGGCCTGCTCAACACCCTCGAGGGCACCGTCGGCCGCACCCTGGGCTGATCACCCCGGATCTGCCCGGCTCGTGCGCACGCCCGTGCGCACGCCCGTGCGCACGCCCGTGCGCACGCCCGTGGGCACGTCTGTGGGCATGCCCGGGGGTACGCCGGTGGGCATGCCCGGGGATCATCGACGCCCCCTGCCAGGCAAACCGTCGCACGGCCCCTCCACCGGGCAACAGGCCCTGGCCAAGCCCGATTCCGCGCTTGATCGCCCCCGGGCGGTGGCCCGATCGGCGTAGCCTTCGTGCATGGCAGAGAGCAAGGTCCGGAAAGCGGCGGCGCCGAAGGCCACGCCGGTTGTGAAGCCGAGGAAGCCCGAGTCGCACCTGGCGATGGTGCGGCGGGCGCGGAAGATCAACCGTGAGCTGGCGGAGCTGTATCCGTACGCGCATCCGGAGCTGGACTTCGAGAACCCCTTCCAACTGCTGGTGGCCACCGTGCTGTCGGCGCAGACGACGGATCTGCGGGTCAACCAGACGACCCCCGCGCTGTTCGCGAAGTACCCGACGCCCGAGGACATGGCGGCGGCGAACCCGGAGGAGCTGGAGGAGATCATCCGCCCGACCGGCTTCTTCCGGAACAAGGCGAAGTCGCTGATCGGCCTCTCGGTCGCGCTGCGCGACGGGTTCGGCGGCGAGGTCCCGGGCCGCCTGGCCGACCTGGTGACCCTGCCGGGCGTCGGCCGCAAGACCGCCAACGTCGTCCTCGGCAATGCTTTCGGTGTTCCGGGCATCACCGTCGACACGCACTTCGGCCGGCTGGCCCGTCGGTTCGGCTGGACCGCCGAGGAGGACCCGGTGAAGATCGAGGCGGCCGTCGCCGAGATCTTCCCGAAGTCGGAGTGGACGATGCTTTCGCACCGGGTGGTCTTCCACGGCCGCCGGATCTGCCACTCCCAGAAGCCCGCCTGCGGCGCCTGCCCGATCGCGCCGCTCTGCCCGTCCTACGGCGAGGGCGTGACGGATCCGGAGCGGGCGCGCAAGCTGCTCAAGTACGAGATGGGCGGCCGGCCCGGGCAACGGCTGAAGCCCCCGGCGGACTACCCCGGCGAGGCGGCGGCCCGCGCGGACGCCGCCGCCCACGACGGGCAGGTCGCGGACCTGGCGGTGGGCGAATGACCGCGCGCGGGATCGAGCGGGACGGCCTGCCCGGCTGGCTGGAGCCGGTCAGGGAAGCGGCCGAGCGGGTCCTGCCGGAGCAGCTGAGCCGCTTCCTGCCGCCGACCGGGGGCGGCCGGGCGGCGGCGGTGCTGATGCTGTTCGGCGAGGGCCCGGAGGGGCCGGACCTGCTGCTGATCGAGCGGGCCCGATCGCTGCGTTCGCACGCCGGCCAGCCGTCCTTCCCGGGCGGCGCGCTGGACCCGGAGGACGGCGATCCGGACGGCCCGGGCCCGATCGCGGCGGCGCTGCGCGAGGCCTGGGAGGAGACCGGCCTGGACCCGGCCGGGGTGCAGGTGTTCGCGGAGCTGCCTCGGCTGTACATCCCGGTGAGCCGCTTCGTGGTGACCCCGGTGCTCGGCTGGTGGCGCGTGGAGTCGCCGGTGCACCCGGTGGACCAGGGCGAGACGGGCGCGGTGTTCCGGGTGCCGGTCGCCGACCTGACCGACCCGGCGAACCGGGTGCGGCTGCGTCACCCGTCCGGGCACATCGGCCCGGCCTTCGCGGTCGCCGGGCGGCTGGTCTGGGGCTTCACCGCCGGGGTGATCGACCGGGTGCTGCACCACAGCGGCCTGGAGCTGCCGTGGGATCCGTCCCGGGTCGTCGACCTCTCGGACGACGCCCTGGCGCTGGTCCAGGGAGACCTCGAACACTCCCGCGCGCTCCCGGGCGGCGACGCCGCCGGCTTGTGACCGGCCGTCCGCACAGCCGGTCCGCGGGCCGTGGGAGGGTGTCGGAGTGAACGTCCTGGATGTGCTGCTGATCGCCGCTGCCGTGGGATTCGCCGTGTCGGGCTACCGGCAGGGCTTCGTGGTCGGTGTCCTGTCGCTGGTCGGCTTCCTCGGCGGCGGTCTGCTGGCCGTCGAGCTGCTGCCGTTGCTGCTCGACCACCTGAGCCCCGGCACCACGGCCTCGGTGGTGGCCGTCGTGGTGGTGATCGTCCTGGCGGCGATCGGCCAGGCGGTCACCGCGCACTTCGGCTGGAAGCTGCGCGGCCACATCGACCGCCGCCCGGCGCGGGTGCTGGACGCGTCCGGCGGCGCGGTGGTGAACGTCGTCTCGATGCTGCTGGTGGCCTGGCTGATCGGCTCGGCGCTGGCCGGGGCCTCGCTCCCGACGGTCTCCAAGCAGGTCCGCTCCTCGGCGATCCTCGGCGGGGTGCAGAACGCGCTGCCCGGCGACGCCCCGAACTGGTTCTCGGACTTCTCCAAGGTGCTCGCCCGCAACGGCTTCCCGCAGGTCTTCAACCCCTTCGAGCACGAGCCGATCACCCAGGTCGACACCCCGGACCCGGCCCTGGCCGCCAGCCCGGCGGTGGCGCGGGCCAAGCAGAGCCTGGTCAAGGTGGTCGGCACCGCGCCCTCCTGCGGCAAGACCCTGGAGGGCAGCGGCTTCGTCTTCGCCCCGCACCGGGTGATGACCAACGCCCACGTGGTCGGCGGGGTCAGCGAGCCGACCGTGCAGATCGGCGGCCTCGGCCAGTTGTACGACGCCACGGTGGTCCGCTACGACTGGCAGCGCGACATCGCCGTCCTGGACGTGCCCAAGCTGAACGCGCCCGCGCTGACCTTCGCGGGCGAGGCGAAGACCAACGACAGCGCGATCGTGGCCGGCTTCCCGGAGAACGGCGCCTTCAACGTCCAGCCCGCCCGCATCCGGGGCCGGATCCAGGCCAACGGACCGGACATCTACCACCGCGGCCAGGTGGTGCGCGACGTCTACTCGGTGCGCTCGGTGGTCCGCCAGGGCAACAGCGGCGGCCCGCTGCTCACCCCGGACGGCCAGGTGTACGGCGTGGTGTTCGCCAAGTCCCTGGACAGCGGCGACACCGGGTACGTGCTGACCGCGGCCGAGGTGCGCGAGGACGCCCAGCAGGGCAGCACCGCGGCGGCCCGGGTGGACACCCAGGGCTGCGCGCTCTGACCTGGCGGGGCTGCCGGGGTCTGCCAGGGGGCGGCGCTGCCGCCGGCCCGGGCCGGGGCGCGCCGACCTGGGAGTTCCGATGTCCGTCGAACCGTCAGCCCTCCCTGGTAGCCTCAGCCGCGCTCACCCGTTCGGCTCAACCGGGCGCCGTCCCGGCGTGGGCCTGACGGGAGGTCGTGGCAGTCCGATGATGGGTCATTCGCACGCGGTGAGCGGGGCGATGCTGTACGCGGCGTCGGCCCCCTTCCTGCCCCCGCTGCTGCTGCACACCACGCTGCAGCCGGCGGACATACTGATGGGCACGGTGCTGTGCGCGGGTGCGGCCCTGCTGCCGGACCTCGACCACCACGACGGCTCGATCGCCAACTTCCTCGGCCCGATCTCCAAGGCGCTCTGCCGCTTCGTGGCCTGGGCCTCCGGCGGTCACCGGCACGCCACCCACTCGCTGCTGTTCGTCGCCCTGATGGGCGGCGGCACCTGGGCGGGCGTCACCTACCTGGGCCGCAACTTCACGCTCGTGCTGACGTTCTTCCTGCTGGCGCTCGCGGTCCGCGCGCTGCGGCTCTGCCCGCCGAGCAACGGCCCGGAGGCGTGGATCACCGTGATCGGCCTGGCCGCGCTCGGCACGTTCGGGATGAACACCTGGATGCCCAACTCGCCCGGGTGGCTGCCGTACGCGGTGGCGCTGGGCACACTGGCGCACCTGCTGGGGGACTGCCTGACGAAGAAGGGTGCGCCGCTGCTCTGGCCGCACAAGGAGCGCTACGAGATCGTGCTGATCAAGCGCAGCGGCAACAGCGTCGAGACCAAGGTGCTGGTGCCGATCATGTCGGTGGCGACCTTCGTCCTGCTCTGGTTCACCGCGCTGGCGCCGATCACGAACTGACACGAACTGGGCGGGGTGCCGGGGCGGCGCTCCGAGCGGTGTTCCGAGTGGTGTCCCTGGCGGTGTCCCGGGGGCCGTCGGCCGGCCGCCCGGAACCGCCGGACCGACGCGGCGCGGGGCCTCAGGTCTCGCGCCGCAGTCGTGCGCCCACCCAGCGGGCGCGCCGCCCGAGGATGTGCGGAATGCCGAGCTGTCGCCGCTCCGCGTGCTGGCGGGGGTCGAGGCTGTCGAAGCCGAGGTCGTCCGCCCGGTCGGGGCGGTGGGCGGAGCGCTGCGGGCTGTTCTGGCGTCGGCCGCGGGGGGCGGCGCCGCGATCGGGCATCCAACTCATACCGGTATGGATGCCCCTGAGCCGGTCGGGGTAATCGCCCGGGGTTGTCGAATGTGGCCTATGCGTTTGTCATATGAGGGAAATCCCAAGGGAGTTGGGCCCGTGGATCCACCCCCACCCCCGGGCCCCGACCCTCTCCGCCTCCTGCGCCTCGTCGCCCGCGGTAGCCGTCCGTCACTCCTTGTGGCGGCCGACCCAGTCCAGCAGCTCGGTCGTGAACTCCTCCGGTGCCTCCTCGTGCGGGAAGTGCCCGACGTCGGGCAGCAGCCGCCAGCGGTAGGGCGCCGCCACGTACTCGCCGCCGCCGAGCGCGGTGCGGGACAGCAGCACCGGGTCCGCCGCGCCCTGGACGTGCAGGGTCGGCGCGGTGATCGGCTTCTTCATCCGGCGGGCGAACTGGATGCCGTCCGGCCGGGCCAGCGACCGCAGCAGCCAGCGGTACGGCTCGATCGAGCAGTGCGCGGTGCTGGGGATCTGGATCGCCTGCCGATAGGCGTGCACCGCCGCCTCGTCCAGGCCGTTCGGGCCGGTCCAGGAAGTCAGGTAGCGGCCCACCAGCTCGGCGTCCTCGGCCACCAGACGGCGTTCCGGTATCCACGGCCGCTGGAAGCCCAGCACGTGCTCGAAGGCGGCGAACTGGCGGCGGTCGGTCAGCAGCGCCCGCCGCAGATCCCGCGGATGCGCGGCGGAGACCACCGTCAGGCTCTGGATCACGGACGGGCGCATCACCGCCGCCACCCAGGCCAGGGTGCCGCCCGAGGCGTGCCCGACCAGGTGCGCCCGGCGCTCACCGAGCGAGCGGATCACCCCGGTGATGTCCAGCGCGAGGTTGCCCGGGTCGTACCCGCGGGGGGTGCGGTCGCTGCCGCCGATGCCCCGCAGGTCCAGCGCCACCGCGCGGTAGCCCGCCTCGGCGAGCGCGGTCAGCTGGTGGCGCCACGCCCACCAGTACTCGGGCCAGCCGTGCACCAGCAGTACCAGCGGGCCCGAGCCCAGCTCGGCGATGTGGAAGCGGGCGCCGTTGGCCGCGAGGTCGCGGTGCGTCCACGGGCCCGCCTGCCGGATGTTCCACGGCTCCCCGTCCGGGTCCGGCGCCGCTGCTGCCGCTGCGGCGTCGGAGCCCGCCTCGGCCGGCTGCCGGCGGGGTGCCAGGCCGGCGCCCTCCGCGGCGATGCCGGGGCCGGCGTCCGGACCGGAGCCGGGGCACGCCCCGGGACCGGTCTCGGGGCCGGAGTCGGGACCGGTGTCGGGACCGGTGTCGGGACCGGAATCGGCGGACGGCTGCCCGGGCACGGGCTTCTGGTCAAGCGGCATACCGAGAGCGTGTCACATCCGCGCACCCGACACGTGCCCGCACTCACTGTCGGCGGGTCAACGCGCCCCGACGGGACGCACCCCGTTGACGGGTTCCGGAGTCGGTCCGAGGTCGGGACCGAGAACGGTCCCGACGACGGCTTCGTTGCCGGCCGCCCTGACGACCGTGCTGCCGGCCGCGCTGCCGGCCGCGCTGACGGCCGCGTTGACGACCGTGCTGACGACAGCGTCGCCGGGCCGGGTCCGCTTACGGGATGCGGCCCAGGGCGCGGTCGATCTCCTCCTTGGTGGCCGGTCGCGGCCGGGCGTTCTTCAGCACGTCGGCGGTCTTCTGGGCGCCCTCGATGGTGCGGTGGGGCGGCTCGATCTTCTTGAACGAGCGGAACGCCAGCAGCCCGAGCACCGCCGCGAGCACCAGGTAGGCGCCGGCCACGATGAGGAAGGACCAGCCCAGCGACAGGCCCAGCGCGTGGATGCCGAACGCCGCCGCGGCGCTCAGCATCGGGATGGAGAAGAGCGCCACGACGCCGGCGACCGTCAGCGAGACACCGCCGGAGACGCCGCGCTTGACGTCCGCCCGGATCTCGGCCTTGGCGAGCGCGATCTCGTCGTGGACCAGCGCGGACAGGTCGGCGGTGGCCGCCGCGAACAGCTGCCCCACCGAACGCTCGCCCTCGTAGGGCGCCCGGCCGTTGCTGAACGGGTCTGCGGCTCCTGCGGGCATCAGCGGTTCTCCTCTGCGGCTGTGCGGCGTGACGCCGCCGCGGATGTGCGGTTCCGGGGCCGTGGGGGTTCCGGAGGCGTCAGTGGATTGTCGACAGCTCAGATCATGCCCCTACCCGTCAGTCGGACACCACTCCGGGGCCCCGCCGGAGGGACGTGTCCCGGCTCGGGACGGCCCCGGGTTCATGAACGGCGCGTGCCCGCAGCACTCGAAGCTCCGTTGCGGGACCAGCCCGAGGCACCGTCAGCCGGTCGCCCCGGGCTGCCTGGCGTCACCGGGGCTTACCGGGATTACCGAGGTTGCCGGGGTTACCGGAATGACCGGAACGTCCGGTGCCACCGGGACGTCCGGTGCCACCGGAAGGTCCGGCGTCACCGGAATGTCCGGTGCCATCGGAGCGGCCGGCGTCACCGGAGGCCTCGTCGGCCGGCGGCCGGGACGCTTCGGCGATCCTGGCCCGCCAGGCCGGGTCGTCCTGCTGGTAGACGTCGGGGATCCCGTCCCCGTCCAGGTCCCGGTCCTCCTCCTCGCAGAGCTCGCGGTAGTGCCGGTTGCGCAGCTTCAGCAGCAGCGTGGCGAGCGTGGCGCAGATCAGCGAGCCGACCAGGACGGCGGTCTTGGCGAGGTCGGCGAGCGCCGGGTCGTCGGGGAAGGCCAGCTCGCCGATGAGCAGCGAGACGGTGAAGCCGATGCCCGCGAGGACCGACACGGCGACCATGTCGGCCCATTTGAGCTGCGGGTTCAGCTCCGCCCGGGTGAACCGGGCGGTCAGCCAGGTACCGCCGAATATGCCCACCGACTTGCCGACGACCAGACCGATCACGATGCCGATGGGCGCGGCCTGGGTGAACACGTCGCGCAGCGCCGGGCCGGAGACGACCACCCCGGCGGAGAACAGTGCGAACACCGGGACGGCCAGACCGGCCGAGAGCGGGCGCACCAGGTGCTCGATGTGCTCGCCGGGGGAGTGCTGCTCGTCGCCCTCCCGGTGGCAGCGGAGCATCAGGCCCATCGCGACTCCCGCGACGGTGGCGTGGATGCCGCTCTCGTGCATCAGCGCCCAGGTGACCACGGCCAGCGGCACGAACAGGTACCAGCCGTGGACCCCGCGCCGGTGCAGGAACCAGAACAGCACCAGCCCGGCGAAGGCCAGCCCGAGCGCCCAGAACTTGATGCCGGAGCTGTAGAAGATCGCGATGATCAGGATGGCGATCAGGTCGTCGACGACGGCCAGGGTCAGCAGGAAGGCGCGCAGTGCCGAGGGCAGGTGGCTGCCGACCACGGCCAGCACGCCGAGTGCGAAGGCGATGTCGGTGGCGGTCGGGATCGCCCAGCCGCCGGGGTGCCCGCCGCTGCCGGAGTTCACCAGGGCGAACAGGATGGCCGGCAGTGCGACCCCGCAGACGGCGGCGACGACGGGTAGCGCCGCGGCGCTCGGGGTGCGCAGCTCGCCGGCGACGAACTCGCGCTTGAGCTCGATCCCGGCGACGAAGAAGAAGACCGTCAGTAGGCCGTCCTGGGCCCAGGTGGCCAGGGAGAGGTCGAGGTGCAGCGGGGCGGAGGGGCCGACGGTGTAGTCGAGCATGCTCTCGTACGCGTGGGGCCAGACGTTGGCCCAGACCAGCGCGACCACGGCGGCGATCAGCAGCAGGATGCCGCCGACCGTCTCGGTGCGCAGGGCGTCGGTGATGAAGGTGCGTTCGGGCAGTGACAGCCGGCCGAGGAACTGCCGGCGGCGGGTCGTCGGCTCGTGGACGGGCGGCTGGTCGGTCACGAGGGACCTCCTCAGGGGCTGGGAGCGGCAACGGATGCACGGGTGGTGCAGTTGCCGACCAGACTTCCCGGCGCGCCCAGTGACGCCCGGATTCCTGCCAGAGGCCCTTGATGCGTCCTTAGCAGTGTAACGGGACGATCAAGGGGCATTCGGATTGTCCTGTTGTCCTGCTTAACGGACGGAAGCCCTCCGGGCCACTCCTGCACCCCGGAGGAGCAGCAGCCCGGATTCCGGATGGTGCCGACCACCCCCACCCGGGTGAACCCGTTCCCGGTCCCGGCTGCAGACAGCTGTGCCCCGGACGGTGAGCACCGTCCGGGGCACAGCTGTCTGCTCGGTCGGCTCAGCTGGTGCCGGTGCCGGTGCCGGTGCCGTTCGCCGTCGGCGGCAGCTGGGCCTGGATCAGGCTCATCACCGAGCTGTCGGCCAGGGTGGTGGTGTCGCCGACCTCGCGGCCTTCGGCGATGTCGCGCAGCAGGCGGCGCATGATCTTGCCGGAACGGGTCTTCGGCAGCTCGCCGACCACCTTGACCTGCTTCGGCTTGGCGATCGGGCCGAGCGTGCGGCCGACGTGCGCCCGCAGTTCCTCGACCAGCTCGGGGCTCTCGGTGGCGCCGCCGCGCAGGATCACGAAGGCGACGATGGCCTGACCGGTGGTGGCGTCGGTCGCGCCGACCACCGCGGACTCGGCCACGGACGGGTGGCCGACCAGGGCCGACTCGACCTCGGTGGTGGAGATGTTGTGGCCCGAGACGAGCATGACGTCGTCCACCCGGCCGAGCAGCCAGATGTCGCCGTCCTCGTCCTTCTTGGCGCCGTCACCGGCGAAGTAGCGGCCCTCGAAGCGCGACCAGTAGGTGTCGACGTAGCGCTGGTCGTCGCCCCAGATGGTGCGGAGCATGGACGGCCACGGCTCGGTGAGCACCAGGTAGCCGCCGGAGCCGTTCGCGACCTCGTTGGCCTCGTCGTCCACCACGGTGGCCGCGATGCCGGGCAGGGCGCGCTGGGCCGAACCCGGCTTGGTCTCGGTGACGCCCGGCAGCGGGCTGATCATGATGGCGCCGGTCTCGGTCTGCCACCAGGTGTCCACGATCGGGGTCTTGCCGGCGCCGATGTGCTCGCGGTACCAGATCCAGGCCTCGGGGTTGATCGGCTCGCCGACGCTGCCCAGCACCCGCAGCGAGGACAGGTCGAACTTGGCGGGGATGTCGTCTCCCCACTTCATGAAGGTGCGGATCGCGGTCGGCGCGGTGTAGAGGATGGTCACGCCGTACTTCTGGACGATCTCCCAGAAGCGGCCCTGGTGCGGGGTGTCCGGGGTGCCCTCGTAGATGACCTGGGTGGCGCCGTTGGAGAGCGGCCCGTAGACGATGTACGAGTGGCCGGTGACCCAGCCGATGTCGGCGGTGCACCAGTAGACGTCGGTCTCCGGCTTGAGGTCGAAGACCGCGTGGTGGGTGTAGCTGGCCTGGGTGAGGTAGCCGCCCGAGGTGTGCAGGATGCCCTTGGGCTTCCCGGTGGTGCCCGACGTGTAGAGGATGAACAGCGGGTGCTCGGCGTCGTGCGCTTCGGGGGCGTGCTCGGTGGACTGGCGCGCGGTGATCTCGTGCCACCAGACGTCTCGGCCCTCGGTCCACGGGATGTCCTGCCCGGTGCGGCGGATCACCAGGACGTGGTCGACGCCGTCGACCTTGGTGAGCGCCTCGTCGATGGCCGGCTTGAGCGCCGAGGGCTTGCCGCGGCGGTAGCCGCCGTCGGCGGTGATGACCAGCTTGGCCTGGGCGTCCTGGATGCGGGAGGCGACGGCGTCGGCGGAGAAGCCGCCGAAGACCACCGAGTGGGTGGCGCCGATCCGGGCGCAGGCGAGGATCGCGACGACCGCCTCGGCGATCATCGGCAGGTAGACCGCGACCCGGTCGCCCTTGCGGACGCCCAGCTCCAGCAGCGCGTTGGCCGCCTGGGAGACCTCGTCCTTGAGCTGGGAGTAGGTGATCGAGCGGCTGTCGCCGGGCTCGCCCTCGAAGTGGATGGCGACCCGCTCGCCCAGGCCGGCCTCGACGTGGCGGTCGACGCAGTTGTACGCCACGTTGAGCTTGCCGTCGGCGAACCACTTGGCGAAGGGCGGGTTGGACCAGTCGAGCGTCTCGGTGGGCTCGACGGCCCAGCTGAGGCGCCGGGCCTGCTCGGCCCAGAAGCCCAGACGGTCCTCGGAGGCCTGCGCGTACGCGGCCGCGGTGACGGTGGCGGCCGCGGCGAGCTCCGTCGGCGGGGCGAAGCGCCGCTCCTCCTTGAGCAGGTTGGCCAGGCTCTCGTTGCTCAACGCGCACTCCTCATCGAGTCATGATCTGGGGCGATCCCGTGCGTGGGGATTGTCCCGTGTGTCCCAGCGCACAGCTCACCAGGCGAATGGGGCACTTGACAAGAGGCTCCTGTGAATTGGTGTAGACCTTTGATCGACGGCCGGACAGTTGCCCGCGCCGTGGGCCCGGCGGGAGCGGGAGACGGTACGAGGGCTGGTGGGCCCGTGCCCCGGCCCGCCCGGCGGGGACACGGACCCGGCTCTCAGGCGGCCAGCTGGGGGCCCTCCTCACTGCCTCCGACCGGCACCATGCCGTCCTCATTCACCCGGTCGGCCGATGCCGCGCCGGTCCGGGCTCCGACGCCGGTCCGACCGGCCGGCTCCGAACAGGATTCCGGGCGGGATTGGGAGCGGGATTCGGGGCGGACCTGGGAGTGAGGTTCCGGGTGGGCCTCCACCGGGCTGAACGTCCCACGGGCGCGGTCCAGGACGTAGGCCTGGGCGGTCGCGAAGTCGAAGTACATCCCGACCAGCCGCAGGCTGCCCTCCTCGACCCGGCGTTCCACCGCCGGGTTCGCCATCAGCTGGTCCAACTGCTGGACCACGTTGGTGATGCAGAGCTGCTCCACCGGATCCGCCGTCGGCCGGGCGGCGAACTCGGCGGGCGCCCGCCGGAGCCGGTCCAGCGAGCCGCGGCCGTTGCGCAGCCAGCGGGCCAGCGGGGTGGGCGGCCCGGGGCGCTCGTGCACGCCGTCCAGCAGGGCCTTCATCGCACCGCAGCCGGAGTGGCCGCAGACCGTGATCGAGCGCACCTCCAGCACCTCGACCGCGTACTGCACCGCGGCGGCCACCGAGTCGTCGGCCGCGCCGGGCTCGAAGGGGGCCGGCACCAGGTTGCCCACGTTGCGGACGGTGAAGAGGTCACCCGGGCCACTGCTGGTGATCATGCTGGTGACCATCCGCGAGTCGGCGCAGGCCAGGAAGAGCTGCGAGGGCGTCTGCCCCTCCCGCGCCAGCCGGGCGAGTTCGGGCCTGATCAGCGGGGCGGTGTGCAGCTGGAACCCCCGGACACCGTCCAGCAGCCGGTCGTGCGGGTCCTCCTGCTGCTCGATGCAGTGGTGGCCGACCCAGGGCGTCCAGGCCCGGCAGCGGTGCGGGCCCGGTGAACTGCCCGCGCGCACCGTGCCGTCCGGGTCGAGCACCTCGTCGTCCCGGCGCTTGGTCACCATCGCGACCCGGCCGCCCGCGTCCTGGTGGCCCGCGCGCCAGGTGTGCAGCGTCTCGTACGCGGCGTGGTCCAGGAACGATCCGTCGTGGACCACGGTGACCTCGGCCCCGGCCGGGATGTCGGCCAGCGCCCGGCTGAGCCGGGGGACGGCGGTGAAGGTGAGCGGGCCGTGCGTCCGGACGGTGACCGAGCCGTCGGGCCCGGTCTCGACGTCCACGTGCGCGCGGGTCAACCGGTAGAGGGCGAGCAGCACGGCTGTGCCGGCGCCGATCGCGACGCCCCACAGCACCCCGGCGGCCACCACGGCGACCACGGTGGTCAGGTAGACCGGGAACTCGCGGTGCCGGTGCACGTTGCGGATGTGTGCGGAGCTCACCATCTGCAGCCCGACCACCAGCACCAGCGCGGCGAGCGCGGCCAGCGGGATCCGGCGCAGTCCGCCGGTCAGCGCCAGCGCGGCGGCCAGCACCCAGACGCCGTGCAGCACCGAGGACCACCTGGTCCGCGCGCCTGCCTGCACGTTGGCGGTGCTGCGCACGGCGCCGCCGGCGATCGGCAGGCCACCGATCAGGCCGCTCACCAGGTTGGCCAGGCCCTGCCCGCGCAGTTCCCGGTCGAGGTCGCCAGTGCGGCGGGCCATCCGGTCGATCGCGACGGCGGACAGCAGCGACTCCACGCTGGCGACGGCCGTGACGGTGAGGACGGCCGCGATCAGGCCGAGCACCGGACCGTGCGGCAGGGCGGGCACGAACGCCTGCGGCTGCCAGGCGGGCAGCTCGATATGGGCGAGCCGCAGGTCCAGGACGAGGGCCAGGGTGGTGGACAGGGCGATGGCGGCCAGCGGGCCCGGCACCTTGGTCAGCAGGGCGGCCAACTCGCCCGCACGGCCGGTGAGCCGGCGGAGCCGGGGCCAGCCCAGCAGGACGGCCACGGTCACCGCGCCGACCAGCAGCGCGTGCGGGTGCGGACCCGCCAACTGCCCTGGCAATGCCAGGAGGTTGGCGATCGCGGAGCTCTGCGGCGAGCCGCCGAGCACGACGTGCAGCTGCGCGATGGCGATGGTGAGCCCGACCCCGGCCAGCATGCCGTGCACGATCGCAGGCGAGACGGCGAGCGCCGTCCGGGCCACCCGGCGTGCGCCGAGGAGGAGTTGGAGCAGGCCGGCGGCGAGGGTGATGGCGCAGGTGGCCTGCCAGCCGTACTGCGTGATCAGTCCGGCGGTGATCACGGTCAGCGCTGCCGAAGGACCGCTGACCATGAGCGTGGTGCCGCCGAACAGGCCGACCACGATGCCGCCCACGGCCGCGGCGGCGAGGCCGGCGGTGAGCGGGGCGCCGGTGGCGAGCGCGATGCCGAGGGAGAACGGTACGGCGATCAGGAAGACCACGAGCGAGGCGGAGAGGTCCTGCGCCCAGCGGATCCGGGCGCCGGGGCCCGGTGGTGCGTGGTCGGTGGTGTCGGAGGCGATGGGGGCGCTGGAGATGTCGAGGGTCATTGTCTTCCCGTCTGTCCGGGGGAACGAACGCAGTCAGGTCCGGCGGTGAGTCCGGGGTGGGGCTCCGGGCGGATCGGCTGTCGTGGGCCGCGACGGTGTGGCGGGATGGCGTGGCGCGGCGGGGAGTGCGGGTGTCACCGGCCGGCGTTGACCATCGGGCCCGCCAGGGGCCTGGGCGAGGTGCGGGATGTCTCGCCGAGGACCGTCGGGACGGACCATCAAGACTCGGTAAACCGAGGGTAATGAAAGCTTTGCACAGCGTGGCCGCGGGAGGGAAGCGGAAAACCTCCTGATTCACCCCAATGGGTGGTGGTCGAACCGAAGGGAATCTGCTGGTGGCAGGCGGTGTGGTGACGGGCGGGCGAGTGGTCGGCGACCCGTGCGCGGCGAACGGTGTCCCCTGACAGGCGGTCTTGATCGATCGACGAGTGGTCTCGACCGCCCTCGGAATCTGCCACCTGATCTCGACCGGTGGCCGGGGGCCGGGCGGCTCGCCGGCTGCTGGCCGAGCTGGAGCACGAATTCCTGCCGGTGCTGCGGCTGCCCACCACCGTTGGAGGCCGCGACCGGGCACTGGCCCGGTACTGGCTACGGGATCTGCTGGACGGCCGCCTCGATCCGTTGGCGGCGGCTGCGCGGATCGAGGCCGAGCTGCGCCTCGCTGACGACCACGGTTCGCCGCTGTGGCCGGTCCGCCGATGGCTGTTCCACGCGGAGGGCGAACAGGAGCACTGCGGCGGGCTGACGCCGGAACTGGTGGCCGAACTGTACGACCTGGCCGCCCGGCTGCTGGCCGGTCCGCTGTTCTGACGGCCGGGTTCCGACGGTGCTGCTGCCCGCCCCGGCGCCGGGAGGTCGAGATCGCCCGTTGTAGGACGAACGGGCCGCGGCCTCCCGCAGTGGCGGGGGCGGCAGCCCGTTCGGGCGTGGCGGGGGATGTCAGGCGTGGGCGCCCGCCGTGGCCGGCCGCTCGCCGACCTCCGCGAACTCGCCCGGCACGTAACCCTCGTCCACCTGGGTCGTGAGGTCGATGCCGACCTTGGCGTTGGCCCAACTCTCCGCGTTGCGGCGGTGGAAGAGCACGGCCTGCTCCGTGTAGCGGCGCGCGTCCCGCCGTCCGTACGCCGCCTCGGCCTCGGCCCGGAGTTCCTCCAGCACGGCCCGGTTGGCCGGCTCCAGGGACTTCAGCGGAGGCTCCGCGCCCTGCTCCAGGCGGCGCACCCAGTCCGACTGGCCGAAGGTGGTGAGCAGGTCGTCGCCGACCTCGCGGCGCAGGAACGCCAGGTCGTCCGGGCCGTGCACCTTGTTGCCGACCACTCGCAGCTGCACGCCGAAGTCGCGGGCGTAGTCCCGGTACTGGCGGTAGACGGACACCCCCTTGCGGGTCGGCTCGGCCACCAGGAAGGTGAGGTCGAAGCGGGTGAACAGGCCGGAGGCGAAGGAGTCGGAGCCCGCCGTCATGTCGGTGACCAGGTACTCGTCGGGGCCGTCCAGCAGGTGGTTGAGCAGGAGTTCCACCGCGCCGACCTTGGAGTGGTAGCAGGCCACCCCGAGGTCCTCCTCGGTGAAGGCGCCGGTGGCCAGCAGCCGGACCGAGCCCTCGTCCAGTGCGATCGGGCGGGCGCAGGCGGCGTAGACCGGGTTCTCCTCGACGATCCGCAGCAGCCGCGAACCCCGGCCGGGCGGCGTGGTCTTGATCATCTCCTCGGCCGAGCGGATCAGCGGGTTGCTGCCGCGGAGGTACTCCTTGATCTCCGGCAGGTGCGCGCCGAGCGAGGGCAGCTCGGCGGCCTGTGCGTCCGTCAGACCCAGTGCCGGGCCGAGGTGTTGGTTGATGTCGGCGTCCACGGCGATCACGGGCCGACCGGCGGCGGCCAGGTGGCGGATGAACAGGGCGGACAGCGTGGTCTTCCCGCTGCCGCCCTTGCCGACGAAGGCGATCTTCATCTGGGGACTCCGGCTCTCGCTCAGGGCCCTCGGTCCGGGCCGCCTGCCAGGGGGTGCGCCCGGTGGGGAGCGCCCCGAGTTGGAAATAGTTATCGTCTCCGATAGTGGCCATGCTAGCCCTGGTTTGGGTTCTGTCGGCGGAGGGAAGTGAGGATTGCCTCTAACGGGTGATGCGGGGTTGCTGTTCCGGGAGGGGCCGCCCGTTCATTACTCTCGGGTAGGTGAGCACTGGAACAGATCCCCTCGCCCCGCTGGCCCAGCTCCCCGGGGTGCCCGACGCGGTCGCCGAGGTGCGCAAGGCCGTCGACCGGCTCTACGGCCACCGGGTGATGCGCCGCCGCGCCGCCGAGGTCACGTCCGAGTCCGCCCTGCGCGGCGCCCGCGCGTCGGCCGCCCTGGCCGGGGCCGACTGGCCGCTGGAGGAGGTCCGCCGCCGCACCGACTTCGGCGCGGACGCCGAGGCCCGCGCGGTCGGCGCGGCCCTTCGGGTCGCCGCCGAGGCCGGCCAGCTGCTCAGTATCTGGCGGCACTCGCCGCTCCAGGTGCTGGCCCGACTGCACCTGCTCGCCGTCGGCGACGGCGACCCGGCCGCCGGGCGGCCGCGCCAGGCGGGGGAGGGCGTCGAGGAACTGTTCCCGCAGGAGCTGCAGCCGGTGGAGAGCGTCGAGGTCGAGGCCGTGGACGGGCCGCTGCCCGTGCTGCCGCCCGCCCCCGGCGCGGAGGAGGTCGCTGCCCGGCTCGACCAGCTCTCCCGGCTGCTGGTGGCGCGCGCGGAGGGCCAGGGCGTGGGCACGCCGGCCCTCGTCGTGGCCGCGGTGGTGCACGGCGAGCTGCTCGCGCTGCGGCCCTTCGGCGCGTACAACGGGGTGATCGCGCGGGCCGCCCAGCGGATCGTGCTGATCGCCGAGGGGCTCGACCCCAAGGCGATCTGCCCGGCCGAGGTCGGCCTGGCGGAGCTCGGTACCGCTGCCTACCGCCGGGCCCTCGCGGGCTACCTGGCGGGCACCCCCGAGGGGATGGCGGCCTGGGTCGCGCACTGCGGCCGGGCGCTGCGGCTCGGCGTGCGGGAGAGCACGGCGGTCTGCGAGGCGATGCAGCGCGGAATGGCCTGAGCGGCCGGCCCGGACGCGGAAGGGCCCCGGACGCGCGGAGGCGCCCGACGCGAGAGCGCCCGGAGCGAGAGGGCCCGGAGCGAGAGGGCCCGACGCGAGAGGGCCCCGCGAAGGGGCCCGTGCGCACAGAGATGCGGCGGCACCTGATCCTGCCGGGTGCCGCCGCTGGTGCAGATACCGGGTGACCATGCATGCACCGGAAGTGCCGATCAGACGGGGATCCTGCCCGTTCGTCTGGTCCGGCGGCCCGACAGCGGGTCGGCTGCATGTGGGTGCCCGGATATCTGTACGTGCGGTCCGTGGGGCCTGAACTGCGTTGTCGGTTTGACCTCTTCGGTCCTGACCGGGTCTCGCGGGCCGTGCTTCCTTTGTATCGCGTTTCGGGCGAAAGGGGAACCCGAAAAGAGAAGCCTGTTCCGATTGACCTTTTTGTCCAGGGCGAGCCGCCCCGGTTCCTCAGGCGTCGGGGCGCCGTCGACGGGCCAGGTACCAGATCACCCCGCCGGTCACGAGGGCCGCCCCGACCGCCACCGCGGTCAGCACCGAGCCGCTCGGGGCGGAGAACTCGGGCAGCCGCCGCCGCAGTTCCACCGGCTTGTCGAAGACCAGCACCGGCCACTCCCGGGTCTGGGCCTCCTTGCGCAGCGCGCGGTCGGGATTGACGGCCGAGGGGTGCCCGACCGCCTCCAGCAGGGGCAGGTCGGTGGAGGAGTCGCTATAGGCGTAGGACGCGGCCAGGTCGTAGCCCTCGGCCGCGGCCAACTCCCGGATGGCGGCGGCCTTGTTCTCGGCGTAGGCGTAGTACTCGATCTCGCCGGTGTAGCAGCCGTCCTCGACCTTCAGCCGGGTGGCGATCACGTGGTCCGCGCCGAGCAGTGCGCCGATCGGCTCGACCACCTCGGAGCCGGAGCTGCTGACGATCACCACGTCCCGGCCGGCCGCGTGGTGCTGCTCGATCAGCGACGCGGCTTCGTCGTAGATGATCGGGTCGATCAGGTTGTGCAGGGTTTCGGCGACGATCTCGCGGACCTGCTGGACGTTCCAGCCGCGGGTGAGGGAGGAGAGGTACTCGCGCATCTTCTCCATCTGGTCGTGGTCCGCACCGCCGACCAGGAAGACGAACTGGGCGTACGCACTGCGCAGTACGGCCCGACGGTTGATCAGGCCGCCCTGGTAGAACGGGCGGCTGAAGGCCAGTGCGCTCGACTTCGCGATGATGGTCTTGTCGAGGTCGAAGAAGGCGGCCGTGCGCAGCCCGCCCGACCGGGGGCGGCCGGGTGCGCGGAGCTCTTCGGGCCCGGTGGGGTCGCCCTGGGACTCGTCGGCGTGGTCGTCGGCGTTCTCGGTGGTGTCCACGGGAACCGAGGATAGAGGGAGCCGGAAAACACCCCGCCATTCGGTGTACTCGCGGGCGTGCGGGTTTGTGTTTCTGGCCGCTCGGGTACACCATGGAAGTCACGGATCGTTCGCGACCGTGCTAACCCGGTCCGGCTCCTCCCCCCCGAGTCGGGCTGTGGATAGACGACCCCCGCTCTCCCCCCCGGCGGGGGTCGTCGCACGTCCAGGGCCATTTTCGGGGCTTGAAGCCCCTTCGCGACGCATGGCGCGCGAGTCCTGTCGGCGGTGTACGGGGGGTGTCGACAGCCTGGCTCCCACACCCCTTTTCGTCACTCTGTGTAGCCGTTCGCTCATGGTGGCCGGTCCGCCGACGGCTGGTTCCGGGCGGTGGCGCGGGAGGCGCCTCGCGGAGGTGTCGCAAGCTGGCGGGGCCCTGCGGAAGATCGGCTGAACGGGGCGCGGAGGGGGTTCGGTTCATCTCAGGAACCCCCATTCGTCAATTCCTTGCCGATTAGCCCCCCGCCCGGGTGAACGTTTTCATCCACAGCCCCCGAGTTATCCACAGGCAATCGGAACGTGGATGACGGAATCCGGATCTCCCCCCACCGTGATGGTCGGCGGCGGTCGCCGGGCAGGGCCTCATCCCCTTCCTCTTCGGAGGTCTGCCGGGCGGCCGTCCGCCGCAACCGTCCGACGTGCGCCCCGGCCACCCCCGGTGGCCGGCGGCGCGGAGGGGAGACCACCATGTCGACGCCGATCGCCGACCACGTCACCGCCGAGGGCCCCGGGAACGCCGGGCCGCTCGTCGTCACCGAGGACGACGGGCTGGCCGAGCACCTGCTGCGGCTCTGCGCGGCGGCGGGCACCGAGCCGCGGCTGGTCCGGGGCGCTCCGCCGACGCGGGAACTCTGGGAGGCGTCCTCGCTGGTCCTGGTCGGGGACGACCAGGCCGCCCGCTGCTCCGGACTGGGCCGACGCGCCGGGGTGCTGCTGCTCGGGCTGGACCTGGACGACCCCGGAGTCTGGGTCAGGGCCGTCCAACTCGGTGCCGAGCACGTGCTGTTCCTGCCCGACGCGGAGGCCTGGCTGCTCGACCGGATCGCCGACTCGGCCGAGGGCGGCGGCCCCCCGGCGGTCACCGTCGCGGTGCTCGGCGGCCGGGGCGGGGCCGGGGCCTCGACGCTGGCTTGCGCACTGGCGGTCACGGCCGCGCGAGCGGGTCGGCGGACCATGCTCATCGACGGCGATCCGCTGGGCGGCGGCCTCGACATCCTGCTCGGCGGCGAGATGGCCCGAGGACTGCGCTGGCCCGATCTGGCCGGCTCCCGCGGGCGGGTCAGCGGGGCCGAGCTGGCCCGGGCGCTGCCGGCGCTCAAACGGCTCTCCGCGCTGTCCTGCCTCTCATGGGACCGCGGCGACACCTTGACGGTGCCGCCCGAGGCCATGCGCAGCGTGCTGGCCGCCTCCCGGCGCCGCGGCGGGCTGGTGGTGGTCGACGTGCCCCGGCACCTCGACGCGGCGGCCGGGCAGGCACTGGAGCAGTCCGACCTGGCACTGCTGGTGGTACCGGCCGAACTGCGGGCGGTGGCCGCCGCCGACCGGGTCGCCGCGGCGGCCCGGATGCGGCTTGGGGACGTCCGGGCCGTGGTGCGGCCGGTGCGGGCCGGCGGCCTCCCGGCCCAACGGATCGCCCGCGGGCTGCGGTTGCCGCTGGTGGGAGAGCTGGAGCCGGAGCCGGGCCTGGCCCAGGACGTCGAGAGGGGCGTCCCGCCCGGGACTCGGGAGGACGGCCCGCTCGCGCGGTTCAGCGCGACCTTCCTGAACGAGGTACTGCCGCCGGTGTCGGCGGTCGGAGGAGGTGTGTACTGATGGTCCGTCTGCGTAGAACAGGCCTTCGGGCCGGGGCCGCCGGTCCGGGTGCCGGTGCGCGGGAGCACCGGCTGCTCAGGAGCGTGCCGCCGCCCGGCGGGCCGCCGGACGCCGAGCACGGGCCGTGCCCGTACGGCCGCACGGCCCGCGAGCAGCGCACGGCGGCCCTGGTGGACGCGGTCCGGCTGCGGCTGGCCGAATCGGGGGCACCCCCGACGGCGGGATCGGTCGCGGCCGCGCTGCGGGCCACCCGTCCGCCGCTCGGCGGGGACGAGGTCCTGGACACCGTGCGCTCGGTGCGCGCCGAACTGGTGGGTGCGGGCCCGCTGGACCGGCTGCTGGCGGCGCCTGATGTCACGGACGTCCTGGTGAACGGTCCGGAGGAGGTGTGGGTCGACCGTGGCGGCGGCCTGCACCGGGCCACCGGGGTCCGCTTCGCCGACGCCGAGGCCGTCCGGCGGCTCGCCCACCGGCTGGCCACCGCGGCCGGGCGGCGGTTGGACGACGCCCGCCCCTGGGTGGACGCCCGACTGCCTGACGGCACCCGGCTGCACGCCGTGCTGCCGCCGATCGCCGCCGACTGCACCCATGTCTCGTTGCGGGTCTGGCGCCCGCGGCCGTTCACGCTCGACGACTTGGTGGCGGGCGGGGCGTTGCCGCCGGAAGGCGCCGACCTACTGGCCGGCATCGTGCGGGCGCGGCTGTCGCTGCTCGTCTCCGGCGGGACGGGCTCGGGGAAGACGACGCTGCTCGCGGCGCTGCTCGGCCTGGTCGGGCCGGACGAGCGGATCGTGGTCGCCGAGGACTCCGCCGAGCTGAGGCCGGCCCACCCGCACGTGGTCCGGCTGCAGAGCCGCCCGCCCAACCAGGAGGGGCTGGGCGAGTTCACCCTCCGGGATCTCGTCCGCCAGGCGCTGCGGATGCGCCCGGACCGGCTGGTGATCGGGGAGGTCCGCGGGGCCGAGGTGTCGGACCTGCTGGCCGCGCTGAACACGGGGCACGAGGGCGGCTGCGGCACCGTCCACGCGAACACAGCGGCGGACGTGCCGGTCCGGTTGGAGGCGTTGGGCTCGCTCGCCGGGCTCGACCGGCCGGCCCTGCACAGCCAACTGCGGGCCGCACTCGACGTGGTGGTGCACCTGGTCCGGGATCCGGGCTCGGGGCGGCGCCGGGTGGCGGAGGTCCACACGCTGGCCGGGGACCGTGACGGGCTGGCGGTGACCGTGCCGGCGGTGGCCTTCACCGCGGCGGGCGGCCTGGTGCGCGGTGCGGGCTGGGAGCGGCTGGTCGGGCTGCTGGCGGCGCGCGGCGTGGTGCTCCGGGAGACACCCGGGGCGGAGCTCGCGCCCGGGGCCGGGGCAGCGGCGACGGAGCCGGCGGGGGCGGGGGCGGGAGCGCCATGACGGCGGCTACGACGGCGACGGTGGTGACGGCCGCCGCGTTGGCGGGCCCGGCGGTACGGGCGGTGGAGCTTGCCTTCGTCCTGCTGCTCGGCGGGTGCGCCGCTGGTGCCCTGGCACTGCTCGGAGCCTGGAGCAGGAACGAGCGATGAGGAACGGCGACGGAGGTCGATGACATGACGCAGAGTCAGTTCGCGCTCTACTGGGTGATGGCGCTGTGCCTTGCCGCAGTCGCCGCGTGGCGCGCGGTGCAGGAGCAGTTGCCGGGAGGGCGGCGATCCAGGCTGGTGCTCGCGGGCAGCGGACCTCCCGTCCGAGGGGTGGCCCCGGAGAAGGCGGCGGGGCGGGTCCGGATCCGGCTGCCGGGAGCCTGGCCTCCCGAACTGCTCCTCCTTCCCGCCGGGTTGGCCGCCGGGCACCTCGCCGGTTCACCGGTGCCGGTGCTCGCCGCCGCCCTGGCCGTCCTGCCGGTGCGCAGGTGGCGGTTGCGGCGACGCCTGGGGGCGGAGGCCGGCCGGCGGTCCGCCGCCGTGGTGGAGCTCTGCGCCGGGCTGGCGGCGGAGTTGCGCAGCGGGGCCACGCCGGAGCAGGCGCTGCACCTGGTCACGGCGCGGCTGGCGGCTGACCCGGCCGGGCTGCGCAGGCTCGGCGAGGAGCCGGTGGCGCGGCTCGCGGCCGGCCGCTACGGCGGGAACGTGCCCGCCGCGTTCCAGCTGCTGGCCGAACTGCCGGGCGGGAGCGGGGCCGCGGCCATCGCGGCCTGCTGGCGGATCGCCGCCGACAGCGGGGCGGCCCTGGCCGCCGCGCTGGACCGGGTCGCCGAGGCGCTGGGTGGCGAACGGGCGTTGGCCGAGGAGATCGCCGGCGAACTGGCCGGGCCGCGGGCGACGATCGCCGTCCTGACCGCGCTGCCGGGCGCCGGGCTGCTCCTCGGCGCGGCGCTCGGAGCCCGCCCGCTGGACGTCCTGCTCCATACCCCCGCCGGATTGGGCTGCCTCGTGGCGGGGGCGGTCCTCGAGGGTCTGGGTGTGCTTTGGACGGCGCGCATCGTCCGCTCGGCGGCCCGGGGTGCGCTGGAGGCCCCCATGCGGCGCGGAAGGCGCCGCCGAGCGGACGAACGGTCGGCGCCCTCGCTCCGGACGGGCGCTCCGGACTGCGGGTTGTCGCGGGTGCGGGGGAGGGCCCTCGGGCGGAGGGCGTGGGCCAAGGCGGTGGCGGAGTGATGCGGGGAGTCGCGTGGGCGGTGGCCGTGCTCCCGCTCCTGGCAGCCGTCGCGGCGCGGGCGCCCGCGCTGGTGCGCGGCCGGGTGAGACGGCGGCGGGCGTTCGCCGGGCCTGGTCGGGTCGGCGAGCGGAAGCGGGCGGGGCCCCTGGCGCCGGGCGCCGAGCGGCGCCGCCGGCTGGCCCTGGCCGCTTGTGCCGGGTGCGGGATGGCGCTGCTGGTCGGCGGTGGCACCGGACTGGTCGTCGGGGTGCTGGTGGCGGTGGGTGCCCACCGGTGGTCGGCCGGGGTGCGAACGCCTGAGGCCCGTTCGGCGGCCCGCGAGGAGGAGTTGCTCACCCGGCAACTTCCCTTGAGCGCAGAGCTGTTGGCGGCCTGTCTCGGTTCGGCGGCGCTGCCCTCCGAGGCGGTGTCGGCGGTCGGCCGGAGCGTTGGCGCGCCGATGGGCCCCCGGCTGGTGGCGATCGGGGCCGAACTGTCCCTCGGCGCACCCCCGGAGCTCTGCTGGGGGCGGTTGGCCGAGCAGCACCCGGTGCTGGCGCCGCTGGCCCGCTGCCTGGTGCGGACGAGCCTCGGCGGAGCCCCCGCCGCCGAGCCGCTGATCGGGCTGGCCCAGGGGCAGCGGACGGCGGCCGCCCGGGCGGCCCACACCAGGGTCCGCCGGGCCGCGGTGCTCGCCACCGCGCCCCTGGGGCTCTGCTTCCTCCCGGCCTTCGTGCTGATCGGAGTGGTGCCGGTCGTCATCGGCCTCACCAGTGGCTTTGCTCAAGCGATGTGACCAGACCTCGGCAAACGGACATCGAGAGACAGGAGAGATCAATGACTGCAGTGATCGCGATCAGGCTCGGCAACCGCCGCCCGCTCCGGCGGTTGCTCGGAGCGTGGCGGCGGAAGAGCCGTTGGGCGGCCCGTCGGATGCGTGGGGTGGCCCGGCACCGCGGCCGGTCGGACGCCGGGATGACCACCGCCGAGTACGCCGTCGGAACGCTGGGCGCGTGCGCCCTCGCGGCCGGCCTGTACAAGGTGGTGACCAGCGATGCCATCACGGGGGCGCTGGCCGACATGCTCCAACGGGCGCTCCATGCGGCGTAGGGCCGTGTGCCGAGCCGCTGGGGCGAGTCGGGAGGGTCGGGCGAGGTCGTGGCGGCCGGGACGGCGCGGGGACGGCGGCTTCGTCACCGCGGAGACGGCGGTGGTCCTGCCGGCGCTCGTGCTGCTCGCGGTGATGCTGGTCTGGGGAGTGCTCGCGGCGGCCGCCCAGATCCGCTGCGTGGACGCGGCCCGGGTCGGCGCCAGGGCGGCCGCCCGCGGCGAGGCGGACGCCGCTGAACTCGCCCGCGCGGCGGCCCCGGTGGGCGCGCAGGTGCGGGTGGCGATGGCAGCCGACACGGTGCGGGTCGACGTGGACGCGCCCTGCGCGGCACCGGGCAGCCTCGGCGGGCTGTTGACCGTCCGGGTCGGCGCGGGGGCCGTGGCAGCGCGGGAGGACGTGCTCGTGGGCGTGACGGGAGGAGGTGGCGGCCCATGGCCGTCCTGACCGGGCCGAGGACATCGGTCGAGCGGGCGGTCCGGGCCCGTGCGGGACGGGTGGCCGCGGCGGGAGGCCGGGGCGCGGACGCCGGGTCGGCGACGGTCTGGCTGCTCGCCCTGGCGATGCTGGGCACGGCGGTGTTCGCCGCGACGATCGCGGTCGGCTCGGTGGTCACCGCCAGGCACCGGGCGGAGTCGGCGGCAGACCTCGCGGCCCTGGCGGCTGCCGACCGGCTGTTGCTTGATCCGGACGGCGGCTGCGCCTGGGCCGCCGGCATCGCCACTGCTCAGGGCGCCGGACTGGTCTCCTGCGCGGTCGACCGGTCGGCGGACGCCGTCGAGGTGGTGGCCGAGGTCAAGGTCAGCGGGCTCCCGGTGCGCCTGCCGGTCGGTCCGGCGCGGGCGAGGGCCCGGGCGGGACCGGTGCGGGCCCCGGTCGGCGCCGCCGAAGACGGCCCCGGAGGTCCCCCGAGCGGTGCGGGGGCGGCCTCATGAACCCTCCGGCGCCTCACCGGCCTCCGGCGCTCCACCCTCCGATGCTCCACCTTCCGGCGCCCCACCGGCCTCAGGCCAGGCGTCCTCCGGCCCAACGGCCCTGGGCCCGGTGTCCGCTGCCGTGCTCGCCGGGGCCCCGGCGAGCAGGACGTCCAGGATCCGAACGGCGGCCGCCTTGTCCAGCGGATCGTTCCCGTTGCCGCACTTGGGCGACTGGACGCAGGACGGGCAACCACGTTCGCACTCGCAGGAAGCGATCGCCGAGCGGGTGGCCGTCAGCCACTCGACCGCCCGGTGGAACCCGCGTTCGGCGAAGCCGGCCCCGCCCGGGTGGCCGTCGTAGACGAACACGGTCGGCAGGCCGGTGTCCGGGTGCAGCGGGACGGAGACGCCGCCGATGTCCCAGCGGTCGCAGGTGGCGAACAGCGGCAGCAGGCCGATCGAGGCGTGTTCGGCGGCGTGGGCGGCGCCGGGCAGTTGGTCGGCCGGGATGTCCGCGTCGAGCAGCTGATCCTCGGTGACGGTCCACCAGACCGCCCGGGTGCGCAGCGTCCGGGGCGGCAGGTCGAGTTTGCTCTCGCCCATGATCTCCCCGGTGGAGATCCGCTTCCGGAGGTAGCCGACCACCTGGTTGACCACCTCCACCGAGCCGAAGTTGAGACGGCCCTCGCCCCATTCCACGGTGGTGTCGGTGCCGAGGACGGAGATGGAGGTGATGTCGCGGGCGGCCGTGGTGTAGGGCGGATCGGCCGGCTCCACCAGGGCGACCGAGTCCTCCAGGTCGAACTCCCGGACCAGGTAGGTGCGGCCCTGGTGGAGGTGGACGGCCCCGGTGTGGACGGTGGTGTGGGAGGCCGCGGCGTCCACTGTGCCGAGCAGTCGGCCGGTGTCGGCCTCGACGATCTGCACCGGGCTGCCGCCGCTGCCGCGCAGGTCCACGGCGTCGGCCGCGCGCTCGCGGCGGGTCCAGTACCAGGAGCCGTCGCTTCGCCGACGCAGCAGGCCGCGCCGTTCCAGGACCGGCAGCAGCGGAGCCGTGGAGGGCCCGAACAGTTCCAGGTCGGCTTCGGTGAGCGGGAGTTCGGCGGCGGCCGCGCACAGGTGCGGGGCGAGCACGTGCGGGTTGTCCGGGTCGAGCACGGTGGCCTCGACGGGCGCCGCGAACAGGGCCTCCGGGTGGTGCACCAGGTAGGTGTCCAGAGGGTCGTCCCGGGCGATCAGGACGGCCAGCGCGCCCTGGGCCTCGCGGCCCGCCCGCCCGGCCTGCTGCCAGAGCGAGGCCCGGGTGCCGGGGTAGCCGGCCATCAGGACGGCGTCGAGGCCGGAGATGTCGACGCCGAGTTCGAGGGCGGAAGTGGAGGCGAGGCCGAGCAGCCGGCCGCTGTGCAGGGCGCGCTCCAGGGCCCGGCGCTCGTCGGCGAGGTAGCCGCCGCGGTAGGCGGCCACCCGCTCGGCGAGCGGGCGTCCGAGCTGGTCCTGGGCCTGCAGGGCGACGAGTTCGG
Source organism: Streptomyces sp. NRRL S-350 (assembly GCF_000719705.1). Taxonomy (GTDB): domain Bacteria; phylum Actinomycetota; class Actinomycetes; order Streptomycetales; family Streptomycetaceae; genus Kitasatospora. The sequence goes on along the minus strand of NZ_JOHO01000023.1, from coordinate 58,312 downwards.
CGGCGCGCCGGGAGCGGACGAAGACGACGGTGCGGGTCTGGCGTTCGACCAGGTCGGTGAGCAGGTGCGCCGCCTCGGCGGTGGCAGTGCGGCGGACGGGCGCGCCCTGCTCACCGACGTTCTCGGTCAGTGGCGGCTCCCAGAGGCCGAAGACCATCGGCCCGCGCGGGGACGCGTCCTCGGTGACGGCCACCGCGGGCAGCCCGGTGAGCCGCCGGGCGGTCGCGGCCGGGTCGGCGGTGGTGGCGGAGGCGAGCAGGAAGGTCGGCGAGGAACCGTAACGGGCGCAGACCCGGCGCAGTCGGCGCAGCACCTGGGCGACGTGCGAGCCGAAGACGCCCCGGTAGCTGTGGCACTCGTCGACGACCACGTAGCGCAGTGCCTTGAGGAAGGAGGCCCAGCGGGCATGGCCGGGCAGGATGCCCCGGTGCAGCATGTCCGGGTTGGTGAGCACGTAGGAGGCGTACTGGCGGACCCACTCGCGCTCCTCGGGCGGGGTGTCGCCGTCGTACAGGGCGGCGCGGACCCTCGGCGGGGCGAGTTCGGCGGCCCGGCGGCGTTGGTCGGCCGCGAGCGCCTTGGTCGGCGCCAGGTAGAGCGCGGTGGCGCCGCGGCCGTTCCGGGCCTCGGTGCCGGTCAGCAGGTCGCTGAGGACGGGGGCCAGGTAGCCCAGCGACTTGCCCGAGGCGGTGCCTGTGGCGATCACCACAGTCTGACCGCTTTTCGCCAGGTTCATCGCTTCCGCCTGGTGTGCCCAGGGCTGTTCCACGCCGACGGCGAGCGCGGCGGCCACGATCTCCGGGCGGATCGACTCGGGCCACGGCGAATAACGTGCAGGTCGGGCGGGAAGGTGCTCCGTATGGGTGAGCCGGTCGGACCGCCCCCGGCCGGTGGCCAGGGTCGTCAGCAGGGCCTCGGGCAGGCTGTGTCGGGGCGGCATGAGGACCCAGTGTGTCACCGGCGTGACGGAGAATCGTCGTAAGCCATCGTGCGGGCATGGTCGCAGGTGGTTGAATGTGGCCGTGACGGCCGTATGGCCGTGGGTCGCAGCGCCGACGCTTGCCACGCGTTCGCTGGGCGCGCCCGGCTCGCGACCATGCGGTTGCGGCCGTCCGGCCGAGGATCGCACATGACGTAGCAAGGCAAGGTGCTGGAGGTTCCGTGGACCTGTCCCTGTCGACCCGTTCAGTCGGCGATCGTACGGTCGTCGAGGTTGGCGGCGAGATCGATGTGTACACCGCCCCGAAGCTGCGGGAGCAGCTGGTCGAGCTCGTCAACGACGGCAAGTACCACCTCGTCGTCGACATGGAAGGCGTTGACTTCCTCGACTCGACCGGTCTGGGTGTGCTGGTGGGCGGTCTGAAGCGAGTGCGGGCCCACGAGGGTTCGCTGCGCCTCGTCTGCAACCAGGAGCGCATCCTGAAGATCTTCCGCATCACCGGCCTGACCAAGGTCTTCCCGATTCACACCTCGGTGGACGACGCGGTCAGCGCGACCGACTGACGCGGCCGGGTCGGCCCCCGTGGCCGGCCCGCCCGTTCTTTGCGTCCGGAGTGCTTGGGCCCGCGTGGCCCGGCACGTCCCGGTCGCTTCTGGGCCGGTTCGAGCCGGCCCGCAGGGGGCCGTACCTCCGGCCCCGGTCGGAGCACCCCGAGGGGGAGAGATGGCAACCGTCGAACTTCGATTCAGCGCGCTTCCCGAGCACGTGCGGACGGCCCGGTTGGTCGCCGCGGCCGTCGCCAGAAGGGCCGGGGTCGACGAGTCGGTGCTCGATGAGGTACGGCTCGCGGTCGGCGAGGCGTGCTCCCGCGCGGTCGGACTTCACCAGCGCGGCGGCATCGGCGGAACGGTGCGAGTCGCGCTGACCGATCAGGAGAAGCGTTTCCTCATCGAGGTCGAGGACGAGGCGGGCCCCGCCGGCGTGCCGTCCTCCGACGCGGCCGAGGGCGGCGAGCCGGACGACGACACCCTGGGCCTCGCCGTGATCACCGGCCTGGTCGAGGAGCTGGAGGTCACCAATGGCGCGGACGGTGGCGTCATCCGGATGAGCTGGCCGGTTTCGGTCGCTTCCGTGGCGGTCTGAGCCGGGCTGGGCTGGCCTGAGCCGGGCTGAGCTGGCCTGAATCGGCTTAAGGCGGTCTGAGAGACCGCTTTCCAGTTTTCCCGTCTTCCCGTGCCGGGCTGCCGCGTGCTTCGCGTGTCCGGCCCTCGGGCATGCGTTGACAACCCGCTGAGCCCGGCGGTTCGCTGCTTCCGGCACGACCGGGTCCGATCGCTGAGATCGGATCTCGTCGCGGAAGAGAGAAGTCCATGCGGATCCGCATCCTGTGGCCGGCCGGGCAGACGACTGCCACGCTCGAAGCCACCCCCACCGCCAAGGCGCTCTGGGCAGCGCTGCCGATCAGCTCGTCGGCGAGCACCTGGGGCGAGGAGGTCTACTTCGGCACACCCCTGAGCGTGCCGCGCGAGGAGGGCGCCCGGCAGGTCGTGGAGCCGGGCACTGTCGCCTTCTGGACCGACGGGGACAGCCTCGCGCTGCCGTACGGGCCGACGCCTGTCTCGCGTGACGGCGAGTGCCGGCTGGCCTCCCCCTGCAACGTCCTCGGGGCGTTGGACGGAGACGCCGGGGTGCTGAGAACTGTCCGGCCGGGCGACCCGATCCGGGTCGAGCGGGCCTGAGTCACGGCCGAGGGCGGGGGACCGGGAACCGGGAGCGGGAACCAGGGAGCGGACACCGGCCGTGTAGGTTCGACGACCGAAGACGACCGAAACCGAAAGGCTTCTCCCGGTGAACAAGCGACTGTTGGCCGTACCCGCCCTCGGCGTGCTGCTCGCGTTCGGAGCCGTCGGCTGCGGCGGCGACGACAACAGCAAGCAGCTGGAGTCGTGGGCGTCGAACGTCTGCGGTTCCGCCAAGGACCCGATCGCGCAGGCGCAGGCCGCGCTCGCCGACACCGGCCAGGTGAAGACCGGTGAGGCCCCGGCCGACCTGCAGAAACGGCTCTCCACGGACATCGGGCGGTTGGCCAAGACCAACCAGGACATCGCGTCCGCCATCGACTCGGCCGGTGCGCCCAAGGTCCAGGACGGCGCAACCCTGCAGAAGGACACCGTCGACGAGCTGAAGAAGGCGTCCGACGGCTACCAGGAGGTCCAGAAGAAGCTGGACGCGCTCCCCAACAACGACCAGGCGAAGTTCGCCGACGGGCTGCGCAGCGTCGCCGACCAGGTGCAGCAGCTGGCCTCGCTCTCCACCCAGGCGCAGAGCAAGCTGCAGCGCGGTGAACTCGGTGCTGCGATGGCCAAGCAGGAGGGCTGCAAGCCGTCCCCGACCGGCGGTGCGACCACCGCCCCGACCGGCGGGGCGAGCGGGACACCGGCGCCCGGCGGTGCGAGCACGCCCCCGGCTCCCGGCGCGGCCGGCACCCCGAGCGCCCCGGCCGGCACCCCCGCGCCCGGAGCGACCGACACGGCTGCCCCCGCCGGCGCTGCGACCCCGGCCGCTCCCACGAGCCCGGTCGGCTCCCCGGCTCCCACCGCGAGCTGATCGGCGGGGAGGCGGGGCGGATCCGGCCGTGACGGCGTAAGGGGGCGGGAAGCCGGTACAGCCGGTGCAGCTCGCAGGAGCGGCACCGGCTGCCTTTGCGTTTCGTCGCCGGAAGCCGGAAGCCGGAAGCCGGAAGCCGGAAGCCGGAAGCCGGAAGCCGGGAGCCGGGAGCCGGGAGCGTGGCTCAGGGGCGCACGACCAGGCGCGGGGGTGCCCGTAGGGGCGCGTATGACAGCTTGCGATCCCGGCGGGAGGCGCACGGGGACAGGTCCGGACATCAGAACGCACCTCGGCACACGTCGGCTCAGCTCGATGCAAGTCGGCTCGGTTCTGCACGATGTCGGTGCAGGAGGGGGTGGCCGGGCCCGGAGGCGGTCGTCGGGGGACCGGCGGGGGACAATGGCGGGGTGATCAGTAGCCCCGTTCTCGACCCGACCCGCCTCGCCAAGCTGCGCGAGGCGCTGCTTGCCGCGTCGTTCACCGCTGACGGCTGCCTGGACCTGCTCGGGCCCACCGGTTATGCGGCGTTGGCCCGCAGCGAGGCGGTCCCGGCGCTGCGCGCGACGCGCGGCGGCAGCCCGCTGGAGACGCTGGTGCGGCTGTTTTTGCTGCAGCAGCCGGTGCCGTACCGGGCGGCCGCGGCCGCGCTGCCGGTGGAGGACTGTCTGGCGGACGGCTGGCTGCGCCCGGACGGGGACCTGGTGCGTGCCACCGTCGACGTCCGGCCGTACGCCAACGAGGTCGCCGGGATGCCCAGTTCGGACGCGTGGGTGGTCTCCGACCTGGGCTGCGCGGTGGGCGGTGCGGGCGGCATCGGCTCCGGTGAGACCGCGCACGGGGTGGCCCGCAAGGACCTGGTGCTGGGCGTCGGCGGCGCCTCCACCACGCTCGCCAACATCACTGTGCGCCGCCCCGTCCGGGCCGCGCTGGACCTCGGCTCCGGCTCCGGTGTGCAGGCGCTGCACGCGGCTCGGCACGCCGCTGCCGTCACCGCCACCGACCTGAACCAGCGCGCCCTGCGTTTCACCGAGCTGACCCTGGCGCTGTCCGGGTTCGACAACACCGAGGTGGCTGCGGGGAGTCTCTTCGAGCCGGTCGGGGAGCGGAAGTTCGATCTGATCGTCTCGAACCCGCCGTTCGTCATCTCGCCGGGCGGCCGGTTCACGTACCGGGACGGCGGCATGGCCGGCGACGAGCTGTGCCGCAGCCTCGTCCGCTCGGCCGCCGACCACCTGGAGCCCGGTGGCTACTGCCAGTTGCTCGCCAACTGGCAGCACGTCAAGGGCGAGGACTGGCACGAGCGGCTGGCCGGCTGGGTCGCGGGCACCGGGCTGGACGCCTGGATCGTCCAGCGGGAAGTCCAGGACGTGGCCCAGTACGCCGAGTTGTGGCTGCGCGACGGCGGCGATCACCGAGGCCCGGGCGGCGACTACCAGGCCCGGTACGGCGAGTGGCTGGACGCCTTCGAGGCGGGCCGCGTCGAGGGCATCGGCATGGGGTGGATCACCCTGCGGGCGAGCGGTGCCGAGCGCCCGACCGTTCGGGTGGAGGAGTGGCCGCACCCGGTGGAGCAGCCGCTCGGCCCGCACATCGAGGCGTGGTTCGACCGGCAGGACTTCCTCCGCTCACACGACGACGCGGCCCTGCTCGCGGCCCGCTACGTGCTCGCCGACGAGGTGGTCCAGGAGCAGGTCGGGGCGCCGGGCGCGGAGGACCCGGAGCACGTGATCCTGCGTCACAACCGCGGCATGCGGCGGGCCACCAAGGTGGACACCGTCGGCGCGGGTTTCGTCGGGGTCTGTGACGGGACCTTGTCGGCGGGCGAGATCGTGGACGCGATCGCGCAGCTGCTCGGCGAGGACCGGGTGGTGCTGCGGGACCGGGTGCCGGAGTCGCTGCGGCTGCTGACCGAGCAGGGGTTCATCGACCCGGTCCGCTGAGCGCCGCCGCGCCCGAGCCGCGAGCCGCGAGTCGCGAACCCCTAACCCCGAACCCCCGTCCCCGGGCTGCTGGGAGTCCGGTTCACCCTCCCGTACCCCCTGGTTCGTTCGGCGGCCGCGGATCGGCTGCCCCCCGTTGGCTCTCCACTGTGAGGCTCTGTCCACAGGCTGTGGACAGAGCTGGGGAGCCGGGGGCCAGGGGTGGACACTACGACGGCGACGGCGGGCGGGTGGCTGCTCGGCCTCTTCGGCGGCGTGCTGCTGCTCTGGTGCGCCGCCGAAGTGCGCCTTCGCCACCGGGTGCGGCGCCGGGGGGTGGCTGCAGTGGCCACGGTGGTCGCCGACGACGACGCGCACGGTCAGCTGGACAGCGCGCCGCTGCTCTCCTTCTCCGTGCCGCCCTCGGTCGGCGGCCCCGGCGCGTGCCGGATCGCGGGGCTCGTGCTCACGCGTCCGCGCGGGCACACTCCGCTGCGCCGTCCGGATCGTTTCGCCCCCGGCGCCCCGGTGCGGATCTGCTACGACCCGGAGCGCCCGAGCCGGGTGGTGCTGGCGGCCGGGGAGATCAGCCGGCCGGCCGTTGCCGACCTGCTGTGGAGCGCCTTGGGCGTGGCCTGTCTGGCGGCGGGCGCCGGGCTGCTGGCCGTGGTCGGCAGCTGAGCGTACCGGCCGTTCCCCCACGGATCCTGCCGACGACCGGTCCGCTGCCGTCCGCAACCACCGCCCCGCGTCCCTAACCGCCGCCCTGCGCCCGTAATCACCGCCCGCGCCCGCAACATTGCCCCGCGCCCGCAACACCGGCCCGAGTCGTCGGCCCGGGGCGGCGTCCCCTGCCCGATGCGGTCAGGCCCCGGCCGCCCCGCCCGTGCCGCTCCGCCCGTGCCGCCTCGCCCGTGCGGCCCGTCGATTTTCCGTTGACAGATCTTGAAATCCGTCATTCCATCCTCCGGAACCTGCCGAAGGCCCCCCTCCACGGGGCGCGAACCTCCGTCATCGGGTTACCGTTCGAGTGGCGTCGGCTAGCCCGGCAAGTGAAAACGCGGGATCCGTCCGTTTGACAAGGGTGGCCGGGGTACGGTCACACTCCGCTGGTGGGGTGTCGTGCAGCGGCGGCCCCGGGGCGGTGGAGGGGTCGGGCGGAGCGCAGCCCGTGCTGCCAGCGCCGACCAGCCACATATGGACCGGGAGAGAAGAGCGAAGGTGTCCCCGAGCAGCGAGACCGCGCACGGACAGCGACTCGTCATTGTCGAGTCGCCGGCCAAGGCGAAGACGATCAAGGGCTACCTTGGCCCCGGCTACATCGTCGAGGCGAGCGTCGGGCACATCCGCGACCTGCCCAGCACCGCGGCCGAGGTGCCGGAGAAGTACACCGGTGAGGTGCGTCGCCTCGGGGTGGACGTCGATCATGACTTCGCGCCCATCTACGTGGTCAACGCGGACAAGAAGTCCCAGGTCAGCAAGTTGAAGTCGCTGCTCGCGGAGTCCGACGAGCTCTTCCTCGCCACCGATGAGGACCGCGAGGGCGAGGCCATCGCCTGGCACCTGCAGCAGGTGCTCAAGCCGAAGGTGCCGGTGCACCGGATGGTGTTCCACGAGATCACCAAGTCGGCGATCCAGGAGGCCGTGGCCAATCCGCGCGAGCTCAACCAGCGCCTGGTCGACGCCCAGGAGACCCGCCGGATCCTCGACCGCCTCTACGGCTTCGAGGTCTCGCCGGTGCTGTGGAAGAAGGTCATGCCGAAGCTGTCGGCCGGCCGCGTGCAGTCCGTCGCCACCCGCCTGGTGGTCGAGCGCGAGCGCGAGCGGATCGCGTTCCGCACCGCCTCGTACTGGGACCTGGTCGGCACCTTCGGCACCGGCCGCACCCCGGCCGACGCCGCCAACCCGGAGACCTTCGGTGCCCGGCTCGCCTCGGTCGACGGCAAGCGCATCGCCAGCGGCCGTGACTTCGGCCCGAACGGCCAGCTGAAGGCCGGCAGCACCAACACGCTGCACCTGGACGAGCAGGCCGCCCGCGGGCTGGCCGCCGCCCTGGCCCAGACCGCGTTCAGCGTCCGCAGCGTCGAGTCCAAGCCCTACCGCCGCTCGCCGTACGCGCCGTTCCGCACCACCACGCTCCAGCAGGAGGCCAGCCGCAAGCTGGGCTTCGGGGCCAAGCGGACCATGCAGGTGGCCCAGAAGCTGTACGAGAACGGCTTCATCACCTATATGCGTACCGACTCCACCACGCTGTCGGAGACCGCGATCACCGCCGCGCGGGCCCAGGTCACCCAGCTGTACGGGGCCGACTACCTGCCGGACGCCCCCCGCACCTACGCCAGCAAGGTCAAGAACGCGCAGGAGGCGCACGAGGCCGTCCGCCCCTCCGGCGACCGCTTCCGCACCCCCGCCGAGACCGGTCTGACCGGTGACGACTTCAGGCTCTACGAGCTGATCTGGATGCGCACCGTCGCCTCCCAGATGAAGGACGCGGTCGGCCAGTCCGTCACCGTCCGGGTCGGCGGCGCCTCCGCCGACGGCCGGGACGTCGAGTTCTCCGCCTCCGGCAAGATCATCACCTTCCACGGCTTCCTCAAGGCCTACGTCGAGGGCGCCGACGACCCGAACGCCGAACTCGACGACCGCGAGCGACGGCTGCCGCAGGTCACCCAGGGCGACCCGCTGGCCGCCGAGCGGATCACGCCGGAGGGCCACGCCACCAAGCCGCCGGCCCGCTACACCGAGGCGTCGCTGGTCAAGGAGCTGGAAGACCGCGAGATCGGCCGCCCCTCCACCTACGCGTCGATCATCGACACGATCATCCAGCGCCGGTACGTCTTCAAGAAGGGGACGGCGCTCGTCCCGTCGTTCCTCTCCTTCGCCGTGGTCAACCTGCTGGAGAAGCACTTCGGCCGGCTCGTCGACTACGACTTCACCGCCAAGATGGAGGACGACCTCGACCGGATCGCCGCCGGTGAGGCCAAGTCCGTGCCGTGGCTGAAGCGCTTCTACTTCGGTGAGGGCGACGGCCACATCGCGGGCGGCGCCGCCGAGGCCGGGAACGGCGACGGCGACCACCTGGGCGGCCTGAAGGAACTGGTCACCGACCTCGGCGCGATCGACGCCCGGGAGATCAGCTCGTTCCGGGTCAACGACGACATCACCCTGCGGGTCGGCCGCTACGGCCCGTACGTCGAGCGCGCCTCCACCGTCGAGGGCGAGCCCGGACAGCGCGCCGACGTCCCCGACGACCTGCCGCCGGACGAGCTCACCGTCGAGCTGGCCGAGGAACTGCTGGCCAAGCCCAGCGGCGACTTCGAGCTCGGCCCCGACCCCGTCAGCGGCAACATGCTCGTCGCCAAGGACGGCCGCTACGGCCCCTACGTGACGGAGATCCTGCCCGAGGGCACGCCCAAGACCGGCAAGAACGCGGTCAAGCCGCGCACCGCCTCGCTGTTCAAGACGATGTCGCTGGAGACCGTCACGCTGGAGGACGCGCTGCGGCTGCTCTCGCTGCCGCGCGTCGTCGGCACCGACGCCGAGGGCGCCGAGATCACCGCGCAGAACGGCCGCTACGGCCCGTACCTCAAGCGCGGCACCGACTCCCGCTCGCTCACCAGCGAGGACCAGCTCTTCACGATCACCCTCGACGAGGCGCTGGCGATCTACGCGCAGCCCAAGCAGCGCGGCCGGGCCGCCGCCGCCCCGCCGCTCAAGGAGCTGGGCAACGACCCGGTCAGCGAGCGCCCGGTGGTGGTCAAGGACGGACGCTTCGGCCCGTACGTGACCGACGGCGAGACCAACGCGACGCTGCGCAAGGACGACGACGTCGAGACCATCACGCCGGAGCGCGGGTACGAGCTGCTCGCCGAGAAGCGGGCGCGCGGGCCGGTGAAGAAGACCGCGAAGAAGGCACCGGCCAAGAAGACGGCGGCCAAGAAGGCCACGGCCACCAAGACCGCCGCCACCAAGACGGCGGCCAAGAAGACCACCGCCAAGAAGACCACCACCAAGACGGCGGCGGCGACGAAGACGGCGGCCAAGAAGACCGCGGCGACCAAGACCGCGGCGAGCAAGGCTGCGGCGACCGACGAGGGCTGAGCCCCGGACGAACGGCACCGGGCCCGTACTCCCCACCGGGGGTGCGGGCCCGGTGCCGTTCGTCCGGTGGGAGTCACGGGGGACCGTCGGCAGGCGGGGGAAGATCCGGGCGGCGAGGCTGCCGGGCGTGGGGAGGCCGGGGGAGGTCTCCGCGGCGCGGCCGGGCGCGGAGGCCCGGGAGCTCCGGGCGGCGAGGCCGGGGAAGATCTGTGCGGGGAACGTCACAACCCGGTGATGAGCGGGATCCGGAAGTCCGTTCGCCGCGTTCCGGCCAAGCCCCGCCCGCTACGCTGACCGTATGACGAGCGAGGAGCAGCCCACCCCCAGCGCCGGCCCGGCCGCCACAGCCGCCACCCCGGACCTGCCGGAGGTCGCGCCCGCAGGAACCCCGTCGGACCGGACCCGGGCGCTGCTGCGGACACGTCCCTACCGGCGACTGTGGACCACCCAGCTGGTCGGCGGCACCGCCGACCGGCTCGGTCTGCTGGTGCTGCTCGCGCTCACCGTGATCGCCGCCGCCCAGGGCAGCCTGTTCGGCGACCTGCCACGCAGCCTCGCCTTCGCCCTGGCCGCGGTCCTCGCCGTCCGGGTGGTGGCCACCGGCGTGGTCGGCGTGGCCCTGCTCGGCCCGGTGCACCGGCTGGTCGCGGGCAAGCTGGACCGCCGCTGGACGCTGGTCGGCGCCGACGCGCTGCGGGCCCTGCTGATCGGCCTCGCACCCTGGTGGAGCGTCTGGCTGGGCTCCGGCCCCAAGCCCTCCGGGGCCGCCACGTACGTCCTGCTCGCCACCGTCTTCGTCACCGGCGCGGCCGAGCGGGTCTGGGGGATCGCCAAGGCCGCCGCCGTTCCCGGCCTGCTCCCGCCGGCCAACCCCTACGCTCCTCCCGCCGAGCAGCGGCCCGCCGCGGCCCACCTGGAGACCGTCCGGGGCATCGACCGGTTCACCGGCTGGGTGACCGTGCCGCTCGCGGCCGTCGGCCTGGTCGGCTTCACCCTGCTCAACAACATCGGTGCGGCGGTCGGCTCCGACTGGCTCCGCGCCCACCAGCTCACCTTCGCGGCCCTCGGCGCGGCCGGGCTGTTCACCGCCTCGGCCGCCCGCGGCTACCTCCAGCAGCTGCCCGGCGGACCGGTGGCCGTCGCCCCGGTCTCCCCGCTGCGGGGCCTGCGCGCCCCCACCGACGCCGCCCCCGGCCCCGCACTCGGCAAGGGCCGCACCGGCAGCGCCCCCTACTTCACCTTCGCCGTCGCGGCCGGCTTCGCCTCGATGGCGGGCGTCGCCGCGCTGGCGCTGCTCACCGCCGCCGAGCACCGGGCCGGGCCGATCGGCTACGGCCTGCTGGTGCTGGCCGCCACCGCGGCGCCCGCGCTCGGCGCCCGACTCACCAGGGCCACGCTGCCCTCGCTCTCCCGCCGCCGCCTGCTCGCGCTGGCGCTGCTCACCCAGGGCGTCGCGCTGATCCTGGCCGGGCTGGTCCTGGACTACGTGCTCGTCCTGCTGCTCACCGTGCTGGCCGGCCTGGCCGCCGGGATCGTCGTCTCGGCCGGCCGCAGCCTGCTCGCGCAGGAAGTCGAGGAGATCCGGCTGCCGAAGGTCACCGAGCACCTGTTCGCGGTGCTCCGGGTCGTGGTCGCCGCCGCGCTGGTCGTCGTCCCGCTGATCGCCGCCGCCTACGGGGACGTCGAGTACGGCAGCGTCGAACCCGGCTCCTTCACCTTCATCCACGGCGGCGCGGCCCTGGCCGTCGCCACCGCGGGACTGCTCACCCTGGTGCTCGCCGCCGTCGTACTGCTGCGCACCGACGACCGGCGCGGCACCGCACCGTTCGGCCGGGACCTGGTCGACGCGGTGCGCGGCGCCGGCGGCCCGGTGCCGCACCGGGGCGCGGGCACCGGCTTCTTCATCGCCCTGGAGGGCGGCGACGGCGCCGGCAAGTCCACCCAGGCGCAGGCGCTCGCCGAGTGGATCCGCGGCAAGGGGCACGAGGTCGTGCTCACCCGTGAGCCCGGCGGCAGCCCCGTCGGCCAGCGGCTGCGCGGGCTCGTCCTGGACGTGGGCAACACCGGCCTGTCGCACCGCGCCGAGGCGCTGATCTACGCGGCCGACCGCGCCGAGCACGTCGAGAACGTCATCCGGCCGGCCCTCGCCCGCGGCGCCGTGGTGATCACCGACCGGTACATGGACTCCTCCATCGCCTACCAGGGGGCCGGGCGCGACCTGGCCGCGACCGAGGTCGCCCGGATCTCCCGCTGGGCCACCGGCGGCCTGCTGCCCGACCTGACCGTCGTCCTGGACGTCGACCCGACCAGGGCCCGCGAGCGCTTCACCGAGGCGCTGGACCGGCTGGAGTCCGAGCCCACCGAGTTCCACCAGCGGGTCCGGGCCGGCTTCCTCGCCCTCGCGGCCGCCGACCCGGCGCGCTACCTGGTCGTGGACGGCAGCCAGGCCCCCGGCTCCGTCACCACCGCCATCCGGCACCGGCTCGACCGCGAGCTGCCGCTCTCCGAGCAGGAGAAGGCCGCCCGCGCCGAGCAGGAGCGCCTCGCCCGAGCCGAGGCCGAGCGCCGCGCCGCCGAGGAGGCCCGCAAGAAGGCCGAAGAGGAAGCCGCCGAGCGCAAGCGGCAGGAACTGCTGGCGCAGCTGCACGCGGAGCAGGCGGAGAAGGAGCGGCTGGCCAAGGAGGAGGCCGAACGGGCCGCCGCCGAGGTCCGGCGCAAGGCCGAGGAGGAGGAGCGCCGCCGAGCGGCGGAAGAAGCCGCGCGCCGCGCCGCCGAAGAGGCCGAACTGCGTGCCGCCGAGGAGGCCCGACAGGCCGCCGAGGCCGCCGAACGCAAGCGGATCGCCGACGAGGCGGCCGCCCAGGCGGAGCTCCAGCGGCAGCGGGAACTCGCCCGCGAGGAGCAGCGCCGCCGGGCGGAGGAGGCCCTGCAGCGGGCCGAGGAGGCACGGCTGGCACAGGCCGCCGCCCTCGCGGCCGCGGCTGCGGCGGCCGAGACGGCGGAGGGCCGGGCCGACGGGCGGTCCGGCGCGGACGAAGCTCCCCGGCCGATGGCAGGGGACGCCGCGACCACGGAGCTGTGGGCGGTCCGGGAGACCCCGAGGGGTGCGGCGGACGCGCTCGGCGACGACGCGACGCGTGAGCTTTCGGTGCGGGACCGTCAGGCGGCGGTCCGGGCGGCGGAGGCCGTGGAGGCGGCCAAGGCCGGCGGTGTGAGCGCTCCGGGCGGGGCGACCGGGGTGACCGGCGCGGGCGGGGCGACCGGTGTGACCGGCGCGGGCGGGGCGACCGGTGTGGGCGGGGCGGCCGACGCGACCGCCAAGCTGCCGGTGGTGCCGGCCTCGGCGGTGGACGAGACGGCCGTGCTGCCCAGGGTCCCGGAGGCCGACCGGACCGAGGTGCTGCCGCGGATCGAGCCGGGCCGTACCGGGGGCCGGACGGCGGCGGGCCCGCGGCCGTCGGAGCCGGTGGACAGCACCCGCGAGCTGCCGGTGGTCGGCGGCGAGCCCGCAGTGGGGCCGCGGCCGCAGTCCGAGCCGCAGCCTCAGCAGTCTCATCCGCAGCAGGCGCAGCCGCCGCAGCAGGCGGCTGGAGAGCGGCCGCGGCCGGAGTGGGCCGAGGAGACGCCGATGGACGACCTGCCGAGCCTCACCGACACGCTGCTCGGTTCCCGTGACGAATGGGCGCACTGGGAGCACGGCGGTCCGGGCCACGGTGGCCCGGGTTCCGGTGGTCCGGCCCATGGCGGTCCGTGGCAGACCGGCCCGGCGCAGCCCGCACCGCAGAGCGGGGCGGACCGGCGCGACGGGGACGACCAGGGCAAGGGCGACGGCAAGGGCAAGGGCCGGCGCTGGGGCCGCCGGAGCTGACCGGCCACGCGTGACACGGCGCCGTCGGGGCGGGATCCCCGGCGGCGCCGTTTCGTGTCCACCGTCCGTCGTCTCCGGTCCCTCGTCCGCGGTTCCTCGTCCGCGGTTCCTCGTCCGCGCGCGGCCCGCCTCCGCCGTGACCCGGACGGCGCAATGGGTGTCCGAGCGGAGACGTATGCTCGACGGCGGGGAAGAGGCGCCGCGGGCGCTGCCGTACGGAGCTTGGGAGCAGCAGTGGCCGTCTGGGACGACCTGGTGGGCCAGGAGCGGGTGGTCGAGCAGCTGACCGCCGCCGCCCGGGCAGCCGGGGCGACGGTCGAGGCCGGCCGCGGAAGTGCCCCGAACGAGGGCGCGAACGCCTCCCTGATGACGCACGCCTGGCTGTTCACCGGCCCGCCCGGCGCCGGCCAGGTCACCGCCGCGCGGGCCTTCGCCGCCGCCCTCCAGTGCACCAGCCCCGACCTCGCGCTCGGCGGCACGCCCGGCTGCGGGTTCTGCGACGGCTGCCACACCGTGCTGGCCGGCAGCCACGCCGACGTGAAGTACGTCCGGACCGACGGCCTGTCCATCGGCGTCGGTGACATGCGAGCCCTGGTGCTGCGCGCCTCCAGCTACCCGACCGGGGGCCGCTGGTCGGTGATCCTGGTGGACGCCGCCCACCGCCTCACCGAGTCCGCCGCGAACGCCCTGCTCAAGGGCGTGGAAGAGCCCTCTCCGCGCACCGTCTGGCTGCTCTGCGCCCCCTCCGTCCAGGACGTGCTGCCGACCATCCGCTCCCGCTGCCGCCTGCTGGTGCTGCGCACCCCCGCCGCCGAGGCGGTCGCCGACTCGCTGGTCCGCCGCGACGGCGTCGACCCGGAGACCGCCCGGCTCGCCGCGCTCGCCGGACAGGGCGACATCGACCGCTCGCGCCGCCTCGCCGTCGACGAGCAGGCCCGCACCCGCCGGACGGAGGTGCTGCGGATCCCCCTGGAGGTCGGTGACATCGGCGGCTGCCTGACCGCCGCCCAGCGCCTGGTCGACACCGCCAAGGCCGACGCCGAGGCGCTGGCCGACACCCAGGACACCAAGGAGACCGACGACCTCAAGGCCGCCTACGGCGCCGCCGAGGGCAGCAAGGCGCCGCGCGGCATGGCCGGCGCGGTCAAGGAGTTGGAGAAGCGGCAGAAGAGCCGCGCCACCCGCACCCGCCGGGAGACCCTCGGTGTCGCCCTGCTCGACCTGCTCGGCTTCTACCGGGACGTGCTCGCGATCCAGTTCGGGTCCACCGGCGCGCTCGCCAACGAGGACCAGCGGCAGGCGCTGAACCGGGTCGCCCAGGCCGGCCCGGCCGAGGGCACGCTGCGCCGGATCGAGGCGGTGCTGGCCTGCCGGGAGGCGCTGGACCGCAACGTGGACCCGCTGCTCGCGGTCGAGGCGATGACGGTGGCCCTGCGCGCGGGCTGAGGGCGCCAGGGCGGCTCCGAGGCGGGGTGGCCGCGCTGCTTCCGTCGGCGTGGCCGCTTCTTCCACCCTTCTCCACCGGCGTACGGCCGTACGCCTCCCGGAGCCGGTGCGCTGTCCCACCTTCGAGTGAACGAGCGATACGCGCCGGGCACACCTGCGTGTGACCGTCCGCCCGTTGTGCACGCTGGGGGCCGACTGCGCCCGGTGCCGGGCCGGTCGCCTCCCGTACGCGCCGGGTCCGCTCCGGCGTCGGCCCTCCGCCCGAGGTGGTGCGTCGTATGGTCCGTTCGCTCCTGGTCATCCCCCTGCTCGCCGCCGCCCTCGGCGGGATCTGGCTGGCTCGCGGCGCCCTCCTGCGCTGGCGCGACCTGCGCGCCGCCGAGACCTACGAACTGGCCGGCGACCGCTGGCCGATGCTGGTGAGGGCGGCCGGGGCGATGGTCTGCGGGGTGTGCGTCACGGCGTTGACGCTGCTCACCGCGCTCGGCGCCTTCGGCGGGCTCAGCGGCGGCAGCCGGCAGCAGGACCGCGCGGAGCCCGTCACGGATGCGGCGGTTTCGGGCACGGGCGCGGGCGCGGGTGACGGTGCGGGCCCGGCGGCCGCGGCAGCGGTCCGGCAGCAGGCGGCGCCTCCGGCTGCCAACGAGTCGGCTGCCGCCGCCCCCGCGGTGACCAGCCGCTTCGACAGCGTCGGCCACCCGGGCGGCGGCGAACTACTCCAGTCCGCCGTGCTCGGACCCGACGGCCGACCGCGCAACGTGCGGGTCTGGCTTCCGCCGCAGTACGCCAAGGAGCCGAACGCCCGCTACCCGGTCGTCGTGATGCACGCGGCCGCGCCGCACAAGACCGCCGACGCCGAAGTCCCGGACGTCTTCGAAGGCATCAGCTCGGCCCTGCAGCCCGGCAAGACCCGGCCGTTCATCCTGGTCGCCCCCGAGGCGCCGGACGGCACCGCGCACCCGTGCGAGCTGGTCGCCGCCGCCCCGGCAGCCGTCGCCGACGACGCGGCGCTGCGCACCACCATCGCGACCTCCTTCCGCACCCTGCCGCCCGGCCCGGCCTCCTGGGGCGCCCTCGGCGTCGAGGGCGGCGCGCCGTGCGCGGCTGCCGCCGGGCTGGCCCGCCCCGACCTCTACGGCGTGGCCGCGGCGGTCTCGGGCCGCTACGACGCCGCCGCGCTCACCCAGACCGGCGCCGAGGCCCCGGCGGGCAGCGCGGCCAAGCTGCTGCTGGCCGCCGCCAAGGCCGACGCCGCCGGGCTGGACGCGGCCCGCAAGCTCCAGGCCTCGCTCAAGGCAGGGCCCGGCCCGGCGGCCAAGGCCGAGGTGCGGATCTCGGACAACGTGCAGGACTTCTCCCCCGACCGGGAGCGGCTGCGGCTGGTCCGGCAGGCGGCGCAGTTCCTGGCCGAGGCGCTGGCCAAGGCGTCCTGAGCGTCGGCTGCGCGGGCGTTACGCTGCCCGGTACCCGGGGTGGGTACCGGGCAGCGGCGTTTTCGGCCCGGCCGGCCCGTCGCTGTCCTGTTCTGTCCGGTCCGTCTCGTTTCCGTCGTTCGTCTTCGGCTCGTTGTCTTCGGCTTGTTGTCTTCGGCTCGTCGTGTTCGGTTCGTCGTGTTTCCCGTCTCTTCGAGGAGAGCAATCGGATGAGGGCCTTCGGGCGGGTGCGGGTACTGGCCGCGGCACGGGTGCCGGTGGCGGCGCTGGTCGCCGGGCTGCTGGCGGGCGGGTGCAGTCCGGGTCCGTTCGGGGCGCCGGGCGCCGCCCCGTCCGACTCGGCGGGCTTCGCCGCGCCCTCGGGGCCCTCGGCTGCTGCGGCTGGGGCGGCCGGGGCGACCCCGTTGGAGCCGCTGCCCGCAGCCGTCCCGGCCGCGCTCGCGCCGTACTACGCGCAGCGCCTGGCCTGGCAGCCGTGCGACGGGGCGTACGAGTGCACGACCTTCCAGGTGCCGTTGGACTACGACCACCCGGGGGACGGGGACCTCACCCTGGCGGCTGCCCGTGCGCCGGCCGAGCCGTCGGGGGCCGCGCCCTCGGGCGTCGCGCCGTCTGGCGTCGCGTCGTCGAGCATGGCGCCGTCGGGGGCCGCACCATCAGGGGTTCCGGGCGTCGCCGCGGGCGTGACGGGCCCGCGGCTCGGTTCGCTGCTGCTCAACCCGGGCGGGCCCGGCGGCTCGGCGGTCGACTACCTGGAGGCAGCCGCCCGGACGTACGACCGCGGCGTGCGCGCCCGGTACGACCTGGTGGGCCTCGACCCGCGCGGGGTGGGCCGCAGCGCCCCCGTGACCTGCCTGAGCGGCGACCGGATGGACGCCTTCACCGCCGTCGACCTGACCCCCGGCGACCAGCGCGCGGTCGACGCGCTGGTCGCCGCCGACAAGGAGTTCGCCGAGGGCTGCCGGAAGCAGGCCGGGCCGGCTCTCGGCCACCTCAGCACCGTCGAGGCCGCCCGCGACATGGACGTGCTGCGCGCCCTCCTCGGCGACGAGAAGCTGAACTTCGTCGGCAAGTCCTACGGCACCTTCCTCGGCGCGACCTACGCCGGGCTCTTCCCGAGCCGGGTGGGCCGGCTGGTGCTGGACGGCGCGATGGACCCGGCCCTCGACTCGGTCGCCGGCAACCGCACCCAGGCCGGCGGCTTCGAGACGGCCTGGGCCGCCTTCGCCAAGGACTGCGCCAAGCGGGAGGACTGCCCGCTCGGCCGCACCGAGCAGCAGGCCGGCGAGCAGCTCACCGCGCTGTTCGCGACCGTCCGCGCCGAAGCCCTGCCGACTGCTGACGGCGGCCGCCGACTCAGCGAGTCCCAGGCGACCACCGGCGTCATCCAGGCCATGTACGCCGACTTCCTCTGGCCCAAGCTGCGCGCCGCGCTCGCCGACGCCAAGGCGGGCGACGGCACCGGCCTGCTGAAGCTCTCCGACGACTACTACGGGCGCGAGGCCGACGGCTCGTACCCCAACCTGATGTTCGCCAACACCGCGGTGAACTGCCTCGACCTGCCCGCCCCCTTCGGAGGGCCGGAGGACGTCCAGCGGGCGGTGCCGGACTTCGAACGGATCTCGCCGCACTTCGGGCGGGACATGGCCTGGATGGCGCTGGCCTGCGCATACTGGCCGGTCCGGGCCACCGGTGCGGCCCACACCATCCGGGCCGCCGGCGCCGCCCCGATCGTCGTCGTCGGCACCACCCGCGACCCGGCCACCCCGTACGCCTGGGCCCAGTCCCTGGCCGGGCAGCTGGAGTCCGGCCGCCTGCTCACCTTCGACGGGGACGGCCACACCGCGTACGGGCGGCACAGCGTCTGCGTGGACGGCGCGGTGAACCGCTTCCTGTTGACCGGGGAGGCCCCTGAGCAGGGCAAGCGCTGCGAGCGGTAGTTCGCCGGGCGGGGGCGCCGGCCGGTCGGGGTTCCGGGCGGGAGGCAGGTAGTTTCGGCTTCAATCGATAACCAGTACGACGTTACGATGAGCGCCCCCTGCCCTTTTCCGCACCGGAGCGCATCGTGCTCGGAGTCAACGACCTGGCGACCTACGTCCTCGGCGCCCTCGTCATCATCCTGCTGCCCGGCCCCAACTCCCTGTACGTGCTGTCCGTCGCCGCCCGCAAGGGCATCAGGACCGGCTACCGGGCCGCCGCCGGCGTCTTCGTCGGTGACTTCACCCTGATCAGCCTCACCTCGCTGGGCGCCGCCTCACTGCTGAAGACCAACCCGGCCGTCTTCGCGGTCGTCAAGTTCGGCGGCGCCGCCTACCTGCTCTGGATCGGCTACGGCATGCTCCGCGCCGCCCGCGGGCTCTGGCTCGAACGCCGCGCCGAGGCCGGCCCCACCGCCACCGCCACCGCCGAACCAGCGCCCGAGTCCACCGAGAACCCCTTCCGGCGCGCCCTCGTGGTCAGCCTCCTCAACCCGAAGGCCATCCTCTTCCTGCTCTCCTTCTTCACCCAGTTCGTCGACCCGTCCTACGGCCGGCCCGCGCTCTCCTTCGTACTCCTCGGCGGCATCCTCCAGACCTTCAGCCTGCTCTACCTCTCCCTGCTGATCTTCGCGGGCACCACACTCGCCACCGCCTTCCGCCGCCGCAAGCGCCTCTCCGCCACCCTCACCAGCGGCGTCGCCGTCCTCTTCGCCGGCTTCGCCGCCAAACTCGCCGTCTCCTCCGCCTGACCCCACCACGGAGCATCCGGGTAACGGATCACCCGACAACCTGTGTAGACTGGCCCGCGTTGCCGCCACAGACGGCGACGGTGCCGCCTTAGCTCAGTTGGCCAGAGCAACGCACTCGTAATGCGTAGGTCGCGGGTTCGAATCCCGCAGGCGGCTCAGATAAGGCCCAGGTCATATAGCCCATGACCTGGGCCTTTTGCCGTTCCTTGACCTGCGGGCCACCCTGGCCAACGACATCCCTGCCGCCATCCCCGACCACGCGACGCGGATCCCCGCCGACCCCAACTGGGCCGCCCGCGCCACCGTGCTCGCCGACGCCGAGGCCGGCCGCTACCTACCCCGCAAGCTCCTCACCGAGGCCGCCGCCCGCCGCGAACTCGGCAGGGCTCGCCTGCCCGCCGTCCTCATCGCCCCTATCCAGCAGACCAGCTACAGACCTGCATCCAACCGCACCGTGCTTGACGGCGGTTACGCCGAGCCCGGTCTCCTCCGCGGTCTCGCGGCCGGCGGCCGGCTTGGGCGACTCGCCGGCCTCGGTCTCACCGGCCGGGAACTGCCAGGAGAGCTGGCCCTCGCTGACCCGCCGCCGGACCATCAGGACGCGGCCTTCGCGGACCACGATCGCGGCGGCAATGCCTGCGCGTTCCTCCGCAGTCTGATGTGTCACGTCTGCTCCTCCAGGGAGGCCAGGATGGGTGGGAAGTCGTATCGGCGCCGATGAAATGGGTCGCCGCGTTACGAAGAACCCACATCACGTCGACGTTCTCGACGGCGCCGCCGTTGGCTCACGTTGCCGGAAGACGCTCGCACAGCACCGCCATGACACCGATCGCGGATGGTCCGGCCCACGCGTAGCGGTGGCCGACAGGGGAAACCATCGACGCATGAGCGAAGAACCGACTTCTTGGGCCAGGACGGTGGCGAGGAACGAGCTCGCCGAGTCCCTGCCCCGCCGCTGGGCGCACACTCAAGGCGTGGCATACCAAGCCGGCCGCCTCGAAGGAGTTCTCGGCCAGAAAGCCAGGCTTCTCGTCTGCGCAGCTCTGCTGCACGATGTCGGTTACACGCCGAGGCTGGCTACAACAGGGTTCCACCCGCTCGACGGAGCGCGGTTTCTCCGTGATGTCCATGGGGCTGATGACCGGCTCACGCGGTTGGTGGCGAACCACTCCTTCGCGCTGCTCGAAGCCGAGGAGCGTGGCTTTCGGGAGGTGCTGGAGGCCGAGTTCCCGCTGCTGGAGGACCAGCGCCTGGTCGACGCTCTGGTGTGGTGCGACATGACGACGACGCCGGACGGTAGGCCGACCACGGCTGAGGCACGCGTGGCGGAGATCCTCGGCCGCTACGGGGAGGAGAGCGTGGTGGGGCGGTTCATTCGTCGGGCGTCGCCGGAGATCTTCGCGGCCGTCGAGCGAGTGGAGGCAGAACTGGCGGCTCAGCCCAAGTAGGGGTAGGTGCCGGCGAGGTAGTCGCCGATCTGCTGGCGCATGCTGGGGTGGATGTCGTACTGGTCGAGGTCGGCGGGCTGGACGAAGCGGACGCCGTCGGCCTCATCGTTGATCGTGGGCTCGCCGCCGATGGGACGGCCGATGTAGGTGTTCTCGTACTGCTGGCGGATCTCGCCGTCGGTGTAGGCGACGATGTGGTTCGGGTTGGTGTAGACGCCGAGGAAGCCGGTGATCTCGGCCCGGATGCCGGTCTCCTCCAGGCACTCGCGTACCGCGCACTCGGCGGCGGTCTCCCCGATGTCCTGGGCTCCGCCGGGTAGTGCCCACTGGCCTGTGTCGCGGCGGCGCTGCAGCAGGATGGCGCCGGAGTCGTCGACGACGAGCAGATTGCTGGCGGGGATGAGGGTGTTGGCCTTGGGGGCGCCGGGGTCGTTGTAGTACTCAGTCCTGCCCATGTGCGGCGGCCCTCTCCTGGTTGGGTATCCAGGGCCGCGCTTGGGCCCAGACTGCTTCGAAGCTCTGAGCGTAGTTGTCGAACCAGCCGGTGGTGTCTACTCGCTTGAGGTGGAGCAGGGGGTTGGCGCTGGCCGGCTGGCCGAAGATGTGGGGGTTGACCAGCAGGTTGTCGTCGTAGCGGAAGAGGGAGTTGTACAGCGTGGTGTCGTGCAGTCTCACCTCGCATCCCTCCTCCGGGAGCAGAGGACGGTAGTAGGTGAGGGAGGCGCGGATCTTGGCTGCGAGGGTGTCGCCGATGCCTTCCTCGCGGCCTCGGACGGCTGCGGCGTGCCCGCTCGGGTCACCGAAGCACAGTCGCACCCGAACGCCGTCGGCCGCCCGCTCGGCGAGCATCTTGGCGACGTGCGGATTGGACTGCGCGAAGAACGTCCCGGAGAAGACGAGCACGTCGATCTGCTGCCGGGCCTCCTGCAGCAGGGCCAGCCAGGTCTCGCGGGGCACGCTGGCCCGGTTCTGGTAGGTGCCGACGAGCTCGGTGCCTAACCCGCCGGTCCGCCGGCTTGCACGGGGCGGCGGGTCCGGCCAGAGGAAGGTCTCCTCCACGCGCAGGAGCCGGGCGGCGCGGAAGCGGTGCCTCGGGTGGGGTACGCGCCCGCCGAGCCAGCGACCAACGGTCTTTGGGTCCACTTCGCAGGCTTCGGCGAGCGCCCCGGGCTCTACGCCTCGCTGAGCGAGTACGGAGTGAAGTCGCTCGTTCACGGAGGCTATACAAGCTGACCGAGGTGCGGATGTGCAAGGACGTTGTGGGACGTTCTACCGGAGCTGACGGCCCGACAAGATACCTACGCTGGCGGTATGCAGCTCATCATCCTGTGGGACATCGACCACACGCTCATCGAGAACGCCGGGGTGAGCAAGGAGATCTACGCCGCCGCATTCACCGCGCTGACCGGAGCCCCACCGACCGTGGGAGCGTCGACGGAGGGCCGCACTGATCGCCTGATCATGCGAGACATGTTCCGCCGACACGGTCTCCCGGAGCCCGACTGGTCGATCGTCGAGGCTGCCCTCGCCTGGGCCGGCGAGGAGCGCTTGGGCGAACTACGCCGACGTGGGACAGCGCTTCCGGGCGTACTCGACGTCCTCAAGGCCGCTTCGTCCCGAGCCGATTGGGTGTCATCGGTGCTGACCGGCAACATCGCAGCGAACGCTCGCGTGAAGCTGGCGGCCTTCGGCCTCGATGCACTGTTGGATCTCTCCGTCGGGGCCTACGGCGCTGACGCAGAGCAGCGTCCCGATCTGGTCGCCGTCGCTCGCCAGCGTGTCCAGAGCTACCGCGGACTGCCCGTTGACGTCCCGGTCATCTTGGTAGGCGACACGCCACGGGACGTCGAGGCAGCTCTTACCACGGGCTCCGGGATCATTGCGGTCGCTTCCGGCATCCACGGCCGGGCCGAGCTGGAGGCGGCAGGTGCTCCGGTGGTTCTGCCGGACCTGTCGGACACGGCGGCTCTCCTCGCACTGCTGGAATACGTCCCAGGACGTCCCTGAGCCGTCCGAGTACGCGGTGACGCGATCCTCGCACTCTCCGCGAACATCGGGGCTCCACCAGCCAATCGGCTGCAGGAGGTTCCACGTGATCGAGGAAGTCACCGGCATTCGCAGGATCCGGATGCTGTACCTGCAGCGGCTGTACCGCTGCAACTTCAACTGCCTGCACTGCTTAGTTCACGAGCGGGCCCCCACCGGCCGGCTTCACGACCATACCCACCGCATGGCCTGATGCTGGCGCCCCGCACTTCCAAGTAGCCCGATCAGCAACCCGGAAAAGGGAATCATGAGGCACACGTACGAGGCTGAGTTCCTGTCCGTCGATGGCGTTGGCTTCCAGGCGAAGCTGACCGCCTTGGGCGCCGTCCGGGCGTTCCGCGCACCCCCCTCACCCGCAAGATCTTCGAGAGCGACGCCCTCGACAGCAACCAGTGGATCCGACTGCGTGACGCGGACATCCGCTCGACCCTCACGCCCAAGCAGGTCGCCGACGCGGCCGCGATCGACGACACCACGGAGATCGAGACCGAGGTCGCCGACCCCGCGCCACCCGCCCGAGACGGTCGTATCTGCCCCAGGTCAACTCGGCCCTACGGAAGGATGGATAGATGAGTGACTGGGAGTTCGTGAAGGATAGAACCGCCACCGAAGGCGCGGTGTGGAAGTCGGCCGATGGCCTGCTCTACAAGCGGACCGGTGGGGAGGATCTGCGGGCGGAGACCGAGTTTCAGCAGCTGGCCGCCGGCCTCGGCTACCCGGTTCCGGAGATCGTCGACAGTGGCTCGGAGGGTGGGAGCTACTTCGTCGTCGAGCGCGCCATCGGCGCCACCTCGCTGCACGAGGAGGCGCTGGCCGACGCCCGGCGGGACGGGCAGGTCAGCTACCAGGTGATCAGCACGGCGGCTGCCGTCGCGTCGAAGCTCCTGCAGGCCCAGGCGAGGCACCCCCTGCCCGCCACGCCGTGGTTCGAGAAGGCGGCCTTCGCGGCCGAGGTCTTCGAGGAGAACCCGGACTTCGATGTCCCGCGGGTTCACGAGGCGGTCAAGGATGCCGTCGACCGGCTGGCTCAACTTCCTCTGGTGCGAGGACATCTGGATTACGGCCTGCCCAACGTCCTTCAAGCCGGGGTCATCGACTGGCAGCACCACGGACCCGTCCCGCTCGGCTACGACGTCTACCCCGCGCTCGACATCGTGGCCTTCAAAGGCGGCGGCAAGGGCTACAGCATCACCCCGGAACAGCGTGCCGCCTACATCGCCGCACTCGACGAGACCACCGCGTCCCTGATCGGGCAGCGGGTGAGCGAGCACCTGGGCGACTTCCTGCTCGTCAAGTGCTTCTTCTTCCTCGCCCTCATGCGGCCCACCGACCCCACGCGGCACGACAAGCACATCAAGTGGCAGTACCGCCGCACCCTCCTCACGATGGGACTCGATCAGTATGAGTCGGCCAACACGATCGACACCGGCACCTTCCCCACTCTGGAACGGTTCACCGCTGAACACCGGTAGGCCGGTTCCCACCGTTCGCGACCGCGACTACCTGATGGACCACCACGGCGTCGTCTTCAAGGTCATCGGCGACAGCCACCCCGGCAGCCACTACCTCGGCTACGTCAAGTACCACCCTGACGAGAAGGGCGACCGTCGGCTCTTCGACCGGACCTACCGGCAGAACAGCGTCGTGTCGAAGTCCTTCGGCATCCTCGCCGGCAGGCCGGAGTGCTACGTCTACTCCGACACCCTCGGCTGCGTCATCACCGGCATCCCACGCGAAGACGTCGCCGTCCACTACTCCTGCCGCCAGGCCCTCGCCGCCATCCACGAAGAGCCCGGCGCTGTCACCGACAACCCGGCAGGCAAGGACCTCCTGGCGATCACCGAGTGGATCACCGAGAACGACACCCAGGGCCTGATCGGCGTCACCGGCTCCTTCCTCGTCGGCTGCTTCAACGAGCGCTCCGACATCGACCTCGTCTGCTACGGGCCGGAGGGGTACCAGGCCGCACAGGAGCTCTTCCAGCAGACCGACCTCATCCGTCCGTACGACGGGGACGACCTCACTCGGCTGTACATCCGCCGGGCCAAGTACATGGAGGGCAGCTCCTTCGACGCCCTCATCAAGCAGGAACGCCGCAAACTCCAAGGGCTCACCGCCAACGCCGGCGCGCACATCAACTGCGAGCCCATCCGCTCCGACCGCGACAGGACCTTCGCCCGCATCTCCTCCAAGGAGATCGGCGAGATCTCCCTCCTTGCAAAGATCACCGACCACGCCGAGGGCCTCACCACCCCGGCCGTCTACGGCATCAAGGTCAAGACCATACTCAGCTCGACCATCGACGAGGCCGACTCCTTCGCCCGCCGGATCACCCACATGCGCTCGTACCTCGGCGCCTACACCGGTGCCTTCCGCTCCGGCGACACCGTGCACCTGTCCGGCAAGCTCGTCCACACCCAGGACGGCGAACACAGCGGCTTCGGCATCGAACTCACCCCCTGGACCGTCAGCGGCTCCTACGTCGCCAACCTCGCCGGATAGGAGCCTCGTCTTGCCCCTGCTCGTTATCCGACACGCCGAGTCCGTCGAGAACGCCGACAAGTACAACGGCTTCTACCAGGACCCCCGCCCCTACAGCGGAACCGCCGCGCACGTCCTCTCCCGCACCATCGTCGGCCTGACCCCTCGCGGCTTCCGGCAGGCCCAGTGGCTGGCCGGCGTCCTGCCGGAGCTCGTCGGCCCGGAGCCGTGCGTCTACACCTCGACCTACCGCAGGGCGATCGACACCGCCGCGATCGCCCTGCCGGCCCTCCCCGATGGCTGGCCCCGGCAGACCGCGCTCCTGGACGAGCAGCACTACGGCGACGCCACCTACATGACCAAGCGCGAGCAGTACGACAGCTACCCCGCACTCGCCGATGACCGCCGCCTCCGCAAGCACATCTGGACCGCGCCGGGCGGTGGCGAGTCGCTCGCCGAGGGCGTGCTCAAGCGGGCCGCCGAGTTCGCCGCCCTCGCCCAGACCGAACCCCAGGAAGCGCGCACCGTTGTCGCCTTCACCCACCAGACCGCCGCGGTGGCGCTTCGATCCCTGCTCGAACTACGCAGCCTGCCCGAGATCCTCGCCGAGGAACGGAAGGGCAAGATGCCCAACGCCGCGATCCTCCACTACGAACTGCGAGACGGCCGGTTCACCCGGACGGGAACCACCACCCCGCCGATCTAGGAGACGCCCGTGCGACACCTATTTCTCAACGGGCCCGTCCAGAACGGCCCCTTCACCTTCGCCACCGGACCCGGCAAGGCCGTGGGCATCCGCCTCGCCGCCGCCCTCAACGCCATCCTGGGCTTACCGCCCGCACCCCACCTGTGGAACACCGTCACCCTCGCCGGAGACCTCCGCCACCGCCAGGCCGACGGCCCGAAGATCCCCCGCCAGCGCTTCGAGGCCGACCTGATAGCCGCCAAATACCCGCCCGGACAGTTCCCAGCGGGCGGCATCATGACCGACACCGACGCGGAGGTCACCAACCTCGCGCTGGAGATGATCGAGAACAACCTCCGCGCCGGCACCCTCACCATCAGCCGCGAGACCGTCCCCACGTGCCGGGCCTGCGGTCACATGACCGGCACCGGCAGCCACCCCTGCAATGCCTGCGGCAGCACCGACACCTGGGAACGCACCGGCCTCCACCTCGTCGCCGAACTCGCGAAGGACCGCCCCGTCCTCGACCGCTCGGACATCCACGCCAGCCACCGCCAGCAGCCCAAGCACCTCCAGCACACCGCCGGCAACGTCACCGAGCGGCTGATCCTCTCCCGAACCCGCGACCACGGCATCGACCTCTCGCCGCTCGGCCTCAACCGTCTCGTCCTCGACCCACGGGTCGGCATCCACGCCACTGTCCTCGCCGCAGCCCGACGACACGAGGCGGACACGGCGGTCATGACCATCACCGAGAACGCCGCTAACCACATCGCCGCCCACGGCCAGCACTTCCGCAAACACGGCGGCACGCGGCTTCAGTACGCCCTGCACGGTCACCTCCCGTACGACCACATGGCTAGCCTGCAACCGCTGAACGAGGCGTACCGCAGCAGTCAGATGATCAAGGACAACTTCGAAGAGTGGTTCCTTCCGGTCTTCTCCCTACGGGCCAAGACCGGAACCCGGCCAGACCAGCTGCTCGCGCTCTTCAAGCAATACATGCGGGCACACCTGGCCAAACCTGTTGCACTTGACGAGGCTGCCTTCGAAGCCGTTCAGCGCTCGGTCTCCGCCGGCGACACGGAATGGATCACGAACAAGCAGGCACTAGCCAACGTGATGGCTGCCCGTGAGACTGCACGGGCAGCCACCGTGGAGATCTGAGAAGCAGGTCCGGGTCCGGGCATGCCGTGCTCTCAGCTTGAATGCTGTCGGGAGCGCCCCTCGTGGGTGCCCGACCGTGGGCGAACACCCTTCGCCCCGCCAGCGCCCTGCCCGTCGTCCACGGCAAGGACGACGGGCAGCAGAGAGACCGCGCCGCCCGGCTCGTTCGGGGCTTCCTGCACAATCACCCAGATGGTGTTGTCCGCGACCAGGCTCGCCTCCTCTTCTGCGAGATCGAGAAGGCGCTGGAAGCACGGATGAAGGTGACGCTTGTTCCCGATGGCAGGAAGTTCTTACGACGGTCCTGGCGTGACATCGGTCAATAGTTTTCCCGCACATATTCGTACGTTCGATCGAACAGCTCGCCCTTGATCGGCAAGCCGTACTCCTTCAAGACGGAACGCAGCTCGCGACGAACGCGTTTGTCGCCCGCGTCGCTCGCGCTCCAACCGGCATAGGCGACCTCGACGACGATCGAGTCGATCCGCGAGGCTATGTCGGGGACGATCTTGTGCAGCCCAGGCGGTGTGTTCTCTGCGACGATCTGAGTGAGCGCTCCACGCTTCGGATCGGCCAGCCGGTCGAGCGCTCCCTGGTCGCCCTGTTCCGCTGCTCGGTCCGCGGCGACCACGTCCTGAGCGATCTTCAGAGCCTCTTCGAGGAATGCCAGCGAATCCTCGACATTCTCGATCGCCTTGGCGCGAAGCTTCTCGATCCGCTCCGCCAGCGACCGGTACGCCGGACTCTCGGTATCGGCAAGCCGACGCCTGAGGCGCGCCTCGATGGAGTCGAGGACCTCCTGGTACACGTCATCGGCTTTCGACTCCGGCGTCCGCCGCTCGGAGAGCTTCAGCTGCTCGGCGATCTTCTTCACCAGGGCCAGCCCGGCAGCGTCGAGCGTGACTGTCTTCGCCGGCATCGACTTCACGCCCACATTAGTCATGTGGCCATGAATCAGATCTGTGGTCTTCGCGCCGAGACGTGCCCAGAGGAACGTCTTGGAGACGTCCTTGGGCCGGATCGACTCGTACACCTTCGCGAGCCAGAAGTACTGGCCCGCGAACGGCCGGAGCATCGGGTGCGGGTCGAGGAACTCCCACACCGTCTGCAGCGCGACGTAGGTCTCGATGAACTCGGTGCGCTGCCCGCCGCCCTCGGGAATCCGCTCGTGAGCCTCGGCGAGCGACTCGAACGACGAGTCACTGGTGTCAATACCGTCGAACAGATGCAGTAGACGCGTGAGGTCGGTGACGAACTTCCCCGCCAACTTGGAGGCGTCGGTGACGTTGAGCTCGTCCTCTTCGTCGTCCTTCACCTTCGGGCCGGCGACTGCCTTGCCGATTGCCCTCGCGAGACCGATGTAGTCGACGACCCGCCCGAAGTCCTTGCGCTGACCGGTGACAGGGTTCTTCCACGGACGGTTGGGCCGCGTGATCGTCTGGAAGAGGTTCGTGTCCTTGGCGGGCTTGTCGAGATACAGGACACCTTCGATGGGCGCATTGAAGCCGGTCATCCACTTCGCGGTGACGACGATGAACGACATCGGGTCATCGACCTTCTTGAAGCGGCGCTTAAGCGCCTCTTCCTGCTCCGGAGTGAGCAGGTACTTCTTGTGCTCCTTCGGGGTCTCCTTGCTGTCGGCGACGTGCATCACAACACCGACCTCCCGGAGTCGACCGTCCGGCATGGCTGCAGCGCGGCGTTCCAGCTCGGCCTCGATAGCCCTGGCGTACGCAATCACAAGGCGCTGGTTGTAGGCCACGACCTGAGCCTTCTGTCCCAAAGGCGCGACATAGGTAAGGAAGTGGTCGACGATGTCGGCACACACAGCCGCCACGCGCTCGGGATTGGAAAGGATCGTCTCGATGTGAGAAGCCTTCCCCGACAGGAAGACCTTCTCCTCCTCGTCCAGGCCCTCCTCCGTGGCCAGTTCATCGAACGCCTCGTCCAAGGCTTCCTTGTCGAGGTTGAACCAGACAGACCGGCCCTCCACGATCACTGGCTTGGTGAACCCATCGGCGATGGATTGCTCCGGCGTGTACCGCGACATCACAAAGTCCGGGTCGTCAGGGTCGCCGAACAGCTTGAACGTCGAACGGTCCTTGTCTTCGATCGCAGTACCCGTCGCGCCGAAGAACTTCGCGTTCGGCACCGCTGCGCGCCACGCGTCGCCGAGCTTCCCCTCATGTGAGCGGTGAGCCTCGTCGACGAGAACCACGATGTTCGACCGGTTGTTCAGATGGCCGGCCTCAGCGAACTTGTGCACCGTCGTGATGACCACGCCCGGCTCACCGCTGCGCAGCAGAGCGTGCAGCTCGCGCCGGTTGCGGGGCACCGTCATCCGCGGCATGCCGGCAGTCTCGAACATCTCCGCCGTCTGCCGGACCAGATCCTTACGGTCGGCGATCACGATGACCGTTGGCGCGCTCCCGAATTTCTCCGTCACCGCGTCATCGCGCAGCAAACGGGCAGCGGCGAACGCCATGAGCTCGGTCTTGCCTGATCCCTGGTGATGCCAGATCAGTCCGCCAGGACGGCCGGCAAGCACCTTGGCGCGGATCGCCAGAGCCGCCTCGAACTGCGGGTAGCGAGGCAAGAGCTTGATGTCGACCTCGGAGGCGTCCCGAGCGTGACGGAACATCACCAGGTCCTTGAGGATCGGCAGGATGGTCTTCGGCCGCAGCAGCAGGCGGGCAGCCCGTTCGACACGAGCCGGTCCCGTGACGGTCTTCGGGTCGTCCTCAGTCGATCCCCACGGGGCCCAAATCTCGGAGTCGGGGTCCGGAACTGCACGGACCGGAGCCATGCGGAACTCCAAGCCCTCGGTGGCGACGTTGAAGACGTTCGTCGCGAAGAAGTTCGGATATTCCTCCTCGTACACGTCGTGAAGGTCTTTCGCGGCGTTGACCCACGAGACCTGATGCTTCACGGGCGTCTTGGTCTCGGCAACGACCAGCGGAAACCCGTTGACGTAGTAGACGACGTCGAACCGGCGCGGCTTGGTCGCACCGTGGACGGTGACCTCGTCAGCGACGGTGAAGCGGTTGTTGTTGAGGTCTTTGAAGTCGATCAGCCGACGAGGCACATGCCTACCGTCGATCGTCGTGAACGAGTGGTCGCCACGAAGCATCACGGTCAGCCGCTCGTTGGCCGCAACGAGACCGTTGTGGGCATCAAGAACAGCCTGGTTGAGCTCATGCAGGACAAGATCCGCCGACTCGGGGTCGTCCACCAGATCCGGGTTCAGTGCGAGTAACGCTTCGTGTGCCCAATCCTCGACGATGACGTCATGCTCATCGCGCGGCAACTCCTCGCCTTGGAGACGCTCCCAGCCAGCCTCCTCCGCCCACTCGAGCAGAGAGCGCTGGATCGTGCTCGCTTCCGTCCAACCCATGTCAGGACACCTCCTCGAGCAGAACGTCGTACGACTCCGGGATCTCGTTCTCCCGGTTGAGGAGAGAGGTCAGGAGTGCAGAGCGGAAGGCACGGAGGTGAGAGCGTTCAGCCTCGACTACCAGCGCCTCCGAGACCAACTCGTCAAGGCCTGCTGCAAGTACAGCCTGCACATCAGCCCCAGGATCGGGAATCACAAGCTCTCGAATTGCCCTCTGCCCGATGTTGCGCATGTCAGAACCGGCAGTCAGCCGGGCGATCTGATCACGAACGCTTGGCGTTGCCATCGCGTGCACCAAGTAGTTGCGATGCAAGACCTCCTCATCAGGCACGAGACGCAACGTCTTGTCGCACAGGTACAAGTTCTCAGGCACCTCATTCACACGGCAGACCGTTCCGACACGATCAAGGACGGCGTTGCAGCGGACCAGGAGAATATCGCCAGGCCGCACCTTGGTGGCCTCGGGGAGCACCGTGCTGGAGTCGACGGTCTTCACCTCAGATGGGAGGAATCGCGCTCGCCCAACTGCACTGATCTTCAGTACGGCCCGCTCATCAGGATCCGGGATTCGCTCCTGTCCTTTCGGGCTCTTGCCGGCTTCGATAGCTCGCAAGCCATCTGACAGAAGTAGTTGGCCCTCGTGCTTGTCAAGGCCTGCCACTACCGCCTGCCATGATGCCCAAGCCCGATCAGCTTCGTCCCCTAGCGCCTCGATCTGCGCGTCCACCGCGGCCATGACATCGATAATGCGTCGCTGCTCGGCCGGAGATGGGAGAGCGAGTTCGTAGTCATTGAACTGAGACTCCTTCCACCGGCTCCGGCTGGCGGTCGTACCGGTGCTCACTCGCGCGACGTATGACCATACGGACTCTTGTCCGAAATGGAGGCTCAGGAACTCCGGTAGCAGCCGCGTGCGGTCGCAGTCGAACAGCGGAAACTCGTTGGAGACGTAGGAGCCAGCCAGGTCGTCACGTACGAGCCCGAAGGCTCCCTTCCACGCAAACAGGCGGTTATAGATGAACTGACCGGGCTGGACGCGGTAGAAGCGTGTCGCCTTGGAGGTCTTCGAGGTCACGACCTCACGGAGGAACGGACCTTCGGCGTACCACTTCACGCCTAGCAGGGGGTACTCGGTACCCGGAGCAACCTTTACGAGCTCCTGGGCTTGAGACGTCACGTCTCCCAGTCGTGTCGATACCCACTCACTCACTGGACACCCCGAACATGCTTAGGTCGATGCCTGCCGCTGCAAGCCGCTCGAACATGACAGTCTCGGTGTCGATGCGGCGCTGCCGGGCGTCGGCATATGCCACGAGCGCAGCACCCAGATCGGCGGCCTCTCCTGTAGTGACCTCGATGTAGCGGCCGATATTCAGGTCGAAGCTGTTCCGCTCGATCTCTTCGAACGGCACCAACCGGATGTTCGCGCCACCCTTACCGTCTGGGTCGTCGCCCGTCTGGTACGCCTTGATGAGAGCCCTGACGTCCTCCTCGGACATCAAGTTCTGGTTCTTGCCCTTGTCGAACAGGGCCGAGCCGTCGATGAAGAGCACATGCTCCTTGCGCTCGGCGGGCTTTTGATCGCGGAAGATCAGCAGGCACGCCGGGATCGATGTCGAGTAGAAGAGGTTGGACGGCAGCCCTACGACGGCTTCCAGAAAGTCCTTCTCGATGAGGCCCTGGCGGATCTTTGCTTCCGCTCCTCCGCGGAACAGCACGCCGTGGGGCATCACGACGCCGACGCGACCAGATCCGGGCTTCATCGACGAGACCATGTGCTGGACGAAGGCGTAGTCGCCGTTCTTCGCCGGCGGAACGCCGCAGATAGCCCGCGGGTCCGAAGACCAACGGTCCGCTCCCCAATTCGTCAGTGAAAAGGGCGGGTTGGCGATCACGGTGTCGAACTGGCGGACGGCACCGCTAGGGGCCTTGAATGCCGGAGCCCGAAGGGTGTCTCCGCGCTTGATGTCGAAGTCCTCGATCTCGTGCAGGAACAGGTTCATCCGGGCGATCGAGGCCGTTGTCAGGTTGATCTCCTGGCCGTACGCCCGGAGTGAGCGGTGGTCCTTGCCAGACTCGCGCAGCTGGTTGATCGTCGCGACAAGCATCCCGCCAGAGCCGCAGGCCGGGTCGTAGACGGACTCGCCCGGCTCAGGCCGGAGGATCCCGACGAGCAGGTTCACGACCTCACGGGGGGTGAAGAACTCGCCGGCCTTCTTGCCCGACTCATCGGCGAAATTTTTCAGCAAGTACTCATAGCCCGCGCCGAGCAGGTCGTGCGAGACCGTCGACGGGTCGAGCGTGATCTTGTTGAACGCTCGGATGAGCCCCAGCAGGGCCGACTCAGGGATACGCTCCTGGTTGCCCCACGAGGCGTCGCCGAAGACACCGGCGAGCGAGCGGGGGTTGGCCATTTCGATCCGCTGGAAGGTCTTCGCGATCTCTGCACCGAGGTTGGTGGCCTTCTCGGTGACCTCGCTCCACAGCGTGCCCTCGGGCAGCTCGAACCGATGGAAATCGGCCTCGATCTCGTCGTCGAGGTCCTCGCCGTACTCATCGAATGCCGCGTCGTGCTCGTAGACCCAGGTGTCGCTGATCCACTTCCAGAACAGCATCGGGAAGACGTAGGTCTTGAAGTCAGCTGGGTCGACGGGGCCGCGGAGCGCGTTCGCGGCGTCCCACAGCCGGGACTCGAGCTCGTTCTGGGTGATCGTCACAGAGGTGAGGTCCTTCGTTGAAGACGGTTCCTAGATTATGGACGAGGGCCCTGACATCTCGGGAGTCCCATACGGCAGGCAGCAGCGGCCTACAGACGATGACTTGCACCCATGCTCCGAGCCCGAGCGTGTCGCGGACACGCTGCGAACCGGATCCCCGCGTCTCCGCGTCCGAGGCACAGCGTGTGAGGCGGCCCTTCTCCTCGGAACTGAGCATCCAAAGGCTCAAGAGCGAGGCCGAGGAGCCGCAGGATGGCCCTTTTAGTGAGCTCGGGCAGGCTCTCGCCGGGGTGGCATTGCATGAGCGGACGGGGTGGCATGT
Source organism: Streptomyces sp. NRRL S-350 (assembly GCF_000719705.1). GTDB lineage: Bacteria > Actinomycetota > Actinomycetes > Streptomycetales > Streptomycetaceae > Kitasatospora. Next base: position 25,010 of record NZ_JOHO01000023.1, on the reverse strand, counting down.
GCCGGTTCGGGCAGGACCGCGGATCACGGTTCGGTGCCCTGACCTGCGGATTCATCACCAAGTGACCGATGCTGGCAGCAGCCATCGTGATCACTCTCTGGCCGTAGTGCCGACAGCCGACGGAAGGCGGCACCACCGGTACGCGTGGTGGTGCCGCCTTCCGCTCCCTCCCGTTACCTGGGCGAAGCCGACCGTCTCCACATCGCGGACCGGCTCAGGGAGAAGGCCCCCGTCCGCGCGATCGCCGCCGAGCTCGGTCGCAGCCCCTCCACGATCAGCCGCGAGATACACCGCAATCGCCACCCGGACAGTGGCGCCTACCGCCCGCATGCGGCCGAGGCTCGCGCTGACGCCCGCCGGCCCCGCCCCAAACCCCGGAAGATCGGCCAGAACTTGGAACCGCGGGGCTTCATCCAAACCCGTCCGGACCTAAAATGGAGCCCGGAGTAGATCTGCCAGGCTCTACTGGCACAGTTCCCCGATCGGCCGGAGATGCACGTGGTCCACGAGACGGTCTCACAGGCGCTCTACGTCCAGGGACGCGGGGAGCTCCGCCGCGAGGTGGCCGCCGCCCTGCGCACCGGACGGACCCGCAAGCCGCACCGCCAGGCCCAGCAGCGACAGCCACGGTTCACCACTGCGATGGTCATGATCAGCGAGCGCCCCGCCGAGGTCGAGGCCGGGCGGTGCCCGGCCATTGGGAGGGCGACCTGATCATCGGCAGGGACGGTGCCTCGGCGATCGGCACCCTGGTCGAGCGGGCCGCCCGCTACGTGATGCTCCTGCACCTGCCGAACGGACGCACCGCCGAGCAGGTCAGCGACGCTTTGGCGGCCACCGTCCAGACCTTGCCCACCCGCCACCGTCCAGACCTTGCCCACCCACCTGGTCCGCTCGCTGACCTGGGATCAGGGCGCCGAGATGTCCGCCCACGGCTCCTTCACGATCGCCACCGCCATCCCGGTCTACTTCTGCGACCCGGCCAGCCCTTGGCAGCGCGGCTCGAACGAGAACACCAACGGGCTGCTGCGGCAGTACTTCCCCAAGGGCACCGACCTTGCCGTCCACACCCCGGGGCACCTTGCCGCGGTCGCCGCCGAACTCAACGGCCGCCCACGCAAAACGCTCGGCTGGGAGACCCCAGCCGAGCGCCTGCATAAACTGCTCGCGGCCTGATCAAACCGACCACGTGTTGCAACGACGCCTGGAAACCGCCTTTCTGGCCGGGCCTTTTGTCGTCTGCGTCGGGCGTCGACGGCGGGTGCAGGCCGCGTGGGGTGGGGGCCGGGTCGCGCAGGGGACACCGGGCGGGGCCAGGAGGATCGGGCGAGTTCGTCGTGCCCGTAGGAGCTGCCCCGGGGTCGGGTTCCGCCGACGGCTCGGTGGGTAGGCCCAGGTCGGATGGGCTCCGACCTGGGCTCTGGGGGTTGGGGCGGGCCCGTCGCGGGGCTCGGGTGGCTGGGGGCTACTGGCGGGTGGTGGCGAGGTCGAGGGGGCGGGCTCGTAGGGCGAGGCGGGCTGGGGCCAGGCTGGAGAGCAGGGCGAGGGCGAGGCAGATCGCGGTGCTGCCGGCCAGGGTGGCCCAGGGCAGGTCGAAGGCGGCGGGCTGGGCCGCGTCGAGGATGCGGTTCCCGATCAACAGGACCGTCGCGTACTGGGTGACCAGGGTGACGACCAGTCCCAGGGCGGCCGCGGTGGCGACCACCAGCAGGGTCTCGACGGCGACCACCCGGAGCACCTGGCGGCGGGTGCCGCCGGTGAGGCGGAGGGTGGCGAAGTCCCGCAGGCGGTCCCCGGTGGACATCATCATCGTGTTGACGATGGCGATCAGGGCGTAGAGCAGCGCGGGCCCGAGGATCGCGAGCATCGCGATCCAGCTGTTCTTCGTGGTCCGGTCGTTGTGCGCGCCGATCCAGGCGGTGCCCGTCGTGGCCCGGACCGCGCTGCCGCCCAGCGCGGTCGTGACCTGCTCGGGGCTCGCCCCGGTGCCGAGGTAGGCGACCGAGACGGTGCTGCGCCCGGGGACGGCCTCGCGGGGGACGACGATCTCCGGCAGGTGCGGCAGCAGGTGGTGGACCTGGACGACCAGCCGCAGCTGCTCCTGGGTGCCGTCCGCGAGCCGGGCGTTCAGGACGTCGCCGACGTGCCAGCCGAAGACCTTGGCCATGTCGCCGGAGACCGCGACCGTCCTGCCGTGCAGGTCGTCCAGTGAACCGGCCTCGGCGGTGAGGTTCCAGGCCGTCCGCAGGTCCCCGTCGACGGCCAGGCCGTCCTCCGGGATCGGCAGGTCGGTGGGGCGGCCGGGGGCGGGCTGCTGGTCCGGGGTCGACAGGCCGTCGAACCGTACGGTCGTCGCGGTGGTCAGCCGGGCGTCCGGCAGGGCGCTCAGGCCCCGCAGGGCGTCGGCGGGCACCTCCTGGCCGTCGGACGGCTCGATCACGTACCCGGCCTTGAGTGCGGCGCGGCCCTGGGCGGCCATCGCGTCGCTGAAGGCCACCGTGCCGCCGACCACCGAGCCGGCCAGGCCGATCACCAGGAAGACCGGCGTCGCGGTGGAGACGGTGCGGCGGATCGCGGCGAGGGCGTTCTGCCGGGCGATCAGCCCGGCGGCGCCGGGCAGCAGCGGGACGAGCGAGGTGAACAGCCGCACCAGCGGCGGCACCAGCACCGGGGCGATCAGCACGACGGCGAGCACCGCCATCACGTCGAAGAGCAGGGCCCACTGCGGGGTGCTGTCCGGATCGCGGGACTGCGGATCCGCCAGCATCGACGCGGGCATCGAGATGAAGGTCTGCAGGGTGTAGCCGAAGACGCCGAGGAACAGGATCGCGGCCACCCAGCGGATGACCGGCATCACCTTCTTGTCGACGGCGACCTCGTCGAGCGCCTCCACCGGCCGCACCCGGCCGGCCCGGCGGGACGCCGCGTACGCGCCGAGCAGGGCGACCACGAGGCCGCCCGAGGCGGCGAGCAGCAGCGGCAGCAGCGCCGGCTCGGCGTGGAATCCGGTCGGGGCGGCACCCTGGTCGACCAGCCAGGCGGCGATCGCCGGGGCGACGGCCAGGCCGATCGCACAGCCCGAGACGGCGGAGGCCAGCGCCACCACCAGCGCCTCGCCGAGGACCAGGGCGCGCACCTGGCGCGGCGTCGCACCGACGGCGCGCAGCATCGCCGTCTCCTGGCGGCGCTGGGCGACGGCGAAGGCGAACGTCGAGGAGACCACGAAGACCGAGACGAACCCGGCCATCGCGGCCATGAAGCCGACCAGCTTGTGCAGGGACGGCGCGCCGGGCAGCGAGTCCTCGCCCATCGTCGTGTTGAGCAGGACCCCGGCGGCGGACATCACCGCGACGCCGAGGGCGAGCGCGACGAAGGAGCCGACGAAGGCCGGCCACCGTCTCCGCAGCGAGACGGCGGCCAGTGGGAGCAGCAGGCGGAAGCCGTTCACCGGGTGCCACCGCCCGCACCCTCGCGGATGGCCTCCAGGGCCGTCATCCGCGCGGCGACGGTCTGCGGGTCCGGGTCGGCCAGGTGGTCGACGACCTGGCCGTCGGCGAGGAAGAGCACGGTGTCGGCGTAGGAGGCGGCCACCGGGTCGTGGGTGACCATGATGGTGCTCTGGCCCTGCCGGTCGACCAACGAGCGGAGCAGGGTGAGGACTTCCCGGCTGCTGGAGCTGTCCAGGGCGCCGGTCGGCTCGTCCGCGAAGAGCACCTTGGGGGCGGAGATCAGGGCCCGGGCGATCGCCACCCGCTGCTGCTGGCCGCCGGACATCTGCGAGGGCAGGTGGCCGGTCCGCTCGCCCAGGCCGACCTGCGCCAGGGCGGCCCGCACCTGGGCGGGGTCGGGTCTGCGGCCGGCCAGTCGCAGCGGCAGGCCGACGTTCTGTTCGGCGGTCAGTGCGCCGAGCAGGTTGAAGGCCTGGAAGACGAAGCCCAGGCGCTCGCGGCGCAGTTCGGTCAGGGCGTTCTCGTCGAGGCCGCCGAGGTCGACGCCGTCGACGACGACGCTGCCGGAGTCCGGGCGGTCGAGTCCGGCGGCACACTGGAGCAGGGTGCTCTTGCCGGAGCCGGAGGGGCCCATGACGGCGGTGAAGCTGCCGCGGGCGAACCCGAGGGTGACCGCGTTCAGGGCGGTGATGGTGCTCTGGCCGGTTCCGTAGGAACGGGTGACCTGTTCAAGTCGTACTACATCGTTGTCATTCATGATGATCCACTTCCTACCAGGTCACCGGTGCGCGGCAGGTGCCGATGCCGGGGCAGGCGGACCCCCGGGGCGGGCAGTCCCGCCTGGGCGGCCCAGATCGGGCGGCCTCAGGTTGGGTGCCTCGGGCCGGGGGCGCTGGGGTTGGGCCGGGGAGGGGTGGATCGGGGGAGGGCTGGCTCGGGCGGGCCGAGCCGGACCGGGGAGGGCTGGATCGGGGGCGGCGGGCTCTGCTCGGGAGCGGCTCCCGGGCCGAACCCGGCTGCGGCGAAAGCGATGTGACTGGGCGTCAACCGCGCCGGGTGCGGCGGGAGTTCGCGTGGCGCCGCCGGGGCTACTCGTCGTCCCCGAGGTCGCCCTCGAAGCCGCCGTCCGGGGTGCCGCTGATCGCGTACCCCTGGCGGCGCGCCTCGTAGCAGGCCACCGTCGCGGCGGCCGACACGTTCAGCGAGCCGACCCGGCCCAGCTGCGGCACGAACACGACCTGGTCGCAGAGCGCCAGCGCCTCGGGGGTGATCCCGCGGTCCTCGTGCCCGAGCACGAAGGCGACCGCCGGGGTCAGCTCGGCGGCGAACATCGGCACCGCCTCGTCCGCCAGCTCCAGGCCGACCACCTTGAAGCCGTCCGCCTTCGCCGCGGCAACCGCCTCGGCAATGGTCGGGAAGTGCTCCACCTTGAGGTACTTGTCGGTGCCCATCGCGGCCTTCTGCGCGCCGGACGAGCGCACCGACGGGGTGTCCCCGGCCAGGTACAGCTTCTCGGCGCCCATCGCCGCGCCGGTCCGGACCACCGACCCGACGTTGAAGGGCGACTGCAGGTTCTCCAGGATCATCGCGAGCCGGAACTCGTTGCTGCGCCGCCAGGAGCGGTGCAGACGCTTCAGTTCGGTCCCGCGGAGCTGCTTCACGACGTCGTACCTCGTCCATTCTCCGAGCCCTCGCCCGCCTCGGGGCGGGGCCGCGCTTCCAGAATCCGGAACCCGTTGACCGAGGCGACCCGGGTCGTCGGGTAGCCCTGGTCGTTCAGCCACTTCTGCAGCGAGTCCGAGCCCAGGTGCTTCTGCACCACGAGGAACGCCGAGCCGTCCGGGGTCAGCCGGCCGAGCCAGTGCGTCAGCAGTCGGCGCAGCGCCGCCTTGCCGATCCGGATCGGCGGGTTGGAGTAGATCGTCGCGAACCGGACGTCCTCCGGGACGTCGTCGGGCAGCGCGGCCTGGACGTTGCCCAGCCGCAGCGCCTCGGCGTTCAGCCGCACCAGCTCCAGGGCGCGCTCGTTGACGTCCACCGCCCAGACCGGCAGCCGCTTGCGGCGGGTCGCCCAGGTGAGTGCGATCGGGCCGTAGCCGCAGCCGATGTCCAGGATCGGGCCGCGCACCCGCGGCTGCGGGGCGTGCTCCAACAGGATCCGGGTGCCCGGGTCGAGCCGACCTCGGGAGAACACCCCGGTGTCGGTGGTCAGTTCCAGGGTGAGGTCCGGCAGGGAGACCGTGATCGGCCGTCGCTCGCTGGCGACCTCGGGTGCACCGCTGAAGTAGTGCGAGCCGGACATGATTTCCCCGTCGTTCGTATGGGCCTCGGGGCCACCGGGTGGGTGTGGGTCAGCCCTTCGTACGGCACCGATCGTACCCCCGGCGGCCTGCGCGGCGTTCCGGTCGGACGGTGCCCGGGCTCCCGCGGGCGGCCGCGTCGACGCGGCTCCGGGCGTGGGAGGCGGCCGGGACACCGCCGCCGGGGCGCGCGACCTCCTCGGCGAGCGCTCGTTCGTCGTCACGGCAGTGCCTCTGGGACGGCATGCACCCGATCCCCGTGGGTATCCGGAGGCTGTTCCGCGGGCCGATGGCCGGGGCGGTCGGCGGCGGAGCGGTGCGGCCGCCTCGGGGGTGCCGCGCAACACGCCCGGGTGATCTCGGCGCGTCGCGTCCGGCAGCCGGGCGGCGGATACTTCGAGTAGCGCCACCCGAGCCCGTGGAACCTCCTAACCCTGGAAACCTCCACCCCTGGAAGCTCCTGACAGTGAGGACGGATGCCATGCCGCAGGACCACGAGGACTACCTGGTCGACGAGACCGCCGAGACCGTCGAGAGCGACGAGGAGGTGCCCGAGGCCGAGGAGTTCGAGGAGTACGACGAGTACGACGAGGTCGCCGAGCGCCGGGCCCTCGGCGCGGACCCGGCCACCGACGTCGCGGACGTCGCCGAGCAGGCCCGCGTGGTCCCGCTGGACGAGGACGAGTACCGGGAGTAGCCGGACGCCGGAGGGCGGCTCGACGTGCCGTGGTGCACGTCGGGCCGCCCTACAGTGCCCGGCGGCGCTGCAGCCAGGCCATCGCCGCCCAGCCCGGCAGCACCGGCAGGATCAGCGTCAGCAGCCGGAACAGCGCCACCGCCGCCAGCGCACCGCCCTTCTCCATCGACGCGGTCTGCTGCAGCAGCGTGATCAGCGCCCCGTCCACCGCGCCGGCCCCGCCCGGGGTCGGCGCGGCGCTGCCGGCCGCGTTGCCCACCAGGAACACCACCGCGACCGAGGCGAAGGACGGCTCCCGGCCGATCGCCCGGGCACAGCAGTACAGGCAGGAGATCAGGCAGAGCGACACCAGCAGCTGCCCGGTCACCCCCACCGCCAGCCGGGTCGGACTGCGCAGCAGGTCCAGCAGCCGCGGCAGCACCTCCGTCGTCAACGGCCGCAGCCGCGCCGCCAGCCACCGCCGGGCCGCCGGGATCGCCGACACCACCGCGAGCAGCGCCGCCGCCCCCGCCAGCCCGCCCACCACGGCGGGCAGCGCGTCGAGCTCGGAGCCGCCCGGCTGCATGTCCAGCAGGTAGACGAAGGCCCCCAGCTGCAGCAGGTGCAGCACCAGCCCGAGGATCGTCCCCACCCCGACGCTGGACAGCGCCTGCGCCGTCGGGATCCCGGCCCGCTGCAGCAGCCGGGTGTTCAACGCGACCCCGCCGACCCCGCCCGGCGACACCAGCTTCACGAACGACCCCGCCACCTGCGCCAGCACCGCGTTGCGGAAGTCCAGCCGCTCCGGCACGAAGCCGACGAAGCCCATCGCTGCCGCGACATGGCTCGCCGCCGCCGTGGCCAGCGCCAGCAGCAGCCACCACGGGTCGGCGTCCGCGAGGGCGGAGATCGGATTGTCCTCCGCCGCGAACAACTGCGGGATCAGCAGCCACCCGGCCACCACCCCGCCCACGACGGCCAGCAACGTCCGCGGCCGCAACCGCTCCAGCCGCACCGGCCGCCCCACCGCCTGCGGGCGCGCCCGCAACACCTCCGCCCGGATCTCCTCCAGCAACCCGCCGGGGACCGGCGCGGGGGCGGCGGGGGCCGGGTGCTCGGGCGGTGCCACCCCTGCGGCCGTCGCGGCCATGGCGGGCGTCGCGGTCTGCTTGGTGTGGCGTTTGAGGGCGAGGCGGGTGGTGTGGGTGAGGGCGATGGGCTGGAGGAGGGGGAGGGCGGCGCCGACGGGGTCGGGACCGAGGACGGCGGTGGCGGTGCGGACGGAACGGGCGGCGCCCGCGCGCAGGGCGAGGGTGGTGAGGAGCTGGGCGATGTCGCAGCGCAGCACGAGTTCGGTGGCGGCGATGTCCCCGTCGGCGAAGTCGACCAGGTGCACCGCGCCCGCGTCGTCGATCAGCAGGGAGGACGGGACCAGGGCGCGGTGGGCGACCTCGCGGCGCTGGAGGACGGCGAGCTGGCGCCAGGCGTCGGTGAGCAGCGCGTCGGTGATCTCCTCGTCGGCGAGCTGGTCCAGGGTGCGGCCGACCAGCCGCTCGTACGCGATGAGGGCGGTGTCCTGGCCGAGGCCGGCGGTGGCGGCGATGCGGCGGGTGCGGACGCCGGCGGCCAGGGCCGCGTACGCCACCAGGGCCTCGTGCTCCAGGCCGGTGCGCGGCGAGCGCAGGACGCGCGGGTCGGGGGCGGTGCGCAGACGCAGGCGGCGCCAGGCGCGTCGGATGGCGGCGGCGGTGACGGCCTGCCGGTCGAGCACTTGGACGTCCAGGTCGGGGCGACCGTCGGTCTGCCGGACCCGGTAGCGGTCGGGCCCGGTCGGCTGCGCCTCGACCGGGCGCAGTCCGCTGTCGCGCAGGGCGCGCAGGATCTCGCCGGGCCGGGGGCAGGGGTCGGGGGTGCCGACGGCGTACAGGGTGCCGTGGGCGCCGGTCCAGCCCAGCAGCAGGCCGAGCAGCAGCGCGGTCGGGGTGGCGAATCCGCCGGCCAGCCCGGCGAGGCCGTAGAGCGTCAGGACGGTCCAGGGCAGGCGGCGTTCGCGGCTGCCGGAGGCGGTCATGAAGGCGAGGACCGGGGCCAGGTAGCCGTAGACGGGCTCGGTGTGCCCGAGGACGTCGGCGGGCAGCGGCTGGGTGAGCGCCGTGAGCAGTGAGGGCGGGGCGAGGTTGTCGGCCCACAGGTCCAGGCCGAGGGTGGTGCCGTACGCGAGGACGGCGGCGAGCAGCCCGTCGGACACCTGCTGGAGGGCTCGCCGTCGGTCGGGGCCGAGCAGGCGGTGGACGGCGAGGCCGACCGGCAGCAGGAGGACGACGGCGGTGGTGAGCCCGCCGGCCAGGCCCGCCAGCGGCCGCGGCACCAGCGCGGCGGCCTCGGCGACGTCGGCGGCGATCCCGCCGGTGGTGGCCCGGGCGTAGTCGGCGAGGAGGAGGGTGAGGGCGATCGCGAACAGGCCGCCGAGCAGCCGGATCAGGGCGACGGGCTGCCGGAGCCGGCCGGTGGCGGGCACCGGGCGCGCCGGGAACCGGGCGGGCCCCGCGTGGCCCGGCGCTCCGGCTGCGCTGCTGTCCGCTGCGCTGCCTTCTGCTGCGGTGCCTCCTGCCGTGCTGCCGTCTGGTGCGCTGCCTGCCGCCGGGCTGCCTTCTGCTGGGCCGCCGTCCGCGACGACGCTGTCCGCTGCGCTGCTGGCCGCGGCCCCGCCGGCCGGCGCGCGCGCGTCGCCCGCCCGCTGTGCGGGCACACCGCCGGTGTCGCCCCCGTCGGTGTCGCCGTTCGTTCTCCCCGTCACGATCGCCACGGTTGGCATGCTCCCATGCCGCCCGAGGCCGTGGAGCGGGGTACGCCGGAGCGCCCGCCGCCCCCGGGCCCTACGCCTGCCGGGTCGGCAGGACCACCAGGTGGCGCAGGTTGACGTGCCGGGGACGGCTGACGGTGTACGCGACGAGGTCGGCGATGTCCTCGGCGCCGAGCGCCGGGATGGCGTCGAACATTCCGCCGAGCTGGTCGCGCAGCACCGGGTTGTCGATGTGCCCGCCGAGCTCGGTGTCGGTCAGTCCGGGCTCGATCGCGCTGACCCGGACGTCCCGCGGGCCGAGTTCGCTGCGCAGGGCGGCGGACAGCTGGGTCAGCGCGGCCTTGGTGGCGCCGTACACGGCGTAGTCGGGAAAGACCACGTGCGAGGCGATGGAGGAGACGTTGACCAGGTCGGCGGTGCGGCCTTCGGCGGCGGCCGAGGTGAGGTCGTCGGTGAAGGCGCGCACGATCCGCAGCGCGCCGGTGAGGTTGGTGTCGACCATGCGGGTCCACTCGTCGATCCGGCCGTCGGCGAGCGGGTTGGGCAGCATCACCCCGGCGTTGTTGACCACCAGGTCGACCCGGCCGTAGGCGTCGTGGACGGTCTTCGCGGCGGCGTCCACGGAGGCCTGGTCGGTGATGTCGGTGGTGACGGCGAGTGCCTGCCCGCCCGCGGCGGCGATCTCGGCGGCGAGCGCGTCCAGCCGCTCGGTGCGGCGGGCAAGCAGCGCGACCCGGGCGCCGTGGGCGGCGAGGGCCCGGGCGGTGGCGGCGCCCATGCCGCTGGCCGCTCCGGTGACGACGGCGGTGCGGGTGGCGAGGGAGGCGAGGGTCATCGGGGCTCCAGGTGTTCCGGGGCGGTCGGGCTGACGTCGACCACTCTGCGCGGGCCGCGACCGCCGACCCAGGGCTGCGCTGTTCCCGGGAACGGCCTTCCTGGGAACGGCCTTCCTGGGAACGGCCTTCCTGGGAACGGCAGTACCACCCTGGCGCGGCCGGGCCGGGGCTAACCTGCCAGGCATGGAGAACACCCTGGGGGACTTCCTCCGTTCGCGCCGGGCCCGGATCCTGCCGGAGGACGTGGGCCTGCCGTCGTACGGCCGTCGGCGGGTGCAGGGCCTGCGGCGCGAGGAGGTGGCGCAGCTCGCGGGCGTCAGCGTGGACTACTACGTCCGGTTGGAGCAGGGCCGGGGCGGCAGCGCCTCGGACGCGGTACTGGACGCGGTGGCCCGGGTGCTGCGGCTGGACGAAGTGGAGGCGGCGCACCTGCGCTCGCTCGCCCGTCCGCCGAAGGAGCCTGCCGGCACGGGCGCCCAGGGGCGGGGCCGGGGCCGGGGCGGGCAGCAGGTCCGCCCGGGGACGCGGCTGCTGCTGGACCTGATGGCCGGGGTGCCGGCCTTCGTCCTGGGCCGCCGGATGGACGTCCTGGCCTGGAACGAGCTGGGCGACGCGGTGAGCGGCTTCTCCGTCCACGCCGCCGCCGTTCCGGGCAGCCCGCCCAACCAGGCCCGGCACGCCTTCCTCGACCCCGCGGCCCGGGAGTACTACCGGCAGTGGGACGCGGTCGCCGCGGAGACCGTCTCCTACCTGCGCCGGGACGCCGGGCTGCACCCGGAGGACCCGGCGCTGGGCGCCCTGGTGGGCGAACTGTCCCTGCGCAGCGAGGACTTCCGCCGACTCTGGGCGGACCACCTGGTGCGGGAGAAGACCCACGGGGTCAAGCTGGTCAGGCACCCGCTGGTCGGCGACCTGGACTTCGGCTACGAGACCCTGGGCGTCAACGGCTCGCCGGACCAGCTGCTGGTCGTCTACACCGCCCCGGTGGGTTCGCCGACCGCCCAGAAGCTGGCCCTGCTGGGCAGTTGGACGGCCCCGGGGGCGGTGTCCGAGGCCTCGGAGGTGTCATGAGTGTCGTGAGCCTCCCGGCCCGGGCGGGCGGGCCGACGCGGCCGGAGGAGGGCCGACGCGTCGGAGGCGGTGCGCCGGCGCGTCCCGAAGGGGCGGGACGGGCCGGCTTGGCGGGCGAGCGGGCCCGGAGCGGCATAGCCTGCAGTCATGAGTGCCTGCGAAGACCTCGCTCTGGCCCCTCAGGACATCGAGCCCCTCCCGCCTCCCGACGGTTGCACCGACTGCCTGGCACAGGGCCGGCGGGACTGGGTGCACCTGCGGATCTGCCTGGACTGCGGCCACATCGGCTGCTGCGACTTCTCGCCGCAGCGGCACGCCACCGCGCACTTCCACAACACCTCCCACCCGGTGATCCGCTCGTACGAGCCGGGGGAGGACTGGCGCTGGTGCTTCGTCCACGAGGTCATGGGCTGAACCGGGCCTCCGGGCGCCGTCCGCCCGGTGGCGGGGACACTCGACTCCGGTAAAATCCGGACAAGACGCCCGTGCGGCCCTCCGGCCGGCATCCGTCCGGCCGGTGACCGCCGAAGGGAGGCCGACGATGACCAAGCGAACCCCGGGCAACACCGCCCGGCTCCGCCAGGGCACCCAGGAACTGCTGGAACGCCGGGGCATGGCGAGCCCACCCGTCCGGATCGCGCCGAAACCGGGCACCGGCGCGACATCCTCCTCCACCGCGGGATACGGCGCGGGCGAGGCCTTCCGGCACGGCGGGCGCGCCGCACCGACCACGGCGACGCACGCCGCCCCGTCCGTGCACGCCGAACTCAAGGGGCACCGGCACCGGGGCGCGGAGAAGCACTCCGCTCACTGAGGCCCTCCGCTGGAGCCCCACTGAGGTTGCACCCGCCGGGCGGTCCGCCCGGCACGCGGCCGGGGGCGGGCGCCCGCAGCCCGGGCACCCGCCCCCGACGCCCGACCCGGGCGCCCGACCCTGACGCGTGACCCGGGCAACCGACCCTGACATGTGATCAGGGACGTTCTCCGGGGCGGCTGGGGGGCGCGCCCGGATGCCGCGACAGCGCGCGTTCCCGAAGACTCTCTCCTGCCGAAGCCACCGTCGGCCGGGCGGTCCGCCGAAGTGCGGCCGAACGTCGGCCGGGCGAAACACCGTTGGAGAGAAGCCGGATGAACACCCGCATGCGCAGCAGCCGTTGGACCACCCTCGCCGCAGCGGGTGCGCTGCTCGCCGCCGTCACGGTCGGCGCCGCGGCCCCGGCCCTGGCCGCCGACGTGCCGGAGGCCGGCGCAGCTTCCGGGGCCGGCGCGGTTTCCGGCAACGGGACGGGAACCGGCACCGTGACCGCCCCCGTGACCGCCCCCGTCACCGCCCGGCCAGGGCCGCTGGACCGGGAGACGCTGGCGAAGACCCTCGACACCCTGCCCGCCGACATCACCGGCGCGCTGGTCCGGGTCGGCGGCCCGGAGGCGCGGTGGCGCGGCACCTCCGGCGAGGACGTCCCGGCGAACGCCCGGTTCCGGATCGGCAGCATCTCCAAGGTGTTCACCGCCACCGTGCTGCTCCAACTCGCCGCCGAGGGCAAGGTCGACCTGGACGGCGGCACCGTCCAGCGGTACCTGCCCGGACTGCTCCCGGCCGGCTACCCGCCGGTCACCGTACGCCAGTTGCTCGACCACACCAGCGGGCTGCCCGGGGGCGGCGGCATGACCTCGGGAGACGGCAGCACGGCATGGTTCGCCGCGCACAGGGCGGACTACTTCAGCCCCGAGCAGATCGTCGCCGACATGCTCACCCAACCCATGAGCTTCGCGCCCGGCACCGCGCAGCAGTACAACGGCAACAACTACTTCGTCGCCGGGATGGTGATCGAGAAGGTCACCGGCGACACCTTCGCCGACCAGGTGCGGCGGCGCATCACCGGCCCGCTCGGCCTGCACGCCACGTACGTCCCGGCCGCCGACGACCTGACCGTCCACGGCCCGCACGCCTCCGTCCACGTGGACGTCCCCGCCGCCGACGGCAGCACCAGCCGGGTCGACGTCACCGAGCAGAGCCCGTACCCGTGGGCCGAGGGCGGCATGGTCTCCTCCGCCGCCGACCTGGAGCGCTTCTTCGACGCCCTCCTCCGCGGCCGCCTGCTGCCGCCCGCCCAGCAGGCCGAGGTGTTCGCCGTCCCGAACGTGCCCAACGACCACAACAAGAACTGCGAGATCGGCCCGACCGCAGGCCACGCGTGCTTCAGCGCGGGCGGCCTGCTGCGCACCGTGCTGCCGAACGGCACCGAGGTCTGGGGCAAGACCGGCGCCCGGCCGGGCTACAGCAGCAGTGTCTTCGCCACCCGAGACCTCTCCCGCACCGTGGTCGTGGGGCTCAATCCGACCGGCATCTCCGGCGAGGAGTTCCCCACCATGTGGAAGCTGGTGACCACCGCCTTCGGCTCCGGGCAGGTGTACGGGAAGCGGTGAGCGGGATTGTCAGACGCCTGCGCTAGGTTCGTCCCGTTCACCAGAGCAGGGCACCGCAAGCACCGCAGGCACGGCAGACACCGCAAGCACCGCAGGCACGGCAGACACCGCAAGCACCGCAGGCACCGCACGACGACGGGGGCGCACCATGGTCGACATGACGACGGAGGAGCCGGTCGAGCTCCAGCTGGAGCGGTACCGCACCGAACTCACCGGCTACTGCTACCGGATGCTCGGCTCGGTCTTCGAGGCCGAGGACGCGGTGCAGGAGACCATGGTCCGGGCCTGGCGCGGCCACAAGGGCTTCGAGGGCCGCTCCGCGCTGCGCTCCTGGGTCTACCGCATCGCGACCAACGTCTGCCTGGACGCGCTGAACGGCCGGTCCGCCCGGGCCCGCCCGATGGACCTGGCCGGCCCGGTCACGGTGGCCGCGGCACACGACACCCAGCTGCCCGAGGTGACCTGGATCGGCCCCGCCCCGGACGGCCGGGTGCTGCCCGAGACGGCGGACCCGGCCGAGGTGGCCGCCCAGCGCGAGTCGGTGAAGCTGGCCTTCGTGGCCGTGCTGCAGCGGCTCGCGCCGCGGCAGCGGGCGGTGCTGATCCTGCGCGAGGTGCTCGGCTGGAAGGCCGCCGAGGCCGCCGAACTGCTCGGTGTCACGGTCGCCTCGGTGAACAGCGCACTGCAGCGCGCCCGCGCGGTGCTCGCCGCCGACACCCCGGTCGCCCGGCCGGCCCCCGCCCTGGACGAGGACCACCGCGCGCTGCTGGACCGCTACGTCCGCGCCTTCGAGGCGTACGACATGGACGGCCTCGCCGCACTGCTGCACGAGGACGTCACGCTCAACATGCCGCCGTTCGCGATGTGGCTGCAGGGGAAGGGCGAGATCCGCGCCTGGATGCTGGGCCCCGGGCACGGCTGCCGCGGCTCCCGGCTGCTCCCGGTGACGGCCAACGGCGGGCCGGCCTTCGGCCAGTACCGGCCGAGCCCGGCGGGCGGGCACGAGCCATGGGCGCTGATCGTGCCGGAGGTGTCAGCCGGCCGGATCACCGGGTTCACCAACTTCCTCGACACCGACGTGCTCTTCCCGCTCTTCGGCCTGCCGCTCCGGCTGGACGCCGGGCAGGCCGGGGGGCGGACCGGAGGCGAGGAGGCCGGCGTCGGGCAGTCCGGTGGCGAGGAGGCCGTCGCCCAGTAGTTCCGCCGGGCCCAGCAGTTCCGCGACGTCCGGCGGCTCGGAGGCGCCCGGCAGGAGCGCCGCGAGCCCGCTGAACGCGAGCAGTTCCCGCAGCGGGCCGCCCGCGTTCAGCAGCACCACGCCCACGCCGTGCCGGGCGGCGGCGAGCCGCAGGCGGGCGAGGGCGTCGACGACGGCCAGGTCGGGGGCGGTCAGCGCGCCCAGGTCACAGGTCAGGGCGGAGCCGCCCGGTGTGGTCCTCATGCAGATGGGACCGGCGCGAAGCCGCCGACTCATCGGTCCGGGCGTCGGGTCGGGTCGGGCCGCCGGGTCGGGCAGTCGGTCCGGCCGTCGGTCGGGTCGTCGGTCGGGTCGTCGGTCCGCTCGAACGCCGGTGGCAGAGTGGGGGCCACCGTACCCACCCTGCCCCAGGAGGACCGCAGTGACGGTTGAGCCTTTGAAGTCGCGCGAGGAATGGCTGGCGTCCCTGCCGCGGATCTACGCGGCGGCGGGCTGCCTGCTGCGGGACGAGTCCGGCCGGATCCTGGTCGTGAAGGCCGGGTACCGCGAGCACTGGCAGTTCCCGGGCGGCACGATCGACCTCGGCGAGGGCCCGGTCGAGTGCGCCGCACGGGAGTTGGCGGAGGAGACCGGCATCGTCGGGACGACCGGAGACCTGTTGGCGATCTCCTGGACCCACCCTTCCGCCGAACTCGACCACCCGGCCCAGCACTTCCTGTTCGACTTCGGCGCCGTACCGGACGGCACCCCCGTGACCGTCCCGGCCGGCGAGTTGGACGACTACCGGTGGGCCTCCGTCGAGGAGGCGCTGGAGCTCCTGGGCCCGGCCCGCGCGGCCCGGCTGCGGGCGGCGCTGGCGGCGGCCGAGGACGGCGGGGTCCGGATCGTCACCACCCACGTCTCGGGGTTCTAGCCGTGGCGGACCGGCCCCGGGCAGGAGTTGCGCCCGGGGCCGGTCCGGGGCTCACGGCTGCTCGGGCTCCGTGTTCCGGGCGGCGATGATGGCGGCGATGGCCTCCGAGACGAAGGTCTCCGCCTCGGCCTTGTCCACCTTCAGCGCGGTCAGGAGGCCCTGGCCGTTGTCCTGTTCCAGCAGTGCGAGCAGGAGGTGTTCGGTGCCGACGTAGTTGTGCCCGAGCTTGAGCGCCTCGCGGAAGGTCAGCTCCAGCGTCTTCTTGCTCTGCGCGTCGAACGGGATCAGCGCGGGCAGCTCGTCGACGGCGGCCGGGAGGGCGGTGGTGGCCGCCGCTCGCAGGGCCTCGGGGGTGACGCCCTGGGCGGCGAGCGCCTTCATCCCGATGCCCTCGGGCTCGGCGAGCAGGCCGAGCAGCAGGTGTTCCGTGGTGATCTGGGTGTTGCCCGCCTTCCGGGCCTCCTCCTGCGAGGCCACCACGACCTGGCGGGCCCGGGGGGTGAACCGGCTGAACCCCTGGCTGGGGTCGAGGTCGTTCGGCGTGCCGGGGTCCTTGGGGACGAAGCGCTTCTGGGCGGCCTGCTTGCTGACGCCCATGCTGCGGCCGATGTCGGTCCAGGACGCGCCGGAGCGGCGGGCCTGGTCGACGAAGTGGCCGATCAGGTGGTCGGCGAGGTCGCCGAGGTGGTCGGCGGCGATGACCGCGTCGGAGAGCTGGTCGAGCGCGTCGGTGTGGACCTTCTTGATCGCGGCGATCAGGTCGTCGAGGCGCAGCGGAGTGGTGTTGGGAACAACGGGATTCTCCATGCGTCAACCGTAGGTTGTCGGTCCCCCTATCGTCAACCATCGGTTGACGATGTTGAACCGGAGCTCCCGTCCGGCCCGCCGGGCCCTAGGCGGTGGGCAGCAGTCGGCCGCGGACGGCGGCGATCGGGGCGGGCGCGACGCCCGCGGCGAGCAGGTAGCCGGCCGGGTCGAACCCGTCGAGTGCGGCCTCCAGCGCGGCCTCCGCGGTGGTCCCCTCCTCGGCGAGCACCGCGTCGATCCGGCGGTACGGGTCCGGCAGGCCCAGCATGCCGTACAGCGGGCGGACGTTGGGGGCGCTCAGCAGGTAGTCCTCGGCGATCGCGGCGCGGTCGACCCCGGCGAGGGCGAGCAGCAGCAGGGCGGCCAGGCCGGTGCGGTCACGGCCGGCGCCGCAGTGCACGACCACCCCGCCGGGGCGGGCGCCGGCGATCGCGGTGACCAGCGCGGCGGCGGCGTGCGGGCAGTGGTCCAGGTACGGGCGGAGTGCGAGGGGGGTGCCGTCCAGCCGTCCGTGGGTCTCCCACCAGGCGGGGCCGGCGAGCTCGTCCAGCGGGACGCGGACCAGGTCGACACCCTCGGGGAGGGGCAGGAGCGGCTTGTACTCGTCGGCGTTGCGCAGGTCGATCACGGTGCGGACGCCGTGGTCGAGGAGGGCGTCCCAGCCCTCGGCGGTGAGGCGGTCGAGGTTGTCCGCCCGGACTATCGCGCCGCGGGCGGTGCGCCGGCCGGAGGCGGTGGGCAGCCCGCCCAGGTCGCGGACGTTCAGGCAGCCGTCCCAGACGAGGGTGCGCTCCTCGAAGGTGGTCAGCGCTTCCGTCGTCCGGTCCATGGGGCTCCCCGTTTCCTCGCCGGGGGTACCGTTACCCCCTCGTTATGTAAGGACTCCCGGGAGATCGGGATGGTTCCTCGCCGTTCGAGTCCTCGGTGCCGGTGGTTCAGGTGCGGGGCGGTGCCCGAGCGGTGGCGGTGGTGCTCCTGGGCCCGAGTGGTGGCGGTGGTGCTCAGGTGCCGGCGCGGTGGCGCTGGGGCTCATGGGCCCGAGCGGTGGCGGTGGTGCTCAGGTGCCGGCGGCGGGGCTCAGGCGGCGGTCGGGGCCTCGGCCTCGGCGCTGACCAGCTTCTCCAGCGGCTCGGCGGCGGCCTGGCCGAGCAGCGAGCCGGCCACGATCGCGCCGATCAGGAACACGGTGGACAGCCAGGCCATGGTCGAGACGGGCAGGGTGAAGGCGCCGACCACCCGGGCCGCGCACTCCGCCAGCAGCGCGGTGCCCCAGATTCCCGAGAAGACCCGCTCGTAGCGGCGGAAGGCCCGCGACGAGGCCGCCCGGCCCTCGGCCAGCCGCTGCCAGGCGGCGGCGCGTTCCCGCTTGCCCTTGGTGATGAAGGGCATCAGCATCGGGCTCATCACCGGCCGGCCGACCAGTGCGGAGGCCAGGATCGCGAGCGCCACCGTGCCGCTCAGCCCGCCGTCCTTGGCGATCATCAGTCGGGCGTCGCCGGTGACGAAGGTCAGCGCCAGGCCCGCCAGGTTGACGGCCAGCATCAGCGTGGACCACAGGTTGAGCCTGCCCTCGCGCAGCAGGCCGAGGAGGGTGCGGGCGGCCGGGAAGGCGCTGCTCCACGCCAGTGCGGCGAACTCGCTCAGGCCGCAGGCCGAGTGCAGCAGGTAGTAGCCGGCCATCGGGACGGCCACGTCGAGGGCGAGCGGGCGGAGACCGGAGAGCAGGGGGTTGGGCGCCTCGGCGTGGGCGGCGCCCTCGGCGGCGGCCTTCGGGGGAGCGGTGACGGCGACAGTGGCGGTGACGGCGGCGGCGCTGACGGTCTGGCTCACGGTGGGTTCCTCCCCGGCTGGTGGCCGCGGGCTCCTGCCCGCGTCGTGCCTCCAGTCTTTCCGTCGGCCCCCGCCCCGGAGCAGTGCCGTCCGTTGCGGGATCCGCGTGACAGTTGTCATGGTGGGCGCCGCGACACCTCGTCCCACCTGCGGTTCCGGTCGTCCGTGGGGGCACCCGGTCGGAGGTCGCGAGCCCCCGAGGGGCCGGAGTCCCCGAACCGATCCGTGTACGGACAGGCCGGGCGGGGCGGGCTCGTCGGCGTCGCGGGCGGGAGGACGGCGGTTCGCGGGATCGCGGTCCGGTCCGGGCCGGTCCTTCGGCCGGAGCCGCCCCGGCCACCCGAATGGCGCATCATGTGGCGGGTGCAGAGTGCAGAACGCCCCGGAGCGGGCACCGGCAGTTCCGTCGGACGGCCCGGACCAGAAGCCCCCGCCGCCTCGCCACCGGGCCCGGCCCCCGCTCCCCCCGATCTGACCGAGGCGGTCCTCGCCGCGCAGGGCGGTGACGAGGAGGCCTTCCGGCTGCTGTTCCGGACCGTCCAACCGGGCCTGCTGCGCTACCTGAAGGTGCTGGTCGGCGGGCGGCCGGAGGACGTCCAGGACGCCGAGGACATCGCCTCGGAGGCCTGGCTGCAGATCGCCCGCGACCTGCGCGGCTTCTCCGGGGACGGGGACGGTTTCCGTGGCTGGGCCGCCACCATCGCCCGCCACCGGGCCCTCGACCACCTGCGGGCCCGCCGCCGCAGACCGGTCACCGACCTGCCCATCGAGCACCTGTTCGAGCTGGCTGCCGGGAACGACACCGCGGGCGCCGCGCTGAGCACGGTCGGCACCGCCGACGCGCTGGCACTGATCTCCAGGCTGCCGCGCGACCAGGCCGAGGCGGTGCTGTTGCGGGTGGTCATGGAGTTGGACGCGGAGAGCGCCGCCCGGGTCCTCGGCAAGCGGGCCGGCAGCGTTCGGATGGCCGCCCACCGGGGGCTGCGGCGCCTGGCCAAGCTGTTGGAACAGTCCGGGACGACCGGGATCCCCGCCGCGCGACGGGCCGGACCCGGTAGCGCGGACCCGCTCGCGGACCCTGCCGGGAAGTCCGCGGAAAAAAATTCTTCGCAAGGTGTGACAGGACGCCGAGCCGCGACGCTGAAGGACATGAGATGAGCACCAACCGATCCCGTCGGATCGACCGTGACGCCGCCGAGCAGTTGCTCGGCGGTGCCGTGGGCGGCCCGTCGGCCGGGCAGGAGGCCTCGCTCACCGGACCGGACGGCGGTCCCGGGCAGCTCGCCCGGGTGCTGGCCGCGGCCGCCGCCCCGGCGACGGCCGCGGAACTGGTCGGCGAGGAGGCGGCCCTGGCCGCGTTCCGGGAGGCGAGTCTCACACCCGATCCCGTAGTGACCCCCGTTCGGAGACGACGACCGATGACAACCGCGGCGCTGGCCAAGGCCTTCAGCACGAAGGCCGTTGCCGCCGTGCTCGGCGCCACCGCGCTGTGCGGGGTCGCGGTCGCCGCCGGTACCGGCAATCTGCCGTCCCTGGGCGGCAGCCCTGCCGAGCCGGAGCACTCGCGTGCCGCCGGGGGCGGTGCCTCCGGCACGAGCGCGGCCGGCCAGCCAGGCTTCGCCCCGCCGAGCGGTTCGGCCAAGCCCTCCGGCAGCGGCGCGCCGCAGGCCGGACCGTCCACCGCGCGCACTCCCGGCACGCCCTCGGCGGACGGGCACGGCGGCCGGTCGGCCACGCCCGAACTGGTCGCGCTCTGCCACGGCTACCTCGACCGGTCCGGCCGGGGCGAAGGCTCCGGCCAGCTGGTCACCGAACCGCAGTTCGGCCCGCTGGTCACCGCGGCCGAAGGCGCCGAGAAGGTCGCGGAGTACTGCGGCGAGGCGCTCGGCACCACGGGTGGCGACAGCCGTCCGGGCACGGGCGCGCCATCGCACGAACCCGGCCGGAACGCCGGCAGCCCCACCACCGGTGCCGGCAAGGGCGGCGGGGACGAGCCCAAGGGCGGTGGGGACGGCAACGCCACCGGCGGCGCCAGACCCGGGAAGCCCGGCGTCACGGTCCCGACCCCTCCGGCCGCCCCCGCATCCCCGCCCGCGACCCGACCCGGCAAGTCCGACCGTACCGACGGCCCCCCCGCCGAGAGGTAACCCCCAGAACTCCGGGTGGGCGGCGAGCGACTCCCCCCGGGCTCGCCGCCCACCCGGAACGATCCACCCGCAGTCCCGATCCACCCGCAGTCCCGATCCACCCCCGCTTCCAGCGGGACGCAGTGCCAGCAGGACGCAGTACCACCACCCGAAGCTCCGGGTGGCCGGTTGGCTCCCCCGTGCCAGCCGCCCACCCGGCCGGCCCCGGCCGGACCGGCAGGCGTCACCCCGGACGCGCCGCCGGCCCGGTCGGCCCGGAAACGTGCGGCCCGCCCTCCCGCAGTCAGGGCGGGCCGCACCCCGTGCGACCAGAACGGATCTGGATCCGACCGTGACCGTCCATCTGCACGACCACGAGCCGGCGGTCGGGGAACCGCTGCCCGGTTCCCCGGCCGCCTCCCCCTCCCCGGAGGCCGTCTCCTGGGAGGCCTCCTCCGAGGAGGCCTCGGAGGCCGCCGGAACCACCGCCCCGGTGTTCGTGGACTCCTCCGGCCGCCGCCAGCGGCGGGTGCGCCGACTCGGCGTCCTGCTCGCCGTTCCCGCCGTCGGCTACCTGGGTCTGCTGGTCAGCACCGCGCTGGGCGGGCCGACCGTCAGCGCACCCTTCCTGCCGCTGCCGCAGCCCCCCGCAGCCGGTGCGCCGACGCCCGCCCCCGCTCCCGTCGCGGCCGAGCCGACCCCCGCGGACCTGGGCACCGCCCGGCCCGACTCCGTCCAACCGGTCCAGTCCCGCCCGACCGGCGAGGCGCGCCGCACGGGTGCCCCGGCGGCTGCTCCCCGGTCCGCGGCGCCCGTCCCGGTGTCCCTCCCGTCGAGTCCGGCGCCCACGACCCCCGGCGGGAACGCCGGCGGCACCGCGTCCGGTGGTGCCACCGCCGCCCCGACGCCCGGCCACGGCCGACCCACCGAGCCGCCGGGCAACTCCGGCAACAAGCCGACCAAGGCCGCCGCCACCCCCTGACGCCGCCGTCCCCCCGCACTCCGCCCGCCTGCCCGTGCGCCCCGCCCCGGGTGCGGCGTTCCGATGCCCTGCCCTGCCCTGCCCTGCGCTGCCTTGCCCTGCCCTGCCCCTCCCCTCCCCTCCCGGAAAGCACCTCCCATGACCGCAGCCCGCCGTCGAAGAGCCGCCCCGCCCACCCGGAGCAAGCGCCGGGGCCGACGCGGCGTCGTCCGCCAGGGGCCGTTGCGCACCCACTGGCTGCTGCTGACCGCCCTGCTGCTCACCCTGGCCGCCACCCTGCTGTTCCAGGGCTACACCCAGCACCTGTACGACGCCCGCCCCGACCAGGCCGCGACCCCGGCCGCCGCGGGTACCGTCCCCGAGGCGGTCCGTACCGGTGGCCCGGTGATCGACACCGCCGGCGGACAGCCACGCACCGCCGCGCCCAAGCCCGGCACCATCGCGCTCACCTTCGACGACGGCCCGGACCCGCGCTGGACCCCGCAGGTCCTCGACGCCCTGAAGCAGTCCGGCGTGCACGCGACCTTCTTCGTGGTCGGCACTCAGGCTGCCGCCCACCCCGAGCTGGTCCGGCGGATGATCGCCGAGGGCCACCAGGTCGGCATCCACACCTTCACGCACACCGACCTCGGCACCGCCCCCTCCTGGCGCCGCAGCCTGGAACTGCGCGAGGCCCAGCTGACCCTGGCCGGTGCGGCGGACGTCACCAGCTCCCTGCTGCGCCCGCCGTACTCCTCGACCGCCGACGCCCTGGACGACCGCGGCTGGTCCGCCGTCCGGCAGGCCGGGCAGGAGGGCTACCTGACGGTCCTCACCACCCTGGACAGCGAGGACTGGCGCCGCCCGGGTGTGCCCGACATCGTCAAGACGGTCGTCGCCGGGCCCGGCAACCAGGGTCAGATCGTCCTGATGCACGACGCCGGCGGCAACCGGCAGCAGACCGTTGACGCCCTGGACGTCGTGCTGGCCCAACTGAAGGCGCGGGGCTTCCGCTTCGTCACCGTCAGCGAGGCCGTCGGCATGCCCGATCCGGTGCACCCGGCCGGGGCCGCGGACCACTGGCAGGGCCTGGCCCTGATCTGGCTGCTGACCGGCGGCGGCCTGGTGCTCGACGTGCTGGGCTGGCTGCTCTGGGCGGCGGGTGCGGTCAGTGTGCTGCGCGCCGTCGTCGTGCTGGTCGCCGCCCGCCGACACAAGCGGCTTCGCCGGCGTGGCTGGGGCCCGCCGGTCACGGAGCCGGTCAGCGTGATCGTCCCGGCGTACAACGAGATCGCCGGGATCGAGCCGGCCGTCCGTTCGCTGCTGGCCTCCGACCACCCGGTCGAGGTGATCGTCGTCGACGACGGGTCCACCGACGGCACCGCCGATCTGGTGGAGTCACTGAACCTGCCGTACGTCCGGGTGATCCGGCAGGAGAACGCGGGCAAGCCCGCCGCCCTCAACACGGGCATCGCCGCCGCCCGGGCCGAACTGCTGGTGATGGTCGACGGCGACACCGTCTTCGAGCCCGACGCCGTCCGGATGCTGGTGCAGCCGTTCGCCGACCCCGGCGTCGGCGCCGTCTCCGGAAACGCCAAGGTGGTCAACCGGGGTGGTCTGCTGGGTCGTTGGCAGCACATCGAGTACGTGGTCGGCTTCAACCTGGACCGCCGGCTGTTCGACCTCGCCGAGTGCATGCCCACCGTGCCCGGGGCGGTCGGCGCGTTCCGCCGCTCGGCGCTCCTCGCCGTCGGCGGCGTCGGCGAGGAGACCCTGGCCGAGGACACCGACCTCACCATGGCCCTGTGCCGGGCCGGTTGGCGGGTCGTCTACGAGGAGCGGGCCAAGGCCTGGACGGAGGCCCCCGCCTCGTTGAGCGCCCTGTGGCGGCAGCGCTACCGCTGGTGCTACGGCACCCTCCAGGCGATGTGGAAGCACCGGGGCGCGCTCGCCCAGCAAGGCCAAGCGGGCAAGCTGGGCCGGCGCGGCCTGCTCTACCTGCTGATGTTCCAGGTGCTGCTGCCGTTGCTCGCCCCCGTGGTGGACGTCTTCGCGCTGTACGGACTGGCCTTCCTCGACCCGGTCCGGATCGTCGCTCTGTGGGCGGCGTTCCTGCTGGTCCAGGTCCTGATGGGGGTGTACGCCTTCCGCCTGGACAAGGAACGGCTCGGCCCGCTGTGGAGCCTTCCGCTGCAGCAGTTCGTCTACCGGCAGCTGATGTACCTGGTGGTGATCCAGTCCGTGTTCACCGCGCTGGCCGGCTCCCGGCTGCGCTGGCAGCGGATGCAGCGCTACGGCAGCCTCCAGCAGCCGGTCACGGTCGACGGCCCGGGAGCCGCGCAGGGAACCGCGCCGGAGCCGGTGGGCGTCGGCGGCTATCGTGCACGGGTGCACGAGGCGGCCCGGAACCCCGGGCAGGGCACGTGAGGGGAGCTCCAGGTGATCGGACGGGCGCTGAACGGGCGTTACGAACTCGTCGAGATACTCGGCGTCGGCGGCATGGCCACCGTCTGGCGCGGCCTGGACCGGGTGCTGGGGCGTCAGGTGGCCGTGAAGATCCTCAACGGCGGCCTCGCCGACGATCCCCGGTTCGCCGAGCGCTTCAGCCGCGAGGCGCAGCACGCCGCCATGCTGGTGCACCCGGGGATCGCCATGGTGTTCGACTCCGGCGTGGACCAGGGCACCCCGTTCATCGTCATGGAGCTGGTCAACGGGCGCTCGCTCGCCGCCCTCCTGTCGCAGCAGCCCCAACTGCCGCTGGAGCGGGCGGTGGGCATCGCGGCGGCGGTCTGCGAGGCGCTGGCGGTCGCGCACGCGGCCGGGCTGGTGCACCGGGACGTCAAGCCGGGCAACATCATGATCACCGCCGACGGCGGGGTGAAGGTCGTCGACTTCGGCATCGCCCGGGCCGGTTCGTCCGGCAACCTGACCCAGACCGCGAGCGTGCTCGGCACGGCGGCGTACCTGTCGCCCGAGCAGGCCACCGCCTCGGCGGTGGACGGGCGGACGGACCTGTACGCGGTCGGCTGCGTGCTGACCGAAATGCTCACCGGCGCCACCCCGTTCACCGCCGAGACCCCGGTGGCGATCGCCTTCAAGCACGTCAGCGAGCAGCCCCTGCCGCCGTCCGCCCGGCGCCCCGGCCTGCCGCCCGCCCTGGACGCGGCGGTGCTGCGGCTGCTCGCGAAGAACCCGGCCGACCGCCCGGCCGACGCCTCGGCGGCGCGCGCCGAACTCCTCTCCACCGTACCCGGGTTGATCGTCGGCGACCCGACGGCCGAACTCCTGGCCACCGCCGCGCCGACCCAGCTGCTGCCACCCGTTCCGACCTCCCCGAACCAGCAGCACACCACCCTGCTGCCGCCCTCGCCTCCGGCCGCGACCTCGGTGATGGCGCCCATCCCGGCAGCGCCGCCGGCCCCTACCGGTCAGCCCGCCCCGGCCCCGGCGGCGGCCCGTCGCCGCCGCAACAAGCCCCTGGTCCTCGGCGCGCTCGGCGTGGCCGGCCTCGCCGGCCTGACCGCCCTGGCCCTCACCGCCTTCGACGAACCGGCGGGCAACGCCGCCGCCCCCAAGAGGCCCGTGGCGGCCACCGCCCCCACCACCCCCGCCG
>NZ_JOHO01000022.1 GCF_000719705.1 Streptomyces sp. NRRL S-350 | reverse complement strand
CGCAAGACGCTCGGCTGGGAAACCCCAGCCGAGCGTCTGGCTAAACTCCTCGCGGCCTAGACAACCGACCACGTGTTGCAACGACCACTAAAAACCGCCACGTCTCCGCCGGGCCGCAAAAGCCGCCACCGCGGCATGGGAAGTCGGCCCGTCCGACTTCTCGTGCAGGCCCTCCGCGGCCGCCCGCCCGCCCTGCTCCGGGCCGAGGCCGGGGACCGCGCCGGAAGGAAGCGGGCGAGCCCGACCGCCCCCGCGAACGCCGGGCCGGGCCCGCGTCCGGTCAGCCCGTGGGCGCCGTGGGCGGGGCCGGGGCGGCGGCGGGGGGCGCCGCAGGGAGGCCGGACGGGCCGGCGCCGGGCCAGGACTCGTCGAGGGTGCCGTCGGCCCGGACGGTGTAGCGGGTGGAGGTGACCGCCCCGGTGGCGGCCACGCGCTCCTCGCGGACGACGGTGCTGCCGTCCAGCCGCCAAGTGGCCGCTGCCTGCGGGTCCGCCACCGAGGTGCGGGAGGTGGTGGCGACCGGGGTGTCCCCGGCGAAGGTGTAGAGCTGGACGAGGTCGACCGGCGCCGAGCCCTCCGCCCGCCGCAGGACGACGACCGCGGCCGGCAGGCCCCTGTACCTGGCCGGCAGGACGGCGCTCAGCGCGACCTGCGGCCCGGCCCCCGCCGAGCGCCCGTCCTTCAGCGCGATGGCCGGCCCGCCCGCGCCGTCGGGGTAGCTGCGGTTCGGCCAGTCGACCGCCGGCAGCGGCCCCTGCGGAGGCGTCAGCGCCCCGTCCGCGGCCGCACCGCCGCGCGCCGCCGCCGGCAGCGGGGCGGTCGATGCCTGCGGAGCGACGTCCACCGATGTGTCCGGTGCCGCCAACTGTCCGCCGCCCGAGCCGACGTTCGCACTCGCGACCGTCCCCGCCGCGGGCCGCAGCCCCTGGTTGCTCCGGTTCTCGCAGCCCTGCGCCGCCGCGATGGCCAGGGCCACCCCGACCGTCACCGTGACGAAGACGACCAGCCGCTGCCGCAGCAGTCGTTGCCGCGCGGTGCCGGGCCGCCCGCCGGGGGCGGGGGTGTGCTGGCGGTCCCGGGGCCTGGCCCGGTCGTGGGCTCCGGGGCGAGCCGAGGGAGGCGTCCGGGTGCGGTCCGTCCGCAGCGGCCGGGTCACGGGGGTGGGCTCGGGGCGGGGCAGGGGTGCGCCCGCACCCTGCGGCCGCCGCCCTGCGGTGCCCGCCACCTGCTTCTCGGACCGCCCGGCCGTCGCCCGGGCCCGCGCCGAGGCGGGCGGTTCGGGCGAGTGCCCGGGTGCGGGAACGCCCGGCCGGGCGCCGTCGTGCGGGCCGGGAGCGGACGTGCCGCGCCCGGGCCGTGCCGGGCGCGCGCCGCCGGCGGAGGCCCCGGTGGCGGCGCCGCGTGCCGCCAGCTCGCTGAGCCGCTCGTGCAGCGCCGCCGCGCCGGGCCGTTCGGCGGGCTCCTTGGCCAGGCAGGCCCGGATGAGTGGCGCCAGCTGGAGCGGCACCGCCGACAGGTCGGGCTCCTCGTGGACGACCCGGTACAGCATCACCTCGGAGGACGCCCCGGATCCGAACGGGGTGTCGCCGGTGAGCGCGTACGCGAGGGTCGCCCCGAAGGCGAACACGTCGGTGGCGGGTGTGACGGCCGCCCCGCGGACCTGTTCGGGCGCGAGGAAGCCGGGGGAGCCGACCGCCGTGCCGACGTGGGTGAGCGTGCTGGCGCCGCGCGACCAAGCGATGCCGAAGTCGATGATCCGCGGGCCGCGGGGCGAGAGCAGGATGTTGGACGGCTTGAGGTCCCGGTGGACGACTCCGGCCTCGTGCACCTTGACCAGCCCGTCGGCGAGCGCGGCCCCGATCCGGGCCGCCTCGGGCCAGTGCAGCGGTCCCTCGTCGCCGACCCGCTTGTAGAGCGAGGGGCCGGGCACGTACGCGGTCGCCAGCCAGGGCCGGTCGGCCTCGATGTCCGAGCCGACCACGCGGGCGGTGCAGCCGCCGCGGATGCGGGAGGCGGCCGCGATCTCGCGAGCGAAGCGGGTGCGGAACTCCTGGTCCTCGGCGAGTTCGGCGCGGATCAGTTTGAGGGCGACGCGCTGCCCGCGGCGGTCGGATCCGAGGTACACCACCCCCATGCCGCCGGCGCCCAGTCGCCGGTGCAGGCGGTACGGCCCGACGATGCGGGGGTCCTCACGCCTCAGCCGCATCATCGCCATGTTCCGTTCCCCGTCAGGTGTGGGTGAGGGCCCGTCGGTTGGGCCGTCGTCAGTTCCTGTCCGGCACAGCTTACGGACTGCCCGCTGCGGTGTGCTGATACGCAACACCCCGAGCCGCCGTGCGATTGTCCGATCGTGCGCTGACCCGCAGGTCAGAGGGGCGTCGGATCGCCCCTCGGGGTTACCCCTCAGGGTTCCCCCGGGGGTCGGGCGAGGCTTCCCTCCCCCTGCGGTAGTAGGCCCCGGGGCCGAGCGTCATCCTCCGGGACGTCCGAGGAACAGTACGACGGCATGACGTCCGGCGCGCCCCCGGCCAATAGCGTTGTGCCCAGCGGTGGACGGGGAGCTCGTCCCCCGAGGTACGCCGTTCACCGCGCCAACTCGACCGGATCAGGAGCAAGGGCATGGCACCGCAGCTCATGGGTACGCCCCGGCGCCGTCGGCCGGCCTTCGTCCAGTCCCGGTCCACCACCGAGCAACCCACCCGGCACCCTGCGGTGGCGCTGGCCATGGCCCTGCCGTGCGCCGTGCTCCTGGTGCTGCTCTTCGGCGGTTGGGACCAGATGGTGGGCCAGGCCGAGGCCGTCGCCGATCTGATCTCCCGCTGAGGAGCACCTGAGAAGGACGCCGTCCCCCAGGGGACGGCCACAGAACGGGCACCGGTCCCCAGGGGACGGGGAGCGGTGCCGCCGGGGACGCCGCGGCTGCGATGACACGCGGACGGGCGAGGAGCGGTACGCAGGAGCGCCCCGGCAGGCGGTTGAACCAGTGACCCCTACCGTGTCAAGGTAGTGCTCTCCCGCTGAGCTAATCGCGCCTGGTGTGGCGGTCCTGCAGCAGACCCGGAGGGTCCGACGTGCGCGATACTGGGATTGAACCAGTGACCCCTACCGTGTCAAGGTAGTGCTCTCCCGCTGAGCTAATCGCGCCTGGTGTGGCGGTCCTGCAGCAGACCTCGAAGGGTCCGACGTGCGCGATACTGGGATTGAACCAGTGACCCCTACCGTGTCAAGGTAGTGCTCTCCCGCTGAGCTAATCGCGCGGGGAGGTCTCCCGGAAGAACCGGGTGAGCCTCTTGGAGGTGGAGACGGGATTTGAACCCGTGTACACGGCTTTGCAGGCCGTTGCCTCGCCTCTCGGCCACTCCACCAGGCAACACACGAAGAACGATCTTACACTGTTCTCCATCGAGCGGACGACGAGATTCGAACTCGCGACCCTCACCTTGGCAAGGTGATGCTCTACCAACTGAGCCACGTCCGCCTGTCTCCCGGGACTTCCACCGTTTTTCGCGGCTGCGCTCCCTGGCGACGTGTTGAACTCTAGCGGATTCCTGGGCCAGCTAAAAATCCGTTCCCGCAGCGTGCCGAGGGGATGCCTTCGGCGTGCCGTTCCGTCAGTGCTCCCGGACGGTCACCGGCCGCCACCTGCGGAGCTTCCGGACGATCACCCGCCGGCCATCCGACGCACACCCGCGGGACGCCCGGGACCGCCCACGCCCGAGCGGCCCACGCCAGGGGCGCGGCCCCGCCGCACGCCCCCGCTCACGCGCCCGGTCGCGCGATCGGCTCCCCAGGGCCGGGGCCGCGCCCCCGACCTACACTTCAGGCACCGCCGCCCCGCACACCGCGCAGGAGAACCGTGTCCGGCCACCCCGACCCCAGCACCCCGCTCGCCCGCTTCGGCGGCCGCCTGGCCACCGGGCTGCGAGACGTCACCTCGGACCCGGCCGCCCTCGACTCCTCCGGCTACTGGGCCGTCGCCTACGACTTCGAGGGCCGGCTCACCTGCGCCCGCTTCGACGAGGTCCGCCCCGCCCCGGCCCCGCCCTCCGGCGCCGGCTGGCGCGGCCCGGACGCCGGCAGCTGGCACAGCTCCCTGGACCGTGCCGCCTACACCGCGGGCGTACGCCGCATCCGCGAGCACATAGCCGCCGGCGAGGTGTACCAGGCCAACCTCTGCCGCGTGCTGTCCGCGCCGCTGCCCGACCCGGACCTCAGCGACGTCGACGCCCTCACCGGCCTCCTCGCCCACGGCAACCCCGCGCCGTACGCCGGCACCATCCGCCTGCCCCGGCACGGCGTCGAGATCGCCACCGCCTCACCCGAGCTCTACCTGCGCCGCACCGGCCGCACCGTCTCCTCCGGCCCGATCAAGGGCACCGGCCGCACCGAGGACGACCTCCTCGACAAGGACCACGCCGAGAACGTCATGATCGTGGACCTCGTCCGCAACGACCTCGGCCGCGTCTGCGAGACCGGCAGCGTGACCGTCCCCGACCTCTGCGCCGTCGAGAAGCACCCCGGCCTGGTCCACCTGGTCTCCACCGTCGAGGGCACCCTGCGCGAGGGCGCCGGCTGGCCCGAGCTCTTCGCCGCGAGCTTCCCGCCCGGCTCCGTCACCGGAGCCCCCAAGTCCAGCGCCCTGCGGATCATCGACGCCCTGGAGACCGCCCCGCGCGGGCCCTACTGCGGCGCCGTCGGCTGGGTCGACGCCGACCGGGGCGAGGGTGAACTCGCCGTCGGCATCCGTACCTTCTGGCTCGACCGGTCCGGCCCCGGCGCGCCCGTGCTGCGCTTCGGCACCGGCGCCGGCATCACCTGGGGCTCCGACCCCGAACGCGAGTGGGCGGAAACCGAACTGAAGGCCGCCCGCCTGGTCGCGATAGCGTCGGGCAGCGAAACCGATCCGGCCGGGGCGTGCGCCGCACCAGCCCCACCGGCCCACCGCTGAGGAGCAGCCCTCGATGCACAACCGCACCACGAGCTGGGTCAACGGCACGCTCGTCGACTCCGCCGACGCCGCCGTCTCGGTGCTCGACCACGGCCTCACCACCGGCGACGGCGTCTTCGAGACCATGAAGACCGTCGACGGCAAGGCCTTCGCGGTCACCCGCCACCTCGACCGCCTCACCCGCTCCGCCCGCGGTCTCGGCCTGCCCGACCCCGACCACGACCGGGTCCGCGAAGCCTGCGCCCAGGTCCTCGCCGCCAACCCCGCTCCGCTCGGCCGCCTGCGCGTCACCTACACGGGCGGCGACGCCCCGCTCGGGTCCGAGCGCGGCACCACCGGCCCCACCCTCGTCGTCGCCCTCGGTGCGATCAACCGCCGCCCCGACGCGACCGCAGCCGCCGTCGTCCCCTGGCGCCGCAACGAGCACAGCGCCGTCGCCGGGCTCAAGACCACCTCGTACGCCGAGAACGTCGTCGCCCTGGCCGCCGCCCACCGCGCCGGCGCCTCCGAGGCCCTGTTCGCCAACACCGCCGGCCGGCTCTGCGAGGGCACCGGATCCAACGTCTTCGTGGTCGTCGGCGGCCGGCTGCTCACCCCCGCCCTCACCTCCGGCTGCCTGGCCGGCATCACCCGGCAGCTCGTCATCGACTGGTGCGAGGCAGAGGAGACCGACCTCCCGCTCGACGCCCTCCAGGAGGCCGAGGAGATCTTCCTGACCTCCACCACCCGCGACGTCCAGGCCGTCACCCGCGTCGACGACCGCGAGCTGCCCGGCATCGGGCCCGTCACCGCCAAGGCCATGGCCGTCTTCTCCGAGCGCAGCGGCGACGACCTCGACCCGTGACCCACACCCCCGCCGCCGCTCCCGGGGAGACGGACCGGCTGCGTGGAGGCCCTCGTGGATAACCTCCCGAGCAAGGGGAAGGGAGCACCACATGACCACCACGCTGCGCCCCGAGGGCCCGGAGACACCCACCGCGGCCGGCGGCCGCACCAGACGCTGGCGGATCCTGACCAACGGCCACCCGGTGGGTGCGCTGCGCACCACGGCCGTTCCGCACGGCGGCCGACTCTCGGGCGAGATCGACGAGTTGGAGATCTCCGAAGGGCGTGGCCGGGGTCGCGGCACGTTCGGCGCGCTGGCCGCGGAGGAGGTGCTGCGCACCTGGGGCTGCACCCGGGTGGACGTCCGGATCCCCGAGTCGGCCCCGATCGCCCGCGCCCTCGCCGCCACCCTCGGATACACCGAGCGGATGCGGACCCTGAGCAAGCGCCTGGCCGCGCCCCCCGCCCTGCCCGCCGGTCTCACCGCGAGGCCGATCGATGCCGCGGCCCTTCCGGCCTGGCTCGACCGGGCCGCGGAGGACTACGCCCGCTGGCTCACGGTGTCCGGCCTCAGTGAGGAGGAGGCCCGCACCATGTCGGCCGGCGGCCGGCCGGACCTGCTCCCGCAGGGCGCCGACACCCCGGGCGTCGTCCTGCGCAGCCTGTACGGCGCCGACGGCGGTCCGCAGCCGTACGGCTCGATCTGGGTGGACCTCCACCTGCGCGACCTGCCGGACGGCGAGCCGCTCGCCTGGGTGATGGTGGTCGAGGTGTCCCCGGCCCACCGGGGCCGGGGACACGGCCGCGCCCTGATGCTGCTCGCCGAGCAGGAGTGCCTGGGCGCGGGGGTGCGCAACCTCGGCCTCAACGTCTTCCCCGGCAACGAAGTCGCCGTCCGGCTGTACGACTCGCTCGGCTACCGGATCACCAACCGCCTCTACGGGAAGGCGCTCTGACGTCGCGTCAGGAGGCTTTCGCCGCCTCGATGACGGCCGTGATCCGCTCCCGCAGCCCGTCCTGGCTCTGCCCGCCGTCGAGGCGCTTGCCGCCGATCACGTACGTCGGCGTGCCCGTGATCCCGATCGCCTTCCCCTCGGCCTGGTCGGCGTCCACGGTCAGCATGTGCCGCCCGTCGATCAGCGCGGTGTCGACCTCCTCGACGTCCGCCCCGACCTCCCGGGCAACGTCCAGCAGCACCTGCGGCCCGCGGGCGTCCAGCTCCTCGACCCGGGCCAGCAGCGCCTCGACGAACGGCCAGCCCAGCCCCTGGGCGAACGCCTCCTCGGCCGCCTCCGCCGCGGCATAGGCGTGCTTGTGCTTCTCCAACGGGAAGTGCCGCAACTCGACGGGCAGGGCGTCGCCGTACTGCGCCCGCAGCGCCCGGACGTCGTCCAGCGCGGTGCGGCAGTCGGGGCACTGGAGGTCGCACCAGAACTCGAGCCGGGGGAGGGAACCATCGATCATCCCCCCAGTGTTCCATTAGTGGGTGACCGCCCCGGCCGGCGGTGCGCCCGACGCCGGACCGACAGGGAGGCAACGATGACCAGGACGACCGGACGCGAAGGGGCGGTCCCGTGCTGAGCGCGGCGGTCAGCTTCCTCCTCACCGCGGGCGGCGTGGCCGTCGCGGGCCTGCGGGCCTACCGCCGGCGCTACCTCTCGGCGACCCGCTGGTTCGCGGTGGCGCTGCTGCCCGCCGGGCTCTACCTGACCGGCCTGTTCCCGCTGGCGAGCACGATCGGCCGGGCGTTCACCGACTGGGCGGCCAAGCTGGTCCTCGACCCCCGGGTGTGGGCTGGCATCGTCCTGCTGGGCGTCTCCGCCGTGCTGCTGGTCGCCACCCGCTGGGCGGGCCGGCGCGGCACCGCCGTGGAGGCCGCGCCGACGCGCCCCGCGGCCACCGGTCCGACGCCCGAGCGCCCCGCCGTGGCGCCGGCAGCCAAGGCCTCCCGGAACCAGGCCGGAGGAAAGCCGGCCGGAGGCAAGCAGGCCGGAGGCCGGCAGGAGGACGGCCTCGGCGACTTCGCCGACATCGAGGAGATCCTCCGCAAGCGCGGGATCTGACCGCAGCCCCCGGAGCCAGGTGCCGGAGCGGGCGCCCCGCGGGTCAGGCGGAGGGGACGGCCTCGGCCGAGCGCTGCCGTGCCCGGTAGGCGGCGACGTGCAGCCGGTTGCCGCAGGTCCGGCTGTCGCAGTAGCGCCGCGAGCGGTTCCGGGAGAGGTCGACGAAGATCCGTGCGCAGTCCGGCGCCTCGCACTGGCGCAGCCGCTCCTGCTCGCCCGCCATGAGGATGAAGGCCAGCGCCATGCCCAGCTCGGCCGCGAGGTGGTCGCCGAGGGCGGCATGCGGCGCGAAGTAGTGGATGTGCCAGTCGTGGCCGTCGTGGTCGGTCAGCCGGGGCGTCGTCCCCGCGGCCGCGACGATCGCGTTGACCAGTTCGGCGGCCTCGGCGGTCGACCCCGCCCCGAACACCTCGCGCAGCCGGGTGCGCAGCTCGTGGACCCGGCGCAGGTCGTCCCCGGTCAGCGAGTCGATCTCGCTGATCTCCTGGCGGACCACGAACGCCTCCAGCGCGGCGACGTCCGGCAGCCGCTCGGCGCCGCACACCTCGGGCGCGGTGTTGAGCAGTTCCACGAGGATGCTCAGCGCGCACTCGGTGTCATGGGTGATCAGCACGTTGGGGGCTCCTCGCGCAGGGGGACTCCGATACCCCGCGTCCACGGTTACCCCAGACCATACCGGGCCTTGTGCCAGAAGGGTGAAGGGTTCTTTCGAAGGCGTGTACGGATCGCGTCAGAGCGTCCGAAACCGGGCGCCGCCCCGCCGCCCCGGCCCCGAAGCGGTGTGCGGACCGGACGGACGCGTACCGCGCCGGAACGACGTCGGCGTCCGACACTCAGGCCGGCCACCCGTTTCGGATGGCCGGCCTGAGTGCCGGGCGCCTGCGGTGCTGCGGGCCCGCTCCGGTGGGAGCGGGCCACCTGCCGGCCCCGAGACCGCGCGGTGCGCGGCTGAGTCCGCTGCCGTGCCCCCGAGTAGGACGGCTGCGATGACGGCAGGGGGTACGGCCCCGCCGACAGCGGGACGTGACCGCCTCCGGTCGGGGTCAGCTTTCGGCGAGGATGTGGGACAGCTCCCGGTCGAGGTCGAAGTGACGGTGTTCGGTGCCGGGGGGCACCGCGGCGTCCGTCCGCTTGAGGAACGACTCAAGCGCCCGGGCCGGGGCCTCCAGCAGGGCTTCTCCTTCCGGAGAGCTCAGTGCGATGCAGACCACCCCTTGCCCGTGGCTGCGGGACGGCCACACCCGGACGTCGCCGGTACCGGTGGGTCGGTGCAGCCCCTCCGCGAGGAGATCTCGGGCGAACACCCACTCCACGGTCTCGTCGGCGCCCGTGTGGAACGTGGCGTGCACGGCGTAGGGGTCGGCGGTGTCGTAGCGCAGGCCCGCGGGGACGGGCAGTGAGGACTCGCTGGACACGATGAGGCGCAGGTGCAGCTCGCAGCTGACCGTGGTGTTCATAAGCGCCATGGCCTTTCGCTCAGTGTGCGCTCGGGGAATCGCACGTCGGCGAACGGACCATCCCACCCCCAAGACCGATGTAAACCCCTCTGTCCCGATTCGGGCGCGAGTCGTACCCCTTACGGCGCATTGCGGAATCGTCCCGGTGTGGGCGGGCCCGGCATTACCGAGGTACTTCTTGGTTAGTTTCCTGGCATGACTGTGCGAAACGACAAGACGGCCGAGAACACGAGAACGGGTGAAGCGGCTACGGCGGATGACGGGGCGGCCGGCGGCCGGGCGGTCGGCTCGCGGGCCCCGGCCTTCGCCCGACGCTCCCCGGCGCTGCACCGGGTCTGGCAGGCGGTCGTCTTCCTGGCCGGCCTCGCCGTGGTCGGACTCGGCGTGGTCATGCTGCCGCTGCCCGGCCCCGGCTGGGTGGTGATCTTCCTGGGCATGGGGCTCTGGGCCACCGAGTTCGTCTGGGCCCAGCTGGTCCTGCGCTGGACCCGCCGCAAGGTCGCCGAGGCCGCCCGCCGGGCCATGGATCCGCGGGTGCGCCGCCGCAACCTGGTGATCACCGCGACGGGGCTGGCCGTCATCGCCGTGGCCGGGGGCTGGTACCTGGCCCGCTACGGCCTGGTCGCGCCCTGGCGGCTCGGCGGGAGGTGAGGGGCCCCGGCCCGGAGTCGGAGTCGGGGGCGGGGAGGGTGTTCGGACCACCCTCCGGGATGCGGTAATGTTTTCCCTGCACCCGGGCGATTAGCTCAGCGGGAGAGCACTTCGTTCACACCGAAGGGGTCACTGGTTCGATCCCAGTATCGCCCACCGGAATGCATAGTGATATGTGAGGCCCAGCCGATTATCGGCTGGGCCTCACATGTATTTCCGGTAATCCTCCCGAAGGGCCGGCCGTAATCGGCTGAGCCTCAGTCACCTTCCGCGCGGAGCGCGAGTTCTGTGGATGTGTCGGCGCATCCGTCGGCGCATCCCCGAAGGGGCGAGTTGTACGACCGCCCCCGAATGGTGCTACTGTTCTTCTCGTTGCCCGGGCGATTAGCTCAGCGGGAGAGCACTTCGTTCACACCGAAGGGGTCACTGGTTCGATCCCAGTATCGCCCACCGGACAGCACGCAGGCCCTGACCAGGAAACCGGTCAGGGCCTGCGGCGTACCCGGGGTCCGAGGTGCCCGGGCCGACCGCTACGCCGCTGCCTCGCAGCCGTGGTCCGGCTCCAGCCGGCGTCCGCAGCCGCACCGGGCCGGCCGCAGCGGCCAGGACAGGTCCACCCGCTCCGTCACCCCCGAGCGGTCGAACCAGCTCTGCAGCCCGCGTGCCTGCGCCGCGTGCCAGGTCGCCTGCCGCAGGTGCAGCTCAGCCGGCGTCAGCCCGCCGAGCGCCGCCGGGTAGCGGGCGCCTATTCGCCGGGTCAGGGCCAGCGCGGCCGTCGCGTCCGCCGCCGCGTCGTGTGCTCCGGCCAGCTCCACGCCGTAGTGGGCGCACAGGTCCGTCAACGTCCGGCGGCCCTTGCGGTAGCGGTCCACGTGCTTGTCCAGCACCCGCGGATCCAGCACCAGCAGCCCGGCCGCCTCCAGGCCGTCGGCCAGCGTCAGCCCGTGGTGGCGGCGCAACTCCCGGTCCAGCAGCGTCAGATCGTACGGCGCGTTCATCACCACCACGGGATGCCCGGCCCGTGCCTCGGCCGCCAGCGCGCGGGCGACCTCCGCCACCACCGCGCGGGCCGGTCGGCCGTGGGCGCGGACCCGCTCGTCGGTGATGCCGTGCACCGCGCGGGCGCCGTCCGGGATCGGGACGCCCGGATCGGCGAGCCAGGTGGTCGTCCGCACCGGTGCGCCCGGGGCGAGTTGGACGACGAGGGCGGCCGAGACGATCCGGTCGGACTCGACGTCCACGCCGGTGGTCTCGGTGTCGAAGGAGGCGAGCGGGCCGGTGTACCAGTGCTGCTGCATGACTGCCCCTCAGACGAGCGTTGTGCGCCCGGTTGATACCCGGTTCTGACGCCTCTTCAACCCGTTTGGCCCAGGCCCGACCGGGGATCCTGCCCATGACGGTCCCGTTCGTACGACCGGCGCGTCCGAGACGGCGGGCCCGGAACCGGGGAGGCCACGGGGCGATGGCACTCACACAGCCGCAGCCCGAGGAGGCGGCGGCCGTCCTGCGGGGAAACCTCGCGACCACCGCGTGCATGGAGACGCTGCAGGTCGGCTATCTGCACGCGGTCGCCGCCGCGGCCGGCTGCTCGCTCTGCCAGCCGTTCCCGGACAACGGCATCGACTGGCAGGTCAACCACGGCTCCCGGGCGCACGACGTGGACGACGAGGTCACCATCAAGGTCCAGCTCAAGGCCACCCAGCAGATCGCCCCCGATCCGGCGGGACGGTTCTTCAGCTTCACCCTGGACAACGACCACCTGCGCAAACTCGCCCGCCCCAGGGTCGCCGTCCCCCGGATCCTGGTCGTGATGCTGCTGCCGAGCCGGGTCGACCACTGGCTCCGGGCCCGCCCGGACGCCCTGGAGCTGCGCCACTGCTGCTACTGGGTCACCCTGGCCGGCCACCCCGTCACCGGACAGCGGCGCACCAACGTCCGGGTGCCCACCGACCAGGTCTTCGACGACCGCGCGCTCTGCGACATCATGGCCCGGGTCGGCGCGGGCGGCAGCCCGTGACGGCCCGGCCCCGGCAGCGAGGAGCCGAACCCATGACCCTGCCGCACGGACCGGGCGAGCCGGCCCGACCGCTGCCCGACCCGGCCACCGTCGACCCCGCGGTGCTCGCCACCCTGCTCGCCCGGCACGGCTGGGTCCGCCGCGGCGGCCCGGCCGCCCGGTACGGACGCTGGACCCCGCCCGACGGCGAACCCGGCACCAGCCTGCTCGTCCCGGCCGGGGGCGGCTTCGACGACGCCGTCGAACTCCTCGCCGACGCCGTCACCGCGCTCTCCCGCTCCCGCACCCCCTCAGCCCGCTCGATCCTGCTCGCCCTCGCCGTCCCCGGAGACGAACTGCGCTGGCGCCGCGAACCGCCCGGCCCGGCCGACACCACCCCCTGGGACGACGCCGAGCGGCTCCGCCGGGCGGCCCGCGGGATGCTCGCCGCCGGGGCGAAAGCCGCCCGGACCAGGGCCGCCTACTTCGGTGCCCGCCTGGACGGCCTCGCCGGGGACTACCTGGACCGTGTCCTCGTGGTCGAGCAGGGCGCAGCCCTCACCGCGTACACGCCGGCCCCGGAGGGGCGCGCCGCCGTCACCACCCTCGTCCGCGCACTGGAGGCGCTGCGCGACGCGGTCGACTTCCGCCGGGTCAGCGGCGGGCCCGAGGCCTTCGAGAACGCCGTCCAGGCCGGGGTCAGCCGGGAACTCGTCCGGTCCGTCGAGGAGCTCGTCCGCGACGCGACGGCGGCCCGGCTCACCGTCTCCTGGTCGCCCGCCGCCGGGACGCCGGGCGGCTTCGGGAACCGCGGGGTCGTCCTCGACTTCTCTCCGGGGGACCTGCCCGCCCTCGCCGAGGCCGCCGGGCTGCTGGAGCGGATCGAGCCCGCCGTCGCCGTCACCGTGGTCGGCGTGGTCACCCGGCTCAAGCGCGACGACCCGGCCGGCCCGGGCTCGGTACGGCTGCGCGTCCTCGGCGGCGCCGAGGTCCGCGAACTCAAGGTCCGGCTGCCCGACCCCGGGTACCGGCTCGCCGCCGAGGCCCACCTCGCCGGCCTGCCCGTCCGGGTCGCCGGCAGGCTGGAGCGGCACGGCGGCTTCCGCCGGCTCACCCACCCCCACGGACTGGAACTGTGCGGCTGGGAGGAAGGGGACCGCGAGCGGCTGCTGAAGTCGCTCGGCGAGGGCGCGGAGGGAGGGGAGGAGGGGACGTAGGTGGACGGCGGGGGCGGCGCTCTCGGTACCATCGTCACGCGCAGCGCTGTGTTGCGTCCTCTGAATCCAGCACGTCAGGAGAGACCGGTGACGGACGTCCGGGTAATCATCAGCCGCGAACCCGATCGGGAAGAGCGCGTGGTGACGACGGGCACTACGGCCGCCGAGCTCTTCGCCGACGACCGCTCGATCATCGCCGCCCGGGTCGGCGGACAGCTCAAGGACCTCGCCTACGCCGTCCAGGACGGCGACGAGGTCGAGCCGGTCGCGATCGGCAGCAAGGACGGCCTCGACATCCTGCGCCACTCCACCGCGCACGTCATGGCCCAGGCCGTGCAGCAGCTCTACCCGGAGGCCAAGCTCGGCATCGGCCCGCCGGTCAAGGACGGCTTCTACTACGACTTCGACGTCGAGAAGCCCTTCCACCCCGATGACCTCAAGGCCATCGAGAAGAAGATGCAGGAGATCATCAAGCGCGGGCAGAAGTTCTCCCGCCGCGTGGTCACCGACGACTCCGCCCGCGAGGAACTGGCCGCCGAGCCGTACAAGCTGGAGCTGATCGGCCTCAAGGGCTCCGCCGCGACCGCCGGCGAGGGCGCCGACGTCGAGGTCGGCGCGGGCGAACTCACCATCTACGACAACCTGGACGCCAAGACCGGCGAGCAGTGCTGGGGCGACCTCTGCCGCGGCCCGCACCTGCCCAGCACCCGCCACATCCCGGCGTTCAAGCTGATGCGCAACGCGGCCGCCTACTGGCGCGGCAGCGAGAAGAACCCGATGCTCCAGCGCATCTACGGCACCGCCTGGCCGACCAAGGACGAGCTGAAGGCCCACCTCGACTTCCTCGTCGAGGCTGAGAAGCGCGACCACCGCAAGCTCGGCAACGAGCTCGACCTCTTCTCCATCCCGGAGGAGATCGGCTCCGGCCTCGCCGTCTTCCACCC
Organism: Streptomyces sp. NRRL S-350; assembly: GCF_000719705.1. Lineage (GTDB taxonomy): Bacteria > Actinomycetota > Actinomycetes > Streptomycetales > Streptomycetaceae > Kitasatospora. Next base: position 93,440 of record NZ_JOHO01000022.1, on the reverse strand, counting down.
CAAGGGCGGCATCATCCGCCGGGCCATGGAGGACTACTCGCGCAAGCGGCACGAGGAGGAGGGCTACGAGTTCGTCTACACCCCGCACGCCACCAAGGGGAAGCTCTTCGAGAAGAGCGGCCACCTCGACTGGTACGCGGACGGCATGTACCCGCCCATGCAGCTCGACGAGGGCGTGGACTACTACCTCAAGCCGATGAACTGCCCGATGCACAACCTGATCTTCGACGCGCGCGGCCGGTCGTACCGTGAACTGCCGCTGCGCCTCTTCGAGTTCGGGACGGTGTACCGCTACGAGAAGTCCGGCGTCGTGCACGGCCTGACCCGGGCCCGCGGCTTCACGCAGGACGACGCGCACATCTACTGCACCCGCGAGCAGATGGCGGAGGAGCTCGACTCCACGCTGACCTTCGTGCTCAACCTCCTCCGCGACTACGGCCTGACCGACTTCTACCTGGAGCTGTCGACCAAGGACCCGGTGAAGTTCGTCGGCAGCGACGAGGTCTGGGAGGAGGCCACCGCCGTCCTGGCGAGCGTGGCCGAGAAGCAGGGCCTGCCGCTGGTCCCGGACCCGGGCGGCGCGGCCTTCTACGGCCCGAAGATCTCGGTGCAGGCGAAGGACGCCATCGGCCGCACCTGGCAGATGTCGACCATCCAGCTGGACTTCAACCTGCCGGAGCGCTTCGACCTGGAGTACACGGCGGCGGACGGCTCGCGCCAGCGGCCGGTCATGATCCACCGTGCGCTGTTCGGCAGCATCGAGCGGTTCTTCGCGGTGCTGCTGGAGCACTACGCCGGCGCCATGCCGCCGTGGCTGGCCCCGGTCACCGTGACCGGCATCCCGATCACCGACGAGCACGTGCCGTACCTGCTGGAGGTCGCGGCCGAGCTGAAGAAGCACGGGATCCGGGTCGAGGTCGACACCTCGGACGACCGCATGCAGAAGAAGATCAGGAACGCGCAGAAGAGCAAGGTCCCGTTCATGCTCATCGCGGGCAACGACGACGTCGAGGCGGGCGCGGTGTCCTTCCGCTACCGCAACGGCGAGCAGAAGAACGGCGTACCGGTGGCCGAGGCGGTCCAGGAGATCGTCGACGCGGTGAAGGACCGGATCCAGGTGTGATCCGCCGGCACCACCGTCCCGCGCGGGGCAGGCTCTCCCGATGAGTCTGCCCCGCGCGGCTTTGCATCCACCGTCGGGCGAATATGCTGATCAGCATGACGACTGAGCCGGAACTGCAGCGGGGCGTCGGGGAGCCGGACGGCTTCCGCCGCCTGTGGACCCCCCATCGGATGGCGTACATCCAGGGTGAGAACAAGCCCACCGGCCCGGCTCCGGACGACGGTTGTCCGTTCTGCTCGATCCCGTCGCTGAGCGACGAGGACGGGCTGGTCATCGCCCGGGGGAGCGCCGTGTTCGCGGTGCTGAACCTGTACCCGTACAACGGCGGGCACCTGATGGTGGTCCCGTACCGGCACGTGGCCGACTACACCGACCTGGACGAGGCGGAGACGGCCGAGCTGGCCGACTTCACCAAGAAGGCGATGACCGCGCTGCGCGCGGCCTCCGGGGCGCACGGCTTCAACATCGGGATGAACCAGGGCGCGGCGGCCGGCGCCGGGATCGCGGCGCACCTGCACCAGCACGTGGTGCCGCGCTGGGGCGGCGACACCAACTTCATGCCGGTGGTCGGTCACACCAAGGTGCTGCCGCAACTGCTCGCGGACACCCGCAAGATGCTGGCCGAGGTCTGGCCGAAGGGCTGAGGTCCGGCCGAAGGGCCGAGGCGGAGCGATCGCGGGAAGGGGCCCGCCACCGACGGGGATCGGTGGCGGGCCCCTTCGCCGTGGGGCGGCCGGCTCAGCCGGCGTTGAACGTGTCGACGTCGTACGGACGGGGGCTCTGCGCCTCGGACTTGATGACCGAGGTGCGGTTCTTGAAGAAGCGGTCGGCGTCGAGGTCGTGCTCCCGCAGGAACTCCAGCGTGGCGGTGTGGACCGCGTTGAGCACCGGGACGGAGGCGTTCATGGCGTTGTCGATCATGGTGCGGTTGTCCCAGGCGCGGCCGACCCAGACGTGCCGCAGTCCGAACGGCTCGGGCAGGCCGAGCCCGCCGCCGAGCCAGCCGAGCAGGCCGGGCATCCGGTGGAAGGGTGCCCGGACGGCCTGGCGGACGACCTCGTCGTTGTCGATCAGGGGGAGCTTGACGGTGCGCTCCTCCCAGAACTTCACCGTCCGGGAGATCGTCTTCTCCTTGTCCTTGGGCTTGTCGAAGAAGACGCCCTTGACCGGGCCGAGCGCGTAGCCGGCCACCGAGATGGTCAGCACGTCGGCGAGCAGCGTGACGGTGACGGTGAAGGTCAGGACCAGCTTGCCGTCGTGGGTGATGAACTGGGTGGCGAGGTAGTGCCGGGGGCCGCCGGGGAAGGTCTGCTTGTCGGCGATGCTCTGCACGGCGAAGTCGCGCATCCGGTCGCCGTCCATGTCGGCGTTGCCGGGGCGGCTGATCTCGTCGGCGCCCGCGCTGATGTCGAAGACCACCCACTGCTTGACGGCCACGTTGGGGATGCCGCTGTTGGCGACGTGGCTGATGCCGAGGCCCTTGAGGTGGGAGGAGATCCGGCGGACCAGGTCCCACGGGTGGAAGGCGCGGAAGTCGGCGTGGCCCTCGGCGGGGTGCAGGGTGTCGGCGAGGCGCCACTCGCCCCAGCGGCGGCCGGCGCCGAGGATGCCCTTGGGGACGGCGTAGTGGTGGACGTTGGTGTCCTGCTCGGCGTCCAGGCGGCCGAGCTTGTCGCGCAGTTCGACGGCCTTCTTGTCGAGGTCGTCGCGGGGGACGGCCTTGGCGACGGTGGCGGCCACCGCGCTGCCCTCGACCAGGGACTGCCAGCGGGCGCGCATGTCCTTGGCGGAGCGCTCCACGATCCGGCGGGCGAGGTACCAGCCGACGATCGGGGCGAGCATCGTGATCCGCAGGTAGACGCCCAGGACGCCGACGGCCGGGGGGCGCAGCACGAGGAAGACCGCGAGGGCGCCGGCCAGGGCGAGGGCGATGCCGCCGTAGACGCCCGCGCTCCTCGGGCTGTCCCGCTTGAGCCAGGCGCGGACCTGGAAGGCGGCGAGCCAGAGCAGGGTGCCGGGCAGGAAGAGCGCGCCGGTGACGAGGGTGACGGTGGTGAGCTGCCGGTCCCGGGCGTGGCGGAGCTCCTCGGCGGCCAGGCAGTGCTCGACGACCTGGCGGGTGTCGACGCCGAAGGACGGGACGAGGGGCTTGCGGCCGCCGCCGAGCGCGCGGGAGACGAGCGCCTTGCTGAAGGCCTCGCCGACGTTGGGGCGGAAGAGGGCGAAGCGGCCCTTCTTCTCCTTGGCGTCGGCGACGGCTTCCACGAAGGGGCCGACCTCGCCGTCGCGGTAGGCGGCCGAGGAGAGCGCCTGGGTGACGGCGGTCTGCGGGCCGGCGTCGGTACGGGGTATCTGCGCACCCGGGGTCATGTCGAGCGTGGTCACGGTGGCGTCCCCTCCTCCCCTTGTCAGCGGCAGGTTACCGTGCCGCGGCGGCCCTGCGCGGATGATCGTCTGAAGTACCGTCACGATCGGGCCGAACCGGCGCCCGAGGGGCATGATGCCCAGCTTCGGTCCGGTCGATACCCCGCGGGGCGGGCCGGGGCGGGGCGGAGGATGATGCCGGTGGGAACGAGGAAAGGGGAAGGGCTGTGAAGGATCCGGTGCTGGTCTTCGACGGGGACTGCGCGTTCTGTTCGTCCTGTGTGCGCTGGGCCGAGCGGTACCTGCGGCAGACGCTGGCCTCGGGCGGCTGGGAGGCGGTGGCGTTCCAGTTCGCCGATCTGGCGGCGCTGGACGCGCGCGCGGGCGGCCGGGGGGAGGTGTCGGCCGAGCGGGCGGAGCGCGAGGTGCTGTGGGTGACGCCGACGGGGCGGGTGCACGGGGGCGCGCAGGCGGTTGCGCGGCTGCTGATGCGCTCCGGCGGGGCGTGGGCGTACCTGGGCGCGGTGTTGACGGCGGCGCCGGTGCGGCCGGTGGCGGCCCTGGCGTACCGGTGGGTGGCGCGCAACCGGCACCGGCTGCCGGGGGGTACGGCGGCGTGCGCGCTGCCGAACCGTCAGGCCGCTCAGTCGGTGTAGCGCTCGGCCAGGGCAGTGGGCATGGGTTCGTGGCGCAGGTAGGCGCGGGAGAACTCGGCGGTGCCGTGGGTGAGGGAGCGCAGGTCGACGGGGTAGCGGACGAGTTCGAGTTCGGGGACCTCGGCGCGCAGCAGGGTGAGGCCGGGGCCGCCGGTCTCGGTGCCGAGGACGCGTCCTCGGCGGGCGGAGAGGTCGCCGAGGACGGCGCCGAGGTAGTCGTCGGGCAGCAGGACGCTGACTGCGGCGACGGGTTCGAGCAGGCGGATGACGGCGTGCTCGGCGGCGTCGCGCAGGGCGAGGGCGGCGGCGTTCTGGAAGGACGCGTCGGATGAGTCGACGGAGTGCGCCTTGCCGTCGGTCAGGGTGACCCGGACGTCGACGAGCGGGTAGCCGGTGGCGACACCCTTGCCGAGTTGGGCGCGGACGCCCTTCTCGACGGAGGGGATGAAGTGCTTGGGGACGGCGCCGCCGACGACGTGCTCGTGGAACTCGAAGCCCGAGCCGGCCGGGAGGGGTTCGACCTCGAGGTCGCAGATGGCGTACTGGCCGTGGCCGCCGGACTGCTTGACGAGGCGGCCGTGGCCGGCGGCCGCGGTGCCGAAGGTCTCGCGCAGGGCGACCTTGGGCGCGACGGTGTCGACGTGGACGCCGTGGCGGGTGCGGAGGCGGTCGAGGACGACCTCGGCGTGGGCCTCGCCGGTGCACCACAGGACGAGCTGGTGGGTGTCGGGGTTCTGTTCGAGGCGTAGTGCCGGGTCCTCGGCGGTGAGGCGGGCGAGAGCCTGGGAGAGCTTGTCGTCGTCGGCCTTGCTGTGGGCTTCGACGGCGACGGGGAGCAGGGGTTCGGGCAGGGTCCAGCCGTCGAGGTCGACGGGGTGGCCGGGGTCGTGGACGGTGTCTCCGGCGCGGGCGGTGGTGAGCTTGGCGGCGCAGACGAGGTCGCCGGCCACGGCGTGCGGGACGGGGCGCTGGAGCTTGCCGAACGGGCTGGTGAGGGCGGTGACGCGTTCGTCGCCGTTCTGGTCGGCGGTGTGGGCCGGGCCGACGAGGTGGATCTTGGTGTCGGGGCGCAGGGTGCCGGCGTAGACGCGCAGCAGGCTGATCCGTCCGACATAGGCGTCGCCGGTGACGCGGACGACCTGGGCGGCGAGCGGGGCGTCGGGGTCGCAGGCGGGGGCGGGGCGGGTGCGCTCGGTGGGGTCGGGGAACGTGTGCGCGACGAGGTCGAGCAGTTCCGTGGCGCCGAGGCCGTTCTCGCTGGTGGGGACGGCGGGGTGGAGCGCGCAGGCGAGGACTTCGCGGCGCAGGCCGGCTTCCAGGGAGTCGGTGTCGAGGGCGTCGCCGGCGAGGTAGCGCTCCATGAGGGCGTCGTCCTGGCCGGAGATGGCCTCGACGAGGCTGTCGTGGGCGGGCCCGGTGTCGGGGAGCGGGCTGGCGTCGCCGTAGGTGTCGCCGGTGAGGAGGTCGACGCTGCCGTCGGGGTGGCCGTCGTGGAGGACGGGCAGGTAGAGCGGGCGCAGGGTGTCCGGGCCCAGGTCGAAGGCGTCGTGGCAGGCGGTGAGGATGTCGTCGAAGCTGCTGCGGGCGATGTCGAGTTTGGCGACGGCGATGGCGCGGGGGATGCCTTCGGCGGCGCACTCGCGCCACAGGGCGCGGGTGGGGGCGGTGACCGGGTCGGTGGCGGAGACGACGAAGACGGCGGCGTCGGCGGCGTGCAGGGCGGCGCGCAGGTCCGCGGTGAAGTCGGGGTGGCCGGGCGGGTCGAGCAGGTTGATCTTGACGCCCTTCCATTCGAGCGGCAGCAGCGAGAGCTGGACGGAGCGCTGCTGCTGGTGCTCGATGTCCTCGTGGTCCGAGACGGTGGTGCCGTCGGTGACGCGGCCGGCGCGGCCGATGGCGCCGGCCGCGTGGGCGAGGGATTCGGCGAGGGTGGTCTTGCCCACACCGCTGGAGCCGATGAGGACGACGTTGCGCAGGTCCCGGGGGCCGGTGACGGCGGGTGCCTGGCCGGCTCGTGCCGTGCTGCGGTCGGGCATCGGGGTCTCCTCCCGTGGCGCCGAGGCTGTCCTTCGCAGTCTAGGGTCGGGTCCGCCCGGGGCGCGTGTCGTACGACCGGTCGGTGACCGTACGTGTGCGTGCCGGGGGTGGGGGCGGTCTCGGGCGGTGCGTGCGCCGGAGCGTGTCGTCGGCGTGGCTACGATGGGTGGGCCGGACGGGCTGATCCGTTCGGCCGTCTGCCGCGCGTGTGCTGCGCCAGGCGGGTATCTGGGAGATCGGAGCGGCTGGGAAGGCCATGCTCAACAAATACGCGCGTGCCTTCTTCACACGTGTCCTGACCCCGTTCGCCGCGTTCCTGATCCGGCTGGGCGTGAGCCCGGACGCGGTGACGCTGATCGGTACCGCCGGCTCGGTGGCCGGTGCGCTGGTGTTCTTCCCGCGCGGGGAGTTCTTCTGGGGCACCATCACGATCACCCTGTTCATCTTCTCGGACCTGGTGGACGGGAACATGGCCCGCCAGCTGGGCCGGAGCAGCAAGTGGGGGGCTTTCCTGGACTCCACGCTGGACCGGGTCGCGGACGCGGCGATCTTCGGCGGCCTGGCGATGTGGTACGCGGGCAAGGGCGACAACAACCTGCTCTGCGCGGTGGCGATCTTCTGCCTGGCGAGCGCCCTGGTGGTGTCGTACACCAAGGCGCGGGCGGAGAGCCAGGGCCTGCCGTGCGACGTGTCGGGGCTGGTGGAGCGGGCCGAGCGGCTGGTGGCGAGCCTCGTGGCAGCCGGGGTCGCCGGTCTGCACAAGTTCGGTATGCCGTACGTGGAGTGGCTGCTGCCGGTGGCGCTGTGGCTGGTGGCGGCGGGCAGCCTGGTGACGGTGTTCCAGCGGATGCTGACCGTGCGCCGGGAGGCGTTCGAGGCCGACCGAGCGGCGGCCGGGAGCTGATGGGGGGCGTCCTGCGGTGACGGACCGACTGGTGTACTGGGCGTACGCGCTGGGGTGGGGGCTGCTGAAGCACCTGCCGGAACCGGTGGCGCGGGGGTTGTTCGACCGGCTGGCGGACTACGCGTGGCGCAAGCGCGGCAAGCGGGTGCTGCAGTTGGAGGCGAACCTGCGCCGGGTCCGCCCGGAGCTGGACGAGGCCGCGCTGCGGTCGCTGTCCCGGGCCGGGATGCGCTCGTACCTGCGGTACTGGATGGAGTCGTTCCGGCTGCCGGTGTGGAGCCGGGAGCGGGTGGCCCGGGACGTCCGGGTGGACGGCTTCGAGCACCTGCGGGGGACGCTGGAGGCCGGTCGGGGCGCGGTGATAGCGCTGCCGCACATGGGCAACTGGGACCTGGCGGGCACCTGGGTGGCGCAGCAGGGCTACCCGTTCACCACGGTCGCGGAGCGGCTGAAGCCGGAGCGGCTGTTCGACCGGTTCGTGGCGTTCCGGGAGGGCCAGGGCATGGAGGTCCTGGCGCTGACCGGCGGCGGGGTGAACGTGATCGGCACGCTGGCGCGAAGGCTGCGGGAGGGCCGCCTGGTGTGCCTGGTCGGGGACCGGGACCTGTCGGAGGCCGGCATCGAGGTGTCGTTCTTCGGCGAGGCCACCCGGATGCCGGCCGGTCCGGCGGCGCTGTGCCAGCGGACCGGGGCGGCGCTGCTGCCGGTGACGCTCTGGTACGACGGCCCGGTGCTGCGGGCGCGGATCCACCCCGAGGTGGTGGCGCCCGAGGAGGGCGACCGCAAGGAGCGCACCCGGGCGATGACCCAGGCGATGGCGGACGTGTGGGAGCGGGGGATCCGCGAGTACCCGCAGGACTGGCACATGCTGCAGAAGTTCTGGCTGGCCGACCTGCCCGCCCGTGAGACGGTGAAGGCGGAGGCGTCCGCGGTGCGCGCGGAGGCGGCTCCGGAGCCCGCGGCCGAGGCCACCGGGGCCTCCGGGGCATGAGTCCGGCCGGTACGACTGTCCTGAGGAGCTTGAGGAACCCGTGAAGATCGGCATCGTCTGTCCGTACGACTGGGACGTCCCCGGCGGGGTGCAGTTCCACATCCGGGACCTGGCCGAGCACCTGATCGCCCTGGGGCACGAGGTGTCGGTGCTGGCGCCGGCCGAGGACGACGAGGCGCTGCCGCCGTACGTGGTCTCGGCCGGGCGGGCGGTGGCCGTGCCGTACAACGGGTCGGTGGCGCGGCTGAGCTTCGGCATCCTGTCGGCGGCGCGGGTGCGGCGGTGGCTGCACGACGGGCGGTTCGACATCCTGCACGTGCACGAGCCGGCCTCGCCGAGCCTGTCGATGCTGGCCGCCTGGTCGGCGACCGGGCCGATGGTGGGGACCTTCCACACCTCCAACCCGCGCTCCCGGGCGATGATCGCGGCCTCGCCGATCCTGCAGCCGGGCCTGGAGAAGATGCGGGCCCGGATCGCGGTGTCGGAGTACGCCCGGCGGACGCTGGTGGAGCACCTGGGCGGGGACGCGGTGGTGATCCCGAACGGCGTGGACGTCGGCTTCTTCGCCGGGGCCGAGCCGGACGAGCGGTGGACCGGCGGTGCGGCGAAGGGCGAGCCCGGCACGATCGGCTTCATCGGCCGGATCAACGAGCCGCGCAAGGGCCTGCCGACGCTCCTGGCGGCGCTGCCGAGGATCGTGGCGGAGCGGCCGGGGGTGCGGCTGCTGGTGGCCGGCAAGGGCGACGAGCAGGAGGCCGTCGCGGGCCTGGCACCGGAGGTGCGCCGCCAGGTGGAGTTCCTCGGGATGGTGAGCGACGAGGAGAAGGCCAGGCTGCTGCGCAGCGTGGACCTGTACGTGGCGCCGAACACCGGCGGCGAGAGCTTCGGCATCATCCTGGTCGAGGCGATGTCGGCGGGCGCCCCGGTGCTGGCGAGCGACCTGGACGCGTTCAAGCAGGTGCTGGACGGCGGGGACGCCGGCGAACTGTTCCCGGTGGAGGACGCGGACGCGCTGGCCGGGACGGCGCTGCGGCTGCTCGGCGACCCGGCGCGGCTGGACGAGCTGCGGAAGGCAGCCTCGCGGCACGTGCGGCGGTTCGACTGGTCGACGGTCGGCGCGGACATCCTGGCGGTGTACGAGACCGTGACGGCGGGGGCCGCGGCGGTGGTCGAGGAGGACGAGCGCAGCGGGCGGCGCGGCCGGTTCGGGCTCGCCCGGGACTGATCCGCGCCTGGTGGGCGCCTGGTCGGCGCCTGGGCCGTGCCTGGTCCGCGACTGCGGAGGGGGGCCGGGCCGTGCCGGCCGTCGGTGGGGTTAGGGTCGGACGACCGTACCGCTGCACAGCAAGGGGGAAACCGATGCCGCACATCTCCGTCGACTACTCGGCCGGCCTGGCCGACGGCTTCGACCGCCGGGCGCTGGGCCTGGCCATCAACCGGCTCGCGGAGGAGACGATCGACGCCAAGCCCGGGTCCTGCAAGACGCTGTTCCGGCAGAGCCAGCAGCTCGTGGTCGGCACCGACGGCACTCCGGCCGACGCCCAGGTGTACGTCGAGGTCCAGATGTTCCCGGGCCGGACGCCGGAGGCGAAGGCCGCGTTGAGCGAGGGCGTGCTGGCGCTGCTGGCCGAGCACGTCAAGCCGGCCGCCGGGACTCGGCTGCTCACCGCCGTGAACCTCGCGGACATCGACCGGGACGGTTACCGCAGCGCGGTCGCGGCGGGCTGACACCGGCTCGGGCGTCCGGTGACACCCGGTAACGTAGCGGCCCGTGACTACCTGGATCTGGGCCGGCGTGGCCGTGGTGCTCTTCGGCATGTACCTGAGTTGGACGGCCGGCCGGTTGGACCGGCTGCACGCCCGGATCGACGCCGCTCGGGCGGCGCTGGACGCGCAGCTGGTCCGCCGGGCCTCGGTGGCGATGGAGCTGGCGACGTCCTCGCTGCTGGACCCGGCGGCCTCGCTGCTGCTGCTGGACGCGGCGCACGCGGCCCGGCAGGCCGACGACGAGCAGCGCGAGGTGGCGGAGAGTCAGCTGAGCCTGGCGCTGCGGGCGGTGTTCGAGGAGCCGGAGCAGGTGGCGGTGCTGGTGGCCGAGCCGGGGGGCGAGGACGCGGTCCGGGACCTGACGGCCGCCGTGCGCCGGGTGCCGATGGCCCGTCGGTTCCACAACGACGCGGTGCGGGCGGCGCGCGCGGTGCGCGAGCACCGGCTGGTGCGGTACTTCCGGCTGGCCGGGAAGGCGCCGTTCCCGATGGCCTTCGAAATGGACGACGCCCCGCCGCCCGCCCTCACGCCCGAAGGGGCGCCTGCTTAGGGTGTTCCCCGGATACGGCCCGTTTGTCGTATCCCGTCGCCCGGGCTGGACTCGGTGGCACATGGAGGGGGAACCCCTTCCGCCTACCATAGGGCGATAGCACTGGTTCATCTTCGAGTGAGGTCTCACGTGTCCACCACCCACACCACCGCAGACCAGCCGCAGATCGGCACCGCCCGGGTCAAGCGCGGCATGGCCGAGCAGCTCAAGGGCGGTGTGATCATGGATGTGGTCAACGCCGAGCAGGCCAAGATCGCCGAGGACGCCGGCGCGGTGGCCGTCATGGCGCTCGAGCGGGTTCCGGCCGACATCCGCAAGGACGGCGGGGTGGCCCGCATGTCCGACCCGAACATGATCGAGGAGATCATCGCCGCGGTCTCCATCCCGGTGATGGCCAAGTCCCGCATCGGCCACTTCGTCGAGGCCCAGGTGCTGCAGTCGCTCGGTGTCGACTACATCGACGAGTCCGAGGTGCTGACCCCGGCCGACGAGGTCAACCACTCGGACAAGTGGGCCTTCACCACCCCCTTCGTCTGCGGCGCCACCAACCTGGGCGAGGCCCTGCGCCGCATCGCCGAGGGCGCGGCCATGATCCGCTCGAAGGGCGAGGCCGGCACCGGCAACGTCGTCGAGGCCGTCCGCCACCTGCGCCAGATCAAGAACGAGATCGCCAAGCTGCGCGGCTTCGACAACAACGAGCTGTACGCCGCCGCCAAGGAGCTGCGCGCCCCGTACGAGCTGGTCAAGGAGGTCGCCGAGCTGGGCAAGCTGCCGGTCGTGCTGTTCTCCGCCGGTGGCGTGGCCACCCCGGCCGACGCCGCGCTGATGCGCCAGCTGGGCGCCGAGGGCGTCTTCGTCGGCTCCGGCATCTTCAAGTCGGGCGACCCGGCCAAGCGCGCCGCCGCCATCGTGAAGGCCACCACCTTCTACGACGACCCGAAGATCATCGCGGACGCCTCCCGCAACCTCGGCGAGGCCATGGTCGGCATCAACTGTGACACCCTGCCGGAGACCGAGCGCTACGCCAACCGCGGCTGGTAGTCGCCGCAGCTCCCGAGCCGGCCCGCCGCAGCGCCTCGGCGCGTGCGGCGGGCCGTGCCACGTACTCCCGTAGGAACGATCGATTGAGGTTGAAGACCGTGAGCACTCCAGTCATCGGCGTCCTCGCCCTGCAGGGCGACGTCCGCGAGCACCTCGTGGCGCTGGCCGAGGCAGACGCCCTCGCCCGTCCGGTGCGCCGCGCCGAGGAGCTGGCCGAGGTCGACGCGCTGGTCATCCCCGGTGGGGAGTCCACCACCATGTCCAAGCTGGCGCTGCTGTTCGGCGTGATGGACCCGCTGCGCGAGCGGGTCGCCGCCGGGATGCCGGTCTACGGCACCTGTGCGGGCATGATCATGCTGGCCGACAAGATCCTGGACGGCCGCGACGACCAGGAGACGGTCGGCGGGATCGACATGACGGTCCGCCGCAACGCCTTCGGCCGCCAGAACGAGTCCTTCGAGTCCGGGATCGCCTTCGAGGGCCTGGACGACGCGCCGGTGCACGGCGTCTTCATCCGCGCCCCCTGGGTCGAGGCGGTCGGCGCGGGCGTCCAGGTGCTGGCCGAACTGCCCGCCGCGGACGGCCCGGAGAGCCGGATCGTCGCCGTGCGCCAGGGCAACCTGCTGGCCACCTCCTTCCACCCGGAGCTGACGGGCGACCACCGGGTGCACGGGTACTTCGTGAGGATGGTCGAGGAGCACCTCGCGGTGGCCGCGCGCTGACGGCGTGACGACCGGGCGGCAGCCGCGCGGTGGCCGCGCGCTGACCGTGTGCGTCTCACCGGTGACGGCACCGGTAAGATCTCATCTGTTTCATTCCCATTGGCGACGTAAAGGAGCTGGCGATGTCCGGCCACTCTAAGTGGGCTACCACCAAGCACAAGAAGGCCGTGATCGACGCCAAGCGCGGCAAGCTCTTCGCCAAGATGATCAAGAACATCGAGGTGGCGGCGAAGACCGGCGGGCCCGACCCGGCGGGCAACCCGACCCTGTACGACGCCATCCAGAAGGCGAAGAAGAGCTCGGTCCCGATCGACAACATCAACCGCGCCGTCAAGCGCGGTGGCGGTCTGGAGGCCGGCGGTGCCGACTACCAGACCATCATGTACGAGGGCTACGGCCCCAACGGCGTCGCCGTCCTGATCGAGTGCCTCACCGACAACCGCAACCGCGCCGCCTCCGACGTGCGCGTCGCGATGACCCGCAACGGCGGCTCGATGGCCGACCCGGGCTCGGTGTCGTACCTGTTCACCCGCAAGGGCGTCGTCATCGTCCCCAAGGCCGACGGCGTGGACGAGGACAAGCTGTTCGAGATCGTCCTCGACCAGGACCCGGAGGAGATCAACGACCTCGGCGACTCGTTCGAGATCGTCTCCGAGGCCTCCAAGATGGTCGACGTGCGCACCGCGCTGGTGGACGCCGGCATCGACTACGACTCGGCCGAGGCCAACTTCCTCCCGAGCATGCAGGTCGAGCTGGACGTCGACGGCGCGCGCAAGATCCTCAAGCTGATCGACGCGCTGGAGGACAGCGACGACGTGCAGAACGTCTTCGCCAACTTCGACATCCCCGACGAGGTCGGTGCGCAGCTCGACGCCGAGTGATCGACGGCGAGTGATCGACGGCGAGTGATCGTTCCCGCTGCCCGGCCCGGTGGTCCCAGGACCGCCGGGCCGGTGTCGTCGGCGGGTTGTCGGACCCGGACGGTAGCCTTCGCAGGTCGGAGACGAGAGGCGGGGCGAGTGGTACGGGTACTGGGCGTGGACCCGGGGCTGACCAGGTGCGGGGTCGGCGTGGTCGAGGGCGCGCCGGGCCGGCCGTTGCGGATGGCCGGGGTCGGGGTGGTGCGCACCCCCGCCGAGGCCGAGATCGGGCAGCGCCTGCTCCAGGTCGAGCAGGGCATCGAGGCCTGGCTGGACGAGCACCGGCCCGACCTGGTCGCCGTCGAGCGGGTCTTCGCCCAGCACAACGTGCGCACCGTGATGGGCACCGCACAGGCCAGCGCGGTCGCCATGCTCTGCGCGACGCGCCGCGGCATCCCCGTCACCCTGCACACCCCGAGCGAGGTCAAGGCGGCCGTCACCGGCTCCGGCCGGGCCGACAAGGCCCAGGTCACCGCCATGGTGCAGCGCCTGCTGCGACTGGACGCGCCGCCCAAGCCCGCGGACGCCGCCGACGCGCTGGCGCTCGCGATCTGCCACATCTGGCGCGGCGGGGCGACCAACCGGCTGGAGGCCGCCGTCCGGGCCGCCCGTGCCACGCCCCGCGCCACCCCCGTGAAAGGAACCTTCCGGTGATCGCCTTCGTGCAAGGGCCCGTGGCGGCCATGTCCTCCGGGGTCGCGGTGGTCGAGGTCGGCGGGGTGGGCATGGCGGTGCAGTGCACCCCGAACACGCTGGCCGGCCTGCGGCTGGGGGAGCCGGCCCGGCTGGCGACGTCGCTGGTGGTGCGGGAGGACTCGCTGACCCTCTTCGGCTTCGCGGACGACGACGAGCGCGCCGTCTTCGAGATCCTGCAGGCCGCGCCGGGTGTCGGTCCCAAGCTGGCGCAGGCGATCCTCGGTGTGCACAGTCCCGACGCGCTGCGGGCCGCGATCGCGGGCGGGGACGAGAAGGCGCTGGTCGCCGTGCCGGGCATCGGCAAGGCGAAGGCCGCCAAGCTGCTGCTGGAGTACAAGGACAAGCTCGGTGCCCCGCACGGTGCGGTGCCCGCGCAGAAGCCGATCGCCACCGGCCCGGCGCCGTGGAGCGAGCAGTTGCACTCCGCGCTGACCGGCCTCGGCTACGCCCCGCGCGAGGCGGACGAGGCGGTGGCGGCCGTCACCCCGGATGCCGAGGCCCAGCAGACGCCGGACGTCGGCGCGCTGCTCCGGCTCGCGCTGCGCGGCCTCAACCGGGCCCGCTGAGACCACCTGACGACCTGTCGGCTTGTCGACTTCGGAGACTTTGGAGCCCGCAACGATGCACGACTCGGAACCCGCCGACCGGCTGGTCACGGCCGCCGCGGACGGTGAGGACCAGGCGGTGGAGGCGGCACTGCGCCCCAAGCTCCTGGACGAGTTCATCGGCCAGGAGCGGGTGCGCGAGCAGCTCTCCCTGGTGCTCCAGGCCGCCCGCAAGCGCGGCAGCGCGCCCGACCACGTGCTCCTGAGCGGGCCGCCCGGGCTGGGCAAGACCACCCTTTCCATGATCATCGCGGCCGAGCTGGGCGCCCCGATCCGGATCACCTCCGGCCCGGCCATCCAGCACGCGGGGGACCTCGCGGCGATCCTCTCCTCGCTCACCGAGGGCGAGGTGCTGTTCCTCGACGAGATCCACCGGATGTCCCGGCCCGCCGAGGAGATGCTCTACATGGCGATGGAGGACTTCCGGGTCGACGTGATCGTCGGCAAGGGCCCGGGCGCCACCGCCATTCCGCTGGAGCTGCCGCCCTTCACCCTGGTCGGCGCCACCACCCGGGCCGGCCTGCTGCCACCCCCGCTCCGGGACCGCTTCGGCTTCACCGGGCACATGGAGTTCTACGCCCCGTCCGAGCTGCAGCGGGTGGTGCACCGCTCGGCCGCCCTGCTGGACGTGGAGATAGACCCGGCGGGCGCCGCCGAGATCGCGGGCCGCTCGCGCGGCACCCCCCGCATCGCCAACCGGCTGCTGCGCCGGGTGCGCGACTACGCGCAGGTGCGGCACGACGGCGTGGTCACCGTCGAGATCGCCGCCCAGGCGCTGGACGTCTACGAGGTGGACGCCCGGGGGCTGGACCGGCTGGACCGCGCGGTGCTGGACGCGCTGCTGAGGCTGTTCGGCGGCGGTCCGGTCGGTTTGTCGACACTCGCGGTCGCCGTGGGGGAGGAGTCGGAGACCGTCGAGGAGGTGGCCGAGCCCTTCCTGGTCCGCGAGGGCCTGCTCGCCCGGACCCCGCGAGGGCGGATCGCCACCGCCGCGGCCTGGCAGCACCTCGGGCTGACCCCGCCGGTCCAGACCACTCGCACCCGCCTGCCGGCCCAGTCGGAGCTGTTCCCGGCCGACGAAAGTTGACCGCCCTCGGCTGAACGGGTGAGCCGCACCCGGACGTTCCCGCCCGGTGCCGCCGCCGCGCCCCAAGGCGGGGCCGGGAGCCCGGTCCCGGAAACAGTGCAGGCGGAGGGTCGCCACTTTCGGGGCCAGGATGCGATGCTTGGCGTTGTCCGATCGATTCGGGGTTGCATAGACTCCGCCGGACCGCCCCTCTCACCTGACGGGCCGACCCATACCACACAGGCCGCCGGCCGGCGGCCCGTAAAGGACCCTGGCTGCAGTGAACCTCATCATCCTTCTCCTCCCGATCATCGCGATCGTGCTCATGTTCCGGTCGCAGAAGAAGCGCCAGCAGCAGCAGCAGAGCATGCAGACCGCGCTGGAGCCCGGGGCCGGAGTGCGCACCATCGGCGGCCTGTACGCCCAGGTGAAGGCGGTCAACGACGAGACCGTCGAGCTGGAGATCGCGCCCGGCGTGGTCACCCACTTCACCAAGAGCGCAGTCGCGGCCGTCCTGGACCCCCAGGAGTACGACGCGATCATCAACGGCCGCCCCGCCGATGACGAGCTCCCCGAGCCGGAGGCCGAGGACGCCGACGCCGAGCCGGCCGAGGACAAGCCGCTGTCGCTCACCAAGGACAGCGCCGAGAAGGGCGACGTCGAGGGCGGGGCTCCCGCGAGCAAGTAGTACGGACGGGCAACCCGCCCGGCCGCGCGGCGCAGTGCCGCGAGCCCACAGGACCTCAGGGCCGCAGAACCGCCGGACCCCTGTCCCGCCACGAGCCGGACGGGGGTCCGGTCGGGGAAGTGGCATGGACAGGGAGAAACGAGCAAGGTGGCAACACCCAAGTCGCGCCCGCGCGACGGCTACCCAGGGCGGGCGCTGGCCCTCATCCTGGTCGTCACCGTCGGACTGGTCGCCCTCATGTTCGGGACGGGCAACACCAAGCCCCGGCTCGGGATCGACCTCGCCGGTGGCACCAGCATCACGCTGACGGCGAAGTCGACGGACCCCAAGGCGATCAACAAGTCCAGCATGGACATCGCCACCGGGATCATCGAGCGCCGCGTCAACGGTATGGGTGTCTCCGAGGCGGAGGTCCAGACCCAGGGTGACGACACGATCATCGTGAACATCCCCAAGGGCGGCGACCGGCAGAACGCGGCGGACCAGGTGGGTACCACCGCGAAGCTGTTCTTCCGTCCCGTCCTGGCCGTGGCGCCCAGCGGCATCACCGCCCCGACGCCGACCGGCACCCCGTCCGCGGGCGCCACCGGCACCCCGGGCGCGACCCCGTCGGCCGCCGCCGGCACGCCGTCCGCGCCCGCGAGCGCCACCAAGCAGGGCCGCACCGTCGGTGAGGCGCTGGCCGCCGAGGGCGCCAGCCCGACCGCCGCCGCGACCGGCGCGAGCGCGGCCCCGACCGCCGCCGCGACCGGCAGCGCCGCCCCGAGCGCCCCGGCCACCCCGCCGAGCGCCGCCGACCTCAGCGCCGCGATGACCCAGGGCACCGTGCCGCCGGAGCTGTCCGCCGCCTTCGCCGCCCTCGACTGCTCCAAGCCCGAGGTCCGCGCCGCCCAGACCGGCCCCGAGGACAAGGCCGTCGTCGCCTGCTCCCAGAAGGCCGAGAACGGCTACTACGAGAAGCTGGCTCTCGGCCCCGTCGCCGTGAAGGGCTCGGACGTCTCCAAGGCCCAGCCCAGCCTGGACACCCAGCAGGGCTCCGGCTGGCAGGTCCAGCTGCAGTTCAACGGGACCGGCACCGACGCCTTCGCCAAGGTCACCGGCCAGCTGGCCACCCAGACCCCGCCGACCAACCAGTTCGCCATCGTGCTGGACAACCAGGTCGTCTCGCACCCGCAGGTCAACGGCCCGATTCCGGGCGGCAGCGCGGTCATCACCGGCCGCTTCACGCAGGCCGAAGCGAAGGACCTCGCCAACGTCCTGGGCTACGGCGCCCTGCCGCTGGAGTTCGCCAAGAGCGACATCACTACCGTCTCCCCGGCCCTGGGCGGGGACCAGCTCAAGGCTGGTCTCGTCGCGGGTCTGATCGGCATGCTGCTGGTCGTCGCGTACTCGCTGGTCTACTACCGCGGCCTCGGCCTGGTCTCGATCGCCGGTCTGATCGTCTCGGCGATCATGACCTACTCGATCATGAGCCTGCTCGGCGGCGGGATCGGCTTCGCGCTGAACCTGCCCGCCGTCTGCGGTGCGATCGTCGCGATCGGCATCACCGCCGACTCCTTCATCGTGTACTTCGAGCGCATCCGCGACGAGGTCCGCGAGGGCGCCCCGCTGCGCCCGGCGGTCCAGCGGGCCTGGCCGCGCGCCCGGCGCACCATCCTGGTCTCGGACTTCGTGTCCTTCCTCTGTGCCGCGGTGCTCTACGCGGTCTCGGTCGGCAAGGTCCAGGGCTTCGCGTTCACGCTGGGGCTGACCACCGCGCTCGACGTCGTGGTGATCTTCCTCTTCACCAAGCCGCTGATCACGCTGCTGGCCCGCCGCAAGTTCTTCCTGGACGGCCACCCGTGGTCCGGCCTGGACCCGAAGCGGCTGGGCGCCCGCCCGCCGCTGCGCAGCAGCCGTCGTCGTAGCCCCTCCTCTGCCGCCGTGAAGGAGGCCTGACACCGTGTCGCGCTTCTCCAATCTGGGCCACCGGCTCTACCAGGGCGAAATCAGCTTCGACTTCGTCGGCCGTCGCAAGATCTGGTACTCCATCTCCGGCGTGATCGTGCTGGTCGCCGCGATCGGTCTGGCCATGGGCCTGCACCTGGGCATCGAGTTCAAGGGCGGCTCGGTCTACACCGTGGCCAAGCCCGGCCTGACCGTCTCGCAGGCGCAGGAGAAGGCCGACCAGGTCGTCTCCTCGCACCCGTTGGTCCAGTCGACCGACAACGGCAAGATCCGGATCCAGGTCAGCACCGAGGAGCCGAAGAGCTCGGACGAGGTGCGCTCGCAGCTCGCCGAGAAGATCGGCGTTCCGCTGGACACCGTCGAGGCCCAGGTGATCGGCCCCAGCTGGGGCAAGCAGATCTCCAACAAGGCGCTCACCGGTCTGGTCATCTTCATGATCCTGGTGACGATCTACCTGGCGATCGCCTTCGAGTGGCGGATGGCGGTGGCCGCCCTGGTCGCCCTCATCCACGACCTCCTGATCACCATCGGTGTGTACGCCCTGGTGGGCTTCGAGGTCACCCCCGGCACGGTGATCGGCTTCCTGACGATCCTCGGTTACTCCCTCTACGACACGGTCGTCGTCTTCGACACCGTGAAGGAGAACACCAAGGGGCTCACCAAGCAGAACAAGCTCACCTACAGCGAGGCGGCCAACGCGGGCCTCAACCAGACCCTGGTGCGCTCGCTCAACACCACCGTGGTCGCGCTGCTCCCGGTCGCCGCGCTGCTGTTCATCGGCGGCGGCTTCCTGGGCGCCGGCACGCTGAACGACATCTCCCTCGCGCTGTTCATCGGCCTCGCGGCCGGCGCCTACTCCTCGATCTGCGTCGCCACCCCGCTGCTGGCGCAGCTCAAGGAGGAGCAGCCGGACATGAAGGCGCTGCGCAAGCGCGTCCTGCAGCACCGTGCCGCGGCCGCCAAGGCCGAGGCCGAGGCCGCGGACGCGTCCGCCGGGGACGAGCCGGCGGAGGGCGACCAGCCTGCGGGTATGGTCGGTCAGCGCGGCCGGGCGGCCGGCACCACCCGTGCCAAGAACCGCCCGTCCACCAAGCGCTGACCGCACCACGACCCCGAGGACACATAGTGACCACCGCCGACATCGCACTGGCCGAGCTGCTGAACAGCCGGATCCGGGACGTCCCGGACTACCCGAAGCCGGGTGTGCTGTTCAAGGACATCGCGCCGCTGCTCGCCGACGCCGAGGCCTTCGGCGCCCTCACCCGGGCGCTGGCGGACCGGGCGGCGGCACTGGGGGCGACCAAGGTGGTGGGCCTGGAGGCGCGCGGCTTCGTGCTGGCGGCCCCGGCGGCCTTCGCGGCCGGGCTCGGGTTCGTGCCGATCCGCAAGCAGGGCAAGCTGCCCGGCGAGGTGTTCCGGCGCTCGTACGAGCTGGAGTACGGCTCGGCGACGCTGGAGGTGCAGTGCGACGCCTTCACGCCCGGTGAGCGGGTGCTCGTGGTGGACGACGTGCTGGCCACCGGCGGGACCATCGGCGCCTCGCTGGACCTGGTGAAGGAGGCCGGGGCCGAGCTGGCGGGCGTCGTGGTCCTGATGGAGCTGGGTTTCCTGGACGGCCGTGAGCGGCTGGCCGGGCACCTCGGCGACGCCCCGCTGGAGACGCTGGTCACGGTCTGAGGGACATCCGCGAAGGACGGCGGTCGGAACATCCGACCGCCGTCCTTCCGTTTCCAGGCCCGGCCGGATGAACACCGGGCCGCCCGGCTCGGTACCATGAAGATTCATCCCCTCCCGGTTGTCCCCGCCCGTTCGGGCCCGGCCCGGCAGGGGTCGGCCCGGTGCCCCGAGGAGTAGTCCTTGCCCGACGAGGTTGTGCCCACGGCCGCAGCGGCCGCCCCCGAAGACCCCACGCCCTCGGGGGCCACCCCGGCACGCCCGGCTCCGACCTCCTCGCGTCCGCCCGCGCCCTCCGGTCGGGGCTCCACCGGCGGCATGCGGGCGCGCCTGGCCCGCCTCGGCGGTCAGCGCTCCAGCGTGCTCAATCCCGTCCTGGAGCCGCTGTTCCGCTCGATCCGGGCCAACGACCCGAAGGCCGACCCGGCGCTGCTGCGGGACATCGAGCGGGCGTACGCGGTCGCCGAGAAGTGGCACCGGGGCCAGAAGCGCAAGAGCGGCGACCCGTACATCACCCACCCGCTGGCCGTCGCGACGATCCTCGCCGAACTCGGCATGGACGCCCCGACCCTGATGGCCGGGCTGCTGCACGACACGGTCGAGGACACCGACTACGGCCTGGAGACCCTGCGCAAGGACTTCGGCGACTCGGTGGCCCTGCTGGTGGACGGCGTCACCAAGCTGGACCGGGTCAAGTTCGGCGAGGCCGCGCAGGCCGAGACCGTCCGCAAGATGGTCGTGGCGATGGCCAAGGACCCGCGCGTCCTGGTGATCAAGCTGGCCGACCGCCTGCACAACATGCGCACGATGCGCTACCTCAAGCGGGAGAAGCAGGAGAAGAAGGCCCGCGAGACGCTGGAGATCTACGCCCCGCTGGCGCACCGGCTGGGCATGAACACCATCAAGTGGGAACTGGAGGACCTCGCCTTCGCGATCCTCTACCCGAAGATGTACGACGAGATCGTCCGGCTGGTCGCCGAGCGCGCCCCCAAGCGGGACGAGTACCTGGCGACCGTCATCGACCAGGTCCAGGCGGACCTGCGCGGCGCCCGGATCACCGCCTCCGTCACCGGCCGACCGAAGCACTACTACTCGGTCTACCAGAAGATGATCGTCCGGGGCCGGGACTTCGCCGAGATCTACGACCTGGTGGGCATCCGGGTCCTGGTCGACACCGTCCGCGACTGCTACGCGGCGCTGGGCACCATCCACGCGCGGTGGAACCCGGTGCCGGGGCGGTTCAAGGACTACATCGCGATGCCCAAGTTCAACATGTACCAGTCGCTGCACACGACGGTGATCGGCCCCGGCGGCAAGCCCGTCGAACTCCAGATCCGCACCTTCGACATGCACCGCCGGGCCGAGTACGGCATCGCCGCGCACTGGAAGTACAAGCAGCGCGCCGTCGCCGGGGCCTCCAAGGTCCGCACCGACACCCCGACCCAGGCCCGCAAGGACGACAAGGCCGGCGCCGTCAACGAGATGGCCTGGCTGCGGCAGCTCCTGGACTGGCAGAAGGAGACCGCCGATCCGGGCGAGTTCCTGGAGTCGCTCCGCTTCGACCTGGCCAGCAACGAGGTCTTCGTCTTCACGCCCAAGGGCGACGTGATAGCCCTCCCGGCCGGCGCCACCCCGGTCGACTTCGCCTTCGCGGTGCACACCGAGGTCGGCTACCGGACGATAGGCGCCCGGGTGAACGGACGCCTGGTGCCGCTGGAGTCGACCCTGGAGAACGGCGACACCGTCGAGGTGTTCACCTCCAAGGCGGAGAACGCCGGCCCGTCCCGGGACTGGCTGGGCTTCGTCAAGTCCCCGCGCGCCCGCAACAAGATCCGCGCCTGGTTCTCCAAGGAGCGCCGCGAGGAGGCGATCGAGCACGGCAAGGAGGCGATCGTCCGGGCGATGCGCAAGCAGGGCCTGCCGATCCAGCGGATCCTCACCGGCGACTCGCTGGTCACCCTGGCCCACGAGATGCGCTACCCCGACATCTCCTCGCTCTACGCCGCGATCGGCGAGGGCCACGTCGCGGCGCAGAACATCGTGCAGAAGCTGGTCCAGGCGCTCGGCGGCGAGGAGGGCGCCACCGAGGACCTGGCGGAGACCGCCACCCCGACGCACGACAACCGCCGCGCGGTGCGCCGCCGGGCCAAGGGCGACCCGGGCGTGATCGTCAAGGGCGTCGAGGACGTCTGGGTCAAGCTGTCCCGCTGCTGCACCCCGGTGCCGGGCGACCCGATCGTCGGCTTCGTCACCCGGGGCAACGGCGTCTCGGTGCACCGCGCCGACTGCGTCAACGTGGAGTCGCTGAGCCAGCAGCCGGAACGCATGATCGACGTCGAGTGGGCGGCCACCCAGTCGTCGGTCTTCCTGGTGGCCATCCAGGTCGAGGCGCTGGACCGCTCCCGACTGCTCTCGGACGTCACCCGCGTGCTGTCCGACCAGCACGTCAACATCCTGTCGGCGGCGGTGCAGACCTCGCGGGACCGGGTGGCGATGAGCCGCTTCACCTTCGAGATGGGCGACCCGAAGCACCTCGGCCACGTGCTCAAGGCGGTGCGCGGCGTCGAGGGCGTGTACGACGTCTACCGCGTCACCTCCGCCCGCAAGTGACGGCGGGCGCCACGGCGGCCACGGCCTGACGGCTGACGGCATGAGGAAGGCCCCGGGGAGTTCCCCGGGGCCTTCCTCATGGAGACGGGTCCGGCGGGATCAGCCGCTGAACTCCTCCTGGCTCTTGTGCGCCTGCTCCAGCAGGGTCTGCACGCCGGCCAGCTCGGACTCCAGCTTGGCGACCTTGGAGGCGTTGCCGGCCGTACGGGCCTTGTCCAGGTCCGACTGGATCTTCTCGGCCTTGGCCTGGAAGAGGCCGACCATGCCGGCCGCGCGGGCCTTGGCCTCCGGGTTGGAGCGCTTCCACTCGCTGTCCTCGGCCTCGCGGATGGCCCGCTCGACCGCGTTCAGCCGACCGTCCAGCTTCGGACGGACGTCGCGCGGCACGTGCCCGATCGCCTCCCAGCGCTCGTTGATCTCGCGCAGCGCGGCCTTGGCGGCCTTCAGGTCGGTGATCGGCAGGATCGCCTCGGCCTCGGCGGCCAGCGCCTCCTTGAGCTTCTGGTTCTCCACCTGCTCGGCGTCGCGCTCGCTGAACACCGAGGAACGGGCCTGGAAGAAGACGTCCTGCGCGCCGCGGAACCGCGCCCACAGCTCGTCCTCGATGTCCCGCTGGGCCCGGCCGGCGGCCTTCCAGCGCGCCATCAGGTCGCGGTAGGCGGCCGCGGTGCTGCCCCACTCGGTGGACGAGGACAGCGCCTCGGCCTCGGCGACCAGCGCCTCCTTGGTCTGCCGGGCCTGCTCGCGCTCGGCGTCCAGGGTGGCGAAGTGCGCCTTGCGGTGCTTGGAGAAGACCGAGCGGGCGTGCGAGAAGCGGTGCCACAGCTCGTCGTCGCTCTTGCGGTCCAGGCGGGGCAGGCCCTTCCAGGTGTCCACCAGGGCGCGCAGCCGGTCCCCGGCCTCCCGCCACTGGGTGGACTCGGCGAGCTGCTCGGCCTCGGCGACCAGGGCGTCCTTGGCCGCACGGGCCTCGTCCTGCGCCTTGGCGCGGGCGGCCTTGCGCTGCTCCCGCCGGGCCTCGATCTCGCCGGCAAGCGTGTCCAGCCGCTTGGCCAGGGCCTCCAGGTCACCGACGGCGTGCCCCTCGACCACCTGCGCGCGCAGGTGCTCCAGCGCGGTCTGGGCGTCCTTGGCGGCCAGGTCGGTGGTGCGCACCCGCTTCTCCAGCAGGCCGATCTCCACCTCGATGCCCTGGTACTTGCGCTCGAAGTAGGCCAGAGCCTCCTCGGGCGAGCCGGCCTGCCAGGAACCCACGACGCGTTCGCCGTCGGCCGTCCTGACGTAGACCGTGCCCTGCTCGTCCACACGGCCCCACGGGTCGCTGCTCATAGCGCGTCCTC
This sequence comes from Streptomyces sp. NRRL S-350, assembly GCF_000719705.1. Lineage (GTDB taxonomy): Bacteria > Actinomycetota > Actinomycetes > Streptomycetales > Streptomycetaceae > Kitasatospora. The sequence goes on along the minus strand of NZ_JOHO01000022.1, from coordinate 69,739 downwards.
CACATGACGTCGCGCCCGCGCCGGGGCGGCGCGCGACCGTCGTCCACAGTTGATGTGCGGCGGACCGATGAGTCCGCCGTCCCCGTCCGCCGTGCCTTTCTGCCGAGGGTGACGGCTAGGCGGGTCCGGGCACCCTATACAACGCCAACATAGGCGACCAGGCCCGGTGCTGTCCGCATCCGGGCCGGGCGATTTCGGGCCGGGACCGGGCGAGGACGTCGTGGACGTCGCCCGCCGCGGCCCCGGGTCTGGTCAACCCTTCGACACGGTAGCCGAGTTGAAGGTGACGTCGGCCATCGGGTGGCCGTCCGGGGAACCCTCCAGGGTGCCCGCGGCGGCGATCTTCTGCACCACGTCCAGGCCGCCGGTGATCTTGCCGAAGGGGGTGTAACTCGGCGGCAGCTGGGTGTCCTTGTAGACCAGGAAGAACTGGCTGCCGTTGGTGCCGGGGCCCGAGTTGGCCATCGCCACGGTGCCCGCCGGGTAGGTCGCGCCGGTGAGGTTCTCGTCCGCGAACTTGTAGCCGGGACCACCGGTACCGCCGGGGACCGTCGCGCTGGCGGTCGGATCGCCGCACTGCAGCACGAAGATGCCGTCGGTGGTGAGGCGGTGGCACTTCGTGTGGTCGAAGTACTGCTGGCCGGCCAGGAAGGCGAAGGAGTTCACCGTGTGCGGTGCCTTGGCCGCGTCCAGCGCGATCGTCACCTTGCCGCAGTTGGTGTCCAGGGCCATCGTGTACGAGGCGCCCGGGTCGATCGACATGGCCGGCTCCGCCTGCCACTGCTTGCCGTTGGGCGCACCCGGTGCCGGGGCGGCGCAGCCCTCGACCGGCTTGCGGGTCGGCACCGGCGGCGTGCTCGCCGCCGTGGCCTGGGTCGGCGCGGCCTGCGCCGAGCTCGCGGTCGTCTTGTCCTTGTCGTCCGAGCCGAAGGCGCCGGTGGCGATGAGCGTTCCGCCGCCGGCCAGGACCACGACGGCGAGCGAGGCGCCCAGGATCGTGTTGCGGCGCCTGCGCGCGGCCGCCGCCTCGGCCCGCCGCTCCATCTGGCGCTCGTACTTCTCGCGGGCGAGCTGCCGCCGCCGCTGTTCGCTGCTGACCACCGGCCGTGTCTCCTACGGATCGTGCGGGGAAAAAGTGGATGGATTCCGGAGCGGATCATCGCATCCCTCGGCGGCCAAGTGTAGGGACCGGGCCCGTAAGAACGCGGTGAACCTGTCAGCCGGCCGCGCCCCGTCACCCCCATCTGGTTAGCAACCGGGCCCGCACCGCCGGTAGGCTGCCCCTGAATGACGGATTCGCAGCATCACTCCTGGTGGTCCTCGCAAACCGACCGCCGCACACCCGAAGGACGCGCGTGTTCATCGCCGGATTCCCCGCTGGAGCCTGGGGCACCAACTGCTACCTGGTCGCTCCGGCGGCGGGCGAGGAGTGCGTCATCGTCGACCCCGGCCACCAAGCCGCCCGCGGTGTCGAGGAAATGGTCCGCGAGCACCGGCTCAAGCCCGTCGCGGTGCTGCTCACGCACGGCCACATCGACCACGTCGCGTCGGTGGTCCCGGTCTGCGGCGCCCGCGGCGTCCCGGCCTGGATCCACCCCGAGGACCGGTACATGATGTCCGACCCGGAGAAGGCGCTCGGCCGCTCCCTGGGCACCCAGCTGATGGGCGAGCTCACCGTCGGCGAGCCCGACGACGTGCGCGAACTCACCGACGGCAGCGTGCTGGAGCTCGCCGGCCTGCGGCTCACCGTGGACCACGCCCCAGGCCATACCAAGGGGTCGGTGACCTTCCGGACGCCCGCTGCCGAGGACCTCCCCCCGGTGCTGTTCTCGGGCGACCTGCTGTTCGCCGGCTCCATCGGGCGCACCGACCTCCCGGGCGGGGACAGCGAGGCGATCATGGCGTCGCTGGCCCGGGTGTGCCTGCCCCTCGACGACTCCACCGTGGTCCTCTCCGGCCACGGCGGTCAGACCACCATCGGCCGCGAGCGCGACACCAACCCCTACCTCCGACAGGCAGCAGGGGCGACCGGCGCCCCGGCTTTCCCGCGACGAGGAATGTGACGGATAGAGAAGTTGAGCACCTTCACCGCCCCCAAGGGCACCTACGACCTGCTGCCCCCCAGCTCCGCGACCTTCCTGGCGATCCGCGAGCGCATCGCCGCGCCCGCCCGCCGGGCCGGCTACGGCTACGTCGAGACCCCGGTCTTCGAGGACGTGAAGCTGTTCTCCCGCGGCGTCGGCGAGTCCACCGACATCGTCACCAAGGAGATGTTCTCGCTCACCAAGCGCGGCAAGGAGGACCTCGCGCTGCGCCCCGAGGGCACCGCCTCGGTGCTGCGCGCCGCACTCCAGGCCAACCTGCACAAGCAGGGCAACCTGCCGGTGAAGCTCTGGTACTCCGGCTCCTACTACCGCTACGAGCGCCCGCAGGCCGGCCGCTACCGCCAGTTCTCCCAGGTCGGCGCCGAGGCGATCGGCGCCGAGGACCCGGCACTCGACGCCGAGCTGATCATCCTCGCCGACGACGCCTTCCGCTCGCTGGGCCTGAGCAACTACACCCTGCTGCTCAACAGCCTCGGCGACAAGCAGTGCCGCCCGGTCTACCGCACCGCGCTGATCGAGTTCCTCTCCGGGCTGGACCTGGACGAGGACACCCGCCGCCGCGCCGAGATCAACCCGCTGCGCGTCCTCGACGACAAGCGCGAGGCCGTCCAGGCCCAGCTGGTCGGCGCGCCGATGCTGCGCGACTTCCTGTGCGAGGACTGCAAGGCGTACGACGTGAAGGTCCGCGAGCTGCTCACCGCGGCCGGCGTGGCCTTCGTGGACGACCCGAAGCTGGTCCGCGGCCTGGACTACTACACCCGCACCACCTTCGAGTTCGTGCACGACGGCCTCGGCGCGCAGTCCGCGATCGGCGGCGGCGGCCGCTACGACGGCCTGTCCGAGATGATCGGCGGCCCGGCGCTGCCGTCCGTCGGCTGGGCCCTCGGCGTGGACCGCACCTTCCTCGCGCTGGAGGCCGAGGGCGTCACCCTCGACCTGCCGTCCGCCACCGCGGTGTACGCGGTCGCGCTCGGCGAGGAAGCCAAGAACGTCCTGTTTGCCAAGGTGGTCGAGCTGCGCCGGGCCGGCGTGGCCACCGACCTCGCCTTCGGCGTCAAGAGCATCAAGAACGCCATGAAGTCCGCCGACCGGTCCGGCGCCCGCTTCGCCCTGATCGCCGGGGACCGGGACCTCGCCGAGGGCGTCGTCCAGCTCAAGGACATGAGCACCGGCGAGCAGGCCCCCGTCGCCCTCGACGCACTCGTCCCCACCCTGAAGGAGAAGCAGCTGTGATCCGCACGCACGACGCGGGCACGCTCCGCCCGGAGCACGCAGGCACCACCGTCACCCTGGCCGGCTGGGTCGCCCGCCGCCGCGACCACGGCGGCGTCGCCTTCATCGACCTGCGCGACGCCTCCGGCACCGTGCAGATCGTGGTCCGCGACCTCGACTCGGTGCACGGTCTGCGCGCCGAGTACTGCGTCAAGGTCGTCGGTGACGTCCGGGTGCGCCCCGAGGGCAACGAGAACCCGGACATCCCGACCGGCGCCGTCGAGGTCGTCGTCAGCGGCATCGAGGTGCTCTCCGAGGCCGCGCCGCTGCCCTTCCCGGTCGCCGAGTACGAGCCGGGCACGGTCAACGAGGAGGTCCGGCTGCGCTACCGCTACCTGGACCTGCGCCGCGAGGGCCCGGCCAAGGGCCTGCGGCTGCGCTCCAAGGTCAACAACATCATCCGCCGGGTGATGGAGGAGAACGACTTCCTCGACATCGAGACCCCGTACCTCACCCGCTCCACCCCCGAGGGCGCCCGCGACTTCCTCGTCCCGGTCCGCCTGCAGCCCGGCCACTGGTACGCGCTGCCGCAGTCGCCCCAGCTGTTCAAGCAGCTGCTGATGGTGGCCGGCATGGAGCGCTACTACCAGATCGCCCGCTGCTTCCGCGACGAGGACTTCCGCGCCGACCGGCAGCCGGAGTTCACCCAGCTGGACATCGAGGCCTCCTTCGTCGACCAGGAGGACATCCTGGCCCTCGGCGAGAAGATCATCGGTGCCGTCTGGCGCGAGGTGCACGGGTACGAGATCCCGAACCCGCTGCCGCGGATGACCTACGCGGACGCCATGGGCCGCTACGGCTCCGACAAGCCGGACGTCCGCTTCGGCCAGGAACTCACCGACCTCACCGAGTACTTCAAGGGCACCGAGTTCCGCGTCTTCCAGGCCCCGTACGTCGGCGCCGTGGTCATGCCCGGCGGCGCCTCGCAGCCGCGCAAGCAGCTGGACGCCTGGCAGGACTGGGCCAAGGCGCGCGGCGCCAAGGGCCTGGCCTACGTGCTCATCGACGCCGAGACCGGCGAGCTGCGCGGCCCGGTCGCCAAGAACCTCTCCGAGGAGCACCTGGCCGGCCTGGCCGCCGCCGCCGGCGCCAAGAACGGTGACGCGGTGTTCTTCGCGGCCGGCAAGAAGCGCGCCTCGCAGGAGCTGCTCGGCGCCGCGCGGCTGGAGATCGGCCGCCGCTGCGGGCTGATCGACGAGTCGAAGTGGGCCTTCCTCTGGGTCGTCGACTTCCCGATGTTCGAGCCGATCGAGGACGACAAGGGCGCGTTCCAGGGCTGGCACGCGGTGCACCACCCGTTCACCGCCCCGACCGCGGAGTCGCTGGCCACCTTCGACACCGACCCGGGCGCGGCGCTGTCCAACGCCTACGACCTGGTCCTCAACGGCTCGGAGCTGGGCGGCGGTTCGATCCGTATCCACCAGCGCGACGTGCAGAAGCGGGCGTTCGACGCGATCGGCCTCTCCGAGGAGGAGGCCGCCTCGCAGTTCGGCTTCCTGCTGGACGCCTTCAACTACGGCCCGCCGCCGCACGGTGGGGTCGCCTTCGGCCTGGACCGGATCGTCACCCTGCTCGGCGGGTACGACACCATCCGCGACGTCATCGCCTTCCCGAAGACGTCCACCGGCGGCGACCCGCTGACCGGTGCTCCGACCCCGATCACCCCGGCGCAGCGCCGCGAGGCCGGCGTGGACGCCCAGCCCAAGGTCCGCGAGGACGCCAAGTCCGAGGCGCAGCCCAAGTCCTGACGCTGCGTCATCCGCTAACCTGCAGCGGCCCCGGACGGTCCACCCACCGTCCGGGGCCGGTCCACAACGGTGTGTGACACAGGGAGGGTTGACCCATGCAGGTCACCACGAGAGTCGAATGTCCGCAGGACGCCCCCGCGACCAGACGCGTCCACATGGCCGCGTTCCCCGGCCCGGACGAGGCGGACCTGGTGGACGCGCTGCGCCGCGATCCCGCCTGGCTGCCCGGCCTGTCACTGGTCGCGGTCGACGAGACCGGGCTGGTGATCGGGCACGCCCTGCTGACCCGGCTGCGGGTCGGGGAGGGCGACGCGGTGGCGCTGGCGCCGGTCGCCGTGGCGCCCGAGTGGCAGCGCAGGGGCGTCGGCGAACTCGTCGTCCGGGCCGCGCTGTCGGCGGCCGAGGAGGCGGGGGAGAAGCTCGTGGTCGTCCTCGGCGACCCGCAGTACTACGCGCGGTTCGGCTTCCGGCCGGCCGGGCGGCACGAGATCGTCGGCCCGTTCGAGGTGCCGGAGGCCTACTTCCAGGCGCTGCCCCTGGCGGGGTACGACGGCGATCCGCGCGGGCTCTGCCGCTACCCCGAGCCGTTCGTCGGGGTCTAAGGCCCCTCCGCCTCCCCGCCCCCTCCGCGTCCTGTGCTCCTCCGCGTCCTGCGACCGCTCCGGTCCGATCTGCGGACCCGCCGTGCTGCGCCTACGGTGAGTAGGCATCAGCGTCAGCCGGACGGAGGACCAGAGGGTGGCCGAGGAGCAGCGGACCGCGAAGCCGGGGCGACTGGCGAGGAAGCCGTACGAGCGGGAGCTGCTGCGGCTGCAGGAGGAGCTGGTGAAGCTCCAGGAGTGGGTGCGGGTCGAGGGCGCCCGACTCGTGGTGGTCTTCGAAGGGCGTGACGCCGCGGGCAAGGGCGGCGCGATCAAGCGGGTGACGGAGTACCTGAACCCCCGCATCGCCCGGGTCGCGGCGCTGCCCACGCCGACCGAGCGGCAGAGGACCCAGTGGTACTTCCAGCGGTACGTCGAGCACCTGCCGGCGGCCGGGGAGATCGTGCTGTTCGACCGCAGCTGGTACAACCGGGCCGGGGTCGAGCGGGTGATGGGCTTCTGCACCGACGAGGAGTACTGGCAGTTCCTGCACCAGTGCCCGACCTTCGAGCGAATGCTGATCGAGGCGGGCATCCTGCTGCGCAAGTACTGGTTCTCGGTGAGCGACACCGAACAGGAACGGCGCTTCCGTGAGCGGCTGAAGGACCCGATGAAGCGCTGGAAGCTCTCCCCGATGGACGTCGAGTCGATCACCCGCTGGGAGGACTACTCGCGGGCCAAGGACGAGATGTTCATCCACACCGACAGGCCGGACTCGCCCTGGTTCGTGGTGGAGAGCGACGACAAGCGCCGGGCCCGGATCGACATGATCGCCCACCTGCTCTCCACCGTGCCCTACCGGGAGATCGAGGCGCCGCAGGTCGTGCTGCCGCCCCGCCCGGACTCGCGCGGCTACCAGCGGCCCCCGCGGGACCTGCAGAAGTACGTTCCGCACCACGCTGCCACACTGGACTGAGGGGACGGGGTTTCTCCGGGCGCCGCATCCGACGACGGCCCCGCGTGGCGTCCGGGCGTCCTGAGGAGGCGCGCTCATGTTCGTTCGCACCGTCTACGCCACCGGTCACCCCGGCCGGGTCGAGCAGACCCTCGACGGGCTCCGCACCGAAGCCCTCGCACTGCTCACCGGGCGGCCCGGCTACCGCGGCTTCGGACTCTTCGCCGACCGGGAGCTCGGCAAGATCACGATGGGCTCGTGGTGGGAGTCCCGGCAGGCCGAGCAGGACAGCGACCAGTACCTGGGCGACCGGCGGGCCGGGCTGCTGGCACCGCTCGGGGGCACGGTGGCCACCGACGTCTGGGAGGCCGCGGTGGTGGCCCGGCCCGGTGGGCACCGGGCCCGTGCGGACCGGCCCGGCGCGGGGTTCCGGCTGGTCCGGGGCTGGATCGACCCGGCCGGACTGGACAAGCTGGTCGCGGCCTTCCGGGACGGCGCGCTGCCCACCCTGGAGAAGCTGGACGGCTTCGTCACCGGCGCGATGCTGGTCGACCCGGCGAGCGGGCGCCTCTCGGTGGGCGCGGTCTTCGCCGACCGGGCGAGCTTCGTGGACTCGCGAGGTCCGATGGCCGACGCCCGGGCCGAGGCGGTCGCCGCGGCCGGGTCGACCGTCTGGTCGGTCGAGGAGTTCGACGTCGTGCTGCTGGACCAGCCGCCGCAGGGCTGACACCTTCCGACCCGAGGGTGTCGGCGGCCTCGCATAGGCTTCCGGTGTGGACGAACCGGACCTCTTCACCGCCGCCGCCGAGGAACGCCAGGCCAAGGAGCCCGGCCGGGCGCCCCTGGCCGTAAGGATGCGCCCGCGCACCCTGGACGAGGTGGCCGGGCAGCGGCAGCTGCTCAAGCCCGGCTCGCCGTTGCGGCGGCTGGTCGCGGGCTCGCGCGGGCCGGCGGCCACCAGCTCGGTGATCCTCTGGGGGCCGCCCGGCACCGGCAAGACCACGCTGGCGCACGTGATCAGCCAGGCCGTCGAGGGGCGGTTCGTCGAGCTGTCCGCGATCACCGCCGGGGTCAAGGAGGTCCGGGCGGTGATCGACGGTGCCCGCCGGGCGGTCGGCATGTCCGGCCGGGAGACGGTGCTCTTCCTGGACGAGATCCACCGCTTCTCCAAGGCCCAGCAGGACTCGCTGCTGCCGGCCGTGGAGAACCGCTGGGTCACCCTGATCGCGGCGACCACCGAGAACCCGTACTTCTCGGTGATCTCCCCGCTGCTGTCCCGCTCCCTGCTGCTCACCCTGGAATCGCTGACCGACGAGGACATCCGCGCGCTGCTGCGCCGGGCGGTGGCCGACGAGCGCGGCCTGGAGGGCGCGCTGGAGCTGACCGAGGAGGCCGAGGACCACCTGGTGCGGCTGGCCGGCGGCGACGCCCGGCGCGCGCTCACCACCCTGGAGGCGGCGGCCGGGGCGGCGCTGGAGAAGGGCGAGGCGAGCATCACGCTGGCCACCACCGAGACGGCCGTCAACCAGGCGGCGGTGCGCTACGACAAGGACGGCGACCAGCACTACGACGTGGCGAGCGCGCTGATCAAGTCGATCCGCGGCAGCGACGTGGACGCCACCCTGCACTACCTGGCCCGGATGATCGAGGCGGGGGAGGACCCGCGGTTCATCGCCCGCCGACTGATGATCTCGGCCAGCGAGGACGTCGGCCTGGCGGACCCGACGGCGCTGCAGACGGCCGTCGCGGCGGCGCAGGCGGTGGCGCTGATCGGGTTCCCCGAGGCGCGGATCATCCTCTCCCAGGCTGCGATCGCGCTCGCCCTGGCGCCCAAGTCGAACGCCGCCTACCTGGCGATCGACGCGGCGCTGGCGGACGTCCGGCAGGGCCTGGCGGGAGCGGTGCCGGCGCACCTGCGGGACGCGCACTACGGCGGTGCGGGCAAGCTCGGCCACGGCAAGGGCTACCAGTACCCGCACGACCTGCCGGAGGGCATCGCCGCCCAGCAGTACGCGCCGGACACGGTGCACGGCAGGGAGTACTACCAGCCGACGCGGCGCGGCGGCGAGGCCCGGTACGCGGACGTCGTGGAGTGGACCCGCGGGCGGCTGCGCGGGGAGCGGCGGAGCGAGAAGGCGGCCGAGAAGAAGGCCGAGAAGAAGGCCGAGCGGAAGACCGACCCGAAGCCCGGGGAAGAGGGCGACTGATCGGCGGCTATACTCGATCGGAGTGCCATGTCCCGGGACGGCGGCGGGGGAGACCCCACCGACCGGCCGCACCAGCGGGGCATCGGCGGTAGGCCCCTTCAGAGGGGCCCGCAACAGGAGCGTCGCGCACCGCATCGGTGTCGCGGGCGGCCCGGATTCCGGGCCGTTCCGTGTGACAAGCACTTTCGTGCCCGGCTCCGGAGAGCGGCTGATCCCATCGCGCAGGTGGCGGGGTTTTCTCCGGGTCGCGACATGCGACCTCCGTCAACACCTGGTGAAGCCGTATTCGTAAGCAAGGAAGGTTTGGTTCATGGCGAACCAGAAGCGCCCCAAGGTCAAGATCGCGCGTGCGCTCGGCGTGCCGCTGACCCCGAAGTCCGTCAAGTACTTTGAGGCCCGCCCGTACCCGCCCGGCCAGCACGGCCGTGGTCGCAAGCAGAACTCGGACTACAAGGTCCGTCTGCTCGAGAAGCAGCGTCTGCGCGCCCAGTACGACCTGAGCGAGAAGCAGATGGCGCGCGCGTTCGACCGCGCGAAGAAGGCCGAGGGCAAGACCGGTGAGGCGCTCGTCGCCGACCTGGAGACCCGCCTGGACTCCCTGGTGCTGCGTTCGGGCATTGCCCGCACCATCTACCAGGCCCGCCAGATGGTCGTCCACGGCCACATCGAGGTCAACGGCGGCAAGGTCAACAAGCCGTCGTTCCAGATGAAGCCGGGCTTCGTGGTGACCGTCCGCGAGCGCAGCAAGGAGAAGGTCCCGTTCCAGGTCGCCCGTGAGGGTGGCTACGCGGGTGAGGGCCAGACCCCGAAGTACCTCGAGGTCAACCTGAAGGCCCTGGCCTTCCGCCTGGACCGTGCGCCGCAGCGCAAGGAGGTCCCGGTGATCTGTGACGAGCAGCTGGTCGTCGAGTACTACTCGCGCTGACCCGCGTCCGCTCTTCGCAGGACCACGAGCGAGCCCCTGTCGCCTTTCGAGGCGGCGGGGGCTCGCCCCGTTCTCCGGCTGTCTCCGATCGCTCCCGGCGCTCCGCCGGTCGCGCCCGGCGGAGCGCCGGCTGCACCGGCTGCTCCGGCGGCGCCCTACCGGCTCTCGCCGGTCATCGCGGCGGCCAGCCGCAGGTGCGGGCGGGCCTCCTCGGCGCGGCCCTGGCGCTCCAGGGTGCGGCCGAGCATCATCCGGGCGTAGTCCTCGGCCGGGTCCGCGTCCAGGATCCGGCGCAGTTCGGCCTCGGCGCGGCCGAGCTGGGCGGAGTGGTAGTAGCTGCGGGCGAGCAGCAGCCGGACGGAGAGGTTGGCCGGCTCCGTGGCCAGCACGCCCTCCAGCATGCGGGCGGCGTCGGTGTACGCCTTGGAGTCGAAGTAGAACTTCGCCATGCGGTACTCGTCGGCGGCGTTGTGGACGGCCATGGTGCCCCTTCCGGGTAGATCCTTGCCTCCTCAAGCAACGGGCAAGGATCGACTATTCCGGGCCGCCGCCGCCGGGAGTCGGCGCCTGCTCCGACCCCGGTCGGGGCGCGCTCGACGCCTCAGCTGTTCCGGACGGGCGAGGGCGCCGGGGCGGGCGGCACCGAGCGCGGCCCCGGGCCCGGCTCCGAGCCGTCCGCCGAGCCCCCGGCGCCGAGCGCCCGGGAGACGGCGGCGTCCAGGTCCAGCCGGGCACCGGCCTCGTAGCACTGCTCGTACTCCTCCTCGGTCAGTCCGGCCCGGGCCCGCTCGGCGCACGCCTGGTGCGTGCCGAAGAAGCTCCGCGAGCCCAGGAAGGGCTTGCCGACGGTCCGCCAGATCCGGTGCGCGGCGCCCTGCAGCACCCGCGCCTCGCGCAGGTCGCCCGGCTCTCCCGGGCCACTCGGCTCGGTCTCCAGCAGGGCCAGCAGGTCGATCCCCAGCACGATGCCGAGCAGGTCGTGGAAGAGGTGGTTCAGCCGGACGCACTCGCGGGCCAGCTCGCGGGCCGGCTGGACGGCGCCGTCCAGCCAGTGCGAGTACGCCGTGGCGTACAGCACGTACGCGTACGCCCACTGCTCGCCGTGCTCCTCGCACAGCTCGCGGGCCTGGCCGAACCAGAGCTCGCCGCTGTCCAGGTCGCTCCGGAAGAGGTAGGCCAGGCCCAGCTCCAGCATGGCCATCACCACGTTGCTGTTGAGCTCGCCGATGGTCCGGTAGTGCCAGAGCGCCTCCTCGAACAGCTCGGTGGCGCGCTCCGGGTCGTCGCCGATCAGGGCGACGCAGCCCTGGCGGTGGACGGCGTAGGCGAGGGCGCGGTCGTCGCCGGTGTCCAGGGCCTGGCGGCGGCACTCCTCCAGGGCCGGCCGGGCGGCGGCCAGGTCGCCCTGGAGGGTGGCCATGTAGCCGGTCACCCAGAGCGCCTTGGCGCGGGCCTCGGTGGGTTCGCGGTCGAGGGCGAGCGCGCGGTCCAGCCAGTGCCGGCCCTCGCCGAGGTGGCCGCAGCCGACCCAGTAGAACCAGAGCGTGCCGGCCAGCAGCAGGGCGATCTGCTCCTCGCCCGGTTCGGCCAGGCAGAACTCCAGTGCCGCGCGGAGGTTGGTGTGGGCCAGCTCGGTGCGCTCGGCGGTCTCGGCCTGCCGGGGGCCGAACCACTCGACCTCGCCCCAGGTGGCGACGCCCAGGTACCAGTCCCGGTGGCGGCGCAGCAGCCGCTGCTCCCCGCCGGTGGCGCGCAGCCACTGGCCGCCGTACTCGCGCAGGGTGTCCAGCAGGCGGAAGCGGACGCCGAAGGCGCTGTCCTCGCGCAGCACCACCGACTTGGCGACCAGTTCGTCGAGCAGGTCGAGGACGTCCTCGGGCTCGATGCCCTCGCCGGCGCAGACGTAGTCGGCGGCCTCCAGGTCGAAACTGCCGGCGAAGACCGAAAGGCGGGCCCAGAGTAAACGTTCCTGCACCGTGCAGAGCTCGTGGCTCCAGCCGATCGTCGTCCGCAGCGTCTGGTGCCGCGGCAGGGCCGTACGGGAGCCTCCGGTCAGCAGCCGGAAACGGTCGTCCAGCCGGGCGGTGATCTGCTCCACCGACAGCGCGCGGAGCCGCCCGGCGGCCAGCTCCACGGCCAGCGGGATGCCGTCCAGTCGACGACAGAGCAGGGCGACCGCCTCCGCGTTCGCGGCGGTCACCTCGAAGGAGGGCAGCACCGCCCGGGCCCGCTCGGCGAACAGCCGCACCGCGTCCGGCAGCGCGTCGGCGGCCACCGGGCCGTCCGGCCCCGGAGCGGTGGGGAGCGGGCCGACCGGCAGCGGCGCGAGGGTCAGCAGGTACTCGCCCGAAGCCCGCAGGGCGGTGCGGCTGGTGGCCAGCAGCCGCAGCCCGGGCAGGGCCCGCAGCAGCGCGTCCGCCAGTTCGGCGCAGGCCTCCACCAGGTGCTCGCAGCCGTCCAGCACCAGCAGCAGGCGCCGGCCGGCCAGCCGCTCGGTCAGGATGTCGAGCGGCGGACGGGCGGTGCCGTCGGTCAGCCGCAGGGACTCCAGGACGGCGTGGCCGAGCAGCAGCGGGTCCTGCACCGGGGCCGCGTCCACCAGCCAGGCGCCGTCCGGGAACGCGTCGCCCGCGTGCGCCGCCGCGCGCAGCGCCAGCCGGCTCTTGCCCACCCCGCCCGGCCCGGTGACGGTCACCAGCCGGGCGACGGCCAGCAGGTCCCTCAGCTCCGCCAGCTCCCGCTGCCGCCCGACGAAACCGGTCACCTCGGCCGGCAGCCGGCCGGGCTCCGGCTCGCGCGGCCCCGCCGAGGGCTCCCACGGCTGTGCTGTCCAGTCGCCGGCCAAGCGCTGCTCCCCGTCTTCCAGGCCCGGGCCGTCGCGGTCCGGACGCGCATCGGGCCGTACGGACGACGGCCTGCCTGGCAGAACGAGGTGACCGACCGGTAGGTTACGCGCGCGGTTCGCACACCCGGTCGGATCGCCCGCACGGACAACCCGGTCCGGAAACCCGGTGTCGGCGCGATAGGGTTCCGTCTGGAGAACGGCAAGGCGAGGGAGCGCGCAAAGGTGTCCGTGGGAGAGCTGGCCGGATTGCTCGTCGCCGTGTTCTGGGCGGTCCTGGTCACCCTGCTCGCCGTGGTGCTGGTCCGCCTCTCCCGGGTGCTGAAGGAGGCCGCCGCCCTGGTCTCCGCGGTCACCGAGCAGGCCGTCCCGCTGCTGACCGACGCCGGCGCCGCGGTGCGCAGCGCCAACGAGCAGCTGGAGCGGGTGGACGAGATCACCGCCAACGTGCAGGACGCCGCCGCCAACGCCAACGCGCTCTCCTCCACCGTGGCCGCCACCCTGGGCGGACCGCTGGTGAAGGTCGCGGCCTTCAGCTACGGCGTCCGCAAGGCCGTCTCCAAGCAGCAGGGCACCCTGCCCTCCGTACCGCTGCACAGCGGCGAGCGCGAGGAACTGGCCCGGCTGATCCGGGCCGAGGTGCGCGCCGCGGCCGCACCCCGCAGCGGCCTGCTCTCCCGGGTCCGGCGCGTGGTGAGGGGCTGACGGCATGGTGCGACGCATCTTCTGGATGGCGGTCGGCGCCGGCGCCACCGTCTGGGCCATGAACAAGGCCAACGAGGCCGTGCACCGACTCACCCCGGACAGCCTCTCCGGCACCGCCGCGCGCGGCGCGCTGCACCTGGGCGACCTGGCCAAGCAGTTCGCCCAGGACGTGAAGGCCGGCATGGCCGAGCGCGAGGAGCAGCTGAAGGACGACCTCGGGCTGCACGGCACCGCCGTGGCGGAGCCCCGCAACGCCCGCCGCGTCCTGCGCGGCGAGCCGCAGTACCGAGCTATCTCGGCGGCGCCCGGCAGCCCGGCCGCCGCCCTGCCTCCGCCCAACAGCGCCCGCGAGGCATCCACAGGTGCCCGCACCACCCGGACCACTGAAGAAACGCCCCGCCGCGCCCTGCCGTCGCGGGGCGGCACCCCGAACCGGAAGGACCACTAATGGAGTCGGCTGAGATCCGCCGCCGCTGGCTGCGCTTCTTCGAGGAGCGCGGCCACACCGTCGTTCCGTCGGCGTCCCTGGTCGCCGACGACCCCACCCTGCTGCTCGTCAACGCCGGCATGGTGCCGTTCAAGCCCTACTTCCTGGGCGAGGTCAAGCCGCAGTTCTCGCGCGCCACCAGCGTCCAGAAGTGCGTGCGCACCCTGGACATCGAGGAGGTCGGGAAGACCACCCGGCACGGCTCCTTCTTCCAGATGTGCGGCAACTTCTCCTTCGGCGACTACTTCAAGGAAGGCGCCATCAAGTTCGCCTGGGAGCTGCTCACCAGCTCCGTCGCGGACGGCGGCTACGGCCTGGAGAAGGAGAAGCTCTGGATCACCGTCTACAAGGACGACGACGAGGCCGAGCAGATCTGGCGTGACGTCATCGGCGTCCCCGCCGAGCGGATCCAGCGCCTCGGCATGAAGGACAACTTCTGGTCGATGGGCGTCCCCGGCCCGTGCGGCCCGTGCTCGGAGATCAACTACGACCGCGGCCCCGCGTACGGCGAGGAGGGCGGCCCGGCCGTCAACGGCGAGCGCTACCTGGAGATCTGGAACCTGGTCTTCATGCAGTACGAGCGCGGCCACGGCGACGGCAAGGACGGCTTCGAGATCCTCGGCGACCTGCCGAGCAAGAACATCGACACCGGCCTCGGCCTGGAGCGCCTCGCCGCCATCCTGCAGGGCGTCGACAACCTCTTCGAGATCGACACCAGCCGGATGATCCTCGACCGTGCCGCCGAGCTCACCGGCCACACCTACGGCGCCGACCACAAGTCGGACGTCTCGCTGCGCGTGGTCACCGACCACATCCGCACCGCGCTGATGCTGATCGGCGACGGCGTCACCCCCGGCAACGAGGGCCGCGGCTACGTGCTGCGCCGCATCCTGCGCCGCGCCATCCGCAACATGCGCCTGCTGGGCGCCACCGGCCCGGTCGCCAAGGACCTGACCGACGTCGCGATCAAGGCGATGGCCCCGCAGTACCCGGAGCTGGAGACCGACCGCAAGCGCATCGAGACGGTCGTCGTCGGCGAGGAGACGGCCTTCCTGCAGACGCTGAAGGCCGGCACCAGCCTGCTCGACGCCGCGGTCACCGAGACCAAGCAGTCCGGCGGGGCCGTCCTCTCCGGCGACCAGGCGTTCAAGCTGCACGACACCTACGGCTTCCCGATCGACCTCACCCTGGAGATGGCCGAGGAGCAGGGCCTCCAGGTCGACGAGGCCGGCTTCCGCCGCCTGATGCAGGAGCAGCGGGACCGCGCCAAGGCGGACGCCAAGGCCAAGAAGATGGGCCACGCCGACGTCGCCGCGTACCGCGACGTCGCCGACAAGTCCGGCGCGAGCGTCTTCACCGGCTACAGCCTCACCGAGGGCGAGGCCACCGTGGTCGGCCTGCTGGTGGACGGCGTCCCGGCGCCGGCCGCCTCCGAGGGCGACGAGGTCGAGATCATCCTCGACCGCACGCCGTTCTACGCCGAGGGCGGCGGCCAGCTCGCCGACCACGGCCGGATCCGGCTGGAGTCCGGCGCGGTGGTGGAGATCCGCGACGTGCAGCAGCCCGTCCCCGGCGTCACCGTGCACTCCGGCGGGGTGCTGTTCGGCGAGGTCGTGCTTGGCGCCTCGGCGTACGCCACGATCGACATCGAGCGCCGCCGGGCGATCGCCCGCGCCCACTCGGCCACCCACCTGACCCACCAGGCGCTGCGCGACGCGCTCGGCCCGACGGCCGCCCAGGCCGGCTCCGAGAACGCCCCCGGCCGCTTCCGCTTCGACTTCGGCTCGCCCGCCGCCGTCCCGGGCAGCGTGCTGGTCGACGTCGAGCAGAAGATCAACGACGTGCTGGGCCGCGAGCTCGACGTCACCGCCGAGGTCATGACGATGGACCAGGCCCGCAAGGCCGGCGCCATCGCGATGTTCGGCGAGAAGTACGGCGACGAGGTGCGGGTCGTCACCATCGGCGACTTCTCGAAGGAGCTGTGCGGCGGCACCCACGTCGGCAACACCGCCCAGCTGGGCCTGGTGAAGCTGCTCGGCGAGTCCTCGATCGGCTCCGGCGTGCGCCGGGTGGAGGCGCTGGTCGGCGTCGACGCGTACAAGTTCCTGGCCCGTGAGCACACCGTGGTCTCCCAGCTCACCGAGCTGGTCAAGGGCCGCCCGGAGGAGCTGCCGGAGAAGATCTCGGGCATGCTCGCCAAGCTCAAGGACGCCGAGAAGGAGATCGAGCGCTTCCGCGCCGAGAAGGTGCTGGCCGCCGCGGCGGGCCTGGCCGACTCGGCCGAGGACGTGCACGGCATCGCCGTGGTCGCCGCACAGGTCGCCGACGGCGTGGGTGCGGACGAGCTGCGCAAGCTGGTCCTGGACGTGCGCGGCCGGCTCGGCTCGCGCCCGGCCGTGGTCGCCGCGTTCACCGTGGCGAACGACCGCCCGCTGACCGTGATCGCCACCAACGAGGACGCCCGCGGCCGCGGCATCAAGGCCGGCGAGCTCGTCCGGACCGCCGCCAAGACCCTCGGCGGCGGCGGTGGCGGCAAGGACGACGTCGCCCAGGGCGGCGGCTCCAACCCGGCCGCGGTCGGCGAGGCCATCGCCGCGGTGCGCGGCCTGGTGGCGGAGCGCGCCTCCTGATGTCCGAGTCGGAGCCGCGTCCCTTCCGGCGTGGACGGCGGATCGCCGTCGACGTCGGCGACGCCCGGATCGGGGTCGCGTCCTGCGACCCCGACGGGGTGCTCGCCACGCCGGTGGAGACCGTCCCGGCCGGCGCGAAGTCGCAGGGCAGGATCGCCGCCATCGTCGAGGAGTACGACGCGATGGAGGTGATCGTCGGGCTGCCGCGCTCGCTGAGCGGCAAGGAGGGCCCGGCGGCGGAGAAGGTCCGGGCGTACGCGGCGCGGCTGGCCGACCGGCTCTATCCGGTGCCGGTCCGGCTGGTGGACGAGCGGATGTCGACCGTCACCGCGACCCACGGGCTGCGTGCCTCGGGGGTCAAGGCGAAGAAGGGCCGCTCGGTGGTCGACCAGGCCGCCGCGGTGGTGATCCTGCAGACCGCCCTTGAGTCCGAACGGGTGAGCGGACGCCCGCCCGGTGAGAGCGTCGAGGCGGTCGGCTGAGGAGCCTGATCTAACGTCCCGATTGAGGGGTCCGTGCGGACGCGTTCGCACGGACCCCTTTTCGTTCGTTTCCTTGTCCATTTTGGATCGATTCATATCGATCCGGATCGATCTGGAACTGTCGAGGGGCGCGAGCCATGACCGACCAGGACTTCCACCCGGGGCTCACGCCCGGACACCTGGGTGCGCCGGTGATGGAGCCGGAGGGCCGCCCGCCGTCCGCGCCCCGCCCGCGCCCCGATGCGCCGGATCCGCACCGACGGCGTAACGGACTGGCCTGCGGACTCACCGCGCTCGCACTGATCGCGGTGTTCGGCGGCGGCGGACTGACCGGCTACACCTGGCTCCAGTCGCAGCGCAAGCCGCCGGCCGCCGCCGACTACGCGGGGCAGGGCAACGGCAGCGTCCAGGTCTCGGTGCCGGAGGGCGCGGGCCTGTCCCAGATCGCGTCCGCGCTGGTCCGCAACGGGGTGGTGGCCAGCTCGCTCGCCTTCACCCGGGCCGCGAAGGGCAGCGCGGCAGCCGCCGGACGGATCCAACCCGGCACGTACACGCTGAAGCAGCGGATGTCGGCCGCGGCGGCGCTGGCGATCCTCATCGACCCGGCCAACGCCAACGGCCTGACCATTCCCGAGGGCTGGCGCGGCTACCAGATCTACGCGGCCATCGACAAGAAGCTGGGACTGCCCGAGGGCACCACCCAGCACACCGCGCAGGAACAGGGCTCCGAGCTCGGCCTGCCGGACTTCACCAACGGCAGCCCCGAGGGCTACCTGTTCCCCGCGACGTACAGCGTCACCGACGGGACCACCGCGCTGGACCTGCTGAAGCAGATGGTCGAACGGGCCGGCAAGGAGTACACCCGCGACGACGCCAACGTCGTCGCGCAGAACCTCGGACAGACCGCGTACGGGCTGGTCACCGTGGCCAGCATGGTCCAGGGCGAGGCCGACAACACCGCGGACATGGGCAAGGTCGCCCGGGTCATCTACAACCGGCTGGCCAAGGGCATGCCGCTGCAGCTGGACTCCACCATCAATTACGCGCTCGGCCGCTCCACCCTCAACACCACCGTGACCGAGACCAAGCTGGACTCCCCGTACAACACCTACCTGCACCCCGGACTGCCGCCGACACCCATCTCCAACCCGGGGCGGCAGGCGATCATGGCGGCGCTGGACCCGACGCCGGGGGACTGGCTCTACTTCGTCACCGTGAAGCCCGGGGACACCCGGTTCACCGACAGCTTCGAGGTGCAGCAGCGCAACGTGGCGGAGTTCAACGCCAACCGGGCGGCGAAGCCGAGCGCCTCGGCGTCCGGCTCCACCGCCTCCTCCGGAGCGGCCTCCGGCTCGGCTCCGGCCACTCCCTAGAGCCCCGGGACACCCGCCGGACCCGGGGCGACGACGCCGTGAGGGCGGTGTGCGCCGTCCGTGAGATCGCTCACTGACGGTGCATCCGCCCGGCCGGGGGTACGGCTGCGGTACGGTAACGTCTCCCTCCAGGCGCTGCGCTAGCACGCCGGTTCGAGAATCAGCCGGGACGGCCTCGTCCCGGACGGCCGGTCCGATCCGCCGGCCGTCACCGTCGGTTAAGGGGATCAATGACCGATCTGGGCGGGGGCTACGGCCCCCAGGGCGAGCCGTGGCACCCCGGTGATCCCGGGTACGACGGCCGGCAACCGGTCCCCGGCCAGCAGGACGGCCAGTGGCAGCAGCAGTACCCGCAGCAGGGCCAGCAGGTTCAGCAGGTCCAGCAGCCGTACGGGGACGGGCAGCAGGGGTACGCGCAGCAGCAGGGCTACCAGCAGCAGGTCTACCCCCAGCAGCAGATGCAGCAGCAGGGTTACCAGCAGGGCTACCAGCAGCAGGGCTATCCGCAGATGCAGATGCAGATGCAGCAGGGCCACCCCCAGCAGCAGATGCAGCAGGGGTACCAGCAGCAGGGGTACGAGCAGCAGGGGTTCGACCAGCAGGGCTACCAGCAGCAGGAGATGCAGCAGGGCCACCCGCAGCAGCAGATGCGGCAGCAGGACTTCCCGGGCGGCCGGCAGACCGGGGTGCAGCAGCAGGCCGTGCCGCCCCAGCAGCAGATGGCTCAGCAGCAGGTGCAGCAACAGGCCCGACCGCAGGCCGCTCCGGCGCCCGCCCCTGCCTCGGGCCCCGGGCCGGACGGCATCGACTGGGAGGCCGAGGCCGCGGCGCTGGAGGCCGGGGCGGACCCGGTCGGCGGCGCGCGCGAGGGCGGGACCGACGAGTGGGACGGCCATGAGGACGGCCTCCACGAGGACGGCCTCCACCGCGACGGCCACCACGAGGACGGCACCTACCCGGACCAGGACGACGAGCACCACGAGGGCGGTTTCCTCGGCGAGCAGGACGACTCCCGCGAGGGGAAGAAGAAGCGGAAGGAGAAGGGCAAGAAGTCCGGCCGCCGCAACGGCGGTGCCTGCCTCCTGGTCGCGCTGGTGCTGCTCGGCGCCGTGGGCGGCGCCGGCTGGTGGGGCTACGGCTTCTACCAGGAGCACTTCGGTCCGCCGCCGGACTTCACGGGGGAGGGCACCGGTTCCGTCCAGGTCGAGGTCAAGAAGGACGCGGTCGGCGGACAGATCGGCCTGGCACTGAAGAACGCCGGCGTGGTCAAGAGCGTGGACGCCTTCACCAAGGCCTGCAACGCCGAGCCCAAGTGCGGCACCGTCCAGCCGGGTTTCTACGGCATGAAGAAGGAGATGCCGGCCGCCACCGCGCTCAAGGAGCTCCTCGCGCAGGCGGGTGGCGCGGCGATCGTGATCCCCGAGGGCAGGAACTCCGGCGAGATCTACACCCTGATCGACAGCAAGCTGAAGCTGGCGAAGGGCACCACGGCGAGCGTGGCCGCGGCCCAGGTCAACGACCTCGGCCTGCCCGCGTACGCCCAGGGCAAGATCGAGGGCTTCCTCTGGCCGACCCGCTACAACATCGCCGACGGCATGAAGCCCGAGGACCTGCTCAAGCAGATGGTGAAGAACGCCACCGACAAGTACGCGAACCTGGACGGCCAGGCCGCCTCGGTGGGCCTCAAGAGCGGCTACGAGGTGATCACCGAGGCGAGCATCCTGCAGCGCGAGGGCAACAACGTCGGCGACTTCGCCAAGATGGCCAAGACCATCCAGAACCGGCTGGCCGCCGGCGGCGAGATCAACCACAAGCTGGGGATGGACACCACGCTCCAGTACTCGCTGGGCCGCAAGGACCTCACCAGGAAGGACATGGACGACGCGTCCAACAAGTACAACACCTACCTGAACCCGGGCCTGCCGCCGACCCCGATCTCCAACCCCGGCGACGACGCGCTCAACGCGGTGCTCCACCCGGCGGACGGCAAGTGGCTGTACTTCATCGCGATGGACTCGGAGCACACCCTGTTCGCCGAGACGAGCAAGGAGCACTACGCCAACGTCAAGGCGTACTGCCAGGCGGCCGGGCAGGGCTTCGACGAGAGCCGCGGCCACTGCACCACCGCCAAGTAGCCCTGGGCGGAAGACAGTTCACGGAGAGACAGCGTTGACCAGCAAGCACCGGGCGGCCGTCCTCGGCTCGCCGATCGCCCACTCGCTCTCGCCGGACCTGCACCGGGCCGCGTTCGCGGCGCTCGGACTGGACGGCTGGCGCTACGACCGCTTCGACGTCGACGAGGCCGCTCTGCCCGGCTTCGTCGACGGACTGGAGGAGGCCGAGTGGGCCGGACTGTCGCTCACCATGCCGCTGAAGCGGGCCATCGTCCCACTGCTGGACGAGGTGAGTGCGACGGCCCGCTCGGTGGACGCGGTGAACACCGTGGTGTTCACCGCCGACGGCCGGCGCACCGGGGACAACACCGACGTCCCGGGGCTGGTCAACGCGCTGCGTGAGCGCGGGATCGCCGAGGTGCCCGAGGCGGCCGTCCTGGGCGCCGGGGCCACCGCCTCCTCGGCGCTGGCGGCGCTCGCCCAGATCTGCACCGGCGAGGTGACGGTCTACGTGCGCAGCGCCGAGCGGGCCCGGGAGATGGCCGAGCTGGGCGAGCGGCTGGGTGCGGTCGTCCGCACCGCCGACTGGGAGCGCGGCGCCGAGGCGCTGGCCCGGCCGCTGACCGTCTCCACCACGCCGGCGGGTGCGACCGACGCCTTCGCCGGTTCGCTGCCCGCCGCGCCGGGCGCACTGTTCGACGTGCTGTACCACCCGTGGCCGACGGCCCTGGCCGCCGCCTGCGCCGAGCGCGGGGCGACCGTCCTGGGCGGGCTGGACCTCCTCGTGCACCAGGCGGTGCTGCAAAACGAGGCCTTCACCGGGCGCGCGCCCGGGCCGCTGGCGGCGATGCGCGCGGCGGGGGAGAAGGCGCTCGCCGGACGCTGAACCCGGCCCCTCGGCCTGCCCGCCGCACGCCCTCCGAGCTGTCCCCGGCCGCGTTCGGGGCCGGATGGTGGCCGGTCGCCGTCCGTCACGCGGACTGTGCCGCCGGGTGCCGCTGGGGCATGAAAGGATTCAGGGACAAGGCACGCCCGGGCGGGCCCCGGCGGTGCCGTGGGCCGGTCCGCTGATGAAGGAGCTCCGTTGGGTACGTTGCGCTGGCTGACGGCGGGGGAGTCGCACGGCCCCGCACTCGTCGCGACGCTGGAAGGCCTGCCCGCCGGTGTACCGGTCACCACCGCCGTGGTGGCCGACGCGCTGGCGCGCCGCCGGCTCGGATACGGCCGCGGGGCCCGGATGAAGTTCGAGCAGGACGAGGTGACCTTCCTCGGCGGCGTCCGGCACGGCCTGACCATGGGCAGCCCGGTCGCGATCATGGTCGGCAACACCGAGTGGCCGAAGTGGGAGCAGGTCATGTCGGCCGACCCGGTCGACCCCGAGGTGCTGGCGGGCCTGGCCCGCAACGAGGCACTGACCCGCCCCCGGCCCGGCCACGCCGACCTGGCCGGCATGCAGAAGTACTCGATCGAGGAGGCCCGGCCGATCCTGGAGCGCGCCAGCGCCCGGGAGACGGCCGCCCGGGTCGCGCTGGGCGCCGTCGCCCGCGCGTACCTGCGCGAGGTGGCCGGGATCGAGATCGTCAGCCACGTGGTCGAGCTGGCGGCCGCCAAGGCGCCGGCCGGTGTGCTGCCGCTGCCCTCGGACGAGGCCCGGCTGGACGCCGACCCGGTGCGCTGCCTGGACACGGACGCCTCCAAGGCGATGGTCGCCGAGATCGACCAGGGCCACAAGGACGGCGACACCCTGGGCGGCGTGGTCGAGGTGCTGGCGTACGGCGTGCCGGTGGGTCTCGGCTCGCACGTGCACTGGGACCGCCGCCTGGACGCACGGCTGGCCGCCGCGCTGATGGGCATCCAGGCGATCAAGGGCGTCGAGGTCGGCGACGGCTTCGACCTGGCCCGGGTGCCGGGCTCCCAGGCGCACGACGAGATCGTCCCGACCCCGGAGGGCGTCAAGCGCACCTCGGGCCGCTCCGGCGGCACCGAGGGCGGTCTGTCCACCGGCGAGGTGCTGCGGGTGCGCGCCGCGATGAAGCCGATCGCCACCGTGCCGCGCGCGCTGCAGACCCTGGACGTGCGCACCGGGGAGCCCGCCAAGGCGCACCACCAGCGCTCGGACGTCTGTGCGGTGCCCGCCGCGGGCATCGTCGCGGAGGCGATGGTCGCGCTGGTGCTGGCCGACGCCGTCAACGAGAAGTTCGGCGGCGACCACGTCGCCGAGACCCGCCGCAACGTCCAGGGCTACCTCGACCACCTGATCGTCCGATGACCAGGCCGGTCATCGTGCTGGTCGGCCCGCCCGGCAGTGGCAAGTCCACCGTCGGGCAGGTCCTGGCCGCGCGCCTGGGCGTCGGCTTCCGGGACACGGACGCCGACATCGAGGCGACAGCCGGCAAACCCATCCCCGAGATCTTCATCGACGAGGGCGAGCCGCGGTTCCGCGCGCTGGAGGCGGAGGCCGTGCGCGCCGCCGCCTCGGGGCACGACGGGGTCCTGGCGCTCGGCGGCGGCGCGGTGCTGGCCGAGGCCACCCGCGAACTGCTGCACGAGCTGCCCGTCGTCCTCCTGGAGGTCCCGCTCGCCGACGCGGTCAAGAGGGTCGGCCTGGACAGCCCGCGCCCGCTGCTGGCCGTCAACCCGCGGGCCCGCTGGCGCGAGCTGATGGCGGCCCGCCGCCCCCTCTACCTGGAGGTGGCCACCGCCGTGGTCGACACCGCCGGGCGCAGCCCGGAGCAGGTCGCGGACGCCGTACTGGAAGCACTGGAGCTGAAGACCCCCCATGACTGACACCACCGTCAGGATCCACGTCGGCGGCACCGCCGGCCACGACCCGTACGACGTGCTGATCGGGCACCAGCTGCTCGGCGAGTTGGCGCCGCTGATCGGGACCCGTGCCAAGCGGGTCGCGATCATCCACCCGGAGGCGCTGGCGGCCACCGCCGACGCCATCCGCGACGACCTGCTCGGCGAGGGCTACGAGGCGATCGCGCTGCAGGTGCCCAACGCCGAGGAGGCCAAGAGCGCCGAGGTCGCCGCGTACTGCTGGTCGGTGCTCGGGCAGACCGGCTTCACCCGCAGCGACGTCGTCGTCGGCCTCGGCGGCGGCGCCACCACCGACCTGGCCGGCTTCGTCGCCGCGACCTGGCTGCGCGGGGTGCGCTGGATCTCCATGCCCACCACGCTGCTCGGCATGGTCGACGCGGCCGTCGGCGGCAAGACCGGCATCAACATCGCCGAGGGCAAGAACATGGTCGGCGCCTTCCACCCGCCGGTGGGCGTGCTGGCCGACCTCGGCACCCTGGAGACCGTGCCCAAGCACGACTACGTCTCCGGCCTCGCCGAGGTCATCAAGTGCGGCTTCATCGCCGACCCGGTCATCCTCGACCTGATCGAGGCCGACCCGGAGGGTGCCAGGACCCCGGCCGGGCCGCACACCGTCGAGCTGATCCGCCGCGCCATCCAGGTCAAGGCCGACGTCGTCTCCGGAGACCTCAAGGAAGCCGGGCGGCGCGAGATCCTCAACTACGGCCACACCCTCGGCCACGCCATCGAGCGCAACGAGCGCTACAAGTGGCGGCACGGCGCCGCGATCTCCATCGGCATGGTGTTCGCCGCCGAACTCGGCCGCCTGGCAGGCCGGTTGGACGACGAGACGGCCGACCGGCACCGCACCGTGCTGGCCTCCGTCGGGCTGCCGCTGACCTACCGGGCGGACGCCTGGCCGAAGTTGCTGGACGCGATGAAGATCGACAAGAAGTCGCGCGGCGACCTGATCCGCTTCATCGTCCTGGACGGCCTCGCCAAGACCTCCGTACTGGAGGGCCCCGACCCGTCCCTGCTGGTCGCCGCCTACGCGGAGGTCTCGGCGTGACGCGCGTCATGGTGCTCAACGGCCCCAACCTCGGCCGGCTGGGCAGCCGCGAGCCGGACGTCTACGGCGCCAGCTCGTACGCCGGACTGGTCGAGCGCTGCACCGCGCTCGGCAAGGAGTTCGGCTTCGAGGTCGAGGTGCACGAGACCAACTCCGAGCAGCAGATGGTGGAGTGGCTGCACGAGGCGGCCGACGGGCAGGTGCCCGTGGTGATCAACCCGGGTGCGTTCACGCACTACTCGTACGCGATGCGGGACGCCGCCGCGCAGCGCACCGCGCCCCTGATCGAGGTGCACATCTCCAACCCGTACGCCCGGGAGGTGTTCCGGCACACCTCGGTCATCGCCGCGGTGGCCTCCGGCACCATCGCCGGTTTCGGGCTGGGCTCGTACGAGTTGGCGCTGCGCGCGCTGGCCGAGCGGCTCACCACGCGCTGAGGGTGCGGGGCCCGCGGCCCGGCGGCGGACTGTGCCCGCCGCCGGGCCGCCGTGTAGTGTCCCCGCTGAGGAGAGGTGTCGGGAGGTGCCGTGACGCAGTACGCCGGCGGTGGGCAGGTCCCGCCGCGTCCCGCCGCTCCGCCGGTGCCGCCGGGTGGCGGCGCGGGGGCGGCTCCGTCCGGGGCGTCGGGTCCGCCGCCCCCTCCGCCGTCGGTCCGGCCCGGGCCCGCCGCCCCGGCACCGCCGGTCGCCCCCGTTCCCGCCCCGGCTGCTCCTGCTGCTCCTGCCGCTCCCGCGCCGGTCGCTCCGCCCGCGCAGGCGGCCGCTCCGGCCCCGTCCCAGGTCGCTGCGCCCGCTCCCGGGCCCGGCGCGCCGGTGCCGGCCGGGGGCACCGGGCACTTCGTGCTGCCCTCCGGGATGCCCGTCCAACTGCCCGCGCACCCGCCGCAGCGGCACGCGCCCACCGGGCCGATCGCCGTCCTGCTGATCGGCCCGGCCGGGGCCGGCAAGACCACCGTCGCCCGGTACTGGGCCGAGCGCCGGCCCAGCCCGACCGCGCACATCAGCCTGGACGACGTCCGCGAGTGGGTGCAGTCCGGCTTCGCCAACCCGCAGTCCGGCTGGAACAACGCCTCCGAGGCGCAGTACCGGCTGGCCCGCCGCACCTGCGGCTTCGCCTGCCGCAACTACCTGGCCAACGGCATCTCCTGCATCATCGACGACGCCGTCTTCCCGGACCGCCCGGCGATCGGCCTCGGCGGCTGGAAGCGGCACATCGGCCCCGGCATGATCCCGGTCGTGCTGCTGCCCAGCCTCGACTCCGTGCTGCACCGCAACGCCCGCCGCGGCGGCAACCGGCGCCTGGGCGACGAGGAGGTGGCCCGGATCCACGGGCGGATGGCCGGCTGGTACAACTCCGGGCTGCCGATCATCGACAACTCCTACCTGGACGTCGCCGGGACGGCCGCCGAGCTGGACCGCGTCATCCTGGCCCGGCTGATGGGCATGCCGGTCCGCTGACCTGCGCACCCGCCGGTCCGGGGGCCGGGCCGTGTCGGTGCCGGCTGCGATGATGGAGGAGCCCTCGGGCCCGCCCAGCGGCCCGTCCTGTCGAACCCCGGGGAGCTGACGCCCGTGCCGGAAGGCCACATCATCCACCGCCTCGCCGCCGAGAGCCGCAAGGCCTTCGGCGGCCGCGCCGTCCGGGTCTCCAGCCCGCAGGGCCGGTTCGCCGACGAGGCCAAGGTGATCGACGGGCAACTGCTCACCGGAGCCGAGGCCATCGGCAAACACCTCTTCCTCGGCTTCGAGGAGGGTGCCTGGGTCCACATCCACCTGGGCCTCTACGGCGGCTTCACCTTCGCCGACGGCCCGGCCCTCCCGCCCGTCGGCCTGGTCCGGCTGCGGCTGGAGAACGAGGACGGCCACGCCGACCTGCGTGGCCCCAACACCTGCGCGCTCGTCACCGACGCCCACAAGGCCGCCGTCGCCGGCCGCCTCGGCCCCGACCCGCTGCGCGCCGACGCCGACCCGGAGACCGCCTGGCGCCGGATATCGGGCAGCCGGACGAGCATCGCCGCCCTGCTGATGGACCAGAAGGTGCTGGCCGGGGTGGGCAACGTCTACCGGGCCGAGGTGCTGTTCCGCCACGGCATCGACCCGCACCGGGCCGGCCGCGACCTCACCCGGCGCGAGTGGGACGCGATCTGGAGCGACCTCGTCGCCCTGATGCACGAGGGCGTCGCGGCCGGCCGGATCGACACCGTCCGCCCCGAGCACACCCCCGAGGCGATGGGCCGCCCGCCCCGCGTGGACGACCACGGCGGTGAGGTGTACGTCTACCGGCGCGCGGCCATGCCCTGCCTGGTCTGCGGCACGGACGTACGGACGGAGGAGCACGCCTCGCGCAACCTCTTCTGGTGCCCTGGCTGCCAGGCGGCCTGACGCCCCCGATCCGCCCTCCGGCCCGGCGCGCAGCCCGTAGGCTGGGGCGACCGGCCGGAGGGAGCAGGCAGATGGAGCAGCACGAGGTCGCCAACACCGTGTCAGGAACGGTGAGTGTGGGCGGCCATGTGGTGCAGGCCCGGGACATCGGCGCGGTGCACTTCCACGAGGCGGAGCGCCCGGTCAGGACCCCGCATCAGGTCCGGCCGCCGCGTCGGACCTTCGTCAACCGCGAGCCGGAAATCGCCGCGCTCACCGCCGCGTTGGGCCGCGTCGACGAGGGCGGCCTGGCGATCGTGGCCTTCACCGGCCTGGGCGGCGTCGGCAAGACCGAGCTGGTGGCGAAGTTCGCCAAGGAGCGTGCGGCGCACTTCCCCGACGGCGTCCTGTACGCCGACCTCAAGGCCTACCGGCACCGGGCCGGGGTGGACCTCGCCGGGGTGCTGGAGGGCTTCCTGCGGGCCCTCGGCGTGCAGCCCCCGGACCGGGAGGCGGCGCGCTTCGCGGAGTTCCACACCGCCACCGCGGAACAGCGCTGCCTGTTCTTCCTGGACAACGCCGAACACGCCGCCGAGGTCCGTGCCCTGCTGCCGACCACCGGGCTGGTGGTGGCCGCGAGCCGGAGCCGGCGCCTGGGCGCGCTGCGGATGGACGGGGCCGAGGTGCGGGAGCTGGAGCGGCTCAGCGTGGCGGCCGGCGCCGCGCTGGTGCGTGGCTGGCTGGGGCCGGAGCGGGGCGCCGACGCGGACGTCGCGGCGCTGGTCGAGCGCTGCGCGGGCCTGCCCCTCGCCCTGAACGCGGTCGGCAGTCAGCTGCTCGGCCGCGCCCGCCTGGCGGTGGGCCAGGTGGTGGCCGAACTGACGGACCAGGAGCGCAGGTTGGGCGTACTCGACAACGAGGAGGGCAACCTCCGTGCGACGTACGACCCGGTGTACGAGCGGCTCTCGGCCCAGGGCCGGGCGCTGTACCACCTGATCGGCGTGCACCCCGGCCCGTTCGTGTCCGCCGAACTGGCGGAGGCGGTGGGCGTGGAAGGCGCCGAGGACGCCCTGGAGGAGCTGCGCGTCGTGCACCTGCTGGACGAGGTGGTGGACGACGGCCCGGGACAGCGCTACCAGGCCCACGACGTGGTGCGGACTCACGCCTACGCCTGTGCCCGCGAACTGCCGGACCGCGAAACGCTCCTGGACCGTGGCGTGGCGTACTTCCGGCGCCGGGCCTCGCTCGCCGACCGGGCGATGGGGGCGCGGCTGCGGCTGCAGGCCGCGAGCGGCGACGATCTGCCGGGCTTCGACTCGGACGTGGCCGCCCTGGAGTGGCTGCACGCCGAACGGGCCAACCTGCGCGCGGCGGTGGAGACGGCGGCCGGGCGTGGACTGCACGGTGAGGTGTGGCGGCTCTGCGAGTCGCTGTGGCCGCTCTACCACGGCCGCAAGCTGTACGACGACTGGATCGCGACCCACGAGCTCGGTGTCGAGTCCGCCCAGTGGGACAACCGGCCCGACGCCGTGGTCCGGATGCGCAACCAGCTCGCCCGCGCCCACTTCGAGCGCAAGGACTACCCGCTCGCCGCCGAGCAGTTGGCACTCGCGGGGGAGCAGGTCCCGCTGGTGACCGACCGTCAGGTCGTCGGAGTGCTCCATGAGACGGACGGTCTGCTGTGCCTGGCCGACGGGCGGCCGGGGGACGCGGTCGAGCGGTTCGTGCTGGCCCGCGCGGCCAACGAGGGCGATGCCCACGGCGAGATCGTGCAGAGCTACAACCTGGCGCAGGC
Organism: Streptomyces sp. NRRL S-350; assembly: GCF_000719705.1. Lineage (GTDB taxonomy): Bacteria > Actinomycetota > Actinomycetes > Streptomycetales > Streptomycetaceae > Kitasatospora. Next base: position 41,287 of record NZ_JOHO01000022.1, on the reverse strand, counting down.
GCTGATCGCCGACGGCCGTCCGGACGAGGCCCTGGCGGTGCTGCGGGAGGCCACCGCCCGGGCCGTGGACACCCGTGACAACGACATGCTGATGAAGCTGCCGCTGGTCCGCGCCCGGGCCCACCGCGCGCTCGGGCAGCTCGACCTCGCCGTCGTCCACGCCGGTGAGTGCGCCCGGCGGGCCAAGGCGCGGAGCCAGTACGCGAAGGAGGCGCAGGCGCACACCCTGCTGGTGGCCCTCGCCGAGGAGCTGGCCGACGAGGGGCTGGCGCAGCGCAGCCGCGAGCGCCTGCGGGAGCTGGACGGCTGAGGCCGCTGCGGCCGTGACCGCTGAGGCCCTGACCCCGGCGGCCGTGCCTGCGGCCGCCCTCGCCTGCGGGGCTACGGCGTGGGGCTTCGGCCGTCGTGGTCACGGTCCGGTGGTGAAGGACACCCGGGTGCGGTGCTCGCCGGTGCGGATGGTCAGGCCGTGCTCGGCGAGACCGGCCGGATCGCCGCCGTCGGTGAGCCAGCAGGCCACCGCGGAGCCGAGGAGGAGCGGGTCGAGGACGGGTTCGGGGCGGCTCCAGTCCCGCTCGGCGCAGGCCTCCAGCAGCAGGCCGGTGCGCAGCCGGAGCAGGTGGCGGGCCGGCCCGAGGGCGGCCACCGCGACGACGAGGCCGGGGAGTTCGGCGGCGGTCTCGGCGAGCCAGCGGGCGGCGGGGCGCTCGGCGTGCGCCTCGGTGCGGGCCAGTACCTCGGCGGTGTAGCGCAGGGCGTCGCCCGGGTGGTCGTCGGTGAGGGCGTGGAAGCCGCGCGGGGTGTGGTCCTGCGGGTCGAAGGGGTAGCGCCGGAGGCTGACCTGCGTGCCTTCGGCCTCGCCCTGGACGTCGTAGGCCGTGGGCCCCTCCGTGGGGCCGGGGCGCGGGACGGGTTTGGGGTAGGGCGGCAGGAGCGGTTCGTCCTCGGGTTCGTCCAACTGCTCCAGGAAGGAGTAGAGCAGGGGGCGCAGCAGTTCGGCGGAGTGGCCGCGCCGGCCGAGTGAGCGGTCGGTGATGGGGCGCAGGGCGGCCGGGTCCTGCTTCTGGAGGGCCTGTTCGAGTTGGGCGGCGAGGTCGCCGTCGGGGTCGAGGACGGGGGCGGCCTGGCCGAAGGCGTAGCTGGGGGAGTGCGGGTCGAGTTCGGCGGCGCCGGTGGCGACGAGCACGGTGGGCCGTTCCAGGGCGGCGCCGTAGACGGAGACCGAGCCGTGGTCGCCGATCAGGCAGTCCGCGGCGACCAGGGCGGCCTGCCAGCCCTGGTGGGGCGGGACCAGGCGCAGGCCCATGCGGCGGGCGACGTCGAGCAGGGCCTCGGGGTCGTGCCGGCTCCAGATGTTGGGGTGCAGGACGACGGCGACCGTGTACTCGTCGGCGGGCAGGCGGCGGACCAGGCGCCGGGGCAGGTCGGGGTGGCGGCCGAGTAACGAGTGTTCGCTCCAGGTGGAGTTGACGACGACGAGCCGTCGGCCGTCGACGGCGCCGAGTGCGGCGCGGTAGGCGTCGCGGGAGCGCCGGCTGCGCAGCATCCGGTCGAAGCACGGGTCGCCGACGACCTGGGCGACGTCCAGTGCCTCGGGGCAGGAGGTCCGCAGGCGGTCCAGCTGCTCGGGGTGGGAGAGGCCGAGGACGTCCACGAACACCCGTCCGCGATGGGTGAGTTCGTTGCGGGAGAGGCCGGCGGCGCTGGTCGTGTCGCCGGTGGATTCGGTGACCAGGCGGTTGTAGCCGGCGCCGTGGGGGAGGACGACGAGGCGGGCGTCCAGGCGGTGCATGGAGGAGTGGACGGCGCACGCGACGGCGAGGTCGAAGCGGTGCCGGACGGCGTCCTCCCAGTCCAGCACGGTGTAGCCGGGCAGGCCGCGCAGGAATTCGTCCAGGGCGCGGTCGGCGAAGGCGGAGCCGGGGTTGACGGTGAAGTACCGGGCGATGCCGTCCGGGTTCAGCAGGGTGAGGACGTCCAGGACCCGGGTGGCCGAGGTGAGGGTGCGGGCGACCGCCAGCACGCGGGCCTTGACCGGGCGGGTGTTCCACCGGTCGGCGGGCCAGGCGTGGGGGTGGGGCGGCACACCATGATCGTACTCATCCGCGCCGCCCGGGGTGCGGTTTCCGAGTGTCGGTCAGCCCGCTGCCGCGGTGGGCTCGTGATGCTCGGCGGCGGCGCATTCGTCGAGCAGGGGGCGCATGCTCTCGTCCACGAGCTGGTAGCGCACGACACGTCCGTCCTTGTCGCCGGTGACCACGCCGGCCGTGCGGAGCAGCCGCAGGGCCTGGGAGACGGCGGGGTCGCGCATGCCGGTGGCGACCGCGAGGTCGGTGACGGCGAGCGGGCCGGCCCGGTGGAGGGCGAGCAGCAGGGCGAGCCGTCCGGGGTCGGCGAGCAGGGAGAAGCGCTCGGACCAGGACCGGACGTGCGCGGTGTCGCCGATCGCGGCGATGGCCTCGCAGACCCGGTGCCCGTCGATGGTGCGGTGGCCCGCGCGGTCGGCCGGTACGAGATGCATGCGGACATTCTTGCAGGCGGTGCCTGTGATCCTTGACACCTGCGCAGATGCGCAGCCTTGCATGGGTCGGGGTGCGGCCCCTACGGTGTTGCCCGCCGTGGTGCTCGGGAAGACCGGTGACGGACCCTCAGGGGTCCGGAGTCCGGAGCGGCCCTCGCCACTGTGATCGGGTCATTCCTTCGTCCTCGACGGAATGCCGTCCGTGTCCACGACGCCACTGGGTGCCCCGCGCGCCCGGGAAGGCGGACCCGGATGTCCCGTAAGCCAGGAGACCGGCCACGGCACTTCACGAACTGTTTCCACGAGGTGCTGGAGCGTGATCCGGAGATGACCCTGCCCGAAATCGCCGCCGCGGATGCGAAGGCGGTGCCGTCGGTGCTGCCCACCTTCCGGTGGAGGCGCGAGGACACCGTGCGTACGGCCGGGCTGATGGGGGTGATCCTGGCCATGCACGTGGTGGCCTTCGGGACGCTCGTCTTCCTGGTCGCCCCCGAACGGTACGCGGTCGGTACCCAGGTCTTCGGGGTGGGCCTGGGTATCACCGCGTACACCCTCGGCATGCGGCACGCCTTCGACGCCGACCACATCGCGGTGATCGACAACACCACCCGCAAGCTGATGGCGGACGGCAAGCGGCCGGTCTCGGTCGGCTTCTGGTTCGCCCTCGGGCACTCCTCGATGGTCGTGGTGATGGCCGCGCTGGTGGCGGGCGGAGCGCAGCTGGCGAACACGCTGATGGACGACGAGTCGACGACCCACAAGTGGCTCGGCATGATCGGGACGACCACCTCCGGGGTGTTCCTCTACCTGATCGGCGCGCTCAACCTGGCGGCGCTGCTCGGCATCGTGAGGGTGTTCCGGTCGATGCGGGCCGGGCAGTACGACGAGGCGCAGCTGGAGGCGCACCTCGACTCGCGCGGCTTCATGGCCCGGGTGCTGAACCGGGCGACCCGCTCGATCACCCGGCCCGGGCAGATGTTCCCGGTGGGCATGGTGCTCGGCCTGGGCTTCGACACCGCGACCGAGGTCACCCTGATGGTGATGGCCGGTTCGGGCGCGGCCTCCGGACTGCCCTGGTACGGGATCGCCTGCCTGCCGCTGCTGTTCGCGGCCGGGATGAGCCTGTTCGACACGCTGGACGGGACCTTCATGAACTTCGCGTACCAGTGGGCCTTCGCCAACCCGGTGCGCAAGGTGTACTACAACCTGACCATCACCGGGCTGTCGATCGCAGTGGCCTTCGTCATCGGCACCATCGAGCTGGTCGGGGTGCTGCACGAGAAGCTCCACCTGACCGACCCGGTGACCGGCTGGATCGCGGACATCTCGCTGGACAACGTCGGCTACGCGATCGCCGGGCTGTTCGTGGTGGTCTGGGCGGCGGCGATCGCGTACTGGAAGCTCGCCCGGGTCGAGAAGCGCTGGGCGCCGCAGGAGCCGTGAGCGGGCGCGGGCGCGGGTGGGGGTGCTCGGCGGGCGGTTTGGGGTGGGGCTTCGTAGGCTCGACGCATGGCGGATGCGTACGCGGGTCGGCGGGAGCGGGTGAGGGAGCACTGCAGTGCGGCCGGGGTCGATGCCGCGCTGGTCACCCGGGCGGCGAACGTGCGGTACCTGACGGGCTGCGCGCCCTGCGGGGCGACGCTGCTGCTGACCAGGGAGCGGGCCCTGCTCGCGTTGCCGGACGACCTGCCGCCGGACGACTCCGGCGAACACCTGATCGACCCGGACGTCACCCGGCTGACGGTGGCGGCGGGGGCGGACACCGCCCTGGCCGCCGCTGCCGCCGCGGCGGGCTTCGGGGTGACGGGCCTGGCGGTGGAGGAGCACGACCTGACCGTCAGCCGGCACCGCGCGGTGGCGGGTCTGGCCGAGCGGGCCCGGCTGGCCGACCTGGGCCAGGTGGTCGAGCGGCTGCGGGTGGTCAAGGACGAGCACGAGATCGCGGACCTGCGGATCGCCGCCGAGATCGCCGACCAGGCGCTCGGTGAGCTGCTGGAGTCGATCCTGGTCGGCCGCACCGAACGGCACCTGGCGATGGAGCTGGAGCGCCGGATGATCGACCACGGCGCCGACCGGGCCGCGTTCCCGGTGTCGGTCGGCGCCGGCAGCCACTCCGGCCAGGCCGCCCACCAGCCGACCGACCGCCGGGTGGAGGAGGGCGACTTCCTGACCGTTGTGATGGGCGCGCAGTACCGCGGCTACGGCGTCTCCACCGCCCGGACCTTCGTGATCGGCGCCGCCCCCGCGCCCTGGCAGGTGGAGCTGCACCGGCTGGTCTTCCGCGCCCAGCGGGCCGGCCGGGAGGCGCTCGGACCGGGCGTGGAGCAGTGCGTACCCGACCGGGCCGCCCGGCAGGTCCTGGAGGCGGCGGGCCACACCGAGGCCTCCCCGCACCCGGTGGGCCACGGCATCGGGCTGGAGATCCGGGAGGCGCCGCGCCTCGGTCCGTCGGACATGGGTAAACTGGACAGCCGCGTGCCGGTCACCGTCGGCCCAGGGGTCCACCTCCCGGGCAAGGGCGGCGTCCGGATCGAGGACACGCTCGTCGTCCGCCCCCTAGAAGAGGGCGGTCCCGAGCTGCTCACCATCACCACCAAGGAGCTCCTCGCCCTGTGACCGCGACCGCCCGGCGGCCGTCGGCGGCAGGACGCGAACCCTTGGTTCCTTGACAGCTATATCCAGGAGTAAGTGCGCCCGTGGCTTCCACGAACGATCTCAAGAACGGCATGGTCCTCAAGCTGGAGGGCGGCAAGCTCTGGTCCGTGGTCGAGTTCCAGCACGTGAAGCCCGGTAAGGGCCCGGCCTTCGTGCGGACCAAGCTCAAGGAGGTCCTGACCGGCAAGGTCGTCGACAAGACCTTCAACGCGGGCACCAAGGTCGAGACCGCCAACGTCGACAAGCGCGGCATGCAGTTCTCGTACAAGGACGGCGAGAACTTCGTGTTCATGGACATGGACACCTACGACCAGCTGACCATCGAGCCGGCCGTCGTCGGCGACGCCGCCAAGTACCTGCTGGAGGGCTTCGAGGCCCTGGTCGCCACCAACGAGGGCGCGGTGCTCTACATCGAGCTCCCGGCCGCGGTCGAGCTGACCATCGCCGAGACCGAGCCGGGCGTCCAGGGCGACCGCTCCACCGGTGGCACCAAGCCGGCCACCCTGGAGACCGGCGCCGAGATCCAGGTGCCGCTCTTCGTCACCACCGGTGAGAAGGTCAAGGTCGACACCCGCGACGGCAGCTACCTCGGCCGGGTGAAGTAAGTCCGTGTCGGCCGCACGCAGCAAGGCCCGCACCCGGGCCTTCCAGATCCTCTTCGAGGCCGACCACCGCGGGGTCGACCCGCAGCGGGTCCTCGCGGACTGGGTGGCCCGCGCCCGTGAGCCCAAGCCTGACGAGGGCACCCCGCAGGTCGGCGAGTACACGATGGAGCTGATCGAGGGGTACGCCCAGCACGCCCGTCGCATCGACGACCTGATCTCGCAGTACGCGGTGGGTTGGACGCTCGACCGGATGCCGATCGTGGACCGCAACGTCCTGCGGCTCGGCGCGTACGAGCTGATCTGGGAGGACGGCGTCCCGGACGCGGTCGTCCTGGACGAGGCCGTCGAGATCGCCAAGGAGTTCTCCACGGACGACTCCCCGGCCTTCGTCAACGGCATGCTCGCGCGCTTCATGGAGCTGAAGCCGAGCATCCGCCGGTAACGGCCATGCCTCGCGGAACGGCCGCCGGACCCCCATGTCGGGGTCCGGCGGCCGTTCCGCGTTCCCGGGCGTCGCCGCGTTTCCGGGCGTCGCGGTGTCCTCCGGCGCGTCCGGCGGTTCCGGGCCGTCGCGCGTTTCACCCGCTCGGCGTAGGGTGATGGCCTACTCGTCAGTAACTTGACGGCCGGAAACCAGGCGTGAAGGGCAGGTCTCCCCATGACCACCGTGATCCGCAGCGAGTTCGACCAGGGCATCGCCCTGACCAGACATCCCGAGGAGCCCGGCCGCTACGAGGCCGACCTCGGCGAGGGCTGGCAGATCGGCGGCGGGGTCAACGGCGGGCTGCTGCTCGCCGTGGCCGGACACGCGCTGTCGCTGGAGCACGGCACGCACCCCGATCCGGTGTCGATCAGCGGTTACTACCTGTCCGCCTCCACCCCGGGCCCGGCCACCGTCCGCACCGAGGTGCTGCGCAGCGGCCGCGGCCTCTCCACCGGCACCGCCTCGCTCAGCCAGGACGGCGTCGAACGGCTGCGCGTGGTCGCCAGCCACGGCGACCTCTCCGCCGCCGACGGCGAGGTGCGCACCAGCGCGCAGCCGCCCCAGCTCCCGCCGCCGGACCAGTGCATCGGCGTGGAGCACGCGCCCGCGGAAATGGTCGCCCAGGCGGCCCTGCTGGAGCGCTTCGACCTGCGGCTGGACCCGGCCACCGTCGGCTGGGCGCTGGGGCAGCCCTCCGGCAACGGGCGGATCCAGGGCTGGTTCCGGCTCGCCGACGGCCGCGAACCCGACCCGCTGCTGCTCCTGCTGGTCGCCGACGCGCTGCCGCCGGTCACCTTCGACCTCGGCATGCCGGGCTGGGCCCCGACCGTCGAGCTGACCGTCCACCTGCGCGCCAGGCCCGCCCCGGGCTGGCTGCGCGTCACCCACGCGACCCGCAACCTGGCCGGCGGGTACTTCGAGGAGGACGCCGAGGTGTGGGACGAGTCCGGCCGCCTGGTCGCGCAGTCCCGACAGCTGGCCCGGGTGCCGCGGTAGGCGCACCACCGGTGCTATTACCGGTGGTTACCTTCCTGTGACACGCCGTACGTGTGCGGCGCGCGCGGCTGGGGAGGAAGACGGTCAGCGGCGACCCGCCGCCGACCGTCACCGCCGACGGCCGCCCGCCGAAGCCAGGAGCCACCGATGACTCGAAATGGCCGCGCCCGCCGCAACTCCGACTGCACCGCCGGCGGCTCGCGGCCCGTGGCCCGGACACCGCACCGGCCGCAGCGGGCCGAGGGTGCCGACCAGGCGTTCGTCATCGGGGTGCTGGCCAGTGCCGCGGACTTCGCGCGGGCCCGTGTCTGGGGGATCTCCGACGCCCCCGACTACGAGCGCTACCTGGCCGACACGGCGGAGCTGCTGGCCGACGCGCTGGAGCGGTTCGACAACGTCCGGGCCCGCGTGTTCCACCCGCAGGACTTCGAGGAGTTCTGCCTGCTCCACGCGCTGGACCCGGCCCGGCCCGCCGCCCGCGACCGCTACCTCGTCAACCCGCCGCTGCAGGCCCAACTGCTCGCCTACCAGGGCGAGGAGCTGGCCGGCGACTTCGTCCCGCGCCTGGTGCGGGCCCGCGAGAACGGGCTGACGCTCTGCCACGTCGACCTGCTGATCGACGGCGGCCTGTACGGGGGCGCGGGCGAGCAGGACGAGGAGCTCGCCCGCTGGGTGCGCGCCGCCTACCAGCGCGGGGGCGAGGTCTTCCGGCGGATGCTGGTCGGCGCGGGCGCCGGCGTGTACGAGCTGCGCCTGCGGGTGGACGCGCCCGGCGGGCCGCTGACCGCGGCGGCGCGGGTGCTGCAGTGGGAGGACGGCGTGGTGCGGATCAACGACGAGGACCTGGAGCTGGTCTGCGCGGTGCTGTGCGCCGGGCTGGCGCTGGAGCTGCCGGGCGTCGCGGTGCTGCACGGCTCGCAGGGCTCGGCCGCCTCCTGCGGGGAGTACCTGCCGGCCGCCTGGGCGTGGTCGAGCGGCGGCCAGGACTGGGCGCCGGCCGCCCGGCCGGTCCGGTTGGACGGGGTGGCGGCCCAGCCCGGCTACAGCCTGGGCACGGTCTGCTGACGCCCCGGAGGCCGCCCCGGACACACCGCGGCGCGGCCCCCGGACCGGGGTGCCGCGCCGTGACGTTTCTGCTTGTCAGCACAGGCGAAGCCCGTGCTGGGAACCGTAAGGGTCCGCCGGCGGTAGCCGGTGCGGCGAACCTCAGCCCGCGTCCTCCTCGCGCACCGCACGGCGCGCGTCGGGGTTCAGCACGCCCCAGGAGATCAGCTGCTCGGTGAGGATCGACGGGGACTGGTCGTAGATGACGGCCAGGGTGCGCAGGTCGTCCTGCCGGATCGACAGCACCTTGCCGTTGTAGTCGCCGCGCTGGCTCTGGATGGTCGCCGCGTAGCGCTGCAGCGGGCCGGCCTTCTCGGACGGGACCTGGGTCAGTCTCTCCAGGTCGAGGACCAGGCGCGGCGGCGGCTCGGCCGCGCCACCGGGGGTGCCGCCGGGCAGCAGCTCCTGCACCGGAACGCCGTAGAACTCCGCCAGCTCGGCCAGGCGCTGCACGGTGACCGCACGGTCGCCGCGCTCGTACGAGCCGACGACGACTGCCTTCCAGCGCCCCTGGGACTTCTCCTCGACACCGTGCAGGGAGAGACCCTGCTGGGTGCGGATCGCTCGGAGCTTGCCTCCGAGTTGCTTCGCGTAGTCGCTGGACATTGATCTCCCCGGACGAGATTGCTTCGCGTTCAGTGGTGGGTCACGGGCGTTGCCGACGCCGTTACCGGTGGGTTCGACGTGCGTCTCGTAACTCACTGTGAGGTTACGTAGAGTAAGGTAGTTGCGTCAAGCCGAATGGGGCAGCCGTGCGAATGGCCCGCATCGTCGGCGCGTCCGGGGTGTTAACCCCGGGAAGCGGAATGGTGGACTTCTGTTTGCCGCCCCGGGCCCTGCTAGGATGACCCGAAGCCCACGCCGACTCGGCGAGGGCCATCCCAGACATCCTTTAAGGCCCGTCCAGTGAGGCGGGGAAGGAGGTCCGCTTCGGCATGACCGCACACCAGGAACAGACGCCGCGCCCGCCGCACCAGGTGCTGGACGGCACGGACATCGCCCGGGTCATCACCCGGATAGCGCACGAGATCGTCGAGCGCGCCAAGGGCGCGGAGGACGTCGTGCTGCTCGGCATCCACACCAGGGGCGTCCACCTCGCCCGCCGCCTGCACGCCAGGCTGGCCCAGATCACCGGACGCGAGATCCCGCTGGGCACCCTGGACATCACCATGTACCGGGACGACCTGCGGCTGAAGCCCGCCCGCGCCCTCGAACACACCGAGATCCCGTCCGACGGCATCGACGGCAAGCTCGTCGTGCTCGTCGACGACGTGCTCTTCTCCGGCCGCACCATCCGCGCCGCCCTCGACGCGCTCAACGACATCGGCCGCCCCCGCGCCGTCCAGCTCGCCGTCCTCGTCGACCGCGGCCACCGCGAGCTGCCGATCCGCGCCGACTACGTGGGCAAGAACCTCCCCACCTCGCTGCGCGAGGCCGTGCAGGTGCGCCTGTCCGACAGCGACGGCGTGGACGCCGTGCTGGTCGGCGACCGCGACTCCGCGGCCGCGTCGCGCCCCGCGCGCAACGAACAGGGCACGCAGGCCACCGCCGCCGAGCCCACCGAACCGCACCTCCCGGAGTAGCCCGCGTGAAGCGCCACCTCGTCTCCGCCGCCGACCTCAGCCGCGACGACGCGCTGCTGATCCTGGACACCGCCGAGGAGCTGGCCCAGCTCTCCGGCCGGGCCGTCAAGAAGCTGCCCACGCTGCGCGGCCGCACCGTCGTCAACCTCTTCTTCGAGGACTCCACCCGGACCAAGACCTCCTTCGAGGTCGCCGAGAAGCGCCTCTCGGCCGACGTCATCAACTTCTCCGCCAAGGGCTCCTCGGTCTCCAAGGGCGAGAGCCTCAAGGACACCGCGCTGACCCTGCAGGCCATGGGCGCCGACGCCGTGGTCATCCGCCACCACGCCTCGGGCGCGCCGGCCCGGCTGGCCCAGTCCGACTGGCTCCACGGCAGCGTGATCAACGCCGGTGACGGCACCCACGAGCACCCCACCCAGGCACTGCTCGACGCCTTCACCATGCGTCGCCACCTCAACCCGGGAGGGCCGGCCGGCGCCCTCCGGCAGGGGCTGGCGGGCCGCCGGGTGACGATCGTCGGCGACGTCCTGCACAGCCGGGTCGCCCGCTCCAACGTGCACCTGCTGACCACCCTCGGCGCACAGGTCACCTTCGTCGCCCCGCCGACGCTGCTGCCGATCGGGATCGAGAACTGGCCCTGCGAGATCAGCTACGACCTGGACAGCGTGCTGCCCAAGACGGACGCGCTGATGATGCTGCGGGTGCAGCGCGAGCGGATGAACGCCGCGTTCTTCCCCACCGAGCGCGAGTACAGCCGCCGCTACGGCATGAACGGCCTCCGGATGGCCCAGCTGCCGGAGCACGCCATCGTGATGCACCCCGGCCCGATGGTCCGGGGCATGGAGATCACCGCCGAGGTCGCCGACTCGCCGCGCTGCACCGCGGTCGAGCAGGTCGCCAACGGCGTCTCCGTCCGGATGGCCGTCCTCTACCTGCTGCTCGGCGGAGCCGTCTTCGCCGACGGGCCCGCCGACTCCCCCCGCACCGACTCCGTGGAGACCGCTCAGTGACCAGCTACCTGATCCGCAACGCTCAGATCCTGGGCGGCGCCCCGCAGGACCTCCTCCTCGCCGACGGCGTGATCAAGGAGATCGGCACCGGCCTGGCAGCCGAGGCGGACATCGAGATCGACGCCACCGGGCTGATCGTCCTGCCCGGCCTGGTCGACCTGCACACCCACCTGCGCGAGCCCGGCCGCGAGGACGCCGAGACCGTGCTCACCGGCACCCGGGCCGCCGCGATGGGCGGCTTCACCGCCGTCCACGCGATGGCCAACACCACCCCGGTCGCCGACACCGCCGGCGTGGTCGAGCAGGTCTGGCGGCTCGGCCAGGAGGCCGGCTACTGCGACGTGCAGCCGGTCGGCGCCGTCACCGTCGGCCTGGAGGGCAAGAAGCTCGCCGAACTCGGCGCGATGCACGAGTCCGCCGCGAACGTCCGGGTCTTCTCCGACGACGGCAAGTGCGTCGACGACGCGGTGCTGATGCGCCGCGCCCTGGAGTACGTCAAGGCCTTCGACGGCGTCGTCGCCCAGCACGCCCAGGAGCCGCGGCTGACCGAGGGCGCCCAGATGAACGAGGGCCAGGTCTCCGGCGAGCTCGGCCTCGGCGGCTGGCCGGCCGTCGCCGAGGAGGCGATCATCGCCCGCGACGTGCTGCTCGCCGCGCACGTCGGCTCCCGGCTGCACGTCTGCCACCTCTCCACGGCCGGCTCGGTGGAGATCGTCCGCTGGGCCAAGGCCAAGGGCTGGGACGTCACCGCCGAGGTCACCCCGCACCACCTGCTGCTCACCGACGAGCTCGTCCGCTCCTACGACCCGGTGTACAAGGTCAACCCGCCGCTGCGCACCGCCGAGGACGTCCAGGCGCTGCGCAAGGCGCTGGCCGACGGCACCATCGACGCCGTCGCCACCGACCACGCGCCGCACCCGGCCGAGGACAAGGACTGCGAGTGGGCCGTCGCCGCGATGGGCATGGTCGGCCTGGAGACCGCGCTGTCCGTGGTGCAGCAGACCATGGTCGACACCGGCCTGCTGAACTGGGAGGGCGTCGCCGACCGGATGTCCCACCGCCCGGCCCGGATCGGCCGGCTCACCGGCCACGGCCGGCCGATCTCGGTGGGTGAGCCCGCAAACCTGGTGCTCTTCGATCCCGCGTACCGTGGTGCCGTGAACCCGGACAGCTTCGCCACCCGCAGCCGCAACACCCCCTACAAGGGCCTGGACCTGCCCGGACGGGTGCACGCCACCTTCCTGCGCGGGCGCGCCACGGTGCTGGCCGGCGAGCCGGCCGAGCAGGACGGCGCGGTGTGATGGGCTACGCCGCACTCGCCAAGGAGCAGGCGAAGGTCACCAACTGGCCCGGGTACATCGGCTGGTCCGTCGGCCTGCTGGTCCTGATCGCCCTCGTCTACTGGCTGATGCGCCAGGGCTGGAACTGGCGGCGCACCCTCCAGTCCGGCATCCCGCCGCTGCCCGCGGTGCCGGCCGGGGCCGGGCGCGCCATCCTGGAGACCAGCGGCCGCTACCACGGCACGACCACCGCCGGGAACTGGCTCGACCGGGTCGTCGCACACGGCCTGGGTACCCGCAGCCGGGCCGACCTCACCCTCGGCGAGGACGGCCTGCTCGTCCGGCGCCCCGGTGACGTCGACTTCTGGATCCCGGCGGCGCACCTGACCGGTGCCCGCACCGACTCCGGGATCGCGGGCAAGGTCGTCCCGTCCGGACTGCTCGTCGTCACCTGGACCCTCCCCCGGCCGTCGGCCGGAGGGACCTCCACGGACACCATCGAGCTGGACTCCGGCTTCCGGGCCGACCACCCCGACGAGCACGCCGCCTGGGTCGAGGCGATCGCTCACCTTGCCACACGCACGCAGACGAAGATGACGGAAGAGGCCGCTCAATGACCGCACCTGCCCCCACCACGCAGCGCCAACGGCGGGACCGCGTCCCTGCCGTGCTCGTCCTGGAGGACGGCCGGACCTTCCGCGGCCAGGCCTACGGCGCGACCGGCGAGACCTTCGGCGAGGCCGTCTTCAACACCGGCATGTCCGGCTACCAGGAGACCCTGACCGACCCGTCGTACCACCGCCAGGTCGTCGTGATGACCGCCCCGCAGATCGGCAACACCGGCTGGAACGACGAGGACGACGAGTCGAAGCAGATCTGGGTCGCCGGCTACGTCGTGCGCGACCCCGCCCGGGTCTCCTCCAACTGGCGCTCGCGCCGCTCGCTCGACGAGGAGCTCGTCCGCCAGGGCGTCGTCGGCATCAGCGGCATCGACACCCGCGCGCTGACCCGCCACCTGCGCGAGCGCGGCGCGATGCGCTGCGGCATCTTCTCCGGCGAGGCCCTGGCCGACCAGGCCGCCCTGCTCGCCCGGGTGCAGCAGTCGCCCGAGATGAAGGGCGCCGACCTGTGCGCCGAGGTCGCCACCACCGAGCCCTACGTGGTGCCCGCCGTCGGCGAGAAGAAGTTCACCGTCGCCGCGCTGGACCTCGGCATCAAGGCGATGACCCCGCAGCGGATGGCCGAGCGCGGCATCGAGGTGCACGTGCTGCCCGCCGACGCCACGCTGGAGGACATCTACGCGGTCGAGCCCGACGGCGTCTTCTTCTCCAACGGCCCGGGCGACCCGGCCACCGCCGACCACCAGGTCGCCGTCGCGCAGGGCGTGCTGGAGCGCAAGACCCCGTTCTTCGGGATCTGCTTCGGCAACCAGATCCTCGGCCGCGCCCTGGGCTTCGGCACCTACAAGCTCAAGTACGGCCACCGCGGCATCAACCAGCCGGTGCAGGACCGCACCACCGGCAAGGTCGAGGTGACCGCCCACAACCACGGCTTCGCCGTGAACGCGCCGCTGGACAAGGTGAGCGACACCCCCTACGGGCGGGTCGAGGTCTCCCACGTCTGCCTGAACGACGACGTGGTCGAGGGCCTGCAGGCGCTCGACGTCCCCGCCTTCAGCGTGCAGTACCACCCCGAAGCCGCCGCCGGCCCGCACGACGCGGCCTACCTCTTCGACCGGTTCGTCGAGCTCATGCGAGGCGACAACAAGCAGAGCGTGAAGCTCATGGAGGGCCAGCGTGCCTAAGCGCACTGACATCAAGTCCGTCCTGGTGATCGGCTCCGGTCCGATCGTGATCGGCCAGGCCGCCGAGTTCGACTACTCGGGTACGCAGGCCTGCCGGGTCCTCAAGGCCGAGGGCCTGCGGGTGATCCTGGTCAACTCGAACCCGGCCACGATCATGACCGACCCGGAGATCGCCGACGCCACCTACGTCGAGCCGATCACCCCCGAGTTCGTCGAGAAGATCATCGCCAAGGAGCGCCCCGACGCGCTGCTGCCGACCCTGGGCGGGCAGACCGCGCTCAACACCGCGATCTCCCTGCACGCCGCCGGCACGCTGGACAAGTACGGCGTCGAGCTGATCGGCGCCGACGTCGAGGCGATCAACAAGGGCGAGGACCGCGAGCTCTTCAAGGGCGTCGTCGAGGCCGTCAACGCCAAGATCGGCCACGGCGAGTCCGCCCGCTCCGTCATCTGCCACACCATGGACGAGGTGCTGGCCGGCGTCGACACGCTCGGCGGCTACCCCGTCGTCGTCCGCCCCTCCTTCACCATGGGCGGCGCCGGCTCCGGCTTCGCCCACGACGAGGAGGACCTGCGCCGCATCGCCGGCCAGGGCCTGACCCTCTCGCCGACCACCGAGGTGCTCCTGGAGGAGTCCATCCTCGGCTGGAAGGAGTACGAGCTGGAGCTGATGCGCGACAAGCAGGACAACGTCGTGGTCGTCTGCTCCATCGAGAACTTCGACCCGATGGGCGTGCACACCGGTGACTCGATCACCGTCGCCCCGGCGATGACGCTCACCGACCGCGAGTACCAGACCCTGCGCGACATCGGCATCGCCGTCATCCGCGAGGTCGGCGTCGACACCGGCGGCTGCAACATCCAGTTCGCCGTCAACCCCGACGACGGCCGGGTCATCGTCATCGAGATGAACCCGCGGGTCTCCCGCTCCTCGGCGCTCGCCTCCAAGGCCACCGGCTTCCCGATCGCCAAGATCGCCGCCAAGCTGGCCGTCGGCTACACCCTGGACGAGATCCCCAACGACATCACCGAGGAGACCCCGGCCTCCTTCGAGCCGACCCTCGACTACGTCGTGGTCAAGGTGCCGCGCTTCGCGTTCGAGAAGTTCCCGAGCGCCGACGCCACGCTGACCACCACCATGAAGTCGGTCGGCGAGGCCATGGCCCTCGGCCGCAACTTCCCCGAGGCGCTGCAGAAGGCGCTGCGCTCGCTGGAGAAGAAGGGCTCCCAGTTCTCCTGGACCAGCCCGGTCGGCGCCAAGGCCGAACTGCTGGCCAAGGCGGCCGTGCCGACCGACGGCCGGATCAACACCGTCATGGACGCGATCCGGGCCGGCGCCACCCCGGAGGAGGTGTTCGAGTCCACCAAGATCGACCCGTGGTTCGTCGACCAGCTCTTCCTCCTCGACGAGATCGCCGGCGAACTCGCCGAGGCTGCCGAGCTCACCCCCGAACTGCTGCGCCACGCCAAGCGGCACGGCTTCTCCGACCAGCAGATCGGCGAGATCCGCGGCCTGAAGCCGGACGTCGTCCGCGAGGTGCGCCACGCCCTCGGCATCCGCCCGGTGTTCAAGACCGTCGACACCTGCGCCGCCGAGTTCGCCGCCAAGACCCCGTACTTCTACTCGTCCTACGACGAGGAGAGCGAGGTCGCCCCGCGCTCCAAGCCCGCCGTGATCATCCTGGGCTCCGGCCCGAACCGCATCGGCCAGGGCATCGAGTTCGACTACTCCTGCGTGCACGCCTCCTTCGCGCTCGCCGACGCCGGGTACGAGACCGTCATGGTCAACTGCAACCCGGAGACCGTCTCCACCGACTACGACACCTCCGACCGGCTGTACTTCGAGCCGCTCACCCTGGAGGACGTGCTGGAGATCGTCCACGCGGAGCAGCAGGCCGGCCCGCTCGCCGGCGTGATCGTCCAGCTCGGCGGCCAGACCCCGCTCGGCCTGGCCCAGGCGCTCAAGGACAACGGCGTGCCGATCGTCGGCACCCAGCCCGAGGCGATCGACCTCGCCGAGGAGCGCGGCGCCTTCGGCCGCGTCCTGCGCGACGCCGGCCTGCCCGCGCCCAAGCACGGCACCGCCTTCTCCTTCGAGGAGGCCAAGGCGATCGCGGACGAGATCGGCTACCCCGTGCTCGCCCGCCCGTCCTACGTGCTCGGCGGCCGCGGCATGGAGATCGTCTACGACGAGGCCTCGCTCGCCTCCTACCTGGAGCGCCACGCCGGCCTGATCTCCGAGCACCCGGTGCTCATCGACCGCTTCCTGGACGACGCGGTGGAGATCGACGTCGACGCGCTCTACGACGGCACCGAGCTCTACCTCGGCGGCGTCATGGAGCACATCGAGGAAGCCGGCATCCACTCCGGCGACTCCGCCTGCGCGCTGCCCCCGATCACCCTCGGCGGCCACGACATCAAGCGCCTGCGCTCCTCCACCGAGGCCATCGCACGCGGCGTCGGCGTCCGCGGCCTGATCAACATCCAGTTCGCCCTCTCCGGCGACATCCTCTACGTCCTGGAAGCCAACCCGCGCGCCTCCCGGACCGTCCCGTTCACCTCCAAGGCGACCGCGGTGCCGCTGGCCAAGGCCGCCGCCCGGGTCTCCCTCGGCGCCACCATCGCCGAGCTGCGCGCCGAGGGCCTGCTCCCGGCCGAGGGCGACGGCGGCACGCTGCCCGCCGACGCGCCGATCGCCGTCAAGGAGGCCGTGATGCCGTGGAGCCGCTTCCGCGACGTGCACGGCCGCGGCGTGGACACCGTGCTCGGCCCGGAGATGCGCTCCACCGGCGAGGTCATGGGCATCGACAAGGTCTTCGGCACGGCCTACGCCAAGTCGCAGACCGGTGCCTACGGCGCCCTGCCGACCAAGGGCAAGGTCTTCGTCTCGGTCGCCAACCGCGACAAGCGCAACCTGGTCTTCCCGGCCCGCGCGCTGGTCGGCCTCGGATTCGAACTGCTCGCCACCGCCGGCACCGCCGAGGTGCTGCAGCGCGGCGGCATCCCCGCCACCGTGGTGCGCAAGCACAGCGAGGGCGAGGGCCCGAACGGCGAGAAGACCATCGTCCAGCTGATCCACGACGGCGAGGTCGACCTCATCATCAACACGCCGTACGGCACCGGCGGGCGCCTCGACGGCTACGAGATCCGCACCGCGGCCGTGGCCCGCGCGGTGCCCTGCCTGACCACCGTCCAGGCGATGGGCGCGGCCGTCCAGGGCATCGACCGGCTGCTGCGCGACGAGGTCGGAGTGATGTCGCTCCAGGAGCACGCCGAGCTGATCAACGCCGGTCGCAAGTAGCACCACCGCAGTGGGGGGCACCGAAGCCAGTCGGGTGCCCCCCACTCCTGTGTCCGAATCCGCCCGCCGCTCCGGGAGTCACCCCCCTTGTACAAGCTTCTGTTCGACCTGGTCTTCAAGAAGATGGACCCCGAGAAGGCCCACCACCTGGCCTTCTTCTGGATCCGGCTCGCCTCCTCGGTACCCGGCCTGCGCACCCTGGTCCGCCTGGTGCTCGCCCCCCGCGACCGGGCCCTGCGCACCACCGCACTCGGCCTCGACCTGCCCGGCCCGTTCGGCCTCGCGGCCGGCTTCGACAAGAACGGCGTCGGCATCGACGGCCTGGCCATGCTCGGCTTCGACCACGTCGAGATCGGCACCATCACCGGCGAGCCCCAGCCCGGCAACCCGGCGCCCCGGCTGTTCCGCCTGGTCGAGGACCGCGCGCTGATCAACCGGATGGGCTTCAACAACCAGGGCTCGGCCCGGGTCGCCGCCCGGCTGGCCGCCCGCCCGCACACCAGCTCCACCCCGGTGATCGGCGTCAACATCGGCAAGACCAAGGTGGTCGAGGAGGCCGAGGCCGTCGCCGACTACGTCAAGTCCACCGAGCGGCTGGCGAAGTACGCCGACTACCTGGTGGTCAACGTCAGCTCGCCGAACACCCCCGGGCTGCGCAACCTGCAGGCCGTGGACCACCTGCGCCCCCTGCTCGCAGCCGTCCGCGAGGCCGCCGACCGCACCACCGCGCACCACGTGCCGCTGCTGGTCAAGATCGCCCCCGACCTGGCCGACGAGGACGTCGACGCGGTCGCCGACCTCGCCCTCGAGCTGGGCCTGGACGGCATCATCGCCACCAACACCACGATCGGCCGCGAGGGCCTGCGCACGGACGGCCGGCGGATCGAGGAGATCGGCATGGGCGGCCTGTCCGGCGCCCCGCTCAAGGCCCGTGCCCTGGAGGTCCTGCAGCGGCTGCGCGCCCGGACCGGGGGCCGGCTGACGCTGGTCTCGGTCGGCGGCGTCGAGACCGCCGAGGACGCCTGGCAGCGGATCATCCACGGCGCCGACCTCGTCCAGGGCTACAGCGCCTTCATCTACGAGGGCCCGTTCTGGTGCCGGCGGATCCACCGGGGCCTGTCCGCCCGGCTCCGGGCCGCGGGCTTCCGCGACCTCGCCGCGGCCGTCGGCAGCGCCGCCCGCAGCTCGTGACCACCCCGGCCGCGGCCGCCGGAAAGACCCGTACGACCTTCGGAAAGGACGACATGACCCTCGCCCCGTTCGGCACCCGACTGCGCCAGGCCCTCGACACCCGCGGCCAGCTCTGCGTCGGCATCGACCCGCACGCCTCCCTGCTCGCCGCCTGGGGGCTCGGCGACGACCTCGCCGGGCTGGAGACCTTCACCCGCACCGTGGTCGAGGCGCTGGCCGACCGGGTCGCCGTGCTCAAGCCGCAGGCCGCGTTCTTCGAGCGCTTCGGCAGCAAGGGCGTCGCGGTGCTGGAGAAGGCCGTCGAGGAGGCCCGGGCGGCCGGTGCGCTGGTCCTGATGGACGCCAAGCGCGGCGACATCGGCTCCACCATGGCCGCCTACGCCGAAGCCTTCCTGTCGCCCGGCAGCCCGCTGTTCTCGGACGCCGTGACCGTCAGCCCGTACCTGGGCTTCGGCTCGCTGCGCCCGGCCCTGGACCTGGCCCGCGAGCAGGGCTGCGGCGTCTTCGCGCTGGCGCTCACTTCCAACCCGGAGGGCGCCGAGGTGCAGCGCGCGGTGGGGGCGGACGGCGAACCGGTCGCGTCCTCGGTGCTGCGGCAGCTGGCCGCCGAGAACGAGGGTGCCGCGCCGCTGGGCTCCTTCGGCGCGGTGGTCGGTGCGACGCTGGCCGACGCGGGCGTGGAGCTGGCCATCAACGGCCCGCTGCTGGCCCCCGGCATCGGCGCCCAGGGCGCGACCATGGCGGACCTGCCGCGGGTGTTCGGCGGCTCGGTGATCAACGTGGTGCCGAGCGTCAGCCGGGACGTGCTCAAGCACGGCCCGTCGGTGGCGGACCTGCGGAAGGCGGCGGAGCGCTTCGTCGGAGAGTTCGCGGACGCCGTCAAGTAGGCGATCAGGACGCCGCCGGGGACGGCCGAACCGGTCGTCCCCGGGGATCGCGGGGCGCCGCCCGGGCCCGGTGGATGCCGACCTGGTAGCCGCCCGGTGACCCTGTGGAGTGTCCGCAGGACGGCGGCGCCGTAACGGCGCCGACGTGAGCGCCGTCACATCCGGACTGTCAAAGTCTCGCAATCGCGGTCATTTTGCCCGGGAAAGTCCTGGTCGGCCTTGGCTGACCAGGACTTTTCGTGTTCTTTTCCTGACGTGGCGCCGCAATGCGGGTAGTGTCCGGCGATAGGTCATCGGCGAGCCGCGATTTTCGTGGCTCCCGCAGGTCAGGGCCTTGTGGTTCTCCTTGCGGACGGTGTCCTGGGCACCAAACCAGTCCTAGTCCATTTCCTTCCATCCACACCCTGAGGTGAACGGCGTGGCTCTTCCGCCCCTTACCCCTGAACAGCGCACCGCCGCGCTCGCCAAGGCCGCCGAGGCTCGCCGGGAGCGCGCCGAGGTCAAGAACCGGCTCAAGCACTCCGGCGCCTCGCTGCACGAGGTGATCAAGGCCGGCAAGGCTGACAACGACGTGATCGGCAAGATGAAGGTCTCGGCCCTGCTGGAGTCCCTCCCGGGCGTCGGCAAGGTGCGCGCCAAGCAGATCATGGAGCGGCTCGGCATCAGCGAGAGCCGGCGTGTCCGCGGGCTCGGCACGAACCAGATCGCTTCCCTGGAGCGGGAGTTCGGCGGGGGTGCCGCCTGACCCTGCCCCGGTGGTCCCAGGATCCCCCGCGATCCGGGATAATCGGTGCATGAGTGAGCGTCCGCGGCTGACCGTGCTCTCCGGCCCCTCGGGGGTCGGCAAGAGCACGGTCGTCGCTCATATGAGGAAGATGCACCCCGAGGTCTGGCTCTCGGTGTCGGCGACGACCCGCCACCCGAGGCCGGGCGAGAAGAACGGGGTCCAGTACCACTTCGTCGACAACGACGAGTTCGACAAGCTGGTCGCCAACGGTGAGCTGCTGGAATGGGCCGAGTTCGCGGGGAACCGCTACGGGACCCCGCGCGCGGCCGTGCTGGAGAAGCTGGAGCGCGGCGAGCCCGTGCTGCTGGAGATCGACCTCCAGGGCGCCCGGCAGGTGCGCGGCACGATGCCCGAGGCGCAGCTGGTCTTCCTGGCCCCGCCGAGCTGGGACGAGCTGGTCCGCCGGCTGACCGGCCGGGGCACCGAGCCGCAGGACGTGATCGAGAAGCGGCTGGACGCCGCGAGGATCGAGCTCGCCGCCGAGCCCGAGTTCGACACGACCCTTGTCAACACCTCCGTCGAGCAGGTAGCGGCCGAACTGCTAGCCTTGCTCGGTGTAGCCTGACCTGTCTGTGTCTTTTCCACCCTTTCGGAAGGTTTTCGCGTGTCCTCTTCCATGACCGCGCCCGAGGGCATCATCAACCCGCCGATCGACGAGCTGCTTGAGGCCACCGACTCCAAGTACAGCCTCGTGATCTACGCCGCCAAGCGCGCGCGCCAGATCAACGCGTACTACTCGCAGCTCGGTGAGGGCCTGCTGGAGTACGTCGGCCCGCTGGTCGACACCCACGTGCACGAGAAGCCGCTGTCGATCGCGCTGCGCGAGATCAACGCGGGCATGCTGACCGCCGAGGCGATCGAGGCCGCCTGAGGCGGTCGTGGTTTCCGGAGGGGCCCGGCGGAATCGTTTCCGCCGGGCCCTTCGGCGTTCCACCGGGCGGTTCCCGGCCCGGGGTGGGGCCCCGTGCGGGTGGCGGCCGAGGGGCCGTAGGGTGGGCGGGTCCCCGGTGCGGAGAGAGGTCGGTTCATGAGCGTGACTGCGGACGCCCCCCGGGTGGCCCTCGGCGTGAGCGGCGGGATCGCCGCCTACAAGGCGTGCGAGCTGCTGCGCCGGTTCACCGAGTCCGGCCACCAGGTCACCGTGGTGCCCACCGAGGCCGCGCTGCACTTCGTCGGCGAGGCGACCTGGGCCGCGCTGTCCGGCCGGCCGGCCGCCACCGAGACCTGGGAGCGCGTGCACGAGGTGCCGCACGTGCGGATCGGGCAGCAGGCCGACCTCGTCGTGGTCGCCCCCGCCACCGCGGACCTGATCGCCAAGGCCGCCCACGGCCTGGCCGACGACCTGTTGACCAACACCCTGCTCACCGCCCGGTGCCCGGTCGTCCTGGCGCCCGCCATGCACACCGAGATGTGGGAGCACCCGGCGACCCGGGACAACGTCGCCACGCTGCGCCGCCGGGGCGTGATCGTGCTGGAACCGGCCGTCGGGCGGCTCACCGGCAAGGACACCGGCAAGGGGCGGCTGCCCGAGCCGTCCGCGATCTTCGACGCCTGCCGGGCCGTGCTGCGCCGCGGCGGTGCGGTGCAGCACGACCTGGCCGGCCGGCATGTGGTGGTCTCGGCCGGCGGCACCCGGGAGCCGTTGGACCCGGTGCGCTTCCTCGGCAACCGCTCCTCCGGCAAGCAGGGCTACGCGCTGGCCGTGACCGCCGCGGCGCGCGGGGCCCGGGTGACCCTGCTCTCGGCCAACGCCGAGCTGCCGGACCCGGCGGGGGTGGACGTGGTGCACGTCTCGACCGCGCTGGAGCTGCGGGAGGCGGCCCTCAAGGCCGCCGAGGACGCGGACGCCGTGGTGATGGCCGCGGCCGTCGCCGACTTCCGGCCCGCCGAGTACGCGACCGGCAAGATCAAGAAGGTCGAGGGGACGGAGCCGGCGCCGGTCGCGCTGGTCCGCAACCCCGACATCCTGGCCGAGCTCTCGGCCCACCGCCCCCGTTCGGGCCAACTGGTCGTCGGTTTCGCGGCGGAGACCGACGACGTGCTCGCCAACGGCCGCGCCAAGCTCGTCCGCAAGGGGTGCGACCTGCTCGTCGTCAACGAGGTGGGCAACGGCAAGGCGTTCGGCACGGACGTCAACGAGGCCGTCGTCCTGGGCTCGGACGGCAGCGAGACGGCCGTGCCGGTGGGTCCGAAGGAGGCGCTCGCGGACGTGGTCTGGGACCTGGTCGCAAAGCGGCTGGAAACGGGCGACAACTGATCGGAAGCGCTTGCGCAACGGTCGAGAATTCCTGAAGCGGGTGACGTTCGACGGAAGCAGCCGGTTAGACTCCAGGAATCAAGTCTTTCCGGAGTTCCCGGTCCACCCGGGACTTCAGTCAGCAGCCGCTGCAACCCCAGGGAGCGCTGTGTCTCGCCGCCTGTTCACCTCGGAGTCCGTCACCGAGGGCCACCCCGACAAGATCGCTGACCAGATCAGCGACACCATCCTTGACGCTCTCCTGCGCGAGGACCCGACCTCCCGGGTCGCCGTGGAGACGCTCATCACCACCGGCCAGGTGCACGTGGCCGGCGAGGTGACGACCAAGGCGTACGCGCCGATCGCCCAGCTCGTCCGGGACAAGATCCTGGAGATCGGCTACGACAGCTCCAAGAAGGGCTTCGACGGCGCCTCCTGCGGCGTGTCGGTGTCCATCGGTGCCCAGTCGCCCGACATCGCGCAGGGCGTCGACACCGCGTACGAGGCACGGGTCGAGGGCGACGAGGACGACCTGGACAAGCAGGGTGCCGGCGACCAGGGCCTGATGTTCGGCTACGCGTCCGACGAGACCCCCGAGCTCATGCCGCTCCCGATCACCCTGGCGCACCGCCTCTCGCGCCGACTGACCGAGGTGCGCAAGAACGGGACCATCCCCTACCTGCGCCCCGACGGCAAGACCCAGGTCACCATCGAGTACGACGGCGACAAGGCCGTCCGCCTCGACACCGTGGTCGTCTCCACCCAGCACGCCAGCGACATCGACCTGGAGTCGCTGCTCACCCCGGACGTCCGCGAGTTCGTGGTCGAGCCGGAGCTGAAGGCGCTGGCCGAGCAGGGCATCAAGCTGACCACCGACGGCTACCGCCTGCTGGTCAACCCGACCGGCCGCTTCGAGATCGGCGGCCCGATGGGCGACGCCGGCCTCACCGGCCGCAAGATCATCATCGACACCTACGGCGGCATGGCCCGCCACGGCGGCGGCGCCTTCTCCGGCAAGGACCCGTCCAAGGTGGACCGCTCGGCCGCGTACGCGATGCGCTGGGTGGCGAAGAACATCGTCGCCGCCGGCCTCGCCCGCCGCGCCGAGGTGCAGGTCGCGTACGCGATCGGCAAGGCCGAGCCGGTCGGCCTGTTCGTGGAGACCTTCGGCACCGAGACCGTGCCGGTCCTCACCATCCAGAAGGCCGTCTCCGAGGTCTTCGACCTGCGTCCCGCCGCGATCATCCGCGACCTGGACCTGCTGCGCCCGATCTACTCCCAGACCGCCGCGTACGGCCACTTCGGCCGTGAGCTGCCGGACTTCACCTGGGAGCGCGCCGACCGGGTGGAGCAGCTGAAGGCGGCCGTGCAGGACTGACGTCCGGACGTCGCGAAGCGGCGCCCGTCCCTCCCCGGGGCGGGCGCCGCTCTGTGCGCGGTGTCGGTCTGACCTGGTAGTACTTGGTGGGATGAGCAACACAGGGGAGAACGGGGTCGGCGGGGCCGGCGCGGTCGGTGAATCCGGCGGGGCCGGTGAATCCGGCGGGGCCGGCGCGGTCGGTGAATCCGGCGAGCCGGAGCAGCTGGCGTTCATCCGGGAGACGGTCAAGCGGGCCAAGCCGCGCACCTGGCGCGGAGCCAAGCGGGCCGAGCACCTGCCGGTGGCCAGGGTCGTGGTGGACAAGGGCGTGCTCACCATCGACAAGTTCTTCGACTACGCCGTGCCCGCCGAAATGGCCGAGGAAGCCCAGCCGGGCGTCCGGGTGCGGGTGCGCTTCGGGGCGCGCGTGGTCAAGGGGCAGCGCGAGGGCGGGGAACTGCACGACGGGTTCATCGTCGCCCGACTGGAGAAGAGCGACTTCCCCGGACCGCTCGCCCCCCTGGCACAAGTGCTCTCGCCCGAACCCGTCCTCACCCCGCAGCTGCTGCGGCTGTGCCGGACCGTGGCCGACCGCTACGCCGGAACACTCGCCGACGTGCTGCAACTCGCCGTCCCGCCCCGGCACGCCAAGGCCGAGGCCGAGCCCTCCCCGCCACCCCTGCCGCGCCCGGCGGCCCCCGCCCCCGGCGGCTGGCAGCGCTACCCCGCCGGACCCGACTTCCTCGCCGCGCTCGCCGGAGGCGGATCACCGCGCGCCGTCTGGGCGGCACTGCCCGGGCCCGGCTGGCCGTACGAGATCGCCCGCGCGGTGGCGGCGACCCTGTCGGGCGGGCGCGGGGCGCTGGTCGTGCTGCCGGACAAGCGGTCGGTGGCCAGGGTCGACCAGGCGCTGACCGAACTGCTCGGCCCCGGGATGCACGCCGCCCTGGAGGCCGACCTCGGCCCGCGCGAGCGCTACAAGCGCTGGCTCACCGTGAGCCGCGGCTCCGTGCACGCCGCCATCGGCACCCGCGCCACCATGTTCGCGCCGGTGCGCGACCT
The DNA here is from genome assembly GCF_000719705.1 of Streptomyces sp. NRRL S-350. Lineage (GTDB taxonomy): Bacteria > Actinomycetota > Actinomycetes > Streptomycetales > Streptomycetaceae > Kitasatospora. Next base: position 16,421 of record NZ_JOHO01000022.1, on the reverse strand, counting down.
CGGGCTGGTCGTCGTCTGGTCGGACGGGGACAGCAGCCACAGCGACCCCCGCGCCCCGCACCCGCACGTCCGGGAGGTCGCGCTGCTGCGCGCCGCCGACGAAGGCGCGGCGGTGCTGCTGGGCGGGCACGCCGTCACGGTGGAAGGCGCGCAGCTGGTCAGCACCGGGTGGGCGCGCCCGCTGGTCGCGGACCGCGAGACCGTGCGGCAGGTCGCGCCCCGGGTACGGACCGTCACCGACCAGGACCAGCACCGCGACGCGGCCGCACAGGCCGCCCGACTGCCCTCGGTGGCCTGGGAGGCCGCCCGGGAAGCCCTGGCGGCCGGACACCCGGTGCTCATCCAGGTGCCCCGGCGCGGCTACGTGCCCCGGCTGGCCTGCGGGCGCTGCCGGACCCCGGCCCGGTGCCGGCGGTGCGAAGGGCCGCTGGAGGCACCCTCGGCGGACGCGGCGCTGCAGTGCGGATGGTGCGGCGAACCCGAGAACGACTGGCACTGCCCCGAGTGCGGATCCTTCCGCCTGCGGGCCCAGGTGGTCGGCGCCCGGCGGACGGCGGAGGAACTGGGCAAGTCGTTCCCGCGGATCCCGGTACGGACCTCGGGACGGGAAGCCGTACTGGCCACCGTGCCGGACGAGCCCTCACTGGTGATCTCCACCCCGGGCGCGGAACCGGTCGTGGAGGGCGGCGGCGGGTACGGGGCCGCGCTGCTGCTGGACGGATGGGCGCTGCTGAGCCGGCCCGACCTGAGGGCCGGAGAGGAGACCCTGCGGCTCTGGCTGGCGGCCGCCGCCCTCGTGCGGCCCTCGACGGAGGGCGGCACGGTGGTCGTCGTCGCCGAGCCCTCGGCCCGGCCCGTCCAGGCGCTGGTGCGGTGGGACCCGCTCGGGCACGCCGGGCTCGAACGGGACGAGCGGGCGCAACTGCACTTCCCGCCGGTGTCGCGAATGGCGTCGGTCAGCGGCAGCCCGGCGGCCGTCGCCGACCTGCTGACCCTGATCCGGCTGCCGGAGGGGGCGGACGTGCTCGGGCCGGTGCCGCTGCCGGTGCTGCGCGGGGAGGACCAGGAACGGGCGCTGCTGCGGGTCGCGCCCGGGCAGGGGGCGGCGCTCGCGGCGGCGCTCAAGGCGGCGCAGATCGCGCGGATCGCGCTGCGGACGGCGGAGCCGGTGCGGGTACGGATGGATCCGACGGACATCGGCTGAGGGCTTGGGCGCGCTGTGGGGCCTGGCCGGTGGGGCGGGGCTGGTGGGACGAAGGGGCGGGCCGCGGGGCGGGGTGAGTGGGCCACCCCGCCCCGGCCGGCCCGGTGGCGGTCGGGTCCGTCAGCCGCGCAGGGGGATGCCGGTGCGGTCGACGGGCGTGCCGCGGTCGATCGGGGTGCGGTCCGCGGAAGCGCGGTCGGCGGGGCCGCGCTCGATGGGGGTGCGCTCGATGGGGGTGCGGTCGATGGGCGTGCGGTCCATCGGGCCGCGGTCGAAGGAGGCGCGGTCCAGGCTGCTGCGGTCCAGGCCGCCCTGGCGGGCAGCGGGGACGGTCGCGGCCAGACCGCCGGTGGGAACGGCGGGCAGTTCTTCGGAGCGGTCCGGGCGGCTCGGGCCCGGGACGGCGGCGCTGGCGGCGAGGAGCTCGCTGGTCGGGCGGCGCATGCCGTAGCGGCGGTGCACGGCCTGCTTGGTGACCCCGAGGGCGGAGCCCACCGAGTCCCAGGAGAACCCCAGCGCGCGGTCGAACTCGACCGCCGCCGCCACCAGGGTCTCCACGCTCTCCCGCAGCTCCTGCGCCAGCCGCACCGTCGGTGCCGGCGCCCGCCCGTACACCACGAAGCCGGCCGAAGTGCTGGGGCGGCGCGGTCGGTAGACGTTTCCCAGTTGGGCGGTGAGCGTCCGCAGCGCGTCGACCTGGCGCCTCACCCGCTCGATGTCCCGCACCAGCAGGTGCAGGCTCGCCCGCGCCCGGGCGTCGTGGTTGATCTGCTCGGCCATGGCTTACGCGCCACCTTCCGTACGGTTCAGCTCGGCCGGAGCGCGGTGTCCCGTGCGCCCGGCCCCGGTCAATCTCTCTTGACCAACGCCGAATCGGGGGCCGGGGTAACGCCGCTCGGCAGAGTCGGGATATGTCAGGAGGCCGCCGGCGGGTCCGAGGGCGGGCGGGCGGGGCCGGGGCGTTGCATAGAATTGGCCGGAACAGCCGTTGCCCGCAGTCCTTCCCGGACGCCCGACACCCCGACGGACAGGAGCCCGCACCCCGTGGCGATCCAGCCGATCCGTCTCTTCGGAGACCCCGTCCTGAGGGCCACCGCCCAGCCGGTGACCGTGTTCGACAAGGAACTGCGCAACCTCGTCCGCGACCTCACCGAGACCATGCTGGACGCCCCCGGCGCCGGCCTGGCCGCGCCCCAACTCGGCGTCTCCCTGCGGGTGTTCACGTACCACGTGGACGGCGTCACCGGGCACCTGATCAACCCGGACCTGTCGCTGAGCGAGGACGAGCAGGAGGGCCCCGAAGGCTGCCTCTCACTGCCCGGTCTGCGCTACGACACCAGACGCGCGTACGGCGTGGTGGCCAAGGGCTTCAACATGCACGGCGACCCGGTCACCCTGGAGGGCACCCGACTGCTCGCCCGGTGCATCCAGCACGAGACCGACCACCTGGACGGCATCATCTTCATCGACCGGCTTGACCGCGAGCAGCGCAAAGCCGCGCTCAAGGCGATCCGCGAGGCGGACTGGGACGGCGGCCCGGCGCCGGTCGTCAAGGTCTCGCCGCACAGCACCTTCGGCGCCGCGCGCTGAGCTCGCGTTCTCCCGACTCCGTTCCGCAGAAAGGCACTTGATGCGTCTCGTCTTCGCCGGCACCCCCGAGGTCGCCGTTCCCGCCCTGGACGCCCTGCTCGCCTCCGACCGGCACGAGGTCGTCGCGGTGGTCACCCGCCCCGACGCCCCGGCCGGCCGCGGCCGCAAGCTGGTCGCCAGCCCCGTCGCGCAGCGCGCCGAGGAAGCGGGGATCGAGGTCCTCAAGCCGGCGAAGCCCAGCGACCCCGAGTTCGTCGCCCGGCTCACCGAACTCGCCCCCGACTGCTGCCCCGTGGTCGCCTACGGCGCGCTGCTGCGCCCCGGCACCCTGGAGATCCCCAAGCGCGGCTGGGTCAACCTGCACTTCTCGCTGCTGCCCGCCTGGCGCGGCGCGGCCCCCGTCCAGCACGCGGTGCTCGCCGGCGACGAGGTCACCGGCGCGTCGACCTTCCTGATCGAACAGGGCCTGGACTCCGGCCCGGTGTACGGGGTGATCACCGAGGAGATCCGCCCGACCGACACCAGCGGCGAACTGCTCACCCGGCTCTCGCTCTCCGGCGCCCGGCTGCTCGCGGCCACCATGGACGGCATCGAGGACGGCTCCCTGCACGCCGTGCCGCAGCCCGCCCAGGGCGTCACCCTTGCGCCGAAGATCACCGTCGAGGACGCGCGCATCGACTGGAACCACCCCGCGCTGCGGATCGACCGCGTGGTGCGCGGCTGCGCGCCGGCACCGGGGGCGTGGACGGAGTTCCGCGGCGAGCGGCTGAAGGTCACCGGGCCGGTCAGGCTCCTGCCGGAGTCGGCCGAGCTGGCTCCCGGCGAGGTGGCGATGGCCGGCAAGAACAGCGTCCGGGTCGGCACCGGCAGCCACGACATCGAGCTGGGCGAGGTCCGCCCGCAGGGCAAGAAGGCCATGCGGGCGGCGGACTGGGCCCGCGGGGCCCGGCTGGAGGCGGGGGAGCGGTTCGGGGGCGAGGGCTAGGGGACCGGGGGCCCCGGGGGCGCCGGGCGAACCGGGGCTCCGGCGGCGCCGGGTGAACCGGGCTCCCTCCGAGGGCGGCCCGGGATGCGAGGCCGACCCGGGCTCCGAGGCCGACCGCCGGGTCACGCGTTACTGTTCGTTCGAGATCTTCCGATAACAACCGCAGCACTTTGAGGCACCTGTGACCACCCCCAGCGCCAACCGCGCCCCCCGCCCGCACCGCCGCCCGAAGAAGGACCCGGCCCGGATCGTCGCGTTCCGCGCCCTGCGCGCCGTCGACGAGCGCGACGCGTACGCCAACCTGATCCTGCCCTCACTGCTCCGCGAAGCCGAGCAGAAGGGCATGGACCGGCGCGACGCCGCCCTGGCCACCGAACTCGTCTACGGCACCCTGCGCCTGCAGGGCACCTACGACGCCGTCATCGCCGCCTGCATCGACCGGCCGCTCAGCAAGGTCGACCCGCCGGTGCTGGACGTGCTCTCGCTCGGTGCCCACCAGTTGCTCACCACCCGCATCCCGAGCCACGCCGCCGTCTCGGCGACCGTCGAACTCGCCCGGGTCGTGCTCGGCGACGGCAAGGCGAAGTTCGTCAACGCCGTGCTGCGCCGGATCAGCGCCCGCGACCTGGACGCCTGGATCGAGCAGGTCGCCCCGCCGTACGACCAGGACGCCGAGGACCACCTGGCGGTCGTCCACTCGCACCCGCGCTGGGTGGTCTCCGCGCTCTGGGACTCGCTCGGCCGCTGGCAGCCCGACGCATCCGGACGCAGCGCGATCGAGGACCTGCTGCGGGCCGACAACGAGCGGCCCGAGGTCACCCTCGTCGCCCGGCCCGGCCGTGCCACCGTCGGCGAACTCGCCGACGCGCTGCCCGAGGGCAGCCCGGGACGCTGGTCCCCGTTCGCCCTGCGGCTCGCCGAAGGCGGCGACCCGGGCGCCGTCGCGGCGGTGCAGGACAACCGGGCCGGCGTCCAGGACGAAGGCAGCCAGCTGGTCGCGCTCGCCCTGGCGAACGCCCCGCTGGAAGGACCGGACCGGATCTGGCTCGACGGGTGCGCCGGACCGGGTGGCAAGGCGGCGCTGCTCGGAGCACTGGCCGCCGAGCGCGGGGCGGCACTGGTCGCCAGCGAGAAGCAGCCCCACCGGGCCCGCCTGGTGGCACGGGCGCTGCAGGGCAACCCCGGCCCCTACACGGTGATCGCGGCGGACGGAACCCGCCCGGCCTGGCGGGCCGGCGGATTCGACCGGGTGCTCGTCGACGTGCCGTGCTCCGGACTGGGCGCACTGCGGCGCCGCCCCGAGGCGCGCTGGCGGCGCCGCCCGGCGGACGTCGCGGCCTTCGGGCCGCTCCAGCGGGACCTGCTGCGCTCCGCCATCGAGGCCACCCGGGTCGGCGGCGTCGTCGGCTACGCGACCTGCTCGCCGCACCTGGCGGAAACCCGGGCGGTCGTGGACGACGTGCTGCGTGAGGAGGCCGGGCGGCTCGAGTGGATCGACGCGCGTCCGCTGCTGCCGGGCGTCCCGGCGCTCGGCGACGGGCCGGACGTGCAGCTGTGGCCGCACCTGCACGGGACGGACGCGATGTACCTGGCACTGCTGCGGCGGACGGCGTGAGGGAGGCGGGGCTTCGGCCTCGCTCGTCGAGGGCGTTGGCTGAGGGGCGCCCGGGGACGGGTGCCCACTGAGGGGCGCTCGTTGAAGGGTGCCCGCTGAGGGGCGCTTGCACCTCCCGTGGGGGGAGGGAGGCGGCAGGGCGGTGGCCGTGAACGGTGACGAGACGTACAGCATCGGTGAGGCGGCCCGGCGGGGCGGGGCGGGGCGGGGCCGGGACCGGCAGCGGGGTCGGCGGTCGGGGGCCGGTTCGCCGGTGTGGCACGCTCGTTGACGCCGGAGCTGCCGGAGGCCCCGTCGGGCGAACAGGTCGAAGCCCGGGTGGAGTTGGCGCAGTTCGCGCAGTTCGCGCAGTTGGCGCGGGGGCTCGGGCGGGCGGTGGTTGGGGCGGCGAGCCGGCCGCCGCGGGTGGCGTCTACGGCTGCGCCGGGGGCGGACAGGGGAGGCTGGTGAGGAAGGCGTGGGCCTGGGCGCGGAGGTGGTCGACCGGTGGGTCCTCGCAGATCACCTCCAGGCCGAGCGCGGTCGTCTGGTCCCAGTGGAAGTAGGACTGGTAGGCGAGGTACGGCCGGTGGCCGTCGGTAGGGTCGAGCCCGACGGCGAAGGTGGCGAAGCGGGTCAGCTCGCGCCCCGTCCTCGCGAGCTCGGTGCGGGAGAGCTGCCATTCGAACTCGTACGGCTCGGGTTCCGCGGGCAGGTCCAGGAGGGCCTGGGCGAGCTGGCGGACCTCGTCCGGGTTCGCGAACGGGAGGCGCTCGGAGCCGTGGGGCGTGGCGGCGAACAGCTCCCAGTCGTCGCCGTTGTGACTGACGGTCAGTGCCCACTGGCCGTCCTCGTTGTGCCAACGGCAGTGGAGGGTCGGGTCCATGCTGGTCAACCTCCCTGTGGTTGTCGGCCGTTCGTCTCCTCATCGTGGCACACCGGGCGGCGGAGGGAAGTCGGGAGTGAGCCGTTCTCGGGCCCGTTGCCAGGCCTTCTGGAGGGGCGGTAGGCGAGAACGGTCAGGGGGGAGCGGTGAGTGTCGGCTGTCGGCTGTGGGTTGCGCGGGGGCGCGGTCAGTCGGCGGTGTGGGCCGGGTGCCAGGGGCGGTCGGGGCGGGTGCGGACGGGGGCGGAGGTGAGACGCAGGGCGTGGACCTCGTGGTCGGCGCCCTCGGGCGGTACCTGGCCGAGGTAGGTGTGGCCGGTCAGGTGGCACCAGGCGGGCAGGTCGAGCGGGGCGGCGGGGTCGGTGGTGTGGATGTGGACCACCGCGCCGGCCGGGAGGTGTGCGATCCGGGCGCGCAGGCGGAGCAGGAGCTGGACGCAGAGCAGGCCGGTGCCGTCGACGGTGAGGTCGGGGACCGGGGTGGCCGGTCCGGTGGCGGGTCCGGCGGTGGAGTCGGTGGTGGAGTCGGTGCGGTCGGGGGCGGTCATCGAGGTGCCTCCAGGGGCTCGGGGCTGTCCCGGCCGGCGGTGTTCAGTCGAGCCGCTGGCCGGGGGCGGTGCCGCCGAGGCGCGTGAGCAGGGCGGAGAGACGGGTGAGGTCGTCAGCGTTCCACTGGTCGGCCGCGAAGTGCTCGGCGGCGACCTGGCGGGCGGTGTGCAGCATCTCGGCGAGGCGTTCGCGGCCGGTCGGGGTCAGGGCGGCGTACGCGACCCGGGCGTCGCGGGCGGCGGCCTCGCGGGTGACCAGGCCGATCCGCTCCAGCGGTGCGAGGCCCCGGGTCACGCCGGAGGCCGTGAGACCGAGGGCCTCGGCGAGGTCGACCCGACGCATCCTGCCGCCCGGGGCCTGGGCCAGGTGGAGCAGCATGGTGAAGTCGGACAGGCTCACGCCGTGGAGACCGCCGAGGCTCGCGTCGAACCGTTTGACCACGGCGGTCTGGGCGCGGACCAGCCGTAGGGCGGTGTCCAGCGGGTCGGGGCCCGGGCTCGTCCTGGCCTGCTCTGTCATTGCCACCTCCTTGACCGCTCAAGCATATCGCGCCGGGAAAGCGGTCAAGGAGGAGGCGTAGGGGGAGGGGGTGGGCGGGTCAGCGGGCGGTGGCGGCGCGGCGCTGTCGCTTGCCGAGCGGTGCCTGGGAGAGGTCCTCGGCCTGGGAGCGGAGGTTCTTGAAGCCGTAGCCGCGCTCCGTCAGCCAGCTCCGTGCCGCCTGCTCGGCCCGTTCGGTGGCCTCCAGGATGTCCTCCTCGGCTTCGCCCTCGTCGAGGAAGCGAAACGTGAACGCGGCCCGCGTGGGGAGGTCGTAGCTGAGGTGGCCCTCGCGGGTGAAGGCGGCGCGCAGCACGTCGTGCCGGGGCGCGGCGCTGACGAGCTCGGCGCGCTGGTTCTCGGTGAGGCCGTCGAAGACGCCGCGCACCGTGATGCGGAAGGTTCGGTTGGTCATCCCCCGACGATAGGCAGGACGGGCGGCCGACCGCCAACGCGATTTCGGAGCGTGCCGGTCGGCCTGGCGTCTCTGCCGGCGGGGTGCGGCGTCAGCCGTTGACGCCCAGCTGGGCCAGCAGGGCCGTGTTGTCCTCGATGTGCCAGTCCTCGACGATCCGGTCGGTGCCGACGTGCTGGATGTCGATGGCGTTGAACTCCACCTGCCGGCCGGTGCCTTGGACGCCCTGGAAGGTACCGGTGAAGTGGCCGCGGAAGACCAGCCGGGCGGTGATCTTGTCACCGGTGACCAGTACGTCGGACAGCTCGCAGGTCAGATCCGGCACGGCGCCCCGGAAGGTCCGGGAGGCGAGCGCCGGGCCGGTCGGGCCCTGCGGGCGACCGGGCGGCAGCGTGTTGTCCCGGAACTGCGGACTGATCGCCGCGTCCAGGTACTTCTGCCGGCCGGTGTTCCAGAACGTGTACAACTGCTGGGCCAGGTGGACCTCCTGGGCTGCGCGGCGGGCACCGATCGAGCGGTCCACGGTGAGTGCCTTCGGCTGGACCAGGTCGGGCGAACGGTCGACCAGGCGCTCCGGCCAGGACCGCGGGGCCTGGTGACGGCCCGCGTCCTGGGCGGCGGTGGGGGCGGCCGGGCGGACGGGAGCGGCTGAGGCGGTGCCGCCCAGCAGGGCGGCCGTGGCCGCGGCGACGGCGGCCGTACGGAGCAGGACGCGCGCGCGGGCGGTGGACGACGCGGTGGGGCGGGACTCAGACAAGGCGGCCACCCCCGTCGACGTGCAGCACGGTGCCGGTGACGTACGGGTTGTCGATCGCGTAGAACACGGCCTTCAACAGGTCGTCGGGGCTGCCCACCCGGCGGGCGGGGTTGCGCTCGGCGACCCCGCGCAGGAAGGCCTCCTTGTCGACGCCGAGGCCGTCCCAGGAGCCGGTGTCAACGATGCCCGGGGAGACCGCGTTGACCCGGACCGGTGCGATCTCCACCGCCAGGGCCTGGACCAGGAAGGCCAGCGCGCCGTTGGTCGTCGCCATCACCGTGCGACCGGGGGCCGGGCGCCAGGCCGCCACACCGGAGAAGAAGGTGAACGAACCGCTCCCGGACACCTGGCCGGCCAGGTGCTTGGCCAGCAACAGCGGTCCGATCACCTTGGCGGAGAACGCGCGCTGCACATCGGCCGCTTCGAGGTCCTTCAGCGGACCGTTGGCCGGCATCGCGGCCGTGGAGACCAAGTGGTCGAACCCGCCGGTGCGGGCGGCGAAACCGGCGATCGACCGCTCGTCCGCGAGGTCGATCGCCGCGACCTCGGACGGGCCCGCCAGCTCGCCCGCCGTCCACTCCAGCTTGCGCGGATCCGGGCCGGCCAGCACGAGCTCGGCGCCGGCGGCCGAAGCGGCCTTCGCGAAGGCCCGGCCGGTGCGCGAGCCCGCGCCCACCACGACGATCCGGCGGCCCCCGAGGGCGGCGCTGCGCGACAAATCGGACATGGGAGTACTCCTCTGCAGGTGGATCGGCCGCCTGCTGCTGGTCGCGGCGGCCACCCCATGACCCTCCCTTGAGCTGCGGTGATGAGTCCAAGGCTTCTTTTCTACCCCGACGATAAAATCTGCTCATGGCAACCCTTCGGCAGCTGGAATACCTGGTCACGGTGGTCGACACCGGCTCCTTCACCCGTGCGGCCGAGCAACTGCACGTCACCCAGCCCGCGCTCTCCCACCAGGTCCGCGCCCTGGAGAAGGCGGTCGGCGGCCCGCTGCTCGAACGCCTGCCGCGCGCGGTGCGGCTCACCCCGATGGGCCGGGCGGTTCTGCCGCACGCCCGCGCAGCGCTCGCCGAAGCGGAACGCCTGCACACCGTCGCCCGACGCACAGCCGGCCTGGAGGAGGGAGAGCTGGAGGTCGCGGCCGTCTACTCCGTCAGCCTCGGCATCCTGCCGCCAGTACTGCGGGCCTGGCGGCGTCGCCACCCCGGCGTGCGGATCCGGCTGCGCGAATATCCGCACGCCGACCGGCTCCAGGCCGCCATGGCCGCCGGCCGCGCCGACGTCGCCATCGGCCCAGCCCCGAACGACTGGGAAGGGCCGATCCGCGAACTCGGCGTCGAGGAGTTCGCGGTCGTCCTGCCCGGGGACGACCCGCTCGCGGACAGCCCGACCGGCGCGGTCGCACTCGCCCGACTCGCCGACCGGGCCTGGGTCCACTACGCCCCCGACAACGGCCTCGCGGACCTCCTCGACCGCGTCGCCGCCCGAGCCGGCTTCCACCCCCGGGCCGCGATCCGCGCCGAACAGACCTCCGCCGCACCGCTGCTGGCCGCAGCCGGACTGGGCCCCGCCCTGGTGCCGGCCAACATCATCCCGCCGCACTTCGACGGTGCCGTGCTCCGCCCCGACCCTCCGATTCGCCGCACCCTCACCGCCTACACCCGGACCCGCCCCGACTCCCTCACGGTGGCCTTCGCCGACCTCCTCGCCGAACAGGCGAAGGTGAATCCGCCGGGCCTCCCAGGGGCGGGGACGGCTGGAGGCACGGAGCGCGAGGGGTGCGGAGGGTAAGGGTGGGGAGCGTGAAGGGGAGGAGGGGTGAGGGGCCGGGGATGTGAGGGGCCAGGGATGTGAGGGTCTGCTGGGGCTGACGTCCGGGGGTTGGGGACGGAGTGGTCGGCGGGTGGTCGGGGCCCGGCACGCGGGGGGCCGGCCGGGCCGGGCCGCACGCCGGGGGCGGATGGGATCGGTGGGCAGTCGGCGTGCCGTTGGGCGGGAGGCCGAGGTGGCCGCGGAGGGCTTGGGGGTGGCGCCCGGTCGGCGTGGTGTGGGTGGTGCGGGTCATGATGGGGCTCCCTTCTCGACAGCCCGGGTGGCTGCCGTGCCGGTTGCTCCAAGGCTGATCGATCCGACCCGTATGCACATGTGCCGATCGGCAGGATTTCGGCGGCAATGCGGCGGAAAGCGGCGGGAGTTCGGCGGCCTTCCCTGCCGATCGGCAGGGAAGGCCCGGGGAGTTCGGCGCCGCTGCCACTGCTGCCGCTGCTGCCACCGCGGCCGCCACGGGAGGGCGGCCGCCCGACCGTCGTCGATCCCACCGCACCGGCCGCCGATCGACGCCGCGACCGCATCGCCCGGATGCGGGTCAGTGAGTGGGGGCAGTGCGGGCAGTGCGGGCGGTGCGGGCAGTGCGAGGAGCGCAGTGCGAGCAGCGCGGGCAGCTCCGCTAGCTCCGGGTGGGGAGGCGGGTGCAGACCGAGCCGGTCGCGAGGGGGGCGGGTGCCGCGTTCAGGGTGGCGAGGGTGAAGTCGGTGGTGAGGGTGCTGATGTCGCGGGCTTCGCGGAGGAGGTAGTGGTTGGCGCCCGGGGCCTCGTAGCGGGCCAGGTCGGGGGTGACCTGGCGGGCGCGCAGCGCGTACTCCAGGGACTGGGTGGCGTTGGCGGCGCTGTGGTCGCCGGTCCCGTGGACGATCAGCACGCGTCGTCCGGCCAGTTGGTCGACCGGGTCGCCGCTGGGCAGCCAGGGGGCGATTCCGGCGACACCGGCGACGGACGGATGACCGGCGCACCAGAAGGCGGCGCGGCCGCCGAGCGAGTTGCCGATCAGGACCACCGGCGCGCCCGGGTACCGGCGGGCGAGTTCGTCGAGGGCCCAGCGGGTGTCGACGGCGGTGTCGGCGTCGGCCCCGTTCCAGCCGCTGTAGCGGTAGCGCAGCAGGTGCACGGCGACCCCGTGGGGCCGACCGCGGTCGGTGAGTTCCGCGGCGAGGTCCCGCAGGCCCAGTTCGGCGACCTTCAGCGGTCCGCTGCGGCTGCGGAGGAATCCGCCCGGAAGTAGCAGGGCGACGCCTTCGACCGGCTCGTCCCCCTGGCGAGGGGTCAGCTCGGCGGTGCGCGGACGCTGCGCTCGGAACACGCGAAATCCTTCCTGATGTGTACAGGCGGATTCTACGGTTCCGTCGGCGGGCCGTGGTGCGCGAGCAGGGACCAGAGCACCCAGCCGGTCACCCGCGTGCGCACGACCATGACCTCGGCCCAGCGGGCGCCGAGCGGTGACGTCCAGGTGTCCATGACCTCCACGGTGTCGCCGGAGCGGGCGAGGCCGATGACGCTGCCGCCGCCGAAGGGGTCGATCCGCACGTTGGCGGCGTTCGCGGAGACCTCCCACCAGCCCGCACCGGCCTCGCGGGGCCGGTCGTGGCCGGGCGTGACGGCTGCCGGGACGAGCAGGATCGTGACGGAGATCACGGCGGCCGTCGTCCGGCCGATCACGGCCACGGGAGCCTCGGCGCGGCCTGGAGCGCTGTCCGGTGTGCCGCCTGCCGTGGGTCCTGGTGTGCGTCGCGGTGTGCGTCCTTGTGTGCGGAGGGTGGCGGAGGGGTGGAGAGCGGGGGAGTCATGTACGGCAGAACGAGCCGACCCGGCGTGTACGTACTGCCGGGCGGGGAGGCTCACCCGGTCGGGCGAGCGCGTGGTGGCCGGGCGGTGCGCGGTCGGGCCCGTTGCGCGGCCAACTCGCATGTCGTGGGAGGTGGTTGGAAGCTGGAGGCGGATTCGGTGGGCCCCGCGCCTCGCCTTGGCCTCCTTATCCCGTCCTCACCGCTGCGATCAGGCGGCTGCCGTTTCGCCCTGCGTGCCGTCGCCGAGAGGCCGGAGGCCGATTGACGGGCCGAGGGCGTCGGTAACGCCCCGCTCAGGCACGACCGGCGCCGGGGAGCGGTCGCGGCCCATGCGTCCGGACCGGCAGCGGTGGGAGGCGGCCGGGGGCGGAGAGGAGGGGCCAATATTGTCCCCTTATCGCTCTGGCCTCGGCAGAGTCCGGTACACCACCGAGGCAGGTCAGGGCGATCCGTCGGCGAACTCCGGGCCTCTCATGGCCTCTCATGTGCAGGTGATGGCCGGGGTTTTCCCTGCTCTTTGTTTCGGATCATGGCGGCCTCTGCAACGATCCGAAGATCGTTGCCTCGTCGCGGTGGGCGGCGCGTCGCAGGGGAGAGACCGGCATGGCCGTTGGGCCCGAGGACAGGGTCGTCCGGGCGGGGTGGGGTGCCAGATTCGCCTGGAACAGCCGGGCCAACTGGAACAGCTGGAACGGCTGGAACAAGGGGACCTGGCTGGTGGTCTCCGGTGGAGTGCTGGGGGCCATGTTCGTCAGCATGGGGCTGGCGGTGCTCTTCGGGCCGGCGAACGGCTTCGGCGGCGACAGCCTGGCGTACATGGGCGCGATCAGCATCCTCGGCCTGATGCCGTGCGGCGCGGGCTTCGTCTGGGCGCTGATCCACCCCAGGCACGGTCTGCCGTCGGCCGTCGTCGGGGCGCTGCTGGGACTGGCGGTCTTCGTCTCCTTCGCCGGGGACGGCCTCAACGACTCCTGGAAGGCACCGCTGGACCGGCCGTCCACGACCCGCGCGGTCGGCAGCTGGACGGCCGGGGACCTGGTGGTGCGGGTCCGGCCCGACGTCGTGGTGGCGTACCGCAGTGCCACCGGCGCGGTCGTGTGGCGGTGGACGCCCCCCGGAGAGGACTCGGTGTGCGCGATGAGCCGGGGGACCGGGCAGGCCGGCGGAGCGGACGGGTCCGCCGGGGCCGGGGCCGGGGTCTGGGTCGGGGTCGGGCTGATCGGGCACTCTCCACATGACCGGCCGTGCTCCGCGGTGACCTCGCTGAGCCTCGCCGACGGCAAGGAGGGCTGGACCGCCGCCGTCGACGCGCCGGCCCGCGACGGCGACGCGGCCGCGCCGGACGTGGTCGCCGTCGCCGGACAGCACGCCGTCCTGCAGGAGAAGGGCGGCTGGCGGGCGGTACGCCTGACCGACGGCAGCGACGTCTGGCGCGGCACGGCCGATGCCGGCTGCTCCCCGCTGCAGGTCGCGGCCGGGGTGCAGGACGTGGTCACGGTCGCGCAGTGCGGCGAGGCGGCGCCCGTGCTGCGGTCGCTGGCGGCCGCCGACGGGCAGGAGCGGACACGGATCGCCCTGCCGGCGGCCGGCGGGCTGAAGAACCTCGCGGTGGTGTCGGTCGACCCGCTCGCGGTGTGGGTCGACGCCCAGGGCGAGCGCGGCACCCACGCGGTGCTCAGCTACGACCGGGCCGGGCGGCAGCGGGCCTCGATCCCGGTCGCCGGGGACGAGTACGACCTGGACGTGATGCTGGGCGGCCTGCACGCCTTCGACGAGTTCGACGCCCGGCCGTTGTTCGGCGGGGTGGTCGTCGGCGACCTGTTCATCGTGCCGGGCGAGAAGCCCGGGGACGTCACCATCAGCGGCGGCACGCACCCGAGCCGCAGTGCGACGGGCCGGCTGGTCGCGTACTCGCTCACGGACGGCGGGCAGCGGTGGACGGCGGCCCTGGACGACCAGGTCACCGGGGTGGCGGTGGACGGGACCTCGGTGTGGGCGATGACCCGCGGCCGGATCGCCCGGGTGGACGCGGCGACCGGGCGGCGGACCGCGGAGCTGGACGTGAACGGCACGGCGTCGCTGTACCCGGTGGACCTGTCGGTTTCGGGGCGGGAGCGCTTCACGGTGGTGGCGGAGGACGGGACGCGGGACGAGCCGCCGGTGCGCGGGATGGACTGAGCCTCCGCCGGGCGAGGGGCGAGGGGCGGGCGGCGAAGGCCGGGCGGGTGGGGGCGGAGGACGGCGGGTGAGGGTCGTGCGCGGGTTGCCGGGGCCGGGCCGCCTGCCCTCGTCACGGACCGTGACGGCGGCTCCGGCCGGGCGGACCTGAGCCTTCCAGACGGGTGTGTCAGGCTGGTGGGGGAGCACCGCCGAGATCGGGAGACTCGTGATGGCCGAGATCAGGGTGAACGGGGTGGCGCTGCACTACGAGGTCCACGGTGAGGGCCCCGGCGTCGTCCTCGTGCACGGCTCGTGGAGCGACGGGGACTCCTGGGCCCGGGTGGTGCCGGGCCTGGCGGAGTCCGCGACCGTGGTCGCCTACGACCGACGCGGGCACAGCCGCAGCGAGGACCTGCTCACCCAGGGTTCGGTGTACGAGGACGCGGCCGACCTGGCCGGGCTGATCCACGGGCTCGGCCTCGCGCCGGCCTTCGTCTACGGGGACTCCTACGGCGGCCTCGTCACGCTCCGGCTCGCCTCTGCCCGCCCCGACCTGCTCCGGGGGATCGCCGTGCACGAGCCGCCCGGCTCCGGCATCCTGCTCGCCGACCCGGACCTGCGCCCGATCGGCACCGCCTTCGCCGACCGGATCGCCGCCGTCCGCGAACTGCTGGAACAGGCCGAATCGGCCGCGGCCGCCGAACTGTACGTGAACAGCCTCGCCTTCGGGCCCGGAGCGTGGGAGCAACTTCCCGCGCCGATCCGGCACACGTACATCCGCAACGCGCCCACCTACCTCGACGAACTGCGCGACCCGGACGCGCTCGACCTCGACCTCGCCGCGCTGGCCCGGTTCACCGAACCGGCCCTGCTGACGCAGAGCGACGACAGCGCGCCGATGTTCGGGGAAGTGCTGGACCTCATCGACCTCAGCCTGTCGAAGGCCGAACGGCATCTGTACACGGGGGCCGGACACGCTCCGCACCTGTCGCAGCCGGAGGAATGGGTGCGGGTGGTCCTCCCGCGCGTGCTGGACTGAGCAGCGCGACGTCGGCGTGAGGGGCGAAGGGACCGGCGCGGGGGGCGAAGGGGCCGCCGGGGAGGTGAAGGGGACCGGAGTGGGGGCGCAGGGGACCGGCGTCGGCGACCGTCGTAGCGGTTGAAGGGGCGTCAGGCTGGTCGGCCCGGAAGTCCGGTCGGACCGGCCCGGGACCGCCCGCCTTCTGCGCGCCGCCCCCCGCGGCCCGATTCCGGACGGTGAGGATTCGATCCTGATCGAATCCTCACCCGAATGCTCGCCATCGAAGTGCCCCGGGGCGCAGGCTACTTCCGTGACCGCGTCAGCACGGACGCGGCGCGAGCGGAAGGACGAACATGACGAGCACGCGCGGCCGCATCGCCGCCCTGCTGGGCGCCGTCGCGGTGGTCGCCGGCACCGCCCTGGCCACCCCCGCCGCCGCCTCGGGAAGCCCCGCCGCCGATGCCGCGGCCGACCTGGCCCGGCCCGGCGGCGGGATCACCGGGCAGGCGCCGTGCCCGGACGCGCGCGCTCCAATGCCCGGGCCTCCAGGAGGACATGGGCTCCTCCGACCTCGCCGTGCCGCGCAGGCAGTCCATCGCCGACTGCGCCGCCGCCCTCGGCCCCAACGCCCGCCACTACGGCACCGCGGACACCGTCGCCGACATCGACCTGCTGCGCCGCGCCCTCGGCGACCAGCGGCTGACCGTGGACGGCGTCTCGTACGGCACCGTCCTGCGCGCCGCCTGCCAGGCCACCGGCTGCACCACCGACCCGGCCGCCGACCTCGCCGCCACCGTCCGGCAGTACGGCAACGGACCGCAGATCCTGGACGCCCTCACCAGCTACGAGTTCACGGACCCGGACTACGGCGGCGTCCCGGAGGCGCTGCACGAGGCCGCCGCCGGGCAGCCCGCGAAGCTCCAGGCCTTCATCGACACCGTCCACCAGGGCGACGCCGCCCCCGCCAACCTGCTCAGCCAGGGCCTGCACGCCGCAACCGTCTGCGCCGACTCGCACTTCCCGTGGGGCACCACCGACACCCCCGTCGCGAGCCGCCCGGCGGCCCTCGAACGCACCCGGCAGCGGCTGACCGCCGAACAG
>NZ_JOHO01000021.1 GCF_000719705.1 Streptomyces sp. NRRL S-350 | reverse complement strand
CGCCTTCGCATCCGCTGGGAACGACGCGACGACATCCACGAAGCCTTCCTCGGCCTCGCCACCTGCTTGATCACTCACCGCCACGTCCAACGTCTCTGTTAGGACCTTTAAGCCTGCTCGTCAGCCGGTCGCGGGCCCGCGGGCGGGGTCAGGTTCTCGTCCGGGAAGGCCCAGGCGGGCCTGCGACCGGGCTCCGGGCCTGCCAGAACCTGAACATCGAACTGGCTCATGTCGTTCTCGTGGTCTCGGGCGGTGAACCCGGCCGCCGACAGGATCGCGATCACCGCGCCGGCCATCGCGGCCTGGACCTCGCCGGACTGCCGGATCGCCGCGGTGACTCCTCGCCGCTGTCTGGCGTCTTCCATCACGTTGCGCCGCAGCTGGGGGCCGACTCTCCAGGTCACGACCACCTCGGGTTCCGCGTCGGGAAAGACGCGGTTCAGCCAGTCGATCTGGACCTCCGCGCCGACAGCCAGCTCGGGTGCCAGATCATTCGCGACCACCGGCAGCCCGGCTGCAGCGAGCTCGTCACGGACCCGCCGGGCCAGCCGCTCGAAAGTGGCCTGCACGCCCTCATCGCCCGTCTCCTCCATGACCGCAACCTATCCAACCGCTCCGACACGAAGGACACGACCCATGACCACGACTGCGCCGGCCCCCGCACCGGCCCGACCCCGGCTGGCCGCACCGGCCTCGGCCGTCGCCGCGACCTCCGGCGCCGCGTTCGACGAGGCGATCGCGCTGACCCGCCGTCTGAAACTGCCGCACATCCGCCGGGCGATGGCCGAGATCGTCCCGACCGCGAAGACCCACCGCTGGGATCCCGCCGAGATCGTGCGGACCCTGCTGGCCGAGGAGGCCGCTGGCCGGGATGCGGCCAACCTCCGCACCCGACGCGCGAGAAGTCCTACCCCCGCGACGCCTTGGTCCTGGCGAACATCCTGCGCACGGATATGCACGCCCACCGGCCACTGCCGAACGACAGCGACCTGGCCCGCGCCATCGCCGTACTGGCCCGCGCTCAGCAGGACGCGGTCTGGAACCGGCAGCAGATCGCCAACCAGCTCCGCCCGCTGCTGCGCGAGTACTACCCAGCCGCTCTAAAGGCCTTCGCGAAGTGGGACAACGGCCTCTGCCGACCCGAGGCCCGAGAGCTGCCGAAGCTTGCGCCCACACCGGCCAAGGCGATGAGCCTGACCCGAACCCAGATCACGGCGGCCCTCAAGCGCGCGGGCCGCAAACGCGGCGTCGAGGTGGACGTCGAGCGGCTGCACGAGGCCTTTCGCGTTGACTGGGCCCGCCAGCCCGAGCTGGTCGAGGACGCGCTCGGCAAGCAGACGCTCGCCTTCCTCGGACAGCTCACGGCCGCCTGCACCGCCGCCGACGACCTCGCCCAGGCCGTCGAGCAGACGTTCCCCAAGCACCCGAACGCCAAGATCATCCTCAGCTTCCTCGGCCTCGGCATCCAGCTCGCCGCCCGGGTCCTCGCCGAGATCGGCGACGACCACACGCGATTCGCCGACGCCCGCGGCCTGAAGGACTACGCGGGCGCCTCCCCCGTCACCCGGGCCTCCGGCAAGAAGTCCAGCATCACCAGACGCTGGGTGAAGAATGACCGGCTCAACCACGCTGGCTACCTCTGGGCCTTCGCCGCCCTCACCGCCTCACCGGGGGCCAAGGCGCACTACCGGCGCCGCCGCGACACCGGAGACTGGCACGCCGCCGCCCAGCGCAACCTCTTCAACCGCATGCTCGGCCAGCTCGACCACTGCCTCAAGAACCGCCGACCCTTCGATGAGCAGGTAGCGTTCCCAACTCTGCAAGGGGCCGTCCAAGCGGTGGCGTAGATACCGGAGGCATGGCTCCACCCTGGGCCTCTTGCCTGTCACTGGTCAGCGGCACACTGAGCACATGAGTTCTGATCGACCTGATGTCCGGATGTCCCTCGGTCTGACTTGGGTCAAGTCCATGGGCGGTCCGCTGATCGTCGTTCCGGTGTCCGCGCTGCAGTACTGGAGCGGCTGCACCGAGGACGGCATGATCATGGGTGACAGCGACCAGCCGGACGACTACGACCGGGCCTGCGAGGTCGAGGACCTCGCCGAGGTGATCGGCCTACACGGCCACAGCAACGCTTCCGCGCTGGTACTGGGCGACGAGGGCGCCACCACCTGCTACCTGCCCGAGTACAGGGCCTTCATGCGCTGGCTCGCTGCCGACTCCGACGCCGAGCTGCTCGCCGCCACCGAAGCCACGCTGAACGACCCGGCGACTCCGTGGGAGGAATGCGGCCTCTGGGAGACCGACGGTCCAGCGGTCCTCATGGATTCGGTCGAGGCCGGCAAGAATCTCGATCTGCCCTACCCGGACGGCAGGGGCCAGCCGGACCAAGCGCCGGTTTTCCTGCCCGCAGGACGTTGGAGAGTTCGTGCGTTCCACAGGACCGACGACTCCCCCTGGATCAGCGTGGTCCAACTCCTCCCGGAGGCCGATGATGTCCAACCGGCTATGTCTCAGTGACTCGAACACCGGGCGCGCATCCGCAGCCCCGAATTGACGCCTTCGCAGCGTGAGGTGTCTGGATACCTCCGCCGAGCGGTCGACGAACTACAGGTGCTCCATTGACCACCAGGTCGTCATCGACGCCGACACCCGCCTGGTCGTCGTGGTTGGCCGGCCTCTCGTCCGGAACCGCAACGGCTGCAAGGCGTGGGAGGAATCCGGAGCCGAGGCCGCCGTCGGCAAGACCCTCACGATTGCCGACGGCGGCTGTCCAGGCGCCGGGCTCGTCATCCCGCACGGCCGAGAGCGCGGCCAGAGCGAACTCCCGGGCTGGAAAGAGGAACACAACAAGTCCCACAAGCAGGTCCGAGCCCGCGCTGAGCACGTCTTCGCCCGTGTGAAGACGTAGAAGATTCTCCGCGACTGCCCCTCAAAGGAGGCGGAATCCTCGAGGCGGTGAGAACGCCGCCATCCGGCCCCTGACCAGGGTGAACCACCGAAACGGCGGGACCAGGGACGAACGCCGAACACGCACGCATACGAGCAGCCCAAAGAGCAGCCAGGCACGCAGCCGTACAAGCAGCCGCCCCGAGTCATCCGGGGTTCTCGGGGAGGGAGTGGTCAGACGGCTTGCCCGGCCGGTCTCACCTGGGGAAACGGGGACTGGCCCGTGCGGATGCCGCTACCTTCGATGCGCCTCGCGGTCCCACCGCCCAGCCCTCAGGTGAGCGAGCACCCTGTCCGGGCAACTACCCGCCCGGCGCCGATAGCCGTCGGGGTGAACGCCCAGGGGCGGGCCGCCGTGGGCTCTGGTCAGGCTCCAGTTGCCTCGGCGGTGATCCGCGCGAGGGCGTCCTGAAGCCGCCGGACGGCCTCCTCGCGTCTGTGTATTCCTCGGGATCGGGCAGGACGGTGCCGAAGGTTCCGCCCCGGCCGGCCGGTAGGGCACGCCAACGCAACACGGGTTCGAGGGCCTGGACCGCACCGGAGAGGAATGCGCAGCCTGGCTATCCTGCGGAGAGGATCACGCAATCTGCCCGCCGGGGAGCCGCCATGCGCCTTCTGCTGACGTCGGACACCCACATCCCGACCCGTGCCCGTCGGCTGCCGGCGTCGCTGCTCGACAGCGTGGACGAGGCCGACGTCGTCTTCCACGCCGGCGACTGGGTCGACACCGACACCCTCGACCTGCTCCTGGCCAGGTCCAGGCGCCTGGTCGCCGTGCACGGCAACAACGACGGGCCGCAGCTGCGGGCACGCCTACCCCTGGTGGCGCGGGTGGAGCTCCAGTCCCTGCGGTTCGCCGTGGTGCACGAGACCGGCCCCGCCCGAGGCCGTGAGGAACGGTGCGCCGCGCGGTTCCCCGACGCCGACGTCCTCATCTTCGGGCACAGCCACATCCCCTGGGACAGCTGCGCACCCACCGGGCTACGGCTGCTCAACCCCGGATCGCCGACCGACCGCCGCCGCCAGCCGTTCGCGACCTACCTCACTGCACAGCTGACCGACGGACGTCTCGATGACGTCCGCCTCCATCACCTGCCACGCCGCTCCTGACCCCGGAAACCCACCCGGAACCCACGGCAACCCGCCGGCTGCGCCGGCAGGCCCATCCGGAACGTCCAGCGGAGCGCGCCGGACACGCATAGGCGAAGACATCCGGCGAGGCCCGCAGCGTCTCCCGGACAGGGCACACCGAGCAGCCGCTCACCCATGGCGGCCCGCATGGCGACACGGCACCTGACACTCCGGTCGTAGATCGTGATCTTCATGCCTGAGCGGCTTGCAGGAGCGGTCCAGAGAGCGTGTTTCGAGCATGCAGCGGAAGTCGGCGTCGTGCTTGCCACTTTCAGCGGATGCTGTCGTCCGGTGTCGAGGGAGTGTCCGTGCCCTGTCTGACCAGGACGACGAGTCGCTCTGCTTGAGTGGCGTCGGTGGTGGTCAGGGCGATCCCGTTGGCCAGGGCAAGTAGTTCCGATGCGTTGAGGTCGGCGCGGACAGTACCGGCGCTTTGCGCCCGGGTCAGCAGTGCGGACGCGGCCGTGTGCATCGCGTGGTGCCAGCCGTCGAACAACGCCGATCGCTGACCGGTGCGGTCATCAGGGATCGACAGCGCCAGTTCCCGCTTGGCTGCCACGTGTGCGATGAAATCCTGAAGCCAGTCGAAGAGGGCGTCGCCGGGAAGGTCCTCGGCCAGTAGGGACTGGCTCCGGGCGCAGAGCTCGGCCACTTCCTCGGAGTAGACGGCGATGATCAGTTCGCGACGCGTCGGGAAGTGCCGGTACATCGTGGCGTTGCCGACGCCGGCCCGGCGGGCGATGTCGTCAAGCGGGGCGTCGACGCCGTGGTCGTGGAAGACGTCCCTGGCCGCGGCCACGAGCAGGTCGTAGTTGCGCTGAGCGTCCGCGCGACGACGACGCTGGGGTTCCGAACGCGGCCCAGGTCCGGCGCTCTGCGATGGCATGACCCTCCTTGTTAATCGGGGACTTCCCCAATTACGGTAGCCGAACACAGCAAGCGGGGAACTCCCCAGTTGCTGCCTCACGTGTCCCCACCGGAGGAAATGCCGCATGCCGCAGGGAGCAAGAGACACCACGCACGCAGGACCGGGAGAGATTCACCGGCGCATCGTCGAGAGCTACGCGCAAATCCTGGAAGGCAGGCTCGAAGACGCCCTGGAACTGATCGACCCTGAGGTCGTCGACCACCGGGGAGGCACCCAAGGCGATCACCGGGGACGCACAGCCTGGCGACAGAAGTGGGAGCGGATGAGCGCGGGCAGCGCGTTCCACGACGTCTCGGTGACGATCGAGCAGAACGTCGTCTCCGGCGACACGTCCGTCAACCGATACACCAGCCGGGGCGTCCACACGGACTCCGGCCGACGCTACGAAGTCCTCAGCATGGACATGGTCCGCGTCCGCAACGGCCGAATCGTCGAGCACTGGGCCCTGCGCGACGCCGACGCGATGCGGGACCAGCTGGGCCTGTGAAAGAACCTCCTGTCTCTGACGGCCAACTGGTGACCGCCGCGCCCAACGAGAACCTCGACCGCTGGCAGGAGGCGTTCGACAACCTCATGGACCGGGCCACGGGTCGGTTTGCCCGGGTCGAGCCACGGCCCCGGATGAGGAAATTGGCGCTTGGACTGCTGTCCGACCTGCCGCGCAAGAACTGCTGGACCATCGCCGAGTGGGCCGGCGACACGACTCCGGACAGGGCCAAGTGGGATACCGATCAGGTCCGCGACGACGTGCGCAGCTACGTGGTGGAGCCCCTATTCGCCTCCGTGGCTCGCACGCGCAGCTCAACGCCGGGCATCCGCCGCCTTCCAGGGCCCGGTGGTTGTGGGGGTGGTAATAGCGCCGGGCGAGTTCGACCGCGTGGCGGGCCTGGGACTCGGCCTCGTTCGGCCGGTCGAGGCCGAGCAGGACCTGGGCGGTGACGGTGGCGGACAGAGCGGTGCTCGGGCCTTCGTCGGCCCCCGGGTCGTGCGCCTGGACCTCGGTGAGGATCCGTAGTGCCTCTTCGGACCGCCCCAGGGCGGTGAGGCTGCGGGCGAGGCCCAGGAAGAAAAGGCCGGCCCCGGGGCGGCGGGCCAGTGCCTCCGTCCATCGGCGTCGTAGTACTCGCTTTCGATGGTGGTAGCGGGGGTGCTGGCATCAGGAGTCACATCAGGAGGTGCAGCAGGAGTCACATCGGGAGCTACATCCGAAGTTGCGCCGGGAGGCCCGGGACGGGCCGTTCCCGGGCCGCGTGAGCCTACGCCGACCGGGCCGGACGGGACGTCAGAGCGCCGTGGTGCCCCGCCAGGGGCCGTCCATGAGCACTGCGGCCCCGGACCGGCCGGGCCCGGGGCCGCAGGCCGCAGCGGCGTCCGGTCTCCGCCGGGCGCTCACCATCACAACAGCCCCGCAGGGTGGGAACCCCTGCCGTCCGCACCGTCACCCACCCACGCACCACCCACCAGCAACCAGGGCAGAGAGACGGACAGAAGGGGTTGTCGGGATTTCCGGCCGCCCGAAAAGGGCCGATGAGCTGCGGCAATGCGCCGAAAGCGCCGGAAGAGGTGGGGTCGTCACCGAGGCCGGTGCGGTCGGCCGGGCCGTCCAGGGTGCCGCCGGCGGCGAGGGAGGCGAGCAGGCGCCGGTACGACCTGTTCCAGTCCGGCTCCAGGCGCCACAGCTCGTCCAGGCCGTCCAGCTTGGCCACCTGGTCGCCCGGGCGCAGCGGCGGTGGGTGCGGGTGGCTCGGCGTGCGGTGCGGCGGTGTGGGGCGGGGGGTCTGGGTACGTGCGAATTCGACGTCACCTTCCGGTACCGCAGTAGAGCCCGCCAGGTGCCCAGTTCCCGGGGATGACGTCCCTGTAAGTGGTGGTGACCAGGCCCGATGTGCGCAGGCTGAAGGGCGGGACGAGGGGATGGTTGGAGTCCAGAGTCCAGCTCAAGCCCACGGACTGATCCGACTCATGCATCGGGGTCCAGGACCCGCTGGTGTGCTCCATCAGGTCGACCTGAGTAATGGCCAAATCATCAGCGACCGCAACGGAGAAGTGCTTCGGGGTGCTGCCCCTTTCGACGAAGAAGCAGTCCACGCCCACCGTCCTGGGCGTGGACTGGACGGGTGTCGTCATGGCCTGGGCTGCGGCGTGCGCCGTGGCGGCACTGGAGAAGCTGAGGAGCAGGGCAACTGAGGCCGTTCCGGCGGCAAGGCGTCGAGTCATACCACCAGCGTCCGACGGACGAGCAGGTCACGCAGCTGTCCTTACTGCGAACGGCCCCGAGGCAGCCACCGAGCCGGCCGAGGTCGAACGGGAAGCCCGGCACCCAAGCGCGGTGGAGCGGTGCGGATCGGCCCCACCGCCGAGCATGTGCGCGATGCCCTCGTGGAGACCGTGCAGGACCCTGCCCGGCCGCGTGGTGCGCTCGCTCACCCGGGATGAGGGTGCCTGGACGGCCGCCCACGCCCTGTTCACCGTTGCCACCGGCGCCTCGGTCTACTTCTGCGACCCGGCCAACCCCTGGCAGCGCGGCTCAACGGTCTGCTGCGACAGTACTTCCCCCTGGGAACCGACCTGGCCGGCGGGGGAGGTCGCAGACGGCCTGGTGGTCGTCGTCGGTGAGCGGGTGGAGGCCGGCGCGGTCGAGGGCGGTGTAGAGGGGCTGGGCCCCGGCGCCAGCGAGGCTGCGGCGGGCAGCGTCTGTGGTCTGTCGAGCCTGGTGGGCGGTTTCGCGGGCGCAGGCGGCGACGTCCTGGCGGTGGCGCTCACGGCGCAGCGCGTGCTGAAGGGCGGTGTCGTGGTCGGGGTCGTAGCGCTCGACGCGAGTGGCGGCGGTGTGGTCGTGGACGCGCTGCCACTCGGCGGGGCGGTCGGCCGCGAAGGCGAAGGTGGACTCGTGGTCGGCGTCGGCGTGAGTGCTGGAGGCCGGCTTCCCGCTGGCGGCGGATCAGGCAGACGCGGCCGCCGTGGACCAGGACCGCGCACACCCGCACCCGGACCGGCTCGCTCACCGTGCCGCCGCTCGTCATGGCCAGTACGCGGTCGCCGCCGTGGCCGTTCCGTCGGCGCCGGGCGGCAGCGTCGGCAGCGTCCAAGCCGGGTCCGGTGCCCAGGTCGGCCAGCCGGCGGCGAACGGCCTCGGCGCGGTCGTCCAGCATGGCGATCGCCCGGCCGTGGGCCCGCTCGATCTGGCGGCCCGCATAGTCGTCGAGCACGCCGAGACGGCGCAGCCGGGCGTACTCCTCAGTGTCCTTCCAGTGGTGGCCCCGCAGACGGAGCCGCCCGGCCGACAGCCGTTCCTCCACCCGCCGGTGCCTGGGCAGCGGGGCCGGTGTCAGGAGCCGGCAGCCAGCCGGATCGGGGTGGTGAGCAGGAGGAGCCGGCCGGTCGCGGCGGCGTCCGGGAAGTCGAAGACGCCGGTGAAGGCGCCGGTGATCAGCAGCAGGGTGCGCTGCTCGCGGATCCGGCGGCGCCACTCGCGGGTGGCGGCGATCTCGCCGTCGAACCAGGTCGCTCCGTCCGGGCGGTGGATGATCAGTCGGGCGTCGGCCATGACGGCGGACCACCCGGGCTGCGGGCCTGCCGGGTGGCAGCGGGCGGTGTCGCGGTCCGTCCAGCCGTCTTCGAGGACCAGCGGCCGGGCCGGGTGCGCAGGCAGGACCAGGACCGGACTGCGGTCGGGCAGCAACTCCGGCCACGGCATGCCCTGTGACCCGGTGCTGCCGATCATCTCCACACGCGGTCCCCTTCCCCCCTGCGACCCGCTCACCCGCTCGCAGGACAGATCACATCATCGACCAGGAGCCGGCCGCCGGGTGCAGGAACGCTCGGACAGGCCCCGGGCCGGTTCACCGTTCCGGTGCGGCGACCGCGGCGGTATCGAGCCGGAAACTGGCCTCCGGAGCGCTTGCGGAGGAACTCCTTGAGGTGGACCTTGCGGGCCGGAATCGTACGGGCCCCGTCGAGAGCACCACTGGCGAGGAGTTCGTCGGCGACGGGCACGACGTCCAGACAGGTCACGGGGCGTAGAGCACTCCATGATCACGGGAACCGTCCCGCTACCGCCCCCGGTCAAATCAACGTCGCAGCCCTGCCCGCCACCCAGTCCCGCCAGACGTGACGGGTATTCGGCAGATCGGGGTGCTCAAGGAGCCGGAGCACGTACCCGGCCTGGCACCGGGCCCACGGGCTGTCCGAATCGACGGCACGACCAAGCCTGCCGCGCAGGTCGGCGCTGTCCACGGCCCGGGCCACCCGCACGTATTCGCGGTCTTTGCAGCGATACGCACGGCGGACGACGATCTCGACCAGGTCGGTGAGCTTCTCCTTGACCGCCTCGTCCTGCTGGGCGCGGGCCAGGTCCCGGATCAGGCTCTGCTTCGTACCCCACGACTTCGCATGCCGGGTCCACTCCTGCGGGTACCTCGCCTCCCACTCCAGGAAGAGCAGCGCATAGGGCAGCCCCGGCCACTTCGCGACGTCTCCGCTCAGAGGCCTCCCCCACACTCCATCCGGCAGCGAACCCCGCTGGGCTTGCTGATACTTCTGGCACGCCCGCCGAAGGGCCGGCGCCCCGTACTGCCCGTCCACCCCCAGAGGCCTCGTCAGCAGCCACACCTCGTTGAACCGGCCGAGCGCGTCCGCGACCTTCCCCTGGGCCTCAGCCAGACGCTCCAGCGCCGCGGCTCTTGCAGCCGGATTGTCCGATATCAGTCCGAACGCCCAACCCAGTCGCTCATCCCATCCACGAGCGTCGTCCGCGCCTGTGCCTTCCTCTTCAGTCACGCAGGGGATCATCCCCCAGCGGCGTCGGCCTGCTCCACCCGACCGACGGTGCCGGGAGACGCGAGGCCACCGAGGCGCGCCGGACACGGGGCAGGAACCGCCCGTTTGCGCTCCCCTCAGCTCAAGCGATCACGAAACGGACGCCCGCCGACCACGCCGAAGCCCTGGCACGGGAAGGGGGACACCGACCGGTCGTGGCCACCGCCGCCCGCACCGTCTGCCACAGTGGCCGGCGAGGCATTCGACGGCCCAAAGCCCTAACCGGGCTTCACTTCGAGGCGGCCGCGACACCTGACGGGTGCTGAGACGGAGCAGGCCGCCCGCGACCGCCGCCGCGGATCGTAGACCAGCACCACCCGGCCGTGCGGGAACAGCGCGCGGCACAGCAGGGGGTGTTCAGCGCGGCCAATTCCACGGCGATCGGCTCCTGGACGGCGCGGCGGGCTCGGCGCCGTCCTGGTCGACGCGGTCATCAAGGTTCCGGGGGGTATCTCGACGAACCTCAGGGGCAGCTTCCGGAGCGACCAGTCACGGCCGGCGGACGAGGCCGGCCGCGTCGATCAGGCCCTGCTCCAGGGCCTGGCAGACGAGGAGGGCCGCGTCGTCGGCGGT
Organism: Streptomyces sp. NRRL S-350; assembly: GCF_000719705.1. Classification (GTDB taxonomy): domain Bacteria; phylum Actinomycetota; class Actinomycetes; order Streptomycetales; family Streptomycetaceae; genus Kitasatospora. Next base: position 142,626 of record NZ_JOHO01000021.1, on the reverse strand, counting down.
GTCGCAGGCGAGCGGGTAGTCGGGAGCGTTGGAGTCGACCAGGAAGGTGCCGCCGACCAGCACGGCCCAGCCGTTCACGCGGGCCGCGCCGTACTCGATCCAGCCGAGCGCGCGGCCGTCCTTGCGGACGAAGAAGAGGTCGGGGGCCCAGCTCCAGCCGACCAGGTCCCATCCGGAGCCGAGGAACGTGCTGGCATTGCGGATCAGGTCGTAGCGGTCCAGGCCGCGCAGGTACGGCTCCGGCGGCGGGCGCAGCGGGTCGTCGTCCTGCCGGCGGGGGAGCACGACTGGCGGGGCCGGTTCGGCGGCGGCCGGCTCTGCCGGGACAAGCTGCTCCTGCTCCTCGTCTGCGGCCGCGGTTTCGCCCCGCGAGGCGGAACCATCGTCGTCCTGGTCCTGGTCCTGGTCCTGGCCCTGGTTCTGGCCCTGGTCGTCGTCGGCCCGGCCGGCGTCGTCGCCCCACAGGTCGGTCCGCTCGGCCACGCGCCGGTTGATCCGCTCGTTCTCGGTGAGATCGGGCCAGCGTGCCTTGTCCCGGATGTCCTGCGCAGTGGCGAAGACGCGGGAACTGTAGCCGGGCAGCGTGAGCGTCAGCTCCTTGAAGGCTGCGACCGGGTCGCCGTTCTCCGTCTCCTCCAGGAACCGGGTGAGCTTGCGGCGCAGCGCGTCGGCCAGGCTGAGCAGGTAGCGGCCGTCCTCGCCCCAACGGTCGAGGTCGTTGTCGGCCGGGACGGCGGCCGCGAGTGCAGCAGCAGCCGATGCAGCAAGGTCCGGCGCAGCAGCAGTGGGTGCAGCAGCCGGCTCGGGTGCAGCAAGGCCCCGTGCAGCGGCGGCGGGTGCAGCAGCCTCGGCCGCCGCTGCTTCGCGGGCTTTGGCCTTGGCGCGGTCGACCTTGCCGCGGCACGAGCGGGAGCAGTAGGTGCTCAGCCGTCCGGTGGGGCCCTTGAGTGCCGGGTTCGAGCAGTCGGGCCGCGCGCATACCCGGGCCTGGCCTGCACCGTCGGCCGGCTGGTCGGTGGCGGCGTTCGGCGGGGCGCTGTCCATAGGCGGGATCGTAGCCGCCGTCAGCGCCCCGGACGGGTTTCGCCTCGGGCAGCTGCCAGCGGGTCGAAATCCGGCGGCCGGTCGCGGGGACAAGCTACCGGGACCAGGGGAACAGCATGCAGCGCTGCGACCGGCGGCCGTTCCGCAGGGCCGCCGGACGGGCGAGGGTCCGCAGGGTGCGACGGGGATCGCACATGCCCTGACCTGCGATGGTGAGTTTCAGCGAGGCGAAACTCACCGGCCCTGCGGGCGGAACTCACCGGCCGTACGTGACCTTGATGGGGGTGGCGAGGTTCACCGGTCCTGACGAACGTGACCGTCCTGCCGGTGGTGGGCGAGCCGGCGGCCAAGGATGAGCCCCTCCTCCGCAACCACGACACCTGATCCGCCGAACCGTCCAGGCCACCCCACCTTCAGCGATCCCGCCTTCTGCCCTGCGGGTTCTTGTCTCGTTCGTCGATCCGAGTCAGTTGTGCTCGTAGCCGCTCCGCGTGGGCCTCTGCCCGATGAAGGCGGCGCTCCAGGGCATCGCGAGTGGTTCGCACGGTGGGCTGTTGCGACAACGTGCCATGGGGAATGGGCCAGCCCACGGCCTGGTAGGCGATGATCATGCGGGCGTTGACGCACGCAGAGCACCTCTGTTCCGGGCGTGGGCTCGGCCATCCTGCCGCGATCATGCGGCGCATGTGCTGACCATCCGAGGTCTCGAGAAGTTGCGGGTCGGCCGCTGCCGCCTGGTCGAACTCCTCGGCCGTCTCCCGCACTCTGACGGGGTTCACCCCCCAAGAAGCAGCCCTGGCCTCAGCAAGACCGCCGACGAGATCCCCGAACGACTCGCCTCATGTCTTGGACGAATTCCTGGCGCGGGACCCTAGTTGATGCGTGTCGACCAAGTCCACGGGGAGCCGTTCCCGGAGTCGGTCAGCCGCGCAATGCCCCACAGGCCGGTGGGGCAGTTGATGTAGACCTCGGAGCCGGCCGTCCAGCCGTACGTCGGGTAAGCATGGTTCTGCGACGAATCGCCGTTGATTCCATAGGTGACGCCGTTGCAGGAGTCGTAGACGCCGGTGTAGAGGCGCACGTCGGTGCTGCCGCCGACCGCGGAGACGGTGCTGAGGTAGCCACCGTCGGGCTCCTTGTAGATGCAGGGCTTGAGTTGCCAGCCGTACCACGGCGAGCCACTGCCGCCGCCCTGGTAATCGCCGCAGGAGACGTCGGTGGCGAGGGCGGCTCCGGCGCTGGTGGGGGCGGCGCTGACGGCGGCCGTCTGGGCGCCGGGCGCCCGGCCCTGGCCCCAGTTCACATGGTGAGCGGTGTGTTCGGTGGTCTGGGCGGCTGCCGAGCCCGTGGCACCGATGGCGAGGGCTGCTGCCGCGGTCGCGACTGCGGCCAGCTTCTTGTGAATGATCACGGGTCCTGGATTCCTTTCAAGGCTGGTCTGTGCGGTGAATCCAGGAAACACCACGCCAATTGACCGGTCGAATGATTCGATTGTCTTCGAATGGGCTGGCGAAGGGGGAGCGCTTGTGATCCGGATCCGCCTGGGGGCCCGGGGGTTGGGAGGCGTCAGGTTCGCGGTCTCGCCGGTGGGCTCCGCCAAGGACCTGCTCAGCATCATCGGCTTCAGTCGGAGCACACTGACCCCGGCGTGGCGGACCCGGGCCACGGGCGCGCTGTCCCGGCACCGGCTCGGGTTGCTGGCCGTGGTCGGCGCAGGCGGTCCCCTCGGTTACACCCCGGACTTCCTCCGGCCGGAGCCCCCGGCCTTCCTGACCGACATCGACACGGCGCTGCAGCAGATCGCGACGACTCCGCAGGAGCGGATCCGCTACGAGCTGACGGCTGCGATCAGCGGCCACTCCTGGGATCCCGCCTCGAGACACCCGGCCCCGCGGCAGCTCCTCCAGGCCCTCGACCGCGGAGAGGACCACTTCGCGCGCCGTCTCGCCGACGAGATGGCGCGGTTCTGGCACGCGGCACTGGCACCCTCGTGGCCGGCCATCCGGGCCCGTCTGGAGGCTGACGTCACCGCGCGGGCCCTGGAGATCGCCCGCTGCGGGCTCGCCGAGGCCCTCAACCGTCTGGCTCCGAACCTGGAGTGGCGCGACGGCGAGCTGGTCGTTCACCTCCGCCCGGGTGGCATCCATCATCTGACGCTGGACGCGGAAGCGGTGATCATGACGCCGAGCGCCTTCGTCGACCGGGCCCTGTTCTGTGCCGGGGAGCCGCCCGGTGTGCCGGCCCCCCGCACTGCGCTGATCGTCTATCCCGCCGCGCAGGTCGACTGTCTCCCGTCGGCGCAGGATCGTCCGCTGATCGGTGCGATGCGGCTGAAGCTCCTGGCGGAGCTGAGTCAACCGCGTTCCACGACAGAGCTCGCCCAGCGCCTCCATCTGAGCCCGGCCACCGTCTCCTACCACCTGCAGATCCTCCACCGGGCCGGGCTGGTGACCCGCACTCGACAGTCCCGGCACGTCCTCTACCAGCGGCTCGAGGGAGCAATGCCCGGTCCTCACCGATCGGCCCCGGCCATGACAGGGAGGACGCACCTTCTCGAGTGATCCCGTGTGTTCCCCGAACGCCGTGCACCCACGCCCGCGGGCCGGGGTCAGCACGTGGCCGGTGCCGGCGACCGCCTGCGGCAGGTGCCGACTCCCTGCGGGAAGAGGTCCACCCAGTCAACGCGCCGACGGCACGGTTCCGCGGTTTGTCCACGGAGGAGATGACAATGAGTCACAGTCCAGTCACCGGAGGCGCTCATGACCATGATGCTCATCAAGGGCCGCTACGAGGTCAAGAACTTCGAACCGGACGGCGACACCGTCCACTTCCTGCCCGACGACCCCGGCTTCTGGCCCGAACTCCCCGGCGAGCACAAGGTCAAGCGCGACATCCACGGCGGCGCCAGCCTCCGGCTCGACGGGATCGACGCGTTGGAGACCCACTACCAGGGAGTCGGCCCCGACTTCGTGCACCAGCCGCTGGAACTGGGCGCCCACGCCGCCCGGGACGCCCTGCTCACCTGGCTGGGCTTCACCGATGTCACGCAGGGGGCGGACGAGAAGGTCATCTCCGCCACCCCGGAAACCGTCCCCGGCTTCGTCCTCGCCAGCGGCGCCGACACCTTCGGCCGCTGCATCGCCCTGGTCGGCAAGGGCACGCCCATCCCGGACGCCAAGAGCGGAACGATGATCAAGGTCGACGCACCGCTTCTCCACCAGACCGCCAACCACGAACTGCTCTCCCGCGGCCTGGTCTACCCGACCTTCTACTCGAACCTGCCCAGGGAACTGCGCCTCGACATGGCCGCCACCGCCCGCCAGGCACAGGCCGCCAAGGCACCCGGCAGCGTCTGGGCCAACGACGCCACCAACAGCGGCGCCAAGATCGAGGACCTCAGCTCCATCACCGACCACCTGGTCATCCTGCCGAAGCTGTTCCGGCGCCTGGCCGACTACCTGCGCCTCTTCGGCCCTTCCCTCGACTCCTTCCCCGCCTACCTGGCCGGCGCGGACGACGAGTTCTTCCTCTCCGAGCAGACGACCTCCACCCGAGGCCTGCAACGCGTCATCGACATCAACGACAGCACCGTCAAGCTGCGCCCCGGCATCGAAGACATCGTCTTCGTCGAGAAGTGAACCGGGAGGCCGACCGCACCGTGGACGACCCCGACTTCCTCGCACTGTCCGAGCACCTCACCGGTGAACCGGCACTCGACGGCCGACTCGCCGCGGCCTTCCGGCAACGCCTGAACGCCGCGTATCCCGCCGACCTCGGCAGGCTGCTCGACGCTTGGCGGGTCGCCGCCGCGTCCCCCGACCCGACGACGAACCTCCAGGCGGCCTTCGACGGGGATCCCGCCCTGGCGCTGGCCGCGCGCGCCACCATCACCGTCTGGTACACCGGCCAGTTCGCCCGGCCCGACGAATCCACCGATCCGGCCGCGACCTCCGCCCAGTGGCGCTCCGGTCTCATCTGGAGCGTGATCCAGGCCCACCCCGGATCCGCCGCCCCGCAGCCGCCGCAACCCAGCGGGTACGGCTACTGGACCCAGCACCCCTGAGCGAACGAGAGAAGCGATCCATGGACTTCGACTTCGACCTGGTCATCGTGGGCGCCGGCGTCGCCGGGGCGCTCACCGCCTGCACGGTGAAGGCGGCCAGACCGGACGCCCGCATCCTGATCCTGGACGCTGGCAACAACGCCCTCGACCAGGCCCAGCGCGCCCAGTTCGTCGACTCCTACCAGCTCTCCCCCACCAAGAACGTCCCCACCCCGTACGCCGGGCTGCGGAACAACAAGGACGGTTTCGCCTCCTCCCAGGACGGCGTCGGCGACCCGGCCGTCATGAACCTCTACTACGACCAGGCCGGTACCCCCGACCTGTTCAAGAGCGGCTTCCAGCGGATGACCGGCGGCAGCACCTGGGCCTGGCGCGGCAACACCCCCCGGTGGCTCGCCAACGACTTCCGGCTCAAGACCGCCTACGGCCGCGGGGTGGACTGGCCGTTCGACTACGACGAGTTGGAGCCCTACTACGTCCGGGCCGAACGTGCGCTGGGTGTCTCCGGCAACGACGCCGAGTGGGCACCGCTGACCCGCCGCAGCGCCGGCTTCCCGATGCCGGGCATCGCACCGAGCTACGGCGACCAGCGGGTGCGCGCGGCGCTCGCCGGCCTGCCGCCCGTCGACAACGTGGAGATCGTCCCGATCACCACCCCGCAGGCCCGCAACTCCCAGGAGTACCAGGGGCGCAGCGCCTGTCAGGGCAACTCGAGCTGTCTGCCGATCTGTCCGTCCGGGGCGAAGTACGATGCCGGGCACCATGTCCGCGAGGCGCTCGACCTCGGCGTCGTGCTCAAGCCCGCGTGCGTGGTGACGAAGGTGGTCCACCAGCAGGACAACTCCTCCACGGTCGTCTTCAAGGACTGGACGACGGCCGACCTCGCCGAGCAGAGCGTCACCGCCCGGCACGTGGTGCTGGCGCTCAACGCCGTGGAGATCCCGAAGCTGTGGCTGATCTCGGGTCTGGGCAACACCAGCGACCAGGTCGGGCGCAACCTGATGGACCACCCCACCGACGAGGTCGTCGGCCTGCTCGGCGAACCGGTCTTCCCCTTCCGTGGCCCGCAGACCACCCTCGGCATCGAGAGCTTCCGCGACGGGGCGTTCCGCAAGGACGGCGGCGCCTTCCGAATGACCATCGGCAACGACGGCTGGGGCCGCACCGAATCACCGGAGGCCGCGCTCGACCGCCTCATGTGGGACAAGAACGCCCAGAAGATCCGGCTGACCGGCGCGGAACTCCAGCAGGCCGTCAACCACCGGGTCACCCGCATGCTGCGGTTCAGCTACGCCACCGAGCAACTGCCCGACCCCGGCAATCGGGTCACGCTCTCCGCCAAGACCGACGTCCTCGGCCTGCCGCACCCCAAGCTCACCTACCGGATCGACGACTACTCCAAGGCCGCCCTCGCCTACGGCCACAGCGTCGCCCACCGGATCTGGCAGTACCTCGAAAGCACCGTCGGCGCCGACGAGGTCGCCCCCGCCGCCCCGGCCGGCACCTACAAGGGCTCCGGCCACCTGATGGGCACCATGCGCATGGGCACGACTCCGGCGGACTCCGTCGTCGACCCGTCCGGACGCTCCCACGACCATCCCGGTATCTGGGTCGTCGGCTCCGCCGTCTTCCCCACCGGCGGCACGTCCAATCCCACACTCACCCTCTCCGCCGTCACCCTGCGCACCGCCGACACCCTCGCTGCCGCCCTGTAACTGCGTCGCGCCCTCGCCCGCTGACCCGGCAAGACCGGGTTCGGACCACATCCCCGTTTGGCCGATTCGAGCGACCGGTCCGGGCCCGGCAGGCCGGTCGGTGGCACGACGGGTGCCGGCCGCCGGCGGTGGGGCCGGGCGGCCGGCACGGTGCAGGTGTCGTCAGAGCGCCGCGAGTGCGATGGGAGCGACCTTCGTGATGACGCCGAGGGCGTCGTCCCAGAAGGAGTCGGCCTCGACGCCGGCGGCGGAGCCGAGCGAGCCTGCGGGGGTGCCGGCGCGGTAGACCGGCGGTGCCGGCCTGGGGAGCTGCGGGGCGGGGAACCACCCGTGGTGTTCCTCGCGGACATCCTTGTTGATCATTTCCGCTCATCCCTTTCGTGCGGTGTCAGCGGCGGCCGCCGATGGCAGGGGGTGGCGGCGGCAGGCAGCCGGGGTTGGGGGCGCCGCCGCAGGCCCAGGGGGCCGGGTCCGAGAAGCTGGGGCCGTAGAGGCCGCCGGGGCCGTCCATGATTGCCGTGGGCGGGTCGGTGGCGGGAGGTGCGTCGGTCGTCCCCGTGTCCGGGCCCGCGCCCGCCTCGGCTTCGGCGATGGCGCTCGCGGTGACGACCGGCGGCACCCGGGTGGCGAAGCCGACCATCACGTTGGTGAGCGGCATGGCCGCGTTCGTGCGGTCGTTCACGCTGGGGACCACCTTGATCACCTTCAGGCAGGCGCCGTAGCCCTGACTGCGGTCGATCGGTTGCACCTGGGGCGGCTGCTGGTCCATGGTTTCTGCCTCTCCTGCTCGGGCTTCCGGTGGCCGGTCCTCGGCGGACGCGTCACCGGACGGGTGCCGACGGCAGAGGGCTCGGGTTCTGCCGTCGGCGTGGGTGCCTCGTCAGAGGAACTTGGTAGCGGTGTTCAGCACGGTGCCCAGGAGGTTCCCCCAGTCGAAGTTGGCTTCGACGCCCTGCGCGCCGCCCAGGGCGCCGGCGGTGGTGCCGGTGGTGCCGGTGCGGTCGACCGGCGGTGCCAGCTTCGGGAGCTGCGGGGTGGGGGACCACGCGTGGCGTTCCTCGCGGACTTCTTCGTTGATCATTTCCGGTCATCCCTTCTTCTCTTACTCGTATCCGGGGTCTGTTGGCTCGTCAGGCCGGGGGCCAGGCCCGTCACATGGCCGCGTAGCACATGCTCCGGGCCGGACCGGTCAGCCCGGCGCACGCCGACCGGGACGCTTCGACGCCCGGACCACCGGGCGGGCGGCCGGTTTCGCCCTGGTCGTCCCGCCGGACGGGCGGGGCCAGCACGGGCAGGCAGCGGTCGGGCGTGCGGAGCGTTTCGAGGGTCTTCATGATCCGCCTCCTCCTGGTGGGTGCCGCGGGGCTCAGGACTCGATGAACTGGTGGGCCGGCGCCAGGGTGACGGGGAACTCGTCGCTGACGTCGATCGTGAACAGCATGTTCACCCGTGCGTGCCGCTCGTCCTCCGGGTCGAAGAAGCTCACCCGCACGTCCTGGCAGTCCGAGCCCATGCGGCAGTACGGGCTCTTCGTGACGGAGATGGTGTCGATGCAGTACAGGCTGGGCTTGTCCCGCGCCGAGGTGCTGGGGATGCCCTGACCGAGGAGCATGGCCCGGCTGATGGTCTCGGCGACCGAGAACGCGTTCGTCCCGGCGGCGTTCAGTGCCCGGTCGGCGGAGGTCTGCCCGAGGTTGCGGAACTGGTAGTAGACCTTGTCGAGGAACGCGGTCATGGTCTTCTGGATGTAGTCCACGTCGATCGTCAGGTTCTGCTGGTCGGCCTCCGTCTTGACGGCCTTCACCACGGCGTCCACCAGCTGCTTCTCGTACCAGATGTAGACGCCGCGGCTCTTGACCTCGATGACGGGCACGACCTGCCCGGAGAACAGCCGGACGGTCCGGTCGGTCAGCCGGCCGGGTACCGAGATCCGGGAGATGTAGCCGCCCGCGGTGGCCAACAGGTGCTGGCCGAGGTACGCGTCGCGGAACGACCGGTGGACCATGGACACCGGAGGCGTGGATCCGTCGAGCGACATCAGCAGGTCCGTGAGCTTGCCGGGATCGGCCACGAGCGCCTGCGCCTGGGCCCGGTACCTGACGGGATCGTCGAGCTCCTGCAACTGCTCCGGCGTGCGGCCGGTCCTGAGCAAGGTGTCCAGGGGTGTGTTGGGCCAGTCCATGCCGACCGGGAGTTCGGCCTCCATCGCGTAGACCGGGGTGCTCTCCAGGTTCAGCGTCCAGGTGACCTTGTCGGACGCCCACGGGTTGACCGTCAGGTAGTCGTACAGCTGCTGGGCGTCGTACGGGTTGGCCGGCGATTCGGGCACCGAGCCGCCGGCTTCCTTGCCCTGGACGGGGTCCATCAGCTGGCGGAAGCTGTCCCGGCGGGCCTCGGTCTGGAAGTCCACGCCGACCTGGCCGATCGCGAACACCAGTGGTCGGTCGTTGGTGGAGGCGCAGGACGGCCGGACCCCGCCCTGACAGGCGCACGGGGCCGGGGGCGGCCGGCCGTGGTCGGGCTGGGAGACGACCGGTGCGGGTACGGCCGCCGCCGGGGCGAAGCCGGATGCGGTGGCGCCGGTAGGGACGGGCTCGGGAGGCGGGACGGGGCCGGGGCTCACCGGCGCCGCGCCGGCGGTCACGGCCGGTGCGACGGCCGGGGCAGCAGCCGGGACGATGGCCGGCGCGGCGGCCGTCGCGGCGGCCGGCGCGGCGGCTTCGTACGGTGGGCTCTGCGCGATCGGTGACGCCTGTGCGGTGACGGCGGGAACACTCTCGGTGTCCATGGTGCTGGCTCCCTCGTGCGAGTCGGAAGGGAAGGTCCCGAGCGACGGGGGGACGCCGATCGCGGCGACCCCGGCCTCGGGGGAAGGGGTGGTGCGGACGCCGTCCGCCGTGGTCTCGGCGACCGACCGACGGCCGGTCAGGTCTTCTCGGGTGATCAGCTCGTACGCCCGGCCTGCGTTCAGGTGCCCGACCAGCCGGCGCCGGCACTCGGGCGCCTCGGCGGGCGCGCAGGGCGCGCCGGCCGCGCCCTGCAGAATGGCCCGGCCGGCGGCCTGCGGGTCGGCACGGTGCCCCGCGCGCGCCTGCACGCCGACCAGCAGGGCGGCAACCCCGGACACCAGTGGGGTGGCGAAGCTGCTTCCGGTGAGGGCCATGCGCCCCCCGCCCGGTGCGGCACCCTCGATGCCCTGCCCGGGCGCGAGGACGCCGTTGGCCGCGTACGCGGAGCCCCAGTTGCTCGACTCCAGCGGTTCGCCGCCGGGCCCGGCCGCGCCGACGGCGAGCACCGTCGGGACGGCGGCCGGCACCTGTTCGCAGTCGCAGCCGTCGTTGCCGACGGCCGCGACCACCAGCACGCCGCTCTCGTCGCACAGTCGCAGCGCCCGCTCCAGCATGGCGTCCGCCTGGGCGTCCCGACTGGGCTCGCCGCCGCTGATGTTGACGATGTGCGCGCCCTCCTGGACGGCACGCTCGACGGCCCGTGCCAGGTCGAGCTGGGGCACCCGGCCCTCGCCCGCGTCGGTGAACACCGGGAGGATCAGGCCGCGGCACCGCGGCACGAGGCCGGTCACCAGGCTGCCGGGCCGGCCGAAGAGCAGGCTCGCGACATGGGTGCCGTGCAGGGACATCCGGCCGCCCCCGGCCGGCTCGGTGACGAGCGTGTCGAGCCGGGTGAGGTCGGCCCCGTCGAAGCAGGGGTGTGACAGGTCGACAGGGCCGTCCAGGACCGCGATGCACACGGACGGGTCACCCAGGAGTTCCTCCTCCGGGGCGCGGATGCCGCGCAGCACCGCTCTGGCCTCCATGGGGCATCGCCCTTCTCGGGTGGTCGGGGCCCTTCCCGGCGGTCGGGCCGGCCTGCTGCGAAGCCCGCAGCAACTGCTGAAAGTCAACGAGCCCGGGCGTGCGGCGGCTGTGCTCCGGCGCGTCACGGCGGCGGGCCGGCCGCCGTCACGGCTCCGTCCCGCCGGCGTTGCGGTCGGCACGGCAAAGAGGTGTGATCGTCGCCCCGGGCGGCCACCCGGCCCGGTCCCGCCGTGACGGTCTGTGACCCGTCTCGGTGGCGCCACCCCTCGGAGTCGAGCCGTCTCGTCCCGTCAACGCCCGTGCGATGGTGGGGTGCTGGGCGGTCCCGGGCCGTCCACCGGCGGGTTCGTGACGCTCGGCGACAAGCCTGCGGCACGCCCGGGCGACGGACGCGGGATGCTCCTGCAACGTCCCCGCGACGGTGGCGGAGCACTCGCACGACGCAAAGTGCGCTGTCGAACAAACGCGCTGGTCACGCGGCGCACTCGGGTCCGCAGCGGCTCTGAGGGGGTGCGAGGAACGGTCCGTCGCGGCAGAGTGGGGGTTGTGTTCTGGGATGGTCCGGGCATCGAACTGCTGCGGGGCTTCGAGGCCACCGACGCAGGAGGCCGTGTCCTCCTTCCGGTGAGTGCTCAACACCTGCTGGCGTTCCTGGCCCTGCACGACGACGGTGTCCAGCGCGCCTCCGTGGCCGAACGGCTCTGGCCGGATTCCACGCAGTGCCGCGCGGCAGCGAACCTGCGTGCCGCGCTGTACCATGCGCGGCACGCGGCTTCGGCGATCCCGATCGAGACCGCCGGGCGGTGGATGCGCCTCTCGCCCGCCGTCCGGGTGGACCTGCGCGAGGCGCGCCGCAGCGCGCGACAAGTGGTTGCCGGTCTCAGCCAGTTGCCGGCCAGCTGCGACGAACTGGTGGACGACCTGGCCGCCGAGCTGCTGCCGGGCTGGGAGGAGGAGTGGCTCAGCCTGGAGCGCGAGCGCTGGGATCAGCTGCGGCTGTACGCACTGGAGAGTCTCGCCCGCCAACTGTGCGCCTCCGAGAGGTACTTGGCCGCGCTCCAGACCGCTCTCGCGGCCATCGCGATCGACCCCGTGCGCGAGACGGCGCACCGGGTCGTGGTCGAGGTGCACCTTGCCGAGGGCAACATCGCCAGCGCACTGCGCTCCTACCAGCGGTACCGGTCGTTCCTCCAGCGGGAGCTCAACGTCGCTCCCTCGCCGAAAATGACCGGCCTGGTGCGCAATCTGCTACGGATGTGACGGCGCGTCGGCGCCGTTGCACCCCCGGGTGAGCCCGGTGACGTACGTGGTCGACAGGAGCCCGATCACGCACGTCACCCTGGCGTGATCGGGGATCAGTTACGGACGCCATAGACGACCTGGCCGGAGGTGTGGTCGATGATGCAGGCCTGGTAGGAGTGGCCCGGCCGTCGTAGTACCACGGGGACTGCGCACCGCTGTAGGAGTCCCAGCCGAACCGGCCGTCCAGCAGGGCGAACTCGCAGCGGCCGTCGGTCCGGGTCGGGTCGTACGGCGGGGCACTCCAACCGGTCGGAGCCGGCCTTCTCGGCCAACCTGGCCTGGCTTTCCCACGCCTAGGCCGCCGACCCGGCCCGCGTACTGGACGTGGTCCTGCGCGGGGCCGGCCCCCAGGACCGCGTCCGACCGGCCGACCTCCCGTTCGTCCGTCACTGACGTACGGGCAGGGCCACCGGCGAGGCCGGCAAACCGGTCAGAGCAGATGCGCCAGGACGGCGCGGACCAGGTGCTGGGGCGTCGCCATCGCCCGGGCTTGCTCCTCCGGGATGTCCATGCCGAATACGTCCTCCACAGCCATGACGATCTCCACCATGTCCAGCTCGTCCGCGCCCAACTCGTCGACGAGTCCCTCGTCCGGGCCTATGTCGTCCGGGTCGATCCCGAGTTGCTCGCCGATGATGGCCTTCACCTGGTCCACGGTCTCCAGGATCACGTCGTTGCGCGCCGGCAACGCGACGATCCCGGCGCGCAGTTCCTCCGACGCGGCGAGCAGGTCCTCGTAGGCTCCGGGGTTGGCTGCGGCAAGCGCGCGGTGGAGAGCAAGGGATTCGTCGATGGCGGCCAGACTGGGCCGACGCCGCCCCTGCGTGGCGAGGGCGCGGGCGAGGTGGTGCAGGTTCCTGGCAAGTTCCGCTCGGTGGCGGCCGGGGAAGCGCTCGGCGAGGTCCCGGAAGACGTCGACCGCGCGGATCGCCGTCTGCAGGGCATCGTACGGCCGGTTCAGGTCGGTCAGCCGCATGAACCTCCGGTCGAGTGCCGTCCCGAGTTCCGCCTGGTAGGCGTCGGGGTGGTCCTCCGCCAAGCGCTCGAACATCGTGACGGCCTCGTCGGCGGCTGCCAGTGCCTCTTGGATCCGCCCGACGGCGGCCAGCCTGGCCGACAGGTTGGAGACGAACCGCGCCAGGACCGGCAGATAGGTACCGTGGGGATGGCCCTGGTCCAGCACCCGGTAGGTGGCAACGCATTCCTCGGCCGCAGCCAGCGCCTCCTCGGTCCTCCCGAGCGCCCCCAACTCCACGGCCATGTTCCCGAGGACCATCGCGAGGTCCGGAAGGTGGGCATCCGGGCGGCGCTGGGCCATCGGCCGGAGACTGGCGAGTGCGCTTTCCAGCGCGGCGAGCGACTCCTGCCGCCGTCCCACCGCCGCGAGTCTGGCCCCGTGATTGGCCGTGATCCTGGCGAGCTCGGGGAGGTACTTCTCGGGATCCGAATCCACCAGAAGACGCAAGTCGAACAGCGACTGCTCGACCGCTTCCAGCGCCTCCCGATGCCGGCCCATGACGGACAGTCGGGCGGAGAGGTTGTTGAGCGCCATCGCGAGGCCGTCGAAGGATTCGAGGAGCAGCTCCGCCGTGCTGAGCCGGCCCTCCTCGGACCGGGAGAGGTGAGCGGACAGGTCCTCCGCCGCCGCGTTGTCGGGGAAGATCTCCGAGAACAGGGCCCCGGTGAGCCGGCTGCGGATCCGTACCGAGGTCTCGATCGCCGCGAGGGCCTCCTCGTGCCGTCCGAAGTCGCCGTAGCGGTTCGACAGGTTGTTGAGAGCCTTGGCGTAGTCGCGCAGGTGCGAGGGGTCGCTCATGGCCAGCGTTCGGCTGACCTCGACGGCCTCCTCCACGGCGGCCAGTGCCTCCTCGTGCCGTCCCGTGTTGCTGAGTCTGTTGGACTGCTCGATCAAGGCGTTGGCGAGGAGCGGCAGCCGGTTCGGGTTGCCCGGGGGGATGTCGCGCGTGCGGTTCGCGAGCAGCGTGGCGGCCTTCGCCACCCAGGCCGCGAGGCGCTGGGTGGACTCCGGGACCCAGTCGACAAGGCGTCGCAGTTCGTCCAGCGCGAGCTGGTCACCGGTGATGCGGTCAAATGCCGCCAGCAGCGGGCCGGGGTGCTCGGTCTGGATCGCGACGTCGATGAGTTGCGGAACGAACCTGGTGCCGTTCCGCACGCAGAGGCCGGTCAGCCGGTCGTCCAGGCGACCGCGGACCTCGGGGTAGGCCGCGGCCCGGCTGTAGACGGTCAGCAGTTGTGCGGCCTGCAGGTCGTCCGCCCCCTGCACCAGGCTCTCCGCCAGTTCCGGGTCCTTCTCGAGCCGCAGCCCGACGAACCGCTCGGCCAGCCGGTCGGGGTAGAGGCTTCCCCACAGACGGCCGGGGTCCAGCGACGGGAAGATCGCCACCAGCCAGAGCGCGACGGCCTCCCGTCGGTCGCGTGGCAGGTCGGCCAGCCGGGCCAAGCGCCGCAGGGTGGCCTCCGCCTGCACGCTGTCGGAGGCACCGACAAGCAAGGCTGCGGTGACCGCGTCGTGCAGGGTGGCCTCGAGCATCCCGGTCAGGCCTTCGGAGCCGGCCGTTCGCGTCCAGTAGCGGGTCTCGTGGCCGAGCAGTCGTTCTTCCACGCTCGGGCGCGGCGCGGTCGTGAGGGAACCGGGCCTCTCGGCCTCGTCGAGCAGGTCGGCAAGGGCCGTCATCTGCAGGGTCAGGGCATTTCCCAGGCCTTCTCGGGTGAGCCGCGGAACGGGGAGCTTGGCGGCCACGCGCGGCCAGTTGTGGTGCTCGTAACCCTTGACCCGCGAGAGGCTTCCCGCGAAGGCCCTCGCCGCGTCCTGGTAGGCCGTCAACCGGTCCGGTGGGTCGGGATCGAGCGGGGGGAGGGCAACGTCCGGGGTGCCCTCCAGGTAGCTCTCCGTGATGCTGGTGAGATTCTTCGCCCGGCTCCACCAGTCACCGGCCGTCCGGGCCAGCAGCAGGACCTTGAACGGGCTGGCGCCGCCGTGCTCGGCGGCGGCCTCCACCAGTCCGGCGATCTGGTCGGTGCGCGCCTCCGCGTAGTCGACGACGATCAGGAGCGGCTTGGCGGCGCGCCTCAGGCCACGGAGCTCTGCTGCGGTGGCCCCGGCGCGCAGCCACAGCACGGCCCATTTCTCCTCGGCGAGAGTGCCGGCAAGCCGGCGGGCGATTCTGGTCTTGCCTTGGCCGCCGGGCCCGTGCAGCAGCCAGGCGCCGAACCCGCCCAGGCCGCACCAGGCCCTCAACCGGTCCATCAGCTCGACCCGGCCGCGGAACGGGACCGTCTGCCGGTCCGCCGTGAGCAGCGCCGCCGGTGAGGCCGGACCCTTGTTGAGGGTGGGCTCCACGGCGGCCAGGTCCTGGAACTCCACTGCTTCCAGTTGCGGTCGTCCCCCACCGTGGGTGGCCAGGGCGGCACGGAACGCACGGTCGTGGTGAAGCACGTAGGCAGGGACGACCTTCAGCGCAGCGTGTTCGGAGTGCGCCGACTCCGCGAGGACCACACCGGTCAGCAACCGGTCGCAGAACATCGCACCGCCCGACAGGCCTCCCCAGGGTGAGGTGGCGTCGGACGGCCAGCTCGGCGGGTGCGCACGCAGGTCCATGACGTAGTGGTTGTTGACGAAGCCGGTGCCGGGGTTGAGCAGACCGCACTGCTGACTGGCCTCGACCGCCGTGCCGCGCCGCTGGATCAGCTCGGGCACGCCCCAGGTCTCGCATTCCTGGCCGGGCCGCGTGGTCGCGAGTCGCCCCCAGCGCGCGTCCGGTCCCGACGGCGGCCGCCAGGCGGCGTCGGTCACCACGACCAGAGCGGCGTCGTCGATGTCGCCCGGTGTCCCGCACCACACGCTCACGCCCACGAACTGCCGGTCGCCACCCGGGTGGAAGACCTTCACCCGCGCGCCCTTCCGCGCCACGACGTGCGCCGAGGTCAGGACGAGCCGCAGCCCGACCGCGTACCCCGATCCCCGCCCGCCCGCCCCGGTGACCGCCACCAGCCTCGCCTCGTCCACCACTGCCCCCCAGCCCTCTCAGCCGACCGACTCCCTGCTCCCGCCGCACCGTCAGTGCGGGACGTGCCGACTGGTGTCGCCCGGCCCGTCCTCGGCTCCCAGGGGCCCGCTGATCAGCAGGTCCGCTCCGCTCGCGCTTTTCGGCGTCAGCGTGAACGCGACCCGGTGCGTCCGCCCCCGGGAGACCCCTGCCTCCGTCTCCGCGGAGACCGCCCACAGACGGAATCCGCCTTTCGCCTTGACGTCGGCACGCAGCTCGACCTGGAACTCCATCTCGACGGGCCCTACCGCGAACTGGATCTCCTGGTCCACTCCCTGCGCCGCTGCGGCCAGCAGCTCGTCACGCACTGCCGCTACGGCGTCCACCAGAGGAATATCCATGTACCCCACCCCGACTCTGACACTGCGTCACATCGTTTGCTGGACAGCTTAGGAGCTGGAGCCGGTGCCATGCGGAACAAACCGCGAAGCCTGTCGTGAAGCGGTCCGCGTCGCGCCCGGGCAGACCGCATGGAGCCGCCGCCGGGGTCGGAAGGAACCGCGGCCAGCACGTCACTGCCCAGCGTGGTCAGCGGCGCCGGGTCGAGCGTGTAGCTGTCGAGCGGGTAGCTGTCGAGAGTGGAGCGGACGTACCGCCCGTGCCGGCGGGTAGTCAGCAGACCGGTGCGGCATAGCACCGCGAGGTGCCCGGAGAGCTCCGGGGTGCCAGGCCCCCCGGGTCCCAGGCCTGGGCCAGTTCGCCGGTGGTGTGCGGTGGCCGCTCGGGCCGCCCTGGCCTGAGCGGGACGGGGCGGCCCGTGCGGGCCGCCCCTGGGCGGTCGTGCTACAGGTCGGTGGCGCAGTCGTGGTCGGCCTCGACGTAGTCGCCGTCGGCGAACCGGGTCTCCAGCCAACGGCGGGATCGGCTGGGAGCCCAGCTGTGGTCCTGCCCCTCGCCCGGCTGCCTGCCCGCTGCGGCTTCGAGGTCTGTCGCGGCCGAGCGGCACGGGGCCGTTGGCCGGACGGAGCCGGGAGCGCCGGTCAGTAGCCGACGCGGAAGGTCGCGTCCTGCCGTTCGGTGGCCGTCGAGATCGGGTCGATGCGCAGAACGTAGTTGGAGTGCCGCAGGTACCGGGTCGGGAAGTTGTGCGAGCGGAAGGAGGTCCAGGTCGAGTCCGCCAGGCCGGCCGTGCGGTGGAAGGTCGCGTCCGCCGCGAAGGTCGAGGTTCCGTCGTTGGCGTCGAGTCGCAGCTGGTAGTCGTAGTGCCGCAGGTAGCGGGTGGGGTCGTTGACGGACTGGAAGGACACGGCGGAGCTGTCGGCGAGGCCCGGCACCAGCTTCCACAGGGAGTCGGTGTACGGGTTGAACGGGTACGGGTCGATGCGGCCGACGTTGTCGGCATGGCGGACGTAACGGTCCGGGAAGTTGTACGACTTGAGCCGGTTCCAGTCCGGGGCGCCCCACTTGGCGAGCAGGTTGTCGTACTCGGCGGTGGTGATGGTCGTGATGCCGCAGTGCTTGGAGTTGAGCGGCTGGGTGTAGGTCTTCTGGTCGAGCGGGGTCCAGGTGCCGGCCGCCAGGTCGGTGGTCTGCCAGGCGTAGAAGACGCCGTTGGGCGTGTAGGTGTCGCCCCACATCCAGTAGGTGCCGGAGGTGAGGGATTTGACGACGGTCGGGGCCTCGGTGCCGCCGTGTGAGACGGCCGGGGTGAAGGGCGTGAAGCTGCCCGGGGCGAGCGAGGTGGAGCGGGCGCCCAGCAGTGTCCCGTTCCTGTTGTTCTTGAAGTAGAGGTAGTTGACGCCGTTCACGCCCACCGTCATGTCGCCGTCGATCGCGTCGTACCCGGGGTCGAAGAAGACCTGCGGCGCCGAGACCGTGACGAAGTCGGTGGTGTAGTTGACCATGATCACGTTGTGGCGGCTGGAGTTGACCGACGAGTAGATGATCGCGTACTGGCCTCGGCCCGCGTCCCAGAAGGCCTCCGGCGCCCAGCTGTGGGTGACCATGTCATGCAGCTTCAGCCGGTGGTAGCCGGTGAAGGTGCGCAGGTCGGTCGAGTACCAGACGTGGATGTACTGGCTGTTGTACGTCCAGTCGGTGCCCTTGAGGTCGGTGGCGAGCACCACGAACGTGCCGTCCTGCTTGCGCAGGATGAACGGGTCGCGCAGGCCCGTGGCGCCCTCGGTGGGGGTGACGACGGGGTTGTTCTGGTTCAGCGGCGTCCACTCCAGCGCGTCGCGGCTGACCGCGAGGTGGAGGCCGTAGTCGGTGCCCGCGCCGAGGTCGTTCGACTCGGTGAAGTAGCACATCACGTACGCCGAGTCGGCCGCGTGGGCGGTGCCTGCGCCGAAGCTCAGTATCCCGGTCATCGCCAGGGGAGTGGCGGCGGCCAGGCCGAGAAGCGTGCGGCGTGACGGCTGCGCCGGGTGGGGGGCTGTGCTCATCTGTGACTCCATGGGCGTGCGGGCGCGAGAGGAACGGCTCGGTCGCCGTCGGGAGAGTGTTAACGCTAACAATCCGGCGGACAAGAGAGCTGGCACGCCGTTGCCCAATCGTGACCTGACGTCGCTGTCGACCGTTCGCCAGTGCGGCGTGAGCCCTCCCCTCCCCCGGCTTCCGGGAACCCGCCCGGGAGGACGCCCGGCGGCAGTGTCTCGACTGCCGCCGGGCGTGTGCCCGGCCGGGGCGCGGACCGTGGGGGGAAGTGCCGCGCCGCCGGCCGGGGGTCGGTCAGCCGGTGACCTCGACGACCGAGGTCCGGCGGGCTGGGACGGTGACGGTGGCGTAGGTGTAGGTGACGCCGTCGAGCGTGACGGTGCGGGTCGGCTGCGCCGTCCCGTCGACGGTGATGCCGCTGTGGGTGCCGGCGAACCGGGCCGTCCAGGTGAGGCTGCCGGTGCCGGAGGTGTTGGTCAGGGTGGACTTGGTGACCCCGTCGTGCCGCAGGGTCACGGTGCCGCTGCCGACCGGAATGGAGGTGAGCTGCAGCCAGCCGATGTCCGAGGGCAGGCGGGAGGTGGTGCTCAGGGCGTGCCCGGCGGCGTCCGGCTGGACGCCCAGCAGGCCCTGGACGGTCTGGCCGAGCAGGGTGCAGGCGATCTCGGGGTAGTCGCCGTTGAGGAAGCGCCCGGTGCTGTGCAGCGCGCCGACGCGGTCGTGGACGTACTGCATCCACTTCCAGCCGGTCGCGCCCTGGTTGTGGGCGAAGAACACGTCCGGCAGGTAGGTGGCGGCTTCCAGGTTCTCGGGTGCGCCCGCTCCGGAGGCCTGGGCGTCGATCCAGGCGAGGTAGTCGTTCTGCCGCTGTCCCGGGTCCATGATGCCCTTCAGCGGTATGAACCAGGAGTTCTCCTTGCCCCAGTCGCTGTACGCGGTGCCGTTGACGTCGTAGGCGCGGACGACGTGCGCCGGGTCGGCCGGGTCCACGCTCCACTTGGTGTTGAAGTAGGTCTTCAGGGTGGTCGCCTTGGCCTGGAGCGCGGCGGCGGCGTCGGTGTTCCCCTTGGCCGTCGCCAGCGCGGCGGCGGCCAGGTAGGCCTGGTACTGCGAGGCCACGGCGTCGCCGGATTCGGCGAGCGTGGCGCCGTTCTCGTTGTAGCTGGCGACGCCCTGGAAGATGTCGCCGCTGGTGGCCTGGGCGACCGGGACGCCACCGTTGTCGATCGGGCCGGTGTGCCCGGTGACGTAGGGTCCGACGGTCCCGGCGACGAATCCGGACAGCGCCGGGTCGTCGAGGTAGTCGGTGTCGCCGGTCCAGCCGTAGGCCTCGTTGATCTTCTGGGCGAGCTCGAACGCGGCGGGGAGTTCGCGGACGAATGAGGTCGGGCTGCGGTAGTCGATCGACAGCGGGGTCTTCGCGTCGAAGTTGACCGCCCAGTACGGCATGTGGTCCGGGGCGCCGGCCGCGGAGGACGCGAAGGAGCGGAGCATGGTCTTGTTGGCCGCGTCGAGGCCGAGCAGGTGGGCGCCGACCACCTGGTGGGCGAAGTCCCGGGAGTAGAAGGCCGAGCGGTACGGGTAGCCCGCCCAGTAGGTGGTGGCGTACGTGTCCTGTCCGCTGCCCCCGCTGGTGCGCTCGTCGGCGTTGAGCGGGCCGGTGGCACCGGGCTGGGCGGCGAAGGATTCGGCCTTGGCCCGGGCCCAGTCGAAGAGGGCGGTGACGGTCGCGTTGGAGGAGCTGATCCGCGGGTTGTTGGGGGCGGAGGGCGCGACAGTGACGTCGTCGACGTTGACCCATCCTCCGGGCGCGGAGCCCACCGACACGGTGACGGTGTCTCCGGCGGCCACCCGTACGCCCGGCACGGTGTACTGGGCGTAGACGGCCTGCGCGGGTAGCGTCACGGTTCCCACGGCGACCTCGTTGACCTGCACGGTCAGGGTGCCGCCGGCCGCGCCGGTGGCGATCCAGGCGCCGATGTCGTAGCTGCCGGCCTGTGGCGCGGTGGTGCTCTGGCTGATCCGGTAGCCGCTGCCCGCGTCCAGGTAGGCGAGGCCGGCTCCCCGGTGCGCGTTGTTCCCGGCGGTGCCGGCGTGCGCGGTGAACGTCCAGCCCGTGGTGCCCTGTTCGAAGCCCGGGTTGGCGAAGAGCAGCGGGTCGGCGCGGGTCAGCAGCCACTGCTGGTTGGCGCCGCCGTGGCAGGTGTACTGCTGGATCTGGACGTTCGGGGTGGGGGCGCTGTACGGCAGGTCCAGGCAGAGCGCGCTGTTCTGCGGGTGGATGAGGGTGGCGCCGTTCGCGGTGGCCTCCAGCGTGAACTGTTCGTTCGGGGAGCCGTTGCAGGCGTACTCGATGAGTGCGGCGCCGGGGGCGGTGGAGCCGCCCTGGACGTTGAGGCAGGAGTTGGGGGCGGAGCGGTCGGAGACGGTGTAGCCGCCGCGACCGTTCGGGGTGAGGCGCCAGCGCTGGCCCAGGAGCCCCTGGCAGGGCTGCTGGACGACCGGGGTCAGGTCGGCGGTGGCCGCCCATCTGCCGCCCAGGCACTGGCCGGTGGCCCCGGAGGAGATGGTGTAGGCGCTTCCGGGGACCACCGGATCGCCGGCGGCGTGGGCCGCCCCGGCGGGCAGCAGGTTGAGGGCGCTCGCGGCGACGGAGACCAGGCCCACGTGGGCGTGGGCGCGCAGCCGGGCGCGACGGGGTGCGGGGTGGGGCAACGTATCCTCCGACATCGTTGTGGGAAGGTGCGCCCCCGGCGGCCTCAGGCGGGCGGCCGTCGGGGGTGGTGGGGGGCGGTCGTGCCGCGCACGACGACTTCGGGTTGGAACATCAGTTCGCCGACCGGGACCTGGTGCCCGGACAGCAGACCGACCAGGCCGCGCGCGACCTCGGCCGCCAGCCGGTCCACGGGCTGGCGCACCGTGGTCAGCGGCGGGTCGGTGAACTCCATGAGCGGGCCGTCGTCGTAGCCGATCACGGAGACGTCCTCGGGGACGGAGAGGCCCTGGCGGCGGATCGCGCGGATCGCACCGAGCGCCATCTGGTCGCTCGCGGCGATCACCGCGGTGACGCCCTGGGCCAGCAACTGCTCGGCGGCGAACTGGCCGCCTTCGACCGAGTAGGTCTGGTGGACCACCGGCTGCTCGTCCTCATCGAGGCCGAGCGCCGCCGTCGCGGCCCGGAATCCGGCGACCCTCCGGTCGGCGGGGCGGTTTCCGACCGGACCGGCGGCCATCCCGATCCGGCGGTGGCCGAGCCCGTGCAGGTGACGCACCGACAGTTCCGCGGCGTAGGCGTCATCGGTGGAGAAGGCGACCGAGGGGCTGTCCTCGAAGCGGCCGTTGATGCAGACGTAGGGGACGGGACGGTTCTCCAGGAGCTGGAGCACCTCGGGGTCGAAGTTCTCCAGGGTGTTGCTGGCGGAACAGAAGACGATGCCGCTCGCGCCCAGGTCGAGCAGCGACTTGAGGAAGTCGCGTTCCTGCACGCCGCCCGGCAGCGCAGGGCAGACGACGGCGCGCAGGCCGTGCGGCGCCAGCGCGAGGCCGATCCGCTCGGCCAGCACGCCGAAGATCGGGATCGACAGCCCCGGGGTGATGACCCCGACGATGCCGCCGGTGGCGGTGCCCCGCTCGTAGCCGAGTTCCGCCATGGCCCGCTCGACCACCTGCCGGGTCTTCTGCGAGACCCCGGCCTTGCGGTTGAGCACCCGGCTCACCGTGGCCACGCTGACTCCGGCCCGCTGGGCGACCTCGGTGATCCCGACCTTTTCCTGTTCCACTACTACCTGCCCCCAATTGGGTTGATCGTTGTCCCCGGTCGGCCGTAACTATGTCATCCGGCAACCTCGGTGACGTGGCAGAGACCGCCGGTCGGGACGGCGACGGAGTGCAGGCCCTCGGGGAGGTCGATCAGGAGCTCGGGCTGCGGCCGGCCCGCCGCGTCGTACGGCTCGATCCGGACGTGACGAGCGGCCCCGCGCACGTCCAGCAGCAGGCGCCGCGCGGTCGAGGCGTTGACCAGCGTGAGCGCGTGCCAGGGTTCCGCGGGCAGGGTGACCGGGCGGTCGGCGTAGGCGGTGACCACGTGCTGGTCGGCGTGCCGGGCGGTGACCTGCGGGTACAGCTCGTCGGGCCGGCCCGGCTCGTAGTGGCCACCGGTCAGGGCGGGGCTGAGCCGCCGCCAGGTGGAGAGCCAGAACGCCAGTGCCCGGCGGTGGGCGTCGGAGAGTTCGGTGAGGCGGGCGGAGATCTGCGGCACCGAGTGGAGCGCGCCGTGGATCTGGCGGGCGAGTACCTCCGGCGCGCCGTCCGGGTCCCACATCAGCATGTCGGAGTGGACGGCGCCGCCGGGGGCGAGCATGGCGATGTCCAGGGTGCGGACCCGGTTGGCCACCGCGTCGGCCGGGCAGTCGATCGCCCGCAGGAGGTTGCCGTACGCCGTCATGGCGGGGCCGGTGTAGCGCTGGCGCAGCTCGATCACGAAGTCGTCGCCGCGCAGCCCGCGCAGTTCCTCGCGCAGCCGGGTCAGCAGCAGGGCCATCGCCTCGCCGACGTCCGTGACGTAGCCGGGGCCGGCCTGGTCGGGGGCGGGGGCCAGGGCGTAGGCGGTGGCCTCGTCCAGGAAGTCGATCTTCAGTCCGTCCAGGCCGTACTCCGCCACCACGCCCCGGCAGAGGCCGACCACGTGGTCGCGGACCTCGGCGTGGCGCGGGTCGAGGATCCGGCAGTCGAGGCGGTGGACGTGGTGCGGGGCGAACCGGGCCCAGTCGCGGTGGGCCGCGGAGCGCTCGCCGAGGAGCAGCGGGGCGATCCACGCGGTGTAGCGCAGGCCCAGCGCGCGGACGGTCTCGACGTGGGCGCGCAGGTCGGGGAACTTGCCGGGGTCGGCCGTCCAGTCGCCGCAGCCCGCGTAGCCGCGCCCGTCACCGTGCCGCTGCCAGCCGTCGTCGAGGAAGAGCTGCCCGCAGCCAAGTTCGGCCGCGACCGCGGCCTCGCGCTCGACCCCGGCGGCGGTCACGTCCTGGGCGAAGGCGTACCACGTCGAGTAGACCGGGGTCCGGCCGAAGTCGGGCGTGGGCAGGGGCGCGCCCCCGGGCAGGGCGCCGAACCAGTCCCGCAGCTCCCGCAGGGCGGCAGCCAGGGTGGTCCCGGGCGCGGCGAACCGTACCCGGCAGGACTCGCCGGCGGCGAGCGGGAAGCGCAGCCAGACGCCGAAGCGCTTGTGCTCCTCCGAGACGCCGAAGCGCACGGCGGTCTGCCGGACGACGCGGTCGGCGGCGAAGGCGAGCACGGAGCGCCCGGTGGTGTCGAAGAGGCAGCCGGCCGGAGCGGAGTCCACCAGGGAGACGGAGCGCCAGGGCGACCAGTCGGCCGGCAGGGTGCGCTCCCAGCCGGCGTTCGGGTGCCAGAAGCCGGCGGCGTCGCCGAGCGGGACGTCCAGGCGGATGGTCACCTCGGTGGCGCCGGCCGTGGCGGTGAGGGAGGCGGTGTCGGTGTCCTCGGCGGCCGCCTCGACGGCGCCCGGCGCGGCCTGCACCGTGATCCGGGTGCCGTGCAGCCGGAGTTCGTGCGTCCCGCCCTCCCACTGGTCCGGGGTGAAGGTGGGCAGCGCGGCGAGGTCGATGGAGCCGGTCTGCACGGGGGGCCTCTCTGGAGTGGGGGCGGTGGAGGGGGCGGTGGAGGGGGTGGTCGGGTCGGTCGCGGCGGTGCGCGGACCGGCCGGGTCGGCGGTCACTGCTTCACGGCCCCGGCGAGCATCCCGGACACGAAGTGCTTCTGCAGGAAGAGGAAGAGCACGGCCATCGGTACCGCGGCCACCGCGGTGCCGGTCAGCAGCTGGCCGTAGTCGACGTCGGAGCTGCCGGTCAGCGCGGCGAGGGCGACCGGAATGGTGTAGGAGGACGGGTCGCGCAGCGCGACCAGCGGCCAGAGGAAGTCGTTCCACTGGAACAGGAAGAGGAACATCGCCAGCGCCGCCAGGGCCGGGCGCATGGTGGGCAGCGCGATCCGGAGGAAGAGGCCGAGCTCGCCGCAGCCGTCGATCCGGCCGGCCTGGAGCAGCTCGTCCGGCAGGGAGCGCATGGACTGGCGCATCAGGAAGATCCCGAACGGCAGGGCGAGGTTGGGCAGCAGGACGGCCTGGTAGGTGTTGAGCCAGTCCAGGTTCACCATCATCTTGAACAGCGGCACGATGGTCAGCTGGGTCGGCACCACCAGCGCGAGCAGCAGCAGCGAGAACAGGAGGCCCTGGCCGCGGAAGCGGTACTTGGCGAAGCCGTAGCCGGCGAGGGTGCAGACGATGCCGCCGAGGACGGTGTAGACCACCGACAGCAGCAGGGAGTTGAGCACGACGCGGCCGAAGCCGACGGACTCCTCCAGGTTGCCGAGGTTGGTGCCGAGCTCGCCGCCGGGCAGCAGCTGCGGCGGGCGGCCGAAGATGTCGTGCGAGGTGTGCGTGGAGGCGATCGCCAGCCAGTACAGCGGGGCGACGGTGAGGGCGAGCAGGGCGAGCATCGCCCCGGTGAGCAGCACCTGGCCGCGGCGGGACGCACGGAAGGCGGGACTGGTGCCGGCCATCACTCCTCCTCCTTGGCGAGCTTGACCTGGACGAGGCCGAGCAGCGAGATGATCAGGACCAGCGCGTAGCCGATCGCGGACGCGTAGCCGAAGTCGAAGTACCGGAACCCGGTCTGGTACAGGTACACGCCGATGGTGGTGGTCGCGTTGTCGGGCCCGCCGCCGGTCATGATGAACGGCTCGTCGAACAGCTGGAGGGTGCCGATGGTGGACAGCACGACGGTGAGCAGCAGGGCGGGCCGCATCCCGGGCAGGGTGACGTGCCAGAACCGGCGCCAGGCGCCCGCGCCGTCGACGGCGGCGGCCTCGTGCTGCTCGGCCGGGACGGTCTGCAGCCGGGCCAGGTAGATGACCGCGTTGTAGCCGGTGTAGTGCCAGGTCAGGGCGAGCATGATGGCCACCCGGGCCCAGAACGGGTCGCTGAGCCAGTGCACCTGCGGCAGTCCGACCAGCTGCAGCAGCCAGTTGACGGCACCGGAGTCCTGGTTGAGCAGTGCGCCCATCATCAGGCCGTAGGTGACCAGGCCGGTCACCACCGGGAGGAAGAAGCCGAGGCGGAACACCGGCTTCCAGCGCAGCAGCGCGGAGTTGAGCGCGACGGCGAGGCCGAGCGCGAGCGCGAGCATGACCGGTACCTGGACGACCAGGATCAGCGCGGTGTTGCCCAGCGCCTTCCAGAACAGCGGGTCGTGGATCAGCCGGTCGTAGTTGCCGAGGCCGGTCCAGGTCTGCTGGACACCGTCGGTCCGGTACAGGCTGAGGAGGAACGACCAGACCACCGGGTAGAGCCGGAACGCCGCGAACAGTGCGAGCGCCGGAAGCACGAAGAGGTAGGGCGCGAGGCGGGCAGCACCGCCGCGTCCGGGCCGCCGGGGGGCCGGGGTGGTGCGGGCCCGGCGGGCCGAGGGGCCGGCCCCGGGCGGGGCCGGCCGATCGAGTGGAGCGGTCGTCATACCTGCGCCCGCCTGGTCTGCTGGGCGAGCTGCTCCGCGGCGGACTTGAGCGCCGCGGCCGGGTCGGCGCCCTGGAGCAGCACCTTGGTCTGGGCGTCGTCGATGACCTTGAGCGCCCGGGCGTAGTCGGCGGTGTAGTTCGTGGGCACGGACGGCTTGGACAGCTCGTCGAGGAACACCTCGGCGTACTTCTGGCCGCCGAAGAACGTCGACTCGGCGTGGAACGCCGGATCGTCGTAAGCCTTGAGCAGGGCGGGGAAGATGCCCTTGTTCTTGTAGATCCCGGCCTGCGACTCGGGCCGGGTCAGCGCGAACTCGGCGAAGGTGAAGGCCGCCCGCTGGTTCTTGCTCGACCCGGCGACCGCCAGGTGGGTGGAGTTGACGATGGCGGAGCGGGAGCCGCCCGGGGTGACGGCGGGCGGGAGCATCAGCTTCCAGTTCCCGCTCTGGTCGGCGGCCAGGGTCTCCATGTACCCGCCGTACCAGGCCGGGTTGGGGCAGACCGCGACCTTGCCCGCCTTGACCGCGGAGTCGTAGCCCGGCTGGCCGGGCGAGCCCTGCGCGTCGAGGACGAGGCCGGCGTCGTTCATCTCCTTGATGAGCGTGAGCGCTCGGACCGCCTCGGGCGAGTTGAGGGTGATCTTCCCGTCCAGGTTGAAGAAGAAGGTGCCCTGGAGCTGGAGCAGCAGCTGGAAGAGGTTGGCCGAGTCGGCCTGCGAGGCGGAGCGGTCCAGCGCGAGCAGGGCGGTGCCGGTGGCGTCCTTGACCTTCTTGCCGGCGGCGATGACGTCGTCCCAGGTCGCGAGTGCGGTGGCGTCGACGCCGGCCTTCTGGAAGAGGTCGGCCCGGTAGTAGAAGCCGCTGGCATTGGCCTCCCACGGCAGGGCGTAGACCCTGGATTCGCGCGAGACGGTCTGCCACAGGCCGGGGGCGAAGGCGGTGGCGTACTTGTCGGCTCCGAGCTTGGAGATGTCGGCCAGCCCGCCGGGGAACTTCTCGATGTAGCTGGGCAGGTAGTCCACGCCGATGTGCAGGACGTCGGCGAGCCCCTGGCCGCCGGCCGCCATGGAGATGGTGATCTTGTCCCAGATGGCCGGGTTGCCGATGTCCTGGACGGTGACCTTCACCTTGGGGTGAACGGCGTTGAACGCCGGGATCAGGGCCTTGAGCTCCGCCGCCGGGTTCTTCCAGCTCCACACGGTGATCGAGCCGGACAGCTCGCCCGAGCCCCCGCTGTCGCCGCCGTCCGGGCTCGAACCGCTGCACGCGGCGAGCACCGAACCCCCGCCCGCGGCGACCGCCGCCGCGCCGATCCCCTTCAGGAACCCGCGCCGACTCGGACCGCCCACGACTCTGCCACCCATGCCCGGGTCTCCTTCTCTCGGCTCGGGACAGCGCCGCACACCAGCCGTCCCCGTTCTCCGGCGCACCGCCGTCCGGTGCTGCCGTGCTCGTCGCCACCGGCGGGAGCGGGAGTGAATCTAGCCAGACCAGGAACGGTTAACAACGGTTTTCGACGAATTTTCGTCACGCGCAGCGAAAACGTTACAAGCCGCTGCGTCATCACCCTCGCGGCACACCGGTCGCCCGACCGCCTGACGGTGCCGCTCCGCGGGGGGGAACCCCGGTCGAGCGAATCCATGCGGACCTCGCACGAGGCGATCTGCCAGGCCCCTCTACGTCCAGGGCCGCGGCGCGCTCGAGCGTGGGCTGGTCACGTGCCTGCGGACCGGGCATGCCCTTCGCGTTCCGCGCTCGCGCGCCCGCCGGAAGGCAGCCGGTCACGTCACGCCCGATGTGGTGATCAGCGAGCGTCCCGCCGAGGCCGAGGACCGGGCCGTCGCGGGCCACGGGGAAGGCGATCAGGTCATCGGGACGAACCGGCCCGCCATCGGGACGAACCGGTCCGCCGTCGGGACGAACCGGTCCGCCGTCGGCACGCTCGGGGAGCGCACGGCCCTCACAGCCCAAATGGCCGACATTGCGCAGCAGTTGCGCAGATCGCTGACCCGGGATCGAGGTCAGGAACTCGCCCAGCGCGCCCAGCTGAACGCCGACACAGGCATCCCTCGCAAAATGTCTCCGCAAGAACGCCGACGCCGCGCCCGCGCATCGCTGCGGTCAGCGCGAGCGCACTGATGCCCAGGCCCGAGGCGATCTCGGGGGCCATGTCGAATGCCCGCCACTTCCACTCCCCCTCGGCATCGTCGCGGCGCGCGTTCTCGCCCCGCCGAAGGGGTGGCATGCCCATCCGCTCCCGCCCGGCCTGCTCCTGCACAAGCGGCCCACCCGGTGTGAGGAGTCCATCGTCGACCTCGCCGGTCTCGCCGTACCGCCGCACCACGACTCCGCGCTCTGCGACCAGCCAGGCCGAGCCGTCGTTCTGCGTACCGAAGTAGTACGCCTGCGCCGCCCCGTAGCGTGAGCTCAGGTCGATACACAGACGCACGACCTCGTCGCTTCTTTCCCCGTTGCACGGACCGCACCACGGGCCGATCACCGGAGTCCCTCCGTCGATCTCGGGACTCACGTACCCTGGGGCCATTCCGTCCGGAGCGTCCTCCGCATCCCCGTGTCCGTCCTCGTCGATGACAGCCTCGGCCTCGGCGAACGTCACGGGTACGGGGCGGGTGAGGCCAAGGGACGCAATGACTCCGGACTGGTCCCCGGTCGGTACGGCGATCCGGTAGAGCCAGCACGTCGACAACGGCCTTGGCTGGTCATCCCTCTCGATTTTTCACGACCACAGCCTGCCACTGCGGGGCGTACCTGTTCGAAGCCGGACGTTGAACGACAAGCTCAGCAGTACGTCCGGGCTTTCTTGACTGCGGGTTCGGCCTGCTGGGGGTCGGAGGTCACGCTGAGCCGCTGCTGCGCCTCCCTGAGGGCGTCGGCGAGCGGCTGGAACTTGGCGTCCGCCAGGGCAGCCGCCCTGGCCAGTTCCTCGGCGCCGACGAGGCGCGCCACCACGATGTCGAAGGACTGCCCGCCGTCGGTGCCCGGCATCCGTTCCGGCAGCCGGCTCACGGCCGCACAGGCCAACTCGGCGTCGGTGCCCTGGACCTTGCCGGACGCCGCCCCCGACTGGCAGGCCGTCAGAGCCAGCAACAGGCCGGCCGCGGCCACAGCAGTTGTCGGACGCCGCATCAGTTCCCCCCGATCGAAGACTTCCGGCCATCCTCGGAGGCTTCGCTTAGGAGGCATAGTCCAATCCCGGCCAGCTTGCACCGCTACCGACCCGCAGAGTCCGAGAGTTCAGACACAGCGCGCGAACGATCGACCAACCAGTCACCACCGGCGCCCCGACCCACCCCGCCCCACCGAGCGGCCGGCACCAGCCGGACGCGAAGAACAACAGCCCAGCGCAGCGCCCACCCACACCAACCAGCCCCCAGCCCAACCCACCCACCACCAGCCAGGGGCCCCAGGAAGGTAAGGCGAGGTGGTGAGAACCCCGCCATCCGGGGCTGGCCGGTGCCCGCCTCGCTCGGTGGCGGCGGGCCGTGTCGGCTCGACGCGGAGAACCAGCGGGGACGGTGCGGGCGTCCAGAAGGGCATGGACCAGGGATTCCGCCTCCGTGAGGCAACCATCCAGGATCTCGACATCCTGACGGATGTGCACACCCGTTCCCGTGCCGCGTACTACATCGCGGGCGGCATGCCCGAGCAAGAGCTCACCGACCCGGCCACCTGGGCGCAGCGGCGTGACGCCTGGGCGCGCGCGCTCGCCATGCCGACGCGGACCACGCTGTGCGCGGAGGACCCGGGCGGGGGCGTCGTCGGCCTGCTGACCGCCGGCCCGCCGCACCATGAGGACCTCGACGTCGCGACGCACTACGAGCTGTACCAGGTCGGGGTGCTCCCGAACGCCTGGGGCCACGGGGTGGGCGGGGCCCTTCATCGGGAGTTCATCGTGCGGGCGGCGGCCGCCGGGTGTACCGAGGGCGTGCTGGAGTGCTGGGCGTCCAACACCCGTGCGCAGCGCTTCTACGCCCGGTATGGCTGGCAGCCGGACGGCGAGCGCCGTCCCGGCCCCATGGACAGTGACTACATCCGGATGCGGCTGAAGATCGATCCCAGCCAACCACCGGCCGAACCCTCTGCCGAACAGCCGCCAGCGGCACCGGCGCGGCGCTGTACCGGCCCCGGCCGGTAGGGCAGGGCCTCTTCCCCCGGCTGTCGTGGGGAAGAGATGTCGTCCAATGAGCGGCTGTGACCCTCGTCCGTCACACGGTGGGATCCACGTTCCACTTCGCGGGCAGATCGCTACCGCAGAAGACACAGACGAAGTCGTCCTCGCGGAATGATGAACGACAGCTCCCTCCGCGCCCCACCGTCGCAGGAGCCTCACCTCGGGAAGCCGTGCTGCGGCCCCAAGTAGCTCTGCGGAGGTTTCCGACGCCCTGACGTCCGGTCGCGGAGCCTGCTGAAACCCGTTTGGCGGACCACGGCGACCACTGCTAGTTTTCCGGAGGCCGTGCAAGAGAACGAGGAGGTGGTACCCGTGAACGCAGTATCGACATGGGTGCTCCCCTCCGGGGTCACGGTCGGGCGATAGGTCGTCCGGGAGCGCCGTTCATGAGCACTCCCGAAAGGCACGACCATGCACTTCACTTCTGAGCAGCGTCTCGACGACGGTGTCCTCGAGCGCGAATTCACCCTCGGCGAGATCCCCGGCATCCTGTGGACGCCCGCATCCGCAGCCGCACCGGCGCCGCTGATCCTGATCAGCCCCCCGCCCCTCGGACTGCGCAAGACGTACCCCCGGCTGGCAGGGCGGGCCCGGTACTACGCGGCGGAGTACGGCTTCGCCGCGGCCACCATCGAGCTCCCCGGGAGCGGTGAACGGCCCCGTTGGGCCGCCGCCGAGCAGGCCCGCGCCGACCTGCGCCGGGCGATGGAGGCCGGCGAGCCGGTCGGTGACGAGCTCGTCAACGCCCTCATCCTCCCGCTCGTCGAAAAGTCGGTCCCGGAATGGCAGGCCGCCCTGGACGCCCTCCTGTCGCTGCCCGAGATCGTCGGCCCGGTCGGGTACGAGGGAGGAGTGATCTCCATCGGCATCCGGCTTGCGGCGGTCGATCCGCGCATCGTGGCCGCTGGTCTCTTCGCCGGGAGTCTCGTGCCCACCGCCATGTTCGAGGAGGCCCGCCAGGTCACCATTCCGCTGCATGTCCTGCTGCAATGGGACGACGAAGGCAACGACCGGCAGGCGGCCCTGGACCTGTTCGACGCCTTCGGCTCCAAGGAGAAGACCCTGCACGCCAATCTCGGCGGGCACACCGGCGTCCCGCAGTTCGAGCTCGACGCCGGGGCCCGTTTCTTCGCCCGGCATCTGAGGTGAGGCCGGACCGTAGGGCCAGCAGCAGACGGTAAGCGGCGGCGGCCAGGATGCCTCTCATCGACGACTGGTCCCGGCCCTCCTCAGCCCTCTACATCAAGGGCCCCTGCCAATTCGGCAGGGGCCCACGCTTGCCCCAGGCCATGAACTGTTCGATTTCTGCAGAGCTTCGAGTGCTGCCCAGTCGTGTACGTGTCTACGTGCGGCCGCCGCAGCGGTCCCGGCCGCGTCCGAGGGGCGCTCCTGCTCGCTTACGCCGCGGGCCCGGACGTCGCCGTCACGGCATCACGCCAGGTCGCGATGATGTGGGCCGCCTTGGCCTCGAAGCCCGGGTCGCGCCAGGCGCGCGGCATGCCGATCACCGCCGGCAGCTTGAAGTCGCCGAGGTCGCGGTGGGTGATCCGCACGACGTCCCCGGAATCGGCACGGTCGCGGTTCTTCCCGACCTCGACGTTGGTGATGTCCGCCCAGGCGAACCGTGTGCGGGAGCCCAGCACCCCGGTCCACCAGATCTCACGCTCGTTGAAGCTCACGCTGCTGAGGGCTCCCCTCGCCCAGCAGAGTCCAAAGACGATCAGGAGAACGCCGAGGGCCAAGCCGACGGCGGTCCGGACGTCCATCGGGAAGATGGAACCGCGGTACAGAAGCCAGGAACCCTGGGCCACGAAGAGCGCCGAGAAGATCCACTGGCGGCGTATCTGTGCCGACTGGAGACGGTAAGTCACGTGTTTCACCAGCGGATCTTGGCAGGTCGGCCGCATCTGAGGAAGCGTCACCGTCGGCGTGCTGCTCCAGCAACGCCAGGAGGTGTGTCTGGACGGTGCGCAGCTCCGCCACCGCCGCCGACAGCGGCCCGCGCGCGGCGGGCCGCCCGCCCACCGCCGGCTCCCCCGTGCCGCGGGCTTTGGGGCCGCGTTCGCCAGTCCGTTCAGGCTGACGGTGGCGGGTTGGCCGGCGGTGAGGAGGTTGGCGAGTTCGCCGCGGGTCTGGACGACCGGGGTCGGGGCGAGCCTGGGGATCTTCTCGGCGGGGCGGCGTCGATGATCTCGCGTAGTTCGACGGCGATTTTGCCGTGGCCCTGGCGTGCGGACTTCGCGGCCGCTCGGAGGGCGACGCTGGAGAAGCGGTCGTCGTCGCCGGTGGCGTGGGCGTTGAGAAATGCCTTGAGGTGGTCAGCTGTTGGCAGCCACTCACCTCACACTCCTCTGCAGCAGGGCGGCCGGCCACTCCAACGAGCGCCTCGGACGATGGATGCCCCTGGCGCGCGCGGGTCTGTCGGTCACGGCTGCTGGGGTCCGGGCAGGATCGCACCGTCCTGCCTGCGGCGGGCCTCTCCGGTCGTGGCGGGCGCCGTGGAGGAGGAGTTCCCGACCTGTGCCCTGCCTTCGCGAACCAGGAGGTCGCGCGGACACGCGCAGTCCTGCCTCACGGCGCCGCTGGTGAAGCAGCGCGGCCGGACCCACCGGGCCTCAGAACGCCTCGCGCAGCGCCGGCAGCAGCGTGTCGTCGGCCCAGTCGAGGAAGGCGGGCTGGGTGTCGCCGCCGACCTGGACGAGGGCGACCTCGTCGAACCCGGCTTCGGCGAACGGCCGGACCGCTTCGACGAAGTCCTCGACCCGGTCGCCGCAGGGAACGGCTTCGGCGACGTCGTCGGGGCGGACGAAGCGGCTCGCGGCGGCGAAGCCCGCCGTGCCGGGCAGTTCGGCGTTGACCTTCCAGCCGCCGCCGAACCAGCGGAACTGCGCGTGGGCCCGTCGGACGGCGGTGTCCCGGTCGGTGTCCCAGCACACCGGCAGCTGGCCCACCGCGGGCTTCCCGGCCCCACCGTGCCCAGCGAAGCCGTCGATCAGCTCCCGGTCGGGCTCCACGGCGATCACCAGGTCGGCGAGCCGGCCCGCCAGTGCGCAGGACTGCGGCCCCGAGACCGCGATCCCGATCGGCGGCGGCCGGTGGGGCAGGTCCCACAGTCGGGCACCGTCGACGTCGAAGTACCGGCCGCGACGGGTGACGTAGCCGCCGTCGAACAGGGCCCGGATGATCTGCACGGCCTCGTCGAGCATCGCCTGGCGCACCGGCACCGCCGGCCAGCCACGGCCGACCACGTGCTCGTTGAGGTTCTCGCCGCTGCCCAGGCCGAGCCGGAAACGGCCTTCGGAGAGCAACTGCACCGTGGCGGCCTTCTGCGCCACCACCACGGGGTGGTAGCGGAAAGTCGGGCAGGTCACGTAGGTCATGAGCGGGATCCGGGAGGTGGCTTGCGCGGCGGCACCGAGCACCGCCCAGGCGTACGGGGCGTGGCCCTGCTCGTCCAGCCAGGGGAAGGAGTGGTCCGAGATCACCGAGAAGTCGAACCCCGCCTGCTCGGCGCGCACGACGTCCGCGACCAGGTCACGCGGGCCCCGTTGCTCGGTCATCATCGTGTATCCGATTCTCACCATGGCCCGCGTCTGCCCCGATCACCGCGGTCCTCACAGCGAGCGGCCCCCTTCCCATCCGGCGCCCGCCGATGCCGGCGACAGCAGCGGCCCGTTGCCGAAGCCTCTCCGGATGCGCGCGGTGGCTGCGCCGTTTCCGACCGCGCTGAGGGGAAACACGCAAGGCGACAGCCCTCGGAGCCCAAGTGCAGCGCCATGACGAAGGTCCTTCCCCGTTCGCCCGGTCGGCCGGCCACCAGCCGAAGGCCGACCGCCCCGGCGGCGGACCCGCGCGCAGCCGCCGCCACGGGAACCCGTCGTGAGTAGCCGACGCGAAGGTCTCAAGCTGGGCGTCGAGGAGGAGTTCCTGCTCGTCGATCCGGCCACTCGACGCACCGTCCCCATGGCCAGCCTCGTGGTCCCGCACGCAGCCCGGACACTCGGCCCCAGGGCACAGCACGAGTTCTTGGCCACGCAGGTCGAGGCGTGCACCCGCCCCGTCACGACGGCCGCCGAGCTGCGCGCGGAACTGGCCTGCACACGCCAGGCCATGGCCGGCGCAGCCGAGAGCGCGGGGTGCCTCCTGGTGGCGTCCGGCACTGCCGTCCTGCCCAGCCGCCATCCGCTGCCGGTCATCCCCACCGACCGCTACTTGCGAGTAGCCGCCCACGTCGGTCCGGCCGCCGACCAGATCGGCGCCGAGATCTGTGGCTGCCACGTCCACCTCGGCGACCTCGACCGCGCGGACGCTCTCGCGATCAGTGCGCACCTACGGCCCTGGCTTCCTGCCTTGCAGGCGCTGTGTGTCAACTCGCCGTTCTGCGAGGGCCGGGACCGCGGCGCCGCGAGCACCCGCGCCGGCCGCTACCTGGCCTGGCCCACCTGCGGCCCCGCCCCTGTCCTCGAGCCGCAGGAGTACGAGCGGACCGTGCGGCGGCTGCTCGCCCACCGGGTGATCCTCGACCGGAAGATGCTGTACTGGTACGCCCGGCCGTCCGAGCACCTGCCCACCCTGGAGGTGAGGATCGCCGACACCAACGCGGACGCCGACACCCCGCTCCTGCTGGCCGTCCTGTTGCGCGGGCTCGCCCACACTTTCCTCGCCGCCCACCGCAGCGGCGTCCCCCCACCACCCATGGCCTCTACGGTCCTGCGCGAAGCCCATCGGCAAGCCGCACTGGGCGGCCTCGCGAGCGTCGGCACGCACCCCTTCACCGAACGCAGGCTGCCGATCGCCCAGCTCACCACCCACCTGCTCGAACTCGCCACGCCCGCTCTGGCGGAGACCGGTGACATCGACCTCGCACGCCGCCTCCTCCACCGTCGGCTGACCTGCGGCACCGGCGCCGACCGGCAACGGGCGGTGTTCGCCCGCGGCCACTCGCTCACCGACGTCGTCGACGACCTCGCCCATCTCACCGCCGACTCCGGCATCACGGCGGCTCCGGCACCCGGCACCTCCGACCGCCACCTCGACGGCTCCGCCGCCCCGCTCTGACCCCTGCGGCCCACGGGCGGTCACGCCGGCGTGGCACCCCGAAGCGACCGCAGGCTACCCCGGCGGACCGCTCATTCACCGCCCGCAGGCAAACCGGTTCGCGAACCGGTTCGGCGCACCTGCCCGCCCTGCAACCCGACGACGACGGCCGGCTGGGCGAGCGCGGATGATCTCGTGGCCGTCCTCGGTGCTGTGACCCTCGGTCGCCCCGGAGAGCAACCGCCACGCCGGCCGCGCCCGTCCCGTGGACGGCGAATCCTCTCTGGTCAGGCTCTATGACGAGTGCGCGCCCGGTTATCTCGTCGGACGTGCCGGCAGCGTCAACCGTGACGAGGAGATCCTGCCTGGCGTAGCCGCCGGCCGGCGGGTGTGGTGCGCCACCTCCGCCTCGGAAAGGCGCAGGTGGCGCACGCCGTCGAGGGGTTTGCCGAGCTCGCGGAGCAACTGGTCCAAAGCGAGCGCCTGGGCGGCGCTGGTCGGATCTCCAACGAGGAGGAAGTCCGGCTGGACCGCCCCGTGCAGGCGGTCGCGGACGACCGCAGTGATGATTTCGTCAGGGAGCAGGCTGCCGGAGTTCATGATCTCGGCGGCTCGGATCCCCAGCTCGGTGCCCCGGGAGGCGGGTACGGATGAGATCGCCGGAGGAGATCCGAGGCACTCCCAGGGCCTGGGCCAGCAAAGCGGCGGGGGCTTCACGCCTGAACGCTGGCGATCGGGAGAGGATGACGCGCATCAGCCCGTCATTCCTTGGCTGAAGAGTCGCCGCTACGCAGCCTCGATGATGAGGGCGATGCCGTCGAGGAGCGGCTTGAGGCCGAACTCGAACAGCGTGTCCAGGTCGAGGTCGTAGCCGTTCTTGAAGCTGCTGGCGATCCTGGTGAATACGGGGTACCGGGTCGCCGCAGTGATTGCCGCGAAGGCGGGGGCCTGGTGGTCCATCCACTGGTCTTCGGACAGGCCGGTGGTGGCCTCTGCCTGGGCTTCCCGTTCCAGGTGTACGGCGATCCCGTGGATGTAGCTGTAGAGCAGGACGTGCAGGTCGAGCATGGTCTCCGGATCGAGGCCGTGGCCGTCGATGGCGGCAAGCGCCCATTCCGCGTGGACCATCAGGGCCGGGAGCAGCAGGGGGCGGGTCAGGGAGCCGACCTGTGCGAGCCAGGGATGCCTGCGGTGGATCCTCCACAAGGTGCGTGCACCGAGTTCCAGGCGGGCCCGCCACCCCTCCGGTGGCTCGACCGGGTAGGTTTCCTCGCCGAACGCCGCGTCCGCCATCAGGAGGACCATGTCGTCCTTGCTGTTGACGTACCGATAGGGGGACATGGCGGCGACACCGAGCCTGGCGGCAACGCTGCGCATCGACACCGCGCTCAGCCCTTCGGCGTCTGCGATGTCCATCGCGGCGTGGACGATCCGGTCGCGGCTCAGTTCGTGATCGGAGAGGGCCATGGCCGGAGGCCGACGCGTGGACGGGGCATGGTGCTCCACCACCGCCGCGCTGCCTCTGGCCGCCACCACGGTACCGATCCGGGGACGGGCCTCGACCAGTCCTTCCAGGCGGAGCGTGGTGAGGGCCTTCGTGGCCGTGGCGAGCGCGACTCCCCACTCCCGGGCGATCTGGCGTGTCGACGGAACGCGCTCGCCCGGGGCGAGCGCCCCCTCGGCGATGCGTCGGGCGATCTCGTCGGCGATGCGCCGAAAAGGCGGGTCGGGCTGCGAGGCCATGCTGTCGGCTCCCTGAGAAATTTCTTTCGCACCATCGGATCTGTACTAGATCAGACGCTACCAGCACGGGAGGCTGAAATGACCCTGCTGACCTAGATCAGAGCGGCGAGAATGGCAGTTGGCAGCACTGCGCGTACGGCGTACATTCAGGGCGCGTACAGCGTATGAAGGAGCTTGCATGAAGACTGTTCTGATCTCCGGCGCCGGTGTCGCCGGGGCGGCGCTCGCCCGTTTGCTGCACCGCGACGGCGTCGCCGTGACGGTCGTGGAACACGCACCTGGCCTGCGGCCTGGCGGCCAGGCAGTGGACATCCGTGGCGTCGCGCTCGACGTCGTCGAGCGGATGGGACTGCTGGACCAAGCCCGAGCCCACCGCACCCGGATGCGCGGCATGTCGGTGCTGGACGGCGACGGCAGGGAGATCCATCGCTCCACCGAGACGACCTTCAGCAGCGGCAGGCTCGCCAACGACGACGTCGAGCTGCTGCGTGAGGACCTGGTCCGCATCCTGCACGAACACGCCGGCGCCGACGTCGAGTTCGTGTTCGGAGACCG
The DNA here is from genome assembly GCF_000719705.1 of Streptomyces sp. NRRL S-350. Taxonomy (GTDB): domain Bacteria; phylum Actinomycetota; class Actinomycetes; order Streptomycetales; family Streptomycetaceae; genus Kitasatospora. Next base: position 105,188 of record NZ_JOHO01000021.1, on the reverse strand, counting down.
CATCACCGCGCTCGACCAGGACGAGGACGGGGTACGGGTCGCCTTCGAGCACGGCCGCCCCCGGAGCTTCGACCTGGTCGTGGGAGCCGACGGCCTGCACTCGGCCGTGCGACGGCTGGGCTTCGGGCCCGAGGAGCAGTTCACCCGCCACCTGGGCATGCATCTGGCGATCTTCAGCGCGGACAACTTCCTCGCCCTGGACGACTGGCAGCTCTGGCTCAGGGACGGCGAGACCGGCTACGGCATCTACCCGGTGCGCGACAACACCCAGCTGAGGATCACGTTCGGCTTCGCAGCCGAACCGCTTTCCGCCGGCCCCCGTGACACCGAACAGCACAAGCGATTCGTCGCCGACCGGATGGCGATGCTGCGCTGGGAGACCCCGAGGCTGCTGAAGGCCCTATGGGAGGCACCCGACTTCTACTTCGACGCGATGACACAGGTCCACGTGGACCCCTGGTCCAAGGGCAGGACCGTCCTGCTCGGCGACGCGGGCTACTGCGCCTCCCCGCTGTCCGGCCAGGGGACCAGCCTCGCCCTGGTTGGGGCCTACGTACTGGCCGACGCCCTGCGACGGACCGGCGCCGACCACCGCGCGGCATTCGCCCACTACGAGAAGCGCATGCGTCCGTTCGTCGAACTCAACCAGTCACTCGCCACCGAGAATCCCAGCGGACCGGCCGCGGAAGCCTCCGTCGAGCAAGCCAAGAACGCGATCGCACTCGACGACTGACTTCTCCGGCAACCTCACCGCCGCCACAACGCCAACTGACACGCCGGGGAACCCGCCACCCCAGCCGGTGTCTCCCACTTGGCCGGTTGCACGGCGATCCCTCGGGCGGGCTGCGGCTGGCTAGTTGGCGCCGGCCACTCACCGCCCCCGCGAGACTTCTGTCCTTGTAGTGCAATTTCGGCCACCTGCCATGACGCTCGTCCACTCCCGACCGAGCCCGCGCAGCCGATGGCGATGAACCGGACTCCGCGCGGCCTCCGTAGACAGCCATGCAGGGATCCGGACCGACCGAGACCGCGGAGCAGCCCATGACCGTCAACCCGAACCGCCGCGACATCCTGAGGTTGGGCGGTGCAGTCGGTGGCGGGGCATTGACCGCCGCCCTCGGCCTCACCATCGCGGCCACGCCGGCCGCGGCCGCCTCGTGGAACAGCGGCGCCTGGATGGCCGGGCTGCCCGACAGCCTCTCGCTGACCCAGCTGACCATCCCGGGCACCCACGACTCCGGCTGCGTCGACCCGACGAACGGCACCGAGTGGTCGCACACCCAGAACTGGGGCGTTACGCAGCAGCTCCAGCGGGGCATCCGCTTCCTCGACATCCGCTTGCAGCGGTTCCCCCTGAACGACCGCGAGACCAAGAACTGGCTCGGCGTCTTCCACGACCGGTTCCCCCAGGGCAGCACGCTGCGTACCGTGCTGGACGAGTGCCGGGCCTTCTTCAAGCAGTCGCCGCGCGAGGCACTGGTCATGCGGATCAAGAACGAGAACGCGGGCAGCAACCCGATCAACGGGGTGGAGTTCCTGCGCCGCATGCAGTACCACCTGGACGGCTTCGGCTACCGCAACCTGTTCTGGACCGCGCCCCGGTGGCCCACCCTCGGGCAGGCCCGCGGCAAGATCGTGCTGCTCGCCGACTTCGACACCAGCTCCGACTCCTCGTGGGACGTGATGCACTGGGGCAACTCCGACCTGATGAACATCCAGGACCAGTACCAGGACGTCGGCACCGACGGCAAGGCCCGGGCCATCGTCAACCAGTTCGACGAGGCGTGGCGGAACCAGAACTCGCCGAAGATGTACATCAACTTCACCAGCTACGCGGGCGGGAAGTGGCCCAAGCTGAACGCGGACTCGATCATGCCGCCGGTGTTCGACTACCTGTACGCCCGCAGGAACGAGGCCGTCCACTTCGGGATCGTCCCGATGGACTTCCCCGACTTCCACACCAACGTGTTGGACCTCCTGGTGGCCAAGAACTTCATCGGGCGCTGAATCCCAGTCGGCGTGGCCTTCGGCCGCGACCCGGAGCAAACGGCGGCGGCCTCCGAGGGACCGCCGCCGTAGCGTCACCGGCCGACGGCGCTCCGGCCGACCCCAGGGCCACCTCCCCCCGCAGAGATTCCGGCCTTGGGGGTCCATTTTCGGCTGCCTACCGTGCGGCTCGTGCCCTCCCGGACCAGCCCGCGCAGGAAAGCGGTCAGCTCACGCACGCGATCACGGTCGAGGAGCAGGGTGGCCCCGAGGTCATGCACTGGCCCGAGCTGCCGGACTCGGTGCCCGGACCTGGTGGGCCGGACGCGGCGAGGCGCTGGTGCGCTGGGCGAGGTGGCCCACCGTCTCGTGTCACGGTCGACCTCGACCAGGAGCACCGGCACGCTCGCGCCGGGAACACGCCACACGAGGTCGGCGTGCGGCCGGGCACCGGGTGGCGGACCTCGGTGTGAGGGTGAGCGAGGAGCCGCGGCCAGCCGGGTGAGGTGTCCGGCCAAGGTAACGACGTCCAGGGCATGCTCGTCGTAGCCGGCGCTCTCCCCCTCCCGGACGGTGGACAGCTTCGTGCCCCCCGGCAGGAAGCCGGCGGCCTCCTCGCGGCCGGCCCGGGTGAGGCACCAGAGCTTGCGGCCCCTCGCCCAGCCGTCCGGGCGCGCCGTGCCCGCGTCCTCGAGGTCGAGCAGCGCATCGCGGGTCGCCTTGTCGCAGGCCTGGCCGGGCAGGGCCGGATGCCAGAGCTCACGGCCGGTGGCGCGCTGGAACAGGGCGAGCGCCACCGTGACATTCCTTCGGTCGGGACCCGTCGCACGCTGCTTGCGCCTTGGGCTTCCAGGAGCAGCGGTCGAAGGGTTGTCGCCACGGCTGCGGCCCCTTGTCCAGGGCCGCCGGCCTGCGGAAACGGGCCCTCCAAGACCTCACCCCCGACGAGCGGCACGTGCTGCGCGCCGTGTCGCTGCTGGACGCCTTCGACCTCCCGCTCGCCACCGAGGCTGCCGGCATGACACACCCAGGCCGCGGCCCTGCGCCTGATCGAGTGGCCCTTCGTCCGCGAGGACCGGCTCGCCGTGGGGCCCTATCACCTGCACGGCGTGGTGCGCTCCACGATCCGCCGCTCGGACGACCACACCGATGCAGTGGGTCAAGGGCGCCGCCACACGCCTGCGGGCCCGGTGGTCCGGCCGGGCGGCGGGCGCCGTCGTGTGCGGTGTGGGCGGCCGGGGTTCTGCCGTGCTGCCCCGGCTGCCCTGGCCCGCCGCGGTTCGGGACGTGCTGCTGAGCCTGTGACTGCGAGTTCGGCGGACGCGGGTGGGCGGGCGAGCGGAGCCCGCCCCCGCGATCGGCGATGCGCGCCGTCAGCTCGCCGTCAGCTCCGGGGGAAGTCGGCGCCGAGAGTCACCTCCCGCCAGCCGTCGAAGGCGGTCCTGAGCGAGTCCAGCTTGGCGGTGGCGATGTCGTACGCGGCCTTGCCCAGCAGCAGGCGCAGCGGGGGCTCGTCGGCGGTGACGGCGCCGATGACGGCCTGGGCGGCGCGTGCCGGATCCCCGGGCTGGTGGCCGTAGGTGGCCAGGGTGGCGGCGCGGCGTGCGCCCGCGGTGGAGGCGTAGTCGTCGATGACGGTGGCGGACTGGCGCATGGAGGGTCCGGACCAGTTGGTGCGGAACGCGGCAGGTTCGACGATCGTCACGTTGATGCCGAGCGGGGCGACTTCGGCGGCGAGTGACTCGGAGAGGCCTTCCACGGCGAACTTGGTGGCGTGGTAGTAGCCGGTGGCGCCGAAGCCGACCAGGCCGCCGAGCGAGGACACGTTGACGATGTGGCCGGCGCGACGGGCGCGCATGCCCGGCAGGACGGCCTGAGTGGTATGGACCAGGCTGAAGACGTTGGTGTCGAACAGGGCGCGGACTTCGTCCTCCTCGCCTTCCTCGACTGCGGCGAGGTAGCCGTAGCCGGCGTTGTTGACCAGGACGTCGATCCGCCCGAAGGCGGCCTGGGCCTGGGCGACCGCCTTGGTGATCTGTTCGGAGTCGGTGACGTCCAGCGCCAGGGCGGTGGCACGTTCCTCGTGTCCGGCGACCACGTCGGCGATCTTGCCCGGGTCGCGGGCGGTGACCACCGCCCGCCATCCGCGTTCCAGCACCGCTTGGGCCAGTGCCCGGCCCAGGCCGGAGGAGCAGCCGGTGATGAACCACACGGGGGAATCAGGGGAGGTCATGCGGGATGTGTCCTTCGTCTTGAATGTCTTGGAGATCGGCGAGGGCGTAGCTGCCCAGCAAGGCCAGAGACTGTGCGCCGGCGCTGCCGGGTTCGGCGCGGTAGACGACCAGGTGCTGGCCGGGTGCGCTGTTGACGGAGAAGGTCTCGAAGCCCAGGGTGAGCTCGCCGACCAGCGGGTGGCGCAAGCGCTTGCTCGAGCCCGTCTTGGCCCGGACCTCATGGCGTGCCCACATGCGGGCGAAGTCGGGGCTGTGCACCGATAGTTCGCCCACCAGTTCCTGCAGCCGCCGGTCATCCGGGTCGGGATTCGCGGCCCGCAGTGCGGCCACGCACCCCTGCGTGACGACGGCCCAGTCACGGTAGAAGTCCCGGGCGGCCGGGTTGAGGAACATTGCTGAGATCAGGCTGGTCTCGTTGCCGAGCCAGGAGAACAGCGCCTCGCCCAGGGAGTTGACGGCCAGCAGGTCGAGGTAGCGGCCGTAGACCAGGGCCGGGGTGTCCGCCCAGGTGTCCAGCAAGGACACCAGTTGCGGGCCTGCGTACTCCCGGGCCGGTCTGGGGCGCCCGGGTTGCGGCGGATCGACCAGCGCGCGCAGATAGGCGGCTTCCTCGTCTTCCAGCAGCAGGGCGGACGCCAGGGCGCGCAGGACCTGGGGCGACGGGTTGCGCTCGCGCCCCTGCTCCAGCCGCACGTAGTAGTCGGTGCTCACCCCGGCGAGGACAGCCATCTCCTCGCGCCGCAGACCGGGAGTACGGCGCGCCCCCGCAGGCATCCCGTGGTCCTCGGGGAGCACCACTGCGCGCCGGGCCCGCAGGAACTCACTCAGGCGTTTCGTGTGCATGCCGACCAACATAGGGGCGGACGCCGTGGTGAGGGTGGCCCTGCGGCACCCACCCGGACGGCCGCTGCGCGTGTCACGGCGCCGGCGGGCCTGCGGGGGTGAGGGGCCCGAAGATCCCGGACAGGGATCCGATGACGTTGTCCTGTAAGTACCAGGTACCGAGGGAGGCGGTCAGGGCAGGCAGGATCCAGGAACCACAGCTGCGTGTCGACGACGGAGGCAGCAAGGTTGTCCTGGAGCAGCCGCATCGATTCGCCGAAGACGCCGGCCAGCGCCCGGTCGGCCACGCCGGATACCCGCAGGACGTCCCTCACCGCGGAGTCCCGCCCACCGACGACTGCGGCCACCGTCTCCCGCAGCCTCGCAGACCATGCCGGAGGCTCGACGATCCGAGCGAGCAGACATCGAGGCCACGAGGACGAGCCGAAGGGCTTCGGCTGGGGGACTTCCGTGACCTGATCATCCGTGCCCGCACCCGGCTGGGCGGCCCGACCGTGCTGGTCTGGGACAACGTCCGCTTCCACCCGACCGCCGGGATGCGCGAGTTCGTCGACGCGAACGCCGAGTGGCTCCCGTGTTCCAGCTGCCCACCTACGCACCGGACCTCAACCCGCAGGAGGGCATCTGGTCCGTGCTCAAGCGCGACATCGGCAACCTCGCCGCCCGCCGCCGACCTCGGCCGGATCACCCCGGGCCGTGAAGCGCAGGCTCAAGCAGATCCAGTACCGCCCCGACGTGGTCGACGGCTGCCTCGCCGCCACCGGCCTGACCCCCGGTAGTTGACCGCCAGCCCGCGCCGCACCATCGCCCCTGCCGCTCGCAGGCCGCCAGGAGACCATGTCCCGACCGTGTCAGAAGAGGTCCAGCAATTCCGATAGAGACGCGATGGAAGGCACCTCTGCGGTGACCGATCCCCGGCACACCGCGCGCCCCGCGTAACCGAGTCCGATCGCGGCGGCGACCAGAGCCGGATCGTCGTCGACGAACAGGCACTGCGCCGGCGCGAGCTCCAGCGCGTCGCTGGCATGGTGGTACATGCGCGGGTCCGGCTTGTTGCAGCCGAGCACCGCAGAGATCGCATACGCCTCAAAGAACCGCGCGATCCCCAGTCCCGCGTGAAGGTCGGGCAGATCGGGCCAGGCATCCGACACCACCGCCATCCGCACGCCCCGCCGACTGAGCTCCTCCAGAGCGCCCACGACCTCCGGGTAGGTCTCCAGGATCGTGGTCGGCGGGACCTCGCGGCGCAAATCGGCGAGGAGTTCCGAGGTCGGGTCCACCCCCACGTCACGCAGCATCAGCCGGTGGTAGTCGTCGGGCTCAGGCTCGGGCGACGCGGCGGCGAGAAAGCGGTCGCCTGCGGCGATGGCTGCCGCGAACTGTTCCGACGTCATCGAAGGCACGTGGGCGAGAACGGTCTGCTCGAAGTCTGCTCGTGGGTTCCACCGGCCGCCGATCGGCTGCATCAGCACGCCGCCCGAGTCGAAGAGAACAGCACGGAGGTCTTCCTGAGGAGATGGTCGTGTCGTCACCCGGCTCAGTCTGGTCAAGGGACGCCCGGTGGTCGACCCCTGACACCACCCGACATGGGCAACCAGCCCGCCCAGGGCAGACCGACATCTCGAATTCACGTGCAGTAGTGCCGAATCAGAGAACCTTTGACTGTGGTGGTGTGAGGGGCCGTCCGACCCGTCGCCCCGGGTGGCGCGACTGCGTCAGGGGGAGCACGTAGCGGAACGAGTGGGCCGGTTCACAGTGCGATCACGATTTTGCCGTGAACATGCCTCTCGGCCTGCGTCGTCACGGCTTCGCGGATCCGCTCTACCGGGAAGGTCGCCGCGATCGGGACCGCGATCGCGCCGGAACGGATCGCATCGGCGATCCGTTCCAGGGCGCCCGGACCGGCATCGAGGGCGCCCGCCTTGCGCACACCGGGCGGCGGGGCGGGGCCGTCGGCCACGACGGAGATCCGCTCGGGCACGACGCCGAGCGTCAGCGCGGCCTCGGCGGCCTCCCTTCCGAACAGGTCGGTTGCGGCGGTGATCCCCTCGGGCGCCAGGGTCCGCACCCGCTCCGCCAGGCCGGGGCCGTACGCCACGGGTTCGGCGCCGAGCCCGCGCAGGAATCCGAACGTGCCCTCGGAGGCGGTGCCGAGCACCCGGGCACCCGCAAGCTTCGCCAGCTGCACGGCGAAGATGCCCACGCCACCCGCCGCTCCTCCGATCAGGACGGTGTCCCCGGTGCGCAGTCCGATGGCGGCGAGCGCGGCGGAGGCTGTCAGGCCGGACACCGGAAGCGTGGCCGCCACCTTGTCGCCGACGCCCTCCGGGGTGTGCCACAGGTGTGCCGCGGGTGTCTCGACCAGCACGAAATCGGCGACGGACCGGCCGATCGCAGCCCCGTACACCCGGTCGCCGGTCGCGAATCCGGTGGCTTGGGCGCCCACCTGGTCCACCACTCCGGCGAAGTCGCTGCCGAACCCGGCCGGCAAGGTGATGCCGAACCGCGCCGCCATGTCGGGCCGTGTGGTGATCTGCCAGTCCATCGGGTTCAGCCCGGCGGCCGTGACCCGGACGCGGACCTCGTCCGGTGCGGCGTGCGGCTCGGGTATCTCCTGCAGTTCGAGTACTTCGGGACCGCCGAACCGCCGGTAACGGACAGCTTTACTCATCGGACATCTCCTGGCCGGTGATGGGACTTGGTCTCATCGACCGTACACCAGTGATGGGACGAAGTCCCGTACACTGCTCCCATGGCTCGCTGGCAACCCGACGCACCCGGACGACTCGCCACCGCCGCCCTCGACCTCTTCGAGGAGCACGGCTACGAGAACACGACCGTGATCGAGATCGCGGAACGCGCGGGGCTCACCAAGAGCACGTTCTTCCGGTACTTCCCGGACAAGCGCGAGGTGCTGTTCGGCGGGGGCACGGTGACCGGTCTGCTCGTCGAAGGGATCGACTCGGCGCCGCCGGCGGCCGGGCCGCTCGACGCGGTGGCGCACGCCCTCGACGCGCTCGGCCGGACGTTCTTCACCGTCGACCGCCGCGACTTCAGCCGCCGGCGCCAGGCCGTGCTGAACGCCAACCCGGAACTGCGTGAACGCGAAGCCCTGAAAAGGATCGACCTCACCACCTCGATGATCGAGGCCCTCAACCGCCGCGGAGTGCCGATCCTGACCGCGCGCGTGACCGCGCAACTGGGCACGCTCGTCTGGGAGATCGCCTACGATCAGTGGCTCGACACCCACAACACCGAGGACTTCGGCCCGCTCACACGGCAAGCGCTCGCCGAAGTACGCGCAGTCGCAGCCGTGCGCCCAGACCCGTCCGACAAGTGATCACCATGGTGGTTCGCGGAGCCAGAGGATCGCTGCCGCAGGAGCCACCAGAAGCCGACAGCTGCCAACCACAACTCGCCCGACCGAGCGGCGCCCTGCGCTCAGCGGCGTTTCGTTTTTCAGGCGGATATCAAATGCACCGCAGGGATTGACGGTTACTGGGCGGAAACATACTGTCCCTCGTTCGGTTGGGCAGAGCCCCCAGGAAGGCGCCAGGGCCCATCCGACCCTCCCTTTCACGGTGGACCGGCCGCAGGAACGCGCCCGCGCGTTCTGCCGTCCGCCTGCCCGGCCGCCCACCCGCCTGCGTGGTGACCGCCGCAGTCGCCGCACCGTCGGCCCTCCGCGCCGACTCCTCGCCTGCAGCGAGACATCGAGACGCAGATCACCCGGAACGCCACGCCCTCCGTGAGCAGCGACGTGTTGCGGGGGCGGAGGGTGCGGGCGGTGCCTCCCCCACAGGTGGGGAGGCACCGTACCGGCGGTTGGGCCGCGGGCTTTGCGGCCGCGTTCGTCAGTCCGTTCGGTCTGACGGTGGCGGGTTCCTCACTCCTCGGGGATGTCGAAGCCGGCCGCCTCGAGGTTCCGTGCCTCGGCGCTGTCGCGGACCAGCGGTCGGGCAGCGGTCATGATCACACGGGCGTTCTCCGGCGTGACGACCTCCAGCTCCACCGTGTTCCAAGGAGTGTGCCGCGGCCCTTTCGTGCACCCGGGAAGCACCTCGGCACAGGCTTGCGCGATTTCGTCTATCTGGTTCAGGACGCACGCGAAGCTGATGCTCGCCGCAGGGGGTTCGGCGGGGCGGTCGCCGGGGACGAGCAGCGCGTCCTGGAACGCCCACCGCCGGACGTGCGTGAGCTGCCCGGGAATCGTGAACAGGTCGATGAAGCCGAGCCCCCGGGTCCAGAAGTCCACGGATGTCGCGAGGTCGGCTGTCGGCACAGTCACGAACATCGGCATGCCGTAAATGCCCCGGTAGACCTCAGGTGGCTGCGCGTCGAGCGCGGGCGCGGGGACAGGGCTGATCTCGAATGCGTTGTAGTGGTCGGCCATGCACCCATCGTGGAATATCACGTAACGTCAGGGTCAAGTTCCGCCCCACCACCCACCACCCACCGCCCACCACCACAGCGCCGCAGCCACGTGCCGGTCGGCAGGGATCGATCGGCCGAGCGCCGTGCTCACACTCCCCGGGATCCTCTCCCGGTACGCGCGGATCCACCTGGCCCGCCCTGCTCGACGGCCTTGGACGGACTTCCGGCGCGGGCTGAGCGGGCCGAGGCTCCCTCGGCCCGCGCCGGTCGGCATCGCGCGAGGGTCAGCCGGCGAGCTGGGCTTGGAAGACGGCGATGTTGAAGTACGCCTTGGCTTCCTGGATGAGGCCGGCCCCGTCCAGCTCGTAGATGTTGATGCCGGACCAGTTGACCGGCCTGCCGTCCAGGGTGACGGCGGCCCCCCGCCAGGAGACGGCGACCTGGTTGCCGATGGTGTGGGCCTCGACGGGGGTCAGTCCGAGGAAGGGCCGGAAGTTGGGCAGGACGGAGGCGATGAAGTCGCGGATCGCGGCGCGCCCGGTGATCGGCGGGGCGCCGACGGGGTCATGGAAGACGCCGTCCTCGGCGAACGCCTTCGCCCAGGCGTCGACGTCGCCTTCCTGGGAGGCACTGAAGAACTGCAGGATGGCGGGCGGCATGGCCGGGAACGTCATGGAGATCCTTCGAGTCGATTGCTGGTCGGTTGCTCGGTTCGTGGCGTCTACGGCGCTGGGCACGACAGCAGTGCTGGGCACGGCAGCAGCGCTGGGCACGGCAGCAGCGCTGGGCACGGCAGCAGTGGGGGTGCCCGCGCTGACGTCCGGCCGTTCACCGTGCTGAACCCGTCTGCGACGGGACGGGCTCAGCGGAGGGCGACTCCTCGCGGCCCCGACGGCCCCGACGGCCCCGACGGCCCCGGCCGCCCCGGCGACGCCGGCCGTCGGCGAGCCGTGCGGCGGTGGGGGCGAGGACCGCGGCGAGGGCGATGAGTGCGCACACGCCGGTCCAGCCCAGCAGGGCGTAGGCGCGGATGCCCAGCCAGGATCCGGCGCTGCCGCCGAGGAACGAGCACGTCATGTAGGCGGTGTTGAGCCGGCTGCGGGCCTCGGGTCGCAACGCGAAGATGCGGGCCTGGTTGGCGACCTGGCTGCACTGCACCGCCACGTCGAGCAGCAGGAGTCCCAGGGCGACGGCCGCCAGTCCGGGAGCGCCGCCCGCGACACCGGCGGTCAGCACCACCGCGGCGGCGAGGACGCTCCCGGTGCACCAGGTGTTCACACGGTCCGCGCCGTGCCGGTCCACCCAGCGTCCGGCGACCGGGGCGCAGAACATGCTGGCCGCACCGATCAGTGCCAGCACGCCGACCGCCTGGGCGTCCATGCGGTAGTGCGGCCCGGTGAGCAGCAGGGCGAGCGCGGTCCAGGCGGCGCTGAAGGCGCCGAAGAGGGTGGCCTGGTGGAGCGCGGAGCGGCGCAGGTCCGGCTCGGTGCGCAGCATCCGCACGGTGTCCGCCAGGAGAGCCGGGTACCGGTCGCGGGCGGCGGGCGCAGTGGTGGGCAGGGCCAGGCCGAGGACGAGGGCGAGCAGCCCGGTGAGCACGGCAGCGGCCAGGTACGGGGCGCGCCAGCCGAGGTGTTCGCCCACCACGCCGCCGAAGGTGCGGGCCAACAGGATTCCGCCGATCAGGCCGCCCTGGAGGGTGCCGATCACCGAGCCGCGGCGGTCCGGGGCGGCCAGGCCCGCGGCCATCGGCAGCAGCAGCTGCGGGACCACCGTGGCCAGGCCGACCGCGACGCCGGCGGCCATCAGGGGTGCGGCGGCCGGGGCGAGCCCTGCGGCCAGCAGCGCACAGGCGGTCACCGCCAGCAGGACGGTGACGAGCGGGCGGCGCGGGAGCCGGTCGCCGAGCGGGACCAGCAGGAAGATCCCGGCGGCGTAGCCGAACTGGGTCACCGTGGCCACGCTCGCCGCGGCGGACGGCGTGATGCCCAACCCGTCGGCGATGAGCGGGGTGAGGGCCTGCGGGAAGTAGACGTTTGCCACGCTGACGCCGCACGCCAACGCCATCACCAGCGGGAGCCGCCGCCCCGACCCCCCAGGTGTGGGCGGGCCGGGCGCGGGCGGATTGATCCGGGACATCGTGACTCCAACCGAACGAACTGGATGGTTCGAAAGTTGTAAGAGAGCGTTGCAGACGGTTGCCGGATCGTCAAACGAACTGGTTCGTTACTCTCGCTCCATGGCATACGACTCCACCGCGACCAAAGAGCGAATCCTCGCGGCAGCGACCGCCGAGTTCGCCGCCCACGGCGTCGCCGGCGCCCGCGTGGACCGCATCGCTGCACAGGCCGAGGCCAACAAGCGGGCGATCTACGACTACTTCGGCGACAAGCGCAGACTCTTCGCCGCCGTCCTCGAACGCCTCATGGCCGACCTCGCCCAGGCCGTCCCGCCCGGCGACGAAGACCTGCCCGCCTACGCCGAGCGCCTCTTCGACTACCACCGCGCCCACCCCGAGGCTCTGCGCCTCCTGATGTGGGAGGCCCTCGAACTCGGCGATCAGCCCGTCCCCGGCGAAGAGGCCCGCACCCGGCACTACCAGGACAAGATCCGCGCCACCCGGGCCACGGACGGCGACGCCGATCCCCGCACCCGCCTGTTCTTCACCCTCGGCCTGGTCGGCTGGACCCTGGCCATGCCGCAGCTCCGCCGCATGATCCTGGGCGCGGACCACAGCCTCGACCGACTCCGCCCCGCCATCGCCCACGCCATCCGGGCCCTGCCCGCAGAGGACGGGCACGGCCAGGCGTCACCCGACACCGAGTAGGCCCCGCAGACGCCCACGATCGCCACGATCGACGGACCGCGGAGATCCCGGCCGTCCACGATCGCCGGCCTGGCCGCGCGCTGCCGCACATCAGGCCTCCGACGTCCGCCTCCGACCGGCCGGCAGCCCCGGACTCCGCCGGGAGGAGAACGCGGCCGCCCGCGGTGATGCTCGGATCAGGGTGCACCGCGGGCACTCCAGCCGCCCCGGCCCGGCCTCCTCGGTTCGAGGCGCGGGCCGCCTCCAGCCGCACCTGGGAAGGATGCCTCGTGCCCGGCCCCGGACCGCTTCACGCGCGGACCGGGGCGCCGGGAGCTGTCTGCGGGGGTGCGTACGTCCGGGGCAGCAGGTGGCACAGAACGGTCACCCGGGCTCCTGGGTGCTCACTGTCGCCTCACGTTCGGCGAGGAAGGCGTCGAGGAGCTCGAAGAGGACCTTGACGGCCCGCTGCTCGTCTTCGGGCGGCAGGTCCCAGAAGTTGTCCCAGCCGTGCGGCAGAGCGATGTGCAGGATCTGGCCCGGCCAGCCGTGGTTGCAGTCCCGGCCTCGGCGGGCGACGAGCCATTCGTGCAGGCCGGCGAGAGGGCTCGGGCCTCCGTGGCGATCGGCGTGGCCCTCGTAGCCGGCCAGGAAGGCCGTCACCAGGTGGAACGAGGTCCTACCCGTGAACATGCCTGGACGCTGGCCGATGACGGCGAAGTACTCGCGCTCGCTCATCTCCCGGAGTTGCTTCATGTGCAGGAGCCTATTGATCATCCTGTTCTACCGGCAGGGCCCGACTGCTGACCGGTTCCCCGCAGGTCGTGGAGCGTCCGATCGGCGCCGAGCGAGGCGTCGGCGCGCTCGAACGTCCGGTGGGCGCCGGGAGAGGTCAGCGGCCGACAGGGGCGTCGCACGCTGCGCCGCGGTTCGCGCTGCGAGCAGGCGGAGGCCGAGGTCTGCCGGGTCGAGGCCGGCGAGGTCGCTGTTGCGCTCGGCCCACCGGCCGGAGTCGAGGTCGTCGCGGAGGCTTCGCACCGCCCGCTGCTCGGCCTCCGGACCGACTCTCGTCCACACCGACATCGCCCGGCGCACGTGATCCTCCAGACACGCCCCCGGTCGGCGCCGGTACACCTCGAACAGGCCGTCAGTGCCGTCCCACGGGATCGGCACCGGCTCAGCGCGGGCGCCGATCGCGTCGGTCATCCCGGCAAGCGAGGGAAATCGTGCGAGGACGGCGGCGAACGCGCGCAGGCCCCACACCGAAGGGCCGGCTACTGGTCACCGGCGGGTCCGGACGGCCCCACACCCGGGTCGGTTCCTGACTGAAATCCGCCGACTTGGGTCAAGTGACTGAAGCGTCCGTTCGTGCCTGCGCGTCACAGTCGAGGCCTCGGCTCCGACCGACGGCCCGGGGCGGCGCCTGCCGCCGCCCCCTGGCCAACGCCCCACCAGGACGGAGCCGGCCCGGCGGTGGCGGTCGGAACTCCGGCGCATCCCGCCGACGAACCATCAGCCGATCGATGAGGGAGCACCCGCATGGCCAGGTCCGACATCCGTTTCCACAGCGCCGGTATCGAGATCGCCGCGCACCTGTACGTCCCCGACATCCCCGGCACCCCCGCCCCGGTGCCCTTCCCGGCCCTGGTCGTCGGGCACCCGGGAACGGGGGTCAAGGAGCAGACCTCCGGCACGTACGCCCGTCTGATGGCCGAGCGGGGATTCGTCGCCCTCGCCTTCGACGCCGCCCACCAGGGCGAGTCCGGTGGACAGCCGCGAGGTCTGGAGGATCCGGCGCAGCGGGTGGAGGACTTCAAGGCGGCGGTGTCGTACCTGGCCACCCGGGAGGAGGTCGATGCCGGGCGGATCGGCCTGCTCGGCATCTGTGCCTCCGGCGGCTACTCGCTGGCCGCCGCCGGCAGTGACCGCCGGGTACGGGCGGTGGCCACCGTGAGCACCGCCGACCCCTCCCGCCAGTTCCGGCTGGGGGCCGACGGAGGCCAGGACCCGGCTGTCTTCCGGGCCCTGCTGGACGAGGCCGCCCGGGCCCGTACGGCCGCCGCCCGCGGCGAGGACCCCGGGGTGATGACGATGTTCCCCCGGACCGCCGAGGAGGCCCGCGTCCTGGGCGGTGAGCACGGCGTCGAGGGCTTCGAGTACTACTGCACCTCACGCGGGGAGCACGAGCGGTCCGCGAAGTTCCTGGCCTGGGAGAGCATCGACCGGCTCGCCGGTTACGACCCGTTCTTCGCGGTCGGGCTGATCGGCCCCCGCCCCGTCCTCCAGGTCGTCGGCGAGCGATCCGTCACCGCGTGGATGGCCGTCGAGGCCCACCAGCGTGCCACCGGCCCCAAGGAGATCCACTGGATCAAGGGCGCCGGCCATGTCGACCTCTACGACAAGCCCGCGTGCATCGACCCCGCCGTCGACAGGCTCACCGCCTACTTCACCCACCACCTGTCCGGGGTGACCGACTGAGGAGCCCGGGGAGCCCGCCGAGCCGCGACGAGGTGCCCGCACCCGTCGCGCCGGTGGCTGGGCCGCTCATGCTCGCTGCGTGGGCGGACCAGCCGTCCGTTCGGGACGGCAAGCCCGCCAGGTCGAGGCCCCCGCAACGACACGCGGACGAGCCGCAGCGTCTTGCCACCGCGACGGCGCCGTCTCACCCGTCAGAGCCCTCGAAGGAGAGCGTCATGCCTTCCTCGGCGGCGATGACCTCGCCCGAAAAACGGCTGCAGGCATCGGCGGTCGATCGCGTGCGGTCGCTGCCGGGCCAGAAGTGGGTCAAGAGCAGGCGCTTGGCCCTGGCACGGGCCGCCCAGGCCCCGGCATCCGCGGCGCTCATCAGGTGGTGGTCGCCGCTGTCGGCGGATGTGCTCTGGAGCGTGGCTCCGGCGATGAACAGATCTGCTTCTGCGGCCAGCCCGGCAAGGGCAGGGTCAGGTCCGGCATCACCGCTGTACGCAAGGGTCAGGCCCGGAGCGGTCAACCGCACACCGGCGTGCGGAACGTGATGCGGCAGCAGCACGGCATCGAGCCGGAACGGTCCCACCTGGTGACTCGAAGGGAGCGAGTGCACGTCGAAGACGTCGAGTAGGTCCTCGGTCGGCTCCATCGCCTGGACCCGTCCGATCACTCCGGGTGGGCAGTACAACGGCAGGCGGGCGCCCCGCTCCTGCGCGAAGTAGCGCGCGCGACACAGCGCGCTGAGGTCGGCGCAGTGGTCGGGGTGCTCATGGGTGACCACCACGGCGTCCACCTGCTCGTCGGCGCAGTGTTCCAGCAACCGCGGGAAGGTCGCGTAGCCGAGGTCCAGCACCAGTCGGAACCCGTCGTACTCCAGCAGGAAACCGCTGGCGCTCCGGCCGGCCTCAGGCCAGGCCCCACATGTCCCCAGGACCGTCAGTCTGCGCATCAGCCGATGCTCTCACGGGTGGTAGGGCCGGCCGGCCTCGGACGGCCCAGGCGCAACGACGGTTTCCATCGGCCCGATCGGCGCCGGTGGAGGTGGAGGTGGAAGCCTACGTGCCGGGGCGACGCGCGAGACTGCCCTGGGGCTGCCGGGCCCGCGGGGGTCGGCTCAGCGGCGACGCTCTCGTGTCGATTGTTGTGACGTGTGCGGGGTTACGCCACGGGCCTGTAACAGGCGCAGACGTGTGTGCACGGCCAGTGCGAGGATCGCCGTGCCAGCGGGGGGCCGCCTCGGGAAGAGGTGGGGCCGCTCGCACCGCCACCGTGCCGGTGGGACAGCGTCGAGAGTGAAAGAGGAACAACATGCGTATCAGGACTGCTCGTTGGGGACTGTCGACTGCGGTGCTCGTCGTCGCGGGGCTGGCGCTGACGGCGTGCGGACCCGAAGACGCGACCTCCGCGGGCACCGCCTCCGCCACCAGCGTGCCGGTCGCCACGAGTTCCGCGCAGGGCGGCGGCCAGCCCGCCGCCACCGCGCCCGCGGCGAGCGGTCAGGGTTCCCCCTCGACCTCGGGTGGGAGCGGCCGGCCCGCCGCCACCGCGCCCGTGGCGAGCGGTCAAAGTCCCTCCTCGACCTCGGGTGGGAGCGGCGGGTCCGACGAGGGCCACCAACGGGCGCTCGTGGGCAAGTTGAGCTACCTGGCGCCCGGCAAGCTGATGGTCAAGCCCGACAACGGCGGCGGCGATCAGGCGTTCATGGTGAACAGCACCACCAAGGTCCTCGGCGCGGCCGCGATCTGCTCCCCCGACGGCAGCCACGTGACCATGGACAGCCAGGGCTACGGCACCACGAAGTGCACCCCCGACCAGTTGGAGACGGCCGCGAAGACCGGCGCCGTCACCGTCCGCGTCACTTTGGACTCCTCGTTGGGCGTCGCCCAGACCATCGCCGAGAAGTACCACCCGTAAAAAGGACGGTTCGTGGTGGCCGCCGGCGGGGCTGCACGGCGCGGGCGGCCGGACTTGGCAGCCGAACGGATCCAGGAAGCCGTCCAGCGGATCACCGCCGAGAACACCTCTCTCGAACAACGCGTCCGTCGACTCGCCACCGGCAACCGCACCCTCGACGAACGCCTCGAGGCCGCCCGCTCCCACCTCCGCTTCCAGGACCGCCGCGTCGCCGACCTCGAAGCCCAGATCGCGGGCACCTGACAACCCCGGGGGCACCGCGCGGTCCGGTCGGGTGACCAGGGGAAGTCCCTGGTCACCCGACCGTTCCGTCTGCCAGGCTCCGGCCTATGGAGCCCCCCAACGAGCAGGCCGCAGGCGAGGTCCTGCATCAACGCGGCTGGCGCAAGGCATTCACCGTCGAAGAGATGGTCGACAAGTGGTCCTGGCTCGTGGGCAAGGTCGAGGACGGTTACCGCGACCCGGTGGACGAGTACACCAACGACCTCTACAGCCGGAACTGGCTGCACGAGGCGTGGCCGATCCTCACCGAGCGCGTGATCGTCCTGTGGACCCCGCAGGTCAAAGCCCTCGACGACCGTTTCCGGGCCGCCACCGTCTTCGACGACGGCATCTCCTTGTCACAGTTCCACCGGATCAGCGGATTCGACCCCGTCGACATGTGGTGGTGGCGGCGCCACCCCCGTCTGCTCGTGGGCGATCTCGGCCGCTCGCTCCGTTCGGCGGGTGCCACCGATTGATCCTCGTGGCCGACGGCCGCGAATACGGCAACCGCCTCGCGGTAGGCGGCCTCGGCGGGCCCGTGGTCGCTGACCGCCTCCGGGCCCCCGTGTGGTAATCCCGCTCGGCACGGTCCGGTGAGGTCCGCACCTGGCACCGAAGCCTGCCCATGGGCGCCCGGTATCCCGTCGGCGGCGGGCGGACGTCGCACGTCAGGGCCCCTGTCAGGAGACGCCGGGGGCCGCGCCGCTCACCGTGCTCCGCGGCGGGGTCGCGGGGGCCGCCCTGAGCCGGCCGTCCAGGAAGAGCAGCGGCGGGCCCGGCTCCGACCGGTGGTCCAGCACGGTGCCGGTGAGGATCACGTGGTCCCCGGCCGTGATGACCCGCTCACGGCGGCAGACCAGGGTGGCGACGACCCCTTCCAGCAGCGGCACCCCGTACGGCCCCGGCAGTTGCTGCAGCCGCTCGAAGCGGTCGCCGGGCCCCGCGAACCGGACCGCCAGCTCGCGCTGGTCGGCGGCCAGCACGTGGACGGCGAAGTGCGTGCCCAGGGTGAAGGCCGCCAGGCCGGCGGAGGAGCGGTTCAGGCACCAGAGCACCAGCGGCGGGTCCAGCGACACCGAGGTGAAGGAGTTGACGGTCAGTCCGGCGGGCCGGCCGCGATGCCGGGTGGTGACGACCGCGACGCCGGTGGCGTAACGGCCGAGCACCTCCCGCAGCGGCCGGTGCCGGGCGTCGCCGTCAGCCGCGCTCATCGCGCCGAGGCCGCCTTCCGGCGGCAGGCCTCCAGCGCCGAGGTGATGTCCTCGTCCTCGGGGGCCAGCGCGGAGGCGGCGCCGAGGTCCGCCAGCGCCTCGTCCCAGCGGCCGGTGTCCTGGTAGACGAAGGCCCGGTTGTAGCGCAGCGCCGGGTCGTCCGGTTCCAGCTCCACGGCGTGTGTCAGGTCGGCGAGCGCGGCGGGCAGGTTGCCGGTCTGGTAGGCGACGGTGGCCCGTCCGGAGAGCGCCGTGACCATGTCGGGGTCGGCCGCCACCGCCCGGTCGAAGGACTCCCGGGCCGCCCGGTACTCCTCCCGTTCGGCCTGCACCTGTCCGAGGACCGCGTGCAGGTAGGGGTTGTCCGGATCGGTGCGCAGCCCGGCCCGGGCGTCCTGCTCGGCCGCCGCCAGGTCGCCCGCCTCCAGGTGGATGCCGGCCCGGTTGACGTACGCGTCGACGAAGTCCGGCTCCAGCTCCAGGACGTAGCTGAAGTCCGCCAGCGCGCCCTCGGTGTCGCCCTCGCCCAGCAGCAGGTCGCCCCGGTTGTAGTAGATCTCCGGGAAGGGCGGCGAGAGCTCGATGGCCCGCCGGTAGTCGGCGGCGGCCTCCGCCGGGCGGCCGAGGCGGCGCAGGATGTTGCCGCGTTCCAGGTAGTGCTCGGCGTGGTTCGGGTCCTGTTCGATGACGACGGCGTAGTCGGCGAGCGCCTCGTCCAGGCGCCCGAGCGCGGAGTACACCCGGGCCCGGTTGTTCTTGAGCACCGACCTGTGCAGCCGGTGCTCGTCCGGGGCGAGCAGCTCGTCCAGACTGGCCACGCACTCGTCCACCAGCCGGACGGCCTCGTTGAGGTCGCCGAGGTTGACCTCGACCAGCGCCTTGCCGTTCTTGTAGAACGCGCTCTGGAAGGCCCGCTCGCTTCGGTCCTCCAGCAGCGAGGCCGTGGCGATCGCCGAGTTGAGCCAGGACTTGGCCTTCCGCTCGTCGCGCTCCTCGGGCTCGTTGTGCCGGGTGTAGAGCATGGCCGTCGAGTAGGCCGCCGCCATGTGGACGGCCGGGCGGGTGGACACCAGCCGGGCCTCGTCGTACAGCGCCATCGCCTCGTGGGTGCGGGACAGGATGGAGAGCGCCAGGCCGAGCTCCAGCGCGGTGGCCCACCACTGCGCCTCCGACTCGCGGGGGTCGACCAGCGCCAGCCCGCGCCGCCCGTAGTCGACGGTGGCCTCGTAGAAGCCGATGCAGACGCAGTAGTCCTGGGCCGCGTACAGCGCCTTGACGCCCGCGCCGGCCGGATCGCCGCCGTGTTCCAGGTGGTACGGGATCGCGCCCAGGCGCAGCGACTGCTCGTCCAGCGCGGCCAGTTCGGCGGCCCGCCGGTCGTGCAGGGCGGCGCGGGCGCTCGCGTCCAGCGCCGCGTAGGCGGACCGCTGGGCGGGGACGTCGCTGGTGCAGTCGGAGGCGACGTACGCCCAGGCGTCGGCCGGCTGCGCCGGGTCCGGATCGGCGGCGACCGCGGTCACCGGCTCGGTGTGGGCGCGCAGTTCGGCCAGCAGTTGCTCGTCCGGCAGGGCGTCGCCCGCCGAGCAGAGGACGATCCGGAGCCGGGCCGGGTCGGTGCGGCGGACCAGGGCGGCCAGGAACTCCAGGTCGGTGTGCTCGGCCCGGTCGACGTTCTCCACCACCAGGGTGCGCGGTTCGCCCTCCGGCAGGCAGGTGTGCAGGAACTCGACCAGGCCGTGCGAGATCCGCCGGGTGCGCAGCCGGGCGTAGAACCTGGTCCGCTCGGCCGGGATCGCCATCGAGGTCAGCGTCTCCCGGGAGTTGGGCAGGATCGTGCTCAGCTCCGGTGCCACCGAGAGGAGTTCGATGTCGTAGCGGCGCACGGTGGCCGGATCCCGGCGCAGCGCGTCGGATACCAGGGCGCGGGCCAGGGTGCCGGCGGCGGTGAACGGGCCGCGCAGGTTGCGGTGGGCGTCCACCGGTGGGAGCAGGGCGGCGGGCAGCTCCGGCGCGGCTGCCAGTGCGGCCCGGTCCGCCCGCAGGCCGCCGAGGATCCAGCGGTGGCGGGGAAGTGCGTCGTCCATGGGGTTCCTCCTCGGTGCGCCGACGGGGGCGCCGGCGGGTGGGCCGGCGGGGTGGCGCCGGGGCCGCGCCGGGGCCGCGCGCTCGTCGGGCGGGTCGTCGGGCGGGTCGTCGGGCGGGTCGTCGAGTGGGCCGGCGGGTGCGGTCGGCGGGTACGGCAGGGCGGCGGTCGGGCCGGGCGGGTCGGCTCGGGCCGGCCCTACGCGGCGGTCGGCCGCTCGCGGCGGCGGTACTGACGGAGCGCCAGGACCCCGGCCAGCACCAGCTCGCCGAAGTTGAGCACCAGGAACAGGCACACGTCGAGGATGTTCAGCGGCGACAGGTCCGCACCCAGCTTGTGCAGGGCGAGCCGGGTGACGCTGATCGCGGCCGGCACGACGGCGGTGACCAGCAGGACGGTCAGCACCGCGTACCCGGTGACCATCAGCCAGGAGTACCAGCGGGCGACGGCCGCGTCGCGCGGGTGCCACTCGGCCTCGTCCACCAGCTTCTCGCGCCGCCCGAGCAGGGTGTTCACCCGGTTGGCCATCAGCTGGCGGGCGACGGTCTGCAGGTCGTTGCAGCCCAGCACGGTGGTGGCGAGGTAGTACAGGTCGGTGCGCAGGAAGAAGTAGAACTGCCAGGCGAAGCGCAGCACCACGCCGAAGGCCATCGACAGCAGGAGCTTGCCGATCAGTCCGCCGGCGCCGCCCGCCGACCGCAGCGGAGCGGCCGCCAGGGTGAGCGCGGCGACCGCCAGGACGTCCAGCACCATGCCGGCGAGCATCGGCAGGTACCGCTTTCGGCGCGGCACCGCGACGAGTCCGTCCAGCGAGGTCACGAAAACCACGTAGTAGAACCGGCGACCGATTCGTAGGGTCGAGTTCAGCCCGAGTCGCCGCCCGGCGAGGGCGTGGAAGGCCTCGTGCAGCAGAATCCACGGCACCTGGCCGAGCACGATTCCGAGCGTGAGCAGAACGAGCGAGGAACGCGTGAAGAAAAGGTGCTGATAGGTCGGCACCAGGCTGTGGTCCCGGACCATCGCGACCGCCCCGGCGCCGGTGAGAAGGGCGTAGCCCACCCAGGCGGCGGGGGAGAAAAGCGCGCGTCCGAGCCGCTGCCAGCGCACCGGCGCGACTTCGGCGGACTCCTCGCC
Source organism: Streptomyces sp. NRRL S-350 (assembly GCF_000719705.1). GTDB lineage: Bacteria > Actinomycetota > Actinomycetes > Streptomycetales > Streptomycetaceae > Kitasatospora. Next base: position 83,873 of record NZ_JOHO01000021.1, on the reverse strand, counting down.
GTCCTTCACCAGCAGCTCGAATTCCTCCAGTACTTCGAGGAATTCGAGAATGTCCACCTGGTCGCCGAACTGCTCGGCGTACCAGCGCGCCGACTCGTTCGGTGAATGGCCTTCTTCAAGGTGTTTGAGCAATGCTGCGCCATCCACCGGGAAAAGGCCGAAAGAATTGATGTCAGCTCGCCCGACGGTGACCTCGTCGCCCTCTTCGAGATAGGTCAACGGGTGAACTCGGAGCGGTTTGTCGAGATTCACAGAAGCCGGGTCCATCTCTTCCCCACGGTCGCCGGGTATCCTGGTGGCCGGCCCGGGGCTCGATGAGAGCGAGCCCCGGGCCGGCCTGCGGCGCCACCCGCGAACCGCCCGGTGGGTCACCGGACTTCAGATGGCGCTCACCGCACTGGTCAGGCCAGGACGGGGCCGGTGCCGCAGCAGTACGCGGAGGCGGCGGCCGAGGTCAGCCGGACGGTGCCGGCCTTGCGAACGGCGATCTTCTTCATGGCGTTCTCCTTCTCTCTTGCGCTTCACCGGCCACAGGGGAGGGCCGGTGCGCCCGATTTCTCGGGAGCTCTTTATCCGCACAATGCGGCGGTCATCCGCACGGCGGTGAACGGCAGACGGGGAACGGAAAAGCAGCGACCAGGCTGCGCCGGCCACCCGACCGATCATTCACCCGACTGACGCCTCGACAGATTTGCATGGGCCTCAGACCGCTGTCAACGGGCCGAGCAACGCGCTCCCGAGATTGCACCGGCCGCCCCATTGATCATCTTTCCGGTGATGGCTGAAGGTCATTATTCACGCGCAGTCGGCCCATTTTCGTGACAATGGGTGATAGCCCGTCGGATTTATTGGCAGGTGCTCGACAGGAATTACGCCGGTCGCGGCGACGGGCCGCGGCGGGGGTCGGCGGGGTCTCGGCGGAGTCGCGGCGGAGTCGCGGCGGGTCGTCGGGGTCGACCGGAGCTCCGGCCGGAAGGGATCCGGCCGCGGCCGGTCGGCCGGTGGGGCCAGGACGGTAGGGTTCGGGGCGATGGACGGGTCGGGGGGAGAAGACCAGCCGCCGTGGGACGCCGCGGCCGCGCTGGTGCGGGCCGCGCGGACCGGGGACGTGCTGGCGATGGACGAACTGCTGACCTTGGTGAGGCCGTACGTGACCCGGCTGTGCCGGCCGATCGCCGTGTCGGACAGCGAGGACGCCGTCCAGGAGGCGCTGGTGGCGATCTTCCTGGGCGTGCGGGGGCTGCGTGATCCGCAGGCGTTCTACGGCTGGGCGCGCACGGTCACCGTGCGCGAGGCGGTGAGGGTGGCGCGGCGCACGGCCGTCGAGCGTGCCGTCGACCCGGATGACGTGGCCCGCCTGCGCGGCCTCGTCCCCCGTGGTGACGGCGAGCTGTCCGTAGAGGTGCGGGACGTGCTGGCGCGGATGCCGGTGGACCACCGCGCGGTGCTCGTGCTGCGCGAGCTGGAGGGGCTGGATGAACGAAGTGCCGCCGAGGTGCTGGGCATCGCGACGGGTACTGTCAAGTCCCGTCTGCATCGTGCCCGTTCGGCGTTCCGGAAGGCGTGGCAGCGGTGAGCGTTGACTGCGTGGCGCGGCTGCGGGTGATGGCCGCGGGACTGCACGCCGCGATGTACGCGGAGGAGCGATTGGACCTGCCGTACGAGGAGGTGTGGGCGGTCGCCGAGGACCTGGCGGGTGAGCTGCCGCACCTCGTGCCCTTCCTGCGCGAGTTCCGCGTCCCGCCGGGTGACGCCGACCGCAAGCGGGCCCGGGCGGTGGGGCCGCTGGGTGTCCGCGGCGCTTTCGAGGTGCGGCTGGCTCCCGGCTGGTGCCTGATGCAGTCGCGCCTCGTGGTGGGCGGCATGGCCGCCGCCCCGGAGGGCGACGGCACGCGCTTCGCGGTGCTCGGTGCGGCGCGTCCCGCCGTCCTGCGGCCGGTCCAGTCGGTCTACGGCCGGCTGCTCGGGGCCCGCCGCGGGCAGGCGTTCGTCCGCAGGGTCGCGCTCCGGGCGGCCGCCCGTTAGGGCTTCAGCGGCCCGTCGCGAACAGCTCCTTCATCGCCGCGGCCACCGCGTGGGGGGCCTCCCGGGGCAGGAAGTGGCCGGTGCCGGGCACGATGCGCACGGTGAGGTCGTCCGCATGGCCCTCGCCGCCGGCCAGCATGGACGGGGGGATCACGTTGTCCCGCTCGCCGCCCAGCAGCACGGTCGGCACGGTGAGCCGATGCCCGCGCCACGCGCCGCGCAGCAGCGCCGGGATGTCCCGGACGACGTACTGCCAGAACATGGCCTGCCCGGCGTGCGCGCCTTCGCGGGCGGCGGCGGTGTACTCGGCCACTTCGTCGGCCTGCCAGACCGACGGGTCGGCGACTTGATGGCGCAGCAGGAAGCGGGTGAACGCCGGCCACCGGCGCAGCACGGCCTTGCCGATCACCGGGTACTCGAGGAAGGCGGTGTACCACTGCCGCCACAGGTTCGGCAGGATCGCCCGGTGCCGGGCCCACGGGTGGGCCATGTTGAGCGCCAGGTAGCCGCTGAACCGCTCCGGTGCCCGCAGGCACAGCCGGAAGCCCACGTGGGCGCCCCAGTCGTGCCCGACCAGGCCCACCCGGTCGAGGCCGAGAGCGTCCATCAGCGCGAGCACGTCGTCCGACAGGCTTTCGATGTCGTAGCCGCGCCTGGTCTGCTCCGACCAGCCGAAGCCCCGCAGGTCCGGGCAGATCAGCCGGTGTCCGGCGGCCGTCAGGACGGCGACCCGGTGCCAGGCGAACCAGTGCTGCGGGAAGCCGTGCACCAGCAGGACCGGCGTGCCGGTGCCGTACTCGGCCACGTGCAGCCTGGCGCCGCGCACCTCCAGCCATCGGTGCTCCGCCCCCTCCGCGGCCGGGAGGGGTCTGGGGGCGGCGTGCCCGCCCCTGGTCGGGTTCGGTGCCATGGAAAACGCCTTTCGCCTTCGGCGGGTCTCTGGTGGAACCGCATCGGCGGGTCAGGAGGAGCGGCCGGGCCGAAACGTTCCCCCGACTTCTCCGGCTCCTCCGACTCACCCGACTCCCTCGACTCCCCCGACTTCTCCGACTCCCCCGACTTCTCCGACTCCCCCGACTCCGCCGCGGCTCCGTCCCGCCCGTTCGGTGAGGGGCGTCCCTCACCGAACGGCCCCGGCCACCCGTGACCACGCGGCCCGGCCCCGGGCCAGCGCTGCTGGCCGATTGGAGTGAGCGGCCCCGCGCCGGGCCGGGTGCCTGCTCGTTTCGGGCGTAGTTCGCCGCGCCGCCCGTCGAAGCTCTGGGCACGCTGGCCCAGGGCCCCGGAAAGCCAAGCCCGGCGTCGACCGCAGCGGTCCGCCGCCCCGGGGCCCGTCACCGCACCGACGGGAGCGCAGCATGACCAGGACCCCCGAACCCCTCGACGACGCCGCCGGGCCACCGCCCCTGCCGGGCTGCGCCGAGGACGCGGCCGGCGCCCTGAAGCAGATGTTCGTGGACCTGACCCAGGGCGTCCGGATGGCCCGCGGCCAGGATCCGGTCAAGCGGCCGGTGTTCCTCAAGCCGCACGGCGTCGCCCGCGGCACGCTCACCGTCGCCGAGGACCTGCCCGTGGAGCTGCGCGTCGGGTTCCTGGAGGCCGCCCGCACCCGGCCGGGCGGCCTGGACGCCTGGGTGCGGTTCTCCAGCGACACCGTGCCCGGCAGCCCGGATCTGAAGACCACCCTCGGGCTCGGCATCAAGCTGTTCGACGTGCCCGGCCCCAAGCTGCTGGAGGGGCACCCGGAGGCCGGCACCCAGGACCTGCTGCTGCAGAACCACGACGTCTTCTTCGTCGACACCGCCCAGGACATGTGCGAGTTCACCAAGGCCGGTGTCGTCGACGGCAGTTACGACCGGTACCTGGAGGCCCACCCGGTCACCGCCCGGATCCTCGACGAGATGGCCACGTTCGAGGCGAGCGCGCTGACCGCCGTCTACTGGGGCGTGCTCCCGTACGCCTTCGGGCCGGACCGCTTCGTCAAGTACAAGCTGGTGTCCGCCGGTTGCGCACCCGCCGACCCGGACGCGACGCCGCCCGACGAGGACCCGGGCTACCTCGCCGCCGACCTGGCCCACCGGCTCGCGGCCGGACCGGCCGCCTTCGACCTGCTGCTCCAGTTCCGCACCGACGACGCGGCGATGCCGCTGGACATGGCGACGGTGCGCTGGGAGGAGTCCGTGAGCGCGCCGGTGAAGGTGGCCCGGCTGACCCTCCAGCAGCAGGACGTCACCGCCCGCGGCCAGGCCGCGTACGGCGAGAACCTCTCCCTCAACCCCTGGCACGGCCTCGCCGAGCACCGCCCGATCGGCAGCATCTCCGACGTGCGCCGCACGGTCTACCTGGCCTCGGCCGAGCAGCGCCGCGACGTCAACGGCGTCCCGACGGCCGAGCCCGGCCCGGCCCGCCCCCAGCTCACCCCGCCGCCGGCCCGCGACACCCGGATCGTGCGGGCCGCCGTGCACCCGGCGATCGGCGTGGCCCGGGTCGGCGACAGCGCGATGGACGGCTTCGTGCTCGCCCCCGAGGTCGACGACCCGCCGCCGCTGCCCGTCGGCAGCTACAAGGACGTCACCGGCGCCCTGAAGCGCCAGGCGGTCCGGTTCCGGGTGTACGGCTACAACGCCGCCGGCGAGCCGGTCGCCGAACTGACCGCCGACAACGCCGACCTGCGGTGGAAGGTGCACGTCGTCAACTCCAAGGCCGCCTGGTACCAGTTCCAGATCGCCCTGGACATCCCGGAGGCGCCCCAGGCCGACCCCAGCAACCTGCGCAACGCCACCGTCCCGGCCGACCAGCGCAGGGACCTCCTGGTCATCGACCCCGGCCCCCGGTGGGTGCGCGGCCGCAACCGCTCCGGCCGGCCCGAGTACGCCTTCGACACCGGCACCTTCATGGGCAGACCCGTCTACCTCGGCGAGCTGCGCACCGACGACAGCGGCCGGCTCGTCTTCCTCGGCGGCCACGGCGTCTCCGCCTCCGCGAGCGGCGAGCCCGCCGGCACCTTCGCCAACAACGACGGCTGGCACGACGACGTCTCGGACGGTCCGGTCACCGCCGAGGTGAGCATCGACGGCCGCCCGATCCCCGTCGAACCGGCCTGGGTGGTCACCGCCCCGCCCAACTACGCGCCCGAGCTCACCTCGGTGCGCACCATGTACGACCTGGTCCGGGACGCCTTCGTCACCGAGGGGCGCCTCCCCGAGCCGGCGGAGGTCTCCTTCACCCGGGACGTGCTGCCGGTGCTGCGGGCCCTGTGCGGCCTGCAGTGGGTCAACCGGGGCCTGGCCGTCCAGTTCGGCTTCGACGGGCGCGAGGACCTGCTCGCCCGGCTCGAGGACCTGGCGGACCCCTCCCCGGTGCAGCGGGAGCTGCGCCGCCAGACCTGGCTGGCGGTCCGCAACTACGACCGCGACGGCATGTCCCCGGCGCCCTGGCCGGCGGTCTACGGCGACGCGATGAACGTCCCGCCGCAGTCCGTGCGGCAGCATGTGACGCTCTCCGCGCTGCAGTACCGGCTGCTCCAGCGCTGGGCCGACGGGGCCTTCGTCAACGACTACGACCCGCACGCGACGCCACCCGCCTCCCTGGACGACGTCCCGTTCGCCGACCGGCCCGCCACCCTCGACCGGGCCGCCCTGTCCTTCTGCCTCGCCGACGCCTTCCACCCCGGCTGCGAACTCACCTGGCCGATGCGGCACACCACGATGTACAGCGCCCCGTTCCGGATCCGCCCCCGTGCCGAGGGCGAGCCCGCACCCTCCTACGGCCCGACGCTCACCCCGGAGCTCGCGCTCTCCTTCGACGGCCCGCTGTACGCCCAGGCACCGGGCGACCTGACCCGGTGGATGGCGGTGCCCTGGCAGACCGACACCGCCAGCTGCCGGGCCGGCTACGAGTACGGCTCCGGCCTCGGCCCGTACGACCCCTACCTGCCCACCTTCTGGCCCGCGCGGGTGCCCAACCACGTGCTGGCGGAGGAGGACTACGAGGTGGTGCTCGACACCTCGCGGCCGCTCGCGGAGCGCCTGGCCGCGTTCGGGAAGCGCCGCGCCTGGCTGCGCTGGCTGCCCGCGCCGTACCTGGCCAACATCAACGCGATGGTGCGGGACTTCGGCAGGCTCGGCGTGGTCGAGCGCCGCCCCGGCCCCACCGACGACCCCCGGCTGCCGGCGGAGGTCCTGGTGGAGTCCGAGGTGAGCTTCCCGCGCGAGCCCGCCCCGCCGGCCGGGCGCAACCTGGTCACCGTGCACGTGGACGCCGGCGCCGACCCGGTGCTCGGCGCGGCCGCCCTGGCGAGCGCGGTCACCCTTGCGGAGGCGCCGGACGAGGAGGTCTCGGTCGGGTTCATCGACAAGGTCAAGCGGCTGCGGCCCGGCCGGTGACGGCCCCGCCGCCGGTGTTCGACGCGGTGGTGGCCGGCGGCGGCCCGGCGGGCGCCGTCGCGGCGCTCGTCCTGGCCCGGGCCGGGCACCGGGTGCGGCTGCTGGACGACGGCGGGCCCGGCTGGGACGGCTTCAAGATCGGGGAGTTCCTGCCGCCCGCCGTCCGGCCGCTGCTGGCGGATCTCCGGTTGCTGGACGGGTTCCTGGCGTCGGGTCACCCGGCGTCCACCGGGACGTACGCCGCCTGGGGCTCGGCGCGGCTGCACGGGCGCAGCCACCTGTTCGACCCCTACGGGCCCGGCTGGCACCTCGACCGGCTGCGGTTCGACGCCTTCCTGCGGGAGGCGGCCGTCGCGGCGGGCGCCGACCTGCGGCGGGCCCGGGTGCTGGACCGGGCCGCGGACGGCCGGCTGGTCGTCCGCGAGCGGGGTCGCGTGACGGAGCTGGCCGCCCGCTGGACGGTGGACGCGACCGGTCGACGCTGCGTCATCGGCCGCCGCAGCGGGCGCCGGCGGCGGCAGGACCGGCTGGTCGCCGCGTACGCGGTGTTCCCGGGCGGTGATCCCGAGGCCCGGACGCTGGTGGAGGCGACGGCGGACGGCTGGTGGTACACCACGCCGGTCCCGGCGGGGCGCCTGGTGGCCCACCTGACCGACACCGACCTGGCCGACCCGGCGCTGCGCACCCCGCAGGGCTTCCGGGCGGCGCTCGGCCGTACCGACCACGTGCGGCGGCGGGTGGTCGAGGGCGGTCCCGGGTCGACTCCCGTACCGCGCTGGGCTCCCGCCCACGGGCTGCGGCTGACGCCGTCGGCCGGACCGGGCTGGGTGGCGACCGGAGACGCCGCCCTCGCCTTCGACCCGCTGTCCTCCCAGGGCATCCTGACGGCCCTGCACACCGGCGCCCGGGCGGGCCGCGCGGTGGCCGGGTGCCTCGCCGACGAGCGGCGGACGGAGACCGTGCTCGCCGACTACGCAGCGCTCCTGGACGGGATCGCGGACGCCTACCGGCGTAACCATGCGTATGCGTACGACGAGGAACGGCGTTGGCCGGCAAGCCCGTTCTGGGCACGGCGACGGGGCGCGGCCGATCCGGGCCGGGCATAGCCTGAGAGAACCGGAACGTTCGTCCGAGGAGTGCGCCATGACTACTCCAACGGTCGCCGTGCTGGATGCCGTGGAAGTCACCCAGTCCATTCAGGACCTCCAGCACAGCGTCACCTTGATCGCCGGAAAGGCCACCGTCATCCGCGCCTACGTGAACGGCGCGAGCGGCCCGGCCACCGGCGTGACCGGCACCGTGACCCTGCTCCGGTCACCCAACGACCCCCCGGTCTCCGTCACCTCGACCAACACCGTCTCCCTCGACCCGAGCGCGCCCCAGGACGTGCCCACGCGCCGGGCCGACGCCACCCTGAGCCTCAACTTCGTCGTACCGCCCGCGCTGACGGACGTCGGCGGGCTCAACGTGAGCGCCGTCTCCCTGACCGACACCCTGACCGGCGCCGACGTCCCGTTCAAAGGCTCCGCCGGGGGACCCGCCGTCTGGTTCCACCCCACCCCGCCGCTGCGCGTGCGGGTCCTGGGGCTGCGCTACCGGATGGGGAACCCGCCGCTCACGTACGCGCCCCGCGACATCGACCACGCCTTCCTGATCAGCTGGCTCAAGCGCGCCTACCCGGTCGCCGAAGTCATCGAGGCGCCGCACGCGACCATCGACGCCACCGCCACCCCGCCCTTCCAGTGCACCGACACCAACGCCCAGCTCGCCGCCATCCGCGCGCTCGACATCAGCGCGGGCGGCGACCGCCGCACCCACTACATCGGTCAGGTCGCCGACGGCGGGTTCTTCCTGCGCGGCTGCGCCTCCGGCGTGCCGCAGACACCCGACCCGACCACCGTCGCCTCCTCGCCCTGCGGCGCGGGGACCTGGAACTGGGACTTCGACGGCTCCTACGCCGACTGGTACGGCGGCCACGAGCTCGGCCACACCTACGGCCGCAAGCACCCCGGGTTCTGCAGCGAGTCGAAGGACGACCTGCAGGACTACCCCTTCCGGAACGGACAGCTGGCCGACGACGCGGACAGCTTCGTCGGGTTCGACGTGGGCGACCCGCAACTGAACCTGCCGATGGCCGCCAAGCCGGGCGTCGACTGGCACGACGTGATGACCTACTGCAATTACCAGTGGCCGTGCAGCTACACGTACGAGGGCATCCGGCAGCGGCTCGCCGACGAGGACGCCCTCACCGCCGGCGCCCCGGCACCGGGGGGCGCCCCCGTGGCGGCAGCGCCCGCCGGCAGGGTGGCCCGCGAACTGAGGGTCACCAGCGTCACCGCCGGCGGCCGCCCCGACGAGCGGTTCCCGGAACTCTCGGTGACCACCGCGCCGGCCCCCGCGCCCCCCGTGACGATGGAGGCCGGGCCGGGCGGCGGACCACTCGTCAGCATCGTCGGGACGGTCGACCTCACCAACCGCGACGGCGCGATCCGGTTCGTCAACCCCGTCCGGGCCGCCGCCGGGCCCCCCGCCCAACCGGGCACGGCCACGTCCGGGGCCGCCCCGAACGGAGAGGTCCCGGTGGTCCTGCGGGTCCAGCAGACCGGAGGCGGGGCGCCGACCGACTTCCCGGTCACGGTGAAACTCACCTCGGACCCGGCGCCGGGCCAGGAGAAGACCGGGCTGATCGACGCGGTCGTGCCGATCGGCAGCGACCCGGCGTCGGTCGAACTCCTCGTCGGCGGCCAGGTGGTGGACACCTTCCGCCCGGCCGACCCGCCACCGGCGTTGCGCGGCGCGCGCCAGTCCACGGCCGGAGGAGGCCGGCTCAGCCTGGACCTGGACTTCGGCTCAGCGCCCCCGACGGACGGCCAGACCTTCGCCACCCAGGTGAGCACGGACGGAGGGCAGACCTGGCAGACGGTCGGGGTCGGGCTGAAAGACCCCATGATCACCGTGGACAGGAGTCAGTTCCCGCCCGGAACGGAAGTCCGGGTGCGGGTGATCGCCACCAACGGCTTCACCAGTACGACATCGGACATCGAGAGCTTCCGCGTCTGAGGACGACCTGATGCGCCGAGGGGAGCGGTGCCGAGCCGCGCCGAACGGCAAGCGGCAGCTGCCTGCTGAGGACCGCAGCGCTGAGGACCGCGGCACGGTCTTCCTCGGCTGCGGCCGAAAGGCGCCGAGGAAGACCCCGTCACCGCTTCGGTCCGCCCGCACGGGCGGACCGACCGGATACCCGGGCCACCCAGCCGTCGAGCCGGGCGCCGAACTCCCGGGCGGTAGCGGTACCCGAGGCCGGAAGGGCACGAGCGTCGTCCGCGCCGGCGACGTGGTCGACACCGGCCCAGCCGCCACGGAACAGCACAGGCCCCGAGGCGGCCGCTCGGTGAACGGCAGCGCCGATGTCAGTGGGACCGGTCGGCAGCGCCGATGTCAGTGGGACCGGTCGACCTCCGGCGGGAACGGGCGGCCACGGCAGCTCGCGCGGCCCGACAGCGCCCGAAGCGACCGAAGCGACCGAAGACCGAAGGGACCGGGACGGCCGACGCAGCGGCGACGGCGCGGCCCGGGGTGGGCGGCTCGACGGCCGGGCCGCACCGCCCCCGCCCGCCTCCACCCCCACCCCGTCCCGGACGGCGCGGTCGGCAGCCGCGCCACGGCGTCGACCGGCGCGGAGGCGGTCCGCAGGTGCGCGACCACCCCGCTCACGGCCGCCCGATCCTCCGGACAGGCGGGGAGGGGGCTCGGGACTGTGGGGCCATCAGGTACGGTCACGGCTTCAGGTCCGCTCGGTTCCGGTGACGGTCCGTCCCGACCGCCACCGGAGGAGCAGGCAGTCCCACCCGAACCGTGTCCACCCTAGGGAGCTTCCCTGTGCACCAACTCCTGCGCCGGAGCCTTCCGGCCCTCACCGCCCTCGGCATAGCCGTCGGCGCCCCGCTGCTCACCGCCGGCACCGCCCAGGCCCGCGCCGAGCACGGGTGCGGCGCCGTCGGCGTCCAGTTCTCCGTCGACGGCGGCAAGGACTGGACCACCGACGGCCGGATGTCCCAGCCGCACGGCGTCATCCAGGTCCGCCTGGTCGGCGACGTCGCGGACGGCTGCGACTACCGGGTCTCGCTGGCCTCCTACGACACCGAGGGGCCGACCTGGGCCACCTCGGGCAAGCAGACCTTCCTCGGCTGGGCGACCACCACGCTGCGCAGCGGGAACCGCCAGGCGACCCTGGACGTCTCCGCCCACCTGCCGAAGTGCTACGGCCAGATCGACCTGTACAACGGCGACAAGAAGTTCGACGGGGTCGCCAACCCCGCGCCGAGGTACCCGGACAGCGTCTTCCCGGACAACCTGATCTCGGCCTGGAACGGCGGCAAGGCCTGCGTGCCGACCCCGACCGGCACGCCGACCGTCCCGGTGCCGACCTCCCCGGCGTCGCCCACGGCCACCGCGACCCCGCACCCGACCGGGACGCCCACCGCCACGACGACGCCTTCGCCCACCGCCACCGCGACGGCCACCGCCTCGCCCTCCGCCACCGCCAAGCCGTCGGCGCCGGCCACCACGGGCACGCCGTCGACCGCCCCGGCGGTGCCGGCGCCGTCCGCCCCGGCTGACACGACCGGCCCGGTCGGCAAGCCGACCGCCAACCCGGTCTCGACCACGCCGGCGAACACCCTGGCCAGCACGGGTGGCAACAGCAGCCAGATGATCGTCTACGGCGCTGGTGGGGCCGCGCTGCTCGCCGTCGGCGGGGGCGCACTGGTGATCGCCCGCCGTCGGGGTGCCCGCAGCTGACGCGGCACCGCTGAGGTACCCAGGACGCCCGCGGTCCCCGGACCGCGGGCGTCCGTCGTCCGTTCACCTCCGGACGACCCGGCCCGGCCCGGCCTCGGCGAAGCCCAAGGTGTCGCACGCCGACCGGTCGGGTGCCGGCCTGGCGGCGCGCGGCCTTCGCCGGGGCGCCCTCTGCGAAGCTTCGAGGAAGCATCGAAGGGCTGGGACGGCACGGCGGTGGAGCCTGGCCCCCGAGCCTGCCGGACCGGTTCCCAGGCGCGATCCAGGCCTTCCCGGAGTTCGGCGGGTCGGCGGATGTCGAGAAGCTGCCACCGGCTCCGTCCCGGGGACGTCAGCGGCCGCCACCGGCCGCAGGAGGAAGAAGGAGAAACCGGCATGGCGGTCCAGCGGATGGACAACGTCGGGATCGTCGTCGAGGACATGGACGCCGCCATCGCGTTCTTCGTGGAACTCGGTATGGAGCTGGAGGGCAGGTCGGAGGTCGAGGGCCTCTTCGCCGACCGGTGCACCGGACTCGACGGCGTCCGCTGCGACATCGCGATGCTCCGGACCCCGGACGGTCACGGCCGGCTCGAGTTGGCGAAGTACCGCAGCCCTGCGGTGATCAGCGCCGGGCCGCGCAACCGGCCGCACAACGTTCCGGGCACGCACCGCGTCATGTTCGCCGTCGACGACATCGAGGACACCGTGGCCCGCCTGCGCCCTCACGGCGCCGAACTCCTCGGCGGGATCGCCCGGTTCGAGGACAGCTATCTGCTCTGCTACGTCCGCGGCCCGGAGGGCGTCATCGTCGGGCTGGCGGAGCAGCTGCGCTGAGCAGGCGGAACCGGAGCATGCCGCCGAACGGGACCACCGAGGGCCGTCTTCCGCGTGGTCGCGCGGCCCAGTCCTCCACGGAGCGCCGCCGGTGCGTACCGGCTCCACGGAGCCCCGCCTCCGGCAGCGGCCGGCGGCCGGTGCCCCCGCAGGTGCGTGCGCGAGGGCGGGGCGGGCAGACGGGGGACACCCTGCGCGTCGCGCAGCGTCCGATTGCGAAGGAGGACCCCGGTGGCCCCCACTCATGCTCAGCTCCGCGGCGCGGGCGACGGTCGCCGCTCGACCGGCGCCGCCCGGCGCCGCTCCCGGAAGGAGACGGTACGGACGGCGGGCCGGGCCGGCTTCGTCGCCCGCGGCGTCGTCTACACCCTGATCGGGGTGCTGGCCGTCCGCATCGCGTTCGGTCACGGTGGCGGCGACGCGGACCGGCAGGGCGCGCTGCGCCAGGTGGCCGCCCAGCCGTTCGGCGCAGCGATGCTCTGGGCCCTGGCGGTCGGGTTCGCCTGCATGGCGCTCTGGCGCGCCGCGCTGGCGATCGCCGGCCGCGGCGACGAGGGCAAGACCGGCAAGCGCGTCCTGAACGCCGGCCGCGCGCTCTTCTACGCCTCGGTCTGCTGGGGCACCGCCGCCTACGCGGCCGGCAACGGCACCGGCTCCGACAGCGACAGCGCCTCCCAGGACTGGACGGCGGCCGCGCTGCGCCTGCCGGCCGGCCGGGTCCTGGTGGCGGTCGCGGGCCTGGTGGTGGTCGGCATCGGTGTCGGCATCGCGGTGAACGCGCTGCGTCGCCGGTTCCTGCGGCGACTGGACACCGCGGCGATGGGCCGGTCGGTCCGGACCGGTGTCACCGCCCTCGGGGTGGGCGGCAACCTCGCCCGGGGGGTGATCCTGGCCGGGGCCGGCGTGTTCGCCCTGGTGGCGGCGATCCACTTCGACCCGCACCGGGCCAAGGGGATGGACGACACCCTGCGCAGCTTCAGCCAGACCCCGGCCGGCCCGTGGCTGCTGGTCCTGGTGGCGCTCGGCCTGGTGCTGTTCGGCGGCTTCTCCTTCGCCTCGGTCCGCTGGCGCCGGTTCTGACGAGCCGAAGGGCCCTCAGCCCGGCGCGCACGGCCTGCGCCCGGCCGGAGCCGCCGGTGGTTCGAGGTTGGCGGGCAGCAGGGGGAACCAGCGCAGCGCCTCGAACGCGGCCGGAAGTCCGGTGGGCGTCTCGGTCGGCGGCTCGGGCAGCCGGGCCAGGAGGGTGCGGGCCTGCTCCAACTGCTCGTCGAGGACGGCGGACGGCAGCCCCGGCGGTGTCGCCGCCGGGGCCCGGCGCCCGGGCCGGCGGCGGAAGTCGGCCAGGGTGGGCCCCGGCTCCCCGGCGGGGTGGTCGCGGTGGCGCCACAGCCCCGTCCGGGGGTCGAAGGCGTAGTCCGGCAGCAACCGGTGTCCGGCGGTGGCCACCAGCTCGACGGCGGTCAGGACGTACTCCCGGGCCTCGTCCGTGACGAAGTACGGGAAGCTCACCCGCGTCCATCCGGGTTTGACGCCCTCCAGGGCCTGACCGACGATCACCTCGCGGAAGGCGGCGGAGCGTTCGGCGGCGATGCCGAGGAGGCGGTGGCCGTACGGGCCGGCGCACGAGCATCCGCCGCGGGCCTGGATGCCGAAGAGGTCGTTGAGCACGGCGGTGACGAAGTTGTGGTGCAGGTAGCGGTCGGGCCGTCGCCGGTCCCGGACCAGGAAGGACACGACGGGCAGGCGGGGGACGTCGGTGCGGCCCAGCAGGCGCAGCCCGGGGTGGCCGTCCCAACGGGCCCGCACCCGGGCCCACGCGGCCTCCTCCAGTTCCTGGATGAGCTCGGTGCCGACGTCCTCCTTGAGGGCGAACACCAGGCCGGCCCGGATCGACTCGACGATGGCGGGGGTGCCCCCCTCTTCGCGGGCGACCGCATCGGTGACGTAGTCGTGGTCGTGCGGGCCGACGTAGGCGACGGTGCCGCCGCCGGGCACCGAGGGGACCGGTCCGCGCAGCAGGTCCCGGTGGACGACCAGGACGCCCGGGGTCTGCGGGCCGCCGGCGAACTTGTGGGGGGACAGGAAGACCGCGTCCTTGTGGTCGCCGCGGCCGGGGGCCGACTCGGCGACGCGGATCGGCAGGTAGGGCCCCGCGGTCGCGAAGTCCCAGCAGGCCAGGGCCCCGTAGGCGTGCAGGAGGCTCGATATGCGCTCGGTGTCGGCCAGTGTCCCGGTGACGTTGGAGGCCGCCGAGAAGCTGCCGATCCGAAGCGGGCGGTGGGCGTGGCGCAGCAGTTGGGTGCGCAGGTCGTCCTGGTCGGGGCGACCGTCCGCCCCCTCCCGGATCACCACGACGTCGGCGGTGGACTCCCGCCACGGCAGTTCGTTGGAGTGGTGCTCGTGGGGGCCGACGAAGACCACCGGGCGGTCGTGCTCCGGCAGGTGGGCGCCGTAGCGCCGGCTGCGGACGGAAGGGCTGCGCAGGTCCAGCAGGGCCACCAGGCGGTCCACGGCGCCGGTGGTGCCGGAGCCGCAGAACAGCACGGCGTGCTCGTCGCCGGCGCCGACGGCGCGGTGGATCAGTGCCCGGGCCTCCTCCCGGAGGCGACCGGTGCGAAGGCCGTTGCCGGAGCTCTCGGTGTGGGTGTTGGCGTAGCGCGGCAGGACGGCGTCCCGGAGGAAGTCCTCGACGAGGTCCAGCGGGCGGCCGGAGGCGGTGTGGTCGGCGTAGGTGATCCGGCGCGGGCCGTACGGGCCGTGGAGGACTTCTCCCTCGCCGATCAGTCCGGCGCGGATGCGGGCGAGGAGTTCGGCCGGCGCGGGAGCGGCTTCGGCGTCCGCCGCGGCGGGGTGCGCGGGGTCGGGCCGTACGGGGCCGGTGTGTCCCGGGCCGGTGTGTCCCGGGTCGGTGTGTCCCGGGCCGGTGTGTCCCGGGTCGGTGTGTCCCGGGCCGGTGTGTCCCGGGTCGGTGTGTCCGGGGCCGGGGTGTACGGGGCCGGGGTGTCCCGGGTCGGTGTGGACGGGGTCGGGTCGTCCGGCGGGGTTCCGGGTGGAGGTGCTCATGGAAGGTCGTTGCCCTGGGTCGTGGGTGTGCTGAGGGGCGCCGTGGACGGTCGTTGCCCTCGGTCGTGGGTGTGCGGAGGGGTGCCGGGTGCGGCGGAGGCTAGCGGATCCCGGCCGTGAGCGGGTTGTCTTCGGCGCCCGCCGAGGCGGGGCGCGCGGGGTGGCCGTCGCCCTCGATGTCGACGTGCGGCAGGAGGCGGTCGAGCCAGCCGGGCAGCCACCAGTTGGTGGCGCCGAGCAGGACCATGGTGGCGGGGACCAGCAGGCCGCGGACGACGGTCGCGTCCAGGGCGACGGCGGTCGCCAGGCCGATGCCGAACATCTTGACGACCGGGTCGTCGGAGAGCAGGTAGCTTGCGAAGACCGTGACCATGATCATGGCCGCCGAGCTGATGATCCGTCCGGTGGAGGCGAGCCCCGCCACCACCGCGCGGCGGTTGTCGCCCTCCTGGAGGTAGGCCTCGCGCACCGCGCTCAGCAGGAACACCTCGTAGTCCATCGAGAGGCCGAAGAGCACCGCGAACATCAGCAGCGGCACGTAGCCGGGGATCGGCACCGCGCCCTCCAGGCCGATCAGCCGAGCGCCCCAGCCGTGCTGGAAGACGGCGGTGAGCACGCCGTAGGCGGCGGCGACCGACACCAGGTTCATCACGGCCGCCTTCACCGCGACGATCGGCGAGCGGAAGGCGAGCAGCAGGAGCAGGCCCGCGACGGTCAGGACGAAGCCGACGACGAGGGGCATGCGATCCGCGATCCGCGCGTTGAGGTCGGCCTGGGAGGCGGGGCTGCCGCCGACGTGCAGCACCTGGCCGCTTCCGGCGGTGGCGGCGGGCAGGACGTCGGAGCGGAGCCGGTGGACGAGTGCGGTGGTGGCGGGGTCGGAGGGAGCGGTGGCGGGGGTGACCTGCCACCTGACGGTGCGGCCGTCGGCGGCCGTCGCGGGCGGCCCGACGGCGGCCACACCGTCGGTGCCGCGCAGCGCGGCCGTCACGGCGCTCAGGCGCGGGTCGGCGCCCCCGGCGGCTTCCTGCGCCGGGGTGGGCAGGATGTCGACGACCTGGAGCACGCCGTTGGCTCCCGGGCCGAAGGCCGTGGCCATCCGGTCGTAGGCGGTGCGGCTCATGCTGCCGCTGGGCTTGCTGCCGGCGTCGAGCTGGCCGAGGTGGAGGTGGAGCCCCGGGGTGGCGAGGACCCCGAGCAGGGCGAGGCCGGCCAGCAGCAGGGGCCAGGGCCTGGCCGCGACGAGGGCGGCGATCCGGCCCCAGCCGCGCGGGCGTCCGCCCGGGGCGGCGGCGGAGGCCCTGGGGGTCAGTCGCCCGCCCAGCAGGACGAGGACCGCAGGCAGGAGGGTGAGGTTCACTCCCAGCGCCGTCACCACGGCGATCGCGGGGGCGAGGGCCAGGGCGTACAGCAGGGGGAGTCCGCCCAGGGCGAGGCCGGCGAGGGCGGCCACCACGGCGCTGCCGGCGAAGGCGACGGACTTGCCGGAGCCGGCCGTGGTGCGCACGGCCGCGTCCTCGATGCCGACCCCTGCGGCACGCAGTTCCCGGAAGCGGGTGAGTCCGAACAGGGTGTAGTCGATGCCGACGCCCAGGCCGATCATGGCGGCGATGGTCTCGGCCGAGGCGGGCACGTCCATCAGGTGGCCGACCAGTCCGAGGACCGGCAGGGCGATGCCGAGGCCCACGACCCCGGCGAGCAGCGGGAGCCCGGCGGCGACGAGGCTGCCGAGGGTGAGGGTGAGAACCACCAGCGCGGCGCCGAGACCGAGGGCTTCGCTGCGGCCGGTGCTCCCCTTGTCGACCGCCGCGGCGAGGGAGCCGCCCGGGGTCACCTCGATGCCCGCGGCGGCGGCCGGGGCCGCTGCGGCCAGCACCGCGGAGGTGGTCTCGGGCGTCACTTCCCGCCCGGTGACGTCGAGTTCGACTGACAGGTAGGCGGTGTGGCCGTCGGCGCTCATGGCGGTGGCACCGGCCGGTTCGTAGGGCGTGGTGACGGCGGCCACGTGCGGCACCGCGGCCATGGCGGCGGCCGCCTGGCGGACCGCCGCCGCGGGCTCGGCGGCGGTGAGGGGGGCCGCGGTGGCGGCGGTGTGCAGCAGGACCGGCTGCTTGCCGGAGGGCGGGCCGGGGAACGCGCGGTCGGCGATGTCCCGGGCGGCCTGGCTGTCGCTGCCGGGGAGGGAGACGGCCTCGCTGGTGACGCGGCCGAACATTCCGACGGCGGTGAGCGCGGCGGCCAGCAGCAGCAGCCAGGCCGCGACCACGCGCTTGGGCCGGTGGGCGCACCAGCGCCCGACACGAGTGAACATCTTGCGAGGACCGTCCTTCGTCGCTGTGGCGGGGTCACGGCGGGACCGCGCGGGCGGAACCGCCCCGGCGGGACCGCGCAGGCGAGACCGCCCAGGCGGGATCGCGGCGGGATCCCGCGCCGGGATCGTCCGAGGAGCCCGCCGAAACTAATTGCACTCCCCGTGCAACACGTACACTTGCACTCACGGTGCAAGAATGTCAACGAGAGGGCGAGGAGCCCACGTGAAGCAGACCGGAGCCGCCACACCGGCCCCCGACGGACGCACGGAACGCGGACGCCAGACCCGCGAGAAGATCGCCGACGCGATGCTGTCCCTGCTCGACGAGAACCAGGCGCACTTCCCCGCCGACAAGGTCGCCGAACGCGCCGGCGTCTCCCGCAGACTGGTGTTCCACCACTTCACGGACATGGCGCAGTTGGCCGAGGTCGCCGTGAGCCGACGCCTGGAGCAGCTGCTGGGCCAGGTCCGGCCGATCCCCGTCGAGGGCCCCCGGGAGGTACGGGTGGCGGCCGTCGCGGAACAGCGCGCCCGCATCCTGGAAGGCCTCACGCCGGCCCGGCTCGCCGTCCTGCGGCTGGAGAACCCGTCCACCCGGGTCCAGGAGGGCATCCAGCAGATGCTGGACTTCGCCCGGCTGCGGCTCACGCAGATCTTCGCCGCAGAGCTCGACCCGCTCCCCGAGCCGGCCCGGACCGACCTGCTCAACGCCCTGGACGCGGTCACCACATGGAGTGCCTGGTTCCACTGGCGCTCATCCGGCCTGAGCCCCGAGGAGGCGCGGCACGCCATGGCCGCCACCCTGCGAACCCTCCTCGCCGGCGCCGACCGGACGCCGGCCTAGTCGCCGATGGAGCCCCGGCACGACCCGCACCGGCGCAGCGTGGCGTTCGCCGCGGTCGGCTGACCCCTGTGGATCGGCGGGCGCGGCGGCGGAGTACGGTCTCGGGGCATTGCACCAGCGAATCGAAGGAAGCCCATGCGCCGCGCCGCCGCAACCTGCCTGCTCGTGACCGCCGCCGCCCTGGCGGGCTGCGCGAGCGGCACTCCCGCAGGCAGCAAGGCGGTGGCCACCCTGGCCACCGCCTCCGCCTCCGCTTCCGCGGCTCCAGCTGCTTCGACCACGGCGAGCACCGTCGCGAGTCCCAGCGCCAGTGACAGCTCCGCGCGGGCCTGGGCGCTGAACTCCCCGCAGTACAGCGCCGTGACCAGCGCCTTCATCCCCATGGCCGCGACCATCATGAGTGCACACGGGGACACCGCGAAGGTGGGCCAGGCCTGCACGACCATGGCCAAGACGGTCATCGGCCAGCAGCCGGAAGCGGGCTCACCCGCAGAGTGGGGTCAGGCCCTCGGCGATCTGCAGAAGGCCGCCAAGCTCTGCGACGCTGTGACCGCCGGTGACGCCGATGCCTACGACCAGCTGCAGGACGACTTCTCCAGCGCCATGAACCACCTCAAGCCGCTGACCGACTAGCCGCGGCGAGGCCGTCCGGGGCGGCGTCCGCAGGTCCGTCACCGGACGGGGCCGCCCCCGCCCGCTCCCCAGTCGCCCCGAGGGGGCACCGACGACACCGAAGGCGAGGGCGCGCACCGGCCCGGCCGGGCCGGACGGGCCGCCTCCTGCGCCCAACGATCATGGTGTCTCACCGGGTGATGTGTCGTTTCTTCCGGTGTGGCGGTTGCTGGGATCGCCGGTCGCAGAAAGCGCATTTACCGATGAGGCAGCCTGTTCGTGTCGTGTTCCGCTCCGCCCTGCGCACCGCGCCCGCCGTCGGCGAGGGCCTGCGGGTGGCGCTGTACCAGGGCCAGGGGGCGGTCGGCAGCCGGGAGGCGGTGGAGCAGAACATGGACCGGCTGGACGAGGTCACCGCTCTGGCCGCGGACTACGACTGCCAGGTGGTGGTGTTCCCGGAGAAGTACACCACCGGGTACGCCATCGACCCCGGCCAGTGCCGGGAACTGGCGGAGCACTCCCAGGGGCCCTCCGTCGACCGGGCCCGCCTGGCGGCCAAGGAGAACAGCCTGTCCGTGGTCCTGCCCTACCCCGAGCGCGAGGGGGATGACTTCTACGACTCCATCAGCGTGATCGCCGCCGACGGGCAGGTGGCCGCGAACTACCGCAAGACCCACCTGTACGGAGCCGCCGAACGGCGCAACTACTCCTTCGGCCAGGAGCTACCGCCCCTGGTCCCGATCAACGGCATCCCGGTGGGCGTGCTGAACTGCTACGAATGCGAGTTCCCGCCGCTCTACCAGTACCTGGCCGAGCGCGGCGCCCAGGTCGTGCTGGGGCCCACCGCCGCGGACGGCCACTTCCGCCTGGCCGACGGCACCATGAGCCGCGTCCCCTACCAGGACGCCACCCGGCACATCATTCCCGCCATGGCCGCCGTCTGGCGTCTGTTCGTCGCCTACGCCAACCGCCGCGGCTGGGAACAGGTCCCCGCCGGAGCGTGGCAGTACCAGGGCAACTCCGGTATCTGGGGGCCCGACGGCGAACCGCTGGTCGCGGCCACGGCCGAAGACCGCCACCACGACTGCCTCCTGATCGCCGACTGCCTGCCGGCGGCCGTCCCGCCCTTCAGCCCCGAGGGGCACCACCCCACCGACAACCGCCTCGCCCTCGACCCGGTGCTACGCGCACCCCGCTGAGAAACGTACGCAGCGGCCTTCGACGGGCGGAGCACCGCTCAGGACGGGACGGGAACCCGCAGGCGGGGTTCTTGCGGCGGGTCTACGTGTCCTGTTCTGCGGTGAGGCGCCGGAGCAGGTCGAGCAGGGTTGCGCGGTCCGGGTCGGGCAAGGCCGAGAAGCAGGCGGCGAGCACCCTGTCGGCAACCGTGTGGCCGTCCGCCAGGACCTGCTCGCCGACGGGCGTGAGATGGTGCTCGATGCGCCGGCCGTGGCCCGGCCGGCGCTCGACGAGGGCCTGGGCTGCCAGGCGGCCGGCGAGCGTTCCGAAGGCCTGCTCGGTCTGGAACGTCGCTGCGGCCAACTCGCGGGCCGACGCGCCGGGTGAGCGGCCGATCGCGCGCAGCGCGTCCCACTGGGCCAGCGTCGTGCCGATGGCGGACAGCGCGCTGTCGAGGGCCCGGTGCTGCCGGTACTGGGCTTGTTTGACCGCTCTGCCGAGTTCTTGCAGCTCACTGTGCATGGAGCCAGCCTACGCGATAACCAAGCTAGCTTATTTAAAGATGTTTAGTTACGCTGCGGCCATGACCACAGACGCATCAGCCACATCCGCCGACCTGTCCCTCACGCTGGACGAGGAGGGAGCCGGCCGGCCGGTCCTCGTCCTGCACGGCGGCGGAGGCCCCGCCACCGTCGCCGGCCTCGCCCGACACCTCTCCCGCACCGCACGCACCATCACGCCCGTGCACCCCGGCTGGGACGGCACCCACCGCCCCGCATGGCTCACCGGAGTCGACGACCTCGCCCTCGTCTACCTCCGCCTCCTGCACGAGCGCGGACTGCGGGACGTTCTCGTCGTCGGCTCCTCGCTCGGCGGCTGGATAGCCGCCGAGATGGCCGTACGCGACAGCGCTGGAACCATCACGGGCCTCGTCCTGATCGATGCCGTCGGCGTCCAGGTCGAGACGGAACCGATCACCGACGTCTTCGCCCTCGACGCCCGCGGCGTCGCGGAGCACTCCTGGCACGACCCCGACCGGTCCTACGTCGCCCCGGCCGACGTCCCGACCGAAGAACTCGCGCGCAGACACGCCAACATGGCCACCATGCGCGTCCTCGCCGGCGACCCCTACATGCACGACCCCACGCTGCTGCGTCGGCTCGGACAGGTCCGGGTGCCCGCCCTCCTGCTCTGGGGCGAGAGCGACCGCATCGTCACCCCCGCCTACGGCGCGGCCTACGCCGACGCCTTCGGCAACGGCCGACTCGAGGTCATCCCCGGGGCGGGCCACCTTCCGCAGCTCGAACAGCCCGAAGCCGTTTTCGCCCTGGTCGACGCCCACCTGCACCGGACCGGCGACCCGTCCCTTCACCAGTGAGTGACCGGCGGCGGCCGACTGCCTCCCCACCGACCGACCGACTGGCCGACTGGCCGACTGGCCGACCGGCCGGAGCGGTCGTTTACAGGTGCGGGCCGCGCTCGCCCGGCGGGGGTTGTGCCGATGGAGGGGCTTTGCCCGTTCGAGGGGGGAATCGTGCGCCGGGGGCGACTGGAGCGCCGAGGCCGGGGATAGACGAACAGAGCCCGCTGCCACGGTGGCCGCGCGGGCCCCGGGGTCCGCACGCGCAGGGGCACCGGAACGCGACGTCGAAAGCGAGCCCGATGTCCAGTCCGTCGTCACCGGTGGTGCCCGCCGCCTCACTCCGAGGGCCCGGTCCGGCCCCTGCTACGGGAGGCCCGGCCGCGGTGGAAGGGGTGGACCCCGACGTGCCGGGCGCGGTGGGCCGGGCGCTCGACAGCCCCCTCGCCCGGCCGGTGGCCCTCGGGCGCGCCCGCGCCGACGCGGCAGCGGTCGACGCCGCGTCACCCGGGCCCGGTCCGCTCCCCCGTGAGCGGGCGGGCGGATGAGCCGCGCCGTGCCGTCGGCTGATCACGTCGTCGTCGTGGGAGCGGGCCTGGCCGGACTGTCGGCCGCCTGCCACCTGGTCGGGGCCGGGCGGCGCGTCACCGTCGTCGAGCGGGACGACGCGCCCGGCGGGCGGGCCGGTCGCATCCGGCGCGGCGGTTACCTCTTCGACACCGGTCCCACCGTGCTGACCATGCCGCACCTGGCCGACGAGGCGTTCCGGGCCGTCGGCACCTCGCTGCGCGAGCACGTCGAACTGCTGCCACTGCACCCCGCGTACCGGGCCCGCTTCGCGGACGGCAGCTCGTTGGACGTGCACACGGACGCGCATGCGATGGAGGCCGAGGTGGAGCGGTTCGCCGGGCCGCGGGAGGCGGCGGGCTACCGGGACCTGCGCCACTGGCTCACCCGGCTCTACCACGCGCAGATGCGGCGCTTCATCGACACCAACTTCGACTCCCCCTGGCAACTGCTCACCCCGGACCTGGGCCGCCTGGCGGCGCTGGGCGGGTTCGGCCGGCTCGCCCCGCGGATCGGGCACCACCTGCGCGACGAGCGGCTGCGCCGGGTCTTCTCCTTCCAGTCCCTCTACGCCGGGGTGGCGCCGGCCCGGGCGCTGGCCGCGTACGCGGTCATCGCCTACATGGACACCGTGGCCGGGGTGTGGTTCCCCCGTGGCGGCATGCACGCCCTCCCCCGGGCGTTGGCCGGGGCCGCCGCGGCGGCGGGCGCCGAGTTCCGCTACGGAAGCACGGTCGTGCGCCTGGAGCGGTCGGGGCAGCGGGTGACGGCCGTCGTCACGGACCGCGAGCGCATTCCCTGCGACGCGGTCGTCCTCACGCCCGACCTGCCCGTGACGTACCGGCTGCTGGGGCGGGCGCCCCGCCGGTGGGTGCCCCTGCGGTTCTCGCCGTCCGCGGTGGTCCTGCACCTGGGCACCGACCGCACCTGGCCCGAGCTGGCGCACCACACCCTGTCGTTCGGCCGCGCCTGGGAACGGACCTTCGACGAACTGACCCGCACCGGAGAGCTGATGACGGACCCTTCACTGCTGATCACCCGTGCGACCGCCACCGATCCGTCGCTCGCCCCGGCCGGCCGGCACACCCACTACGTCCTGGCGCCGGCACCCAACACCGCCGTCGGCCCGGACGCCACGACGTGGGGCGACCTGGCACCGGGCTACCGGCGCCACCTGCTCGACACCCTGGAGCAGCGCGGGCTCACCGGCATCGGCGGCGCCATCGAGGAGGAGCTCCTGGTGACCCCGGCCGACTGGGCCGCCCGGGGCCATGCGGCCGGCACGCCGTTCTCCGCGGCCCACACCCTCGCCCAGACCGGGCCGTTCCGGCCGCGCAACCTGGTGCGGGGGCTGGAGAACGCGGTGGTGGCCGGCTGCGGCACCACCCCCGGCGTCGGCGTTCCCACGGTGCTGATCAGCGGGAAGCTCGCCGCCGCCCGCATCACCGGCCCGCCGCGCCCGGGGCACTCGGCGCACTCGGCGCACTCGGGGCACCCGGTGCGCCCCCTCCCCTCCCCGATCGCAGGAGCCGCTCATGACGGCCCGTGAGCTGGACGCCGCGGGCATCACGGCGCCGGCCCTGCGTGCCGCGTACGCCGCCTGCCGCGACCTCAACGCCCGGCACGGGCGCACGTACTTCCTGGCCGCCCGGCTGCTTCCGGTGGAACGCCGGTGCGCGGTCCACGCCCTGTACGGGTTCGCGCGCTGGGCGGACGACATCGTCGACGGGCTGGACCGGCGCGAGACGCCCGCGGAACGGGACCGGCTGCTGGGACTGCTGGAGGAGGACCTGGCCGCGGGCCTGCGGGGCGGGGGCGCGGCCCACCCGGTGGTGCGGGCGGTCGCGGACACCGCCGACCGGTACGGCATCGACCCGCGGTTGTTCACCGACTTCCTGGCCTCGATGCGCGCCGACCTCACCGTCACCGACTATCCGACCTACCAGGACCTCCACCGCTACATGCACGGCTCGGCAGCGGTGATCGGCCTGCAGATGCTGCCCGTCCTCGGGACGGTGACGGACCGTGCCGAGGCCGAGCCGTACGCGGCCCGCCTCGGGGTGGCGTTCCAGCTGACCAACTTCCTGCGCGACGTGGGCGAGGACCTGGACCGCGGCCGGGTCTACCTGCCCGGCGACCTGCTCGCCGCCCACGGCGTCGACCGGCCGCTCCTGCAGTGGAGCCGTCGGACCGGCCGTGACGACGCCCGCATCCGGGCCGCCCTGGTGGCCGCCGCGGGGCTGACCCGCGGCGTCTACCGGGACGCGCAGCCGGGCATCGCGATGCTGGAGCCCAGGGTCCGGCCCTGCATCCGGACCGCTTTCGTGCTCTACGGCGGCATCCTGGACGCGATCGCCGAGGACGGGTACGCGGTGCTGCACCGGCGTTCGGCGGTGCCGCGGCGCCGCCGGGCAGCCGTCGCGGCGGCCGGGCTGGCGCGCGTCCTGGCCGCCCGGGTGCCGGTGGCGGCCCGGGGTGGCTCCGCCTCCGGGCCGCCGCACCACCGCTCGGCGGCCCGGCGCGGCCGGGGGGCGGCGCGGTGAGCGCACCACCCGGACGGCGCCGGACCTCGCCGCTGCGGCTGCGCCGGGGCCCGAACCGGTCGGGGCAGGAGCCGTCGTGGCAGGCGGCGAAGCCCGCGCTGATCGCGTCCGCCCTGGCCCGGGCGACGGCCCGGCCGTCCGGGAACTGGTACGTCGTCGGCCCGGCCGGGAGCATCGCCTCCCGCGGCCGGCCGTGCGGACGCCTGGTGGGCGGGCGGGAGGTGGTGCTGTGGCGGGACGGCGCCGGGACACTGCGGGCCGGTTCGGGCGTCTGCCCGCACCTGGGCGCGCCGTTGAAGGACGGCCTGGTGGTGGGCGGCACGCTGGTGTGCCACTGGCACGGTCTGGCCCTGGACGGCGTGCGGTCCGCCGGGTGGGAGCGCTACCCGGTGCACGAGGACGGGGTCCTCGCCTGGGTGCGGCTGGACGCCGTCGGCGGTGAGGAGCCGACGCAGCGCCCGGCGGTGCCGCGGCGCCCCGCCCCGGAGGGGACCGTCTCGGCGGTGTACACCGGCCTGGGACGGTGCGAGCCGCAGGACGTGGTGGCCAACCGCCTGGACCCGTGGCACGGTTCCTGGCTGCATCCCTACGCCTTCACCGATCTCCGGGTCGTGGCGGTGCCCGACGCGGCCGGGGACCAGGACGACGGGTTCGTCGTCGACGTGTCGTTCCGGGTGGCGGGGCGGCTGGTCGTGCCGGTGCGGGCGGTGTTCACCGCGCCCGGGCCCCGCACCGTGGTGATGCGCATCGCCCGCGGCGAGGGCGCCGGGTCGGTGGTCGAGACCCACGCCACCGCGCTCACCGCCCCCTTCGCCCCCGCCCCGCGGACGGCGGTCGTGGAGGCGGTGGTCGCCGCGTCCGGGCGGCGCGGCTTCGCCGTGGCGCGGGCACTCGCTCCGGTCCTGCGGCCGGTGATGCGCCGTACGGCCGGGCGGCTGTGGCGCGACGACCTGGCCTACGCGGAGCGCCGATGGGCCCTGCGCAGCACCGGGCGCTTCCCCGGCTGAGGGCCGGGGCTCCCGGCCGCCGACCGGCTGGCCGGGAGCCGTCCAGGGGCCGTTCAGGGCGCCGTCCAGGGGGCCCGTTCGGGGGCCGTTCGGGGGGTCGGGAGCCGTTCAGGGGCCGTTCGGGGCGGCCGTTCAGCCGGCCGGGGGCCGTTCAGGGGGCCACCCGGCGGGCCAGGGCGCGCAGCGGGCGACAGCGGCCGGCCCGGGGGACGGACCACAGGGTCTGGCCGGCCACGCCCCAGCGGGCGAGCAGCGCGTTCGCGGCCTGGAAGCCGGTGGTGGCGGCGCGTTCCATCAGGGCGACCGGCAGGTCCGTGCGCACCAGGTCCCCGGCGAGGACGACGGCGGGGTGCGGGGTCAGGACGCCGGGGCGACGGGCCCATCCGCCGACCGGGAACACCGGGCAGTCGCTGCGCCACTCGTGGCGCGCGTCCACGAGGCGGGCGCCGCGGGTCTCCGGGTAGACCTCGTGCAGCCGGGCCGTCATGCGCTTCTCGACCCCGGCACGGTCGGCGTCCCCGTCCACGGCGTAGGCGTGCAGTTCGACCACCGAGCCGCCGGTGCGGGCGGCCCACCGCGCCGCCTCTCCCTCCCAGCGGTCGAGGACGCTGACGTTGTCCAAGCCGTCGTAGCCGCTGGTGCCGAGGAATCCGGGCCGGTGCGGAGCGAGGGGGCGGTCCAGCCAGAGCCGGGAGACCAGGAAGGGCGGCGCGGTGCGCAGGGCGGCGATGTCGGCGCGCCAGCGCGGGTCGCCGAGGTGGTCCGAGACGGCGACGAGGCGCCGCAGGCCGTCGGCGTCGAGGGCCAGGACGACGGCCTGGTGGCGCTCGGCGCCCCGAGCCGGGGTCACCACCTCGATGTCGCCGCCGGGCAGCGGCCGGACCCGGTCGACGGGGGACGCGGTGCGCAGATCGACGCCCAGGGTGCCCAGGTAGTCGGCGAGGGGCTGCCACAGGGCCTGCGGGTAGGGCTCCGTGGGGACGTCGAACAGCAGTCCTTCGGAGGATCCGAGGAAGTAGATGTGGAACATCAGCATCAGTTCGGCGGCGGACAGCCGACGCGGGTCGGTGAAGAAGCTGCGGGAGAACACCTCGAAGGCGAGGTGTCGGGCGCCCGGGGGGAAGTTGATCTTCTCCAGGAAGTCGTGGGCGCTGGTGTCGTCGTACCGTTCGAACACCTCCGGGACGCGGACGTCGAGCAGCGGCAGGGCCGCCCGTGCGTCCAGGGCGGCCAGGTCACGCAGGCCGAAGGTGGAGCTGAGGAGCCCGAATCCGGCCGCACTGAGCGGAGGGGTGCGCGGCACCCGGGCGAAGCTGTCCGTCAGTCCGCAGCGGTGGCGCAGCGGATAGTCGGCCAGGGCGGTCAACCGGGTGAGCCCGGGGTCGGTACGCCGCAGCAGACCGCGCAGGTTGTAGTACTGGCGGAAGAACGCGTGGAAGCCGCGGCTCATGGTCGCCGTCGAGCCGTCGGCGAGGCGGGTGGGCCAGCCGGCGACCCTTCCGCCCAGCACGGGCTCGCGTTCGTGGAGGGTCACCGCGATGCCGCGTTCGGCGAGCGCGGTGGCGGCTGCCAGGCCGGCGATGCCGCCGCCGACGACGGCGACCCGGGGCGGTTCCGCTCCCGGGAAGCGGGCGTGGCCCGGTGCGGCCTGCACCGTTTCGGCCCGGCGGTCGCGGCCGCGTCGGGCGGCGGGCGTCGTGTTCCTCACGCGTGCGCCTCCGGGTGGGCACGGCCCGGGCGCGCCGCGGCGGCGGGCGGGGCGACCGCCGGACGGGGGCGGACGGCGAGGAAGGTGTGGACGATGCCGGTCTGCCACCCGGCCACCGGCAGGGTGCGCACCGCTGCGAATCCCGCCCGTGCCAGGCGGGCGGCGAAGTGCGGGGCGGTGTCGAAGTCCAGGACGCTGCGGCGCAGGTGGCGATAGAGGCCGCGGTCGCCGGTGAGTGCCCCGGCGGGCTCGACGACCGTCCGGCAGACGGCGTTCCACAGCATCCGGTGCGCCGTCGAGCCGCTGAGGCTGTACTCGTGGACGGCCAGGCGCCCGCCCGGTCGCAGCAGGGTGTGCACGCCGGCGAGGACGGCGTCGGGGTCGGTGGTGTTGCGGAACAGGTAGGCGGCGAAGACCGCGTCGTAGCGCTGCCCCGGGGGGACGGCGGCGGTGGTGGTGTCGGCGCCGGTGGCGGCGGTGGTGGTGGTGCCGGTGCCGGTGGAGCTGGCGGCGGCCAGCAGGTGTTCGGCGGTGCGGTGGAGGAAGGTGACGTTCTGCGGCCAGGGCTTCGCGGCCGCTCGTGCCAGCATGCCGGCGGAGGCGTCGACGGCGGTGATCCGGGCGTGTGGCGCGGCTTCGAGCAGCGCCCGGGTCGAGGCCCCGGTGCCGCAGCCGAGGTCCAGCACGTGCAGGCCGGTCCCGCCGGCGGGCAGGCGCAGTCGGCGGGCCGAGCGGCGCAGGGCGCCACGGTGGCCGGGGTTGAGGGCGGTCAGCAGGTCGTAGGCCGGTGCGGCGTGGTCGAAGGCACGGATGAGGTCGCGGTCGCGCAGGAGCGACGTCAACGGTTCTCCTCGGAGGCGTCGGGTGCGGGTCCGGGTGCGGGTGCGGGTTCGGGCCCGGGTGCGGGTTCGGGTCCGGCGCCGGGCAGGGCGCGGCGGGGCAGCAGGGGCAGTTCGGCGGCGCAGCGCAGCATCGGGCCGACGGGGCAGCGCAAGCCGATGCGCAGATCCTCGGCTGGGGTGCTCCGGCCGTCGAGGAATCGCAGGACCTGGGCGGCGGGGGTGCGGCGGAACAGGTCGGTGAAGAAGCGGGGGCCGTCGATCCGGCCGGTGTCCAGGGCCCGCAGCAGGACGGCGTCCATGGCCAGGGCCCGCCGGCGGTGAGGTGCGGGCGCGGGTGCGTTCCGCCCGGATGCCCGCGGCCGGCCGAGGGCGGCGGCGATGGCCCGGCTCTGTCGCTGGACGGCGCTGAACGTGTAGCCGGTGGCCGGGCGGGTGGCGCCGCCGGCGGTGCCGATGCGCACGTGTGCGGGCCCGGCCCGGCGGGGGAAGCGGCCGTCCGTCATGGGGATGACCCCCTGTTCGACGTCCTCCACCGTGAGGGCACCCAGGCCCAGGATCCGGTGGGTGTAGTCGTGCAGCGCGTGCTCGTATCCGGCGGTGGTGAGGGGGCGCCGGGAGAACTCGGTGTACTCGACGAGGGCGCGGTCGGCGGCCAGGGGCAGGACGTAGCCGAAGGCGAGGCCGTGGGCGGGCTGCGGGACGCGGAAGTCCATCAGATGGGCCGTGCCGGGGTCGAAGCGCGGGCGGTCGGTGTGCACGAACCAGCCGCGGAAGTGCTGCAGGAGAGCGGTCCGGGCCAGTGGCGGCCGCACCGGCGGCCTGGAGTCGAACACGTACCGGGCGTCGAGGATGAGCGGCCGACCGGCCGGGTCGGTGGCGACCACGCGGGCACCGGGGCGTCCGTCCGGCCGGGTCTGCACCCGGTGGACGGTGGCCCGCAGGATCCTGGCCCCGGGGTGGGCGCCGAGGCGCTCGTGCACCAGTTCCTCGAACGCGGTGGAGCGCAGCATCCGGTAGCGCAGCGGGGCGGGCTCCACCTCGACGGCCCTCCCGTCCGGGCCGGTGATCCGCAGCCGGGACCACTGCGCGGTGACGGCCTGTTCGTACTCCCCCGGGCCGTCGTCCCAGAAGCACCAGGTCCGCGGGGGCGGGCGCAGCGGGCCCTCGGGGGCCTCGACGACGGTCAGGTCGAGCCACGGGCGGGGCCGGTGTCCCTCGGGCCCGGGCCCGGGTCCGGGCCCCTGTCCGGGTCCGGGTCCGTGTCCGACCAGCCGGTCGGCCAGACTGAGTCCCGCGGCCCCGCCACCGATGACGACCAGCGGCAAGGGCTCGGATTCGGCGGTTCTTCTCGACCTCAACCTGCTCCACCTTCCGGCTGGACGGGCTTCCGGCGGTCGGCGCCCGGCGCCGTCCGGCAGATCCGTCCGAGGGGGCCTGGCGGGCATCGTCCCAGGCGCGCGGCGGTGTCGACGGTGTCGTGGCGTTCCGGGCGTGTCACCCGCCGCGGATCCCGGCCCGTCCACGTCCGCGGTCGCGGTCGTGATTCTGGTCGTGGTCGTGGTCGCGGTCGCGGTCGTGGTCGGGTTTGCGGTCGCGGTCGTGTCTGCGACGAATCGTGAGGGCAGGCCCGACTCGGCTACGAGGTGCCGTGCCGGCCGGCCTGAACGCTGCGGCGGCTGCCCGGGGCGGCGCGGGCCTCCCGCACGGGACGGCTTCCCAGCGCTGCCCGGCCGCCCGGCCTGCGGCGGACGCGGTGCCCGCGCCGGCCGGGCCTCGCAGGAAGCCGAGCAGGACCGGCACGTCGCGGGACCGGCACGTCATGGCGCCCCGGCGCGGGCGCGGCCGGTGACGTCCTGTCGCACGCGGACCCGGTAGCGCATCGGCGACTCGCCGACGACCCGCTTGAACGCCGCACTGAAGGCGCTCTCCGAGCCGTAGCCCAACTCCTCGGCGAGCTCCGCGACACGGGCGTCACCGTCGCGCAGCGCGCGCTGGGCGAGCAGCATGCGCCACCGCCCGAGATACGTCAGCGGTGGCACACCGGCTGCTTCCCGGAACCGCTCGGCGAAGGTCGTCCGGGACATCGCGGCGGCCCGTGCCAACTCCTCGAGCCCCCAGGTGCGCCCGGGGCGGCCGTGCAGCAGGTCGAGGGCGGGGCGGAGGCGCTCGTCGACGAGCAGGCGCAGCCAGCCGGGGGGCAGCGCGGCCTGGTCGACGTAGGACCGCAACAGCTCCAGCAGGAAGAGCTGGCCGTACTGCCGGATCGCGAAGGCCGAGCCGAGCCGCCGCGCGGTCGCCTCGTCGAAGAGCCGCAGCAGGGCCGCGAGGAGCCGGTCGTCGTCACCGGTCGGCCTGATGTGGGCCACGGGTGGCAGTGATCCCAGGAGGAGCGTTCTGCCGGCCTCGTTCAGATCGACGCAGCCGCCGATCACGATGTCGTCGGCGTCGCGGTCCGCCGACGCGAAGCGGTCGGAGGAGAAGTCGGATTCCGGCTGCACCTCCTGGCGGGGTTCCGCGCCGGCCTGGAACGAGACCCAGGAGCGCCCGGTGAGGATCGCCACGTCACCCGCCACGAGGTCGACCGGTTCGTCGATCCCGTCGGTGGTCAGGCGGGCCCGGCCGCTGACGAGCGCGAAGAACTTGACCGGGTCGGCGAGCGGTCCGCGGCCCCACCATCCGCCGCGAGCCGCGATGCCGCCGGTGAGAACGCCGCGGACCTCGACCAGGTCGAGTGCTTCGGAGAGTCGGTCTGGAGTCATAACCGTACTCTCGCGCAAGAAATCTGGACTCACAAGCATTCATCGTCCGACCGTTCCCCGGCACGCTGGTGGCAGCAACCCGCAGACGGACCCCAGGAGAGAACATGCACTACCGCAGCCTCGGCCAGACCGGGATCAAGGTGAGCCCCTACGCCCTCGGCGCCATGATGTTCGGCGCGCTCGGCAACACCGATCACGACGACTGCGTCCGCATCGTCCACCGGGCCCTCGACGCCGGCATCAACCTCGTCGACACGGCCGACATGTACGCGCACGGCGAGTCGGAGGAGATCGTCGGCCATGCACTGAAGGGCCGTCGGGCCGACGTCGTGCTCGCGACGAAGGCCCGGAACCCGATGAGCGACGAGCCGAACCACCAGGGCGCGTCCCGGCGCTGGCTGGTGCGCGCGTTGGAGGACTCACTGCGCCGCCTCGACACCGACTACGTGGACGTCTACCAGATCCACCGCCCGGACCCCGACACCGACATCGAGGAGACCCTCGGGGCCCTCACCGACCTGCAGCGGGCCGGCAAGATCCGCACCTTCGGCACGTCGGCCATGCCGGCCTCCGAGCTCGTCCGCGCCCACTGGGTCGCCGAACGGCGCGGCCTCGCCCGGCCGCGTACCGAGCAACCCGTGTACTCGATCCTCAACCGGGGAATCGAGCGCGAAGTGCTCCCGGTGGCACAGGAGTTCGGCATGGGCACCCTGGTCTGGTCGCCGCTCGGCGGCGGGCTGCTGACCGGGCGCTACCGGAAGGGGCAGGAGGCCGCGACGCACCGCTCGCAGTACGGCTTCCGGCACCTCAAGGACGACCGGCGGCTCGACGTCGTCGAACAGCTCATCCCGCTCGCCGAGGAGGCGGGCATGCCGCTGACCCATCTGGCCATGGGCTTCGTCCTCGCCCACCCCGGCGTCACGTCCGCGCTCCTCGGACCGCGGACGATGGCACACCTGGAGGACCTGCTCGCGGGCGCCGGGACCACGCTCCCGGACGACGTCCTGGACCGGATCGACGCCATCGTGCCGCCCGGTACGGACACGGGCACGCTCGACATGGCCTACCAGTCGCCGGCCGTCCTCCGGCGGGAACTGCGGCGGCGTCCGGCGGCCGAGCGCGCGGCGGCGTGACCACGGGCGCGACGGCCCGGCGCGGCGCCGCGGCGCGGGGACGTGGTCGACCGGTGTCCTGCCCGTCCGGCTCACCATCGCGGGCGGCCTCGCCCGCGGCGGCTGAACGCACCGTCCGACGCCGGGTACCCTCCGCACGGTGAACGGTGCCGTCGAGGCGGTACCCGGCCCAGCCGTTCCGGCGGGGGCTCAGACCTCGGCGACCAGGGCGGCGACCAGGCGCCGGACCAGCGCCGGGCCGTCGGCCGACCGGTGCCCGTGCATCAAGAGGTGGTGGGCCGTCCCCGCGAGGGCGAGCGCGAGCATCGCACAGTCGGAGTCCGCCCGCACCCGGCCCAGCCGCTGCTCGGCCTCCAGGTAGCGGGTGAGCGTGTCCTCGACGGCGTCGGGGCCGGGGGCGCCGGCCTGCCAGGCCGCCCGTACCTGCTGCGCGACGCCCCGCCGGGACAACGCCACCGCCGCCACCACCGGCCCGGTGGCGCCGAGCATGGCGAGCGCCGCGCCGGCCAGGTTCTCCCGCACGTCGCCCTGCCCCGCCCGCCCGGCCAGCGGGGCGACCTCGGCGGCGACCCGCTCGAAGCGGTCCAGCACCAGCTGGGCGACGAAGTCGTCCAGATCGACGAAGTGGTTGTACAGCAGGCCCTTCGCGCAGTCCGCCTCCTCGGTGACGGCCCGGTTGGTCAGCCCGGCGGGCCCCTCCCGGGCGAGCACGCGCTCGGCCGCTGCGAACAGCCGCTCCCGCACGTCGGGGATCGCTACGCCGCGTGGTGACATCCAGTCCTCCGCCCAGGGGGCTTGCACAGAATGAGCATGCGCCCATACTTTGCTATGGGCACATGCCCATACTAGTGGTCCCGACAGGAGCGAACCCATGCGCACGCCCGTCAACACCGCACAAGCCCAGGCCTGGAACGGCGACGAAGGCCGCCACTGGAGCGACCGCCACGACCGCTGGAACGCGATCAACGAAGGCTTCAACCCGCTGCTGCTCGCCGCCGCCGCGATCGCCCCCGACGACCGGGTCCTCGACATCGGCTGCGGCGCCGGCCAGACCACCCGCCTCGCCGCCGAAGCCGCCACCCGCGGCTCCGTCCTCGGCCTCGACCTCTCCGCCCCGATGCTCGAGCGCGCCCGTACCCTGGCCGCCGGCCACGCCCCCGGCCGGATCGCCTTCGAACAGGGCGACGCCCAGATCCACCCGCTGCCCACCGCCGCCTTCGACGCCGCGATCAGCCGCTTCGGGATCATGTTCTTCGACGACCCGGCCGCCGCTTTCGCCAACATCGCCCGGGCCCTGCGCGCCGGCGGACGCCTCGCCTTCGTCTGCATGGCCGACCCCGCCCGTACCGAATGGGTCCGGGTCCTCGACCAGGTGCGTGCCGCCCTGCTCCTCCCGCCGCTGGACACCCGCCCTCCCACCGGCCCCGGCATGTTCTCCCTCGCCGAGCCCGACGAGATCCACCGCCTCCTCGACGCCGCCTTCACCGGCGTCCGCACCGCACCCGTCGAGGCCGCCGGGCACTTCGGCCGCGACGCCGCCGATGCCGCCGACCACCTGCTCAGCTCCGGCCCCGGCCGCCACCTCGTCGAACTGCTCGACGGCGCCGCCCCGGCGGACCACGACCACCGCAGCGGCACCGAGCGGGTCCGGGCCGCCCTCACCACCGCCCTCACCCCCTACGAACGGCCGGAGGGAGTGCGGCTGCGCACCTCCGCCTGGCTGGTCACCGCCACCCGCCCCTGACCGACTCCCGCCGAGGCCGTGGCCTCGGCCGAGCGCCGGTCTCCGAACGCTCCGCAGGTCGGGACGGGGCAGCGCCGACGGATCCGGTCAGATCTGCCGGTCCGGGTCGGAGAAGGTCAGGCCGCCGGGTGCGAGCGGACGCCGGGCCGGGGCAGGTACCGCAACGGTCTCACCGGGCGGCTGGCGGAAGTCGGCGCCCTGCTCGACCGGCAGCGGCCGGTGCCCGCCGGACTGGACGGGACGGGGCGCATCGGCGGAAGGGTCGGAGAAGGCGGGCAGCGAAAGGCTGCGAGGGTCAGTCATGATCCCCAGTGTCGCAGCCCGAGCGGACAGAGGGTGGCCCGGGCCGCCATCACGGGTGGTAGCGGTCCGGCACCGGCCGCGGTGGCGGGCGGGGCTGGGCGTCGTGGCGACCGGAACCTGGGCGCCGTGGTGGCGGGCGGGGACTGGGCGTCGTGGCGGGCGGGGCCTGGTCATCGCGGCGGGCGCGCTGCCGCCTTCCCTGCCCGGGATGTCCTGGCGGAGTCCAGCCGGCCCTCGCCGGATCCGCAGGTCCCCGGCTTCGGCAGTGAGCCGGGCCGACCCCTCGAAGGCGCCGCCCCGGCGGTCGACAGCCGCCCAGGCACTCC
The DNA here is from genome assembly GCF_000719705.1 of Streptomyces sp. NRRL S-350. Lineage (GTDB taxonomy): Bacteria > Actinomycetota > Actinomycetes > Streptomycetales > Streptomycetaceae > Kitasatospora. The sequence goes on along the minus strand of NZ_JOHO01000021.1, from coordinate 49,546 downwards.
CGGCTCCGTTGCCCAGCGCGGGGCCGGGCGCTCCCGGTGGCCCCATCCGGGCCGGGTGCCCGACCGGCCGGAGAGCTTCCGGCCGTGCCAGGGCCGTGGACAGGTGGAGATCGGGATGCCGCGCTCCGGGGAGCCGGCCGAGTCAGTAGCCCTCGCGTACCTCGAACACGCCGCTGTCCCAGTAGACGGACGGCTCGTCGGCCTCGCTCGGCCAGTCGCTCTGCAGGTGGCGGCGACCGCGCCCGAGAGCCCCGACCCGGTGCGGGCTCAGCCGCCCCGCCATCAGGTCGCCCGCCTCGGCGTCCGTGATCGGCAGCACGGTCCGGTACTGGGCGTCCTGTGAGGCGACCCAGTCGACGTATTCGGTGAAGACGCTCACGAAGGCCTGCGCACAGAGGCCGCAGCGCTGCACGGAGACGATGAAGTGCGAGTCGTCCCGGACCATCCCCTCGACCCGGACCCCGGTGTGGCTCTGATGGTGCGCCCGTGCCACCGCGGCGTCTTCCGCGCAGCAGGCCGAACACCCGAAACCCGCGGACTCCCTCACGCCGCCCCCCGTGGTCGCACCGCTCTCCGTTCGTGGGACGACATGCTAGACGGCGCCGGAGCCGAGGGGGATGCGGGGCCGACCGGACGCGTCCGGTGCCGCTCCAGCGCCGGGAGGGACGAGAGGGACCGGACCAGCGGTGAACCGCCCAGCGCGGCGCGCGGGCGTCGGCGCGGCCGCTGGGCGGTGGCGCAGCCGCTGGGCGGTGGCGGATGACGGCCGCGGGGGCTCATCCTCACGGCGGATCGCCCGGGGCCAGGTCCGGTCCTATCCCACAGCCGATGCCGTGGCTGATGCCGTAGCGGTGCGCCACGTGGCGACGCCCCCGGCGGGCTTGGCCTGCGGATTCTGGCAGGTCCGCGCACCCGGCGCGCAGGCCTCGGTGCGGCGGCGTTGTCCGCCGCGGTCTTCCCCGCCAACGTGAAGACGGCGTGCGACTGGCGAGCCGGCCCACGCCGCCGACCTCGACCTACGGGCCCTGATCAGCCACGGACTCACCCCCGACCGCGCCACCTGGCAGATCGGGGCTGCCGCCCGACGGCGGCAGCCCCGATCACACCGAGATCCTCGTCAGTCTTCCTAGCCGGTGGCGGCTGCCCGGCCGGTCATGGTGGTTCCTGTTCCGGTGGCCAGCCACAGACTCTTGCCGTCCGCGCTGATCCGTCCATGGTGGTGCCCGAGCCCGTGGCGACCCAGAGGCTGCCGGCCGGGTTGCCGGTGTCAGCCCCGTGCCAGGCCAGCGCCCAGCCGCCGGTCCATGGTGGTGCCCGAGCCCGTGGCGACCCAGAGGCTGCCGGCCGGGTTGCCGGTGTCAGCCCCGTGCCAGGCCAGCGCCCAGCCGCCGCCCGGCAGCGCGGCCAGCGACGGACTCGTACCCGCCGCGACACCGAGCTTCCACGGCTCGGACAACGAGGTCAGGGTGGTGCCGACACCGGTGGCCAGCCACAGGCTGCCGCCGGGGTTGTCGGAGTCGGCGCCGTGCCAGGCCGCCGTCCAGCTCCCGTCGGGATTGGCGACGATGGAGGGGCTGGTACCGGCCGCGACGCCGAGGAGGTTCGGCTCGGAGAACCCGTTCAGGGAAGTGCCGCTGCCATTGGCGATCCACAGGCTGCCGGTCGGATTGTCGGTGTCCCCGCCGTGCCAGGCCGTCTGGAAGGTGCCGTCCGGCAGGGAGGCGAGAGCCGGGTTGGCGTTCGGGGCGACTCGCGGTGCGGTGGTGTCCACCTGCGAGGGGGCGTCAGGGCTGGCTCCGGCCGACGTGTTCCCGCCGGTTTCCAGGTACCGGACCAGGTTGTCGAACGCGCTGTTCCACACGACGCCGTAGGAGGGGTAGCTGCTGCTGCCGCCCTGCTCGTACCCGCCGACGTTGGCGTACGCGGTGCCCGTGCTGTCGCTGAGCGGACCGCCGGACGCGCCATCGGCGAACGTGCAGCTGAGCCGGAGTTGGCTGTTGTCGCCGTTGAACCGGGTCGCCGGCGCGTTGCACGCCCGGGGGTCGGAGTAGTCGCCCGGGTAACCGACGGTGTAGGTGGGCGTCGAGGCCGCACTCACGCCGCTCGAGACCTTCCACCGGTGGGTTCCGACCACGTTGCCGATGTAGGCGCCGTCGGTGGAGCGCGGCTTGATCCGGTACACCCCGAAGTCGTAGTCGGCGGCGTGGTAGTCGTGCCAGCCCTTGGTGACCCAACCGGTGTCCTGGGCGTACCAGGAGCCCACGCCACCGCCGGAGGAGTTGTCGTTGGGCACGAACCTGTCCGGGCTCGGGGCGTTGAGCCAGAGGCCGGGAGGGCCGCCGAAGGCGTGACCCGTGCTGTTGTAGATGCAGTGGCCGGCGGTGGCGACCAGGTCGACCGCGATCACCGTGCCGGTGCAGTTCCACTGGACGGGACCGAGGTGGTAGTAGAGCTTGCCGACCGTGGGCTCGCCCCTGGTGGTCCAGGTCGACCCCCCGTCGGACGGGGTGCCGCCCGCGCCGATCGGGCCGGCTTCCACGTCGCCGTACCGCGTACCGGAGTCGGTCAGGTACGCCCTGGCGTAGTAGGTCGTGTTGGGGGCCGCCACGAACCGGTTGACGAGCGAGGAGTAGGCGACGTTGTCGGTGCCGGGAGTGGTGCGGAAGCCCACGTGGTCGCCGGCGTTGGTCGCGGAGTCGGTGAGCGTCGAGTCCTGCCAGGCGACCGAACCGCCGTTGTAACGGGTTCCGATCTGGACGAACAGCCGAACGTCGGTGGTCCCGCCGGTGGACGTCACCTTGGCGTGGATGACGCCGTCCGAGTCCTGGTACACGCAGGGCTGGAGGGTGTACCCGAACGCGACCGCCACACCGGAGCCCGGGCGGCAGACCTCGTCGTTGGCGTGCGCCGGTGTCGCACCCAGGACGGGAAGCAGCCCACCGGCCGTCACGGCCAGCCCGGTCAGGACCGAGGCGAACCGCCTCGGCAGTGCACGTCCCGGTCTTCTCGGGACTCGTAAGAGTACGCGCAGCTTGGCCAACATGGTCGTCCCCTCGTGACGGGCGGCTGTCACGGCCGCGCTCGGCAGAGCGGCAGCCGGTGGCCCAAGTGCCCGCGTCCACGGGCCACTTGGCCGACGCTAGCCACGGCGCGTCCCGATGTCCTCGCCCCTGGGCACGATGCACCGGCGGGCCGGGCCCGGCTACGTCAGGCCCCCGGGCGAGGTGGCCGCGGAGCGGGCCCGCCCGGCCGTCGTGGACCGGGCGGGTGGTGCCGCGCAGCGGTCAGGGCCGGCGGTGGCGGCCGGAGCCGGTCGCCACCGCAGTCGTCGGTGGTGCGTCGGTGAGGGCGATCGCCAGCCAGGCGTGACCGTCCCACTCCTGCAACAGCCGCAGGGCGGTGGGGTCGATGCGCGCGGCGGCCGTGGCGACGACCCGTCGCGCTCCGACCGGGCGCAGGCACCGGGTGCGACGGGCGGCCCACTCGCTCAGCGGTTCGTCGTCCCCGGCGCGGCCGCCTCTCGCCGGGTGGTCGGTGTGGTCAGCGTGGCAGGGGCCGGGCGGGGTCGTCCAGCCACCGGGTGCGGGCTCCGTCGTCGTGCGGCTGGACCGCGTGCGTGACGCCGTCCGGGAGCAGCCCCATCAGGTGCTCCACTCCTGGCCCGCGGACCCGGTGCCGGTCGGCGTCGGGAGCGCCTGGGCGCGAGGGGTGACCGACGTTCTGTCAAGTCATCACCACCCGTCGGCGGTCGGCAGTACGCTCGGCGCTCTGCAACGACGGACCAGGCAGCAACGGGCCCTGGCGGAGCGAATGTTGGAGGCGGCGGGTGGCGGAGGGGAAAGCCGGGGACGGCGGGGCCGGGGCCGGGTGGGGCGGCGGGCCGTTGCACGAGCGCGAGGCCGAGATCCGGTCGGCGGCGCAGGCGATCGAGGTGCTCATCGCGCCGCCCGGTGCCGGTCTCGGGGAGCTGCTGCTCTATACCGGCGCGGCCGGACTGGGCAAGACCGCGGTGCTGACCGAGGTGCGGCGGGCGGCGACGCGCGCGGGCTGCACGGTGTTGTTCGCCCGGGGCGGGCAGCGGCAGTGCCACGAGCCGTTCCACGTGGTGCGCCAGCTGGTGCGGCCGGTGCTGTCGGCCCTGTCCGATGACGAGCGGGCGCGGGTCTTCGGGCCGTGGGAGGACGTCGTCGGCCCCGCGGCGGGACTGCTGCCGCCCGGCGGGCAGCTCGATCCGCAGGGTGTGCGGGACGGGCTGGACTTCGTCCTCACCCGCCTCGTGCAGTTGCGCTCGCCGGTGGCCGTGCTGGTCGACGACCTGCACTGGGCCGACCCGGAGTCGCTGGGCTGGCTGGCCGGCTTCGCGGTCCGGGCGCGGGAGCTGCCGGCCCTGGTGGTGCTCGCCTGCCGAGACGAGTTCCCCGACGACGACGCGCTGGCCCTGCAACGGCTCCTCACCGACCGGGCCGACCGCCGGCACGAGCTGCGCCCGCTCCAGCCCGCCTCGATCGCGCACCTGGTCCGGGCCGCCCTGGGCACCCAGGCCGAGGACGCCTTCTGCCGCCACGTCTGGGCGGTCACCGCCGGGAACCCGTACGAGACTGCCGCCCTGCTGCACGAGGTCGCCGACCAGCGGCTCGACCCGGTGGAGGAGAGCACCGGGCTGCTGCGCGAGATCGCCGCCACCGCCCGGGGTATGACGTTGCGGCACTGGCTGGACCGGCTGGGGCCCACCGCGCTGCGCTTCGCCTGGGCGGCGTCGGTACTGGACACCGACATCCGCCCCGACCTCGCCGCCGCCATCTGCGCCCAGGGGCCGGAAGCCGCCGCCCAGTCCGTCCGGGAGCTGCGCCGGCACCGGGTGCTGACCAGCGGACCGGCGGGCCGGCTGGAGTTCGTCCACCCGCTGGTCGCCACCTCGGTCTACCAGTCGATGTCGCCCGCCACCCGCACCGGCATGCACGGGGTCGCCGCCGTCGAGGTCGAGAATGCCGGCCTCGGCCTGCTGGCGGCCTCCCGGCACCTGCTGGAGATCCTGCCCGAGGGCGACGGCGGCATCGTCGACAAGCTGCGCCGGGCAGCCCGCGAACACCTGGCCATCGGCGCACCCGAGGCCGCGCAGCGTTGCCTGCGCCGCGCCATCAGCGAGCCGCCCGCAGACGAGGACCGGGCCTCGGTGCTGTACGAGCTCGGCTGCTCGGCACTGCTCACCGACCCGGCGACCACGGTCAACCAGCTGCGCCTGGCGCTCGCCGACCCGTACGGGCTGGACCCCGGGCTGCGGGTGGACGCGGTCTTCCGGCTCGCCCAGGCCCTCGCCCACAGCAACCGTGTCGGCGAGGCGGCCGCGCTGTGCGCCGAGGAAGCCGCGCGCACCCCGCCCGGCCCGGGGCGGCTGCGCCTGGAGGTCGCCCACTTCATGTTCGGCGCGTTCCAGTCCGAGGACGAGGACGGCCCCAGCCGCTCCCGGCGGCTGGCGGAGTTCCACCGGATGCTGGGCACGGTCGGACTGGCCTTCACCGACACCGACACCGACACCGGCACCGACGCGGATGCGGATGCGGACTCGCCGGTCTCGGTGCAGGCCGTGTTCGAACACGACGGTCTCGCCCACGCGGTGGCCGTGCTGCGCTGCTGGGACCTCACGCTGCGCGGCGCCGACCGGGCGCAGGTGCTCGCGCTGGCCGACTCCGCGCTGCCGCAGGGCCGACTGCCCCGCAGCCTCGGCTGGACCAACACCACCTGGGGCTTCGAGCTGCCCGGGATCCTGGGCCTCAGTTACCTGTACGCCGACCGCGTCGACCGGGCGGAGGAGCTGTTCACCGAGGCGGTGCGCGCCTACGAGGTCGCCGGCTGGAGCGGCGGCCACCTCGGCTTCGCCTACCTGCTCACCGGCATGCTGCGGTTTCGCTGCGGCGCGCTCGCCGAGGCGGAGGCCTACCTGCGCCGGGCCCTGCGCATCGCCGGCCGGATCGGCCCGGACACCCCGCTGCACTGGGACGCGGTCGGGGCGCTGGCCGAGACCCTGGCCGCGCGCGGCAGGGTGGAGGAGGCCCTGGAGCTCGCCCGCGAGCACGCCTTCGGCCCGCCGTACCCGACGGTGATGGTGCTGCCCGACGCCCCCACGCTGTACGGCCGCCTGCTGCTGGCCCGGGGCGACGCGCCGGGCGCGGCCGAGGTGCTGACGGCCGCCGGCACGGCCCTGGACACCCGGGGGTGGCGCAACACGGTGTGGGCCCCGTGGCTGGGGCACCTGGCCCGCGTGGTCTCCCCCGCCCAGCCGGAGCGGGCCCGCGCCCTCGCCGAGGAAGCGGTCCGCCGGGCCCGGGAGTCCCGGACGGATTCAGCCGTCGGCAGCGCCCTACGGCTGTGCGCCGCGGTGCACGACGCGCCGCGGGCGGCCGAGCTGCTGGCGGAGGCGGTGCGGTACCTGGAGCGTTCGCCGGCCCGCTACGAGCACGCGATGGCCCTGGTCGACCTCGGCGAGGCGCTGGGCTCGGACCCGGCCGCCCGCACCACGCTCACCCGGGGCCTGGAACTGGCCGTCCACTGCGGCGCCGACGGCTTGGCAGCCCGGGCCCGCAGCCTCCTGGGCGCGGGAACGGGCGGTTGAAGCGGGCCCGAAGCAGTGCACGGCCGGACGGCTTGAGCACGGTCCGGGCGACGGCTTGAGCACGGTCCGGGCGACGGCTTGAGCACGGCCGGATGACGGCTTGGGCCGGTGCGCAAGCCAAGCCGGCCAGTGCGGGAGCCGGGCCGGGCACCGGTCTCCGCACTGCACCGCGGCCCACCCTGCCGTGCCCGTCGGTGGTGTTCCGGCCGCCGGTCGGAAGGACCCGGTCCGGCACCGGCCCCAGCCTGATCCTCACCGGGCCCGCCGCCACCGGGAAGACCACCGCCCTGCGCGAAGTCGGCCGCACCTGCCACTTCGCCCACCCTCGCCAACACCCCGTCCCGTCCGGAACGGGCAGTCGGCCGTGCCCGTCGCCCACCTCCTCGCGCCCCTCCCCACTCATGTCCGGTCGGCGATGCTCGACGGGGGTCCGCCCGCTCAGGTGCTGAGTTCCCGGGACTGTCCGGCCCACCGGACCACGAACGGCATGGCCAGGCCGGCCGCGACGAAGACGCCGCCCATGCCCAGCCAGCCGGGGACGCCCCAGCTCAGGCAGAGCAGGCCGAGCAGACCAGGAGCGATGGTGTAGCAGAGGCCCATGCCGATACCGAACACACCGGAGTACTGTCCCTGCGCGTGCGCGGGGGCCAGCCGGAACCGGAGCTCCATCGACCCGGCCGCGTGCCACAGCGAACCCGCGGTGTGGATGACGACGCCGGCGGTCATGATCGCCGCGGCGGCCCAGCCCGGCAGGCCCGAGGCCATCGCGATGACCGCCATGCCGACCAGGAACGCCAGCCCGGCGCGCCGGGTGGCCCGGCCGGCGACCTGGCCGCCCTTGACCCCCCGACTGGTCCGGATCTGAAGGATGACCACCATCACGGTGTTGACGGCGAGCGCGATGCCGGTGAACCAGCGCGGTGCACGGGTGTGCAGGACCACCCACAGCGGCAGGGCGTAGGTCACCACCTCGCCCTGGATCCACAGGATCCCGTCCAGCACGACGAACGCCAGGTACGGCTTGTCCCTGAGCGCGAGCCACCGGTTCGACTCGGTCGGTGCGGGCAGCGGCTCCAGCTTGGGCAGCCGGAGCATGACAGCCGCGCAGCCGATGAAGGTCAAGGCGTTGGCGACGATGAGCGCGCGGTAGGCGGAGCCGGAGTCGAGCTGGATCACCACACCGGCGGCCAGCGCGCCGAAGGTACTGGCCAGGAAGGCGGTCGAACGCAGGTAGGAGCGGAACTTCGGCACCTCGTCACCGCCGAAGCGACGGATCATCGGGCCGCGCGCCGCGCCCCCCGAGGCACCGGCCAGGTCGGTCACCGCCATGGACACCATGAACGCCGCGAACGAGTGGGCGAACAGCAGCGACACCATGGAAACGGTCTGGATCAACAGGGTGGCCAGGAAGACGCCGCGCGGGCCGCGGCGGTCGGCGAGGTGCCCTACGGGCGGTCCGGCGAGCAGGCCGACCACTCCCGCGACCCCGAGGCCGAGGCCGACCTGCCCGACGGACAGGCCGACCACCCGCAGAGCGTACAGCGGCGCCGTCGCCAGGAAGGCCGCGGTGCCGAGCTGGTTGACGAAGCCTCCGAGGGCCAGTCTGCGCTGGGGGCCGGCCTCGAGGAGCAGCCCTCGGCGCACCAGCCAGGGCCGACGGTCCGGGGCGGTGTCCTCCTGACGATCGTCGGGGAACAGGGTGCCGGTCTGACTCACGTGGTACTCCTGGAGGTTGATCACGGCTGGGCGGGGACGGACGGTGCGGCGCAGTGCCCGGGAGCAAGCCGTGCGTCGCCCTCTCGGCAACCCGACGGCCCGGTGCATCGTGTTCGCACCCGGGGAATCCGCGAACTCGTGCGCTTCCGCCCGGGACGCCCTCGCGTTGCCGGGAAGCGGCATCCGCGACCGGCCACTGCGGGAGCGGTGGGAAGCGTAGGAGATGGCACTCGCCGGGGCCCGGCCGCCCTGCTGGTCTGCATGGCGGGCACAGCGCAGGGCTCGGTCAGGCGGGGCGGAGTTCGCCGTCGGCACTCAGGCTGCTGGTGCAGCCGGCCCGGTTCCGTTCCAAGGTCCGCGGCATGAACGTGCGCGCCGCTTCACCGTCCTCGGTAGTGACTTTCTCGACCGGCCGTCGGCCCTGCGGACACGTCCCGGTGGCTGCTTTTGCAGTGCCCGGAAATGCGATGACACGCCCGTGGTGTTCTTCGCGGCACTGGGGCCCCGGATAGCCTGCCTTCCGTGCACTGGGCATTCAACGGTCGGAGGGCCGGGCATGAATCGAGTGATCGCGGTCTACAGCGAGAAGGGTGGCGTCGGGAAAAGCGCTATGGCGGCCGGCCTGACAGCTGCTGCCCGAAAGCGGGGCCTGGACGTCGTTGCCGGAGACCTCGACCCTCGCGGCACCTTCACCGCTGAGCTGGGCATCTCCGGAGACGAGGCCCCGGCCTTCACCATGAACGACCTGCTGGCCCTGGATCCCCAGGGCGAGACCGGGCTGGCGGCGGAGGCCTTCGCACCTGCGTCCGACGCGTGGCCGGGAGTCCAGGTGATCGCGGCGGAGCGTGCCTTGGCCAACCGGGAGACCGACAATGTCGCCGTCGGGCTGGAATTCCGCCTGCGGCTCGCCCTGAAAGGGGCCATAAAGCCCGGCTCGGTTGGAATTCTCGACCTGCCGCCCCGCGCCGGCGGCAAGCTCGTGACCTCGGCCCTCGTCGCTGCAACCGACGTGATCATCCCGGCGACCCTCGACGAGGACGGGCGCATCGGCGCCAAGGAGGCCCTCGCGACCATCAAGCTGGTCAAGGATCTCGGCATGAACCCGGACCTGCGGGTGGTCGGCATCGTGCCCTCTATCGTCCCCGGCGGGCGCAGCACCCTGAAGGACGCCATAGGAGGCTACTTGTCGGAGACGTACGGGGAGCTGTACCGCGACGATCTCGCGATTCCCCGGCACTCGCTGCGCCAGCAGACCCGGTTCGCCTGCGTGCCGATCACGGCGGCCACCGGCAAGGAGGCCCGAGCGCTGACGGATGCCTACGACCGAATCCTCACTGCGTCAGGAGTGTCTCTGCAATGGGCAACAAGCTGATCCAGGCCGGGACCAGCCGGCTGAAGAAGGCACCGGACTCCGCCGTTGATCCGGCCGTGCCCGCCGAACTGCAGCAGGGCGCGGCGCAGCGGGCTGCCACTTCCGCGCTGCCGGCGATGGTGGAGAACCCGGGCACGCCAAGTGTCTTCACGGGCGGCCGGGTGCTCACGCCCGAGGACATCACGGGCACCCCCGAGGAGCAGCTCACCTATGTGACCGCGCGGCTGCTCGAGATCGACGGGCTCGGCCGACGGGCCGAGGACTTCGTGGCGCTCAACAAGGGCGTCCTACTGGAGACCGCGCAGCAGCGTGAGCTGCATCTGGTAGCCGGCCACACCAACTTCGCGGCATGGGCGTCCGAAGTGCTGGACGTGGACGAGAAGTACGTCTTCGAGCTGATGCAGGATGCGGTCCGGGTGCGGGCCGTCGCGGAGCTGGGGCCGGAGCTCGGCCAGTACCTGACTCGCGCCTCGGCCCGCAAGGCAGTGGCTGCGGTCATCTCCTCGCACGACCTGAACACCGCCCGCACGGTCGTCGAACTCGGCGTGGCCGAGGCAACCCAGCAGGGCAAGAAGCGCCCCACTGCGGCCAGGCTGGTCGAGCTCGCCACCGAGTTGACGGCACCATCCATCCCCGGGCAGAAGGTGGGGTCAGAAATTTCTGACCCCACCCCCATCGAGCAGAGGTCAGGAATTCCTGACCCCGGAGACGAGGAGCAGCCGGGCGTCGCGCAGCTGCGCGACCTGAGCCGCTCCGCAGTCGTACTGCGGGAGCGCGTGTCCTCGCTGCTCACCCCCCGCGCACTGAAGGCTGCGGCGGAGGCCGACCCGGTGGCAGCCCATCGGCACCTTGAAGACCTCGACGTCGAGGTGCAACGCCTCACCAGGCGTCTGGCTGCCGCCAAGAAGACGATGACCTCGGCGGTGGCCGCGGCTCCCGTGGACGCCGAGATCGTCAGCTGACTCTCCAGCGGTGACAGGATCACGTCGCCATCCGGCTCACCGAGCCGCTCAGCGACGTGATCCTGCAGGTCATCGCGGACCTGGTCCGCGTCGTCCGTCTCCACAGCCGGACCAGCTCGCCCCGATCGAGTGCGTCAAGAAGCGAAACAGACCTGGCGGACCGTCAGCCGGGTGGACTCGAAACAGTCCTCTGGCCAGGACGTATGAAGAACCTCGACTGCGGTACCGGCCCGGCCGGCGGCAGCGAACCGGCCCGGGCACGGACACCCGCGTAGGTGTCCGTGCCCGAACAGGGGCTGGCAGCGTCCGGCTCCGCCCGTCGGTCTCGGCATGGGGGCCGCACCACCGGGTGGAGGCGCCGGCGCATCGCGTCCGATCTCAGGGCGTCACGGTCGGACCTCGACCACCAGGTGGCCGAACTCCTTGATGAGGTCCGCTCGGGCGGTGTCCGCCTGCGGGGTCTCGATGATCACTCCGGCGCCGTCGCTGGCGATCTGGACGGACTGGATGTGCACGCCCTTGGTCGCCGCCCAGTCCCCGCCCTCAGCCCGGATCGACTTCGCCAACCTCAGCAGCTGGGGGTAGCCAGGCGTGGCCCTGAACTCCAGCTTCACGCCGGGCCAGTCCGTCACCGTCCGGGCCACTGCGGCGTCGAGGTCCGTACCCGGGCTCCGCATCACGTACAGCGTTTGCGTGCTCGCGTCCCGGCAGGTGGCGAAGTAGTGCTCCGGGTACTGCTCGCGGGCCATCTTCTCGACCGCTTCGCCGGCGAGCGCCAGATCGGCCTGCCGCTGCGGGGCCGACGACGAGGAAAGCGCCCCCGTCATCGTGGGTGTGGACCGGGCCGACGTCGGCGGGCCCGACGGCAGACCCGACGAGGACGAGGACGGCAGCCCAGACGTCCCGTCCCCGCCCGGTGTCCGCAGGGAGGACGGCCCGGACTGACAGGCCAGCACCGTCTTCACCAGCTCGTCGGACCCCGCTCCCCTTGACGGGTCCGCCACGGTCGTGGGCGACGCCGTACCGGCCGACGGTGATCCGGCCGGCGCAAGGCCCCTCCCGGCGACGCTCGTAGGGCTGGGTCCGGGGCCGTCGCCGAGCTGCGTCAGCACCCCTGCGCCGACCGCCAGCACCGCCACCGCCGTCACGGCTCGTACGACCCCCTGCCGCCGGGCCCGGCGGCGCCCGGCCTCGCGCAGTTCGGCCAGCGGCGGGCTGCCGCCGACCCCTTCCGCGCGCGTTCCGAGCCGGATGGCCAGCTCCTCCTCGAACCCGTCCTCAGCACTCATGGCCCACCAACTCCTCTGCTGGTTCCAGTTCCTGTCGAAGCGCCTTGAGCCCCCGGGCAAGGTGGGTCTTCGTCGTGGTCACCGAGCACCCCAGCTCCACCGCCACCTGCGCGACGGACAGGTCCAGGTAGTACCGCAGCACCACCGCCGCCCGCTGCCGCCGCGGCAGCCCGGCCAGGGCCACCGCCAACTGCCCGTCCCGCTCGGCCTCCGGCACAACCGGGCGGTCCGGCAGAGCGGACGTCAGCACCTCCCCCCTGGTCCGGCGCCAGCGCGAGACGTGGGTGCGGACCATCGTCCGCCGCACGTACCCCTCGGCCGCCGCCGGCTCCCGGATCGTCGCCCGCTTCGGATACACCCGTGCCAGGGCGTCGTGCAATAGGTCCCGGGCGTCGTGGACGTCTCCGGTGATCAGGTACGCCCCCCGCAGCAGAGCCTGGTACCGCGCCGCGACGAACTCGTCGAACGGGTCGGATCCGGAGCCCCCCGGGCGCATGGATTCGCGCTTCATACCCTCATGACGCTCCGGCCGCCGGAAACGGATGACAAGACGCGAGTGGGATGTGCTCGACTCTGATGTGCGGTCCTCCGTGCTGCCCTACGGGGTCCGATCCGGCACCTGCGCCGGCGCGATGGAACGGGGATTGCGGAGCCGGCGACGGCGACCACCACCCCGTCCGCACCCTCACCCGCACCCTCGACCTCGCCACGCTTCGCTCGCAGCCCGGCGCGCGTCCGGTGGCCCGTGTCCGGTGGCCCGTGTCCGGTGGCCGGCCGCTCGCCGTGCAACGGCCTTCCGGCGGCGGCGACGGGGCGGAAGAGACCACGAACTTCGCCCCGGCGAAGGGCCGCCGGGGCGAAGTTCGTCGCGGTTCAGGAGCCGACGGTCTGCCAGGCGCCGTACGGGCTGTCGGTGCCGGCCGTGCTCTGGCGCGTGACGTGCAGGCGCGCGTCGCTGCCGAGGGTCAGCACGACGGTCCGTCCGGAGCCGTCGCTCACCGCGGCCGGGGCGCCGACGATCACCGAGCCGAGGTCCTGCCAGGTGGTGGCGAAGGCCCGGTTGGGGGCGGTCTGGGCGGTCAGGCTGAGGCCGCCGCCTCCGTTGCGGGTGGCCAGGGTCATCCTGCCGTCGGCCGCCGTCAGCACGGTGGAGCCCTCGATGCTCACCGGGCCGCTCATGTCCGCCGGGGTGGTGGTCCAGGTGCCGTCGCCCTGCACGTACTGCGTGATGGTGTGGGCCGTCGACGCCTGGGAGTAGAAGATCTCCAGCCGGCCGTCACCGTTGTGTCCGACGGTGACCGGGCCGGCCGAGTCCTGGGCGGCGAACGCGCTGTCCTGGACGAACGGCCCGTTCGGCGCGCTCTGCCTCCAGTGCAGAATGCCGCCCTGACCGGTCACGGTCGGCGCGAAGAGGTCGATCCGGCCGTCGGAGGCTTGCGCGGCCGCCAGGCCGTCCTGGACCCAGCCGCCCTTGAGATCGGTCCAGCCGGCCGGCCAGGTGCCGTCCGCCCGCTGGGTGATGGCGCTGACACCGCCGCCGTAGTTGCGCACGAAGAGGGTCGGCAGGCCGTTCTGGTTAGCCGCCACCACGGGCTCGCCGACCAGCACCGGGGTGGTCGGGTTGGGATTGCCGAGCATGGTCCAGCCGGTCGGCCAACTGCCGTCCGGGTTCTGCGCGAGGGTGACGATCTGGTCGCTGTCCAGCCCGATGCCGAAGAGGCGGAGCCGGCCGGCCCCGTCCTTGGCCGTCGTCAAGTACGGCGCGAGCCGGGTGCCGGTGCCGCCGATGCCGGTCGGGCCGGTCCAGTTGCCGCCGGAGGTGTTCTCGCGCCAGACGGCGGCCTGTCCGTTGACCACGGCGAAGGCGTTGACCAGCCCTTGGCTGTCGAGCGCGGCCCAGTTGGTGCCGTTCGACCAGCGCGGGTACTCCCGGGCGGGGAACATGCCGTAGTAGGTCGCCCAGGTCGAGTCCGGGTTGCTCGGCGAAGGCTGCTGCTTGGTGACTTCCTGGTCGAAGGGCAGGTACGCGGCGAAGGCGTCGTTCTTCGACGATGCCAGGTCCGGGCCGAGGTTCGCCGGGCGCAGCCGGATGTTGTAGTCGCGGTAGTTGCGCAGCAGAACGTGGTTCGGTCCGCCCGGTACCCCGTAGGCGCGGGTGGCGTCGCCGGCGAAGCGGGAGGCGCCGCGATGGTCGGAGTTGTCGCCGAAGTCGTGGGTGTCCGACTGGTAGGTGTTGCTCAGCGAGTAGACCTTCGGGTCCTGCGCGAGCACCACGTTCGGCGTGTACGCCCGCATGACGGCAGCGAGGGTGTTCACCAGGTCGTCGTGGGTGTAGTTCTGGGCGGGGTAGGCGGCGGTGTTGCAGTTCGTGCTGCTGCCATCGGTGCTCAGGCTGCCGAGTGTGGCGTTGGAGAGGCCGCCACCCTGGCTGTAGAGGTCGTCGAGCGAGGCCAGACCGTTGCCGGTGGCGCCGTTGCTGTCGCCGGACTGGTGGAGCTTGAAGAACACCAGCCTGGTCTGGTCGGCGTTCGGGGTGCCCCGCAGGGTGTCGACCTCGACCGTGTGGTTGTTGAAGGTCGCGGCCCGGATGTCCCACGTGTTCGGCAGGCCGGCCATCCGGGCGTGGGCGGCCCGCGCGCCGGCCTCGCGGGAGTTCGCGTAGTCGCAGGGGTCCGTGTAGGGCTCGGGCGGAGTGCTCTGCCGGCCCGCGGTCACCTGGGCGGGGGTGAGTTCCCCGGCGGTCAGGTAGACCGTCATCGTCGGGTCGTCGTACTCCCGGGACATGTCCGGGTTCATGAAGAGGATGTCGTCGTCCTCGTGCGCAACGACCTGCATGAAAGCGGTGTGCGTCGGCGCGGCGTCGGCCAGCGCCGGGCGCGTTCCCGGACCGCCCATCACCACCACTGCCACCAGCGCCGCCGCTGCCAGCGCCGCTACTTCGTTCCTGCCACGCCTCATTGCGGGCCCTGCCTTCCCCCGTGTGCCCGGGTGGACCACATGATCACCCGTGAAGACCGGAGTCTGCTGCGGTGGCCGGCCAACGTCAAGTCAGCGGCGGGCGCCGCTGGCGAAGGCGGGCGGCGGCACCGCCTGGGCGGATCCGGCGCGACCCGTCGGCTCTTCTCCGGGCGTCCACGCGGCGCTTTGACCAGGGGGAAACGCGGCCGTGTCCAGGGGAGACGCGGACCGCACCGGCGCGCCGCGCCGCGTCCCGACCGGCGCCGTCCGGATCGAGCACCTGATCAAGCGGAGCGAGGACCTGATCAAGCGCGGACCAGCCGCCCCGATCGGGCACGCGCTCAGGACGGCGGCCTTTCGGCACCACCTCCACCACGCCCCACCCCCGGTCGTCACCAAGGCACTCGGCTACACCCGGGCCACCACCGCCCACGTCGCCGCCGAGACCTGCGCTCCCTGCAGTCGGTACACGCCCCGGCGATCACACGCCGGGTGCTCCCCTGCAGCCGGTACACGCCCGGCGACCCACGCGCCGTGGCACCGGTCCCGACGCGGAAGCCGCCCGTCGACGAGTCCGGGGCCAGCTGTGTGGACGCCCGTCGCCCCATCAGGTGACGGGGCTGTGAGGCTCCTCCACCGGCTCTGACGTGCCGTTGCGCCGACCGGATGCAGAGCCGGCCACTAGCTCTCGGCGGCGCGGCTGGGGTCGGCGGCAGCCTGGACGAGGTTCTGTTCCAGGCGTTCCAGGGTGCTCAGGGCCTCGGTGCACTCGTCGGCCGAGAGACCCGCGGTGACCAGGTCTTCGAGCTGGCTCCAGCTCTGCTCGACCTCGCGGCGCAGGGCGTGGCTGGCTGCGGTGGGTTCGATGAGGGATGCGCGCTTGTCGGTGGGCGAGGGGCGGCGGCGGACGAAGCCGGCCTGTTCCAGGCGCTGGACGGTGCGGGTCATGGTGGCGGCGTCGGAGTCCATCAGCCGCACCAGGTCGGTCTGGCGCTGGGGGCCGAGCTCCCACAGGTGCATCATCACCAGCTCCTGCCCCGGGTGCAGGCCGATGCGGCGGAGGAGCTGGCCGGCGAACATGCGGTGCAGCCGGGCGAGGCGGAAGATCGCATGGCTGATGGGCCCGCCGGCGGCGGCGGCCGGCACCGGGACGCTCGCTGCCTGCACCGTTCCTGCGCGGTCCTTCCGGGGCGCCGGGGTGGGCTCTGTCATCTTTTCCTCACTTTGCTGATCGGGCAGCTAACTCTACCGCGTGCGTGCGCTACCCATGATGTTTGCCCGCCTTTGGTTCGAAACTCCCCTGTTCAGCTTCCGCCGTGGGCGCCCCATGTCAGCCAGAAGTGGCGGCCGAGTATTTACTTGTTCGGACAGGTATCTGTTACGTTGGATGCGTCGGGGCCACCGCCCATCACTCGTCACGAGGGAAGAGACCATGACCACTGCTTTCGATCCGATCGTTCTGGGCGGCCGCCGCCTGGCCAGCCGTATCGCCATGGCGCCGATGACCCGCAGCCGCGCCCACGGGCCAGGCGCGGAGCCGACCGCCCTGATGGCGGAGTACTACACCCAGCGCGCCGGCGCCGGGCTGATCGTCACCGAGGGGATCCAGCCCTCGCCGGTCGGCCAGGGCTACCCGGACACCCCCGGCCTGCACACGGCCGGCCAGGTGGCGGCGTGGCGGAGCGTGACCGATGCGGTGCACCGCGAGGGCGGAGTGATCTTCGCGCAGCTGATGCACACCGGCAGGATCGGCCACCCGAGCCTGCTGCCCGAGGGCCTGGTGCCCGTGGCGCCCTCGGCGGTGGCCGCCAAGGGCCAGGTCTTCACCCACGAGGGCCCGAAGGAGTACGTGACGCCGAAGGAGCTGAGCGAGGCGGAGATCCGGCAGACGATCGCCGACTTCGCCACCGCAGCTCGCAACGCGACGGAGGCCGGGTTCGACGGCGTGGAGATCCACGGCGCCAACGGCTACCTGGTCCACCAGTTCCTCGCCCCGAACACCAACCTGCGCACGGACGGCTGGGGCGGCGGCGTCGAGGGCCGGATCCGCTTCGCCGTCGAGGTCGTCACGGCCGTGACGGAGGCGATCGGCGGCGACCGGGTGGGTCTGCGGATCTCGCCCGGGAACCCGTACAACGACATCGCCGAGCCCCAGCCGGGCGAGGCGTACGAGGCCCTGATCGAGCGGATCGCCGGCCTGGACCTGGCCTACCTGCACCTGATGGAGGGCCCCGACCGCGACCTGACCACGCGGCTGCGCAAGGCCTGGCCGGGCGTGTTCGTCCTCAACCCCTTCACCCACCCGGAGGTCACCGGCCCCGAGGCGCTGAAGCTGGTCGAAGACGGGACGGCGGACATGGTCGCCTACGGCGCCCTGTTCCTCGCCAACCCCGACCTGCCGGCCCGCCTGGCCGCCGGCGGCCCGTTCAACACCCCGGACGCGGCCACCTTCTACGGCGGCGACCACCGCGGCTACACCGATTACCCCACCCTCAGCGCCTGACCGGCGTGGCTGCCGGCGCGGCCGCCCTCCCGGCCACACCGTGGGTCACGACGCGTACTTCCTCCACCCCTCCTACCTGGGAGTTTCCGATGTCCACTGCCATCACTTTCTCCGAGTACGGCGCGCCCGAGGTGCTGCGGCCGACCGAGGTCGCCCTGCCGGAGCCGGGCCCCGGCCAGGTCCGGATCAAGGTCAAGGCCGCCTCGGTGAACCCGCTCGACCTGAAGATCCGCTCCGGCCTGATGGCCAAGGTCGCCCCGGCCCGCTTCCCGGTGATCCCGGGCCTGGATGCGGCCGGTGTCGTCGATGCCGTCGGCGAGGGAGCCGACGCGGCTGTCGGGGACGAGGTCCTCGGGGCGACGGTCAGCGGCGCTTACGGCGAGTACGCCCTGCTGGAGCGGCCGGTGGCCAAGCCCGCGGCCCTGTCGTGGGAGCTCGCCGCCTCCCTGGTCACGGTCGGCCAGACCGCACACCGCGTCCTCGGCCAGCTGGGTGTCCAGGCGGGTCGGACCCTGCTCGTCCACGGCGCCGCCGGAAGCGTCGGGGTCGTCGCCGTGCAGCTGGCCGCCATCCGCGGCATCACCGTCATCGGCACCGTCGGCGAGAAGGACCTGGAGCGCGTCACCGCGCTCGGCGCCACCGCCGTCCGCTACGGCGACGGCTGGGTCGAGCGGGTGAAAGCCGCGGCTCCGAGCGGGGTGGACTTCGTCTTCGACGCCTCCGGCGCCGGCCTCCTCGCCGACTCCGTCGCCCTGACCGGCGACGCGGCCAAGGTCATCACCATCGCCGACATGGCGGCCCAGCAGCACGGCGTGCGCTTCAGCACCGGCGCCGAGGACCAGGGCGGACAGGCCCTCCCCGAACTCGTGGAGCTGGCTGCCACCGGAAAGCTCAGCCTGCCGATCTGGCGCACCTACCCCCTGGCCGAAGCCGCCCAGGCCCACGCCGACCTCGAAGCCCACCGCAACCACGGCAAGGCCGTCCTCCTGCCCTGACCCCCATGTGCCGCCGCCTCACACCCAGCAGGCCCTGACCCTGCGGGTGTGGGGCCAGCTCGCCACCACTCGCCGCCACCGGCGACCGCCGCCCAGTCAGCGAGTTCGTCTTCCCGCACGCCCCCTGCCCTCAGCTCTCAGCTTTCAGCTCTCGGGCCATCGAGGCGCGGTGCCTTCGGTGGGGGGGCTGGCGCTTCACCTCCCTGCCGCCAAGGGCGCCGCGCCCTTGGCGGGAGGACCGAGTCGGGCGGGGCCGCTCTGTCAGGCGGGAACGTTCTTGATGACAGCGTCGGTCAGCGGCGAGAGCTGATCGGACAGCTTGTCGAGGTCTGCGGTCCGGCCGTCGGACCACTGGGCCGAACCGACGACCACGCCGTGCCCGTAGGCTGCGAAGCCCTGCACCCGGCCGCTGTCGGCCGGCAACCGGCGCAGGCCCGAATCCGTGGGCGGGACATGGATGGCGACCTGGAAGGAGTCGGCGTGGGAGCCGAGAAAGCTCACCAGGTGCACGCCGTCTCCAGGGTCCGCCATGGTGAACACCGCCACGTTGTACTGGTTGCCCTCGGCGTCCTTGTACAGCGCCAGGTCGACTCCGAGACAGCCGTGGCCCTGCGCGATCAACCCGGCGAGGGTCGGCGCCACGGTGTCCGGGCCGGTGCAGTTCGAGCGCGCCACGCCCGCCACCAGCGTGTACCCCTGGACCTGCGCCTGGACCTGCGCCGGAAAGACGGACAGCGGCATCGCCGAGACCGGAGCGCCGAATGCCGTTGACGGAGCACTGATCGACGGCGTCGCCACGTGCGGCGAGCGATCTGACGATGCCGGCGCAGCCAGCGCGGGCGATGCGGCCGGAGCAGGGCTCACCGGCCGGAGCAGGTACGCCCCCGCGCCCGCTGCCACCAGCAGCGCAGCGGCCACCGGAAGCAGCAGCCGACGTCGCGCCTTTCGTCGCACGGGCTGGCGCGCCTGTTCGGCGACACTCGGCTCCGCCGCGTTGTTCTTCTCAAACTCCTTGACGAATTCTTCCCACAGGTCGTCACCGGATCCACGCATGCTCACAGCTTCCACACCTTAGTGATCATCGCCACCGTTGGGAAGCCGCGCCCCCTGCCCCCTGCCCTCGCTGGTGCTGGTGCTGGTCCTGCCGAACCGAGTGGTCTTGTTGGCGCCAGGTGGTCACGCCTCCTGCAACCGGACTGCGAGTCGTCAGTCGTCTTGGCGATGCTGGGCGCTCATGAGCACTCGAAGCCGAAGCCTTATCCGTACCCGAAGTTGAGGAAGTACGGACCGTCCTCATCTTCGCCAGCGTCACTGATCTTGAAGAGGAGCCGGCCCCTCCCCCGCCGACCAGGACTCCGCCCGCCGCCTCGTGGTGTGTACCACCACCCGTTCCAGGGAGGCCGAGGCCCGGCACGTGCGGATGCGACAGCGCAATTCGGCCGTCTCACACCTTCACGAGATGCTGCGGAAGCTGCCTGCTCTCATCCGCGCCTGACATGAAGTCCGCCGTAACTGGCGCGGGGAAGGATGTGACGGACGTTAGCGAGAACCGGGGCCCTCTGCGGATCGGGAAAGCTACTTCCCGCACGTGACCGGGCGCCGCGCCAATCCTTCCCGACAAGGATCCTGCACGGATAGGAACACCGGTCGAAGGCGGTTTTCAGCGTCGATTCAACAGCAGATCACGCAGACCCTCTTCAAAAACGGGGTGCGAATACCGGTCAGTGCCACAACCCGGCATTTCGAGCTTCTTGAGTTGCCCTCCGACGATGTGGGACACCAGCGGCACGGGCAGGGCCTCCGGCCAGAGGCCGGTGCGCTTGCCCTCGGAGAGCACGCGCCGGAAGGCACCGGTGGAGCCCCGCAGGTTGCGGCCGTTCGCCTTCAACTCGTCGGCGGCGCACTCGCCCTGCCCTTCGACGACCTGGAGCAGGATCTGCTGGGCCCGGGGCGGGAGGCGGTCGTAGTACGAGCGGGCCCGCTCCGGCGTCCAGCGGTCGTCGGGTACTGCGGTGACGACGGCAGCCGGCGTGGCGGCGAGGGCGAGCAGCTTCTCGAGCACCTCTGGGGTCGGGTTCTCCACGGTGATCGTGATCTTCATGATGCCCACCATGGCAGCGCGGGACACCGAACACAAATAACTCCGACAGACGTGCTACAGACGGTGAGGCCCTGGCCGCCGACGAAGGCCGCCGCCGAGCTGATCCGCAACCAGGCCGCCGAGCACGCCGTGCCCGGCAAGCGCACCCGCACGAACGACCACTGGTCCACCGGCCACGAGTACGTCGTCCGCGACCCGGTGGTCATCAGCGTCGTCCACACCTACCTTTCTCCTTGCTCGCCGAACTCGGCCAAGCTGAGCCACAGTTGCTCCTACTGCGCGGCTTCACTCGCCGGGGCTGGCTCATGCCCGTCCCTGCCTCCGGAGCGAGTACGCCAAGGCCGGCCTGCGCCGCCCGGGCAAGGACAACCTCAGCCGCTCCAACAGGACCTTGACGGTGTGGCCGTTCCACCACCGACCAACTTCGTCGGACAGCGTCGGCCAGGATTGTCGGGCCTGTGCTCAGAGCCCATCAGGAATGACGGCAGTCCTCGCGTCAAATCCCAGCAGGAGAGCTCCGGCTCCATGCTCCCCTCCCCCATTGAAATGGCCTGCAGTCCATGGGAGTTCGGAGTCGATGCGGGGAGATGGCAGCCACGTGGATGCCACCGTCCTGGTGCGCTCGTGGCCACGGCAACCGCTCGTCCGGCGAGCATCTGATGATGGGGTGAGTGCTTCCGGCCCCTCTCGCCGTGGCAGTCGTGTATTTTCGGCGGTCTCGAAGGAGAGCCGATTTTCCGCGGAAAATCCGCGTCGGGCCCCCTGCTCGCGGCGCGGAGGGCATCGACGAACCGGACCGCATGTCCTTCCTCGGGCCGTGGACCGATCTCCGCCCCGGCGCAGCGGTCGCGGTCGATGATGCAGCAGCAGCCCTGGCCGTGTCGGGGAAACCGTGCTGGCCGTCCACAGCGCCGCCCCGGTGACGCTTCCAGGAGCGCGCCGCCTCCGTTTCCCCTGGGCGGAAGATCGACAGGGACCTCCGACGTCCGAACGAGGTGCCCTCGCACCGTCGTCGGGAACGTGGGGCTCTGTCGGCGACTACCCGGAGCAGTTGTTGCTCAGCGACGAGAGCACCCGCACCACGAAGACTCGTTGTCGGTGGCCCCCGGAGGAGACGCGGTGGACGGCAGGCGGCCGACCACACACGTCTCCTCGGCTTGGCTCGGGATCAGTTGCGGACGCCGTAGGCGACCTGGCCGGAGGTGTGGTCGATGACGTAGGCCTGGTAGGAGTGGCCCGGGCCGTCGTAGTACCACGGGGACTGGGCACCGCTGTAGGAGTCCCACCCGAATCGGCCGTCCAGGAGAGCGAACTCGCAGCGGCCGTCGGTTCGGGTCGGGTCGATGGCCTGAAAGTCGTGGTAAAGGCCGTCGCTGTAGAGCTGCAGCTCGATCTTCTGGTCGGCGGTGCAGTTGGCGGTGGTGAGCCAGTGGTCGCCCTCGCTGGCGGCGACGGCCGGCGTTGACATGGTCAGGGTGAGCACGGCGCCGGCGCCGAGGACGGCAATGGCGGTCCGCAGCGAAGTACGGCGAGACAGCATGAGACGGTTCCCCCGAAGGTCGCTACCCGGCACACGCATCGGCGGAGGGGCCCGCCAGGGTACGGCCGGACGGAGTCATGCTTTCAGCGGCTGATCGCAGGGGCAAGGGCTGAAACCAGTCTCCGGAAAAACAGACGCGGTCACGGCAAACCACCTCGCTCCCCAAGCCCGGGCGTTCGGCCGCGGCCAGGCCTCGACCGAGAATCGTTCGGCTCGCTGGCGTTGTCGGCGTACGGCTTGAGCGCCGCGACAGCGTACGGATGAACGGGTTCTGTCGTTGGCCTTGCGATGTTGTAGCCGTTCGATCGTTTCTGGTGGTCGTGCGATCCAAGGGGGCGGGAGGTTCGGCCACATCTGGCCCACGTGGCAGTCGAGTCGGTGCACACCAGCGCTTCACCCACGGATGCGAAACGCCAGCCAACTCCGTCGAGAGGTACGCGACCAGGGCTTCCCAAGAGGTCCGGGCGGCCTGTCCCGAACTCGACGCCGCAGCCGGGCACTTCCGAGCCTTCGGCGCGCTCATCCACCAGCCGGCGCGCTCATCCACGAGCCGGCGCGCTCATCCACGAGCACTGCGGCGAAGACCTCGAAGGATCGATCGGGCAGGTCAGGCAGCCTGATCCGCCCGCCCTGCGGCAGTTCACCGACGAACTCCTCTACGGCCGGGACGCAGTCGTCGCCGGCCTGTCGAGCCCTGAGCTCCGGCCAGGTCGAAAGGCCAGATGACCAGGGTCAAGCTCCTCAGACGCGCTGGCTACGGAAGGGCCGAACTCGACTTCCTTCGCACCCGGATCCTCCGCCGAGCCTGAGGAGTACCTGCAGGGGCTCACGGCTCCCACCCCGAGCCGGACCCAGAATCAGCTGGCCGCAGACCAACGACGAACGGCAAGCTGCCGTCATGCGCTTTCCTCGTTCCTCGGACCCCGAACTGCTCGATGTCATCGAGCGCTACGTCAAGCCCACAACCAACGACACCGGGCGCTACCTCCACCTCCTCCACGCCAACTTCACCCGCGACGACGAGCATGAGCGCGCACTCTTCCTCCGGTCACTGCGTTCAGCTGCCCAGGCGATCACCGATGAGGAACTCGAAGTCCTCCTGGAGAGCGAATGGCGTTCCCGCCTCACCGCTGCCTGGCTGATCGGTGTGGACCGCCGGCAGCACTTTCGAGACGTTCTGGGTGATCTGCTGCTCGCCAGCCAACTGTGCTTCTCCGGTCAGGGCTACTGCTTCGCTCTCGCACGCTTCTGCACGGAGGAAGACGCCCTGCACCTGTCGGCCTACCTGGAACGCTATCTCCAGCAGCCCGACTGCCAGTACGACCAGCACTGGGCCATCAGCGCGCTCCTCCACATCGACAGTCAGGCTGGAACCGAACACGCCGGCCGCTTCCTCGCCCCCGGAGGGCTGTGGCACCAGTGGAACGACGCCCAGTTCACGCCCTCGCCGCCGAGCCGGTTCATGGATGAGCTGTGCGCACTGACGGACCCGCTCAGGTAGACGTCACAAGATCGGCGACAGAGCCGATGGACGGGCCCGGTTTTCGGGGCCGTCCAAGCAGGCCACGCTGCGTTCCGACAACTCATCCGGGATGAGGCGATCGCGTGCGGCAGCGGGACGAAGGGGAGTTGGTTGAGGTCGGCAAGCCGACCCGAAAAGAATTGCGGGATGAGCCGCAGCCCATCGACCGGGTCGGTCGAACGAGGTTGGGACGGGCCCTGGTACCGGGTCCGCGCGGACGCTTTCGAGGCTTCGTTCCTGCCCAGCCCCGACGAGGACCTGGATGCGGTGTGCAACGTCGATGCCGAGGTCCGGCTGGAAGACGGATCACGGTGGAGCGCCACCGTCTTCACCGTCGCCGAAGTCAAGCGCTTGATGGAGACCTGGGAACGGACGGGCGAAGCCCTGGAGGGTCGCTACTTCTGCTGCTCGGACGGCCTGATCGCCCGCGAGCCCGGCATCGACAGCGTGACCCAGGTGATCGCCGACCTGCCCGACTCCGGCGAATTGGCCCAGATCCTCCAACGACTCGACAACGACTGAGCCCGCCTCGATCCCGCTGCGGAACGATCCGTTAGGCCACGTCCGCATCCCTTCCGATAGCCTTCAGCCTGTTCTTGAGCCTGTTCTTGGCCCGGTAGCTGGGTCCGTTGACAGAGATCATGTCGCAGTGGTGGAGGAGCCGGTCGGGGGATCACGGTGGCAAGGTCCCGCCATCCTGAGCAGCCTCGCCGCGAGCGGAACCGACACCGCCCCGCAGCGACTCACCGAACTTGCCGCCGAACTCGACATACCGGCCGCCGACCTTCTCGTCGTCGCAGGCCAGGCGGTGCCGACGGAACTCCTTCCCGCGGAGCGCGACGCAGGGGTCATGAGGCAGTTCGCCTACCACGTCAGCTGCTGCGACCACTCGCAGCTCGCGGCGCTGGAGTCCCGAAGTCGGTTTTCTCCCAGATCACCGAGTACCGGCGGAGCACATGTCGGCGGTAGCGCATGCCGGGCAGCAGCCGTCGCGCGGCAGCCCGTACCTGCCCGTAACTCATCTGTGGGTCGGCGACCGGCATCCCCTCCGGGCCGCGCGCGCGACGCAGCACCTTCGCGATCCGAACGACCGGAGCAGTGGCGATCATCGTTGCCCATTCCGCCGCGCTCGCCTCGCGGGCCAGGCCCACCACCACGAGCGTTCCGCCTGGCCGCAGCAGCTCGCGCATGCGAGTGAGCGCCGCCTCGAAGTCCATGTGATGGACCGCGGTCACCGAGCAGATGAAGTCGTAGCCCGCGGCGGGGAGGTCGACCGTGAGGAAGTCTCCCTCGATGAAATTGAGGTTCGGGTGACCGGCGGCGAGCTCGCGTGCGCAAGCAATCATCTCCGGCGACGTGTCGATCCCGGTCACTCGCTTCGCTCGCCCGGCCAGCCTCCGCGCCAGCAGTCCGTCCCCGGAGCCGACGTCCAGCGCATCGCCACACCCTTTGGGAACGGCTCGGAGGATGGCGGGGTGCCGAGCGACGTTGGTGTTCCAATACGGCTTCGGGTCGGGTTCACGCATCGGTCTCCCCCAGGACTCTTCGGGTACCCAGTCACACACGTCTGAGAGCAGCCAGCGTGACCGCTCCACAAGAGTTGAGCCAGCCCCCAGGCGAAAGCGCTCGCGCTTCGGGGGCGAGGCCGGGCGCGGGGTGGTTCGTCGTCAGGGTGCCCAGGGCAGTCGCACCGCCTCGATCTCGGGGTCGTTCAGCAGTGCTTCGATGAGGGCCGGGGGTCCGGCGATCTTGGTGGCCCACAGGTCGTAGTCGGTACATAGGACCCATGAGCGGTCCTCGGACCAGAGGTTGGACGGGCTGAAATCGGCCTCGGGAGTGTCGTACAGGATCCCGGCATCGCCGAGGCGCCCCGCCTGCACGTGGAGGTTGTCGAAGTCGATGGCCCCCAGCACCAGCGGACTGTAGTACGCCAGACAGGGGGTGTCCGGGCCGGCTGGACTGTGCTCGGTGAGGACGGTGGTCACCCGGTTCCAGGTCTCGCGGTCCAGGCTCCCCTCGGTGGGCGGAGCGATGTCGAGCGGCCAGCTGCCCTCCTTCCTGACCGAGGGGAAACACCGGTAGGAGGGCAGCAGCCCTTCGGGCACGATGGGGTCGCCGGTGCGTCGGGCGAGTTCCGCCCAGCGCAGTCGCCGCCAGCCGCGGCCGGGGTGCTCGGCGCGGCCCAGACCGCCTCCCGCGGCGACGCTCACAGCCTCGAAGTCGAGGCCCGCAACGATGCGGGGCTGGACTCTCCCGTTCAGCAGCCGCGCCTGGTGGTGCTCGTGGTACGACACCTCCGTCGGCCCCTGCTCGTGCTCGTAGATGGCGTTGAGCACCCAGACCGCGTCAGGCATCGCAGGCGGCATGAACCCGGTCAGGCCATCGCCGCACAACTCCAGCAACCAGTCGGTCGTACCGGACGGCGCGAGCGGCCACAGGCCTGACAGCAGGCACGATTCCTCGGGCATGCGTTCATGATCCCAGTCGCGACACGGGCACCCCGCGAGGGGCGGCCCCGTGCCGCGGAGTGAGCGTGTTCCCGCGTAGGCGGCTGAGCATCGGAAGGTGTATCTCGACAAGGCGAGATCTGAACATGCAAGCCCACCAGTCTCTGACCGGCAGCGGGGCGCGTTCCTGATCCGGGGGACCGCCTGGCGTGTCGGCGGGGGTGAGGCACACGCACCCGCTCGCCGACGCAGAAGCACCGCGTGCTCTCGCTACCGCACCTCGGCGGTGACTCCGGCCGCGTGGGGTTCACGGGCCATGGTCTTGGTGAGGTCCGAGGGCACGTCACCGAGGACGGTCAGGGGCGGTCGGCCGAGGTGCGCGGTCCAGGAAAGCGGGGCGCGGCCCGGTCCGGGTGAGGAGCCGGCCAGGAGGGAGGCGAGGTGGCTCTCGGTCTCGGGGTCGGTGGAGTGGCGGCGGGTGCCGTGGGTGACCCCCGGTGGCGAGGACGCGGTAGGTGTTCAGGGCGTAGCGCAGGTACTTCTCCGGGGGTCTCTATGGGGTTCGTCAAGGAAATCGGGCTGCGTTCGGGCGGGTGGCCAGGCAGCAGGGCGGGATGCCGGATCTGCTGTGGGACGACGTCAGAAACTTCTTCGACCCTGGTCTGATGGGGTCGCTGCCGGATGGGCGGGTCGCAGGTACCTCGGTCGAGGACTGGCAGGCGGTGCTTGATCTGGTGCGGTCGCATGGGTGGTCCTGCGAGTACTCCGAGGACGGTGTCGCGGTTCGGCTGCCGCGAGCTGCGGACATGTTGACCCGCCGCGAGGACACCGACGCGTTGTGGAAGGTCTGGCCTGCCGCTGGATTCCTGGTGAGCTTTCGGGCGTATGAGGCCAGCTCGATCGACTTCGATGTTGATCTGCGAGAGCTGTTGGGCCAGGACGGCGTCGATCTGCTGTGCGGGCGGCATTCGCGATGACGAACGCGTCGCGGGCGTCCGTCTTTGCCTCGCCGGAGGAGAGGTCGGCGATCCGGCTCATCGTCAGGCCGGACAGGGAGGCGACGAGGCAGCCGGCATCCGGGGCGAACCGCCAGCGGCAGGGCACCGATGGAGGCGGCCTGGTCGACGACGGCCAGACCGATGCCGTGCTTGGCGGTGAGCTTGTCCAGCACGGCCCGCATCGTGGGCTCGCTGTTCGGCAGCCGCTTGTCGAAGACCCGCTTGCCGGCCCGGGTCGGGTGGTTCCGTGGAGCTTGCCCTTGCCGACGTCCAGGCCGAGGAAGACGTCCACGTCGCGGGGGCGATCGCGCCACGTTACGAAGAGCCTCCCAGCAGGCTGGTGGTCCTGCCTCTATCAGCGGGTCTACCGGTGGTTCCGGCCCAGTCCCCCGGATCGTGCGAGCTACAGGGGGGGGGACGGTCAGCTGGACTCGCGTGTGCGGAACACCGGGCTTCGGAGTGTCCTGGGTTCGGTCGCTTCAGTCGCTTCGGTCTCTGAACACGTGACGAACGCGAAGCAGGTCCGGTAGCTGAGTCGCTTGAGTCGCTTCGGTCACTGGTCTGGGGGGGAGCGGGCCTGGCCAGGGACGGCTCCGCTCCTTGTTCTGGCCGCAGCGACCGAAGCGACGTCACCACTCCTATCCGGGAACGGGATGAGCTGCCAAGCTTCCGGATGCCTGGGCCTCCGCTGGCTCCCCGGACCAGCGACCGAAGCGACCTCCCGGGCAGTGGCGCGTCGGGCGCGCAGGAGTTCCAGGGGCAGGGGGAGCGCCTTCCGGTCCGCGCGGAGCTCACGGAGCTACCGAAGCGACTCAAGCGACCGAACCTGGGGCATCACAGCCGCACATCCCCGTCCTGACACGCGCGACACGCCGAGCGACCGGGCGGGAGAGACTCGGTAGCTTCAGTCGCTGGGCTTCAGTCGCTGGACAAAACCCCAGGTCAGAGGCTGTTGACCTACCCTCTCAGCGACCGAAGCGACTCAAGGTTGGGTATATGAAGACATTCCCGTGTGCGTGTGCGCGTTATAGACCCGGGCTACAGTCGCTTCAGTCGCTGTTTGGCTTGGAAAACAGCTTTGACCTGCGAAAACGTCCGTGGACCGAAAACAGCGACCGAAGCGGCTCGGTCGCTGCCCCCAGGGTTTGGTAGCTGAGTTTGCCGGGAAAGGCCGCCACTCCGGATGCGGGCGTCCTCGCTCGGATAGTCTGTGTGAGCTATCTTCTGGACTTCGGTCGCTTCAGTCGCTGATCCGGCACCCGCCACTGCTCTGACCTGGCATTTTGCATCTCAGCGACTGAACGGACGACCGGAAGTCGGACAGCTACCGAGCGACCGAAGCAGCTGCAGCAGCTACTGGACCAAGGGGGAGGGACCGCGTGACGGCGCCGCAGGCCGTGGGGAGCGACCGAACGGTCCGCCAGCCGGATGCGCTGGCCGTCGCCCGCTGGTGCGCCACCCAGGGATGGCCGGTCCACCCGTTGGCGCCCGGGCGCAAGACCCCGCCCGCCAACTGCCAGGCCTGCCAGGAGTCCCCGCACTCCCCCGGCGACTGTGCCTGCCCCCGGTCCGGTCGCTGGTGCCACGGGTTCCATGCCGCGACCGTCGACCAGGACGTCATCACGGCCTGGTGGCAGGCCAATCCCGACTTCGGGGCCGCCGTCGCCTGCGGCCCCGCCGGCCTGGTCGTCATCGACGTCGACAGCCACCCCGGTGCCGTTCCGCCCCGGGACCGGATCCTCCCCGGGATCCCGATCCACGAGCACGTCGACCTCGACGGCCTGGAGAACGGCTACCACACGCTGGCCCTGCTGGCGGCCCTGCGTCGCTCCCCCTCCCCGGCGGAGGACACCTCCACGCTGCGGGTGCGGACGCCCTCCGGCGGCCTGCACGTCTGGTACCGGGACGAGGACCACCGCGGCTTCACCTGCTCCGCAGGCTCCTCCACCGGCCGGGCCCTGGCCTGGCAGGTCGACGTCCGCGCCCACGGCGGCTACATCGTCGCCCCCGGCACCACCACGAGCGCGGGGACCTACACGCCCTTGCCCGGCGCCTGGACCCCTGCCCCACTCCCCCAGTGGCTCGCCGAGGAACTGGTCCGCACCGGACACCTGAAGGACCGGCAGGAGGCCCAGCCGATCGTCCCGGCCACCGTCCCCGATCGTGCGCGGCAGGCGGTCGTGGCCGCCGGCGGCGGCAGGCGCGGAGCCGAACGCGTCCTCGACACCGTCCTGCAGGACGTCACCGACTGTGCCACCACGCCCGAGGGCGCCGGCTTCACCGGCAAGCTCAACCGGGCCGCCTACACCGTCGGAGGACTCGTCTCCGCCGGACACCTGACCCCCACCGTGGCCGAGCAGCTCCTCCTCGATGCCGCCCGCACCGCCCGTCCCAGCCAGGACCGACACAGCTCCGCCGTCATCCGTTCCGGCCTCGCCGCCGGTGCCCGGCAGCCCCTGCACATCGGGAAGGCCCGCGGATGACCGACAGCCCCCGCAAGAGGACGGTCTTCGATCCCGTGGCCGCAGCCCAGCAGATCCTGGAGTACCCGCCGCTTCCCGGTCCGTCGCAGGCCCCCTGGCACGGCTCCGCCGTCCAGGAGAGCCTCCTCGACTCCCCCGCCGACGCCCTCCAGGCGCCCCCGCATCAGCCCTTCCACACCCCCCACGGTGGGCACGCCGCACCGAGCGCACCGGCGGCCCAGCCCGCCCCCGCCCAACCGGCCCCCGCGCAGGCAGGCTCCGCGCGGGCGGCCTCCGCGCAGGCAGGCCCGCAGGCGAGCGCCCACGGCCTGCTGCCGGACTCCCTCTCCGACCGCGGCAACGCCAAGCTCTTCGTCCACCTCTACGGCCGCGACTACCGCCACGTCCCCGGCATCGGCTGGTACCGCTGGTCCACCCACCGCTGGCAGCTCGACGAGGACGACACCGTCCTGTGGGCCGCCGGGGAGATGGCCGAGAGCATCGCCACCCACGACCCCCGCGGCCTCTACACCAACACCGACCTGCGTCGGCACCGCCGCCGCGCCCTGTCCACCTCCGGCATGAACGCCATGCTCGCCCAGGCGAAGTCCGCCCCCGGCATGGTCCTCAACGCCGCGCTCCTCGACGCCGACGCCTACGCCCTGTGCACCCCCAGCGGTGTCGTCGACCTCCGGACCGGAGCGATCGCCCCACCGGACCCGAAGATCCACCACCACTCCCGGTCCACCACCCTCGCGCCGGCCCGGATGCCCACCCCCCGCTGGGACCGCTTCCTCACCGACACCTTCGGCGACGACAAGGAAGGCCGCCAGACCCGCGACTTCCTCCACCTGCTGCTCGGCTACTCCATCAGCGGCGACGTCGGCGCCCAGGTCATGCCCTTCCTCTACGGCCAGGGCAAGAACGGCAAGTCCGTCCTCCTCGACGTCATGATCCAGCTCCTCGGCGACTACGCCGACGCAGCCCCGCCCGGCTTCCTCATGGCCAAGACCTTCGACGGCCACCCCACCGACCTCGCCGAACTCCACGGCCGGCGCATCATCGTCTGCTCCGAGCTCAAGCCCGGCGACCGCTTCGACGAGGCCAGGGTCAAGCTGCTCACCGGCGGTGACAAGATCAAGGCCCGGCGGATGCGCCAGGACTTCTTCTCCTTCGAGCCCACCCACAAGCTCTGGCTGCTCGGCAACCACCGCCCCGAGGTCGGCACCGGCGGCTTCGCCTTCTGGCGGCGCATGCGCCTGATCCCGTTCGAACGGGTCGTCCCCGAGGAACGCAAGATCGACAACCTGGCACACGTCCTCGTCGCCGAGGAGGGCCCCGGCATCCTCGCCTGGCTCATCGACGGCGCCCGCCGCTACTTCGCCGGGGAGAAGGACCTCGCCGGCCCCCAGGCCGTCCAGACCGCGACCACCGCCTACGCCGAGACCGAGGACCACGTCGGCCGCTTCCTCAAGGAATCCTGCGTCACCGGCGAGGGGATGCGCGCGGAACAGGCCCAGCTCTTCGGCGCCTACACCCGCTGGTGCGGATTCGAGGGAGCCAATCCCGTATCCGGTCGCGCATTCGCCGCTCGAGTCCGCGAGACACTGGGTATGACCTCTCCCAAGGAGATGGTCCTGTCCAACAGCCGCAAGTACTACCCGGGCATCGGCCTGATCACTGACGACACAGAGGAGCACCACGCGTGAGCGCGCTGATCGACCCGGCCGAGCTCGCCCACGAAACCGACCTCGTCTGGCTGGAGGACACCTCCGACCTCGACTACGTCCGTCAGTCGCTGGACCGCCTCACCACCCGCCGCGGCCGCCCCGCCTACCACCGCGACGGCCGCATGGTCGGCTACGCGATCCTCGGCCCGGACGCCAAGTCCTCCAGGGCCTCCGGCACCTTCCGCCGGCGCGTCTTCTGGCTGCTCCCCCACGACCGCGACCAGGACCCGGACGGCCTGTACTCCACCGGCGCGCCCTCGGAAGCCGTCGACCCGCGCACCGTCGCCCCCGGGGTCAAGGGCTACAAGACCGAGCGCTCCGAGGGCGGGCCGGCCTCCCCGGCGATGCTCGAGCTGGGGATAACGCTTCCGAAGGCCTGAGCACCGGCGAACGGCGGTGGGGTGCCCCCGGGACTCGGGTGGCACCCCACCGCCGTTGTGCGTGCCGGTTTTCCCGGCCCGGGGTCCTCCCGGCGATTCCCCCGGCGGTTCGTCCTGGAAGAGCCCGGCCGACGACCTCTCCGAGCTGGTCAGCGAGCGGCAGAGCCGGTCCCTGATCATCACCAGCATCCGGGCCCCCAGCGACTTGCCGACCGAACAAGCGCCCCACGAGCCCGACTGACACGACCGGCAAACCACCGATCGACCAGGCCCGGTCCAGCCGATCTCGACGGGTACGCATGGTCCGATGCCCGGCAAGACCGACCAGGCAGAACCTAGTTGTCTTTGAGGCCTTCCAGGCCGGGCGCGACCAGCAGCGGAGTGAACTGCACGACACTGTGCGTGGCGACGCCGTTGACGACGTACGGGTCGGTGGCGAGGAGACGGTCGAGTTCTTCGGTGGGCATCTCCGAGGCGAGGTAGACGCCGCCGACCAGGGGCACTTGGCGCCCAACCACGAGAAGCAGCCGTTGTGATATGAGCTGGTTCAGCCAGTCGCCGTGGGCAGGCCTCCATCGATCGACTTCATCCAGCGGTGCCGTATAGGTCACTGTGACAACGAACATGTGGCCGAACCTATACGGTCGGGCCAGCCACAGCGGGACAGTGATCATTTCGTTAGATCTGTCCCAACAGGGTGGCGGCACCGGATCCGGACCGGGGCCAGGCCAGCACCTGGGGGACTACGTGACCACAGCCCCGGGGAATTGCGTGAGCGTCGACAAACGGCGGCTTCGGCCCGCTGGACGGGTTGCTGCCGGTCGACACGGGGCAGCGGCACGAGCACATCGCGGAGTCCTACGGGCACGGACCGGACCCCACCGGCGGGGTGCCTGCCGGGGCGGCGCCGTTGTACGAGTGGGGGTGCGCGATGTGGTCCGTGATCGACTTCCGTGACCAGGGCGGCGCGATGTGGTCCGCCGTGGAGGGGAATGCCGACCGCAGCGGATCGACCTCGCCCAGTGGCTGGTTGCCACGATGGACGGCGAACTGCGTTTCGCCTGACCTGGTGACGTGCCTCGGACGGCGAAGGCCTTCGGGGCACGTCCGTTGGCCAGACGCCAGGAGGGCAGGAGGCCAGCCCATGCTGTGCTGTCGAGCCACCGACCGGTGAAAGTTCCGCGGCCCTTCACAGCGCGGGGCCTGGGTCCAGCGGGCCCACTCAACGCTCCGATCGTGCGCCGCGATGCGGTTGTCGCCTGACCGTCGCTTGCTCCCGCTGGGTCGGCCGTACGGCCTGGGGCGCCGCGCCCTTCGGCGACGCCTGTTGAAGCGACGCGGAAAGCCCCATGCGCAACAGCGGCGACACCGGCCGCGGGTTTCCGCTGGACGCGGACTTGTCACCGGACTTTCCGAGAGATGCCGAGCCGCTGGGGGAGACCGGTCGGCCCATCAGACCGTCAGGCGTGCCCAGTCCGACAGGAGCGCGAAGTCCTCCGCGGTCAGTCCGGTCCTGGCATCGATGCGGTGGAGGAGAGCCGGGCCGGTGTGGTGGGTCCGCACCCAGTCCCGGTCCGCGTCCGTGATCAGGTCGTCGACCCAGGCGAACGGGTGGCCCTGCGCCCAGGCCACGATGGCCGGCGTCTTCCAGAACACGCCGTCGCCGGGCTGGGGGCGCGGCTCGGGCCACGCGATGACCGGCAGGGTGGGCAGTCCGAGGATGGGCGAGAGGAAGGTGTTGGCTTCCTCCTCCCACGTTGTCGCCCACACCAGGTCGAACGGCAGGGCGGCGAGCGCGGGCCCGTGAGCGGGGTTGAGCCAGACCCGCAGTGGCTTCGGCACCTTGTTGGGCAGGCCCCATTCCCGGAGTCTGCGGCGTTCGGCCGCTTCCCACCGCGGCGTCATCAGCCGGTGTGTCTCGTACCCCTCGGGACGGCGGTGCGGCTTCGCCGCGTTCGGGTTCAGCGGTCCGTCCACGTCCACCAGCAGCATCGGCCGCATCCACGTCACTCCCCCGAGATGGTTCCCGTACGGTACCGGCTGCTCCGCGGCGGACCCAGCGGTTTCCGGCCCGTACCCGTCGGCGACCGAGCAGCGTGCGGCCCGTGCTGCGCGCGGCGTCGGAGTCACGGTGTGGTTTCCCTGGGGCCTGCTCGCAGCCTCGGGGATCGGGTACGGGATCCGGCCGGACGATTTTCCGCGGAAAATCCGGTGGCCCCGGACGGTCGGCATCGGCGGCGTCCGGCCCGGGTCGCGTGCGGCGCTCTCCTCCGGGCCGCCGGGCACCCTCCGCCGGCACGGGGTCCGGCCGGACGATTTTCCGCGGAAAATCGGAGCCCGGGGACGTACGGCCCGTCGGCCCGGGGGAGCGGCGTCCGGTGCCACCGAACCGTGCCCGGCAGTAGGTTGTGACGATGACCGACTCCCTCCCGCCCGGCGGTGTCGTGCTCGACGCGGGCGAGCTGGATGCCCGATGGGCGGACGCATGGCGGCCTGAGCACCTCGCGAAGCGCTTGGACGGAGTCGGTGTGACGTGGTGCGTCGCAGCGGGCTGGGCGCTGGATCTGTTCCGCGGGAAGCAGACGCGTCCGCACGGCGACCTGGAGATCGCCGTTCCGGCGGCGGGGTTCCCGGAGGTCCGGGACCGCTTTCCCGAATACGCCTTCGACGCGGTGGGTTCGGGACGGGTCTGGCCGGAGGCCGGAGCCGAGGCCCTGGCGGCCACCCACCAGACCTGGGTGCGCGACCCGGCGAGCGGCCGGTTCCTCTTCGACGTCTTCCGCGAACCGCACGAAGGCGGCACCTGGATCTGCCGGCGGGACGAGAGCCTGCGGCTGCCGTACGAGAGGATCATGGAGCGGACAGCCGACGGGATCCCGTACCTGGCGCCGGAGCTGGTGCTGCTGTTCAAGGCGAAGGCGGCCCGGCCCAAGGACCGGGCGGACTTCGATGGAGTGCTGCCACTGCTGAGCCGGGCCCGGCGGGACAGCCTCAGCGAGTGGCTGACGTGCATGCACCCTGGTCACCCGTGGCTGGCGGAGCTGGTGGGGTAGCACGAGGGCTACGGGCACTTCGGAGTCCGGCCCGGCGGGCTTCGAATTTTCCGCAGAAAATTCCCGGGCAGGGATCACGGTCGGCCCCGGCGGGCCCGCGTCGGCACCGAGAGGTACGCCAGGTGCTCCGGCTACCCTCGAAGTCCGCGGCTGTGTCGTCGATGGAGTCAGCGCACTCCGCGTGCGCGTCGACGGTGAAGAAGCCACTCCGGTCGTAGGAGTCGTAGGAGTCGTAGGAGTCGTACGAGTCGTAGGAGCCGACGAAGGCGGTGCCGGAGTCGCGGCCAGGGCCGGTGGTCGGGGGAGTGCGGCTTCGCTTCAACCGGATGTCGTCGTGGAGGTCGCGGGAATCGACCACAGGCCACCGAGGCGACGGACCGGGCGCACCGATCCCGACCGGGCCGGGCTGGACGGTGTGTGGGCCGGGTGAGCGTGGAGCCCGCGCCGGTGGCTGCCGTGCGGGGCGGTGTCAGCCTTCCAGCCGTGGCGGTGCTGGCGGGGCGCCAACGGAGAGGGCACGCAGGTCGTCGAAGGCTTGGCGGAGGTGGGCGTCCAGGCTCTGTGAGGGGTCGTCGATCCAGGCGTGGACCGCGTGGTGGAAGGCGGCCCACCCGCTCTGTGCAGCCAGGCCGGCCAGCCGGTCGGCGACACCGCGTTGCCGCAGCGCCCCCGCCATGGCATCGGCGAGTGACGCGGCCTTGGCCAGGTCGCGTTCACGGAGTGCCGGTGTCACTGCGATGACTTCGAGTCGCGGCTCGGCGAACGGACGATTGCCCTCGAGGATCCGTTCGACCTTTCGGAAGGCGAGGAGCAGTGTTTCGAGCGGCTGGAGACCGTCGGGTGCTTCGGTCACTGCCTGGACCAGCGCTGCGCGCAGGTCGGCCTCGCCGTCGAAGAGCACCTCGCGCTTGTCCGGGAAGTGCCGGAAGAACGTGCGTTCGTTGACCCCGGCCCGCGCGGCGATCTCGGCCGTGGTGGTCTGGTCGAATCCGCGTTCCCGGTACAGCTCCAGGGCCGCCTGCTGAAGGCGGCGGCGCGCTTCTGCTCCGCTTCGTGGCACGCCCCGATGGTAGCCCATCCGCCAGTGACTGACGCTACTTGACGCCAGTCACTGACGCTACCTAGGGTCAGTGACTGGCGCTACGTAGTGCCAGTCACTGGCGTTAACTGGGAGGGTTCCCATGCGCGTCTTCGTCACCGGTGGTTCCGGCCAGACCGGCCCCGCCGTCATCGCCGAACTCATCGCGGCCGGTCACACCGTCACCGGCCTGGCTCGCTCGGATGCCGCCGCCGCCCGACTGGAGGCGCTGGGGGCCGCTTCGCACCGCGGCTCCCTGGACGACCTCGACAGTCTGCGCAGCGGCGCCGAGACTGCGGACGGCGTCCTGCACATGGCTTACGGCGGCGACTTCTCCGACCTCGACGACATGGCCCGGCGCGACCGGACCGCGATCGAGGCACTCGGCCAGCCGTTGGAGCACTCGGGCAAACCGCTCGTCATCACCTCGGGCACCCTGGTCATGCCCGCCAGTCGAGAGGCCACCGAGCACGACGAGCCCGACACGACTGGGATCGCCGCCTTCCGCATCGCGGGTGAACGAGCCGGTCTGGACTTCGCCGCACGAGGAGTACGCGCGAGCGTGGTCCGGCTCGCTCCGACCGTCCACGGCCCCGAAGACCACGGCTTCATCCCCATGCTCATCGCCACCGCACGGAAGACCGGCGTCTCGGCCTACGTCGGAGACGGCGCCAACCGATGGCCGGCGGTACACCGGCTCGACGCCGCGGTCCTGTTCCGCCTGGCCCTGGAGAAGGCACCCGCGGGCAGCGTGCTGCACGGAGCGGCCGAGAGCGGCGTCACCCTGAAGAGCATCGCGGAGACCATCGCCCGGGTCCTGGACCTACCCTCGATCTCGCTGACCCCCCACCAGGCTGCCACGCACTTCGTGAGCCCGTTCATGGCCGCCGTCTACGGCTTCGACGGGCCTGTCTCCAGCTCGTACACCCAGGAACTGCTCGACTGGTCGCCCACCCACCCGACACTGCTCGAAGACCTGGAACACGGCGATTACATGCGCACGCCAGCCTCCTGACCTCGGGCCGATCCGAAGCCCGCTCGTCGCCGGTGCCCTCGGGGACGTCCAGGCCATGAACAGCGGCCGCGCCCTCGAACCGGCGTTGAGCCCGGCGAGCCGGTCCCCGGCTGCCGGGCGGCCGGCGTGGTGGTGGCGTCCGGCGAGCATCCGGTGTGCCGACTCGGGGATGGTGGACGGGGGAGTACGGGGACGTCGGTGCCATCACCGTGGGGGTGTCCGCGGGACGGCCCCGCCGATCGCGGCCGGCGCGGTGGTCCCCAGCACCGGTGTGCCGGCACCGCTCGCGCGATGCGATGCGATGCGATGCTGCGATGCGATGCGATGCGATGCGATGCGATGCGATGCGATGCGATGCGATGCGATGCGATGCGATGCGATGCGATGCGATGCGATGCGATGCGATGCGGGGTGGGGTGGGGTGGGGTGGGGTGAGGTGGGCTCCAGTCCGTGCGGTCGGCGGCAGCCCCACGTCCGTGGTCCCGGCTATCAGCGGTTCCGTCCCGCCCTCCCGATTTTCCGCAGAAAATTCCACGGCCCAGACCCTGGCGACTGCACAGACCGGCGAGATCGATCGGGCAACGGATGCAGACAGCGGCCACGATCGCTCGGCGGGTGGCTCCCGGCGGTCGCCGAATTTTCTGCGGAAAATTTCCGAGCCCGGACGAGGGCGAACCCGCGCACGGCGGGGGAGTCACATGGCGGGGGAGTCGCATGGCGGGCATGAGGCAGCCATGCGGGCATGGGTTCCGCCGATGTCCTGGCGGTTGGCCAGCGATGCCGACCTCCGGGGCGGGCTGATGTCAGTGGCATCGGGGATGGTCGATACCTGGTGTCACAAAATCAGGGGGCCTTCAGATGCCGATCCGTATTGCCAGCCGTCGCCGCTCGACGGCGTCACTGACCGCCGCCTTCCCCGGCGCGGAGATCATCGACGTGACCTCCAAGGCGCCGGAGCCGTGGGTGCGGCTGAGCCCGTTCTACCCGCACGGCGGCATCCCCGTTCCCTACAGCGACGGTGTGACCAGCCAGTCGGTCGAAGGGATCTGGCAGGCGCTGAAGGTTTTCCGCGACTCCGACGTCGACCCCGCGAAGCTCGGCATCACCACGATGAAGGGCCTGAAGCGGACAGTCCGGCGATACGGCCCTGTCCGAGGTCACCGAGCCGGCCTGCACGGCGACCGGCTGCTGACCTACGAGGCGGCCCGCCGCCGGATCTACCTGCCGGCCTACCGCTGGACCCTTGAGCACCGCGTCGCCGACCTGGTCGAGCTGATCAGGAACAAGGAGCACGTCGTGCTCCTGGACTACACCCTCAACGGGGACGTCACCGACCCCGGCAGCCCGCTCTCCCACGCCGCGCTCATCCAGCTGCATATCGAGGGTCGCTGGCCGGACGAAGGGGACGCTGAGGCAGCCAGCGCGCTTTGGAGGTAAGCGGGCCGGATCCGGCCGGCGCACCGATTTTCCGCAGAAAATTCCGGAGAGGAGTCCGGCCGGAGGAGACCGGGACGGTGAGCCTTCCGGCTGCTGGGGCCGGTCCCACCGCGCGGTGCGGGGCGCGGTACCCGGCGGGGCCCCGACCCTGACGGTCTGGCACTCCGGCCGTGGGGAGCCCGGTTTCCCGCTGTCTCGAATTTTCTGCGGAAAATCCTGATGCGCTCGGCCGAGCGAGTTCCTGGTCCACCAAGCGGCAAGCGGCAGGCGGCAAGCGGCAGAGTGAGACCCCCGGGAGCCGACACGTTCGCGCCGGCCCATCTCTGACGGCAAGGCCCCGTGATTCAGTCCTCAGGACGCCAGAGGCCGGCAGCGAAGCAGGACAGCGCAGCCTCCAGCTCACGCGGCACCACCTCGCTGGGGCCCATGTCCCAGACCCGGAGCCAGCCGTGCCGGTCGACGAGGAACGGGGGTGTCGGCCGCCCGGGCTTCAGCCGCATCGCGAGGCAGTAGGAAACGTTCAGACCGGGGGAGTCACCCCTGCTCTTGCGGGGACGGATCCTGCGCACTCGGACCTCCGCCACGTCCTCCCACCGCAGCCGGAGCCTGCGGCCCTCATTGAGCTCCACGCCCTCGGCGTCGATGCGCAGCCGCCTCGCCACCATCCGCAGGGCGAACGAATCCGCGATGAGCACGCCGACCACACCCAGCACCGCCGGCCATTGACCAAGCAGGAACGCGCCCGTCCGATGCCAGTCGGCCCGGAAGCCCCCTTCTGCGGACATCGGCGAGACCACGAGGAGGAACACGGTGACCAGAGCCAGCATGTCGAACGCCATCGACCGTACAGCGCCGATGCTCAGCACACTGCTCCTCAGCACCACCTCCCGCGGCATCGTTCCCCTGCCGTCGGTGTCGGCCGACGCCTCACCGGCGAGCCGCGCCCCGAGTCCGGCATGCCGGAACTGGTGAACCCCGCCGATCCGCCGCAGCACGCCCAACCGGCGGGCGTCCTCGAGGAAGCCCAGCACATCCCGTGGCAGACATCCGCGGGCCGCCAGGACCAGTCGGGTGGCGGTCCAGCGGCCCCACCGGCTGAGAGCCACCATCACCATGGCCGACGACGAGCAGCCGACGACCAGGCCGCTGACGACGAGTAGGGGACTGCCGCCGAGCCAGTGGAGGAAGGCCGTCGAGGCCGCCGCGACGGCGGGTGCGACCACTGCGGCTTCGACGAGGGCGAGCCTGCGCTCGCCGTCCAACAGCGCCTTCGGCCTGACCGCCGTGTCGGACTCGGTCGGCCTCGTCAGAAGGACACCGGAGAGCAGGGGGAGGGCGAAGACGCACAGGTACGCCGATGCGCTGCCGGGTACGGCAACACTGGTCCCCGCCGTCGCCAGGGCCGCCAGAACGAGGACGACCCGGCCGTGGCCGCCGGCCGGCCTTCGGGGGCGTGCGTCGAACCCGCTGAAGAGGTGCCGCGTGAAGAGCCTTCCGAAAGCCGTGGCGATGACAGCCACTGCGGTGACGGCGCTGAGCACCTGGGCGAGGCTCCAGAACCCGGACCCGTTCCTGGCGGGAGACGGTACTCCGAGCAAGGAGAGCGGCACCGCGATCGCGTAGGCTGCCGACGTGCCGCAGAGGGCCACGACCACGAGGACGACGGAGCCCCAGACACTCGGCTCGGTCAGCACGCTCCGCAGTTGCCACCATGCGATGGCCTGGGTGCGTCGGCGGTGGAGCTGTTCGGCGAGGAAGCGGAAGTATGCGAGGGCGTCCTCGTGCTTCCAAGGGCGTACCGGTCCGGGGAGGTAGGAAGGTCGGGGGCCCTGCGAGTAGACGGTCGGTATGAGGCCGTCCAGGAGATGGCCCTCGATGGCCGCTTGCGTGGACAGCCGTTCCTCATCGAGCAGCTCCCGGGGATCGGTCTCCTGCGACGCGTACAGCGTCGCCGCGAGCCAGAGCATCAGGGGCGAGGACAAGACGGTGGCGAGGG
This sequence comes from Streptomyces sp. NRRL S-350, assembly GCF_000719705.1. Lineage (GTDB taxonomy): Bacteria > Actinomycetota > Actinomycetes > Streptomycetales > Streptomycetaceae > Kitasatospora. The sequence goes on along the minus strand of NZ_JOHO01000021.1, from coordinate 9,382 downwards.
GACCGGCAGGGTCATTCCCTGCCGCGTCGAACACCGACTGCCAGGACCCGGCGTGGCTCTGGTGGCACATCCGGGAGAGGTAAGCCAGGCCGACCTCCGGCCGCACCGGGCCTGCCCGCAGCACGGGAATACCGCGTAGGAACGGCGCTGAGGCAACGGCATGCCGGTATGCCTCCGGTCTGGAGGTCAGTACCAGTGGGCCGTCGGTTCCGAGCGATCGCTTGAGTGCTTCCACCGCTTCCTCGCGAGCCAGTGGGAGCAGCTCGTCGAATCCGTCCAGGACCGGAATGATCCGTCGGCCCTGGACGAGTGACCTCACCAGGTGCTGATCGAGTCCGGGGACCAGCGCGCCGTAGTCCTCATGGACACGCCCGATGACCCAGTCCTGGATGCTGGTTCCCGGCTCCCAGTCCGGCATCGAGAGGATCACCGGGACGGCCTGCGGGGAGCCGGCGGCCCTGTCCTCCAACAGCCCGAGCACGAGAAGAACGGCCAAGGAGGACTTCCCCGCCCCGGCCGGGCCTGTGATGACCAGTTGGTGGGGTGAGAGTGCTCTGACCCTGGTGACCAGTTCACCGAGCCCGACCTGCTCGACGTGCTCCTGCTCCTCCTCCTCGCCGGGCGGCCTGTCCCCGTGTCCCTGGTCCAGCTCCCACGGGATCACCATCGGGATCCGGTCGCGCAGGCCGCGAACGTTGGCCTCGTCACGCCACTGGTCCAGGACCTCGCGGGCCAGCCCGTCCAACGCGTCGTTCTCGGCCTCGGGGGAGGCCGCGCGCCCACTGGGGGAGGCAGGAAAGGGGCTCAGCCGGATGTCACGGATGCTTCCCGCCTGGATCACGTAGGCGGGTGAACCCTCGCTGTGGTTGTGCACCTCACCAGTCACCCCGACATGCTGTCAGGCGATCGGGCGGAGGTGAGGGGCTTCCGGCGGACTCGACGGGCAGTGCTTCAGGGTCAAGAGGCTTGACGGCGGCTGTGGTCTTCAGCAGCGAGCGCGAAAGTGCGAGTTCCAGGGCGGGCGAGGATCTGCGTTCAGCGCGACGAACACAAAAGACATGGATAAACACGGATCAGAGATCAGGCGGTCGAGCCCAGCCTGTTTCGCCTGCTGTCGCTGCTGCGCCCGCTGACTGACCTTTTCGGGATGAGCAGAGCCGTAGTCCTGCGCTCGGCGATGTTGATCGACAGGAGGTCCGGGTTCTGAGACCCACTCGGGTACGCGTGCGCCTCGCGCCGAGGCCGACCCGCGCCGGAAGGCCGGACGCATGCGAAGGGACGACCGGACCGAATCACGTGCGGGGCCGGAGCCGGTCGTCGAGTGCGGCACCGACGTCGGGGCAGGTCTTCCGGATGGTGTCGAGGAAGGCGTGGAGCACCGGGGAGCGATCGCGGGCCGCGAAGGACAGGACGAGATCGGGCAGGGGCGTGCGCGGGGTCACTTCACAGAACCGCACTCCCGGACGCGGGACCGCCCTCATGCGGGACGGCCCCAGGCCGACGCCCACGCCCGAGGCGGCGAGGCCGATGATCGTGTGCACGTCCCTCGCGACGGTCGCACCGCCGAGAGCCGATGCGTCCGGGCCCAGCAGGGTGCGCAGTCCGGCGACCACAGCGGGCTCGTCCTCGCCGGCCGACACGATCAGCGGCTGTCGCCGCAACTGGTCGGCGCTCACCGACTGTTGACCCGCGTACGGATGCACCGTACTGACCACAGCGATCACGTGGTCGCGTCCGATCGGGACGGACACGAGATGTTCGGCTCCGGCACCCCGTGGCGGGCCGAGGGTGAGGGCCACGTCCAGCTCCCCGGCGATGAGAGCCGAGCTGCTGCGGCTGGTCGCCATCTCGTGCAGTTCCAGTCTCACGTCGGGCCGTCCGCGGCCGAACCAGCTCAGGACGCCCGGCAGCGGGTCGAGCAGTGCCGAGGCGATGAAGCCGAGCCGCAGACGTCCCGTCTCGCCGCGCGCGGCCCGGCCCGCGTCGACCGTGGCGGCCGCGATCTCGTCGAGTGCCCGGCGGGCCCGCACGAGGAACGCCTCACCGGCGGCGGTCGGGAACACCCCCTGACGGGTGCGGTCGAACAGCCGGGCCCCGACCTCGCGCTCCAGGTCGGCGATCTGCTTGGACAGCGGCGGCTGTGCGATGCCCAGCGCGCCGGCCGCCCGGCCGAAGTGTCCGTGCTCGGCGAGAGCAACCGCGTACCGCAGGTGGCGCGCTTCCACGAACCGCCCTCCATCCCATCGATCCCATCGGGCTGCCGACAAGACCTCAAAGATATTGCCACGCCACTTGCCAGATCTATGAATGGATGGCGCTGCGGTTCCTGGCTGGAATGGAGCCATGAAGAACGTATCGCTGACCGACACCCTCTTCGTCTTCGTGCACGGCGCCTGGCACAGCTCCGGACAGTGGGCGGCGACACAGCGCGCGCTGGCCGGACTGGGCGCTGCGAGCGTGGCCGTCGACATGCCGGGGCACGGCTTCGACGCACCCCTGCCCACCGGATACCTGCTGCCCGGCCAGCCGGGCCTGCTGACCGAGAAGTCACGGCTCGCCCACCTGACGATGGACGACTGCGCCGAGTCAGTACTGAGCGTCCTGCGCCAGGTGCGTCACCATCGCACCGTCGTGCTCGTCGCGCACAGCGCGGGCGGCGGCCCCGCGTCTCTGGCTGCGGAGCGGGCGCCCGAGCTGGTGGACCGGATCGTCTACCTGTCCGCGTTCGTCCCGGGCGGGCGGCCGCGGTTCTTCGACTACCTGGGCGCACCCGAGAACGCCACCGCGCTCGGCCGGCACCTGAACCTCGGCGACCCCGAGGCCCTGGGCGCCGTCCGGATCAATCCGCTCTCACCGGATCCCGCCTACCTCGACGAACTGCGGGAAACCCACTACCACGACACCCCGCTGGACCGCTTCGACCGGTGGCGGTCCGCGCTGAGCCCTGATCTGCCCCTGGCGATCCCGACGGCCCCGGTCACCCTGACCGCGGCACGGTGGGGACGAATTCCACGAACCTTCCTGCGCTGCGCCGAGGACCGGGCGCTGGCACCGGCCGCGCAGGACCTGATGATCGCGGAAGCCGACCGGGCCTTCCCCGGTAACCCGTTCACCGTGCACACCCTGCCCGGCAGCCACAGCCCGTTCGCAGCCCGGCCGGACGAACTCGCCGCGGTCCTCGCCTCGGGAGCCGGCATCGGCCAGTGGAGGGTTCCCCATTCCTGAGCGCGGGACGGCTCGCGGCCGGTGGCGGCGGGCGGCTCGTCCTGCCGGCGTGCTGAGCGCGGCATTCGTGCAGTTGCGCGACGTCACCGTCGCGCAGGTCGCCGCCCCGGCGGTGAGGGCTTGGGTCGGGGAGGGGGGCGGGAGTCTGCGGCCCCTCCGCGGCGATCGGGCTGGAGGGGCGCAGGCCCGACCTGGGGGAGTCGGCCACCGCCCCCTCGCCCAAGTGGGGCTCTCCGGGAAGCAACGAGGTCTTGGGCCCCGCCGCCTGTCAGCGCCGGTCGGTGCTCAGGCCGTCCAGGGTGAGGTCGAGGAGGCGTTCGGCCTGCTCGCGCTGCTCCGGTCTTCCCGAGGTGAGGGCGATGCCGGTGAGGGCGGCGAACATGTCGGTGGCGCCGATGTCGGAGCGGATGGTGCCGGCTTCGATGCCGGCGGCCAGGAGCGAGGCCAGGGCGGCCATCATCATCTCGTGGCTCCGGGCGTAGGGGTTGACGCCGGATTCGACGAGGGCGCGCAGGGCGTCGGCCATGCCGAGCTTGGCGGTCGCGTAGTCGACGAAGCGGCCCATCCAGGCGCGCAGCGCCTCGCGCGGGGGCAGCGCGGCCAGCAGGTCGGGGGCCGCGTCGCACAGCCGGATCAGCTCGTTGCGGTAGGCGGCCTCGATGAGGACCTCCCGGGTGGGGAAGTTGCGGTAGAGCGTGCCGGAGCCGACGCCGGCCTCCTTGGCGATGCGCTCCAGGTGCGCTTCCAGTCCCTCTTCGGCGAAGACGCGCACCGCGGCCGAGAGGATCTTGTCCCGGTTGCGCTGCGCGTCGGCCCGTAGCGGGCGCCCTGTCTCTCTGGCCATCCGCGGTCTCCTGTCGTCCCGGACTTGCTAACCGGCGACGCCTCCACTTACAGTGAGGTAAGTGGAGAAGCCTCCACTTCGACTCTAGGGCATGCAGGCCCCTCCGCCGCACCCGAGCGCAGCGCGTGCCCCCGTCCCCCGTCCCACGTCCCCCGCTCCCGACGCAGCGCGGCCACGGCCGCCGGTCCGGGAACAACGGGTGAGCCACCAGCCCCGGCCCCGTCACGCCCTGGGCTTCCACAACCTCACGACGCCCGCCGCGAACACAGCACACGGCAATCCACTCATTCAGAGGAGAAGAAGATGAGTCTCTCGCTCGAGGAAAAGGTCGCCGTCATCACGGGCGGCGCGTCCGGGGTCGGACTGGGAATCGCCCAGGAGTTCGTCGCCAACGGCGCCCGCGTGGTCATCACCGACCTGCGCCAGGAGGCGCTCGACGAGGCGGTCGCGGCGATCGGGCCGAACTGCTCGGGGATCGTGGCCGACGTCACCAAGCTCGCGGACATGGAGGCCGCCTACCGCCAGGTGAAGGAGCGTCACGGGCGACTCGACGCGGTCGTTGCCAACGCGGGAATCGGCGCGCACGCCCCGCTCGGCGCCATCACCGAGGAGCAGTTCGACCGGACCTTCGACGTCAACGCCAAGGGCGTCCTCTTCACCGTTCAGCCCGCGCTCGCGCTGCTGCCGCCCGGCGGCACCGTCGTCATCATCGGCTCCACGGCGTCCATCCAGCCGCCGCTCGGGATGAGCCTGTACGGCGGCTCGAAGGCGGCGGTACGCAACTTCATCCGGGCCTGGATCCAGGACACCAAGGGATCGGGCATCCGAATGAACATCCTCAGCCCAGGCGCGGTCGACACCGACTCCCTGCGCAGCGCACTGGCGATGGCCCAGGGAGCCGACCACGTCGACGCCGCCGTCAGGACCATGGGAGAGGGCAACCCGACCGGACGGATCGCCGACCCGCGCGAGATGGGAAAGGCCGCGGTCTTCCTCTCCAGCGATGCCTCCAGCTTCATCACCGGCGTCGAACTCTTCGCGGACGGCGGCATGGCACAGGTGTGAGCCGCCCCGCCCAGCGGCCCGACCCACCCGGGAGCCGCCTCCGCCCGGCGCATCGCAGCGATGCGCCGGGCCGGGGCGGACGCCCTGGACCACGCCCTGGACCACGCCCTGGACCACGGCCTGCGACCTCTACCGCGCCGCGCAGCGCCCGGGACCTGACCGGCCGCCAGAAGCGACGGCGGCTCCCGAGCCAGCCCCCGACGGGCTACCTGATGCTCTTCGAGAGCGGCGTCGCCAGCTGCATGAAGTTCGGCAGCCGGCCCAGGATGTCGTCGCCGCTGAGGAACAGCAGCCGGTCGCCGACCCGGGTCACGACGATCTCCTCGGTGTGGTACGGGCCCTGGGGCACCTTCTTCATGTCGAGGGCCTCGTCGCCGAGTCCCGGCACGGGCTGCTGGGTCACGGTCAGCGGGACCGGCCGGCCGTCGATCCCCTTGCCCGTGAAGGACTTGCAGCGCTCGGTGTAGGCCCGGATCTCGCCGAGCAGCTTGGCCGCGTCGCCGGGATGGTAAGCGGCCAGGTAGACCTGGACCCTGTTCTCGCCGTCGTAGACCTCGTTCATCGCGCCCGAGGCCTTGAAGTCCTGGGAGAGGACCGTCCCGGCGAGGCGCATCTGGGTACACGGTTCCTGCGGCAGCGTCGGCGCGACCGGATCGTCCACGACGTAGGTGCCGGTGTCGGTCTGGTTTCCGTTGCCCTGGACCGTCCACCCGGCGGGCAGCGTGGCGGCGGTCGGCAGCAGGTCGCGCAGGGCCGCGCCGGTGGGGATCGGAGGGCCGGTGGGCGTACTGCTGGGAGAGCCGAACGCCGGGGCCCCCAGGGTCCGGAGCGTGGGTACGGTGGTCGGAGCGGCGCCCACGGCACTGCCGTGTGCGGTGATGGCCGGCTGGTCAGGGGCGCCTCCGGGGCCGGAGGAGCATCCGGCGGCGAGGGCCGGGACCACAGTGGCCGCGCCGACCGCGAGGAGGACTCTGCTGGTGGTTCGGGTGATGGACACGAGGACCCCCATCGGGTTCGTCATTCGGGTTCGTCATTCGGGTGCGGGATTGCGTGGACGGGCGGCTCCCGGTCCGCCCAGGGGTGGCCGCAGAAGGTGTCGGCGGGACACGGAGTTCGCCGACGCGCTCCTCCTCGCCGACGCGCTCCTCCTCGTCGACGCGCTCCTCCTCGGCGACTCGGGGCATCGGCGACTTGGGGCATCAGTGACTCGGAGGCTCAGCGACTCGGGGGCTCGGCGGCACCGGCGACTCGGCGGCACCGGCGACTTGGCGTCACCGGCGTTTTCCCGCACGCTCTTTGGCACGGTGTGAATCGTGCTCGATCGACCAGTCCCGTGACATGAGTACCCGTACTCAAGTCGGCACCCGCCGAGGTGCCGCCTCTGGCGGGCTCGTCGGATCGGTGGAAGGAGGCCTGGTTCCGATCCCTTGCGCGGGAACCACCCGGGCATGGAACCGGACAGGTCCGGGGGAAGCCTCGGAGCTCGCAGGAATTCGGGTGTCGACGGCGTCCAGCGCGGCTAGCGTGGCTCCGTGGAAGACCGCGAAGTGCTCGTTGGCGGCGTGAATCGAGTCGTCCGGGAAGGCGGACTGGTCCGGCGTCCGGCCAGTCCCTGGAGCCCCACCGTCCAGCGCCTGCTCGCCCATCTGCGCGACGTGGGGTTCACCGGCGCCCCGCGCCCGTACGGGCTCGATGACGACGGTGCTGAGGAACTCGTCGAGTACCTGCCCGGAGAGGTGGGGCACGACTTCGCTGCACCCGAGGTGCGGAGCGATGCCTCGCTGGTGGCTGCGGCACGTCTGCTGCGTGACTTCCACGACGCTTCCGCCGGCTTCGCTCGGGAGCCGGGCGACGTCTGGCAGCTTCCTCCACGCGAGCCGGCGGAGGTGATCTGTCACGGCGACGCGGCGACGTACAACACGGTCTTCCGAGAGCAGCTTCCCGTCGCCTTCATCGACTTCGACACGGCCCACCCCGGCCCCCGGCTGTGGGACGTCGCCTACACCGCCTACCGCTTCGTCCCGTTGTACGCCCCGGACGAGGTGGCACTCACCTTGCCGATTCCGGAGGCGAAGCGCCGCCTTTCCCTGTTCGCCGACTCCTACGGCCTGTCCCGGGAGGAGCGGGCCCAGCTGCCCGCCATGGCGGGGGAGCGGCTGAGAGCGCTTGTCGCCTGGATGCGGGGGCATGCCGCAGCGGGTCATCCGGCGTTCAGTCGGCACGTCGCGGAGGGCCACGACCGCCGCTACCTGACGGATGCCCAGTGGATCGAGGACAACTTCACCGCCAGTGCCCCTGGCATCCGGGACCGGCGTTCGTAGCCACGGCATGCTGACGGCCCGGCGGCCGCCCGGGGGCCCTCTCTCTTGGGTCGAGCCGGGTGGGCGTCTGAGGGGCGTTCGGTAGAAGCGTCAGCTGTCGGGCTCGGTGGGCGATCAGCGGGATGACACCTGCGTTGGACTCGCCGGAGGTGCTGCGAGCGCCCGTCCCAGCAGGACCGCGCAGCCCGCCGGGCATCCGCATCTCGAACTGGCGGCCAGCGGCCCGGAACCCGGTGGGTGAGCAGCGCACGCCTTCTTCGCCCGCCGGCGGCGGCCGGACCGGTGGCCGAGCTGCACGGACCGCTGGGCGCAGCGGCTCCCGGGATCAGTGCCGCTACGCTGGCCAAATGTTCGAAGACCAGTCGCTCCACGACTACTTCTCCGGCTGCTTTGAACGCGCTGACAAGGTGGGCTTCGCCCTCGGTGACGGCAGGGAGTTCCTCGGCTGGATCCATGAGGTGACGGAGGATCGCGTTCTGTTGGCCTGGGCACCCAGTCCGTTCCACGCCCAGGCCGACGATGGGGAGGCGTGGGCCCCCGAGGACGAGTGGGTGGCGTTCACCGCCCTGGTACTTGAGTCGATCGCCAGCTACGACCCCTCCGTACCAGGGTGGGTGAAATACCTCAGCTGAACGCCCCGGCAACCGCACGGGTGGGAAGGTTCCGACGCCGGGCAGGCGCGTGGCTTGCTCCTGGCGGCACTGCGCACGCACGGGACGCGGTGCGCCTCGATCGTGCTGCCGGCCCACGGACTACGTCCACGCGTCCATGGCAGCCCTCACTCCATGCGGCACGAACCCGCGACCCGCGTGGTGGGGCTCGTCCGCGCCGACGCGTCAGGGGATGAAGTGCGCTCCGAGCAGGCCGCGACCGGCGTCCGCTGCGGCGCGCCACACCGGGGGTACGCCGTCGAGCAGGGCGTCGATGTCGTCCGGATCGCCCTCGTCGCGGAGGGCGGCGGTGAGCAGCAGCGCCGCCTGGCGCCGGCTCCGTGCGGTCCAGTCGTAGGCGCGTTCGATGGCGGGAAGGCTCTGGGCGACCTCCGCGGGCGTGAGGATCAGGTCCCCGAACCAGCCGGGCAGCTCCGCGTAGCGCCGGGGGCCGAGGGCGAAGGCCATGGCGGCCGCCGGGTACGCCTTGCGGGCGCTGACTCCGAGGAGTGGCAGTGACCTGTCGTAGCCCTGCTCCCACGCTTCGTAGACGGTGCAGATCCGCTCGTCCAGCACGGACGGGGCAGCCAGGTCGATGAACCGGTCCATGGTCTCCGGGCTGCTTCCGGTGGCCTGCCACCACTGGAGGAGGTCGGTGGACGCAGGGCGGGCGGCTTCTGCCTCGATGGCCGGAGCGAGTTCCGGCGCGTACCGCGCGACGGTGTCGGCGTTCACGGGGACCAGGCACCACATTCCCGAGAAACTCACTGGTGGCTCCCCTTCTCTGTCGTGGTGCCGTGATGGTGCCACCACCGTCCGACAACGGGCTGTGGAGGACGGGTCGACGGAGACTCTGCCGCACGGCTGGCCCTGCGGGGGAGGGGGCGGACAACGACCCGACTGCGACACCCTTGGTGCGTGGCGGGCGGGCGCGGCAAGCGCTGGTTGGTGCGGGTTGGCGCTGTCAGGCTGGCGCTGGTTGGTGCGGATGCGGCGAAGGGGCCCGGTGCGCGTGGTGCGCACCGGGCCCCTGGGCTCGGGTTCCCGTTCGGCCCGGGACTCGGCTTGCGGCGTCCGTGGTGGGTCGTGGGGAGGGTGGGTCGACCGGTGGATCGGCGGGGTGTGCCGGTGGGTCGACCGGGTGTGCCGGTGGGTCGGCGGGGTGTGCCGGTCCGGTCAGTAGTTGTGGTGGACCTGCCAGTAGGCCCAGGCCTGGTTGGGGCTGCCGTAGCGGCTGTTCATGTAGTCGTAGGCCCACTTGATCTGGGTGGCCGCGT
>NZ_JOHO01000020.1 GCF_000719705.1 Streptomyces sp. NRRL S-350 | reverse complement strand
CTCTTCGTCGGCAGCGTCAGATGTGTATAAGAGACAGCCCTTACCGTGTGTTGGAGCCCCCCGTGTCCCGATCACCCCGCCGGGCCCTGGCCGCCCTGTGCGCCGCCACCGCCCTCGCCCTCACCGCCCCGCTCGCCGCTGCCACCCCCGCCGCCGCTGCCACCCCGGCTGCCGCCACCGCCCCGGCCACCGCGACCACCGCGGCCACCACGACCACCCGTTACAGCGGCACCCTGCAGGACGGCGCGACCTGGATCGCCGACAAGCCGGCCCAGTGGAACGGCATCCTGCTGCTGTTCAGCCACGGCTTCGGCCCCCTCACCGCCGCCGACGCCCCGTCCGGCGCCGTCGCGGCCGAACTCCTCGCCGAGGGCTACGCCCTGGCCGGGTCCTCCTACGACCCGCACGGGTCGGCCTGGGCCCTCAAGTCCGCCGAGCAGGACCAGTACGCCACCATCACCGCGTTCGGCAACACCGCCGGCCGGCCCGCCCACGTCGTCTCGGTCGGCGTCTCGATGGGCGGCCTGGTCAACGCCGAGATCGCCCGGGACGGCGCCGGCCGCATCGACGGCGCGCTGAACCTGTGCGGACTCGTCGCCGGCGGCGTCAACCTGGAGGACCACCAGCTCGACGCCGAATACGCCCTGGCCTGGTTCTTCGACCGCGCCGACCTGCCGCTGCTGGTCAACCTGCCCGACGCCGCCACCGCCTCCGCGCTGGCCGACCGCCTCACCGGAGCCGTCAACGCCGCCCAGCAGACGCCGGCCGGGCGCGCCCGGATCGCCCTCGCCGCCGCCTACCTCAACCAGGCGGGCTGGGCCCCGGGCCAGGCCCCGCCCGCGCCGACCGACTTCGCGAACCAGGAAGCGCAGCAGTACCAGTGGCTGCAGCAGGGCGTGCTGAACTTCATCATCCCCGGGCGGTATGCCGTCGAGCAGTCCGCGGGCGGCAACCCCTCCTCCACCAGGGGCGTCGACTACACGGCCCTGCTGAACAGGTCCTGGCACGCCGACGAGGTGCGGGCCCTCTACGGTGCGGCGGGCCTCGACCTGAAGGCCGACACCGCCGCGCTCACCGCCGGCGCCACCATCACAGGCTCCGGCACGGCCCGGGCCAACCTGACCGCCACCTCCACGGTCACCTCCCTGGGTGTCCCGATGCTGTCCATCCACACCACCGCCGACCAACTGGTCCCGGTCGAGCAGGAGAACGCGTACGCCGCGCGGGTCCAGGCGTCGGGGACGGGAAACCTGCTCCGGCAGGCGTTCGTCGCCAGGCAGGGCCACTGCAACTTCACCACCGCGGAGATCGTGGCCGGCCTGCACGCGCTGGAACAGCGCCTCATCACCGGCTCCTGGGGCACTGTCACCACTCCCGCCGCCCTGCAGAGCCGCGCCGCCGCGCTCCACCTGGACGGGTCCGCCTTCACCGACTGGACCCCGTCCCCGCTGACCGGCATCCGCTAGGACCGCCGGTACCACCGGCCGGAACGGCGACGGATCCCGCTGCGCAGTGACGGATCCCGCTGCGCAGCGACGTCGGACGGTGCGGGGCCGACCGCCTCGGTGCCGCCCCGTCGACCGCCCGGGGCACCGACCGGGCCGCGCCGCCCTCGATCCCGCCCGTCGCCGGCCTGGCCTTCCTCGCCCGCGCGACGAAGGCCAGGCCCTGCCGGAGCCCGCCGGTATCAGCGGGTCCGCCCGGCGGGGCGCAGCGCCCGTCGCCGCCGCGGTTCAGCCCACCGCCGAGCCGTACAAGGGCTCCGGCCGTGCGCGGCCGCGTTCCGTGACGCTCACCACGTTGATGAGCTTGTCGAGTTGCTTGGTCACCTGCTCCAGTGCCGGGTCGTCCGCGTCGACCACGAGGGTGACCTCGGATAGGCCGCGCTCCTCGGCCGGGACGACGGCGAGGGAGTCGATGTTGAAGCCGCGCCGACTGAAGAGGGCGGTGATCCGGGTGAGCGCGCTGGGCTTGTCCTCGACGAGGACCGACAACGTGTGCTTGCTCATGAGTCGTGGCTCTCCCAGTTCGGAGTCATGTCCCGGGCGATCTTGATGTCGTCATTGCTGGTCCCGGCGGGGACCATGGGCCAGACCATGGCGTCCTCGTGGACCACGAAGTCGACGACCACCGGCAGGTCGTCGACCTGCATCGCCTTGGCGATCGTGTCGTCCACGTCCTCGGGCCGTGTGCACCGCAGGCTGACGCAGCCGTAGGCCTCGGCCAACTTCACGAAGTCGGGGATGTGCTGGGCCGTCTGCAGATCACTGTTGGAGTACCGCTGGTCGTAGAAGAGACCCTGCCACTGGCGGACCATGCCGAGGTTGCCGTTGTTGATGACCGCGACCTTGATCGGCACACCCTCCATCACGCAGGTGGCCAGCTCCTGGTTGGTCATCTGGAAACAGCCGTCTCCGTCGATCGCCCAGACCACCGTGTCCGGCCGCCCCATCTTGGCACCCATCGCGGCGGGCACCGCGAAGCCCATCGTGCCCAGGCCGCCGGAGGTGATGAAGGAGCCGGGCTTCTCGAAGCCGATGAACTGGGACGCCCACATCTGGTGCTGGCCGACGCCGGCCACGTAGAGGGCGTCCGGACCGACGACGGAGCCGAGCCTTTCCAGGACGTACTGCGGCGCCAGCGAGCCGTCCGCGAAGTCCTCGTACCCCAGCGGGTAGGCCTCCTTCAGCCGGTCGAGCAGCGCGCGCCACTTCACGTAGTCACCTGGGCGGTCGATCGCGTCGACGAGGCCGGCGATGACCTCCTTGCAGTCACCCACGATGGGCACGTCCGCCACCCGGTTCTTCGAGATCTCCGCCGGGTCGATGTCCGCGTGGATGACCTTGGCCCGCGGTGCGAACGACGACAACTGCCCGGTGACCCGGTCGTCGAAGCGCACGCCCAGGGCGATGAGCAGGTCTGCCTTCTGCAGTGCGCCCACCGCCGGGACACTGCCGTGCATGCCGGGCATCCCCAGGTGGAGCGGGTGCCCGTCGGGAAAGGTGCCCCTGGCCATCAGCGTGGTGACGACCGGAATTCCGGTCAGCTCTGCCAGGCGGAGCAGTTCCGCCGAGGCGCCGGCCTTGTGGACGCCGCCGCCGACGTACAGCACGGGGCATTCGGCTTCGGAGATCAGCTGGGCCGCTTCCTGGATCCGCTTGCCGTGCGGCCGGGTGACCGGCCGGTAGCCCGGCAGGCGGGGCTCCGGTTCCCAGTGGAAGTCGGTGCGGGCCTGCAGCGCGTCCTTGGAGATGTCGACCAGGACCGGACCGGGACGGCCGGTGGAGGCGATGTGGAAGGCTTCCGCGATGGTGCGCGGGATGTCGTCGGCATCGGTGACCAGGAAGTTGTGCTTGGTGATCGGAAGGGTGATGCCGCAGATGTCGGCTTCCTGGAAGGCGTCCGTGCCGATCACGCCGCTCGGCACCTGACCGGTGATGGCGACCATCGGGACGGAGTCCATGTGCGCGTCGGCGATCGGGGTGACCAGATTGGTGGCACCAGGTCCGGAGGTGGCCATGCAGACGCCGACCTTGCCGGTGGCCTGGGCGTACCCCTCCGCAGCGTGTCCGGCACCCTGCTCGTGCCGGACCAGGACGTGGCGGATCCTGCTCGAGTCGTAGAGCGCATCGTAGGCGGGTAGGATCTGGCCGCCCGGAAATCCGAACACGGTGTCGACTCCAACGTGCTCCAAAGCCCTGACCAGGGCTTGGGCACCTGTCATCCGTTCGATCATCTGCTCGATCCTGTTGGCTTGGCTCGGATGCCGGGCATGGCTGCCGGCCCGAGTCGGGTGGGAGGAAAGGCGCCCGTTCGCGCGGCTTGTTCGAAGTGCGGCGCAGGAGGCGGCAGTTCACGGACGGTAGGCCCGGAAGTGACCACGAGGTGGCGCGCGGCAAGAGCGGCGTCGGATGACGACAGCGCGCCCGGTGGCTCCGAGGGATCGAAACCCTCGTCGGAGCGGAGGGAGCCGTTCGTGACGGCTCGAGCACGTTCCCGCGGCAATCCACGGAAAGGTTCGGCCGCAGCCTAACTTCCCGTCGTGTGGCGGTGCAACTCCCGCCGGGCTCCGCACGGTTGGCCCGCCTCGCTGATCGCGTAAGCCGAACCTCGACCAACTCCTGCGACGAGGTGGCGTGTTGGCGCGGGACGAGCGGGCCGTCGAAACCATCCACCCAGGTGGACGGCCCGGGCGGCAACCGCCATCCACGGGCGCCCGGCAGGGAAACCGGGAGTTCCCGCCAGGTGCGCTCGGTGACAGGACCACGAAGCCGGAGCAGCGGCTCGCCGACTCCGCCGACCGCCGCCCCGGTGATCGGCTTCGGCATCGACCGCCTCGGCCGGCAGTCCGAAGACGGGAGCACGCCCGACGGCCGCCGACCCGCTTCCTGCACGCCGCCGGTTCGCGGCACCCCCATTCCTGGGCATCGCCAACAATCCGGACATGAAAGGGAGTTGATCGGATCGGACGCACTGCATGCCCTTGCGCCCATCACCTGGTTGAGTTAAATTACGACGCATATCGGCGTTGGGGGCTCTGACATCGCCGCCTCGGGGCCCATCCACAGCCACCTGGGATTTGTACAACTTTCATCAAGGCCACGAGCCTCGGGCACTGCCTGCCGACTGTGCGGTGCGTTCCATGGACGCCCTTGGCTTTCCGCATCGCTGCCTTCCGTTTCGGTGCCCCTCGATGCTCCGTGCGACGGCAAGGGAAATCATCGACCTGCACTGACGTACCGTTCCGTAACAGCTGTCGGATGCTCCCCGGATGGATCGGGACGTGAAGTCCTGGAGCCGGCATCGGCACTGCGTGCCGGGTGAGGGACATTCCGATGCAGCCGTGTTCGTGGCGCCCGTGTCGGCCGACGGCCATGACGGCCTGATTTCACCCGGACATTCGACGGACGCATGGTGTCGCCGCCCGCGCTCCTGGCGCGGCGGGGGCAGGACCGTGTGGCGCGAGGTCATGTCGGAGGCGGTGGACCCGGCGACCAGGGCCAGTGATGGGAAACCCGTGAGGCTACGACGGCATCTGCATGCCGACTTCCGGAGAAGAAGGGCAACGCAATGAGCGCAGACTACGAAGTATTCGACTTCCCGGAGGTCGAGCCCGGCCCGGAGAAGCCGTTGGTGCTCGGCCCGGCCGGCGAGGTCTTCGAATTCGTGCAGACCGGCGAGAGCAACGGGGGGAAGTACCTGTTCTCCAAGCTCACCGTACCGCCGCACGTCGGCCCGCCGCCGCACATCCATCACCGTACCGACGAATGGTTCTATGCGCCCAACGGCGGATTCAGCATCTTCATGGGCCCCAACGAATTCCCCGACCTGGACATCACGCCGGGCAACGGTGCCGACAAGGAGACGGTCGCCATGTTGCCGATGCGACCGAAGGAGCTGCTCTACGTTCCGCGCGACCGCCTGCACGGTTTCGTCAACACCACCGGCGTCAACCAGGAGATGTGGCTGGTCTGGACGCCGGACACACCCGAGAGCTCGATCCTCCCGTACTTCATGAACGCAGGTAAGGTCGTGGCCGCCAAGGAGGAGCTCACGGAGCCGGACTTCCTGTCCCGGATCCGCCTCGTCTCCATGGCTCGCGACTACGGCATAAACCAGAGTGCGGACTTCTGGGAGTTCGTCCAGGACGTCGTGGAGGACAGGCCGGAATGGCTGCCGAGCGACCGTCGATCGGCGTTGCTGGATCTCGTCTACGACGAGCTCCAGGCACAGGAATAGCTTTGCGGAAACATTTTCACGCCATCGAGTCCGGGAGAGGTCGCATGAAAGGTCGAGGGACCCGTGGGAATTGCTGACAGGAATTCCGTTGCCATCGTCGGCGGCGGGCTGGGTGGAGCGGCGACGGCCGCGCTGCTGCAGCAAGCCGGCTGTTCCGTGGCGGTATTCGAACAGACGCACAGGTTCGAGCCCGCCGGCGCGGGGATCCATCTGACTCCCAATGTGATGCGCATCCTGGCTCACATCGGGATCGGTGACGCACTTGTCAGGGCCGGACGCCGGCCCGAATCGTTCACCAGCCGGAACCTGGCATCGAATTCCGTCAGGTCCACCCTGGCGCTCGGCGACCGGGCCGAGGAGAGGTTCGGAGCCCCCTATCTCACCGTCGGCCGCGGCGTTCTCCACCGAGAGCTGATCGATTCCCTGCGGCCGGGCAGCGTGCGGTACGGCAAGCGACTGGTCGGGGTCGAGGACTTGGGCATGGCGGTGCGGATGCGCTTCGCCGATGGAAGCACCGCCGAAGCCTCCTGCGTCATCGGCGCCGATGGTCTGGGTTCTCGGGTCCGTGAGGTGCTGCACGGCGCCGAACGCCCGAGGTTCTCCGGCCAGATCGCGTACCGGGCGGCAGTGCCCGCGAGCACCCGAGTCCCGGTCGACAGGAACTGCATCACCAAGTGGTGGTCCGACGACAGATTCGTCATCGGCTACCCGACCGATTCCCGGACCGATGACTACTACTTCGTCGCCGGCGCGGCGGCCGACGCGTGGACATACCCCCAGTCCTGGGTCGCCGGCGACAAGGACGAGATGCTGGCGGCCTTCGCCGGTTCCTGCGACGAGGTTCTCAGCCTGCTGAATGCGGCCGAAACCTTGAGCAAATGGCCGCTCTTCGAGCGGCCGCCGTTGCAGCAATGGGGCCGCGGGCGAATCGCGCTGCTGGGCGACGCCTGTCATCCCATGCGGCCGCACATGGCCCAAGGGGCGGCCATGGCCATCGAGGACGGCGCCCTGCTGCTGCGTTGCCTGGAAGCCGAGGACGAGATCGGGGAGGCGTTCTGGCGTTACGCCGAGAGCCGCAGGCAACGTACCGGGCGGGTCCAGGCCGTGTCCGCCGAGAACTCGTGGCTCAAGGATGCCGAGGACCCGTCCTGGGTTTTCGACTACGACGCGATGAACACCGAGCTCGTGCCGCGCAGGCCCAGCACTCTCGACGTCACATGAACCGCCCGAAGACGGATTCAGGAGATATTCACGTGTACGACACCGAGGTCCTGGTCGTCGGGAGCGGTCCGGCGGGGTCGTCCGCCGCACTGATGCTGAGCACGTACGGCATCGAAAACCTCGTCATCACCAAACACCGCTGGCTCGCCGACAGTCCGCGTGCGCATTACCAGAACCAGCGCACGATGGAGGTCTTCCGGGACCTGGACGTGGCGGACGAAGTCCTCGCCAAGGCCGCGCCCAAGGAGGTGATGGGCAATGTCGTCTTCTGCACCGGTCTGGTGGGCGAAGAACTGGGCCGACTGCCCTACGGCGCGAACCGGCCGCAACGGCAGAGTGACTACTCGTTGGCCAGCCCCGCCGAACACTGCGACCTGCCGCAGAACCTGCTCGAACCGATCCTGCTGTCCAATGCCGCCGAGCGCGGCAGCCATGTGCGATTCGATACGCAGTTCCTGAGCCTCGAACAGGACGAGCACGGCGTGACCGCGCACGTCCTGGACCGGCTGAAGGACGAGCGTTACGAGATTCGGGCCAAGTACCTGATCGGGGCGGACGGCGGCAACAGTCTCGTCGCGGAGCAGATCGGCCTGCCCATGGAGGGCCACATGGGCCTCGCCGGCAGCATCAGCATCATTCTGCAGGCGGATCTCTCCCACCTCGTGGCACACCGTCCCGGCTATCTCTGGTGGATCTTGCAGCCGGGTGCCAACGTCGGGGGCATCGGCATGGGCCTGCTTCGCATGGTCAGGCCGTGGAACGAGTGGCAGATCGTGTGGGGCTACGACATGAGCGCGGGCGAGCCCGATGTCTCCGAGGTCGATGCGGCCGGAATCGCCCGTCAACTGATCGGCGACGCCTCGGTGGACATCACCATACGCTCGGTCTCGACGTGGACGGTGAACCAGATGTACGCCACCGAGTACTCCCGGGGGCGGGTGTACTGCATGGGCGATGCGGTTCACCGTCATCCGCCGTCCAACGGTTTCGGCTCGAACACGTCGATTCAGGATGCCTACAATTTGACGTGGAAGATGGCGATGGTCCTGAAGGGCCAGGCCTCGGACCGGCTTTTGAGCACCTACGACCAGGAGCGCGCGCCGATCGGCAAACAGATCGTCGAACGTGCCAACAAGAGCATCGAGCAGTTCGGCGGAATATTCTCCGCACTCGGACTGGACGTGAAGCTGGACGCGGATCAGATGCGTGCCAACATGGCCGTTCTGAAGGAGGCTTCCGCGGCGGGCGCCGAAAAGCGCAGAATGTTGCGTGAGGCGGTCGAGCTCAAGTCCTACGAGTTCGCCACGCAGGGTGTCGAACTCAATCAGCGTTACGAATCCGACGCTGTCCGCCCGGACGGCACCGATCAGCCTGCCTGGCAGCGCGATCCTGAACTGTACTACCAGGCGTCCAGCCGGCCCGGCGCGCGCCTGCCGCATGCCTGGCTCGACCGGCAAGGCACCCAGGTTTCCACCTTGGACGTGGTGGGAAAGGGAAATTTCTCCCTGTTGACGGGGCTGAACGGGCAGATCTGGCTCGATGCCGCCAAGCGCATTTCGGAAGAGCTGGACATCGAGATAGCTGCGCACGTCATCGGCCCCGGACATGCCTTGCAGGATCTCTACGGAGATTGGGCGGATCTCGCCGAAGTACCGGAAGACGGCTGCCTGCTGGTGCGCCCGGACGCGTTCGTCGCCTGGCGCAAGGCGGATTCCGCTGCGGCCGTGGACTCGCTGCGCACAGCCTTGTGCGGGATTCTCGGGCGAGGCTCGGAGGAGCAGGCGGCCGGGACGGGCTGATTCGCCCCGGAGAAGAAATGTCGAGCCCCGATCTCATCGAGAGAGCAATGGATACTGAGAGCGCAACAAGCAAACCCGTGCAGCTGGGCATGTCACGCGGACTGACCTTCCTGATGGCTCTGGCCTGCGGCGCGGTCGCGGCGAACATCTATTACGCGCAGCCCGTGGCGGGTCTGATCGGCCCCGATGTGGGCTTGGACCCGAGTGCGTACAGCCTTGTCGTGACCCTGACCCAGATAGGCTACGGCGTCGGCCTTGTCGTGCTGGTTCCGCTGGGCGACATCTTCGAGAACCGTCGTCTCATCGTGGTCACCCTGGTGGCGTGCACGGCGGCGCTGCTGGGCGGGTCGGTCGCGTCGAACGCCGGCCTGTTCCTGGCCGCTTCGTTGGTGATCGGCCTGAGTTCGGTCGTGGTGCAGATGCTGGTGCCCTTCGCGGCACACCTCGCCCCGGACGAAAGCCGTGGGCAGGTCGTCGGAAACGTCATGAGCGGCTTGCTGATGGGCATCCTGCTCGCGCGGCCGGTGTCCAGCATGACGACGGATCTGCTCGGCTGGCGTGCGGTGTTCGCCCTCTCCGCCGGACTGATGCTGGTGCTCGCCGTGGTCCTGCGCTCGGTCCTTCCGGAAAGGAGGCCGAGCACGTCCGTCCACTACCTGGTGTTGCTGCGGTCGATGGGCCAGTTGCTCGTCCGCACGCCGATCCTGCGGCGACGGGCGTTCTACCACGCCATGTTGTTCGGGGCGTTCAGCCTGTTCTGGACTGCCGTGCCCCTGATCCTGGCGAGCCCGGTGTGCGGCCTCAGCCAAGCCGGCATCGCCGTCTTCTCCCTGGCGGCGGTACTGGGAGCCTTCGTTGCGCCGTTCGCCGGCCGCATCGCCGACCGCGGCCTGACGAAACCTGCGACGGCCTTTGCGATCCTCGCCGTCGTGGCCTCTTTTCTGCTGGTGTTCGCAAGTGGCGGACACGTTGTCGCGACCCTGTTCGTCGCGGCGCTGCTGATCGACGTCGGGGTGTCCTGCAACCTGGTGCTCGGGCAGCGCGCGATCTTCTCACTGGGTGCGGAAATACGCAGTCGACTGAACGGCCTCTACATGGCGATCTTCTTCTGTGGAGGCGCGGTCGGCTCGGCCGTGGCCAGTTCGGTGCACGCGACGTACGGTTGGGCGGGCATCGCATGGTGCGGAATCGCGTTCCCGCTGCTGGCGGCCCTCTACTACCTGACGGAGCTGGTGCCACGGCGTCCCGCAACGGCCGGGTGATCCGCCTTCCGCCGTGGATCGGCCCGCTCTGGGGCCCCTGATGCCCGGCCCTTCGGTACCGACCCCCTCCCGATGCCCCCTCAGCCGGTGCCCGAAGTGCGCTTCGAGCTTCGGCGTCCGTCCTCGGTAGCGTTTCCGCAGGTCAGCGAGGCGCTGACCTGCGGAAACGCTGTGGGCCGATCTGCGTTCCCGCAGGTCGGAAAGCGGCCTACAGGTCGTAGTTCTGATCGAACATGCCTCTGACCTGCGGAAACATAGGTCGCAAAAAAGATCATTTCACAATCAGTGCACATGTGGCGGCCTCAACAGGTGAGATGAGTGGAGAGGGGCTGAGCAGCGACGAGGGGCGCGGTGCCCGCTCACTGCTGGCTGCTACGCAGTGCTACCAAACTTCGAACCGGCTCGTAGGTGACGTTCAATTCGCCTGTGTCACCCAGCTGGCCCTCCTGTAGCCGTTCGGCCCGCGGCCGCAGCCTGCTCGTGGCCACTCGGCTGCAGGATGGCCCCTTCGCTGGGGCGCCCTACTGCCGTATCAAGGCTTGGTGAACCTCCTGGCCGTGGTGGCGGAGTCGGGTTTCGAGCGAACTCCAACAGCTATCGCGATGAGAGGCAGTCACATCGTTCTTACCGCCGCGTCCAATTCATTGACGAAGGTCTGCCATGACGGAAGCAGAGAAACCGGCCCAAGTGGATCGAGGCGTTCGAGGAGCTTGTGCCGGTGCTGGGGGAAACGCTTCTGGAAACCGTTCAATCGGCGGCCGGAGTATCCACTGGCCATGGCCAGTGACTCCTTGAGTAGCTTCTTGGGGTCGGCAACTTTCTCGACGGAAGCTCCCTTGGGCAGGCTCAGCGGAATCCGGCCCTTCGGGTTCTCAGCGAGCTGGCGGATCGACTCCTCATCGACGGAGATCGCCGATGAGACCCTCGACAAAGTTGCCGCCTATTACCACCGAATCTCTGACTAACGTCACCAGCAGTCCACGGTTCAGCGCACATCAGCGTGCCAGTCGGTGGACTGTTGAAGATAGCGGTAGGTCACCCATTCCTGCGCAAGGCGATTTCCTGCCTGCAGAATCTGGACACCGCTCGCCCGGCACGAGGCGGGGAGCCATCCGGCCAGCTCGACTGCGGTGGCAGTACTGATGGAGGCTTCCTTGGCGGCGGCTCGGCGGGGTCTCCCCAGTGAAACGAGCGCCCGGTAGAGGTGCTCGGCCGGCTGCACAGGGGGAAGCCCCAGCTCCAGTGCGGTTTCGGAGGTCCGCAAAGGGATCCGCAACCCGCTTGTGTCCAGGTCGCCGAAGTACCGGATCTGCGTGATTCCGTGCTTGGCCTTGATCGCGCGGATCGAGGCACGGAAAGTGCCGCCGAGACCCCAGGCCACGTAGCCAAGCCGGTGTTCCTGGGGCAGGCTCTCCACCAGAGACCACCATGTGGTGGCGTTCTCCACCACGAACAGCACATCGCCATTCCCGACGCGGCAGTAGCGGCTGTCGTCCTCCAACGGGAACGTCTCTGTGATCAACGGCGGCGGAGGCCGGAAGGCGTGCAGGAGTTGGTCGACCCGCGCCGCGTCCGAGAACAGGGGCCCTGAATTGAGATCGTCCAGCGCCTTTTCCGGCATCAGGTAGTCCTCCTCGGAGCCGAAGGTCCCGAAGATCTCCAAGCAGCGCTCCCGCAGCGGGAGCGCGAACAGGTCCGGTCCGCTCTTGAGCCAGCGGTTGACCGCAATGTAGGCGGCACGCTGTTTGCTGCTCGCGGTTGTCCACGAGGTGGCGAGCCAGGACAGTGCCGGATGCCACATGGGCATAGGCGGAACGGCGGGGCGCTGCCGCTCTGCCAGGAGCTTCACCTTCAACGGGAGGGACACCTTCTCTGCGGTGCGCTGGCGCGTCTGCTCGATCAGGCCGTTAGATTCCAGTGCGCTTAGCAGGCCGGCCAGGACCGCCGGTTCGAACGCCTCGGCAACGTTGCGGTGCGGTATACGGTGGAACACCCCGAGGACCTCGTCCAAGGGGATCCATACGTTGCCGTACGGGCTACGTCCGCGGGCCTTGGCCCAGGCGCGTAGCCTCGTGATCAGCTCACTCTCCCGGCGTGGTAGCTCCATCGTCCCCCTCTGGGATGTCACGTGGTTCCTCACGGCGGAAGATCCTGGCACTGTCGATCCGCCCGGTTCCATCATCGGGTGCCAGACCGTCCAAGTGGCGGCTGATCACCTCATCAACCACCAGATACCTACGTGCGGCCCTCAAGTCGGCGTCGTTGCGCAACCGGATGATCAGCGGGAACTTCCCCAGTGCACCCTCGTCGAACAGACCAGTGGTGTACACGAGCTGCACGCCCAGCGCGTGGGCCACCTCGCGCTGCAAGTCCAGGAGGTACTCTGCGTTCGCGCGACCGATCGGATTGTCCAGGAACAGCACGCCGGAGTATCGCGAGCGCTCGCGTCCTTGCTGGTTGGCCCGCAGCGCAGCCATCGTGCAGTACAGCAGGATCGCCGCAGTGAGCTGCTGGCCGCCGGAGAACACCTCCTTGACCTTGGAGACCCGCTCCCGCTGGCCGCGAATGACCTTGTCGGGTTTGAGAATGTGGACGCGGAACCCGGCCGGGACGGCGGCGTTCACGGCACGAAGCAGCAGCGACAGCCCGTCGCGCGCTACCTTTCGGCCGTCGCTGGTCTGGCCGGCCGCCGCTTCTTCGGCGAGTTCACCCAGTCTCGGAAGTAGTAGTTCGTCGGCCTGGCGCTGGAAGGCGAACTGCAGGAATTCCTGGCCGCCCCATCCCGTCAGGCTCTGCGGCAGCCGGGACAGCCGCTGGGCTGAGCGCAGAAGGGAAAGAGCCTTGTCGCTCACGCCCTTGAGATGTTCGACGATGGTCTGCCGGTGCTGGTCGACTTGGCTGATGTCGTCGGCAAGGTTTCTTCTGCGGGGCGTGAGCTCCGCAAGCCAGTGCTCCGCGTGGTGGGCGATCTGCTCGGTTCCGATCTCGATGATCTGCTGCCGCACCGGGATCGTCAGTCGCGCGTACCGGGTGCTGGCAGCGTGCTGGGTGAGGCGCTCGGTGGTGCCACGCAGTTGTGCGTCGTAGCGGGCCAAGGCTTCCTTGGCTTCCTTGGCCGTACCGTTGATGCGCTCATAGTCGGCCCAGCTCGCCTCGCTGTCGCCCACGTAGGGATCCGCCTCACCTGGACCCGCGGGTGTGCCCGCCAACGCCCGTATCAGTTGCTCGAACTCCTTCATCGCTTCCTTGGCACGCGTCAACTCCTCGGTCGCGCCCTGCTGCTGTGCGAGCGCGGTCGCCTCAGCCTCCCGCGCGGCGCAATGCTCGGCCTGGGCCGCTTCCACTGAGCGCACACAGTCGTCGATGGTGTCCGAGGTCCAGGCGACCGGCATCGGCTCGGTCCCGTCTGCGGTCTGCGCCAAGAACGCCTGGCGTTGGCCGTCCAGCGCGGTCTGGTGCTGGCCCTGTTCCCGGTTTGCCCGGCCAAGCGCATGCTCCGCTGCCGTCTGCGCTCGCTGGGCAAGCAGTTGCCCTTCGGTCTGGCTGCGCTTATCCATCCCCTGCGGTGTCTTCAGCAGTTGGCGTGCCCGGTCCCGGGCTGCTTCTGGCAGGCCTGAGTATGTTTGGGCCGCGTCCCTCGCCGCGGCCTCGGCGTGTAGGAGCCGCTGCTGCAACTCGGCGGGGACAGCAGCACTGTCGAAATTGGCTTTGGCCTTCTCGTAGGCGTCTCGCAGCACCGGCACGGCAACTGGGTCGTCGGGCTGCCCCTCCTCCGACCGCAGCTCGTCCGCCCCTGGCAGCGCGGACCAGTCCAGGGCCGCCTGGGCAGCGGTCCGGCGTCGTTCGTCGCTCGCATCGCGATGGCCTTGTGCGAGGCGGCGGTGTTCCTCTGCCTGTGTCAAGTCCTTGGTGGCCTGCTCCAGGTGGGCACGCTGCGTGCCGTTGGCCTGCTCGGCTTGCTCCAGCCATACGGGTATCTGCGCCAGGTCGTCGCTGATCCGGGTCAGCCGATGCTCGGTCTGCTGCCGTTGCCCGTAGTCCTCCCGTGCGTCGTGCAGGTCGTCGCGGATCTGCTCACGCTGCTGGGCGAGGCCCTTTAGGATCAGGCGCTGCTCTGCCACGGCGCGTTCGGCCTCGGCCGCAACCTTACCCGCGTCGGTGCGCGCCCCTTCCAATGCGTCCGGCGCGCCAACCGGGTAGTCCACACGCCACGCGGTGATCGTGTGCTGCAGCTTGGTGTCCCGCTGCCGAGCGACTCGAAGGTCCCGCAGCATGTCCGTGGACCGTGACCAGCGCTCCTCAACGGCCTGCCGCTCGGCTTCGGCAGCCTCCATGTCGTACAGCGCGGGGTCGAACGGCAGCGTGAACAGCATGTCCTTGGCGGAGTTCCCGGTGGCGTCGACCAATCCTGCGGCCGTGCCCACAGCGATGTAGTAGCCCGTCGCTACCGCTTGTCCCAGGAGGATCTGCTGAGCCCGCTCGCTGTCGTCCACCGAGTTCAGCAGCACCCCGGCGGCCAGATGGGGAGCCCGCGCCAGCATCTCCTGACGCTGGGGGATGTCGAAGTCCGCGAGGTACTCCCAACCCGGCCAAGCGACGATGGAGGGCTCGGCTTCCCCTAGTAGTCGGCAGGCATCCTGAACCACTTCGGGGGGCGGCAGCAGAGCGCCGTTCCTCAAGGCCGTCCGGGTCAACTCGTCACGGGCCTGCTCAACCTGCAGCGCGCCGCTGTCCTGCTCGGCCTGCGCGAGTGCCGAGTTCAGGCGTTCCACCAGGACCAGCGCATCCTGGTCCAGCCGCACAGCGGCACCCAGGAGCTCGGCCAGCCGTGGCGTGGCCTCAATCGCCGCAGTACGGGAAGCAGCAGTGTCAGCCAACTTTCGCGCTTGGTCGTACTGGGCCAAGGCGGTTGCCTCGGCACCCACTGCCGCGGTCAGCGCTTCCTGTGCCTTGGACTGCTTGCGGTCGACCTCCTCCTCTTCCCTCTCCAAGGCGCTGATCTTGTCCTTGGTGCGGTGCACGGCCTGCCGGGCGTCCACCGCAGCCTGAGGAACGAGGTCAATGGTTGCCGCAAGACCGTCTGTCACAGCTTGCGCAGCTCCGGTCCGTGCGTCGCCGACCTGCTCCAGGAGCCCCTTGGCCTGAATTGCGGCCTGCTCTGCTTTCCGGAGCTCGGCGTCCCGTGCCTCCCGGGCCCGAGTCTCGGCCGTCGTCTCATCGAGCGCCTTGGCGCCAAGGTCGGCCTGCTCCTTCTGTGCTCGGTCCCGCAGTCGTAGCAGCGCCTGCGCGAGCGCCCGTGCGCATCGGTCACGGGCGGCAAGAGCCGGCTCGGCGGCCCGCTCCACGTCCCGCACCAACGTCTTGAGTTCCTGGGCCGCAGCCGCCGCAGTCAGATGCCGCTGCACCGCATCGATCGCGCCCCAGCCGGCCACCAGGTCTTTCGCCTCCTGCACGGCGTGTTCGGTCCGGCTGGTCACCTCCTTCGCCAGGTCATGGCGCAACTGCGCCAGAACTTGTTGCTGCCGGGCCACCGTCGCAGCCCAGCGTCGCGTCACACCACTCGCCTGGGTGTGAGCCTCAGTCAAGTCGCGTGCACTGCGTTCAAGGAGCGCCACGCGATCGCTTTCGGCGCGCACACGCGTCCGGACCTGCCCGTGAAAAGCCGCCATCTCCTGCTGAGCCTGCTCGGACCGGAGACGGGACCCATTCACTGCGGTCGCCGCTTCGATGACCGGCTCGAGCAAGGCCATGGCGCGCTCGACGAATTGGAGCTCCAGCAGCAGATCTTTGCGGCCGGCGAGCTTGTGCGAATACGTGGAGACCAGGTCAGCCAGATCGGTGAGGCCCTTGTCTTCAAACACTGCCTCGAGCAGAAATTCGACGAAGCGGCCGTCCGAGGCCATGGCGAACGCGTGGACGGCCTCGCCCTCGTCCTTGTTCATCACCCGCTGGTATCGAAACAACTCCGGGTCCAGCCCGAGCTGGCCCAGCAACTCGTTCCATGCCGTCTGGGTCGACGGCCAGTCCAGCTCCAGCCGCGGGTTCTGAACGAACAGTTCTTTCATCTGGTTCCGGTAGCTGGGCAGCGCCAGGTATTTGCCGTTCTCAACGATGGGAAGGCTGTCCAGGCCAAGGGCCTCGGTCGGCCGGAACGCGTAGCACTCCTCCATGAACTTTTCCGGGTCCGACGAGACGACCCCGTCCTTCCACCCCAGCACTTTCGCGGTCACCAACAGACGGCCAGTGACGGCGTTCATCCACTCCAGAGCGATGTGGCACACGTCCTTCGCCAAGACGAAGTCCTTGAGCAGCTGAGGGTCCGGGGCGTCCTTGACCCGTTGCTGGCCAGGGAGCACGACCGAGAACAGTAGCTTGAGGAAGACCGACTTTCCGCCGCCGTTCTCCAGGAACAGGACGCTCGCCGGCGAGGGACGCAGCAAGTGCGCGGGCGTTGTGAACAGGTCTTCCTGTACTTGGGCCACCGGTCGGCCGACCCCGGAGAAGTCCAAGGTCACATCGTGGAATCGGGCCGCCGCCGGACCGGCCGAGCACATGCGAACACGGGACAGCTCGTACATGGTGCCTTCGTTCCGCCTACAGAAGAGTGTTGTCGTCGGTTACTCGCAGGGCTCCGGTCGGCTGTGTCGGCGTCACCACCCCTAGGAGTAGCAACTCCTGGTGGACCCTGCCCGCTGCCAGCTCGCGGACCTGCAGCTGGTAGCGGCTGGTGGTCCGGTAGACCTTCGTCATCAGTTCCAGGTTGTCGCTCTCGACGAGCAGGCCCTGGGTGACCAGGAACCGCAAAGCTCTGCCGACGATCGCTTCGGTCGTCGACGGCGCAGCCTGCCCGTTGCTTGTCGATGCTGCCTCCGACCGGCGTGCATAGATTCGCCATACGCGCTCCAACTCGGGGGCGTCGACCGGGACGTCGCTGTTCTCCTGTGCTGCGGCCGACTGCTCTGCCAACTCCTGGCAGGTATGCCGCACCTGCTCGTCGACCACCGCGACCGTCACCGCGCCGACATAGCCATCGTTGGCCAGGTCCTGGGGCCGCGGGAAGCACAGGGCCGCGATCGCCAAGTGCGCGATCCCGTGCAGGACACGTTCGGCTTCCCGGTGCTGGGTCTGTCGGGCAACGCGTGCGTACTGATCCAGACCAATCTCGAACACCGAACCGGGCTCGGGGACGATGACTGCGCCCGCTCGCATCGTCACGTCGATGACGCGAAGGCCCATGCCGGTTGCACTGCGCCGCACCAAGTCCTCGAAGGCGGGTTCCTCGTCGAATCGCCGTACCAGTGACTCGTACACCGAGTCCCGATGGGGAAGCTGCTTAGGCTTGAACGCGTAGTTGATCAACCTCGTCGCCTGTTCGGCGTCGTCCAGGCCATACTGGGCGCCGGTCACTGCATTCCCCCTTCGTCGTTGCTTCTCGACGGGTTCGCACCTGCGGGTCCCAGTGGTTGGAGTCGGGCGGTGGTTAACCACAGGTCGTCGCCGTGGAACCGCGCGCTATCCAAGGTGGTTCCCGCTCGCACCGCCAGCCGTACCTGCTCGTCCCCGCGGCCCAGGGCGGCACTGGTGTCCGGGCTGAAGGCGTGCATCGCGAGCAGCGCGACCAATGCAGGAAGCTCCGGGTCCGTGCGCTCCGCGTCCTGCAGCAGGTCCGACAACGAACGTACGGCGTCGGGTAGATGCAGAAGATGCTCGGCCGCATGCCACTGCTCATCGGTGAAACGCGCGGTGTCCCCCATCCGCTGAGTTTGCGGCTGCTCAACCTGTCCGGCATACCGCGCAGGCTCGGGTGCCGGCCGGAGCAGCGCGGCCACCAGCGAGGACAGATGTACAAGGTGCTTGGTGGCTGGTCCAGTCGATTGACGGAAGAAGCAGTCCACGGGCCCGAGCGCGTCCGCTACCGACAGGTCCAGGGCCGGACGCAGTAGCTGCCCAAACACGTCAAACGTTGACCGATGCGGGGCCAGGGAGAACTGCTGACGGTCCTGCTCAGTGCGGAACACCTCCCGGGCCTCCAGAAGCCGCTTCTGCAGTCGGATGTGTCGCCGGATGCAGTCCTCAACGATCTCGACCAGCTCCGCAGCGCGCCGTTTGCGGATCGGGTCCACGGCCTCATCTCGGGCCTCGGCCATGTTCTTGGAGATTGCTCGCTCTGCCCGCACTCGCGCCTGGACATGTTCCAGCGCCTCGCTTAGCAGGTCGGGGACAGCCTCCAGCCAGTCGACCGACGCGATGTTTCGGCGGGTCGCCTCCAAGTGCGCATGGATCAGTTCCCCGTACTGAATGGTGCGGATCCGCGCCTGTTCGGCGACCTGCTTCGCGTCAGCGAGCTTTCCCCGCCTAATCAGGTTGGCGAGTTTGACCTCCGCAGCCTCTTGCGCGGACTCCACGTCCGTGTCCAGCGCGCCGACCAGCACGTTCAACGCCTCGTGGGAGGCGTGCAGATACAGCACACCGGTGGCATCCCGCCGCTCCACGATCAGTTTGAAGGGGAAGTACCGCACCTGGTAGACGCCGCTAGCGTCCAACGCGCCGTACGGGCGCCGGAATGCGCGCTCTACATCACCGAGGTTGATCAGGCTGTCCAGTACCCATCGCGCCACCTGGGCGTGCTCTTCATCGACGCGGTTCGGGGCCTGCCGGGCGACGAACCGCTGGACCCGATCCAGCACGTGTCGACGACTGGCCCCGGTGTCGAAGTCCATCGCGATCGCGACCTGGTCGATGGTGTGCAGGCCGATCTCCGCCATCTGGTAGGTGCGGGCATCGGCCCATTCCACCAGGTTCTTCTTCGTGTCTAGTTCGTGTAGGGGAGCCGTGCAGGCCAGTGCTTTCGCCCTGCGGATCAGACCCTCATCGTGCTGTGGATCCTCCTCAGACCCCCATGGGTCCGAGAACGCCGGGCTATCGAATCTCACACTGCTCCTTGGACCGCAGTTCGACTGCTCGGCTCGTACTCAAACGGTCGCTACCAACACGCCGTTTCGGTAGCCGCCACCCCAGCATGCCGGATCCTCCCCTGTTGGGCTCGCAGATGCCCAAAACTGCTTCCCGGTGCTCAACGGATGGAGGACCAGGTAGGGCAGCGCCCAGGTCGCTGGACCAGCGTTGGTGGCCATCGCGGTGCGGGCGGTATAGCCGATGCTGATGGGAGCGGTGGCGGCGGTCCATGGGCCGTGGCCGAGTAGGTGGAACGGGGATCCTTGACGGAGCGGGTGCCGTCGATCGGGATGCGGCCGCCGAAGCGGAGTGGTCCACCTGCTGGTTGCGTTGTCCGGACGGCGCGGTGCGTCGGTGCCGCAGCTGCTGGGCCCACCGCGTCCTGCTAATGCCCTGCCTGGAGTCCACAGCGGGTGCTACACAGACCTCATGCCGAGATCGAACTCAGTGCACTCTCATTTCACATCGCGAGTCCCAGAGCAATCGACAGGACTCGGCCTGGCGGCGTTTCCGCAGGTCAGCGGGGCGCTGACCTGCGGAAACGATGAGAGATCAACCTGCGTTTCCGCAGGTCAGAGGCACCCCTACAGGTCGTAGTACAGCTCGAACTCGTGCGGGTGGGGGCGGAGGGCGATCGGGGCGATCTCGTTGGTGCGCTTGAAGTCGATCCAGGTCTCGATCAGGTCCGGGGTGAAGACGTTGCCCGCGAGGAGGTACTCGTGGTCGGCTTCCAGGGCCTCCAGGACGGCCGGGAGGGAGGAGGGGACCTGCGGGACGTTGGCGTGCTCCTCGGGGGCCAGCTCGTAGAGGTCCTTGTCGACCGGCTCCAGCGGCTCGATCTTGTTGCGGATGCCGTCGAGGCCGGCCATCAGCATGGCGGAGAAAGCCAGGTACGGGTTGGAGGACGGGTCGGGTGCGCGGAACTCGATGCGCTTGGCCTTGGCGTTGGAGCCGGTGATCGGGATGCGGATCGCGGCCGAGCGGTTGCGCTGCGAGTAGACGAGGTTGACCGGCGCCTCGAAGCCCGGGACCAGGCGGTGGTAGGAGTTCACCGAGGGGTTGGTGAACGCCAGCAGGGAGGGGGCGTGCCGGAGCAGACCGCCGATGTAGTAGCGGGCGGTGTCGGAGAGCCCGGCGTAGCCCTGCTCGTCGTAGAAGAGCGGCGAGCCCTCGGTCCACAGCGACTGGTGGACGTGCATGCCCGAGCCGTTGTCGCCGAAGATCGGCTTCGGCATGAAAGTGGCGGTCTTGCCGTTCCGCCAGGCGACGTTCTTGATGATGTACTTGAACAGCATCAGGTCGTCGGCGGCGTGCAGCAGGGTGTTGAACTTGTAGTTGATCTCCGCCTGGCCGGCGGTGCCGACCTCGTGGTGCTGGCGCTCGACCTCCAGCCCGGCCTTGGCGAGCTCCAGCGACATCTCGGCGCGCAGGTCGGCGAAGTGGTCGACGGGCGGGACGGGGAAGTACCCGCCCTTGTACTTGACCTTGTAGCCGCGCGCGTCGCCCTCGGCGGCGCCGCTGTTCCAGGCGCCGGCCTCCGAGTCGATGTGGTAGAAGGACGCGTTGGCGCTGGTGTCGAAGCGGACCGAGTCGAAGACGTAGAACTCCGCCTCGGGCCCGAAGAACGCGGTGTCGGCGATGCCGGAGGAGGCGAGGTACGCCTCGGCCTTCTTGGCGACGTTGCGCGGGTCGCGGCTGTACGCCTCGCCGGTGACCGGGTCCTGGATGAAGAAGTTGATGTTGAGGTGCTTCTCGGCCCGGAAGGGGTCGAGGCGTGCGGTGGCGAGATCCGGGACGAGGGCCATGTCGGACTCGTGGATCGCCTGGAAGCCGCGGATCGACGAACCGTCGAACATCAGGGTCTCGGACGGATCGAAGGTCGCCGCAGGTACGGAGAAGTGCTGCATGACGCCCGGCAGGTCACAGAACCGGACATCGACGAACTTCACGTCGTTGTCCTGAATGAACTGCTTCACTTCGGCGGCGTTGTTGAACATCCATCCTCCTCGGTGCGAATGGGGCTCACCCTAGGAATGGGTCGTTTCCGGCCGGTGACCCGCTCGTTTCCTAGATGTTAACCACGCCCCCCTGTCCGGGCGGCAAAAATGTACGGGACGGGGCAAATCACCTCGACGACCTGGGCGGCCTCCCGCAAGTGGTCTGGACCACTGGCCGAGCCGGCGGGTAAGCCCCGCCACCGGGATTCACCCGCTCGGGGACGGCGCCCCGCCCGGAGGGGAGCCGGTGACGGACCGGGCCGTCAGCCCGGTTAGTGTGGATTCGTGGACACCAGAGAAGCGTTGGGATCGTGGATCGACGGCCCCAGGGCGGCCGCCGAGAAGATGGGCGCCGACTTCGGCTACCGCGGCGAGCGCCTCGGCCTGCCCAAGGAGGGCCCCGGCTCGATCGCCGGCCCCGGTCGCCGGATCGGCGCCCTGTTCGTGGACGGCTGGCTGGTCGCGCTGATCTCCTACGGCCTGCTCGCCCGCGGCGACCAGGCCGAAGCCAACCTGTGGACCAGCCCGCTGTTCTTCCTCGTCGCGGCGCTGCTGCTCTCCACGACCGGTACGACGGTCGGCAAGCGGCTGTTCGGCCTCCGGGTGGTCCGCCTGGACGGGGGCCGCGCGACCATCCCGCAGGTCCTGCTGCGCACGCTGCTGCTCTGCCTGGTGGTGCCCCCGCTGGTCTGGGACCGTGACACCCGCGGCCTCCACGACAAGGCGGTCGGCACCGTCGAGGTGCGGATCTAGTTGGTCCCACCCCACCCCCTCCGGCTCACCGCCGGCGTCAGGAAGCCGGCAAGCCGCCGGCCGGCCGGAAACCCGGAAGCCCGGGAACGTCGGAACGGCCCCGCCGCGGATCTTCCGCAGCGGGGCCGTTCTCGTGTCGTCAGGGAGGGAGGGTCAGCGGACCTGGCCGCCCTTGGGCATCCGGGCACCCTTCGGCATCGGGCCCTTGGGGATCGGTGCCTTGGAGAGCAGGTCGCCCAGTGCGCGCAGGCGGTCGTTGGTCTCGGTGACCTGGGCGGCGGTGATGGCGCGGGGCAGGCGCATGAGGTGGATCTGCAGCTTCTTCAGCGGGACCTCGCCCTCGCCGTCGCCCACCACGATGTCGTGCACCGGCACGTCGCCGACCACCCGGGCCATCTTCTTCTTCTCGGAGGCCAGCAGCTGGCGCACCCGGTTCGGGTTGCCCTCGCCGATCAGCGCGATGCCGGCCCGGCCCACGGCGCGGTAGACCGCGTCCTGGTTACGGGTGACCGCCACCGGCGTGGTGTTGGAGCTCCACCCGCGCCGGATGTTGTTCAGCACCGCGGCCACGGCGCCCGGCTGCCCCTCCATCTGTCCGAACGCGGCGCGCTCGGCCCGGCGCCCGAAGACGATCGCCATGGCCAGTACGGCCACGATGAAGCCCAGGATGCCCAGATAGATGGGGTGCTCGATCGCGAAGCCGATGGCGAGGAACACGCCGAAGGTCAGCAGGCCGACGCCGGCGATGATCAGGCCGATCTTGGTGTCGACCTTCTTGGTCATGGTGTACGCCAGGCGGATCTGCTTCAGTCGCCCGGGGTTCTCGGATGTTTCCCTCGCCATAACGCTCATGGTACGTGGCACGGGTACGGGATATCCAAGCCCGGGTACCCGTTCGCCCGAACTGTGACTCGTCTGCCCGTGAGCCGTCGCGCAGAGCGACCGGTCTCAGCGGCGGACGGACTTCACCGGCGCCCCCGTGGACAGTGCGTCGTGCCGGCGGTCCGCCGCGTGCCGACGGTCCTCGCACACCGCTGACCAGGCGTTGCGGCGGGCGTGTCGCTGGCCGGGCGCCAGCAGGACGCTCTCGGCGAACCGGAGCGCCACCCCTACCGACCGGATCCGCATCTGCATGCCGAACAGCTCCCCTCGGGGCTGGGAAGAACGTGGCTGAGTGGAACGTGGCTGAGTGGACACGTTGGCCGGACGAACGTGGCTGAGAAGAATCGAACGCTCGCCGTGCGTCCATCGTCACCACCCCGTGTTACCAGCCCGTGACCAGGCAGTCAAAGCGTGGTGAAACCTGGAAGGGCGGAGCCGCAGCTCCGCCCTTCCAATGGCTCAACGACGGCTCCACGACGGCTCGACGAGGGCGCGACGACGGCTCGGGCGGTGGCTCGAACCCGACGGGGCGACCCGGGGCCGGCGTCCGTCAGACCGCGGCCTGCTCGCGCCGCTCCAGCGCCTGCCGGTACAGCCGGCCGGCCCGGTACGACGAGCGCACCAGCGGGCCCGACATGACACCGGCGAAGCCCAGCTCCTCGGCCTCCTGCTGGAGCTCGACGAACTCGTGCGGCTTCACCCAGCGCTCGACCGGGTGGTGGCGCAGCGAGGGGCGCAGGTACTGGGTGATGGTGATGAGCTCGCAGCCGGCGCCGACCAGGTCGGCGAGCGCCTGGCTGACCTCCTCGCGGGTCTCGCCCATGCCCAGGATCAGGTTGGACTTGGTCACCAGGCCGGCCGCGCGGGCCTGGGTGATGACGTCCAGCGAGCGCTCGTAGCGGAAGGCCGGGCGGATCCGCTTGAAGATCCGGGGCACCGTCTCGACGTTGTGCGCGAGGACCTCGGGGCGGGAGGAGAAGACCTCGGCCAGCTGCTCGGGCACCGCGTTGAAGTCGGGGATGAGCAGCTCGACGCCGGTGCGGCCGGCCTCGCGGCCGGCGGTCATCGCGTGCACCTGGCGCACGGTCTCGGCGTAGAGCCAGGCGCCGCCGTCCGCCAGGTCGTCGCGGGCGACGCCGGTGATGGTGGCGTAGTTGAGGTCCATGGTGACGATGGACTCGGCGACCCGGCGCGGCTCGTCGCGGTCGAACTCGGCGGGCTTGCCGGTGTCGATCTGGCAGAAGTCGCACCGGCGGGTGCACTGGTCACCGCCGATGAGGAAGGTCGCCTCGCGGTCCTCCCAGCACTCGAAGATGTTGGGGCAGCCGGCCTCCTGGCAGACCGTGTGCAGCCCCTCCTTCTTCACCAGCGAGTGGAGGGCGTTGTACTCCGGGCCCATCTTCGCGCGGGTCTTGATCCACTCGGGCTTCCGCTCGATGGGGGTCTCGCTGTTGCGGACCTCCAGGCGGAGCAGCTTCCTGCCGTCGGGCGCGACAGCGGACACGTGCGACTCCTAGAACTAGACGGGGTACCCCCAGGGTACGCCTGTGGTTGTACGGCCTTCGCCGGGCCTGCCGCCCTGCAATCGCAGGGCAACACGGCTACCGGTCAGTAGATTCCCAGTACTCGAGGGGAGTCCGGCTCCGACTGCCGCCCGCTGGAACGCCAGGCGGTCCAAGCACCGGCCGAGTTCGGACGCCGGCCGGGTCAGCCGCCGGCCGGGTCAGCGGCTGAGCGCCGGCTCGGGCAGCTCGGCGAAGACCTCCGCCAGGTGCCGTTCGACCGCCGGCGTCGCCTCGGCGACGGACAGTTCGCGCTTCAGCTCGCCGGAGAGCGAGGCCACGCCCGCGTCCCGGATGCCGCACGGCACGATCTTGTCGAACCAGGTCATGTCGGGGTCGCAGTTGAGCGCGAAGCCGTGCATGGTGACCCCGCGGGCGACCCGCACGCCGATCGCGGCGAGCTTGCGGTCGTCGCCGCGCTGCCCGGCGTTGGAGGGGGCGTACTCGGGCCCGGCCAGTCGCGGATCGATGCCGAGGGGCAGGCCCATCCGCAGGGTCAGCCTGCCGATGTCCACCACCTGGGCGGGGTCGACCACGGCGTCCGGGATGGACTCGCCGAGCACCCAGACCCCGCTGCGGCCCTCGACCCGGGCGGTCCCGACGCCGAACCCGGCGGCGGCGCGGATCAGCGCCTCCTCCAGCCGGCGGACGTAGGCGATGACGTCGATCGGGTCGGGCAGCTTGACGATCGGGTAGCCGACCAGCTGGCCGGGTCCGTGCCAGGTGATCTCGCCGCCCCGGTTGACCTCGACGACGGGGGTGCCGTCCAGCGGGAGGTCGGCGGGGTTGGTGCGCTTGCCCATGGTGTACACGGACTGGTGCTCCAGCAGCAGCACGGTGTCGGGGATCTCGTCCGCGACGCGCAGGGCGTGCAGCCGCTGCTGCTCCTCCCACGCCTCCTGGTACGGGACCTGGCGCTCGCCTATGCCCATGTGGACGAACCGAACGTTCTCGCTCACCGTTTCGCGCTCCTTGCCGGGCGTTCGAGACCAACCTCGCCACTGTACGCCCCGGCCGGATCGGAGTGGTCAGCCGCCCGCGAGCAACTGCAGCCGCAGGGCGAGCCGCAGTTCCAGTGACCGGTCGGGGTGGTTCCAGTCGGGCCCGAGCAGGGCCTCCACCCGGTCCAGCCGCTGGACGACCGTGTTCACGTGGACGTGCAGCTCGTCCTTGGCCCGGGTGAGGCTGCCGCCGCAGTCGAAGTAGGCGCGCAGGGTGCGGACCAGCTCGGTGCCGCGCCGGGCGTCGTACGCCAGCAGCGGGCCGAGGGTCGCGCCGACGAAGCCGTCCACGTCGTGGCCGTCGCCGAGCAGCACGCCGAGGAAGCCGAGCGCGCGGGCCGAGGCGCCCTCTCCGGCGCGGCCGAGCACCCGCAGGGCGCGGGCGCAGCGCAGGCCCTCGGCGTAGGAGGCGGCCAGCGCGGGCGGCCCGGCGCAGGAGCGGCCGGCGC
This sequence comes from Streptomyces sp. NRRL S-350, assembly GCF_000719705.1. Taxonomy (GTDB): domain Bacteria; phylum Actinomycetota; class Actinomycetes; order Streptomycetales; family Streptomycetaceae; genus Kitasatospora. The sequence goes on along the minus strand of NZ_JOHO01000020.1, from coordinate 158,702 downwards.
CGACGGTGACCGGGAACCCGGCCAGCCGGGCCAGCCGTTCGGCGGCCTGCCGGGCCGTCGCCTCGGGGTCCTCGGGCTCCTTGGGGTCATCGGAGTCCGGCACCAGCAGCACCACCGCCTCGCCGTGTTCGGCGCTGACGCCCCGGGATCCGAACAGGTACCGCCGGGCCGCGCCCGCCAGCCGCCCCCGGTCGGTGCCGGGGTCGTCGCCGGCCCGGCCGGCCGGCTCCGCGACCAGCACCAGGTGGGGCCGGGCGAGGTCGACGCCGAGCCTGCGGCCGCGCGCGGTGAGTCCGGCGGGGTCGCGCTCGGGGGCGGTCAGCAGGTCGGTGAGCAGTTCGCCGCGGACCCTGTTCTCCGTCTCGGCCACCGAGCGGCGCAGCAGCAGGAGCAGCGCGGTGACCACGCCGGCGCGCTCGAACAGCCGCCGGTCGGCGTCGTCGAGGCCGGGCCGTCCGCGCAGCACCAGGGTGCCCAGCGCGTCGTGTCCGGCCAGCACCGCGCAGACCCAGAGGTCGCCGTGCCGGACGGACCGGCCTTCGGTGCGGGAGGCGGCGACGGCTGCGGCCAGCTCGGCGGCGGGTGCGGGCCGTCCGGCGAGGGGTTCGCCGTCGGCGTCCAGGACCGCTATCTCGCCGCCCAGCAGCGCGGCGACGGCGGCGGCGACGTCCGGCACCTCGGCGCCGCGCAGGACCAGGTCGGTGAGCCGGTCGTGTGCCTGCTCGGCGCGTTGGACGGCGGCGGAGTGGGCCCGGACCAGCTCGTTGGCCGCGTTGAGTTCGGCGAGCGCGGCCCGGGTGTCGGCCAGTGACTTGGCGGTGTCGAGGGCGATCGCGGCGTGTGCGGCCAGCGTGCACAGGAGCGCGACCTCGTCGGGGGAGAACGCGCGCGGCGAGCGGTCGGCGGCGAACAGGACCCCGATGACCCGGCCGCCGAGCAGCAGCGGCACCCCGATGATCGCCACCAGGCCTTCGTCCAGCACGCCCGCGTCGATGGCGGCGGTGTGGCGGAAGCGTTCGTCGGCGCGGTAGTCGGGGGTGGCGTACGGGCGGGCGGTCTGCGCGACGAGGCCGCCGAGGCCGTCGCCGAGGCTGAGCCGCAGGGTCTGGAACAGCACGGAGACCGAGCCGTCGGTGACCCGCATGTAGGTGTCGCCGGCGGCCTCGTCGGGCAGGGTCAGGTACGCGGTGTCGGTTCCGAGCAGCATCCGGGCCCGGCGGACGATCGACTGGAGCACGGTGTCCAGGTCGCGGGAGGCGGCGAGGTCTCCGGCCGTGTCGAAGAGGGCGGTCAACTCGGCTTCCCGGCGGCGGTGTTGACGCAGGGTCCGGTGGACCCGCAGGGCCTGCCAGGTGGCGTCGTCGATCTCGGCGAGGACGGCGGCCGGCGCCCCGCGGTGGCGGGCGTCGGCCAGCACGTCGGCGAAGTCCTCGGTGGCGGCGCCCGAGGCGAGCAGGTCGAGCAGCCGCCGCAGCGCCGGAGCGGCGCCTTCGTGCGGGTGGTTCATGGTGCGTGCCGCCAATCGGCGTCGGTCCGTCGGTTCCGAGGAATCGCGATCGTAGCGGCTCGGTCTCGGGCACCGGCCTCAGGCGACGGCGGGCTTTCCGGCCGCGGCGGCGTCCGCCGACTGGCCCTCCGGGCCCTGCTGTCCGTCGACTTCGGCGAGGTCCTGTCCGCGGGTCTCCCGTCCGCAGAGCACCGCCAGGACGGTGATCGCTGCCGCGGTGGCGACGTACACCGAGATCGGGGTGGCGCTGCCGTAGTCCTTGAGCAGTGCGGTGGCGATCAGCGGCGCCGGGGCGCCGGCCGCCACCGAGGAGAACTGCGCCCCGATCGAGGCGCCCGAGTAGCGCATCCGGGTGGCGAACAGCTCGGAGAAGAAGGCCGCCTGGGGTGCGTACATCGCGCTGTGGAAGACCAGCCCGACGGTCACCGCGAGGACCAGCGACCCGAACGACCGGGTGTCCACCATCCCGAAGAAGACGAACGCCCAGACGCCGACGCCGACCGCGCCCACCAGGTACACCGGCTTGCGCCCGACCCGGTCGGACAGCGCGCCGAACAGCGGGATCAGCGCGAACTGGACCGCGGAGGCGATCAGTACGGCGTTCAGCGCGCTCTGCTTGGTGAAGTGGGCGTGGGTGACGGCGTACGTCAGCACAAACGTCGTCATCACGTAGTACGAGATGTTCTCCGCCATCCGCGCCCCCATGGCCACCAGCACCTCCCGCCAGTGGTTCCGGAACACACTGACCAGCGGCGGCTGTTCGACGGTCGATCGCTTCTGCCGGGCCGCCAGCGCGGCCCGGAACAGCGGCGACTCGTCCACCGCCAGCCGGATCCACATCCCGACCGCGACCAGCACCGCCGACAGCAGGAACGGCACCCGCCAGCCCCACGCCAGGAACGCCGAGTCCGACTGCACCGACGTCATCAGCGACAGCACCCCCGCCGCCAGCAGATTCCCGGCCGGCGCCCCGCCCTGCGGCCAGGACGCCCAGAACCCGCGCCGCCGCTGGTCCCCGTGCTCCGACACCAGCAGCACGGCACCGCCCCACTCGCCGCCGAGCGCGAAGCCCTGCACCAGCCTCAGTACCGTCAGCAGCACCGGCGCCGCGACCCCGACCGAGTCGTACGTCGGCAGCAGCCCGATCGCCGTGGTCGACCCGCCCATCAGCAGCAGGCTCACCACCAGCAGCCGCTTTCGCCCCACCCGGTCGCCGAAGTGCCCGAACACCAGGGCGCCGAGCGGCCGCGCCGCGAACCCGATCGCGTAGGTCAGGAACGACAGCAGCGTCCCGGTCAGCGGATCGCTGTGGGGGAAGAACAGCTTGCCGAAGACCAGCGCCGCCGCCGTTCCGTACAAGAAGTAGTCGTACCACTCGATGGTCGTGCCGATCAGGCTGGCAGCCACCACTCTCGGGAGTGAACTGCGCGTAGCCGCGCCGCTTGCCGGGGCGTTCATGTGCCACCACTTCCAGGGCCGGGGGGAGACGATGTCGCCACAAGGTAGGAATCCGCTGGGCGGAGGCCTATGTGGGCGGAACACACACTGTTCGAGATGCGCATGGCGGCCTGCGCCACGGTGTCGGCGGTCAGTGGGCCGTCCAGCCGCCGTCGACGGGCAGACTGGCGCCGGTGATGCAGGAGGCGGCGGGGGAGCAGAGCCAGAGGGCGAGTTGGGCGACCTCCTCGGGCTCGACGAGGCGCTTCACGGCGGTGCGGTCGAGCATGATCCGCTCCACCACCTCGTCCTCGGGAATGCCGTGGGCGAGCGCCTGGGCCGCGATCTGCTTCTCCACCAGGGGTGTCCGGACGTACCCGGGGTTGATGCAGTTGCTGGTGACGCCGTGCGGCGCGCCCTCCAGGGCGACGGTCTTGCTCAGGCCCTCCAGGGCGTGCTTCGCGGTGACGTACGCGGCCTTGAAGGCGCTGGCCCGCAGGCCGTGGACGGAGGAGACGTTGACGATCCGCCCCCACTCCCGCTCGTACATCCGCGGCAGGGTCCGGCGCAGGATGCGGAACGGCGCCTCCACCATCACGCGTTGGATGAGCGTGAAGCGCTCGGGCGGGAACTCGTGCACCGGCGCGATGTGCTGGAGCCCGGCGTTGTTGACCACGATGTCGGCGTCGTCCGGCAGGGCGTCCACGGCTCCGGGGTCGGAGAGGTCGGTGACGATCGAGTGGCCGCCGATCCGCTCGGCGACCTCCTCGGCCGGACCGGCCGCGAGGTCGACGACGTAGACCCGGGCGCCGGCCCCGGCGAAGGCCTCGGCACAGGCCCGGCCGATGCCCGAGGCCGCCCCGGTGACCAGGGCCGTGCGGCCGTCGAGCGGGCGGGCTGTAGTGGTGTCCATGGCCGAGAACGGTAGGAACCCGCCGCCCCGGCTCCCATGTGGGCGCCCACCACAGTGCCGCCGGGAGCCGTGGCGGCAACCACTACGAGGCTCGATCGGCGGTTCGACCGCGGAAGGCCAAACCGCAGGTGACCGCGCTTCCCCACAATGGGCGCGGATGCTTCACCCGTTCGGAGGATTGCTCGGTCAGATCCACCCATAGCGCCCGAATGCTCGCTACATTCACGCCGATTCCCGACAGGGGGCGCCGCCCCAGGCAGCCGAAGTGCTGGTAGAGCCCGGTGCGACGTCCGAGAGGTGTTGACAGACATGCCCCAACGGCCTGCAACCGACAGCCCGGCGTACGGACCGCTCGACCCGCTCGGCCAGCACCGAGGTCCGGTCGGCCGGACCCTTCCGGACGCCCCCGACGCCCTGGTCCCCGACGCCCCGACCGGCGACACGCTGACCGCCGAGACGCTGACCGCCGACGCGACGGCCGACGCGACGGCCGAGGAACCGCGGCTGTCCGCGCAGGCCACACCCGACCGGCACGGGGCCCCCGTCACCCCCGCGCCCGCACGGAGCGCCGGCCACTCGGGCCCGGCCCCGCAGAACGGCCAGCTCGCCGCCCTGATCGAGGAGGCCGGCTTCTCGCACGCCGGCCTGGCCCGCCGGGTCGACCAGCTCGGCCTGGAACACGGCCTCGACCTGCGCTACGACAAGACGTCGGTCACCCGCTGGCTGCGCGGCCAGCAGCCCCGCGGCGCCACCCCGGCCCTGATCGCCGAGGTCTTCACCCGCCGCCTCGGCCGCCGCCTCACCGCCCAGGACCTCGGCCTGGACGCCTGCGCCCCGGTCTACGCCGGCCTGGAGTTCGCCGAGACCCCGCAGGAGGCGGTGGACATCGTGGCGAGCATGTGGCGCAAGGACAACGGCCCGCAGTCCGAGCTGCGCCGGATCGCCTTCACCCCGGCCGGCCTGGTCGTCCCCAGTCGGGACTGGCTGATCGGCCGCACCGACGAGCGGGTCGCCCGGGACGGTTCCACCCTGGGCCGCCCGGACGCCGCCACCGGACCGCCGACCGCCTCCTCGACCTCCACGGCCATCACCGGCGCGCCCCCGCAGAACGTGCCCGGCGGGCCGCCCGCGGGCTCGGCGCGCGGCCAGGCCGTCGGCGCCCCCGGCCTGCCCGGCACGGCCGCGCGCAGCACGGCCGGGACGACCGGCACCGCCCCCGCCATCGGCCGGGTGCCCACCCAGAGCCGCCGCCCGCCGGTCGCCGTCGAACCGCCGTACACCGACCCGGCCCGGGAGGCCCGCCCCGCCCTGCGGGTCGGCCGCGGCGACATCGCCGCCATCCGAGCCGTCGGCGACCTCTTCCGCGCACTCGACCACGCGTACGGCGGCGGCCACGCCCGGCAGGCACTGGTCCGCTACCTGGAGAGCGAGGCCGAGCCGATGCTGCGCGGCCGCTACGGCGAGCAGATCGGCCGAGCGCTGTTCGGCGCTGTCGCCGACCTGACCCGACTGGCCGGCTGGACTTCCTTCGACATCGCCGCCCACGGACTCGCCCAGCGCTACTTCGTCCAGGCGCTGCGCCTGTCCCAGGCCGCGGGGGACCGCGCGCTCGGCGGCTACGTCCTGGTGACGATGAGCCAGCAGGCCGTCCACCTCGGCCACGGCCGGGAGGCGGTCCAGCTCGCCCGGGTCGCCCAGCAGGGCGTGGGCACCGCCGTGCCGCCGGTCGTGCAGTCGCTGATGCACGCCGCCGAGGCCCGCGGGCACGGGCTGCTGGGCGACGTCCGCTCCTGCACCACCGCCCTGGTACGCGCCGAACGGGCCCTGGCCGCCGCCCGCACCGGCGATGAACTGCCCGCCTGGGCGCGGTACTTCGACGAGGCACAGCTCTCCGACGAGTTCGCCCACTGCTACCGCGACCTCCAGCAGTGGCGCACCTCCGCGCAGCACGCCGAGAAGTCGCTGCGGCTCCGCTCGCCCGCCTACGCGCGCAGCCGGATCTTCTGCCGGCTGGTGCTGGCCACCGCCCGGCTCGGCATGGGAGACCTCGACGAGGCCTGCACCATGGCCACCGACGCGCTGCGGGCGGCGGGGGAGATGCGCTCGGCCCGCTCCCTGGAGTACGTCCGGGACTTCCACCGCCGCCTCACCCCGTACCGGGGCAGCCCGGTGGCCCGCGCGTTCGAGGAGACGGCACGCCAGGCGGGGGTGATCTGATCGATCGGGGCGGCGACGGCACACCGGACGAGCACGGTGGTGGTGAGCGGGAGCCCGGCGAGGCGCCGGCCGGCGGGGCCGGCTGGACGAGTGCGCCCGTGCCGAGGGCCGCGACCAGCGAGCAGCCACGCGGTGCCCGCCCGTCCGGCGGGCCGCCGCGCAGCTTGCCGACACCGATCTCCGCCGGCGTCTCACGTCACGCGTGTCCTGGCCGGGTGCCAGGACAGAACGTCAGGACAGGGCGTCAGGCCAGGGCGTCAGGACCCGCCGCGGGTCAGGACCGGCGGCAGGACCGGCCGCGGGGCAGGACTGCCGAGAGCCGCCCCGGGCCGGCCTCAGGCCGCCGCCTCCGCCTCCCGCGCGTCGGCCGGGACGCCGAGGTCGCGCAGCACCGCCTGCGCCGCCCGCCGCCCGGAGACCAGCGCGCCCTGCACCGTACTGGTGTCCCGGTGATCCCCGGCGACGTACAGCCCGGCCAGCAGCCGCACCGGGCGCCGGGGGTTGTGCGGCGGCGGCATGGCGGGCAGCGCGTCCGGGACGTGTCGGACGCTGAGGAACTGCCAGCCCGTCGTCGCGGTGCCGTACAGCCCGGCGAGCCGGGCCCGGACGGCCGGTTCCAGCCCGGCCGGGCCGCCCGCGTCGAAGGCCCGCCGCCCGAGCACGGTGGTGGCGATCAGCGCCTGGCCGGGCGGAGCGTAGGACGGGTGCAGCTCACTGAGCACCAGTGAGTGCGAGACCAGCGGTGGGTGCCCGTCGGGGCGTTCGCCGTCGAGCAGCAGGACGGCCTCGGCCAGCGGGGCCCGGTCGGCCGCGTGGTAGAAGGTCGTGACGGGGTGGAAGGCCGGCAGTCGGAGCCCGGGCAGCAGTTCGGCGGCCGAGCGGGCGTCGGTGGCGATGACGACGGCCTGGGCGCCGATCCGCCCGTGGGCGAGGGTCTCCACGCCGTCCGCGGCGATCGAGGTGACCTGCACTCCGGTGCGGACGGTGCCGACGGGCAGGGCGGCGGCCAGCTGGGCCGGCACGGCCGCGATCCCGGCGGCGGGCAGGCAGAGCCTCCCGCGGGCGTACGAGCGCAGCACCAGGTCGGCGATCCGGCTGCTGGTGCCGAGCGCGGGATCGCCGAGCAGGGCGCTGAGCAGCGGGCGCAGGAAGCCGTCGACGGTGCGCGGGGCGAGCCCGTGGCCGGTCAGCGCCCGGGCGGCGGTGGTCTCCGGCCGGGCCTGCAGCCGGCCGACCGGGGTGGTGGCGAGCCGGCCGAGCCAGTTGCCCAGCCGGGCCTTGTCCAGCGGGCTGCCGAGCGGGGCCCGGGTGGCGGCCTGCCGGGCGGCGGTCAGCTGCGGGTCCCCGGCGCGGTAGCGGCGGCCGCCGCTGTGCACCAGTACGCCGGGCGCGAGCGGGCGTAGGTCGAGCCGGTCGAGGTCGAGCGTGCGGCGCAGCTCGGGGAAGGCGGTGTTGAGCAGGTGGCTGCCGTCGTCGAGCCGGAATCCGTCCAGCTCGCGGGTGGCCATCCGGCCGCCGATCCGTTCGGTGGTCTCCAGGACCTGAACGGCTAGTCCGTGGCCGGTGAGCGCGCGGGCGGCGGCCAGACCCGCGAGTCCGGCGCCGACCACGACGACGTCCGGGTCGGATGGCCGACGAGCGCGGCGGGTGAAGTCGTACGTGGGCACTGGCGTGCTCCCTCCCTGGTCCCGGGGCTCCGGCCGACGCAGGCAGCGGGGTGCCGGGACACGGTCCGAGGAGGGTGATGCCCAGTCAGTGTGAGCGTCAGACAAGCGGATCGGGCCAGATCCGAGGACGGGGAGGGGTTGTGCGGCACCCGGCGGGGGCGCGGTCACGGACAGTGTGCTGTGGCGGCGGGTTCGGGGGTCGGCGGGCGCGTACCGTCACCGGGGGCGTGCGACGCGCCCACCGTGTGCTCCCGTGCGCCCCCTCCCGGAGCCCCGTCCGACCCCCTGCCCGGCATATGCCCGTGGCCAGGGCGGATGGTGGCCTCGGAGGACGCCCGGGCCCGGCGCGCGCCTCACCCCGCCCCCGCCCCCGCCGACGTCCCGCCGACGCCGCGCCCGCGCCGACGTCCCGCCGACGCCCCGCCTCCGCCGACGCCTCACAGCGCCGCGAGTGCCGCCGAGTACACGTCCGGGTGCGTGAACCGGAAGCCCGCGTCCAGCAGCCGTCGCGGCACCACCCGGTGGCTGCCGACCACCTCGACCGCCAGCTCGCCGAGCACCGCCTTGAGCACCGGCTCCGGTACCGGGAACGGCGTCGGCCGCTTCAGCGCCCGCCCGAGCGCCGCGGTCAGTTCGGCGTTGGTCGCCGGGTTCGGTGCCGTCAGGTTGAAGGCGCCGGAGAGGTCGTCGTGGTCGAGCAGGAAGCGCAGCGCGGCGATCTCGTCGTGCAGCGAGATGAAGCTCCAGTACTGCTGCCCGTCGCCGAGCCGCCCGCCCAGGCCCAGCTTGAACAGCGGGAAGAGCCGGGCGCCCGCTCCGCCGGCCGCGGACAGCACCATCCCGGTGCGGGGGTGGACGACGCGGATCCCGGCCCGTTCGGCCGGTTTGGCGGCGGCTTCCCATTCCAGGCAGACCTCGGCCAGGAAGTCGTCACCGGCGGGGGAGTCCTCGTCGATCACCCGGTCGCCGGTCTGTCCGTACCAGCCGACCGCGGAGGCGCTGACGAACACCCGGGGCGGTTCCTTGAGTTCGGCCAGTGCGACGGCCAGCGTCTCGGTGCCGTAGACCCGGCTCTCCCGGATCTCCCGCTTGTAGGCGTCGGTCCAGCGGTGGTCGCCGACTCCGGCGCCGGCCAGGTTCACCACCGCCTGGACGCCGACGAGGCCGTCCCGTTGGACTTCGCCGAGCAGCGGGTTCCAGCCGATCGCCGTGGTGCCGTCGGGCTGGGGGCCCGTCCTGGACCGGTGCCGGACCAGCCGGACCACCTCATGGCCGTCCGCCAGCAGGGAGCGGACGAGCGCCGAACCGATCAAACCCGTGGAGCCTGTGACAGCGATGCGCATGGGCCCATCCTCGCAGTTCCCCACGGCCCGTCACGGTCGCACGCGCCTCGTTAGCATGACGCGCATGTTCGACGACGATCTGATCATCCGCCCGGCTCGGCCCGAGGACGAGCGCGAACTCGCCGTCCTCAACCGCACCACCTGGTCCGTCCTGTCCGACGTCTCCCCGCAACCCACGGAGGAGGACGGGGTGTTCGACGAGCGCCGCACCCCCGAGCAGTTCCTGCTCGCCGTCCTGGACGGCCGGATCGTCGGCTACATCCGCCAGGTCCCGGCCACCCCGTTGGCGAGCAACCGGCACGTGCGCCAGATCCAGGGCCTCGCCGTCGACGACACGGTCCGCGGCCGGGGCATCGGCCGCCGCCTGGTCGACGCGGCCTGCGCCACGGCCCGGGCGGCGGGCGCCCGCAAGTTGACGCTTCGGGTGCTCGGCTGGAACGCCCCCGCCCGCCGCCTCTACGAGAGCCGCGGCTTCGTCGTCGAGGGCTCGCTGGCCGAGGAGTTCCTGATCGACGGCACCTACGTGGACGACATCTGGATGGCCCGCCGCCTGGTCGACTGAGCCCCACCGGCGCGCCCGCCGGCCGCTCCCGAGGCGGTGCGCAGTCGTGACCCACCCGACCTGTCTGGACCGGCGCCACGCCGGGTACCGTACGCCCGTGAGCAACTCGACGCCTCCCGGGTGGTACCCGGTCCCGGGTGCGGACGGCACCCCCGGTCACGAGCGCTGGTGGGACGGCACCGCCTGGACCAGCGAGGTGCGGCCGCTCCAGGGCGGCGCCCCGGGCGGGCTCGCCGACGCCCCGACGCAGACCTGGCCGCCGTCCGAGCAGACGCCCGGCTACGGCTACCCGGGCGGCCCCCAGGCCCCGTCCTACGGCTACCCGGGCCAGGAGGGCCCCCCGGCGGTCGGCTACGGCTACCCCGCCCAGGACGCGTACCCGGCCCAAGGCGCCTACCCGGCCCAGGACGCGTACCAGGGCCAGGGCGGCTACCCCGGCCAGAGCGCCTACCCGGGCCAGGGCGGCGCGGGCTACGGCTTCCCGGGGCCGGGCCACCCGCCGCAGGGTTCCGGCAAGAGCAGGTCCGGGTTGATCGTCGGCATCTCGGTCGGCGTGCTGGCCGTGGGCGGGATCATCGCCGGGATCATGTTCAGCGGCGGCGGCGACCCGAAGGCGGACCCGACCCCGGACCCCACGGTCACCGTCACCCAGAGCAACGGTCCCGCGCCGAGCCCGACCCCGCCGACCACCTCCCCCACCGTGTCGGTGCCCAAGCCCGCGCCGGTCCTCAAGAGCACCGTCCCGGACCCGCAGCACGCGATCACCGTCCCGGTCTTCGACGGCTGGGACGCGGCGACCGACTCCGCGCACTCGACGGTCTTCCTCGGCAGCGGCCACTACACCTGCCCGGACGGCAACTCCTGCATCCGCGGCCAGTTCTCGATCGAGAAGGACACCGTCCAGGGCGCCACCCCCAAGGCGGCCGCCGACACGGCGATGCCCACCTACGCCGGGAAGATCTTCACCGGGATCACCTCGCACACCGACTCCGGCTCCGGCTACGTCAGCGTCGCCGGCGTGCTCGGCTACGCCACGCGCTGGCACGTCCAGACCTCGGACGGCACCCAGGGCTACATCCTCCTGGCGGCCGTCCCGGCCAAGGGCGGCGGCTACGTGGTCTTCGAGGGAGGCGTGGACGACGACCCGGCCGCGCCGGACGCCTCCGTGCTGGACCAGATCCTCACGGGGGTCAAGCAGGACAGCTCCTCCGGCAGTTCCACCTGAGCCGAGGGCCCCTCGGGTCGGCAACGCCGCCCGAGGGGCCCGGCCCACTCCCGGAGCCGCCGCCTCGACCGAGGCCCACGTCTCCCGCGAGGGGGCGGCGAATCCCGCCTCAGTCCCCGTACCGCTCCCAGAGTTTGGGGAAGCGCTTCGCCATCACGTCCGGGTCGTCGAAGTCCAGTGGCGCCCCGGACGGCCGTCCGGCCTGCCGCCCGCCGACGTCGGGCAGCGGCAGCCCGGTCAGCCGCTCGTACGCCTCGTCGGCCGCGTAGCCGACATCCTCGGCTTCGCCGTCCTCCTCCTCGTCGAACTCGGGCAGCAGGTCCGCCAGGTCGTCCGGTTCGGCCAGCCCGCCCTCGAAGACCTCTCGGCCCTGGGCGATCAACCAGCAGCGGAAATAGTCGAAGGTGTCCTCGGAAGCGCCGTCCAGCAGCAGGTAGGCCGCGCCCCACAGGTCGAAGCGGTAGGCGCGCTGGAACCGGGCTTCGAACAGCCGGGCGAAGTCGATCACGTCGTCCGGGGTGAGCAGGACGAGCCGCTCCACCAGCCGGTCGGCCTGCTCGTCGGGGTCGCCGTCGGCGGCGTCCCGGGTGTCGTCGATGATCTGCCAGAAGTCGGTCTCGTCCATCACCGCTCCAGCATCCCCGTTCGTCCGCGTCCGCGCATGCCATGACCCGGTGCGGCGCGCGACCGGAACGGCGGAACCCCGCGCCGTCCGGGGACGGGGCGGGGTTCCGGCGGGACCGTGGAGGGGTCAGAGGCCGAGCTCGACCTCGAACTCGCCGGCCTCCAGGATCTCCTTGACCGCGACCAGGTAGCGGGCGGCGTCGGCGCCGTCCACCAGGCGGTGGTCGTAGGAGAGCGACAGGTAGGTCATGTCGCGGATGCCGATGGCGGTGCCGCCGTCGGCCTCGATGACCACCGGGCGCTTGACGGTGGCGCCGATGCCCAGGATGGCGACCTGGTTCGGCGGCACGATCACGGTGTCGAACAGCGCACCGCGCGAGCCGGTGTTGCTGATGGTGAAGCTGGCACCGGACAGCTCGTCCGGGGTGATCTTGCTGTCGCGGACCTTGGCGGCCAGCTCGGCGGTCTTCTTCGAGATGCCGGCGATGTTGAGGTCGCCCGCACCCTTGATGACCGGGGTCATCAGACCCTTCTCCGAGTCCACCGCGATACCGATGTTCTCGGTGTCGAAGTAGGTGACGGTGCCCTCGGCCTCGTTGATCCGGGCGTTGATGACCGCGTGGGCCTTCAGCGCCTGGGCGGCGGCCTTGACGAAGAACGGCATCGGGGACAGCTTCACGCCCTCGCGGGCGAGGAAGGAGTCCTTGGCCTTGGCGCGCAGCGACATGATCTTGGTGACGTCGACCTCGACCACGCTGGTCAGCTGGGCCTGCTCGTGCAGGGCCTTCAGCATGTTGTCGCCGATGACCTTGCGCATGCGGCTCATCTTGACCGTCTGGCCGCGCAGGGCGGACGGCGCGGCGGCGGCCTTCGGCGCGGCGGCCGGGGCGGCAGCGGCGGCGGGGGCCGGAGCGGCCTTGGCGGCCTCCGCGGCGGCGATGACGTCCTGCTTGCGGATGCGGCCGCCGACGCCGGTGCCGGCGACGGAGGTCAGCGCGACGCCGTGCTCGGCGGCGAGCTTGCGCACCAGCGGGGTGACGTAGGCGTCACCGTTGTCGGCTGCCGGGGCAGCCGGAGCAGCGGCGGCCGGAGCCGGGGCAGCGGCCGGAGCCGGGGCAGCCGGGGCCGGGGCGGCAACCGGAGCCGGAGCGGCCGGAGCCGGGGCAGCAGCAGCGGCCGGAGCCGGAGCCGGAGCGGCCGGCGCGGGGGCCGGAGCCGGGGCAGCCGGGGCGGGGGCAGCAGCAGCGGCCGGGGCCGGAGCGGCAGCCGGAGCCGGAGCAGCGGCGACCGCACCCGCGGCGCCGATCAGCGCGAGCTGGGCGCCGACCTCGGCGGTCTCGTCCTCGCCGACCAGGATCTTCACCACGGTGCCGGCGACGGGCGACGGGATCTCGGTGTCGACCTTGTCGGTGGAGACCTCGAGCAGCGGCTCGTCGACCTCGACCGTCTCACCCTCGGCCTTCAGCCAGCGGGTGACGGTGCCCTCGGTCACGGACTCGCCCAGGGCGGGCAGCAGCACCGGGGTGGCGTCGCCGGCCGGAGCAGCCGGGGCAGCCGGAGCGGCCGGAGCGGCCGGGGCCTGCGGGGCCGGGGCCTCGGCGGCCGGGGCGGCGGCGGGCGCGGCCTCGGCAGCCGGGGCAGCGGCGGCAGCCGGCGCGCCGGAGCCGTCGTCGATGATCGCCAGCTCGGCGCCGACCTCGACGGTCTCGTCCTCGGCGACCTTGATCGAGGAGAGGATGCCGGAGACCGGAGCCGGGATCTCGGTGTCGACCTTGTCGGTCGACACCTCGAGCAGCGGCTCGTCGACCTCGACACGCTCACCCTCGGCCTTCAGCCAGCGGGTGACGGTGCCCTCGGAAACGCTCTCGCCCAGCGCGGGCAGTGTTACTGAGACCGCCATGGTTTCAGCGACTCCTATCACGTCTTGCGTACGGAAGTACTTGCGTACGGGAAGTACCGGAAAAGGGGGGTGGGGCGCGATCAGTCGTGCGCGTGCAGCGGCTTGCCGGCCAGCGCCAGGTGCGCCTCGCCCAGGGCCTCGGACTGGGTCGGGTGCGCGTGGATGAGCTGCGCGACCTCGGCCGGCAGGGCCTCCCAGTTGTAGATCAGCTGGGCCTCTCCGACCTGCTCGCCCATGCGGGCGCCGACCATGTGGACACCGACCACGGCGCCGTCCTTGACCTGGACGAGCTTGATCTCGCCGGCGGTCTTCAGGATCTTGCTCTTGCCGTTGCCGGCCAGGTTGTACTTGAGGGTGACGACCTTCTCCTTGCCGTACAGCTCGACGGCCTTGGCCTCGGAGATGCCGACGGAGGCCACCTCGGGGTTGGAGTAGGTCACGCGCGGGACGCCGTCGTAGTCGATCGGCACCGGCTTGAGGCCGGCCAGGCGCTCGGCGACCAGGATGCCCTCGGCGAAGCCGACGTGGGCCAGCTGGAGGGTCGGGGCGAGGTCGCCGACGGCGGAGATGGTGGGCACGTTGGTGCGCATGTACTCGTCGACCAGGACGTAGCCGCGGTCCATCGCGACGCCGTTCTCCTCGTAGCCGAGACCGGACGAGACCGGGCCGCGGCCGATGGCGACGAGCAGCAGGTCGGCGTCGATCTGCTTGCCGTTCTCGGTGGAGACGCGGACACCGGACTCGGTGTACTCGACGCCGGAGAAGCGGGCCTTCAGCTCGAACTTGATGCCGCGCTTGCGGAACGCGCGCTCCAGCAGCTTGGAGGAGTTCTCGTCCTCCAGCGGGACGAGGTGCGGCAGCGCCTCGACGATGGTCACCTCGACGCCGAAGGACTTCCAGACGGAGGCGAACTCGACGCCGATGACGCCGCCGCCGAGGATGACGGCCGACTTCGGGATGCGGTCGAGCTTGAGGGCGTGGTCGGAGGAGATCACGCGGTTGCCGTCGATCTCCAGGCCCGGGATCGAGCGCGGCACGGAACCGGTGGCCAGGACGATGTGCCGGCCTTCGATGCGCTGGCCGTTGACGTCCACCGAGGTCTGCGAGGAGAGCTTGCCCTCGCCCTGGACGAAGGTCACCTTGCGGGACGCCACGAGGCCCTGCAGGCCCTTGTACAGGCCGGCGATGACGTCGTCCTTGTACTTGTGGACGCCGTTGATGTCGATGCCCTGGAAGGTGGCCAGGACGCCGAACTCGGCGGCCTCCTTCGTCTCGTCCGCGATCTCCGCGGCGTGCAGCAGCGCCTTGGTCGGGATGCAGCCGCGGTGCAGGCAGGTGCCGCCGAGCTCACCCTTCTCGACCAGGGCGACGCTCAGGCCCAGCTGGGCGGCGCGGAGCGCCGCGGCGTAACCGCCGCTTCCGCCTCCGAGAATGACTACGTCGAAAACGGTGCTGGCGTCGTTCGCCACGTCACGTCCTCCATGCATGGGGTGGGTCGCCGGGCCGGTCGCGGTCCGGTGGGTCGGAAGCCTTTGTGGGGCGCCCAGTCGTGCCGGAAATACATCTTCGCACTTGTTCGTGGTGGCTGATGTCCGGGTCCACCCCGGGGGTGGACCGCCGAGCGGTCGCCGGGGCGGGAATGCCCCCGACGGAAGGGCATCATCGCAGCTCAGGAGGGTGTTGACAGCCGCCGGACGGGCGTCT
Organism: Streptomyces sp. NRRL S-350; assembly: GCF_000719705.1. Lineage (GTDB taxonomy): Bacteria > Actinomycetota > Actinomycetes > Streptomycetales > Streptomycetaceae > Kitasatospora. The sequence continues at coordinate 143,603 of NZ_JOHO01000020.1, read as the reverse complement.
TCCGTGCCATCCGCCGCACACTCTTCCGCAGTGTGGAACAAAGTTTCGCCCGCAGCGAACACGGGTGCACCATGCCGCCCCGGCCTACTCGCAGGTAACGGGGCGGCAACGCCGACGGGGCCCGGCGCACACGCGCCGGGCCCCGTCGCGGCGGGTGCCGGATCAGGCCTTGCCGTTCGCCGTCCGCTCGGCGAAGCGGACCAGGGTGCGCACCGCGCTCGCGGTACCGCCCTTCGGGGTGTACCCGAACGGCGCGCCCTCGTGGAACGCCGGACCGGCGATGTCCAGGTGCGCCCAGTCGATGCCCTCGGCCACGAACTCCTTCAGGAACAGGCCGGCCACCAGGCCGCCGCCCATCCGCTCGCCCATGTTGGCCAGGTCCGCGATGGTCGACTCGGTCATGCCCTTGCGCAGGTCCGCCGGCAGCGGCATCGGCCAGGACTGCTCGCCCACCTCGCCCGCGAGGGCGTGCAGGTCCTCGCGCAGCTCGTCGCTGTTGGACATCACGCCGAAGGTGCGGTTGCCCAGGGCCAGCACCATGGCGCCGGTCAGGGTGGCCACGTCGACGATGACGTCCGGGTTCTCCTCGCCGGCGCGCACGATCGCGTCGGCCAGCACCAGGCGGCCCTCGGCGTCGGTGTTCAGCACCTCGACGGTCTTGCCGCCGTACATGCGCAGCACGTCGCCCGGGCGCGTGGCGGAGCCGGACGGCATGTTCTCGGCCAGCGCCAGCCAGCCGGTCACGTTGACGGCGAGGCCCAGGCGCTTGGCGGCCACCACGGCGGCGAACACGGCGGCGGCGCCGGCCATGTCGCACTTCATGGTCTCGTTGTGGCCGGCCGGCTTCAGCGAGATGCCGCCCGAGTCGTAGGTGATGCCCTTGCCGACGAACGCCAGGGTGGCCTTGGCCTTCGGGTGGGTGTAGGCCACCTTCACCAGGCGCGGCGGGTTCTCCGAGCCGTTGCCGACGCCCAGCAGGCCGCCGAAGCCGCCCTTGGTCAGCGCCTTCTCGTCGAGCACCTCGACCTTGAGGCCGTGCTCCTTGCCGGCCGCCTGGGCGATCGCGGCGAAGCTCTTCGGGTTCAGGTCGTTCGGCGCGGTGTTGACCAGGTCGCGGGCGCGGTTCATCTCCTCGCCGATGGCGGCGGCCCGCTCCACGGCGGCCTTGGCGTCCTTGCTGCCCTTGCGCGGGGCCAGCACGACCAGCTCGCCGACCGGCTCCTTGCCGTTGCCGTTGCCCTTGTACGCGCCGAAGGCGTACGAGCCGAGCAGGCCGCCCAGCGCGACCGCCTCGACCTCCTCCACGGCCTCGGCCGGCAGGACCAGCGCGGCCTTCTTCGCACCGGCCAGGGTGCGGGCGGCGACACCGGCGGCGCGGCGCAGCGTCTCCAGGCCGTAGCCCTCCTCGCCGGCCTCGCCGAGGCCGACCGCGAGGACGAGCGCGGCCTTCAGGCCGGCGGGGGAGGGGACCTTCACGGCCTCGCCCTCGGCGCCGGTCGCGCCCAGGGTGCTGAGGACGTCGGCCAGCTTGCCCTCGAACGCCTCGTTCACGGCCTCGGCGCCGGGGGCCAGCACGATGCCCTTCGGGCCCTTCGCGACACCGACCACCAGGGCATCCGCGCGCAGCGAGGCGGCGGAGGAGGTGCTCACAGACAATGCAGTCACGTAATGCGTCCTGTTCTTTCGCGGTCCACGGCCGGTCGCGGCGAGGCTGCCGCACCGGCGCAGCCCGCCGTCACAGGCCGTCCGCCGGCGGCCCTGCGGGTCCGGGCCCCCTGGCTGCGGGCACCCGCCGGAGCGGGCGCGCACACCAGAGGCCCCGGCTCCTCGGTACGCGCCGGGCGGGCAGGACCTGCCACGGTGCAGGGCTGCGGTGCTTCACGCATGGTAGTCCGCATGGTGGGATCACGCGCCGTCCGGTATCAGCCGAGCAACGCCAAGGCGAACAGCGTGCCGGTCGCGGCGGTCTCCGCCATCGCCCCGAGCACGTCCCCGGTGATTCCGCCGAAGCGTCGGACGCACCGCCCCAGCAGCAGCCGGGCGCAGCCCGCGCCGACCACAAGGGCCAGTGGCAGGCGAAGGACTGACCATCCGTCGAACAGCCCGAGCGCGGCCAGGGCGAGTGCAGAACCGAGCGTCCCGGCGGCCGCCCCGACCGGTGTCACGGTGCCCGCGACCATAGCGCCCAGGCCGCCCGGCCGCGCGGCCGGCACCGACCGCAGGCAGCCCCAGGCGAGCGCGCACCGGGCGGCCGTCGCCGCGGCGAGCACCGCGAGTGCGCCGCGCAGCGTCGAGTGCCCGAACTGCCCGGCCAGCGCGGCGATCTGGGCCGACAGCACGAGCACGAGGGTGAGGACGCCGAAGGGGCCGATGTCGGACTGCTTCATGATGCGCAGCGCGTCCTCGGCCGGTTTCCCGCTGCCCAGGCCGTCGGCGACGTCCGCCAGGCCGTCCAGGTGCAGTCCCCGGGTCAGCCCGGCGAGCACCCCCACCGCCGTCACCGCCCCGAGCGGGCCGCCGGCCCGCCAGGCCACCAGTGCCCCCGCGCCGGCCGCCGCGGCCCCCAGCGCGAGGCCGACCGCCGGAGCGCTCACCATCGCCCGCGACCCGGCTGCCCGGTCCCACCGGCGGACCCGTACCCGCAGCACGGACAGGGTGCCGAACCCGAACCGCAGCCCGTCCCCCCACGTGGCCCGATCGCCCGGGTCCGCCATCGCCCTCACTCCTCAACCGTGTTGCAACCGCGCCGCACACCCCGGAATCCCCGCGCCCCACCAGGGGCGCGGGGAGAGCGTGGGGCGGACGGCCGGGGGCCGGAGCCGAACCGCAGGCCGCTCCGGCCGCCGACCGCCGTGGCCCGCTCCGGCCGGCCTACAGCTTCCGCAGCAGGTCCGCCGCCGAGGGCAGCCTCGGCTGCTCCTTCGGCGCCGCCGGCACGTACGGCGTCGGCGCCTCGTCCGCGAGCGCGTCGCCCGCCGCCTGCAGCAGCGGCAGCGCCAGCAAGGCGCCGACGCCCTCGCCCATGGTGATCCCCTGGTCCTGCAGCGGCGTCAGGGTCAGCCGGTCGTAGGCCTTCGCCTGGGCCGGCTCGCCGCTGGACTGCCCGGCCCGCCACCACTCCGGGGCCCGGAAGGCGATCCGCTGCGCGACCAGGGCGCAGGCCGCCGCGACCACGCCGTCCAGGACCACCGGCAGCCGTCGGACGGCCGCCTGCAGCAGGAAACCGGTGATCGCCGCGAAGTCGGCCCCGCCGGTGGTGCCGAGCAGTGCCAGCTGGTCGCCGAGCACCGGTCGGGCCCGGCGCAGCGAGTCCCGGATGGTGGCGCACTTGACCATCCACACCCGGTCGTCGATCCCCGAGCCGCGCCCGGTGACGGCCGCCGCGTCCGTGCCGCACAGCGCGCCGACCAGGACGCCGGCCACCGTGGTGGAGCCGACCCCGAGGTCGCCGAGCAGCACCAGGTCGGTGCCGGCGTCGGCCTCCTCGTCGGCGACGGCCATACCGGCCCGGAAGGCCCGGGCGGTCTCCTCCGGGGTGAGCGCGTCCTCGACGTCGATCCGTCCGGAGCCGCGCCGGATCCGGTGCGCCACCACGTCGTCCGGGAAGTCGGCCGGGTCGGAGTCCACCGCGACGTCGACGACCCGTACCTCGGCGCCGTAGCGGGCGGCCAGCCGGGCCACCGGCGCGGTGCCGTCCAGCACGGCCCGCACCCGGGCGGCGGTGCCGCCCTCGGCGGGCATCCGGGAGACGCCGAGGGCCGCCACGCCGTGGTCGGCGGCGAACAGCAGCACCTTGGGCGCGGAGACCGGCCGCACCGGGGAGCGCCCCTGCACGGAGGCCAGCCAGCTGCCCAGCTCCTCCAGCTTGCCGAGCCCGCCGCGCGGTCGGCCGGCGGCCTGCCAGCGTTCCTCGGCGGCCCGCCGGGCGCTCTCGTCGGGGCGCTCGACGAGCGAGGAGAACGTATCGAGATCCACGGTCGTGTCCATCGTCCGGAAGGCTACACGCCGAAGGTGTTCAGCCCGCGGCTGGCTTGACGTCCGGCTTGATGGTCAGCACCTGCCCGGCCACCACCAGCAGGACGCGCTCCGAGGCGTCCGCCACGGCCATGTTGAGCCTGCCCAGGGTGTCGCGGAAACGGCGCCCGGCGGCGGTGGCCGGGACGACCCCCATGCCGACCTCGTTGCTCACCGCGACGACGGTCCGCCCGGTGGCCTCCCAGGCCCTGGCCAGCGCCTCGCAGCGCCGCTGCACCGCGGCCTCGGCCCGGTCGGCCCAGGCCTCGTCGTCCCAGGCGTCGCACTCGTCCATCACCGCGGTCAGCCACAGCGCCAGACAGTCGATCAGCACCGGCGCGGGGTCGGTGCGGTCGGCCAGTACGGCCTCCAGGTCGCAGCTCTCCGCGGTGCGCCAGCCCGCCGGCCGCCGCTCGCGGTGCAGGGCGACCCGCCGGGCCCACTCGGCGTCGCCGTCCCGGGTGCCGCCGGTGGCCACGTACAGGACGTCCGGACGGTCGGCGAGCAGCTGCTCGGCGCGGGTGGACTTGCCGGAACGGGCGCCGCCGAGCAGCAGCGTGCGGGGGAGCGGGGGGTGGGTCGCCATGCCGCCCATCCTGCCCGACCAGGCATACGGAAGATCGGGCCGGGCAGGCTAAGGTGCGCAGCAACACAGGCAGGGTCGTCAGTGGGAGGAGCCGGGCATGGCGTGGACGTGGCGGTACGAGAAGGCGGACGGCAGCGCGGTGACGCCCGGCGGCGGCCAGGAGGAGTTCGCCGGGCAGGGGGACGCCGAGACCTGGATCGGGGAGAGCTGGAAGCAGCTCGCGGAGGACGGCGTCGACACGGCGGTGCTGCTGGAGGACGACCGGGTCGTCTACGCGATGAGCCTGCACGAGGAGTAGCCCGGGCGGCTTCGCGTCCTCCTACTTCGCCCCGATGACGTGCAGCAGCGCGGCGACCTGCCGGTACGGGTCGGTGCGGCCGGCCCGGTCCTCGGCCTCCAGCAGTTGGGCCAGCTGCCGCCCGTCCACCGGCGGGGCCGCGTCGTCGGGGGCGTTGTCGGTGAAGACCCGCACGCCGTACCAGTGCCGGACGGGCACCGCCACCTCGGAGAGGGTGACGGAGAGGTCGGCGAGCCGGTCGGCCCGGGCGGCCAGTCCGAGCCGGTTGTAGTACCGGTCGCTCTCGAAGGCGTGCAGGGCGGCCCGCCAGTCACCGGCGGCGGCGGGCCGCAGGGCGAGCGCGTCACGGTTGCGGACCAGCAGCGACAACAGCCCGCCGGGTGCCAGCAGCCGGGCCAGCGAGGCGATCATCGGGTCCGGGTCGGGCAGGTACATCAGGACGCCGTGGCAGAGCACCACGTCGAAGCTGCGCGGGCCGAACCAGCGCCCGCACTGGTGGCCGTCGCCGCTGAGCAGCTGCATCCGGCCGCGGACCTCCGGCGGCTCCTCGGCGAGCGCCCCCTGGGCGACGCCGAGCGAGACCGGGTCCGAGTCGAGCCCGGTGACGTAGTGGCCGGCCCTGGCCAGGCGCAGTGCCTGGGTGCCCTGGCCGCAGCCGATGTCGAGGACGCGCTGGGCGCTGCGGCCGGTCAGCTGTTCGGCGAGCTGGCGGGCGACGAGCTCTTGGCGGACGAAGTTGCGCAGTCCGCCGAGCCGTTCCAGCCAGGCGCCGGTGCCGCCGGCGAAGGACCCGCTGCGGGAGGGCAGTCGGCGTTCCTGGCCGAGCCGGTCGTGGCCGCCGACGCCCTGTCCCGGCAGCGCGTACAGGCCGGGCCCCTCCCAGGAAGGCGGGGCCCAGCCGGAGTCGACCGGTTCGGCGGTCAGGGCTTCTCCCCGCGCCGCACCTGCGGCTTGGGCAGGCGCAGCCGGCGCATCTGCAGGGTGCGCATGATGCCGTAGGCGATCGTGCCGCGGGTGTTCTCGTCGGGGAAGCGCTCGGCGAGCTGCTTGCGCAGGCCGAAGCCGAGGCGGACGAAGTCCAGGATCACCAGGACGAAGAACAGCAGGAACAGCAGGGTGGAGAGCGCCTGCACGCTCGGCACCTTGATGATGCTGAGCACCAGGATGACCACGGCGGCCGGGAGGAAGAACTCGGCGAGCGACCAGCGGGCGTCCACGTAGTTGCGGGCGAACCTGCGCACCGGGCCCTTGTCCCGGGCCGGCAGGTGGCGCTCGTCGCCGTCCACCAGCGCCTGGCGCTGCTTCTCGCGCTCGGTCCGCATCCGGTCGCGAGCCTGGCGGGCGGCCTCCTTGCGGTCCTTGGGCACCGTCACCCTGGTACGCCGGCCGGCCTCGGCCTCGCTGCGCTTGGGGGTGGGGCGGCCCTTCTTGGCCTCCGGGTGGCGGCCCTGGGTCATCTCGTCCTGCTTCTCCAGCACGGCGGCGGAGGCGGCGGCATCATCTGAACGGCGTCGGAACACACCACCAGCGTACGGGGTGCGGCGGTGCTTCCACGGGTGCCCTCGGACCCAAACGCATATCGATACCGCGGGGCGGCCGTCGAGCCGGGTTTCCGGGGGACTTCCCGTAGGGGATCGATCGGACGGACGATGGGGGGGATGAGGGGCGGATCCACCCGGGGGAGGAGGAAACGCCCCCGGTCGCTGTAGCAGTCTTGTTGCAGGCAGGTGCACTGCGGCGACGGGCTCGCTGCACATACACTCGTCGTGTCTGGTAACGAGATAGAGACCGCAGGCCGGAGAAGGGGGCACCCGAGGCCCATGAGCGACGGAATCATGAAGCGTATGGGGCTGATCTTCCGCTCCAAGGCGAACAAGGCCTTGGATCGGGCGGAGGATCCGCGTGAGACGCTCGACTACTCGTACCAGAAGCAGCTCGAGCTGCTGCAGAAGGTACGGCGTGGTGTCGCGGATGTCGCGACTTCGCGCAAGCGCCTCGAACTCCAGCTGACCCAGCTCCAGCAGCAGTCGGCCAAGTACGAGGACCAGGGCCGCAAGGCGCTGTCCCTCGGCCGGGAGGACCTCGCGCGCGAGGCGTTGACCCGCAAGGCCAACATGCAGTCCCAGATCACCGATCTGGAGACGCAGTACCAGCAGCTGCAGGCCGAGGAGGAGAAGCTCACCCTCGCCTCCCAGCGGCTGCAGGCCAAGGTGGACGCCTTCCGCACCAAGAAGGAGACCATCAAGGCGACCTACACCGCCGCCCAGGCGCAGACCCGCATCGCGGAGTCGTTCTCCGGCATCTCGGAGGAGATGGGCGACGTCGGCCTGGCCATCCAGCGGGCCGAGGACAAGACCGCGCAGATGCAGGCCCGGGCCGGCGCGATCGACGAACTGCTCGCCTCCGGTGCGCTCGACGACGCCAGCGGTCTGGGCCGCAAGGACGACATCGAGGCCGAGCTGGAGCGGGTCGCCGGCGGGTCCGACGTCGAGCTGGAGCTCGCCCGGATGAAGGCCGAGCTGTCCGGCGGTTCCTCGTCCGGCCCGGCTGCGATCGAGCAGGGCAAGCCGGAGGCCCAGCCGCAGCAGCAGCAGGACGCTCCGCGCATCAACTACAACAAGTGATCCGAGCTCGACCCCCACGAACCAGGGAGACGCACGGCATGATCATGAGGGTCATGGGTGAGGGGCAGTACGAGGTGGGCGAGGCCCACCTGAACCTGCTCAACGAGCTCGACGCCGAGCTCGTCACCGCAGTGGATTCGGGGGACGATGAGCTCTTCCGCCAGGCCTACGCCAAGTTGCTGGACGCGGTGAAGCAGTACGGCACCCCGGTGCCGATGGATTCGCTGGAGCCTTCCGAGCTCATCCTGCCGAGCGCCGACGCGTCGATCGACGAGGTCCGCGAACTGCTGATGGCCGACGGCGAGGGCGTGATCCCGGGCTTCCCCGAGTGACGACGCGCTGAGGCCGTGACGCTGCGGCTGCTGCCAGACGAAAGGGCGGGCCCCCTCCGGTGGGAGGGGGCCCGCCCTCAGTCGTGCGGCCGGGGCTACGGCAGGGCCAGCATCCGGTCCAGCGCGGCCTTGGCGTACTTCTCGGTCTCCGGGTCGACGGTGATCACGTTCGGCACCCGGCCGTCGACCAGCGACTCCAGCGCCCAGACCAGGTGGGGCAGGTCGATCCGGTTCATGGTCGAGCAGAAGCAGACCGCGCGGTCCAGGAAGACGATCTCCTTGTCCGGGTGGGCCTTGGCCAGGCGGCGGACGAGGTTCAGCTCGGTGCCGATGGCCCACTTGGAGCCGGGCTCGGCGGCGTCCAGCGCCTTGATGATGTACTCGGTCGAGCCGACCATGTCGGCGGCCGCGACGACCTCGTGCCGGCACTCGGGGTGCACCAGGACGGTCACGCCGGGGATCCGCTCGCGGACGTCGTTCACCGAGTCCAGGCTGAACCGGCCGTGCACCGAGCAGTGGCCGCGCCAGAGGATCATCCGGGCGTTGCGCAGCTGCTCGGCGGTCAGGCCGCCGTTCGGCCGGTGCGGGTTGTAGACGACGCAGTCGTCCAGCGAGAAGCCCATGTCGCGCACCGCGGTGTTGCGGCCGAGGTGCTGGTCGGGCAGGAAGAGCACCTTCTGGCCCTGCTCGAACGCCCACTCCAGCGCGCGCTTGGCGTTGGAGGAGGTGCAGATGGTGCCGCCGTGCCGGCCGGTGAAGGCCTTGATGTCGGCGGAGGAGTTCATGTACGAGACGGGGACGGTCACGTCGGCGATCCCGGCGTCGGTCAGCACGTCCCAGCACTCGGCGACCTGCTCGGCGGTGGCCATGTCGGCCATCGAGCAGCCGGCCGCGAGGTCCGGCAGGACGACCTGCTGGGCGTCGGTGGTGAGGATGTCCGCGGACTCGGCCATGAAGTGCACGCCGCAGAAGACGATGTACTCGGCCTCGGGGCGGGCCGCCGCGTCGCGGGCGAGCTTGAAGGAGTCGCCGGTGACGTCGGCGAACTCGATCACCTCGTCGCGCTGGTAGTGGTGGCCGAGGATGAAGACGCGGTCGCCGAGCGCGGCCTTGGCCGCCCGGGCGCGCTCGACGAGGTGGGGGTCGGAGGCCGGGGGGAGGTCGCCGGGGCACTCGACGCCGCGCTCGCTGTTCGGGTCGGCCTCGCGGCCGAGCAGCAGCAGAGCGAGCGGCGTCGGGGTGGGGTCGACGCCGGAGGTCTCGGTGATGGTGGTGGTCACGGGCGGGTGCCCTTCTGTGCGGCCGAGCGAGCGGTGAAGCCTTTTCGTCTAACTGACGCTATCTATGATAACCGGTCGCTGTCGCAGTGACGATGGCCATCCTGTCGATGTGACGAGAACCGCTTGCCGAATCGGACCTGGCGGAGGCGATTGACCGATTTGAGGGGACCTGGCGTAGCCGAATCGATACTTCGAAGCCCTCGGGTATGGCTGGGCCATGAAAGCAATCGCGATCAACCGCTACGGCGGCCCCGACGTGGTCGAGTACACCGAGCTGCCCGACCCGAAGGTCGGCCCGGACTCGGTGCTGGTGGAAGTCCGGGCGGCGGGGGTGAACCCGGTGGACTGGAAGGTCCGGGACGGCGCCCTGGACGGCCTGTTCGACGTGCACTTCCCGCTGGTCCCGGGCTGGGACGTGGCCGGCGTGGTCCGCGCGGTCGGCGGCGGAGTCACCGAGTTCGCCCCGGGCGACGAGGTGTACGGCTACGTCCGCAAGGACGCCGTCGAGCACGGCACCTACGCCGAACTGGTCTCCGCCCCGGTCCGCACCCTCGCCCGCAAGCCGGCCGCGCTGGACTGGGCACAGTCCGGGGGCCTGCCGCTGGCCGGGCTCACCGCCCTGCAGGGGCTGCGGGCGCTGCGGCTCACCGCGGGGGAGACCGTCCTGGTGCACGCCGCGGCGGGCGGGGTGGGCCACCTGGCCGTGCAGTTGGCCCGGGCCTTCGGCGCCCGGGTGATCGGCACCGCGGCCGAGCACAACCACGACTACCTGCGCGGCCTGGGCGCCGAGCCGGTCGGCTACGGCGAGGGCCTGGCCGAGCGGGTCCGCGCGCTCGCCCCCGACGGGGTGGACGCGGCCCTCGACCTGGTCGGCCGCGGCGCCGCCCAGCTCTCGGCGGGCCTGGTGGCCGACCCCGGCCGGATCGCCTCGGTCACCGACTTCGGGGTCAAGGCCCTCGGCGGCCGGTACGTCTGGGTCCGCCCGGACGCCGACGGCCTCGCCGAACTGGCCGCGCTCGCCGACGACGGCCGGCTGACCGTGACCGTCGCCTCCACCTTCCCGCTGGCCCAGGCGGCCTCCGCCCAGGCGCTCAGCGCGGAGGGGCGCACCCGGGGCAAGATCGTCCTGCTCGTGGACTGACGGCCACCCGCCCGCGGTCCGTCGGCGGTGAACTCGTCCAGGTCATCCGCCAGAATGGTGGCGAACCGTTTCGGCAGTGGTCACCGCCGCCGGGACGGCCCGCCGAACCCCCGCACGACCCGTGGAGCCCCGCACCGATGACCAGCAGCCGAGCGCACGAGGTGGTCGGGACCGACCTGGACGAGACCGACCGGCTCCTGCTCGCCCGCCTCGGTCGCGACGGCCGCGCCTCGTACGCCGAGATCGGCCTGCAGGTGAACCTCTCCGCCACCGCCGTGCGCCGCCGGATCGACCGGCTCCGGGCGCGCGGCGTGGTGCGGGGCTTCACCGTGGTGCTGGACCCGGCCGTCCTCGGCTGGCAGACCGAGGCCTTCGTCGAGGTCTACTGCCGCGAGCGCACCGGCCCCGAGGAGATCCTCGCCAGCCTGCGCCAGTTCCCCGAGGTCGTCGCCGCCTGGACGGTCACCGGCGACCCGGACGCCCTGGTCCACCTGCGGGCCGCCGACATGCGCCACCTGGAGGCCGTCATCGAGCGCATCCGGCGCGAGCCCGGCGTCCAGCGCAGCCGCTCCTCGGTGGTCCTCTCCCAGCTCATCGGCTGACTTCCCGGGCGTACGCAGGAATCCTGCGCAGCCCCGCCCGAAGACGCCCGAAACCTGCCTGACCAGCCGCGTTCCGACGCGCGGCGAAGCACTCCGGCTGCCTACGCTGATCACGTCCGGTCGGCGGTGAAGCCTCCCCGCCGACCGGGCCGGATCCTCACCCCGACACCCCACAGCCGAGAGGGACCAGCCGTGTCCGCAGCCCCCGACCGCATGCACCGGCCCGACAACGACCTGGTCGACCTGGTTTTCGACTACATGCGGGAGCGACTGCAGTACGACCCCGTCCCGCTCGACCACCCCGGTGACGGCGAGCACCTGCGCACGCAGCTGTCCGGCCTGCTGAACCAGGACGGCAACGACCCGGTCGACGTGCTCAAGCTCTACGACCACGAGCTGTCCCGCGCGGTCATCTCCGCCGACAGCCCGCGCTACCTGTCCTTCATCCCGTGCGCCCCCACCAAGGCCGCGCTGCTGTTCGACATGGTCGTCTCCTGCGCCTCGCTGCAGGGGATCTCCTGGCTGGAGGCGGCGGGCGCGATCGCCGCCGAGAACCAGGTGCTGCGCCTGATCGCCGACCGCGCGGGCATGCCCCAGACGGCCGGCGGCACCTTCGTCTCCGGCGGCTCGGCGGGCAACCTCTCCGCCCTCGTGGTCGCCCGCGACACCGCCCGCCGCAAGCTCGGCGTCGGTCCGGAGGCCCGGCTGCGGATCGCCGTCGCCGACCAGGTGCACTCGTCGGTCAAGAACACCTTCAACATCATCGGCGTCGAGGCCTTCAAGGTCCCGACCGTGAACCGCCGGTTCACCGGCGAGGCGCTGCGCGCCGCACTGGCCGCCGATCCGAACCCCGAGACGGTGATCGCCGTCGTCGGCACCGCCGGCACCACCAACGAGGGCATCGTCGACGACCTCGCGGGCCTGGCCGAGGTCGCCCGCGAGCGCGACCTGTGGTTCCACGTGGACGGCGCCTACGGCGGCGCGGGCCTGTTCGCCCCGTCGGTGCGCGAGCGCTACAACGGCATCGAGCACGCCGACTCCTTCGTGGTCGACCCGCACAAGTGGCTGTTCGCCCCCTTCGACTGCGCCGCGCTGATCTACCGCAACCCGCAGCTCGCCCGCGCCGTGCACACCCAGGACGCCTCCTACCTGGACGTCCTGCACACCGAGGGCGACGAGTGGAACCCCACCGACTACGCCTACCACCTGACCCGGCGCGCCCGCGGCCTGCCGCTCTGGTTCTCGCTGGCCGTGCACGGCGTCCAGGCCTACACCGACGCCATCGAGGCCGGCCTCACCCTCGCCCGGGACACCGCCCGGCTGATCCGCGAGAGCGACTACCTGGAGCTGCTGTTCGACCCGCAGCTCTCGGCGGTCTGCTTCAAGCGCAAGGGCTGGACCAACGACGACTACTACCGCTGGTCGCAGCAGCTGCTCGCGGACCAGATCGGCTTCGTCACCCCCACCGGCTGGGACGGCGAGACGGTCGCCCGCTTCGCCTTCCTCCACCCGGGCACCACCATGGAGATGGTCAGGGAGATCCTGGACACCATGGCCTGAGCCGAGCCGCCGGAGCCGAGCCGAGCCGCCGGAGCCGGAGCCTGGGCCCGAGCCGAGTCGGCCCCGGCCGCCGGCCCGCCGGAACCCCCGCCGAGTACCGCGGCGGGGTTCCGGCGTTCACAGGAACGCCCCGCTCGGCAGGTACGGCATCGGCGGCCGCATCCCGCGCACCCCGACGAAGCCGCCGGCCCCCGGCGTCAGCCCGACCTCCAGCCCGACGTCCAGCGCCCACTCCTGCTCGGCGGTGAGGAACTCCACCCGCGCCTCGACCCCGTCCGGCACCCGGGCGAGCGCCTCGCGCAGCAGCCGGGCCGCGATCCGCTTGCTGGTGGCCGCCAGCAGCTTGACCGCGCCGCCGTCCCGGTAGCAGTAGCCGCTGCCGGCCAGCGCGTCGGCGATCAGCAGCTCCTCGAAGTGGCCCAGCATCAGCTCGTGGTCGGGCCCGTGCGCGGACCCGCGCAGCCGCCGGTCGACGGAGTCCAGCAGGTGCAGGTGGGTGGCGTTGCCGGGGTGCACCGGCACGTCCCCGGGGTCGAGCAGCCCGGTCCGGTCCACCCGCCCGGCCAGCCGCATCGCGGGGTGCAGGGTGAACCCGGCCAGCCGGTAGCGCCGCGCCGCCGCCGGCGAGTCCGGGGCGCAGGCCATCCCCCGCAGGCAGCCCCGCGCGTGCGCCGCCGCCCGTTCCAGCAGCAGCCGCCCGACGCCCTTGCCCTGCGCGGACGGCCGCACCGCGTACAGGGAGGGCGACCACAGCCCCTCCCGGCGCATCGACAGCACCACGCCGACCGGCTCCCCGTCGTTCTCCGCCAGCCAGCAGCCGCCGGGGTCGGTGCGCGCCAGGTGTCTGGTCCGGGCCAGTTGCAGCGGCAGCGGCATCGACGTCGGGCTCGGCTTCTGCTTCGGTGCCGCGTCGGCTCCGGCAGGGCCGGCGAACACGGCGGCGGACAGCTCCTGGACGGCCTCCGCGTCCGCGGCGGTGTCCCTGACCGGGCGAAGGATCATGGGAACCATCCTGGCGTCCGGCGGGCCGCCGCGGGGCCGGTTCAGCCGGATCCACGCCCGGGGCGGTGACCGGTGCTCCCGGGTTGTGCGAGCATGGGGAGCGTAGGGGTGCGGGTGCTACGCCCGGCCCACCGAAACCAGCCGCGAACAGGCCGAAGAAATTCATCGCCGCCCGGGAAATGAATCCGGACGGCCGTTGGTTGGCACTGGCGGTAGATCGTCGTCAAGACCGGGAGAAAGCAGATGACCGTCCAGGACGAGACCACCGTCGAGAGTGGCATCCTCCTTACCGATGCCGCCGCGGCCAAGGTCAAGGCCCTGCTGGAGCAGGAAGGCCGCGAGGACCTCGCGCTGCGCGTCGCCGTCCAGCCCGGCGGCTGCTCCGGCCTGCGTTACCAGCTGTTCTTCGACGAGCGCTCGCTCGACGGCGACGTGATCAAGGACTTCGGCGGTGTCAAGGTCGTCACCGACCGGATGAGCGCCCCGTACCTGGGTGGCGCCACCGTCGACTTCGTCGACACCATCGAGAAGCAGGGCTTCACCATCGACAACCCGAACGCCACCGGCTCCTGCGCCTGCGGCGACTCGTTCAGCTAGTCCGCTGCGAAGAGGCGGCCCCGGGAGCTCCCGGGGCCGCCTCTTCGTCGTTCCGTGTCCGCCGGGCTCCTACTGGCCCGCGACGTCCGGGGTCACCGGGTCCGGCCCCGCGTGCGGGTCGGCCTCCAGCGGCAGCTCCTGACCGCTGGTCCGGTCCACCACCGTCCGCCCGGCCAGCGGCGAGCGCAGATCGGCCGACACCGACTGCCGCTTGGCCAGCGCGTTGCAGACCTGCCCGGGCTGCACGGTGGGCGGGCCCGACACGATCGTGACGTCCACCCGGCCGGGCTGCGACTCGTCCGCCTTCAGCGCGTACTTGGTGCAGACGCCGCCGAAGAAGTACACGGTCAGCTTGGTGGTGCCGTCCACCCGGTAGGCGACCGGCGGCCGGGTGGGCGAGCCCGAACCGTTCGGGTCGGGCTCACCCGGCGCGATCCCGTTGGCCGGCGGGGTGGCCGGTGCCGGCTGCCCGGGCGCCGGCGAGGCCGGGGTCGGGGTGGAGCCGGTGGGTGGCTGGGCCGGCCGGCCGGAGTCCGGCGGGCTCCCCGGCTCGGTCGCGCCGGACGGGCTGCCGGAGGGCGCCGGCACCTGCGGGGCGGTGCTCGCCGAGGGCGAGGCCGAAGCACCGGCCGTCGCCGAGTCCGAAGCGGACTTGCCGTCCCCGTTGCAGCCGGCCACCGTCATCACCGCCGCCAGTGCCAGACCCGCCAGGGCCACCGCCCGCCGACCGCGCCGGGGCATCGTCTCCAGATCCATCTGCACATCCTCCCGAGGGCTCAGCGGCGCCGCCTCGTCGGCCGCTCCGCGCGGATGTGACGTGTTCCGGCCGGATCCGGTTCCCGCTCGGACCCGTCGGGGCTCAGAGACCGAACTCGGCCATCCCCGCGACCATCCGCTGCGCCCCGGACGGCACCCGGAACCCGGCGGAGGCGGGGGCCTTGGGCTGCGGGCCCGCGGCCAGCAGCGGCCAGAACCGGAGCAGCTGCCGGGAGGAGTCCACCAGGGCGTCGAGGGTCTCGCCGTCCTCGGACCGCACGGCGGGCAGCGGGGAGTGCTTGGTCATCATCGGGCATCGCTCCGATCAGGGGCCGTGGCGGCACTGCCACGGGCGCCGTCGGGGCCCGCCCGCGCGGCGGGCCTCCTGTGGCCGACCCTAGGCCGGGGTCCGTCCCGCCCACCAGTGCTACCCGGAGGTAGTACACGTTCGACGGCAAGGGGTGCCACCCTGGCCGTGTGAGCGGCAACTTGCGGCGCTCTTGCCTGAGCCCGCCCCGGCGCCGGGTACCGTGAGTGGGTTCACCCCCGCCTGCCCGTTGGCCCCGCAGCCATCCTGAGGAGACCTCCCGTGCGTATCGCCGTCGCCGGCTCGATCGCCACCGACCACCTGATGACGTTCCCAGGCCGGTTCGCCGACCAGCTGGTCGCCGAGCAGCTGCACACCGTGTCGCTGTCCTTCCTGGTCGACACCCTGGACATCCGCCGCGGCGGCGTCGCGCCGAACATCGCCTTCGGCATGGGCGTGCTCGGACTCCGCCCGATCCTGGTCGGCGCGGCCGGCGCGGACTTCGCCGAGTACCGCAGCTGGCTGGAGCGCAACAACGTGGACTGCGACTCCGTCCACATCTCCGAGACCCGGCACACGGCCCGCTTCATGTGCACCACCGACGAGGACCACAACCAGATCGCCTCGTTCTACACCGGCGCCATGGCCGAGGCCCGCAGCATCGAGCTGAAGCCGGTCGCCGACCGCGTCGGCGGCCTGGACCTCGTCCTGATCGGTGCCGACGACCCGCAGGGCATGGTCCGCCACACCCAGGAGTGCCGCACCCGGGGCTACGCTTTCGCCGCCGACCCCTCCCAGCAGCTGGCCCGCCTGGAGGGCGACGACATCCGCGAGATCGTGGACGGCGCCGCGTACCTCTTCACCAACGAGTACGAGGCCGCGCTGATCGAGAGCAAGACCGGCTGGGACGCCGAGGAGCTGCTCACCCGCGTCGGCACCCGGATCACCACCCTGGGCAGCAAGGGTGTCCGGATCGACCGCAAGGGCGAGGCCCCGATCCTGGTCGGCTGCGCCAAGGAGGAGGCGAAGGTCGACCCGACCGGCGTCGGCGACGCCTTCCGGGCCGGCTTCCTGGCGGGCCTGTCCTGGGACCTCGACCTGGAGCGCGCCGCCCAGCTCGGGTGCATGCTCGCCACCCTGGTGATCGAGACGGTCGGCACCCAGGAGTACGAGCTGCGCCCGGCCGCCTTCCTGAAGCGCTTCGAGGGCGCCTACGGGGCCGAGGCCGCCGCCGAGATCCGCGCGCTGCTGGTCAAGTAGTCCGCCGCACGACGAGGTAGGCCGAGCCCCGGTCGCCGCCGTAGTCGGCGGCCGGGGCCTCGCCCGCGTACTCCTGCCCGCGCATCTGGCACCAGGCCGGAATGTCCAGCCGGGCCGCCTCGTCGTCCGCCAGCACGACCACCGTGCCGCCCGGGGGCACCTCCCCG
The DNA here is from genome assembly GCF_000719705.1 of Streptomyces sp. NRRL S-350. Classification (GTDB taxonomy): domain Bacteria; phylum Actinomycetota; class Actinomycetes; order Streptomycetales; family Streptomycetaceae; genus Kitasatospora. The sequence goes on along the minus strand of NZ_JOHO01000020.1, from coordinate 127,077 downwards.
ATCCGCTTCGCCAGCTCGATCACCGGCAGCGGGCAGCGCTTGCCCAGCGCGTCGACCACGGTGGCCCGCCCGCCCGCCTCCGGCGGCTCGGACCCGGCGCCGGCGCGCCCTCCGGCTCGGGGCGGGAGCTCTTCCGGGGCGGCCGCGGGCGTCGGCAGGTCCAGCCCGAGCGGCGCCCGGACCCCGGCCACCAGCTCCGGCAGCGCGGCGAGGAAGCGCTCGACGTCCGCCTCGGTCGTCCCGTACGGCAGCGAGACCCGGACGTTCCCCTCGGTGAGCACCCCCATCGCGGCCAGCACATGGCTGGGCGTCAGCGTGGAGGAGGTGCAGGAGGAGCCGGAGGAGACCGCGAAGCCCGCCCGGTCCAGCTCGGTCAGCAGCACCTCGCCGTCCACGTACAGGCAGGAGAAGGTGACGATGTGCGGCAGCCGCCGCACCGGGTCGCCGACCACCTCGACCTCGGGCACCGACTGCGGCACCCGGGCCCGGATCCGCTCCACCAGCGCGTGCAGCCGGGCGTTCTCCTGCTCGGCCCCGGCCCGTACCGCGCGCAGCGAGGCGGCCGCGGCCACGATCGCCGGGACGTTGACGTAGCCGGGCACGCGGCCGCCCTCGCGCTCGTCGGCCGGCAGCGGCGAGGCGTACCGGACGCCCTTGCGCACCGCCAGGACACCGACCCCGGGCGGGCCGCCCCACTTGTGCGCGCTCGCCGTCAGCAGCGACCAGCCGGCCGGGACGTCCACCCGGCCGGCGCTCTGCGCCGCGTCCACCAGCAGCGGGACGCCGGCCTCGGCGCACAGCCCGGCGACCTCGCCGACCGGCTGGACGGTGCCCACCTCGTGGTTGGCACTCTGCAGCGCGGCCAGCGCGGTGTCCGGGCGCAGCAGGGCGCCGAAGGCCGCCGGGTCGACCCGTCCGCCGCGGTCCACCGGCGCCACCGACACCTCGCCGCCCGCGGCCTCGTGGCGCTCGGCGACGTGCAGCACGCTGGAGTGCTCCACCGCGGAGTGCACGAAGTGGCCGCCGCGCCGCCGGTTCCCGGTCAGGGCGCCCAGCAGGCCGAGCTGGACGGCCTGCGTCCCGCTCGCGGTGAAGGCGATCTCGTCGGGCCGCGCGCCCAGGACCGCGGCGACCGTCTCGCGGGCGGCGTCCAGGAGCATCCGGGCCTGCCGGCCGGAGCGGTACAGCCGGGCCGGATCGGCCCAGCCCTCGTCCAGGGCGGCGGTCAGCGCCTGCCGCGCGACGGGGTGCAGAGGGGCCGTCGAGGCCGCGTCGAAGTACACGGTCACATTTAACGACACACGTGGGGGTCGTTCCGGTCCGGCCGCGCGGCTCACCCACCGTCAGTCGATCACCCCGAATGTCCGCTTCGTCCGCGTCCGACGGGCCGTCACGGGCGTTGTCCGAGGTCATCCCCCGATCGGGCGTACGGACCTCGAATGCCTACGATGACCTGCGACGCAGCCACTGCCGGGCCTGATCGGGCTATCGGGCGGCGCGTTACCGGGGGCTGCCCGTCAGGAGCGCATAAGGCTGGAGTAGGGTTTGGCCCGCATAAGCATTCAAACCGTGCCCGTGGTCGGGTCGCCGGGGAGGCTCACACTCCTCCCCGGGGCGACGCGAAGGCGGGCGAGACTTCGGGAAGGCGCTACGTGAGTCCCAACGGCTCCGACCGCTCGCCGCGGCGCACGATGCGGCGGAAGCTGCCTCAGGCGCTGGCACTGGGCCTCGTCATCGCGACCGCCACCGGCTGCTCGGCCAACGACCTCCCCAGGCTTGGCCTCCCGAGCCCCGTCACCAAGGAAGGGCCGATGGTCCTCCAGATGTGGCAGGGGTCCTGGATCGCGGCGCTGGTGGTCGGCGTACTGATGTGGGGTCTGATCATCTGGAGCGTGATCTTCCACCGGCGCAAGCGCACCGGCGTGGAGGTCCCTCCGCAGACCCGGTACAACGTGCCCATCGAGGCGCTCTACACCGCGGTCCCCATCATCATCGTCTCGGTGCTCTTCTACTTCGTCGCCCGCGACGAGAACAAGCTGACGCACGTCTCCGACAAGCCGCAGCACTACGTCAACGTGGTCGGCTTCCAGTGGAGCTGGGCGTTCAACTACGAGAACACCGAGACCCCCGACCCGGCCAACAAGGACGCCGCGTACGAAGTCGGTACGCCCAAGGATGTTCCGACGCTCTGGCTGCCGGTCAACGAGACGGTGCAGTTCCGTCTCACCTCGCGTGACGTCATCCACGACTTCTGGCCCGTCAACTTCATGATGAAGATGGACGTCGTGCCGGGCGTGGTGAACAGGTTCGAGGTCACCCCGACCGTCAAGGGCGAGTACATGGGCAAGTGTGCCGAGCTCTGCGGTACCGACCACTCGCGCATGCTGTTCAACGTCAAGGTCGTCGACCGCGCCGAGTACGACAAGCACCTGGCCGACCTTCGCGCCAAGGGCCAGAACGGCTCGGTGCCCTCCGGCCTCATCGGCATGGGAAGTGAAGAGAAGTGACCATCCTCAACGAGCCCGCCGCGGCCGGCGGGGGCGCCGGTGCCGTCACGGTCGGGGCGCAGCGGACCCGGAAGCCGGGTTCGACCATCATCAAGTGGCTCACCACCACTGACCACAAGACGATCGGCACCCTCTACCTGGGCACGTCGTTCGCCTTCTTCCTGATCGGCGGCATCCTCGCCCTGGTCATGCGCGCCGAGCTGGCTCGTCCCGGGACCCAGATCCTGTCGAACGAGCAGTTCAACCAGGCGTTCACGATGCACGGCACGATCATGCTGCTGATGTTCGCGACGCCGCTGTTCGCGGGCTTCGCGAACTGGATCATGCCGCTGCAGATCGGCTCCCCGGACGTGGCGTTCCCGCGTCTGAACATGTTCGCGTACTGGCTGTACCTCTTCGGTTCGACCATCGCGGTCTGCGGCTTCCTGACCCCGAACGGCGCCGCCAACTTCGGCTGGTTCGCCTACTCCCCGCTGTCGGACGCGGTGCACTCGCCCGGCGTCGGCGGCGACATGTGGATCATGGGTCTGGCGTTCTCCGGCTTCGGCACGATCCTCGGTGCGGTCAACTTCATCACCACGATCATCTGCATGCGCGCCCCGGGCATGACGATGTTCCGGATGTCGATCTTCGTCTGGAACGTCCTGCTGACCTCGGTGCTGGTCCTGCTGGCCTTCCCGGTCCTGGCCGCCGCGCTGTTCGCCCTGGAGGCCGACCGCAAGTTCGGCGCCCACGTCTTCGACCCCGCCAACGGCGGGGCGATGCTGTGGCAGCACCTGTTCTGGTTCTTCGGCCACCCCGAGGTGTACATCATCGCGCTGCCGTTCTTCGGCATCGTGTCCGAGATCATCCCGGTCTTCAGCCGCAAGCCGATGTTCGGCTACTCCGGCCTGATCGCGGCCACCATCGCGATCGCCGGCCTGTCCGTGACGGTGTGGGCGCACCACATGTACGTCACCGGGCAGGTGCTGCTGCCGTTCTTCTCCTTCATGACCTTCCTGATCGCGGTCCCGACCGGTGTGAAGTTCTTCAACTGGGTCGGCACCATGTGGAAGGGCTCGCTGAGCTTCGAGACCCCGATGCTCTGGACGGTCGGCTTCCTGGTGACCTTCCTCTTCGGCGGTCTCACCGGTGTCCTGCTGGCCTCCCCGCCGATCGACTTCCACGTCTCGGACTCGTACTTCGTCGTCGCCCACTTCCACTACGTGGTCTTCGGCACCGTCGTGTTCGCGATGTTCGCCGGCTTCCACTTCTGGTGGCCGAAGATGACCGGCAAGATGCTGGACGAGCGCCTCGGCAAGATCACCTTCTGGACGCTGTTCTTCGGCTTCCACACCACCTTCCTGGTGCAGCACTGGCTCGGCGCGGAGGGCATGCCCCGCCGCTACGCCGACTACCTGGCCGCGGACGGCTTCACCACCCTGAACACCGTCTCGACCATCGGCTCCTTCGTGCTCGGCCTGTCGATCCTGCCGTTCCTCTACAACGTCTGGAAGACCGCCAAGTACGGCGAGAAGGTCGCCGTGGATGACCCGTGGGGCTTCGGCCGCTCGCTGGAGTGGGCGACCTCCTGCCCGCCGCCGCGGCACAACTTCCTCACCCTGCCCCGGATCCGCTCCGAATCCCCGGCCTTCGACCTGCACCACCCGGAGATCGCCGCGCTGGACTACCTGGAGAACCACGGTGAGCCGGCCAAGCACCTCGCCGGTGTGACCCCGGCGAAGTACGACGCCCCGAAGCTGGGCAAGGGCAAGCAGGAGGGTGACGCCTGATGAAGGAACAGGGGAAGATCTTCCTCGGCCTGTCGGTCTTCGTGCTGGCCATGGCCATCACCTACGGCCTGTGGACCAACAACTCGGGCCCGGGGCTGGAGGCGGCCGGTACCACCGCGCTGTTCCTGGCTTTCGCGCTCTGCGCCTTCATCGGGTACTACCTCGCCTTCACCGCCCGCCGGGTGGACAGCGGCGCGGGCGACAACCCCGAGGCCGAGGTCGCGGACGACTCCGGTGAGCTGGGCTTCTTCGCCCCGCACAGCTGGCAGCCGCTCTCGCTGGCGCTCGGCGGCGCGCTCGCCTTCCTGGGCGTGATCTTCGGCTGGTGGCTGATGTTCTGGGCCGCCCCGATCATCCTGATCGGCATCTTCGGATGGGTCTTCGAGTTCTACCGGGGCGAGAACCAGAACCAGTAGGTTCCGGACCCCGACACCAGGGCCGGTCCTCCCGCACGGGAGGACCGGCCCTGCTGCGTCCGCGGAGTGACGGCTTCACTCAGCCGGGCGAACGGACGGTCCCTCGGATGTCGCGCCACCGGCAGGCGTTCCTACGATCTGATCAATCGTGCGAACCCTCGGAGGCGGTCATGGCCGACAGGCGCGGAATCGCAGCTATAGGCGGCATCTCGCTGACCCTCGCAGTACTGGCCCCGCTGGCCGCCTGCTCGTCCGGTGACGACGAGCCCACCGGGCCGCACCGGATCGACGCGGCCCCGCTGGTCCACCTCTCGGCGGACGGCCGGGTCGACCCCTCCCAGCCGGTCTCGGTGACCGCGGTGGCGGGCAGCCGGCTCACCGACGTCACCGTCGTCGGCCCGGACGGCCGGGTGGTCGCCGGGAAGCTGGCCGACGACCAGCGCAGCTGGCAGACCACCGGCCGGCTGAAGGCCGCCACCGCCTACTCCGTGCGCATCTCCGCGGACGACGGCAAGGGCGGCCGCGGAGACACCACCGCGAACTTCAGCACCCTCGCCGCCCAGCGGCTGCTCACCGCCAAGCTCGGCCCGGACTCCTCCGGCAGCGGCGTCTACGGGGTGGGCCAGCCGCTCACCGTGCAGCTCTCCGAGGCGGTGAAGGACCCCCAGGCCCGCCAGGAGGTCGAGCGCGACCTGACCGTCACCTCCCAGCCCGCCGTCACCGGCGCCTGGTACTGGGTGGACGACAAGAACCTGCACTTCCGCCCGGAGGACTACTGGCCGGCCGGTACGACCGTCTCGCTGGCCTTCGACGGCACTGGCAGCCGGATCGCGGACGGCCTCTACGGGGGCGACCGCAGCGCGCTGCACCTGCGGATCGGGGAGCGGGTGGAGTCGGTCGTCGACGCGGCCGCCCACGAGCTCACCCTGAAGCGCGACGGCGAGGTGGTGCGGACCATCCCGGTCACCACCGGCAAGCCCGGCTTCGACACCCGCAACGGCATCAAGGTGGTGCTGGGCCAGGAGAAGTCCGTCCGGATGAACGGCGAGACCATCGGCATAGCCGCCGGCAGCACCGAGGCGTACGACCTCGACGTGAAGTGGGCCACCCGGGTGACCTGGAGCGGCGAGTACGTCCACGCGGCGCCCTGGTCGGTCGGCTCGCAGGGCGTGGAGAACGTCAGCCACGGCTGTACCGGCATGAGCACCGACAACGCCAAGTGGTTCTACGACCACACCCGGGTGGGGGACCTGGTGACGGTCGTCAACAGCCGCGGCGCCCAGATGGAGCCCTTCGGCAACGGCTTCGGGGACTGGAACGTCGACTGGACCGACTGGGTCAAGCACGGCGCCCTCGGACAGCCCCTCAGCACCACCGTGCCGCCCGCCCAGGCCCCGGCCTCGGGGATGATCCGCCCGGAGCTCTGAGCCGCCCCCAGCGCCCTCCCGGCCCCTCCTAGGCCTCCGGGTAGGCCAGCCCCAGCGCGGTGGCCACCGCGGCCAGGGCGTCCGCGTGGGAGAGCCCGAGGCGGTTCGCCCGCTCGGCGTACTCGGTGGCGGCCGCGGCGGCCAGCCGGTGCGCGGTGTCCCCGGCGGCGGCGATCAGGGTGCCGCGCCGACCGTGGGTCTCCACCACGCCGTCCGCCTCCAGCTCCCGGTACGCCCGGGCGACCGTCCCGGCCGCCAGCCCCAGTTCCTCGGCCAGGGCCCGTACGGTCGGCAGCCGCAGCCCGGTCGGCAGCTCGCCGGAGCGGGCCCGGTCGGCGATCTGGGCGCGGATCTGCTCGTACGGGGGAGTGGCGGAGGCGGGGTCGACGGAGAGCTGCACGGGTGCTCCTGGTGGCGCGGGCGGGTACCGGAAAGCCCGAGGGCCGCCGACCAGTCAACTCTGGTCAGCGGCCCTCGGGGTGACGCGGGGGTGCGTACGGGATCAGTGGTGGCCGTGGCCGCTGGTGATCTCGTGGTGCTCCTCGGAGGTGGGCTTGGGGATCTGGCTGCCCTCACCGTAGAAGCCGCGGGACAGCTTGGCCCGGGTGCGGGTGACGACGCCGGCCTTGCGGGCCACGCCGTTCTCGTCCGCCTGGGCCGGCAGCTCGACCGGCTGGTGCTGCTCGTGCGCCGTGAGCTTGAACAGGTCCTTCTGCGGCAGCTGGGCGTGCACCTCGACGAACTCGCCGTGCGGCAGGCGCTTGATGACGCCCGTCTCGCGGCCGTGCAGCACCTTCTCCTTGTCACGGCGCTGGAGGCCGAGGCACCAGCGCTTGGTGATGATGAAGACGATGACCGGGACCGCGAAGAAGCCGACGCGGACGAAGTAGGTGATCGAGTTCAGCGACAGGTGGAAGTGCGTGGCGAACAGGTCGTTGCCACCACCGACCAGCAGCACCAGGTACAGGCTGATCCAGGCGGCACCCAGGCCGGTGCGGACCGGGGCGTTGCGCGGGCGGTCCAGGATGTGGTGCTCGCGCTTGTCGCCGGTGATCCAGCCCTCGATGAACGGGTAGACCGCGATCGCGACCAGGACCAGCGGGAAGATCATCAGCGGGACGAAGACACCCAGGTTCAGGGTGTGGCCCCAGAGGCTGATCTCCCAGCCCGGCATGACACGGATCAGGCCCTCGGAGAAGCCCATGTACCCTGGGTGTGCTTGTGGTAGAAGACCAGGATCAGGTGCGCGACCAGCAGGCCGAGCATGATGCCGGGGATCAGCAGCACGTGGATGGTGAAGAACCGCGGCACGATGTCGTGGCCGGGGAACTCGCCCCCGAACAGGAACATCTGGACGTAGGTGCCCACCAGCGGGACGGCGAGGATCGCGCCTTCCATGAAGCGGATACCGGTGCCCGACAGCAGGTCGTCCGGCAGCGAGTAGCCGAAGAAGCCGTCGAACATGCCCAGGACCAGCAGCAGGAAGCCGAAGACCCAGTTGATCTCACGCGGCTTGCGGAACGCGCCGGTGAAGAACACCCGCATCATGTGCACGAGCATCGCGGCCACGAAGACCAGGGCGGCCCAGTGGTGGATCTGGCGGATCAGCAGACCGCCGCGGATCTCGAAGCTGATGTCCACCGTGGAGGCGTAGGCCTCCGACATCCCGATGCCCTTGAGGGGCACGTACGAGCCGTTGTAGACGACCTCGGCCATCGACGGCTTGAAGAACAGCGTCAGGTAGACGCCGGTCAGGATGATGATGATGAACGTGTAGAGGCAGATCTCGCCCAGCATGAAGGACCAGTGGTCCGGGAAGATCTTCCGCAGGTTGGCCTTGGCGAGGGAGTAGATCCCCAGCCGGCCGTCCGTCCAGTCAGCCGCGGCCTCCCACTTGTTGGCGGGCTTGGCACGCGTGCTGGACGGCTTGGCGGCACCGGTGGTGGTGCTGCTCGCGCTACTCATCGAGCACGCTCCCAGAAGCTCGGGCCGACAGGCTTCGCGAAGTCGCCGGTGGCGACCAGGTTGCCCTTGTCGTCAGTGGTGATCTTCAGCTGCGGCAGCGGGTGGCCGGCCGGGCCGAAGATGACGCGCGCGCCGTCCGCCAGGTCGAAGGTCGACTGGTGGCAGGGGCAGAGCGCGTGGTGGGTCTGCTGCTCGTACAGGCTGATCGGGCAGCCGACGTGGGTGCAGATCTTCGAGTAGGCGAGGATGCCCTCGAAGCCCAGCTCCTTGGACTTGTCGTCCTTGATGTCGTCGGGCGCGATGCGCACCAGCATCAGGGCGTCCTTGGCGATGCGCTGCTGGAAGTCCTCGCTGTGCGTGGACAGGCCCTCCGGCATCGCGAAGGTCAGCGAACCGATGGCGATGTCCTCGGGCTTCATCGGCTGCAGGGTGTTCATGTTGATGAGCGGCAGCGGCTTGGCCTGCGAGGCCTCCTTCCAGCCGGTCTCCTGGAGCTTCTTCTCCGGGAGCGGGCCGAGGTCGCGCAGCAGGACCACGCCGGAGAGCGGGACCAGCGCCATCGAGCCGATGAGGGTGTTGCGGATCATCTTGCGGCGGCCGAAGCCGGACTCCGCCGCACCGGTCTTGAACTGGTCGATGACGTCCGCGCGGACCTCGTCGTCAGCCTCGATCGGGTGGCGCTCGGCCGGCAGCTCGACGTCCGACATCAGGGTGCGGGCCCAGTGGACCGCACCCGCGCCGATCATGAACAGCGCGACGCCCAGGGTCAGACCCAGCGCGAAGTTCAGCGCGCTGACGTGACCCAGCGGGAAGATGAAGACGATCTTGTCCGGGTCGATGGCCACGTACGAGGCGATGAAGCCCACGGTGGCGAGCATCGAGATCACGAACATCAGCGAGACCTGGCGCTCGGCGCGCTTGGCGGCCCGCTCGTCGATGTCGGTGCGACGGGGCTCGTGGGCCGGCAGGCCCGGGTCGGCGAACGGGTCGCCGTGGTGGGCCACCTCGCCGGCGGAGCCGTGCGACTCCGGGAGCTTCTCTTCTGACATGTCGTGGCTCATGACTTCTTGGCCTTGGTGGTGTGGGCGGCGACCCAGATCGCGACCGCGATGAGCGTGCCGAGGCCGAAGATCCAGCCGAACAGGCCCTCGGTCACCGGACCGAGGCTGCCCAGCGTGAGACCACCGGGGTTGGGCTCATCGGAGGTGGTGTGGCGGACGAAGGCCACGATCTGCTTCTTCTGGTCCTCGGGCATGGTGGTGTCCGGGAACGACGGCATGTTCTGCGGGCCGGTCTGCATGGCCTCGTAGATGTGCTTGGCGTCCACGCCCTCCAGCGAGGGGGCGTACTTGCCCTTGGTCAGGGCACCACCCTGGCCGGCGAAGTTGTGGCACTGGGCGCAGTTGGTGCGGAACAGCTCGCCGCCCTTGGAGATGTCCTCGGGGTTGGTCGAGGTGTACTGCTCCTCCTTCGGGGTCACCGGGCCGGGGCCGAGGGAAGCGACGAAGGCCGCGAGCTGGTCGATCTCGGCCTGCGTGTAGATGTTCTTCTTGCGCGGGACCTGGGCGCCGGGCTGCTGGGCGGGCATGCGGCCGGTGCCGACCTGGAAGTCGACGGAGGCGGAGCCGACGCCGACCAGGCTCGGACCGTCGCTGCCACCCTGGCCGTTCAGGCCGTGGCAGGAGGAGCAGCCCACGGCGAAGAGCTTCTTGCCCTCATCGATCGCGAGCGACTGCGCGGCGACGTCGGCCTGCGCCTTGTCGGCGGGCGCGAACGCGGCGTACAGCCCCCCGGTTGCCGCCAGGGCGAGAAGTAGGACGACCAGCGCCGCCAATGGGTGGCGCCGTCGTGCGGAGAGCTTTTTCACGGAATAACCCCGGTGTCAGGATCTGGTCGACTGGTGGGTGCACCCGGCGGCCGGTCTGGCCGGCACGAGGCTGCCTGTCTAGGGCTGCGCGCGCGGTCGGTCGGTTGGGAGCGTCGGCACCGGCAGAAGCGGCCCGTCGCCGGTGAGGGCGGGGGCCGCAGCCGGTGGCCAGCGACCTGATCAGCTGGTTACTTGATCAGGTAGATGGTCGCGAACAGGCCGATCCACACGACGTCGACGAAGTGCCAGTAGTACGACACGACGATCGCGGCGGTGGCCTGCTCGTGCGTGAAGCGCTTGGCTGCGTACGTCCGTCCCAGGACCAGCAGGAAGGCGATCAGACCACCCGTCACGTGCAGGCCGTGGAAGCCGGTGGTCAGGTAGAACACCGTGCCGTACGGGTCGGAGGACAGCGACAGGCCGTCCTTCTTGACCAGCTCGGTGTACTCGTAGACCTGGCCGCCGATGAAGACCGCGCCCATCATGAACGTGATGATGAACCACATGCGGAGCTTCTTCACGTCACCGCGCTCGGCGGCGAACACGCCGAGCTGGCAGGTCAGCGAGGAGAGCACCAGGACAGTGGTGTTGACCGAGGAGAACGGCACGTTGAGGGCGTGAGCCTTCTCGGTCCAGAACTCGGCTCCCTTGACGGAGCGGAGCGTGAAGTACATCGCGAAGAGGGCCGCGAAGAACATCAACTCGGAACTGAGCCAGACGATCGTTCCGACGCTGACCATGTTCGGCCGGTTGACCGATCCGTGCGCGTGCCCGGTTTCTACTGCTGTTGCTGTCGCCACGACGGACATTATGTCGGTCCCTTATTCCGTCTTCACGTCGGGGGGTGTCCCTCGGAGTGTCCGGTGCGTGCGGTATGCCCGCTTGGGGGGCGGCGGGGCGCCGGTACGGGGGCTGAGCAGCGGCGTGTCCCTTTTCTGACGGTTCCTCGGAGCGGCCCGTGACCCCGTTGCCCGGCGGGTCGCTGCACGGTCGGAGCGGCCGCGGGAGGTAGGAGGGGGCGCCCGGGTCGGCCGTACGGGTGGACCGGGCCGGTCCGGGTGACGGGCCGTCCTCCGGGCGGGTGAGCCCCGGGCGCGGCGGCTTGAGGAGGAACGTGCGCGAGGGGCACTCGGCGGGGGGTGATCGGGAGTAGCATCCGGATCAGGCGAACGTGGTCCGGATCACACTTGAGGGAGCAGGGTCCATGGCGTACACGACCGATGAGACGCTCACCGTCCTCGTCTACAGCGACGACCGAAACACCCGCGAGCAGGTGCTGACGGCGCTCGGCCGCCGGCCCGCCGAGGATCTTCCGGAGCTGTCCTACCTGGAGTGCGCGACCACCCCCGCGGTGCTCAAGGCGCTGGAGAAGGGCGGGGTGGACCTCTGCGTGCTGGACGGCGAGGCGGTGCCGGCCGGCGGACTGGGGCTCGGGCGCCAGCTCAAGGACGAGATCTACGGCTGCCCGCCGGTGCTGGTGCTGATCGGCCGGCCGCAGGACTCCTGGCTCGCCGCCTGGAGCCGGGCCGACGCCGCGATCTCCCACCCGGTGGAGCCGGTGGCGCTGGCCGGTGCGGTCGCCACCCTGCTGCGGGCGCGGCTGGCGAAGCGGGCCCCGGCGGCCCGCTGAGCAGGGGCGTCTCAGCACTGGAGATGACGGGGCCGTGGGCGCCCCGCCGCTCGATAGGCTGACTCCGATCCGTACGGACGTCCCCCTCTGCGGGGAACGACAACAGCTGGAGTCAGCCATGGTGAACGTGAACCCTGCGATCGGCGGTAGCGACCCCGCGCAGGTGGTCCGCTCCTGGCCGGACCTCCTGGCGGCGCTGTTGAAGGGGGAGGACCTCGACCGCTCCTCCACCGCCTGGGCGATGGACCGGATCATGAGCGGCGAGGCGTCCCCCGTCCAGGTGGCCGGCTTCATGATCGCGCTGCGGGCCAAGGGCGAGACGGTCGACGAGGTCACCGGCCTGGTGGACGCGATGTACGCGCACGCCGAGCCGCTGGACATCCCCGGCCCGGCGGTCGACATCGTCGGCACCGGCGGCGACCGGGCGAAGACCGTCAACATCTCCACCATGTCGGCGATCGTCGCTGCGGCGGCCGGCGCCAAGGTGGTCAAGCACGGCAACCGGGCCGCCTCCTCGTCCAGCGGGTCCTCGGACGTGCTGGAGAAGCTCGGCGTCGCGCTGGACCTCTCCACCCGGCGGGTCGCCGAGGTGGCCGAGGAGGTCGGCCTCACCTTCTGCTTCGCGGCGAAGTTCCACCCCTCGATGCGGCACGCCGCCACCGCGCGGCGCGACCTCGGCGTGCCGACCGCCTTCAACATCCTCGGCCCGCTGACCAACCCGGCCAGGGTCACCGCGCACGCCGTCGGCTGCTTCGACACCCGGCTCGCCGGGCTGATCGCCGGGGTGCTCGCCCGGCGCGGCTCGACCGCGCTGGTCTTCCGCGGTGACGACGGGCTGGACGAACTGACCATCACCACCACCTCGCAGGTGTGGGTGGTGCGCGACGGGGTGGTCACCGAGACCCCCTTCGACCCCCGGGACGTCGGCATCGAGCCGGTCGGCATCGAGACGCTGCGCGGCGGGGACCCGGCGTACAACGCCGAGGTCGCGCGCCGGCTGCTGGCCGGGGAGCGCGGGCCGGTGCGGGACGCCGTCCTGCTGAACACGGCGGCGGCGCTGGTGGCGCTCGACCTGGGCGACGCGCCGCTGACGGAGCAGCTCGCGGCGGGCATGGCGCGGGCCGCGGAGGCCGTCGACTCCGGCGCCGCGCAGGAGCTGCTGCGGCGTTGGTCGGAGGCCACCAGCCGTAGCTGAAACGGCAGTTGGGAGCCCGGGCCGGGTGCGCCGGCCCGGGCTCCCCGGCTGTCCGGATGGTGGATGCCCGTTTGACCACCCGCCGGACGCGACCTAGAGTCTTCGGCAGGTCATGAGCGACAGCGCCAAGCCCCAGCTTGCTGTCCGGCAACCCTCCGTCCGTGGCGGGGTGCCCTGGGTGAGGACCGGGTCGTCACGGCAAGCCGTCCGTGCGACAAGCGCGGACGCCCGACGACTGACACTCCCGGGGGTCCCTCACCCCTCGAAGGAGTGCATCCCCATGTCCGTCGCCACCGAAATCTGCGCCCCCCTCGCCGTCCTGGGCGCCGACGTCCAGGTCCCGCTCGTCAACGGTGAGAAGGTCGGCTACGCGGCGCTCGACTACGCGGCCAGCGCGCCGGCGCTGCAGCGGGTGTGGGACGACGTCGCCGCGTACGCGCCGTACTACGGCAGCGTGCACCGCGGGGCCGGGTACCTCTCCCAGCTGTCCACCGACCTGTTCGAGCAGAGCCGCCGCACCGTCGCCGAATTCCTCGACCTGCGCGAGGGCGACCAGGTGGTCTTCACCCGGGCCACCACCGACTCGCTCAACCTGCTGGCCTCCGCCGTGCCGGCCGGCGCCCGGGTGTTCGCCTTCGAGACCGAGCACCACGCCTCCCTGCTGCCCTGGGCGCACGCCGGACTGGACGTCACCTACCTGCGGGCGCCGCGCTCGCGGGCCGAGGCGGTGACGGCCCTGGACACCGCGCTCGCCGAGGCGCCCGAGGGCCCCAAGCTGCTCTGCGTCACCGGCGCCTCCAACGTGACCGGCGAGCTGTGGCCGGTCGCCGAACTGACCCGGACCGCGCACCGGCACGGCGCCCGGGTGGTGCTGGACGCCGCCCAGCTCGCCCCGCACCACCGGGTCTCGGTGCGCGAGCTGGACGTCGACTGGATCGCCTTCTCCGGCCACAAGATCTACGCGCCGTTCGGCGCCGGGGTGCTGGCCGGCCGGGCGGACTGGCTGGACGAGGCCGAGCCGTACCTGGCCGGCGGCGGGGCGACCCGGACGGTGGCCCGGGAGACGGACGGCTCGGTGGCCGTGCAGTGGCACACCGGCCCGGCCCGGCACGAGGCCGGTTCGCCGAACGTCGTCGGCGCGTACGCCATCGCCTCGGCCTGCCGGGCGCTGAGCGAGGCCGGCTTCGACGCGCTGGAGGCCCGGGAGCGGCAGCTGATCGCCCGGCTGACGGCGGGGCTGGCGGAAATCCCGCAGGTCAAGGTGCTGAACCTGTTCGGCCCCGACTCGGCGCGGGTGGGCGTGCTCTCCTTCGTCGTCCAGGGCTGGAACAGCTCGCACTTCGCGGCCGCACTGTCCGCCGAGTACGGCATCGGGGTGCGCGACGGCCTCTTCTGCGCCCATCCGCTGGTGCGCACCCTGCTCGGGGACGAGGACGTGGCGGTCTCGGAGTGCGGCGCGCCGGAGCCCTCGCTGTCGGGCGAGCGAAGCCTGAACGCGATCCGGGTGAGCTTCGGCGCCGGGACGCCGGACGAGCACGTCGACCGCTTCCTGACCGCCGTGCGCGAGCTGGTCACCGACGGCGCGTCCTGGAACTACCGCAACGAGGGCGGCCGCTGCGTCGCCGACACCCGGCGCGACGGCTGAGGGCTGCCTACTCGTCCAGGCCGAGGGCGAAGGCGGCCTCCAGGTCGTGCTGGGAGTAGGTGCGGAAGGCGATCTGGGTCTCGGTGTGGGCCACGCCCGGGACCTTGTTGAGCCGGCCCGGGATGACCTCGGCCAGGTCGTCGTGACGGCGCACCCGGACCATCGCCACCAGGTCGTAGCCCCCCGTCACCGAGTACACCTCGCTGACGCCCTCGATGGCGGCGATGGCCTCGGCGATCTCCGGGATGCGGTCGACACTGGTCTTGATCAGGACGATGGCGGTGATCACTGTGCGGGCTCCTTTGTGGGGTGCCGCCAGCGTATCGGGCGTCAGACGGGTCGTCGCGGGGGGTGGCGGGCCACGGTGCAGGCGTAGAGGAAGCCGGCCGAGAAGCCGATCACGTGGACCAGGTAGGCCACCCCCGGGCCCGCCGAGTGCACCGACCACCACTGGAGGGTGAACCAGAGGCCGAGGACCAGCCAGGCGGGGAAGCGCAGCGGCAGGAACAACAGCAGCGGGACGAGCGTGGTCACCCGGGAGCGGGGGTGGAAGCGCAGGTAGGCGCCGAGGACGGCGGAGATCGCGCCGGAGGCGCCGATCAGCACCCGGGTGGAATCCGGGGAGTGCGCCTCGGCGAGCGCGAAGCCGTACGTGGCCAGGCTGCCGGCGGCCAGGTAGAAGACGGCGTACCGGGCCCGGCCCAGCCGCTGTTCGACGGTGGGGCCGAAGACGTGGAGGAAGAGCAGGTTGCCGAGCAGGTGCAGCCACCCGGCGTGCAGGAAGAGGCCGCTGAGGGCGGACAGTGCCGGGTGCTTGCCCGGGGTCGGGGCGGCCGGGCAGCCGGGGACCGGGTCGGGGGCCTCGGCCAGCTGTTCGGAAGTCAGGGGCCGTCCGGTCAGGAGTTCGGCCGGGACGGCGCCCCAGCGCTGCTCGTACCGCTGCTCCGCGCAGACCCGGGCCTGGCCGGTGCCGTACAGGGGGTTGAGCCCGGCGGCCGGGCCGATCAGGAAGGCCAGGGTGTTGACCGCGATCAGGGCGTAGGTGACCGCCGGTACGGGCGGCCGCGGCCGGTCGCCGCGCGCGGCGGTGTGGTCGGGGGCCGTGAGCGCCATGCGGCCAAGCATCCCTCCGGGCGCCGTTGGTGACACGGCGGTTTACGGCAGGTGGACTAGCCCGGCCAATCCGCTGACCGGTGGTCGCACCGGATGCCCCAGGCAATAGGCTTGGGGCGGGCAATCCCGCCTCCCGCCGCCGACGCCGGGGCTCCGGGGGGAGCGCCTGGCCCACGCAGGGACCACCCGAGAGGACCCCCCGATGACCGTCCCCGCCCTGACCGCCGAGACGCGCTGGCGCTGCACGCTGTGCGGCAACCTCACCCGCTTCGACGTGACCCGCACCGCGCGGGTGACCGAGTTCCTGCACTTCGACCTGGCCGGCGACTCCAAGGTCGAGGAGACCGAGGTGCTGAGCGAGACCGTCGAGTCGGTGCGCTGCCGCTGGTGCAACGCCGTGGACCAGGTCGAGCTGGTGGCCCGGCCGGGCGCCGAAGGTGCGCCGGCCCAGGCCGACCAGGGTTGATCCCGCCCGGTGCGGGGGGCGGTGCGCGGCGCGCCCGTCCGCCGCACGGGACAATACAGAACAGACAAGACGCACGGAGCGTGACGACAGGGGGCGGTCGCGGCCGTACCCAGCCGTAAACAGGATCGGAGCCGAGGACGTGGTGGACGACGCAGCGAAGGAGCCCGGCGAAGCGCAGGACACCGCGTCCGGCGCCGTCGGGGCCGAGGCCGCTTCGTCCGACTCCTCCCGGCCCGGGCCGGAGCGCGCGGTCGAGAAGCTGGACCGGCCCCTGCCCGAGGCGGTGCGCCGGCGCGTGGTCGGACTGGCCTCGGACGCGCTGGGCGGCCTGCCGCCGGGCGAGCTGCCGCAGAGCCTGCGTCAGTACGTCAAGTTCACCCCCGCGCGGCGGGCCAAGTACGCGGCCACCGCCCTGGCGGCGGCGCTGGAGGCGGAGCCGGCCTTCCGGGTGCGGATAGCGGAGCGGCTGCGGCTGGGGCAGCCGGACCTGGTGAAGGCGCTGGAGTCGGGCAGCGTCCCCGGCGCCGCCGATCCGATGGACGTCGCGGCCGCCGCCTACCTGGTGCGCTCGGCGGGCTGGAGCCGGCTGGTCGCCGAGGCCGGCGAGGAGGCCGAGCGGGCCGGCGCCGAGGACGCGGTCGCGGAGGCGACCCGGCTGGTGGAGAAGCTGCAGGCCGAACTGGCCGAGGTGCGGTCCGCGGCGCGGGCGGACCTGGACCGGCAGCGCACGGAGTCCGAGGGGGTCCGGCGGGAGGCCGAGTCGCTGCGCAAGAAGGTGCGCTCGCTGGAGAGCGACACCCGCCGGGCGCAGGCCGAGACGCGCCGGGTGGCCGCCGAGCTGGAGGCCGTGAAGGCCCAGGGGGCGGCCGAGCGCAGCGCCGCCGAGATCGAGGCGCGGCGGCTCAGGCACCGGGTCTCCGAGCTGGAGACCGCCGCCGAGCAGGGCCGCCGGTCGGCCCGGGAGGGGCGCGGCGTCGAGGACATGCGGCTGAGGCTGCTGCTGGACACCGTGCTGCAGTCGGCCCAGGGGCTGCAGCGGGAGCTGGCGCTGCCGGTCTCCCAGATCCGCCCGGCGGACCTGGTGGAGGCCGTGGTGCCGGGGGCTGCCTCCCCGCACGACGTGGCGCGGCGCGGACTGGCCGAGGACGATCCGGCCCTGCTGGACCAGCTGCTGGCGATTCCGCAGGTGCACCTCGTGGTGGACGGCTACAACGTGACCAAGACCGGCTATCCGGCGCTGCCGCTCGAGCAGCAGCGGATCAGGCTGCTGGGCGGGCTGGCGATGCTGGCCCAGCGCACGCAGGCGGAGGTCACCTGTGTGTTCGACGGGCAGGACCTGGACGTTCCGGTGATCATGGCGCCGCCGCGCGGGGTCCGGGTACGGTTCAGCCGGACCGGGGAGACCGCGGACGAACTGATCCGCCGTCTGGTGCGGGCCGAGCCGCAGGGCCGTCCGGTGGTGGTGGTCTCCACCGACCGCGAGGTCGCGGAGGGCGTGCGGAAGGCGGGCGCGCGCCCGGTGGCGTCGGTACTGCTACTGAACCGGCTGGCCCGGCCCTGACCCAGCCGGGCGGCGTGACGCCTGGTCAGCGCGGTTCCGAGGCATTGTGCGGGTCCGGTGAAGTCAGTGTGGGAAACGGACTTCACGCCTTCGGGGAGTAGCAAATCGGTTAGATCTTCACTAGTGTCTGGCGTCAAACCTATTTTCCGGAATCTCATCCAATCGGGTGAGTCCGATGGAAGAAGGAGCAGGACCCTTGGCCTCCCACCGCCGTCCCAAGCAGCCGAGCCGCGCGCGGGTCTCCGTGCTCACCGCTGCTGCTGCGACCGCGGTCGCGCTCTCCGCCCAGGTGGCGGCGCACGCCGCGCCGCAGCCGAACAAGACGGACGTGAAGGCGCAGATCGACCAGCTCCAGGAGGAGCAGGAGCAGGCGTCCGAGAAGTACAACGGCGCCAAGGAGCGGGCGGACCAGCTGCGCAAGCAGTCCGACCAGCTGCAGGACCAGGTGGCGCGCAGCCAGGAGCAGATGACCCAGCTGCAGGGCGGTCTGGCCGAGGTGGCGGGCGAGCAGTACCGCTCCGGCGGCATCGACCCGTCCGTCCAGCTGATGCTCTCCTCCGACCCCTCCGGCTACCTGGAGAAGGCCTCCACCGTCCAGCAGGCCAGCACCAGCCAGGCCGAGGCGCTCAAGGGGCTGCTGGACCAGCAGCGCCGGCTGGACCAGGAGAAGGCCGAGGCGGCCGCCGTGCTGGCCTCGCTCGACAGCACCACCAAGGACCTGAACCAGGCCAAGGCGGACGTCAACACCAAGCTGAAGGCCGCCCAGGACCTGATGAACTCGCTCAGCGCGGCCGACCGCACCGCGCTGAAGGCCCAGCAGGCGCAGGACGACCGGGCCTCGCGCGGCAGCGACCGGGTCGACCTCAGCAGCCTGCCGCCGGCCAGCGGCTACGCGGCCACGGCCGTGGCCAAGGCGATGAGCAAGCAGGGTTCGCCGTACGTGTGGGGCGCCACCGGCTCCAGCACCTTCGACTGCTCGGGCCTGATGGTCTGGTCGTACGGCCAGGCCGGCGTCTCGCTGCCGCGCACCTCCCAGGAGCAGGGCCACTACGGCACCGCGGTGCCCGGGCTGGCCGCGGCCCAGCCGGGCGACCTGGTGATCTACGGCCCCGACATGCACCACGTCGGGATGTACATCGGCAACGGCATGGTGGTCCACGCGCCGCACACCGGTGACGTGGTGAAGGTGATGAAGGCCGACGCGATGCCGATCAACACCATCCGCCGGGTCTGACGGTCCGACACGCCGCACGGCCGTTGTCCGGCCTGTGATCCGCGCCACCCCCGGTTCGGGGGTGGCGTTCGGCTTTTCGCACGTTTGGCGACCACCTGGTGAGACTTGATCAGCCTTGCGTGCCGCAATGGTCACCATCGGTCATTTTCACAAAAGAACTTGGGTAATCTTCCGTCTTTTTTCTGACAAGGATTTGAACCGATCACGGTTCAGTTACTAGGGTCGTGCCCCGAACCACCGCACAGTCGATCACCCAGCCTGGGTGGCGGCGGTGGTTCCCGCCGAGTTCGCGAGGCAGCGGGGCAGGTCGCAACGACTGCCTGACAGGGGAGCCCAGTAGTCGGGGGCACGCTGCGGAGCGGAGCCGGGGAACCACGTTCCTCCGGGGTGAATCGGCGCCAGGTCGGCCCGGAAGGGCCGTGAGGCGTCGTAGGGCACACTTCCAGCCCGAACCCGTCAGCTCACCCGGTAGGCGGACGCAGGAAGAAGGAGTCCGCCTTCGTGGCGTCCCACCGTCGTCCCAAGCCAGCCGGCCGCGCCCGGGTATCGATCCTGACCGGTGTCGCAGCCGCAGCCGTGGTCCTCTCCGCGCAGTCCGGCGCCCATGCCGACCCGCAGCCGACCAAGGAGCAGGTCAAGGAGCAGGTCGACCAGCTCAACGAGCAGGCCGAGGTGGCGACCGAGCAGTACAACGCCGCCCAGGAGAAGCAGCAGACGCTGGAGAAGCAGGTCTCCGGCCTGCAGGACCAGGTGGCCCGCCAGCAGGACCAGGTGACCGAGCTGCAGGGCGGCCTCGCCGAGATCGCCGGGGAGCAGTACCGCAACGGCGGCATCTCCCCGACCGTCCAGCTGATGCTCTCCTCCAGCCCGGACAACTTCCTCAACCAGGCCGGTGCGCTGAACCAGGCCGGTGACACCCAGAAGAACCAGCTGAAGCAGCTGCAGGAGCAGCAGCGCAAGCTGGACCAGGACCGCAGCGAGGCCCAGGGCAAGCTCGCCGAGCTGGAGTCCACCACCCAGCAGCTGAAGGCCTCCAAGGACGACGTCCAGGCCAAGCTGAAGGCCGCCCAGGACCTGCTCAACACCCTGACCGAGCAGGAGCGCCAGGCGCTGCGCGCGGCCGAGGAGAAGGCCGCCGCCGACGCCAAGGCCCAGGCCGACGCCGCGAAGGCCCAGCAGCAGGCCGCCGACCGCGCCTCGCGGGACAACAGCCGCACCGACATCTCCGCCGGGTCGTCCGCGCCGGCCGCCAAGCCGGCCGCCCCGGTCCTCGCCGCCGGCAGCTCGCACGGTGCCGCCGCGCTGTCCGCCGCCGCCTCCAAGATCGGCAGCCCGTACGTGTGGGGCGCCTCCGGCCCGGCCTCCTTCGACTGCTCCGGCCTGATGGTCTGGGCGTTCAACCAGGTCGGCGTCTCGCTGCCGCGCACTTCGCAGGAGCAGGCCCACGCCGGCACCCGGATCGGCACCGACCTGTCCCAGGCGCAGCCCGGCGACATGCTGATCTTCTACGGGGACGCCCACCACGTCGGCATCTACGCGGGCAACGGCCAGGTGCTGCACGCCCCCAAGCCGGGTGCCTCCGTCCGCTACGAGGCCGTCACCAACATGCCGCTGACCGGCATCGTTCGGGTCTGACCCCGCTCGGCTCCTCCAGGCCCGGGCTTCCGTCACGGAAGCCCGGGCCTGCGGCTTTGCCGGCGGCTCGCGCTGATGTCCGATTAGGGGTCGAATATTCGGGTTGGGAGGGGTTTGGACTCGCTTGCCCGGACTCGCTAACGTCTGCCACCGGACTCCCGCTCGACGGCCGCATGCCATGGTGCGGCCGCGGGACCGCGCCGCAGGATTTGGAGCCGTTGCCGCCATGCCCGTGCACCGCCGTTCCCAACTGCTCGCCCGTGCGCTGGTCCTGACGGCGGCCGCCACCACCGTGCTGGGCGTGGCGACCGGCGGCAGCGCCCAGGCCGCGCCGGGCAGCCCCGAACCGGCCGACCGCAAGGACGTCCAGGCGCAGGTGGAGCAGCTCTACGACGAGGCCGAGCAGGCGTCGGAGAGGTACAACGCGGCGCAGGAGGCCCAGCGCAGGCTCCAGGGCGAGACCACGGTCCTGCAGGGCGAGATCGCCGTCGCCCAGGACCAGCTCAACGAACTGCGCGGCGACCTGGCGACCGTCGCCGGGGCGGAGTACCGCAGCGGCGGGATGACCCAGACCGCCCAACTGATGCTCTCCTCCGACCCGGAGGGCTACCTCGCCCGCGCCCGCGCGCTGGGCCAGGCCGCGCAACGGCAGCGGGAGACGCTGCACGAACTGGTGGGCCGCCAGCGCCGGCTCGACCAGCGCCGCAGCGAGGCGGCCGGCAAGCTCGCCGAACTGGACCAGGCCCGCCGCACGCTCGCCGACAGCAAGCAGCAGGTCCAGCAGCGGCTGGCCCGGGCGCAGAAGCTGCTCAACGGCCTGGGCGCCGCCGAGCGCGCCAGGATGGTCGTCCAGGACGCCCGGGACGCCGAGCAGCGCGCCACCCGGGGCACCGACCGGCTGGACCTCGGATCCACCCCGGCCGCCTCCGAGCGGGGGGCGGCCGCGCTGGCCGCCGCGGTGCGGATGATCGGCTCGCCGTACGTCTACGGGGCCACCGGGCCCCGCGCGTTCGACTGCTCCGGTCTGATGTACTACAGCTGGCGGCAGGCCGGAGTGACCCTGCCGCGGACCTCGCAGGCCCAGGCGTACGCCGGGCAGCGGATCAACCTGTCCGACGCGCGACCGGGAGACCTGGTGATCTTCTACCGGGACATGCACCACGTCGGCATGTACGCCGGCGGCGGCGTCATCGTGCACGCCCCCTACCCGGGCGCCAGGGTCCGCTACGAGAGCGTCAACGCCATGCCGGTCTCGGGGGTGGTCCGGCTCTGAGCGCGACGCCCGCCGGCGCCGACGACCGCCGGCCGACCCGGATACCCGGCCGCGCGCTGTCCCGGCGCGGCGCGCTGCTGCTCGCGGCCGGCGGGCTGGCCCAGCTCTCGCTGCCGCGCGCGGCCCCGGCGGCGCCCGCCCGGTCGGCGGCGGGCCCGAGCGCCGAGGTGGGCGCGGTGTTGGCGGAACGGGCGCGCGGGCTGCCGGAGCGCACCGGGCTGCCGGTGGCCGAGGCCGCGTACCGCAACCTGGTGCTCGCCGCGGGCGGGGCGCCGGACCGGGCGACCGCCGCCGCCGACCTGGCGGTGCGGATCGCCGGCTACGACGACCACCCGGTGGTGTACCCGCGCCGGATCGAGCTGGTCCGGGCCGCGGGCGGCTGGCGGGTCGAGCGGGAGGAGGGCACGAGCGGGCCGCCGGCGCTGTGGGACCTCGGCGCCACCCGCTCGGCTTCCGGCGCGCACTGCCTGGTGCTCGGCCTGGCCGACGGGCCGGACCCGGCCGGTCTCGTCGCGGTGGGGGACCGTGCGGTGGCTGCCGTCGGCGCGGTCTGGGGCGATGCCCGGCCTGGCCGGCTGCTGCTCGAACTGACCGCCACCGAGGCCCAGTTCGCCCGACTGCTGGAGGGCGACCCGACGGCCTGGGCGGACATGGCGGCCGTCACCGTGGCCGCGCCCGGCGCGCCCGTGCGCACCCCGGCGGACCGGGTACTGGTCAACCCCGAGGCGTACGGGCGGCTCAGCGAGTTCGGCCGGCAGGTGGTCGTCACCCATGAGGCCACCCACGTCGCGACCAGGGCCGACACCCGGGCCTGGACCCCGCTGTGGCTCTCCGAGGGCATCGCCGACTGGACCGCCTACCGCGACTGCGGCCGGACCCCGCAGCAGATCGCCCCCGAGCTGACCCGGGACGTCGCCGCCGGGAAGCTGCCCGCCGAACTGCCCGCCGACCGGGACTTCGCCGCCGGCGCCACCGGCATCGCCCAGGCGTACGAGCAATCCTGGCTGGCCTGCGAGCTGATCGCCCGCCGCTACGGCCCGCAGCGGCTGGTCGCCTTCTACCGGGCCGTCGGCGCCGACGACGGCCCGGGCGAGGACCGGGACCGCCGGACGGACCGGCTGTTGCGCGGCGAACTGGGCATCGGCCTGGCCGAGTTCACCCGGCTCTGGCTGGACGGGGTGACCGCGCTGAAGGACCGCGGCTGAGGCACCGAAGGGCCCTCAGCGCCGCTGCTCGGCCGGTGCGCCCGGGCGGTCGATGCCGTCCAGCAGGTCCTGCTCGTACGCGATGCCCGGGCGCACCGGGTAGCCGGAGGCCGGCAGCGCGGCGGCCTCGCGGTCCAGGACCACGGTCGCCGGCAGCGGCGCCTCGCCGCGGGTGGAGCGCCACAGCCGGACGCAGGACAGCACGGTGGCCGCCACCAGCAGCAGGTTGCGCAGGGCCAGCACGGTGACCGCGCCGGGCTCGCTGGCCAGGACCTGGGTGAACATCGTGGGGAACTCGACCAGCGTCAGCGGGCAGGCGAGCAGGATCAGCAGCGCCACCGGCCGCTGACTGGTGCCGCGCACCGTCAGGCAGACCGCCGCGACGCCGACCAGCCAGACCAGGTACTGCGGGCTGATCACCCGGCTCGTCACCACGAAGACCAGCAGCGCGCACAGCGCCGCGTCGTACATGGTGGCCGCGTTGCGGCGCTTGGACGTGAAGCGCCACAGCAGCAGCCACAGGAAGCCCAGCACGGTGCCGGCCATCATCACCTTGCTGATCACGCTGACCCACGGCCCGAGCATCTCGGGGGAGCCGTAGTTCATGGTGACCTTGCCGTCCCAGGCCCCGGCGAGCCGGGCGAAGTGCAGCGGCAGCGCGCCGACCGACTCCACCTCGATGCCGCGGTCCTTCTGGAAGGCCAGGAAGTCGAAGGCGCCGTTCATCCCCGCCGCGAGCAGGAAGCCGACCGACACGGCGGTGGCCGCCGCCAGCGTCCAGGAACGGCGGGTGCGGCGGCCGGAGGGGGTGCCGATCAGCCCGAGCAGCGGCCAGACCTTGACGATGCCGCCCAGGCCCAGCAGCAGCCCGCCGACCGCCGGGCGGCGGACCAGCGCCAGCAGGCCGGCCAGGGTGACCGCGGTGACGATGACGTCGAACCGGTTGTAGATCATCGGGCCGAGCAGCGGGACGCCCGCCACCCACATCCAGGCGCCGGTCAGCGCCCGCCCCCGGCGCAGGCCGGTGCGGACCAGCAGCGCGAGCGCGGCGGCGTCGGCGATCCCGCAGATCACCCAGAACGAGACCAGGTACGACCAGGGCAGCAGCCCCGGAAGGAGGATCACCAGCGCGGCGCCCGGCGGGTACTGCCAGGTCACGTCGTCGAACGGGAAGGTGCCGGTCTGCAGCACGCCGTACCAGGCGTGGTAGATCATCCACACGTCGGCCGTGACGTCGCCGCCGGGGGACTTCAGCACCCCGGTCATCAGCAGCACCAGCAGGGCGCGGGTGGCCACCCAGGTCGCGCCGAGCGCGGCGAGCGCCCCCAGCGGGCGGCCGAGGCGGCCGCGCGAAGAGCCGGACTCGGTGGCCGGGGCCAATTCCACTGCGCTCCCTCGTTCGTCTCGGACGTCCCCACCGAGGCGTCGTACCGACGGACGCCCGGGCCGCGTCAGGACGGCGGCCTAGGTACTAGGACTGACCCGGAGGTCAAACGGTTGCCGTGCGCGGTTCCGTTCCCGGCGGGTCGGGGTGTTGACCTATCGTACGGATCACCCAGCGGTACACCGCGCACCCCCCGACCGAGCGAGCCGTGGCCTGATGCACAGAACCTTGATCGTCACCAATGACTTCCCGCCCCGCCCGGGAGGCATCCAGGCCTTCGTGCACAACATGGCCGTCCGTCAGCCCGCAGGGAGCGTCGTGGTGTACGCCTCCACCTGGCGGGACGGCAGCGAGGTGCGGCGCTTCGACGCCGAACAGCCCTTCCCGGTGATCCGCGACCGCACGAAGGTGATGGTTCCCACACCCCGGGTCACCCGGCGGGCCGCCGAGATCCTGCGCGCCGAGCGGTGCGACTCGGTCTGGTTCGGCGCCGCGGCCCCGCTCGGCCTGATGGCGCCCGCACTGCGCCGGGCGGGGGCCGGGCGGCTGCTGGGCATGACCCACGGGCACGAGGCCGCCTGGGCCCAACTGCCGGTCTCCCGGCAGCTGCTGCGCCGGATCGGCGCGGGCACCGACGTGCTGACCTACCTGGGCGAGTACACCCGCTCGAGGATCGCCGCCGCCGTCGGGCCGCAGGCCGCGGCCCGGATGGTGCAACTGCCGCCGGGCGTCGACGAGGCGACCTTCCACCCCCGGTCCGGCGGCGCCGAGGTCCGCCGCCGGCTGGGGCTGGCGGACCGGCCGGTGGTGGTCTGCGTCTCCCGGCTGGTGCCGCGCAAGGGCCAGGACACCCTGATCGAGGCGATGCCGCAGATCCTGGCCGACGTGCCGGACGCGGTGCTGCTGATCGTCGGCGGCGGCCCGTACCGGGCCGACCTGGAGAAGCTGGCGGACGCCAGGGGCGTACGGGCCGCGGTGCGGTTCACCGGCTCGGTGCCGTGGGAGGAACTGCCCGCCCACTACGGCGCCGGGGACGTCTTCGCGATGCCCTGCCGGACCAGGCGCGGCGGGCTGGACGTCGAGGGCCTGGGCATCGTCTACCTGGAGGCGTCGGCGACCGGCCTGCCGGTGGTCGCGGGGGACTCCGGCGGCGCGCCGGACGCGGTGCTGGAGGGCGAGACCGGGTACGTGGTGCCCGGCGGCTCCGCCCCGGCGGCGGCCGAGCGGATCGTGCGGCTGCTGCGCGACGAGGAACTGCGCCGCCGGATGGGCGAGGCCGGTCGGCGGTGGGTGGAGCGCTCCTGGCGCTGGGACCTGCTGGCCGGCCGGCTCACCTCCCTGCTGGCGGGCTGACGCGCCGGGGCCCCGCCCCCTCGGCGCTCGCCGGGGGGGCGGGGCCCTTCGCGGTGCGTGCCCGCTCCCGCTTCGCCTACTTCTGTTCGCCTACTTCTGGTAGATCGCCTCGATGTCGGCGGCGAAGTCCTTCAGCACGACGTTGCGCTTGAGCTTGAGCGAGGGCGTCAGGTGGCCGCTCTCCTCGGAGAACTCGGCGTCCAGCAGGCGGAACTTCTTGACCGCCTCGGCGTGCGAGACGGCCGCGTTGCCGTCGTCGACCGCGGACTGCAGGGCGGCCAGCAGGTCCGGGTCCTGGGCGAGCTCGGCGACGGTGGCGCCGGCGGGCTTGCCGTTGAGCTCCTTCCACTTCGGGAAGAAGTCCGGGTCGACGGTGAGCAGGCAGGCGACGAAGGGCTTGCGGTCGCCGACCACCATGACCTCGCCGACCAGGGCGTGGGCCCGGATCCGGTCCTCGATCACGGCCGGGGCGACGTTCTTGCCGCCCGCGGTGACGATGATCTCCTTCTTGCGGCCGGTGATGGTCAGGTAGCCCTCGGAGTCCAGGGAGCCGAGGTCGCCGGTGGCCATCCAGCCGTCCTTGAGCGTGTCGGCGGTGGCCTGCGGGTTGTTCCAGTAGCCGGTGAAGACGTGCGGGCCCTTGAAGTAGACCTCGCCGTCCTCGGCGATCCGGACGGAGGCGCCCGGCACCGGCTGGCCGACCGTGCCGATCTTCGGCTTGTCCCACGGGTTGAAGGCGGTGGCCGCGCACGTCTCCGTCAGGCCGTAGCCCTCCAGGACGGTGAAGCCGATACCCCGGTAGAAGTGGCCGAGGCGCTCGCCGAGCGGGGCGCCGCCGGAGATCGCGTGGGTGGCCCGGCCGCCGAGGGCGGCGCGCAGCTTGCTGTAGACCAGCTTGTCGAACACCGCGTGCTTGAGCCGCAGGGCCAGGCCCGCGCCGCCGGCGTCCAGCGCCCGGCTGTAGGCGATCGCGGTCTCGGCGGCCTTGTCGAAGATCTTGCCCTTGCCGTCGGCCTGGGCCTTGGCACGGGCGGTGTTGTAGACCTTCTCGAAGACTCTGGGCACGCCCAGGATCAGGGTCGGCCTGAACGCGGCCAGCTCGGCGGTGACGTCCTTGATGTCGGAGACGTGGCCGAGGTTGATCGGGGCCATCGCCGGCGCGATCTCGGCGATCCGGCCGAGCACGTGGGCCAGCGGCAGGAAGAGCAGGACCGAGCTCTCGCCGGTGCGGAACAGCGGGGCCAGGCGCTCGACGACGTTGCCGCACTCGGCGAGGAAGTTGCCGTGCGTCAGCTGACAGCCCTTCGGGCGGCCGGTGGTGCCCGAGGTGTACACGATGGTCGCGAGCGAGTCGGGTCCGGCGGTCGACCGGTGCTCGGTGACGGTCTCGTCGGCGACCTCGCGGCCGGCCTCGACCAGCGCGGCGACCGCGCCCCGCTCGATCTGCCAGGTGTGCTTCAGCTCCGGCAGCCGGCCCCGGACCTCCTCGACCACCGCGCTGTGCTGGTCGGTCTCGGTGAGCACGGCGACCGCGCCGGAGTCACCGAGGATCCACTCCACCTGCTCGGCGGAGGAGGTCTCGTACACCGGCACGGTGACGGCGCCGGCCGACCAGATCGCGAAGTCCAGCAGGGTCCACTCGTAGCGGGTGCGGGACATGACGCCCACGCGGTCGCCCGGGCGGATGCCGGTGGCGATCAGGCCCTTCGCGGCGGCCCGCACCTCGACCAGGAACTCGGCGGCGGTCAACCCCTGCCACTGGCCGTCCACCTTGCGGCTGAGCACGACGACGTCCGGGTGTCGCTCGGCGTTCTGGTGCACGAGGTCGGAGAGGTTACCGCCGCTCGGTACCTGGTAGAGGGCCGGAAGGCTGAAGTCGAGCAAGACTGCTCCTCGTTCGCGACGCTGCGGGACGGCAGGACGTTACTGCCCGGTAGGCAGCTTCGACCAGAGGGGTCGGCCCCGGTGTTCGAAGTGTCACACCCGGCCGGGTCCGACCAGGCCGTGACCGGGTCGTTCGAATGGCACCCTACGGTAGCGTCACGGCGACCGGCCGGTGGCGTGCCCGCCGCCCGGCGTCCGCCCCGTCGGGGGCCGCCCCTCGGACCCGGACCGCGCCGCCGGGCGGCCCCCCGGTCGCGATAGCCTGCTCCGGGCGGACCGGGCCGAGCACGCCAAGGACGGACCGGCAGGCAGAGGGACGACGCGGAGGGCCATTCCATGGCGGAGCACACCAGGTCGAGCATCACCATCGACGCGAGCCCGGCCACGGTCATGGCCGTGATCGCCGACTTCGCCGCCTACCCGGCCTGGACCGGCGAGGTCAAGGAGATCGAGGTCCTGGAGACCGGTGAGGACGGCCGCGCCGCCCAGGTCCGGCTGCTGCTGGACGCCGGCGCGATCCGCGACGAGCACGTCCTCGCCTACACCTGGGACGGCGACCGCGAAGTCGGCTGGACCCTCGTGCGCAGCCAGATGCTCCGCTCGCTGGACGGCTCGTACACCCTCGCCCCGCTGGCCGGCGGCCGCACCGAGGTGACCTACCAGCTCGCCGTGGACGTCAAGATCCCGATGCTCGGCATGATCAAGCGCAAGGCCGAGAAGGTCATCATCGACCGCGCCCTGGCCGGGCTCAAGAAGCGCGTCGAGGGCTGACACGACGGAACGGGGCCGACGGCATGACGGCGACACGCACCATCCTGGTCAGCGGCGACGCGGGCGCTCCCGCCGTGGCGGCCGCCACCGCCCTGCACGCCGCCCGGCGCGGCCACCGCACCTGGCTGCTGGCGGCCGACGACCCGCACCGCACGCTGGACTCCGCCCTCGGCACCCGGCTGGAACCGGAACCGCACCACCACGCACCGGGCCTGACCGTCTCCCGGATCGACGAGCAGGCCGCCTTCCGCTACGCCGTCGGCGCGCTCACCGGCCGGCTCAAGCCCGCACTCGACCTGCTCGGCGCCGAACAGCTCGACCCCGAGGAGCTCACCGCCCTGCCCGGCATCGCCCGGCTCGCCCTCCTGCGCGCCCTGCCCGCCGCCGACCAGGACGTCCTCGTGGTGCTCGCCCCGCCGCCCGCCGAGCTGATCGCCACCCTCGCCCTGCCCGAGCAACTGGCGCGCTACCTGGACCGGCTCGTCCCCGAGCAGCGGCAGGCCGCCCGGGCGCTGCGCCCCCTGCTGGCCGGGCTGGCCGGCGTCCCGATGCCCGCCGACTGGCTGTACGAGGGGCGCACCAAGGCCGCCGCGGCGCTCGCCGAGTCCCGCGCCGCGGTCGCCGACCCCGGCACCAGCGTCCGCCTGGTCGTCCCCGCCGACGGCCACCCGTACGACGAACTGCGCCGGATCAGGGCCGGGCTCGCGCTGTACGGCCACCGGCCGGACGCCGTGGTCGTGCACGGCGCGCTGCCCGAGGCCGCCGCCTCCTCGCCCGACCCGTGGCTGGCCGCGCTGGCCCGCCGCCGGGCGGAGGAGCTGGCCGCTCTCGCCGCCGAGACCGACGCCCCCGTCCTGGTCACCGGGCCGGCCGACGCCACCCTGGAGGCCGTCGCCGACCGGCTGTACGGCGAGGGCCCCGGGCCCGGGCCGCTCGCCCCCGTGCCGTGGACGGTCGAGGACCGGCTAGCCGGGGACGGCCTGCTGGTCTGGCACCTCGACCTGCCCGGCGCCGACCGGACCGAGCTGGACCTGGTCCGCCGGGGGGACGAGCTGGTGGTCGGCATCGGCGCCCACCGCCGGGTGCTCACCCTGCCCTCCGCGCTGCGCCGCTGCACGGTGGCCGGTGCGGGGCTGCTCGACGGGGTGCTCTCGGTGCGGTTCGCGCCCGACCCTTCGCTCTGGCCGCAGGGCTGACGGCCCTTCCGCCCTTTCCGGGCCGGCCGGCCGGTCGGGTAGCGTCGGGCCGGAGGGCCGCGGGGTGCGGCCACGGCTGAGGAGGCGCCCGCGATGACCGGCAACGACGACGACCGCACCGAGCCCACCGAAGCGGGCGGCGGGTCCACCGCGGGCCAGGCCGGCGGCCAGGACCACCCGTTCGGGCCGGAGTTGGGCCCGCTGGTGGACGAGGTGCGCCGGTTCGCCACCGCGTTCGGCGAGAAGGCCCAGGAGACCGGCGCCACCACCCTGATCACCCTCTCCGGGCTGGCCGACCGCCTGCGCACCCAGCAGCCCGAGGTCTACACCCACCTCGCCGCCGCCGGCTCCGGCCTCGCGGCCGCGGGCGCCGAGATCCTGGCCGCCTACCGCGCCGCCGTGGCCGGGCACGAGCACCGCTGGACCGCCGGACAGGGCGCGGCCGCGGAGAAGATCGACCTCGACGGGCCTGACGGGACGTCCGCCAAGCAGTGAAACCGTGACTTTCGGAGCGTGATCGCGTTGCTCCGGTACGTCACGACGGAGGATATTCGATACGACTTTTGAAGCATCCCGGCCCGGTTGTCCCAAAATTGTCTTCGGATAATGTATGCGAGGCTGTGTACGGGGGCAGGGTTGGGCGGTACCGTTCCGTCCAGCGGGAACGAGTGAATAGCTGAGGGACACATGGCTCTGACCATCGGCGTCGACGTCGGCGGGACCAAGATCGCGGCAGGCGTGGTCGACGAGGCGGGCACGATCCTGGCCCGGACCAGGGTGCCCACCCCGGCCGACCCCCAGTGGGCGGTCGACGCCATCGCGCAGGCCGTGCGCGAACTCAAGGAGCAGCACCCCGGCGTCACCGCGGTCGGCGTCGGAGCCCCGGGCTTCGTCGACAGCGACCGCTCCACGGTGATCTTCGCTCCCAACATCGACTGGGAGAACGAGCCGCTGCGCGGCCGGGTCGAGGAACTCACCGGCCTGTCCGTCGTCGTCGAGAACGACGCCAACTGCGCCGCCTGGGCGGAGTTCCGCTTCGGCGCGGCCGCCGAGCACGACGACATGGTGCTGATCACCGTCGGCACCGGCATCGGCGGCGGCATCGTCCTGGACGGCCGGCTGCACCGCGGCCGCTTCGGCGTGGCCGGCGAGATCGGCCACCTCAACATGGTCCCGGACGGCCTGACCTGCGGCTGCGGCGGCAAGGGCTGCTGGGAGCAGTACGGCTCCGGGCGCGCGCTGCGCCGCTACGGCCGGGAGAAGGCCGCCGCCGACCCCCGGCGCGGCCAGCGGATGCTCGAGCTCAACGACGGCCTGGCCGACACCATCCGGGGCATCCACATCACCCAGGCCGCCGAGGAGGGCGATCCGCTCGCCCTGGAGTGCTACGCCGAACTGGCCGACTGGCTCGGCCGCGGCATGGCCGACCTCGCCGCGCTGTTCGACCCGGGCGTCTTCGTGCTCGGCGGCGGCGTCTCCGACTCCGGCCGCCTGCTGCTCGACCCCGTCGCCAAGGCCTTCGAGCACTATCTGACCGGCGGGGTGCACCGCCCGCGCGCCGAGGTCGTCCTGGCCTCGATGGGCTCCGCCGCCGGCATCGTCGGCGCCGCGGACCTCGCCCGTACCGAGTAGTCCCCGCACCACCCCCTTCGAGCCCGCCGGCGGCGGTGCGACCGGGCCCCGACCAATCCCGGACGCGCCGCCGCCGTCGCACGTCCCGGCGCCGCCGCGTACGGTCGGACGCAGCGCCGACGCCGCCGGCGCCGACGCCCAGGGGAGGACCATGACCGCCGCGAACGCCGCCGCCGCGACCGCTGCCGCGAACCCCGCCGCCGCCGTGGCCGTCGAACCGCCGCCGCCCGGTCCCCGCCGGCTGCGCCTGCTCAGCTACAACATCCGTTCACTGCGCGACGACCGGCGCGCGCTGGTCCGGGTGATCCGGGCCTGTGCGCCCGACCTGGTCTGCGTCCAGGAGTCGCCGCGCTACTGGCGGCCCGAGGGCCAGGCCGGCCGGCTCGCCCGGAGCACCGGGACGGACGTCCTGGCCGGCGGCGGCCGCACCGCGGCCGGCCCGATGCTGCTCGGCCGGCCCGGCGCGGTGGAGGTCGTGGCCGTGCACGACCGGCTGCTGCCCAAGACCCGCGGCCTGCACGCCCGGGGCTTCGCCACCGCGCTGCTGCGGCTGCCCGGCGCGGCGCCGTTCACCGTCACCAGCTGCCACCTCAGCCTGGATCCGCACGAGCGCCACGGGCAGTTCGAGCTGCTGCTCGACCAGCTCGGGATCGCCGAACACGGCATCGTGGCAGGGGACTTCAACGAGCACCCGGACGGCCCGGGCTGGCAGCTGCTGGCCTCCCGGCTGCAGGACGGGTACCCGACCGCGCCCTGGGGAGGCGAGTTCACCTCCGTGCCGGAGCGCCCCTACCAGCGGATCGACGCCGTCTTCGCCACACCCGGGATCACCGTCCTCGGCTGCGGGGTGCCGCACGGGCTGCCCGGCGTCACCGAGACCGACCTGCGGGCCGCGACCGACCACCTGCCGGTGCTCGCGGTGCTGGAGATCCCGGCGGCCTGACGACGGGCCTCAGACCACCGCGCCGTGGTCCGGGTCCTCGGGCTCGTCCTCGTCGCGGTCCCGCATCCGGGCGACCAGGGTGACGAAGCCGCCCAGGAAGGCGGTGACCCCGATCCAGGCGGGCCAGCCGGAGATCTCCCGCCAGACCACCGCGTCGATCAGCAGCAGCGCGGGGCCGCCCAGCACGGCGAGCCAGGCGAACTTGGTGGTCACGTCCGCCTCGGGCAGCGGCGGGGGCTCCGGCGGGACGAAGTGGCCCTCGTCGCTCTCCTCCAGCTCGAAGTCGCGCGGGCCCGAGCCGGCGGCCGGCAGCACCGGCCGGCCGGAGCGGGGGCGGGGCTGCGGGGCGAGGTCGGCGAGGTCGTCCCGGTCGCCGCGCTCGGCAGGGCCTTCCTTGTGGCCGCCCTTGAGTCCGTTCTGGGCGCGGAGGTTCTCCACCTCGGGCCAGTTGGGGTTGTTGAGGTCGACCGGGTCGTCGAACTGCGCGACCAGGGCCGCGAAGATCTCGTCCTGCTCGGCCTGGCTGCGCTCGGGCGCGCGGCGCGGCCGCGGCTCGGCGGGGGCCTGCGGGCCGGCGGCGTCCGCGACGGTGTCCCGCGCGGGCGGGGGCGTCACGGCGCCGCCCGCGCCGGTGCGGTCCGTCGGTGCACCGCCCGGGGCGGCGGCCGTCGCCCCGCCGTCCTTCGCCGAGCCGTTCTTCGCCGTGCCGTCCTCGGCCGCGCCGCCGTCGGCCCTGCCGTCCTCGCGGGGAGCCTCGTCCCCGCCGCCCGCCGTGCTGCTCTCGTGCACTTCCGGCCCTTCAGCCATGGTGATCGTCGGATTCGACCCGGGTGACGCCCGCCGTGTGCGCGGGAGCCAGCCGTCGGATGAAGTCCAGGCCGGCCGCGAATATTTCCGGCGCGTCGTGGTCCAGCGTCGCGACGTGGAAGCTGCGCTGGCACAGCCGCTCCGTCACGTCGGTCGAGGATATCCGGGACAGCACCAGTTCCGAGTTGGCCGGCGAGACGACGTGGTCCTGCGGGCTGTGGAAGAGCAGCACCGGCTGGGTCACCTCCGGCAGGCGGTGCCGGACCTCGCGCCACAGCCGGCTCAGCGACCAGGCGGCGTGCAGCGGCGTCCGGTCGTAGCCGAGCTCGGTCGCGCCGGCCTTGGCGATGTCGTTCGCGATGCCGGGCGTGCTCGGGATCAGGTGGCGCAGTACCGGAAGCAGCACACTCGCGGGGGTGTCCGAGCGCACCGACGGGTTGACCAGCACCAGCCCGGACACCGTCGGGCCGTGCAGCGCCGCGAGCCGCAGCGCCAGCGCGCCGCCCATCGACAGCGCGCACACGAACACCTGCTCGCACTCGTCGGCCAGCGTCAGCAGCTCGCGCTCGACCTCCGCGTACCAGTCCTCCCAGCGGGTGAGCTGCATGTCCTGCCAGCGGGTGCCGTGCCCCGGCAGCAGCGGCAGCGAGACGGTGTACCCGGCCGCGGCCAGTTCGTCGGCCCACGGCCGCAGCGACTGCGGCGACCCGGTGAAACCGTGGCAGAGCAGCACCCCCACCGGTCCGCCGCGGTGGCGGTACGGTTCGGCACCGGGCAGCAACGGCATGGCGGACTCCTTCGCGGGCGGGTGGCGCTGGGGGAGGGACGCTGGACGGGAAGCTGCGGGAATCCGCATCGTCCCACGCCCCGCGCCGGGACGTACACCCCCTTCGGCGGGGCCGGGCGCAGCCGACGCTCACGGGGCATTAGGATCGACCGGTCCGCATAACAGGAGGCCCCGGTTGTTCTACCGACTGATGAAGATGATCGTCGCGCCACTGCTTCGGATCTTCTTCCGGCCGTGGATCGAAGGTGAGGAGAACATCCCCGCCGAGGGTGCGGCGATCATCGCCAGCAACCACCTGTCCTTCTCGGACTCCTTCTTCTTCCCCGCCCTGATCAAGCGCCGGGTCACCTTCATCGCGAAGGCCGAGTACTTCAACACCCCTGGCCTCAAGGGCCGGTTGACCGCCGCCTTCTTCAAGGGCGTCGGCCAGCTGCCGGTGGACCGCTCGGGGGTGCGCGGCGCCGGCGAGGCCGCGATCCGCAGCGCCATCGCGGTGCTGGACCGCGGCGAGCTGTTCGGCGTCTACCCCGAGGGCACCCGCTCGCCCGACGGCAAGCTGTACCGCGGCAAGGTCGGCGGCCTGGCCCGCGTCGCGCTGGCCACCGGCGCCCCGGTGATCCCGGTCGCCATGATCGACACCGAGAAGGTGCAGCCGCCCGGCCAGGTCGTCCCCAACTTCGGCATCAGGCCCGGCATCCGGATCGGCCGCCCGCTGGACTTCTCCCGCTACCACGGCATGGAGAACGACCGCTTCATCCTCCGTTCGGTGACGGACGAGGTGATGTACGAGATCATGCGGCTCTCCGGCCAGGAGTACGTGGACATCTACGCGACCGCCGCCAAGCGGCAGATCGCCGACGACAAGAAGAAGGCCGACGCCGAGCGCCGTGCGGCGGCCAAGGCCGAGAAGGCAGCCGAGGCCGAGAAGGCGGCCGAGGCCGACAAGGAGACCGGCTCGGCCTGACGGCCCGGCCGGGCCCGGGGGAGGGGCGGATGACGGACGGCGGCAGAGCCGGCGGGGTGGGCGGCACGGTGGCGGCCGGCGGCATGTCCGTCGAACTCCCCCTCTGGAAGGCCATCTCCTACTTCCGGGTGCTGGCCCTGTGCTACGCCCTGCTGCGGTACTTCAACTCGTACCTGCACTTCCTGCACCCCGTCGCCGGCTGGATCTTCCTCGGCGCGCTCACCCTCTGGACCCTCGCCACCACCCGCGCGTTCGCCAACCCGCAGCGCTGCACCTGGTACGTCCTGGGCGTCGACCTCACCCTCGCCGTCACCGGCATCGTGATGAGCGGCCTGACCGACGCCCCGGCCCGGATCAGCCACGGCGCGCCCACCCTGCCGACCATCTGGGCCGCCGGCACGGTGCTCGGCTGCGCCGTGAAGGGCGGCTGGCGCCCGGCGGCGGCCTCGGGCTCGGTGATCGGTGCCGCCAACATCCTCGGCCACGGCGGGCCGACCGGCGACAACATCCACAACATCGTGCTGCTGATGCTGGCCGGGTGCGCGATCGGCTACGTCATCGAGCTGGCCCGGGCCAGTGAGGCCACGCTCACCCGGGCGCTGCAGGTCGAGGCGGCCACCCGGGAACGCGAACGGCTCTCCCGGGACATCCACGACGGCGTGCTGCAGGTGCTCGCGCTGGTCCAGCGGCGCGGCGCCGAGGTGGGCGCGGGAGCGGGTGACGGGCCGGGCGGCGCCGGTGGCGGCGGGGCCGGCTTCGCGGAGCTGGGGCGGCTGGCCGGTGAACAGGAGCGCGCGCTGCGGGCGTTGATGACCGGTGGCCCGATCCCGGCCCAGCGCCTGCCGCAGTCCGAGGCCGCCCAACCGCACGACCTCACCGCGCTGCTGCGCCCGTACGCCGACGAGCGGATCACGCTCTCCGCCCCCGGCACGCCGGTGCTGCTGCCCGGCCCGGCCGTGGGCGAGCTGGCCGCGGCCGTCGGCGCCGCCGTCGACAACGTCCGCCGGCACGCCGGGGACGGCGCCCGGGCCTGGATCCTGGTCGAGGACGAGCCGGAGGGCGTCACGGTGAGCATCCGTGACGACGGCCCCGGGTTCGCCCCCGGCCGGCTCGGCGAGGCGGAGCGGGCCGGCCGGCTCGGCGTCTCCCAGTCCATCCGCGGCCGGCTGCTGGACCTCGGTGGCACGGCCGAGCTGTACTCGGCGCCCGGAGAGGGCGTCGAGGTCGAACTGCGCGTCCCGAGGAAGGCCACTCAATGACCGATCAGCCGATGACCGATCAGTCGACCACCGACCGGCCGGTGCGGGTGATGGTGGTGGACGACCACCCGATGTGGCGGGACGCCGTCTCGCGCGACCTCGCCGAGGCCGGACTGGACGTGGTGGCCACCGCGGGCGACGGCGAGGAGGCCGTCCGCCGCGCCCGGGCCTGCTCGCCGCAGGTCGTCGTGCTGGACCTCAACCTGCCCGGCCTGTCCGGCGCCGAGGCGTGCCGCCAGGTGGTGGCGCACGACCCGTCGGTGCGGGTGCTGGTGCTGTCGGCCAGCGGGGAGCACCAGGACGTGCTGGAGGCGGTGAAGTCCGGTGCGACCGGGTACCTGGTGAAGTCGGCCGGCCGGGAGGAGCTGCTGGACGCGGTGCGGCGCACGGCCGTCGGCGACGCCGTCTTCACGCCGGGCCTGGCCGGCCTGGTGCTCGGCGAGTTCCGCCGGCTGGCGGCCGAGCCCGCAGCCGCCTCGGCGCCGGCCGCGCCGCGGCTGACCGCCCGGGAGACCGAGGTGCTCCGGCTGGTGGCCAAGGGCCTGTCGTACCGCCAGATCGCCGACCGGCTGGTGCTCTCGCACCGGACGGTGCAGAACCACGTGCAGAACACGCTGGGGAAGCTGCAGCTGCACAACCGGGTGGAGCTGGTCCGGTACGCGATCGAGCAGGGCCTGGACGACGGGGTCTGACGGGCCGACCCGGTCTGCCGGGCCGACCAGGTCCGACCGGCCCGACCCGGCGGTGACAGGCCCGACCGGGCAGGACGGCGTCCCGGGCGGATCGGCCCGGAACGCCGTCGGGAGCGGTCGGGAGCGGCCAGGAGGCGTCAGGAGCCGTCAGCGCCGTACGGCCGCCGCCGCGCGCAGCAGCCCGGCCACGATGTCCACGCCCTCGCGGGTGAGCACCGATTCGGGGTGGAACTGCAGGCCGGCGAAGCCGGGCCCGCGCAGGGCGTGGACGTCCCCGGTGGCGGTGTCCCGGGCGACCTCGACGCCTTCGGCGGCGAGCCGGGCCGCGTCGGCCTCCGAGCAGCGCGCGGTGAAGGTGTTGTAGAAGCCGACCGTCCGCCTGGTGCCGAACAGGTCGATGCCCTCCTGCGCGCCCTGGTACGGGACGGCCTTGCGGCCGAGCCCCAACCCGAGCTCGGCGCAGAGCAGTTGGTGGCTGAGGCAGACCGCGAGCAGCGGGGCGGTCCGGGCGCCGGAGCGCACGGCGGCCAGGGCGTCCGCGACGATCGGGCGCAGGAGGGCCATCTTGGGGTCGTCGGCCTGCGCCGGGTCGCCCGGGCCGGGGCCGAGCACCAGCGGGCCGCGGTGCGCGGCGACCCGTGCGCGCAGCCCCGGTTCGTCGTAGCGGGCCACCGTCACCCGGTGGCCGAGCGAGCCGAGCAGGTGGGAGAGCATCGAGGTGAAGGTGTCCTCGCCGTCCACGACCAGGGCCGGCTCGGCCTCGGTGACCTCGGCCGGCGCCTGCATCCGCAGCCAGAACGGCGCGAGGCCGGCCCGGCGGGCGTCGAGGGCGGCCTGGACCCGGTGGTCGTCGGCGAGCCGGGGGCCGGTGGGGTGGGGCAGCCGGGCGGGGGCGGGCCGGGCGCCGATCGCGGTGAGCACCCCGGCGGCCTTGGCGTGGGTCTCGGCGACCTCGGACTCCGGGACGGAGTGGCGCACCAGCGTGGCGCCGACCCGGACGACGAGCCGTCCGGTGGCCGGGTCGATGTCGGCGGTGCGGATGCAGATCGGCGAGTCCAGCAGCTGTCCGCCGCTGGCGGAGCGTCCGATCAGGGCGAGCGCGCCGGAGTAGTAGCCGCGTCCGGTCGGCTCGTGGCGCCGGATGACCCGGGTGGCGTTCTCGACCGGGCTGCCGGTGACGGTGGCGGCGAACATCGTCTCGCGGAGCACCTCGCGCACGTCCAGCGAGGTGCGCCCGCGCAGCTCGTACTCGGTGTGGGCGAGGTGGGCCATCTCCTTGAGGCGGGGCCCGAGCACCTGGCCGCCGAGGTCGCCGACGGTGCACATCATCTTGAGCTCCTCGTCCACGACCATGGTCAGCTCCTCCAACTCCTTGGGGTCGTGGAGGAACCGGAGCAGCGAGTCGAGGTCGGAGCCGGCCGCCGGGTAGCGGTAGGTGCCGGAGATCGGGTTCATCACGACGGTGCCGCCGCTCTGGCGGACGTGCACCTCGGGGGAGGCGCCGACCAGTACCCGGTCGCCGGTGTGCACGAGGAAGGTCCAGTACGCGCCGCGCTCCTGCTCCAGCAGCCGCCGGAAGAGCGTCAGCGCGAGCGCCGGGGAGCAGTGGCCGGCACCGGTGCCGCCGGGGGTCCGCAGCGTGGCGTGGAAGTCGCGCCGGATCACGAAGTTGGCGCCCTCGCCGTTGCCGATCTCGTCGTCGATCACCCGGCGGACGATCGAGGCGTACGCATCGTCGTCCACGTCGAACGCGCCACCGGCGAGGGAGAAGGGCAACTGCGGTAGGGCGGAGGTGAATTCGGCCAACGGAAGGGCGTGCTGTTCGGTCACCGACAGGGCTTGCAGCGGTGTGCCGTCGTCGTGGGCCTCGAAGCCGCGCTCGCGGATCTGCCGGTAGGGGACGAGCGCGAGCAGGTCGTGCACCGGGGCGCCGCCGGCCGGGACGCCGTCGCGCACCGGCAGGTCGGCGAGGCGCTGGTAGCTGTCGACGGTGCCCAGCAGCACCTCGACGGTGTCCGGGGCGAGTCGGGGGGTGCGGCGGTGCAGCAGGGCGAAGGCGGGGGCGCCGGGGGCGGTGAGACGGGCGAGCAGGCCGGTGGCGGTGGTCACGGGTGCGGCTTCCTTCCGGGTGGATGGCGAGGGCGGTGCTGGATCCGCTCCCGGAGAGCCGTCTGCTCAGACGCCGACGGCCGCCCCGAGGGGCGGCCGTCGTGTTCGTCTAGGAACGCGCGATCGGTGGGCCACCCTTGGGGGAGGCCCACCACCAGGAGTGGTTGCGGGGCGCGTGCATGGTTGGAGCGTAGCCGATCCGGCGGGGCGGGTGAGTCCGGTCACGCCGGTTGTCCGAGATGTGTCTCAGTCCTCGGGCAATGGTCACGTACCGCTCGTGTCACCCCGTAGCCTTGGCGGTGTGACCGCTACGACTGAGACATCGAGGGCTGCCCACTCCTGGCAGTCCCTGCCCGCGGCGCAGCAGCCTGAATGGCCGGACCAAGAGGCTCTGCGCAAGACCCTTGCCGAGCTCGCCTCGTATCCGCCGCTCGTCTTCGCCGGCGAGTGCGACCAGCTGCGCGCCCGGCTCGGGGCCGTGGCGCGCGGGGAGGCGTTCCTCCTCCAGGGTGGTGACTGCGCGGAGGCCTTCGACGGCGTCTCGGCGGAGCACATCCGCAACAAGCTGAAGACCCTGCTGCAGATGGCCGCCGTCCTGACGTACGCGGCCTCCGTCCCGGTGGTGAAGGTCGGCCGCATCGCCGGCCAGTACTCCAAGCCGCGGTCCAAGTCGACCGAGACCCGCGACGGCGTGACGCTGCCGGTCTACCGGGGCGACTCGGTGAACGGCTTCGAGTTCACGCCCGAGTCCCGGATCCCGGACCCGGAGCGCCTGAAGCGGATGTACAACGCGTCCGCCGCGACGCTCAACCTGGTTCGCGCGTTCACCACCGGCGGCTACGCCGACCTGCGGCAGGTGCACGCCTGGAACCAGGACTTCGTGCGCAACTCGCCGGCCGGCCAGCGCTACGAGCGGCTCGCCCGGGAGATCGACAACGCGCTGGCGTTCATGAACGCCTGCGGGGTCGCGCCGGAGGAGTTCAAGACCGTCGAGTTCTTCTCCTCGCACGAGGCGCTGGTCCTGGACTACGAGACCGCGCTGACCCGCGTGGACTCGCGCACCGGCGAGCTGTACGACGTCTCCGGCCACATGGTGTGGGTCGGCGAGCGCACCCGGCAGCTGGACCACGCGCACATCGAGTTCGCCTCGAAGATCCGCAACCCGATCGGCGTCAAGCTCGGCCCGACCACCTCGGTGGACGAGGCGCTCGCGCTGATCGAGAAGCTGGACCCGGAGCGCGAGCCCGGC
This sequence comes from Streptomyces sp. NRRL S-350, assembly GCF_000719705.1. Taxonomy (GTDB): domain Bacteria; phylum Actinomycetota; class Actinomycetes; order Streptomycetales; family Streptomycetaceae; genus Kitasatospora. The sequence continues at coordinate 87,136 of NZ_JOHO01000020.1, read as the reverse complement.
CGTCTGACCTTCATCACCCGGATGGGTGCGGGCAAGATCCGCGAGCACCTGCCCACCCTGGTGGAGAAGGTCACCGCCTCCGGCGCCAAGCCGGTGTGGATCTGCGACCCGATGCACGGCAACACCTTCGAGGCCTCCAGCGGGCACAAGACCCGCCGCTTCGACGACGTCCTGGACGAGGTCAAGGGCTTCTTCGAGGTGCACCGCGCGCTCGGCACCCACCCGGGCGGCATCCACGTGGAGCTGACCGGCGACGACGTCACCGAGTGCGTCGGCGGCGGCGACGAGGTCCTGGTGGACGACCTGCACCAGCGCTACGAGACGGCCTGCGACCCGCGGCTCAACCGCAGCCAGTCACTGGACCTGGCGTTCCTGGTGGCGGAGATGTACCGGGGGCAGTGAGCCCCGGGCGCCGCGGGCCCCCTGCGGTGCCGAATGTGACGAAGGCCCCTCCGGATTCGGGATTCCCGAGTCCGGAGGGGCTTTTTCGTACCCGGATCGCCGGGTAAGGTGAGGCTTAGTGAGCTAAGGCAAGCCTTAGTCAAGATCCGCTCCGCTTCACCACCGGGAGAGCCCGCGATGTACGTGTGCATGTGCCATGCGGTCACCGAGGACCAGGTGAAGAAGGCGATCGACGCGGGTGCCGACACCCCGCGCCGGATAGCGAAGGGCTGCAAGGCCGGCACCGACTGCGGCTCCTGCGTCCGGCGGATCCAGGCGCTGCTCGGTGAGCACGGCGCCCGGCCCTGCCCGACCGCCCGGCTGGCCGCGAAGCTCGGCCTGGCCGACCCGGAGCCGCAGGCCGTGCCCGCGGCCCCCGGCGCTCCGGCCCCCGCCGCGCCGGCGCCCGTGACGGGGCCGATCGCCCCGGTGGTCCCGCTGCGCGTGGCCTGAGCCTCAGGACTCGGGCTGCTCGATGAGCTGGGCGAGGTACAGCGCCTCGCCGAGCTTCTCCAGGAGTTCCAGCTGGGTGTCGAGGTAGTCGATGTGGTGCTCCTCGTCGGCGAGGATGTCCTCGAAGATGTTCGCCGAGGTGACGTCGTTCTTGGCCCGCATCACCACGATCCCGCGCTTGAGCCGGTCGATCGCCTCGACCTCGACCTGGCGGTCGGCTTCGAACATCTCCTTGACGGTCTGGCCGATCCGGACGTGGAACAGCCTCTGGTAGTTGGGCAGCCCGTCCAGGAACAGGATCCGGTCGGTGAGCGTCTCGGCGTGCTTCATCTCGTCGAAGGACTCGTGCCGGGTGTACTTGGCGAGCTTCGTCCAGCCGAAGTTCTCCTGCATCTTGGCGTGCAGGAAGTACTGGTTGATCGCGGTCAGCTCGGCGGTGAGCTGTTCGTTGAGGAATTCGATGACCTCGGGATCGCCCTGCATGCGGTGCCTCCTGCGCTCGTCCCTGCGATGGGTGCTGCGCTGCGCATCCTGGCACCGGCACGGGAGGGAATTCCAGTAAGTTCACACTCACTAGGACATGTGTCGGAATATCCGATTCGGGGGGAACGGCGGCGGTGCACGATCGACCGTTGGGCCGTACGGGCGGGGCGTGAATCAGCTCCCAAGGGGCGCGCGCCGACGCTCGTCCGCCGTCTGTCACCATGGATCCCATGGGTCAGTCCAATCACGAACCGCTTCCGCCGTCTGACCCGAGGCTCCCCCCGGGCCAGCGCGTCCAGCGCGGCTGGCCCGCCCTGCACTACGGACCGGTGCCCCGCTTCAAGCCGCTGACCTGGGACCTCCAGGTGTTCGGCGCCACCGCCTCGGCGGAGAAGCACAGCTGGGACTTCGAGGCCTTCAACGCCCTGCCCCGCACCACCGTCGTCGCCGACCTGCACTGCGTCACCAAGTTCTCCGTCCTCGGCAACGAGTGGACGGGAGTGCCGACCGCCGCCGTGCTCGACCTGGTGCCCCCCGCGCCCGGCGTCACCCATGTGATGGTCTGGGCCGAGTACGGCTACAGCGCCAACCTGCGGCTGGCCGACTTCGCGGACCCGCACACCCTGCTCGCCACCCACCGCAACGGCGAGACGCTCACCGCCGAGCACGGCTTCCCGGTCCGGCTGGTCGTGCCGGGGCTGTACGCCTGGAAGGGCCCCAAATGGGTCCGCGCGGTGGAGTACATGCGGGCCGACCGGCGCGGCTTCTGGGAGGAGCGCGGCTACCACAACCTCGCCGACCCCTGGCGCGAGCAGCGCTACTCCTACCAGGAGGAGCCCGGCGACGGGCCGCTGCGCTGACCGGCTCCCACCGGGGGCGCTAGAAGAGCGAGAACCTGACCGTCACCGTGCTGCGCTGCGGCCGCCGCTCGCCGGCCGCCGGGGACTGGCCGGACGCCTTGACCGCGCCGAACACGTCCCAGCCGCTGGTCTGCATCGTGAAGCCCGCCGACTGCAGCGCCTTCTGCGCCTCGTCCTTGGTCATCCCGGAGACGTCCGGGACGGACACCATGCCCTTGCTCACCACCAGCGAGACCGCGGCGTTCTCCTGCAGCAGCTGCCCGGCCGCAGGCGAGCTGCTGATCACCGAGCCCTCCGGCACGGCGTCGTTGTAGGTCTCGGTCACGGCACCCTTGGTCAGTGAGGCGCCCGCCAGCGCCGCGGCGGCGTCGGCGGCGCTCTTGCCCACGAGGTCCGGCACGGCGATCCGCTTGGGGCCCTTGGAGACCGTGACGGTGATGGTGTCGCTGCGGCGGGTGCGCGCGCCCACCCCGGGGTCGGTGGAGATCACCTGGCCGGACGGCACGGACTCGCTGAAGGCCTCCACGAACCTGCCGTGCAGGCCCTCCTTGTCCAGGATCCGCTGCGTCTCGGCCCGGTCCTTGCCGAGCACCCCGGGTACCGAGCCGTACAGGCCCTGGGACAGCCCGTAGGTGGCGCCGCCGATCGCCAGCACCAGGGCGGTCAGGGCGGCGGCCCAGACCAGCGGCCTGCGGGGGAGGCGGCTCAGCAGGCCCGGCCGGCGTTCGCGGGCCGGGGTCGGCTCGTCGTACGGGCGCGGCTCGGTGAGCAGCTGGTCCATCAGCTCCGGCGGCACGTCCAGCACGCTGGTGCGCTCGGGCGGCGGGGCGTCGGCTGCCCGGGGCGGCCGGAGCACCGAGGTCGGCTCGCCGGTGGGGTAGGTCGGGCTGGGCCGGGTGGAGGCCGGGGGCTCGGCGTCCAGCTCCTGCGGGGCGAGGGTGCGGCGGAGCCGCTGCAGGGCGGCCAGCAGCTCGACCGCGTCGTGCGGGCGGGCGTCGGCGGCCCGGGCGCAGGCTCCGGCCACTATGGCGTCCAGCTCGGGGCCGACGGCGGGGGCGATCAGGGAGGGGGCGGGGACGTCCTCGTGCAGGTGCTTGTACATGACCTGGACGGGGTTGTCGCCGGTGTGCGGGCGCCGGCCGGTGAGCATCTCGTACAGCAGGATGCCGGCCGCGTAGACGTCGACCCGCTGGTCGGTCGGGGCGTCCGGGAGGATCTGCTCGGGTGCCAGGTAGGAGACGGTGCCCATGACCGTGCCGCCGGTCGCGGTGGTGGTGGAGGTGGGCGCGCCGTCGGCCGAACCGAGCACCCGGACCAGGCCGAAGTCGGCGACCTTGACCAGGCCGTCCTCGGTGATCAGCACGTTCTCCGGCTTGACGTCGCGGTGGACCAGCCCGGCCCGGTGGGCGGCGCCGAGGGCGGCGAGCACCGGCTCCATCACGTCCAGCGCGGCCCGGACGGAGAGTGCGCCGTGGTCGCGCAGCAGGTCCCGCAGGGTGCGGCCGGGCACGTACTCCATGGCGAGGAAAACGTTTCCGCCGTCCGCGCCCTGGTCGAAGACGTTGACCACGTTGGGGTGGCTGAGCCTGGCGACCGCCTTGGCCTCGCGGATGAAACGGGCGGTGAAGCCCTCGTCGCCGGCCAGCGAGGGGTGCATCACCTTGAGCGCGACCACCCGGTCCAGCCGGGTGTCGGTGCCCCGGTAGACGGTGGACATCCCGCCGGTCGCGATGCGCTGCTCGACCCGGTACCGGTTGTCGAGCAGGGCGCCGATCAGGGGGTCGTGCAGTGCCATGTCCACCCGGCGAGTCTAGTGCCGGGCCGGGCGGCCGGACCCGGAGGTGGCGGACCGGGGCCCGGCTGTGCCCGGCTTGTGACACGCCGGTGCCGTGGGCTAGAAGGCGGGCCGCTCCCGGATGTCCAGGTCCGCCCGGCCGGCCATCGCGGAGGAGGCCTCGGCGTGGAAGCGGCGCGGGATGCGGCCGGCCCGCCGGGCGAGCCGGCCCGCCTCGGCGGCGTGCCGCATCGCCTCGGCCATCAGCACCGGCTCCTGAGCCCGGGTCACCGCGGAGGCGAGCATCACCGCGGAGCAGCCCAGCTCCATCGCCAGCGCGACGTCCGAGGCGGTGCCGGCGCCCGCGTCCAGGATCACCGGGACGCCCGCGCCCTCCACGATCAGCTGGAAGTTGTGCGGGTTGCGGATGCCGAGGCCGGAGCCGATCGGCGAGCCCAGCGGCATGATCGCGGCGCAGCCGACGTCCTCCAACTTCCGTGCCAGCACCGGGTCGTCGTTGGTGTACGGCAGCACCGTGAAGCCGTCGTCGACCAGCGTCTCGGCGGCGTCCAGCAGCTCGATCGGATCCGGCAGGAGGGTCCGCTCGTCGGCGATCACCTCCAGCTTCACCCAGTCGGTGCCGAGCGCCTCGCGGGCCAGCCGGGCGGTCAGCACCGCCTCGCCGGCGGTGAAGCAGCCGGCCGTGTTGGGCAGTACGCGGATGCCGTTGCGGGTCAGCACGTCCAGGACGGAACCCTGCGTGGTGGTGTCGACCCGGCGCATCGCGACGGTGGTCAGCTCGGTGCCGGAGGCGAGCAGCGCGCGCTCCAGGACCTCCAGGCTCGGCGCGCCGCCGGTGCCCATGATCAGCCGGGAGGAGAAGCTCTCCCCGGCGATGGTCAGCAGGTCGTCGGCCATCTCAGCCTCCCTGGACTGCGGTGAGGATCTCGACCCGGTCGCCGGTGTTCAGCCGGGTCTCGGACCACGAACTGCGCGGCACCACAGCCTCGTTGAGCGCGGCGGCGACGCCGGAGTTGGCCCGGCTCACGGTGGCGACCACCTCGGCGAGGGTGGCCGCGGCGGACACCTTGCGGGGCTCGCCGTTGACGGTCAGTGCGATCTCGGTCATGCCAGGGCCTTCGTGGTGGAGCGGTCGGGGGAGAGGCGGTCGGAGGAGAACCGGGTGGGGGAGAACGGTCGGGCCGGCTCGGGGAGTTCGCCGGTGGCCAGGTACTCGGAGAGCAGGTCGGCGGTCACCGGGGTGAGGAGTACGCCGTTGCGGTAGTGGCCGGTGGCGGCGACCAGGCCCGGCAGTGAGGTCGGGCCGAGCAGCGGGGCGTTGTCGGGCGAGCCGGGGCGCAGGCCGGCGGAGGTCTCCACCAGCGGGAGTTCAGTGAGTCCCGGGACCAACTCGTGGGCGTCGCGCAGTAGTTCGTACACCCCGCCGGCGGTGACCGTGGTGTCGTAACCCTGCTCCTCGGTGGTCGCGCCGACCACCAGCTCACCGTTCTCCCGGGGCACCAGGTACAGGTGCCGGCCGCGCACCACCGCGCGGACGTTGCGGGAGAGGAACGGCTGGTAGGCGTCGGGGATGCGCAGCCGCAGGATCTGGCCCTTCACCGGCCGGATCGCGGGCAGCACGCCCTCGGGCAGGCCGGGCAGCCGGTGGCTGTGCGGCCCGGCGGCGAGGACGATCCGGTCGGCGGTCAGGCTCCCCCCGGTGCCCAGGCGGGCGCCGGCCGCCCGGCCGCCCTCGACCAGCAGCTCCACGGCCTCGGCGCGGTGGACGACCACGCCCGCCCGCTCGCCGGCCGACAGCAGCGCCGTGAGCATCCGGCGGCCGTCCACCTGGTGGTCCTCGGCGACGTGCAGGCCGCCGCGGACACCGGGGGCGAGCATCGGCTCCAGCTTGCGGGCCTCCCGGCCGGTCAGCCAGGTCGAGTCCAGGCCGAGCCGCCGGTGGAAGGCGTGCAGCTCGCGCAGTTCCTCGCGGTCGTCGGAGTCCAGGGCGACGGCGACCGTGCCGCAGCGGCGGTAGCCGGTGTCCTTGCCGCCGCTCGCCTCGGTGAGCTCGGCGGCGAAGTCCGCGTAGCGCTCGTTCGAGGCCATGCCGAGGCGCAGCAGCGGCTCCTCGCCGTACTGCAGTTCCGTGACCGGGGCGAGCATCCCGGCCGCGACCCGGCCCGCCCCGCCGCCCGGGGAGGGGTCGACCAGGGTGGTCCGCAGCCCGCGCTGAGCCGACCGCCAGGCGACGGCGAGGCCGATGATGCCCCCGCCGATCACCAGGACGTCGGCGTGGGCGTCCGATGGCAAGCGTGTCAAAGCCGCTCTTCTCCCTTCGCCGGTATGACCCGGATCAGGTTCGGACGGTCGCGGGCCGTGCCAGCCCGCCTCTCAGCCCGGTTCGCCGGGCTCCCGTGATGGTGCCCCCACCATAACGCCGGGGCCCGGCCCGGCCGAAGGCCCGTACGAAGGGTGGACAGGGGTGGGCAGGACGGCCGCCGCCGGGGGGCTCCGCAGGTGCTGGGTACAGTGACGGGCGTGGCAGAGCTGAGCGGGACGGATCAGGCGGTCGTCGTCGTCGGGGCAGGGCTGGCCGGGGCGCAGTGCGCCCTGAAGCTGCGGCAGGGCGGTTGGCGGGGGCGGATCGTGCTGGTCGGCGAGGAGCCGCACGCACCGTACGACCGGCCGCCGCTCTCCAAGGACGTGCTGCTCGGCAAGAGCGACACCACCGCCCTGGACATCGACTACGCGAACCTCGGCATCGAGGTGCTCACCGGCCGCCGCGCCACCGGCCTCACCCCGGGCGTGCTGCACACCGACGGCGGCGACCTGCCCTACGGCTCGCTGGTGATCGCCACCGGCGCCGTCCCGCGCGCCCTGCCCGGCGCCGAGCGCGCGCACCTGCTGCACACCCTGGACGACGCCCTGGCGCTGCGCGCCCTGCTGCGCCCCGGCCTGCGGCTGGTGCTGGTCGGCGCGGGCTGGATCGGTGCGGAGGTGTCCACGGCCGCCCGCGAGGCGGGTTGCGAGGTGACCGTCGTCGAGGCCGGCCCGGCGCCGCTGCCCGGCGCGCTGCCGACCGCGATCGGCTCGGCGATGGCCGCCTGGTACGCCGAGGCCGGCGTCGACCTGCGCTGCGGGGTCGGCGTCGCCGCCGTCGAGCCCGGCGCGGTGCTGCTGGCCGACGGCTCTCACCTGCCCGCCGACGAGGTGGTGGTCGGCATCGGCGCCCGGCCCGCGACCGGCTGGCTGGCCGGCTCCGGCGTCGAGTTGGACGGGACCGGCGCCGTCGTGGTGGACGGGCACCTGCGCACCGCCCTGCCCGGCGTCTTCGCGGCCGGCGACTGCGTCAGCTACCCCTCGGCGCGGGCCGGCGGTCGGCTGGCCGTCCAGCACTGGGACCACGCGCTGCAGTCCGGCGAGGCGGCGGCCGCGGCCGTCCTCGGCGCGGACGCGCCGCCGTACGACCCGGTGCCGTACTTCTGGTCGGAGCAGTTCGGGCGGATGGTCCAGTACGCCGGCCGGCACGCCGAGGGCGACGAGCCGCTGTGGCGCGGCAGTCCGCAGGACGCCTCCTGGGCGGTGCTGTGGCTGCGCGACGGGGTGCCGAGCGCCCTGCTGACCGTGGACCGGCCGCGCGACCTCACCCAGGGGCGGAAGCTGATCGAGCGCGGCACCGCACTGGACCCGGCCCGGGCGGCCGACCCGGCGGTCCCGCTGAAGTCGGCCACCGCCTGACCGGCCGCTCCCCACCGGCGCTCCGGCGGGGCCCCGGCGGGGGCGCCGGGCAGGCCCCGGCGGGGCCACTGGTGCGCGGCGGGCCCCGGAGGTGGCAGTCTGGTGGCGTGAGTGAGATCGAAAGCAAGATTGAAGCCCTGGTCCCCGAGTGGATGTACCTGCCCGACATCTCGGAGCAGTGGGGCGTCCGCGTCACCGAGGTCCGGGACCTGGTGCGCAACGGCGGCCTGATCGCCGTCCGGCGGGGCCCGAACAAGTCGCTGCAGGTACCCGCGGCGTTCATCGACGGTCCGGGCCTGGTCAAGCACCTGTCCGGCACCCTGACCGTCCTTCGCGACTGCGGCTACAGCGACGTCGAGATCCTGGAGTGGCTGTTCACCGAGGACCCGTCGCTGCCCGGCAGCCCGATCCAGGCGCTGCGCGAGAACCGCGGCACCGAGGTCAAGCGCCGCGCCCAGGCGATGCTGATCTGATGGCGGCGGACACCCCGCGCGCCCGGCTCGCCGACGCCCGGCTCTACCTGTGCACCGATGCCCGGCGCGAGCAGGGCGACCTGCCCGAGTTCCTGGACGCGGCGCTGGCCGGCGGCGTCGACATCGTCCAGCTGCGCGACAAGGGCCTGGAGGCCAGGCAGGAGCTGGCGGCCCTGGAGGTCTTCGCGGACGCCTGCCGCCGCCACGGCAAGCTGCTGTCCGTCAACGACCGCGCCGACGTCGCCCACGCGGCCCGGCCGGACGTGCTGCACCTCGGCCAGGACGACCTCCCGGTGCCCGCCGCGCGGGCGATCCTGGGCGAGGACGTCCTGATCGGCCGGTCCTGCCACGCCGAGTCCGAGGTGGACGCCGCGGTCACCGAGGCGGGGGTGGACTACTTCTGCACCGGCCCGGTCTGGCCGACGCCGACCAAGCCGGGCCGCCCGGCACCCGGCCTCGGCCTGGTCTCGTACGCGGCGAAGCAGGACACCGACCGGCCGTGGTTCGCCATCGGCGGGATCGACCTCGGCAACGTGGATCAGGTCCTGGCCGCCGGGGCCCGCCGGATCGTCGTGGTCCGGGCCATCACGGCCGCGGACGACCCCCGGGCGGCCGCCGCCGAGCTGTCCCGCCGGGTGCGCGCGGCCTGACGCCGGGATCCGGGGCCGCCGCCGTCGCTCAGCACTCGCAGTACGCGCAGTACTCGAAGCCTTGAAGTGCTCGCAGTACTCGCAGTGCTTTCAGTACTTGCGGACGGTGGCGGCCTCGGCCAGCGCCAGCAGCACCCCGCGGGCCCGCTCGTCCGCCAGCGGCGCCGCCTCCAGCGCGGCCAGGCACTGCCGCATCAGCTCGTCGATCCGCTGCTCCACCAGCTCGGGCGCTCCGCTGCGGGCGACCAGTTCGCGCAGCCGGGCCACCTCCTCGGGCGCCAGGTCCGGCGCGCCGAGCCGCTCGTCCAGGTGCCGGGCGTCGGCGGCGGGCAGGCCCCGCATCGCGTGGGCGACCAGCAGCGTCCGCTTGCCCTCGCGCAGGTCGTCGCCGGCCGGCTTGCCGGTGACGGCCGGATCCCCGAACACGCCGAGCAGGTCGTCCCGCAGCTGGAAGGCCTCGCCCAGCGGCAGCCCGAACGCCCCGAGGCCCTCGACCAGCTGCGGCCCGGCGCCCGCCAGCAGGGCGCCGACCTGCAGCGGCCGCTCGATCGTGTACTTCGCGGACTTGTAGTGCAGCACCGTGCGCGCCCGGTCCGGCGCGCCCTCGTCCGTCGAGTCGCCGGCCACCGGCTCCAGCACGTCCAGGTACTGGCCCAGCATGACCTCGGTGCGCATCAGGTCGAACACCGGCTTGGCGGCCAGCACGGCGGCGGGCTCCAGGCCCGAGCGCAGGAACAGCTCGTCGCACCAGATCAGCAGCAGGTCGCCGAGCAGGACGGCGGCCGAGGCGCCGTACTGCTCGCGGTCGCCGCGCCAGCCGCTGTCGCGGTGCAGCGCCTCGAAGCGGCGGTGGACCGCGGGCAGGCCGCGGCGGGTGTCGCTGCGGTCCATCAGGTCGTCGTGCACCAGGGCGCTCGCCTGGAGCAGTTCCAGGGCGGCGGCCGCGTTGGCGATCGGGTCTCCCGGCGCGCCCCCGGCCGGGCCGCCGGCGGCGCGCCAGCCCCAGTAGCAGAAGGCCGGGCGCAGTCGCTTGCCGCCGTCCAGCAGGAAGTCGCGCAGCGCGTCGGAGACCGGCAGCAGCTGGGGCGAGATCTTGCCGAGCAGCGCGGACTGGCCGTCCATGAACGCGGCGAGCGCGGCGTTGACGCGTGTGCGGACGTCCTCCACGTCAATGGGGTTGGCCGGCCGGGTGCTGGACGAGGTCACGATGGGGCTCCGCTGGTTCTCTGGGGTGCAGCAAGCGTAGCGGGGCGGCCGGGAACGGCTGTGCGATCGGCCCGGCGCCGGGGCGCCGTGGGCCTTCCCGGAGCCGCCGGGGAGCGGCCGCCGGACGAACCGGAACGGCGTCCGTCGATTGTCTCAATCCGTGGGATGAGGTTGTCCGGCCTCCTCGAAGGCCGGATAGCCTGCCAGCATGGCACTCGGTATCGCTTCCACGAGAACGGATCGCGCACTGACGGTGCGCGAACTCCTGGCGGCCGGCAAGCGCTCCTTCTCCTTCGAGTTCATGCCGCCGCGCACGGAGGCCGGCGAGCAGAAGCTCTGGGACGCCATCCGTCGACTCGAACCGCTCGACCCCAACTTCGTCTGCATGACGTACGGCGCCGGCGGCTCCTCCCGCGAGCGCACCGTCAACATGGTCGGGCGGATCGCGACCGAGACCACGCTCACCCCGGTCGCCCACCTGACCGCCGTGGACCACTCGATCGCGGAACTGCGCAACATCATCGGCCAGTACGCCGACCAGGGCGTCCGGAACGTCCTCGCCGTCCGGGGGGACCCGCCCGGCGACCCGATGGGCGAGTGGGTCTCGCACCCCGAGGGCGTCACCTACGCGTACGAGCTGGTGGAGCTCATCAAGGGCATCGGCGACTTCTGCGTGGGCGTCGCGGCCTCGCCGAACATGCACCCGCGCTCGACCGACTGGGACGAGGACATCCGGCACTTCGTGGCGAAGATCCGCTCCGGGGCCGACTACGCGATCACCCAGATGTTCTTCGAGGTGGACGACTACCTGCGGCTGCGCGACCGGGTGACCGCCGCGGGCTGCGAGACGCCGATCATCCCGGAGATCATGCCGGTGACCAACGCCAGGCAACTGGAGCGCTTCCCGCAGCTCAGCGGCTCGCCCTTCCCCGCCGACCTGGAGGCCCGCCTGCGGGCGGCCATCGACGACCCGGCGGCGTTGCGGGCCGTCGGCATCGAGCACGCCACGGCGATGGCGGAACGCCTCCTCGACGAAGGCGCGCCGGGCCTGCACTTCATCACGCTGAACCACTCGACGGCGACGCTGGAGATCTACCAGAACCTGGGGCTGCACCAGCGCTGAGCGGCGGCCCGCGCCCCTCGAACGGCCTACTGGCGCCGGGTGTTCACGAGCCCGTCACCGTCCCGACGGTGGCGGGCTCGGTCGTGTGCGGCCGGTGCCCCGTGCGGCGGGAACGCGATGCGGTACCCCGGCCGTTGAACCGGTACAGTCGCCGGACACGCGCGGCGGACACGCGCGGGCACGTGACTGGAGGTAGCGGGCGGATGGGCATCGGATACCTGCTGCTTTACGCCGCGTTGGCGGTGGTGGCGCTCTGGCTGATCGCCGAGGTGCTGCTGCAGAACCGGGCACCGCTGCACTGGCGGGTCGTGGCGCTGGCCGGCTTCCTGGGCGTGGCCGCCGGGATGGTCCTCGGGTCCGTCGTGGTGATCGGGGTCGGCGCGGCGCTGTTCGCGGCCGGTCAGGCCTTCGTCACCCTCTCGGTGAAGCGCGGCTACCGGAACGGCTGGTCCCTGCGGAAGGCCGACGGCAGCCTGCCTGGCCCGCTCGCCAAGGTGCCGCTGCTCGGCGCCCTGACCGGCGGCTCGGCCGCGGTGGCCGCCGCCGCGGCCACCGAGGAGCGGATCGGCGAGGTCAGCGCCGTCGAGGAGACCCCGGCCGCCGCGCCGGAGCCCGACGAGGCGCCGGAGGTCGAGCAGACCGCCGCCTTCGAGATGCAGGAGCTCGCCCAGGACGGCATCTACGCCCCCTCGTACTACGAGCAGCAGCCGCAGGCACAGCAGCAGCCCCAGGACCCGTACACCGCCGCCTACCAGGGCGGCTACGAGCAGCAGCAGTGGCAGACCCAGCAGCAGGCCGCCTTCGGCTACGACCAGCCGTCCTACGGCGGCTACCCGCAGCACCAGCAGGACCCGTACGGCGCCTACCCGCAGCAGGGCCACCAGCAGGAGCAGTACGCGGGCTACGAGCAGCAGCCGCAGCACCAGCAGTCCTGGGATCCGAACGCCCAGCAGCAGTACCAGCACCAGCACCACCAGCAGCAATGGCAGCCCCAGCCCGAGCCCGACCAGCACCCCCAGGGCATCCCGCAGCAGCCGGTGTACGACCAGAACTACGGCTACCAGCAGCAGAACACCTGGCACCAGGGCTGAGCCGACCGGGCCCACCCGGGCCGCCGGGGCCTACGAGGGGCCGATCAGCCCGGCGGTGATGCAGGCCGACATGCCCACCCGGGCGAGGCCGCCGCCGGGGTGGGCGTTGCCGCCGACCAGGTAGAGGCCGGGGACGGGAGACTCGTTGGCCGGCTTCAGCCACCACCCCGACGAACCGGCCAGGACCGGGCGGGCGACCGAGCCGCCGAGGGCGCCGGTCTCCCGGCGGGTGTCCTCCGGGGTGCGCACGACCCGCCACAGCACCCGTTCGCGCAGGCCGAGGCCGGCCGCGTCCACGTGGGCGAGCAGCCGGTCGGCGTAGTGGTCGGCGACGCCCGGGGCGGTCCAGTCGACATCGCCCTGGGCCGGGACGGTCGCGGTCAGCACCACGCTCTCGTGCCCGTCGTCGGGGCGCAGCGCCGGGTCGTCCGGGCGCAGCACCTGGACGGTGGGGCGCCCGCAGGGCGGCACCGCGAGGGTCAGCGCGTTGGCCTCTTCGGCCGGGTCGGCCGCGTGCACCACCGTGCGGTGCGCGGTGCCCGCCGGCCGGGGTCCGCGCAGGGCGAGCAGCACGCCGAACCGGCCGGGCACCTCCTGCGGCTCCCCCACCCCGGAGGGCGCCCCCGGCCACTCGACGAGGCCGTGGCGGCGGAGGGCGGCCGCGTCCATGGCGGAGACCACCAGGTCCGCGTCGATCCGGCCGTCCGCCGTCTCGACCCCGACCGCCCGGCCGCCCTCGACCACCACGCGGGTGACCGGGGTGTCGAAGCGGAACCCGACCTTGCGCAGCTCGCAGCGCCGGAACACCGCGTCCGCGAGGGCCCGCAGGCCGCCCCGGACGTACCAGACGCCGAAGGACTGCTCCATGTACGGCAGCACGGTGGCCCCGGCGGGAGCCTCGGCCGGGGTGAAGCCGTACCGCACGGCCGGTTCGAACAGCAGGGCGCTCAGGCCGGGGTGGCTGTCGAGCTCGCGCGCGGCCACGTGCTCCAGGGACCACGGGTGCGGGCGGCGCAGCCGGGCCAGGCCGTGGCGCGCTGGCACGGGGTACGGGTCGGTGCCCAGGAACTTCCGGTCGGCCGGGAGCGGCTCCTCCAGCAGCGGGCGGCGGGTGGCCTCCCAGACCGTCCGGCCGTGGTTCATCACCGCGCTCCAGCGGGCGCCGGAGCCGGCCCCGAAGGCCTCGTCCAGGGCCTGGCTGACGCCGCCGCGGGACGCGTTCGGCAGGGTCACGCAGGTGCCGTCGGGGAACAGGTGCCGGCTCTCCGGGTCGACGGGGGCCAGGTCGACCAGTTCCTCCAACGGCTCCTTGCCCGTCTTCAGCGCGAGGTCGCGGTAGACGGCCGGGAGGGCGAGCAGCCCGGGCCCGGTGTCGAACGCGAAGCCGTCGCGCTCGTACCGGCCGACCATGCCCCCGTACGTGCCGCCCGCCTCGCAGACCGTCACCCGGTGGCCGAGGGTGGCCAGCCGGGAGGCCGCCGCGAGCCCGCTCATTCCTGCGCCGATGATGACGATCCGTGCCATGGCAACCGATCCTAGGCCTGCGGTGCGTACGCGTTCCCCGCGGCCCGGGCCAGCCTGCGCTCGCGGCGGCGGGCCCGGAACGCGCGGATCCTGCTGACCGCCAGCCAGACCAGCAGCAGGCCGGCGGCCAGCACCGCGGCGGCGATCGAGGCGGCCAGCCAGGGGTGGAAGATCGCCAGGGTGACCAGGCCGGCCACCGAGAGGTCCTCCGCCATGCTGACCACGATGTTGCTGGCCGGCTCGGGGGAGGTGTTGACGGCCATCCGCAGCGAGGCCTTCACCAGGTGGCTGAGCAGCGCCGTGGTGCCGCCCATGGCGCCGGCCGCGACCTCGCTGAGCGAGCCGGGGTCGTTGCTCGCGATGAGCACGCCGACGGTGGCGCCGGCGATCGGCCGGATCACGGTGTGGACCACGTCCCAGACGCTGTCCACGTACGGGATCTTGTCGGCCACCGCCTCCACCGCGAACAGCACGGCGGCCGCGATCAGCACATCCGTGCGCTCCAGCGCGTGCGGCACCGACTCCGCGTCGGCGAACCGCCCCAGCAGGCCGAGCAGCAGCACCACCGCGTAGGCGTTGATTCCGCTGGCCAGTCCGCTGGTGAAGATCAGCGGCAGGATCGTCATGGCCTCCCCCTCCTCGCACATCCGGGCCGGTTCCGCCCGGCCCCGCCGTACCGTACCGGCACCCGGGACGCCGTGGGCGCCGGCCCCGGTTCCCCGGACGGGGGACTCGGCGGGCACCGGCGGCGAACCGACGGCTGAGCGGCGGTCGAGCGACGGGGGTTGCGCGGGGACTGAGTACGGATACTCAGATCTGCGGTTGAGTACGTCAGCGGGTGGCCTCCGACCTGCGAAGACGGGAGAGTAGGGGCACCCGGGAGGGCGGCGCGTCGGGCGCCGTCCCGCTCGGGCGGCGGACCCGTCCGTCCCCCGGCGCGAGCGTCAGGGGGCGGCGGCGGAGGTTCGCCACGGGGCTGGTCACGGTCCCCGCACCGCCGACACGGGGCGGCGGAGCGGGCCGGGGGGAGACCGGCCGCGGGGGAGTTCGCCACCGCCGCCCGTGGGGGGAACGGCGGAGCGACGGCACACGGCGGCGGCGCGGAACCGGGGGAGGGCCCCGCGCCCGCCGCCGCTCTGCCCTTCCCGACGCCCGGACGTCCCGGGGGCGACGTCCCGGGCCCGGGCGCCCCGACGCCCCGGCCGGATTGTCAGTGGTGCCGGTCACGATGGAAGGGCACGGACCATCCGGTCCGCGCGCTGCCTCGGAACGGGGGAGACCATGACCATCAGCCACCCTGAGCCCGTCACCGCCCGCCTCCACTCCGCCGCCCTGCCGCACATCCCCGGCCCGTCCGGCGCCCACCCCGCCGCAGGGGACGTCCACCCCGTGCCGCGCCGCACCGCCGCGCCGCCGGCCGCCCTCGACCTGCTCGCCGACGCGCACCGCACCCTCGCCCGGGCCCGCGCCCTGGAGGACCCGCTGGAGCGCTACGCCACGGCCCACCTCGCCGCGCTGCGCACCGTGGCGGCCGTCCTGGCGGTGCGCGGCCGCCCGGAGAAGAGTCCGCGGCGGCGCAAGGCCATCCGCAGCGCCTGGGAGGTGCTGCCGGAGGTGGCCCCGGAGCTCGCCGAGTGGGCGCTGTACTACGGCGCCGGGGCGCGCCGCCGGGCCGCCGCCGAGGCCGGGATCCGGGGCGCCGCGTCCGCCCGCGACGCCGACGACCTGATCCGCAACTCCGCCCTGTTCCTGCGCCTGGTCGAGCGGCTGCTGGGCCTGCGGGCGGTCCCGCCCGCGCCGCGGCTGCCGCTGGACGGCGACGAGCCGCCCGGCGCGGGCGGACCGGCCACCCGTCAGGCTTAAGGTGGAGGCATCCTGATCGAACTGCACGTGCCAAGGAGCCCCGCCTTGTACCCGACGCGTCCCCGCAGCGCCCTGCGTACCGCCGTGGTGTGGGAGGTGGTGCGGGCAGCCCTGGAGAAGCGGGCGGCCGAGCTGGACCAGCCGGTGCTCGACGTGGTCGACACCGGCGGCGGCACCGGCAACTTCGCCGTGCCGGTGGCCAAGCTCGGCCACCGCGTCACCGTGGTCGACCCGAGCCCGGACGCCCTGTTCGCCCTGGAGCGCCGGGCCGCCGAGGCCGGTGTGACGGACCTGGTGCGGGCCGTCCAGGGCGACACCCAGACGCTGCCCGAGCTGGTCGCCCCCGGCAGCGTCGACGCGGTGCTGTGCCACGGCGTCCTGGAGGTCGTGGACGACCCGGCCGAGTCGCTCGGCAGCCTGGCCGGCACCCTGCGCAAGGGCGGCCTGGTGAGCCTGCTGGCCGCCAACCGCAACGGCGCCGTGCTGGCCCGCGCCCTGGCCGGCCACTTCACCGAGGCCCGGACGGTGCTCTCCGCCGTCGACGGCCGCTGGGGCGAGCAGGACCCGATGCCGCGCCGCTTCACCGGCGAGGAGCTGGGCCGGCTGGCCGAGGCCGTGGGCCTGCGGGTGGAGTCGGTGCACGGCGTCCGGGTCTTCGCCGACCTGGTCCCCGGCGTCCTGGTGGACACCGAGCCGGGCGCGCTGGAGGCCCTGCTGAAGCTGGAGGAGGCCGCCGCCGCGCAGCCCGCCTTCCACGCCGTGGCGACCCAGCTGCACCTGCTGGCCACGCTGGTCTGATCGCCCGCCCGGGCCCTTCGCGAGGCCTTCGCGAAACCTTCCGCCGCCGTCCGGTTCGCGCACCGTGCGGCGGCGGTTCGCGTCCCGGACGCCGACCGGTCACCCGAGCGGTCACCCGACCGGGCCGGCCGGCCGGGTCTCGCTCTCCGGAGGCGAAGCTCCCCAGGTCCGGACCCATTCCATCCGATCGGGCACTTGTCCGTGGCGCGGCGCGTTGACACCGGTGCGGCCGTGCCCGCTCGAAGTGGCCCGGCCCACGCGGCGCAGACCACTCCGTAACGGGCTCACGGACCGTATGATCTGGGTAAAGCCGGAAAGCATGACAGCCGGATGCGTGGGGCATATGGACGACACGGGCCGGGTCCCCCGCACAGGCGTCCGACCGTGTGCCCCAAGGCTGATTGGACTTGCCTCCCCGACCGGGGTGGGCGGACCGGTCGCATCCGCGACCGACGAGTAGGAGGACTCCGTGCCGCTCTCGGAGCACGAGCAGCGACTGCTCGACCAGATGGAGCGAGCGCTGTATGCCGAAGATCCCAAATTCGCGTCGGCGCTTGAGGGAACCGGGCTGCGCACTTACACCCGTCGTCGGGTCTACCTGGCCGTCGCCGGCTTCGTGGTGGGGATCGGCCTGTTGATGGGCGGGATGGTCGTCCCGGACCAGATCTGGGTCAGCGTCGTGGGCTTCCTCGTGATGCTCGGGTGCGCGGTGTTCGCCGTGACCGGCTGGCGCCGCGGGCCTGCGGCCCAGGGCACCGGGCCCGGCCCGGCCGCCGCCGCACGCCGCAGGGCCGGGATGATGGACCGGGTCGAGCAGCGCTGGCAGCGCCGCAGGGACGAGCAGACCGGCGGCTTCTGAGCCGTCCGCCGAAGGCCGCCGGGCCCAAGCCTCGGCAGGCACGGCACCGGCAGGAGTCCAGCAGCAGCCGCAGGAGCCGGGGGCGGGCAGTCGATCGACTGCCCGCCCCCGGCTCCTGCGCGTGAGACCCCGGGTTCAGGACTCCGGGGCGTCCGGCTCGGGCCGCCGGGTGAAGACCCGCCGCACCGGCGCCGACACCGCCTCGACCGCCCGGCCCACTCCGGTGCCGACGGCGGCCCGGGCCGCTCGCACGGTGTCGGCGATCCCCCACCACAGCTGCGCCGAGGACGGCGGCAGCAGCAGCGCCCTGGTCCGTCCGGCCCGGCTGACGCTCGCCCGCAGGCCGCGCCGGGCGGTGTGGACGTCGGCGGTCAGCGGCGCCGGGCCGCTCTGCCCGGGCGGGGCGTAGAGCACTCGTTCGGTGGCCAGGGCCAGCCGGCCGGCGGCCGCCGCCGAGTCGGCGTCCAGGTCCGCCTTCTCGGTGATCCGCCGGGCGGCCGAGCGCGGCGTGCGTGACTCGTCCGGGGGAATTCCGAGGTCCCAGGCGGAGTCGATCAGCTCGTCCCAGGCGGCCAGTACCTGGGCGTCGGTCGGCTCCAGCGGCCCGTCCCCGCCGGGCCGGCGCCGCCCGCCGCGGCCGAGCCGGCGACGGCGGACGGCCGTGCGCCAGAGCATCGGCGTGAGCAGCAGCGCGATCACCGCGAGCACGGCGGCGAGGGTGCCGAGCACCTGCCCGGACAGCAGCCAGGACTCCTCGGCGGCCTTGGCCGCGGTCTTGCCCTTCGGCCCGCAGTCGCCCAGCTGGCGCTGCTTGGCGGCGCAGTCCGAGCCGGCGGACGGCGCCGGGGCGGCCGACGCGGTCTGCGGGGCGGCGGTCGCCTGCTGGGTCGGCGCGGTGGTCGGGGCACTGGCCGTCTCGGTGTAGCGGGTGGGGATGCCGCGGCTCGGGGTCGGCTCGAAGCGCAGCCAGCCGTAGCCCGTGAAGTACAGCTCGGGCCACGCGTGGTACATCCGGCCGGTCACCGAGTAGACGTTGCCGCCCTTGTTGTCGCCGGGGGTGAAGCCGACGGCGACCCGGGCCGGGATCTTCAGCACCCGGGCCATCGCCGCCATGGTGGAGGCGAAGTGCACGCAGAAGCCCCGGCGGTCCTGGAGGAAGACGGCGATCGCGTTGCTGCCGGTGCCGGCGGAGACCGTGGTGTCGTACGTGAAGTCCGGGCCGGTGAACCACTTCACCAGCGCCATCGCCCGGTCGTAGTCGTTCTGGGCGCCGGAGGTGACGGCCCTGGCCCGCTCGGACACCACGGGCGGCAGGTCGGACGGGACGACGGTGTAGCGGTCCCGGACGGCCTGCGGCGCGGAGGGCGCCAGGCGCAGTTCGTTGGCGGTGGGCCGCAGGTCCAGGGCGTTGGCGTGGTACCGCAGGCCGCGGATCGCCTTCTCGTTGCTCGGGACGACGGTGCGCGTCACCGGGTCGAGCTTCCAGTCGCCGCGGTTGGGCACCTGGACGGAGGCGGCCGGGTAGGGCAGCGGCAGCCAGCTGTTCTCCAGCCGGTCGCTGACCTGGAAGTCGCCCTCGATCCGGGGGACGTTGGGGTTGCGCAGGCCTTCGGGGGCGGGCAGTGGGTCCGGGAGGTCGTTGACCGTGGTGCTGCCGAGCCGCCAGTTGGTGCCGTCGAACTGGTCCAGCGAACCGGTCCGCAGGTAGATCTGGTCGGCCAGCGTGCTGTCCAGGGTGTAGGTGAGCAGCTCCGCGTCGGTGGGCTTGGTGATCGCGGCCTCCAGGCTGACCAGCGGGTCGAGGCTGGTGGCCACGCCCCGGCCGGAGCCCTTGCCCGCCGGGCCGCCGGAGGCGGAGTGCAGCAGGCCGAAACCCCAGTGCGGCAGGACCACCGGGAGGACCATCGCCACGGCGAGCGCCAGGACGCCGACCTGCTGCCCGCCCGGCCTGACCTGGCTGGAGCTCACGGTGCCGCGCGGGGTGCCGCGGAAGACCCGGCCCCAGCGGGAGACCCGGTCCTGGCCCTCGGCGAACAGCAGCAGCAGGTAGCCGGCCGCGGCGAGGGCGAACCAGAACCAGCTGCCGTGGTCCCCGGCCAGGCCGTTGCCGACCGAGTAGAGCGCCAGCAGCGGCAGCCCGGCGAGCGCCGAGCGGCGGTAGGTCACCGCGACGGTGTCCACCGCGACGGCGATCAGGCCGACCGCGGAGACCAGGATCAGCCGCAGGCCGGGGGTCGGCGGCGCCGGGATCGCGTACTGCTGGATGTCGTTCAGCCCGGAGGTGAAGACGTGGTCCAGGACCCGCATGGTGGCCGGTCCGGGCAGCACCCCGCCGGCTCCGGCGAAGCCGAGCAACAGCAGCAGGAGCAGCACCAGCAGCTGCCCGATCGGCACCGTCCAGCGGTACAGGGGGGAGCGGCGCAGGCCCGCGCCGACGCCGGCGAGCACGGTGATCACCAGGACGGCGTGCGTCAGCCAGCTGCGTGTGGTCAGCAGCGGGAGCAGGCAGAGCGAGGCGAGGGCGGTGGCCAGCGCCGAGTACACGGTCAGTTTGGCCCGGGTGGTCACGCGCCGGCCTCTTCTCGGTTGGGGGCGGTCGTCCTGGCGCCTTCGGCGGCCCGCCACAGGTCCGGCAGGGAGTCGCCGGTGCGCACCGGGACCACCGTCCAGCCGGCCTCGCGCAGCTGCCGGACCCGGGCCCGGAAGTCGTCGCCGCCGGTGCCCGGGGCGAGCATCCGCAGGCCGGCCCAGGTGCCGACGTCCAGCAGGAAGGCGATCGCCCCGCCGGTACGGCTGCGCAGTCGGCCCAGCCGGGCGGTCTGGGTGTCGTCCAGCTCGCCGAGGACGGCGACCAGCAGACCCTCGCCGCCGGTGCGCAGCGGCTCCTCGGCGCGGGAGAGCGTGCCGCCGTCGGACAGGTCGGCGACCGCGAGGGCGTCCAGGACCAGGCCGGAGACGTCGGCGGCGCTGCTGCGGTCCCCGCCGCCGGGCCCCGGCACCGACAGGCCGGTGTCGGTGAGCAGGCGGGTCTGGTAGCCGCGCTCCAGCAGGTGCGCGGTGACGGAGGCGGCGCAGCTGACCGCCCACTCGAACGAGGAGGCGGGGCCGCTGCCCCGGTGGCCGATCTCGCGGGTGTCCAGCAGGACGGTGGCCCGGGCCCGCTGCGGCTGCTCCTCGCGGCGCACCATCAGTTCGCCGTACCGGGCGGTGGAGCGCCAGTGCACCCGGCGCAGGTCGTCGCCCGGCCGGTACTCGCGCAGGATCACGTCGTCGTCGCCGGCCAGCGCCAGGGTGCGGCTGTGGCTCTCGCCCTGGCCGAGCCACTCGCCGCTGAGCCGGACGTACGGCAGGGCCTGGATCCGGGGGACGACGGTGAGGACGTCGGAGGCGGTGAAGGCGCGGGTCACCTCGCACATCCCGAACGGGTCGGCCAGCCGCAGCTGCAGCGGCCCGAGCGGGTAGCGGCCGCGCAGGTCGGAGCGGACCCGGTAGGAGACCTCGCGGTGGCCGCGCGGCTCGACCCGGTCCAGCACGAAGCGCGGGCGCGGCCCGAGCACGTACGGGACCTTGTCCTCCAGGAGCAGCAGTCCGGTGGGCACCCGGGAGACGTTGTCGAGTCGCAGGTGGACCCGGGCCTCCTGGCCGGCGACCGCCCGGTGGGGGCTGAGCCGGCGGCCGCTGGCCACCCGGTAGCGGGTGTTGGCGACCACCACGACGGCGGCCAGCGGAAGCGCGGCGAGCAGCACGCCGACGCGCAGCAGCGCGTCCTGGTCGAGCAGGTAGGCGCAGACCACCGCGGTGATCCCGGCGGCGAGGAAGGAGCGGCCCCGGGTGGTGAGGCCGCGGAATCCGGCCCGCAGTCCCGATGCCGGGTCGGACTCGGCCACCCTCAGCCCCTCCGGACGGCCGGGCCGCCCTGCGGGCGGGGCAGCGGCAGCCGGGCGACCAGGTCGGTCACGATCTGCTCGGAGGTGCGGCGGCTGAGCTGGGTCTCGGCGGTCGGCATCAGGCGGTGCGCGAGGACGGGGACGGCGAGGCGCTGGACGTCGTCCGGGGTGACGTAGTCGCGCCCGTCCAGCGCGGCGGCGGCGCGGGCGGCCCGGACCAGGTGCAGGGTGGCGCGGGGCGAGGCGCCCAGGCGCAGCTCGTGGCTGCTGCGGGTGGCGCCGACCAGGTCGACGGCGTAGCGGCGGACCGGATCGGCGATGTGCACGGTGCGGACCAGGTCGACCAGCTTGAGGATGTCGGCGGCGTGCGCGACCGGCTGCAGGTCCTCCAGCGGGCTGGCGCCGCCGTGCACGTCCAGCATCGCGAGCTCGGCCTCGGGGCTGGGGTAGCCGATCGAGATCCGGGCCATGAACCGGTCGCGCTGGGCCTCCGGGAGGGGGTAGGTGCCCTCCATCTCGACCGGGTTCTGGGTGGCCACGACCATGAACGGCGAGGGCAGCTCGTAGCTGGTGCCGTCGATGGTGACCTGGCGCTCCTCCATGGACTCCAGCAGCGCGGACTGGGTCTTGGGCGAGGCGCGGTTGATCTCGTCGCCGACCACGATCTGGGCGAAGATCGCGCCCGGGCGGAACTCGAAGTCGTGCTGCTGCTGGTCGTAGATGTTGGTGCCGGTCACGTCGGAGGGCAGCAGGTCGGGCGTGAACTGGATCCGGCGCACGGTGCAGTCGACCGAGCGGGCGAGTGCCTTGGCCAGCATGGTCTTGCCGACGCCGGGCACGTCCTCCAGCAGGAGATGGCCCTCGGCGAGCAGGACGGTCAGGGCGATCCGGACGGCCTCCGGCTTGCCCTCGATCACGCTCTCGATGTTGGCGCGGATGCGGTCGACGACCGCGGCGAGCTCGGGAAGCCCGACCTGCTGGTACCCGTTCGTCCTCTGCCCGCCCCCCGCAGGACCACCGAGACCGGCCTGGTCGTTGTAGCTCGTCACCCGTTTACGCTCCCTGGCACCCTGTGCCCGCCCCGTCCCCGGGCCGGAACCCCACCCCATGCTTGACGCGGTCGTCCCAGGGACGGTTCCGAAGGAGGATCCGGCGTCGGGGAGGCGGCCCGCGGCCCGGCCGCCCCAGGTGGTTCGGGGTCCGACCGGCAGCCGCATTCTCCCCTGTGAGGTGGCCGGAAGTCACCATTCGGCGGTCCCCGAATGCCCGGACGCCGTTGGCCGGGCGGGGACGGGCGGGTGCGGCGGCGCCGGCCGCCGTCAGTCGATCTCGCGGAGCAGGCCGGTGTGGACGTCGAAGACGAAGCCGCGGACGTCGTCGGTGTGCAGCAGGAAGGGCGAGGTGCGGACGCGCTGCATCGACTGGCGGACGTCGCCGTCCAGGTCGACGAAGGACTCCACCGCCCACTGCGGGCGCTGGCCGACCTCCAGCTCCAGCTCGCGGCGGAAGTCCTCGGTGAGGCCGAGCAGGCCGCAGCCGGTGTGGTGGATCAGCGCGATCGAGCGGGTGCCGAGCGCGCGCTGGCTGATGGTGAGGGAACGGATGGTGTCGTCGGTGACCACGCCGCCGGCGTTGCGGATGACGTGGGCGTCGCCCAGTTCGAGGCCGAGCGCCGCGAACAGGTCGAGGCGGGCGTCCATGCAGGCCACCACGGCGATCTTCTGCACCGGGCGGGCGTCCATGCCGCCGTCGTGGAAGGTCACCGCGTACTCGCGGTTGGCCGCCACGAAGCGGTCGATGATGCTGGGTCGGGCGGGGTCGGCAGCGGCGTTCGGCGTGGGCCGGTCGGGAGTCACTGTCATGGCGGCGACGTTAGTGCCGATCCGGGCTCCGCGGTGGGGTGAGGAGCTACAGAACGTGCCGCTGTGATCGAGCGCATAGCCACAACAGGAGGGTTTGTCCGGATGGTCCCGGAGTGGGCCGCACGCGCCTGCGGGGTGGGGGCGCGCGGTGGTTTCCGAGGGCCCCCGGGTCGGGCCGCCTCAGGGCCGCCCCGACGGCTGCGACCTGCGGCGATCCGTACCGCCGCCCGGGTGGTGCGCCGGAGCGGACCATTGACTGGAAGGGCCCGCGCGATAGAGTTTGCGGCGCAGTGGAGCACACCCGCCGGAGCCCGTCAACCGGGCGTTCCCCGGCCGGTGCGGCCCGGTCGACGCGGCCCGTGGCCTCCACCCGCTCCGTGCCACCTGGCGCACCTTCCCCGGTGCCGGGCGGTCACGACCTTCCCCTCGAGCGGGCGGGGACCACGGGCCGCTTCGTCGTGCCGGGGAACGGTGGGCGAGAATGGTCGCAGCTCCCGGACGTCGGGCTGCTCCGCACCGAGGAAGGGCGCCACCGCGCATGACCACCAACGAACCGGGCCCCAAGCACGTCCCGGTGATGCTGCAGCGGTGCATGGACGCACTGGCTCCGGCGATCTCGCGCCCCGGTGCCGTGGTGGTGGACGCCACCCTGGGCCTCGGCGGGCACAGCGAGGCGCTGCTCACCCAGTTCCCCGGGGTCCGCCTCGTCGCGGTGGACCGCGACCCGCAGGCGCTGAAGCTCTCCGGCGAGCGGCTGGCCCCGTTCGGCGACCGGGCCACGCTGGTGCACGCCGTCTACGACGAGATCCCCGAGGTGCTGGAGCGCCTGGGCATCGACCGCGTGGACGGCGTCCTGTTCGACCTCGGTGTCTCCTCCATGCAGTTGGACGAGGCGGACCGCGGCTTCGCGTACGCGCAGGACGCGCCGCTGGACATGCGGATGGACCAGACCCGGGGGATCAGCGCGGCGGAGGTGCTGAACACCTACAGCCACGGCGAGCTGGCCCGGATCCTCAAGTTCTACGGCGAGGAGCGGTTCGCCGGGAAGATCGCCTCGGTGATCCTCCGGGAGCGGGCGAAGGAACCGTTCACCAACAGCGCGCGTCTGGTCGAGTTGGTGCGCAACGCCATTCCGGCGGCGACCCGCCGCACCGGCGGGAACCCGGCCAAGCGGACGTTCCAGGCGCTGCGGATCGAGGTCAACGGCGAGCTGGAGGTCCTGGACCGGGCGATCCCGGGGGCGCTGGACGTCCTCACCATCGGCGGTCGGATGGTCGTGATGTCCTACCAGTCGCTGGAGGACCGCCTGGTGAAGCAGTACTTCGCCGCCGGGGCGACCAACACCGCCCCGCCGGGGCTGCCGTTCATCCCGGAGGAGCACCAGCCCTGGCTCAAACTGATCACCCGCGGTGCCGAGCAGGCCACCGAGGAGGAGATCGAGGAGAACCGGCGCGCCGCCCCCGTACGGCTGCGGGTGGCGGAGAGGATCAGGGACCGAAACAAGCGGGGCTGACGAACCGGCCCGGTGGGGTCCGGAGGGCGGAGGAAAGCGGTGGGGCCGGTGGCCGGTGAGGTCCGGGCGGGGCGGGGAGGACTCCCCGGGCAGGGCAGGGCACGCATCACGGTCCGACCGGGGAGGCGGCCGGTCCGGGGGCGCACGCCGTTCGCGGTGCTCATCGTGGTGCTGCTCGCGGCGGGGCTGCTCGGGCTGCTGGCGTTGAACACCGCGCTCAACGAAGGCTCCTTCGAGCTGTCCCGGCTGCAGAAGCAGACCACCGTCGCCACCGACGAGCAGCAGTCGCTGCAGCACCAGATCGACCAGAACTCGGCCCCGGACGCGCTGGCCAGACGGGCCGCCGAGCTGGGCATGGTCCCGGCCGGCGGGATGGCCTTCCTGGACGTCCCGAACGGCGGCAAGGTGATCGGCACTCCCGGGCAGGCGCAGGACAGCCCGCCCGTCAAGCGGTCGACCGTCGAGCCGTGGCCGACGAAGACCGCGCCGAGCGCAGCCCAGCCGCCGGCGGCCGCGCCGCCGCCCGCACCGCCCGCATCGCCCGCACCGGCCGCACCGACGACGGCGGCCTCGGCCGGCGACGCGGTGATCCAGCTCAACCCCGCCGCTCCCGCCGCTCCCGCGCAGCCGCACCCGAACGGGGGCGCGGGCCGGTGAGCGGGCGGAGGGAGCGAACCATCGACAGGTGTGCCCTGTGCCACGCGGCCGCCGAGCGTAACGAGGTGGCCGCATGACCACGCCCCGTCAGCCCTCCGGGGGCACCGGCAACGGCCGCCGACCGGCACCGCGGGGCGCCGCGCCGCGCGCCCAGTCGGCCTCGGACCGCGGCCGGCCCGTCAAGGGCCAGCCGGCCAAGGGGCAGCCGGCCAAGGGCCAGCCGACCCGCAGCCAGTCCGCCAAGGCGCAGCCCGCCAAGACCGCCGCCGCCCGTACCCCCCGCGCGCCGCAGCAGCGCCGCCCCGAGGAGCGCGCAGCGGCCCGCAGCCGGGCGGCGGTGCGGCCGCGCCCGACGACCCGACCGCCGCAGCGCCCCAAGGCGCTCAGGCTGGCCGAACCGAAGCGCCGCCTGCGGGTGATCGGCGTGGCGATGTCGCTGGTGTTCTCGGTCTTCGCCGGCCGCCTGGTCCAGCTCCAGCTGGTGGACTCCGACGCGCTGGCCGCGGACGCCAACACCAACCGGTACCTGAACATCCCGATCACCGCCGAGCGCGGCTCGATAACGTCCGCCGACGGGGTGGCGCTGGCCGCCACCGTCGACGCGTACGACATCACCGCCGACCCGGCGATGTTCACCCCGGCCGCGACCGGCATCCCGGACGCGCCGGAGCAGGCGGCCGCCCTGCTGTCGCCGATCCTCGGGCTGCCCAAGGAGAAGATCGCCGCCGACCTGCACACCCCCAAGACCCGCTACAAGCGGCTCGCCGCCCAGCAGACCCCGGCCGCCAAGAACCAGATCAGCGACCTCAAGTCGAGCCTGGAGAAGCAGGCCGGCTCGCGGGCCTGCCAGGCCCAGAAGAAGCTGCTCGGCAAGCCCGCCGACCAGGGCGGCCGCAGCCGGGTGGACACCGAGTGCGCCAACCCGCTGGCCGGGGTGTTCAACCGGGAGACCCAGAAGCGCGTCTACCCCGCCGACGGGCTGGCCGCCAACCTGGTCGGCTTCGTCAACGGCGAGGGCGCGGGCGCCGGCGGGCTGGAGCTGCAGTACCAGCAGCAGCTGGCCGGCAAGGACGGCCACAGCAGCTACGCCCAGGCGGGCGGGCGGCTGGTGCCCACGGCCGGGGGGTCGAAGGAGCCGGCCGTGCCCGGCAGCGACGTGAAGCTGACCGTCAACCGGGACATCCAGTGGGCCGCCCAGCGGGCGATCACCGACCAGGTGGCCAACTCCGGCGCGGAGAAGGGCTACGTCGTGGTCCAGGACGTGAAGACCGGCCAGGTCCTCGCGATGGCCACCGCGCCCGGTTTCAACCCCAACGACCTGAGCCTGTCCAAGCAGTCCCAGCTGGGCAACCCCGCCCTGGTCGACGCGTACGAGCCGGGCAGCACCGCCAAGCTGATGAGCCTGGCCGCCGTGCTGGACTCGGGCAAGGCCACCTGGGACACCAAGGTCACCGTGCCGAACCGGCTGGTGCGCGCCGGCCAGGAGTTCAAGGACGACGTCAACCACGACCCCTGGTACCTGACCCTGGCCGGAGTGCTGGCCAAGTCCTCCAACATCGGCACCATCGAGGCCGTCGAGACCCTCGGCGGCGGCGACCAGTCGCAGGCCAACAAGGTGCTGGACGGCTACCTGCGCAAGTTCGGCGTCGCCCGGCCGACCGGCCTGAACTTCCCCGGGGAGACCCCGGGGATGCTCAAGAAGCCGGAGGACCTCGTCGGCTCGGAGAAGTACAACATCTCCTTCGGCCAGGGCCCGCTGCAGATGAACGCGCTGCAGGCCACCTCCGTCTACTCGACCATCGCCAACGGCGGCGTGCGGGTCGCGCCCAGCATCGTCCAGGGCGTCACCGGCCCGGACGGCAAGTACACCCCGACCCCGCCGGGCGAGCAGACCCGGGTGGTCAGCCCGGAGACGGCCAAGACCCTCACCTCGATGCTGGAGTCGGTCGTCGACGACGAACAGGGCACCGGCGGCAAGGCCGCCATCCCCGGCTACCGGGTGGCCGGCAAGACCGGCACCGCGAACCGGGGCGCCGCCAACGGCGTCGGCTACGACGGCTACACCGCCTCCTTCATCGGCTTCGCCCCCGCCGACGCCCCCCGGTACACCGTTTCCTGCACCCTCCAGGGGCCGGTCAACGGCCACTTCGGCGGACAGCTGTGCGGCCCGGTGTTCAAACAGGTGATGGAGTTCACCCTGAAGACCATGCAGGTCCCGCCGAGCGGCAGCCAGGCCCCCAACCTGCCCGTCGAGTGGAAGCCGTGAACGACGATGAGCGACGAGCGGGGCGACGGCGCGGCGAGGGGCCGGTTTGGCCCTGGACACCCTTCGGCGGATAGCCTTCCCGCCGTGCCGAAACCCGATCAAACCACCGTGAGTCCGCCCCGCCCGACCGGGACGACCGCCCTGCCGCTCACCGAACTGGCCGTTCGGCTGGGCCTCGCGCCCGTCGACGGCGGTGCCGTCACCGGTGTCACCCACGACTCCCGCGCGGTCCGCCCAGGCGATGTGTACGTGGCCTTCCCGGGCGCCAACCACCACGGCGCGGCCTTCGCGGCGAAGGCCGCGGAGTGCGGCGCGGTAGCTGTGCTCACCGACCCGGCCGGCGCCGAGCTCGCGGCCGACACCGGCCTGCCGCTGCTGGTCGTGGACCGGCCGCGGGCCGTCATGGGCGAACTCGCCGCGATCGTCTACGGCCGACCCTCCGAGCGGCTGCTGATGATCGGGCTGACCGGCACCAACGGCAAGACCACCACCTCGTACCTGGTCGAGGGCGGCCTGCGCGGCGCCGGGCGCAGCCCCGGCGTGATCGGCACCGTCGAGATGCGGGTCGGCGAGGAGCGGATCAAGAGCGAGCGCACCACCCCCGAGGCCACCGACCTGCACGCGATCCTCGGCGTGATGGCCGAGCGCGGTGCCGACGCGGTGGCCATGGAGGTCTCCAGCCACGCCCTGGTCTTCGGCCGCACCGACGGCGTCGCGTACGACGTCGCGCTGTTCAACAACCTCACGCCCGAGCACCTCGACTTCCACCCGGACATGGAGGACTACTTCCAGGCGAAGGCCCGGCTCTTCCAGCCCGGCAAGTCCCGCCACGGCGTGGTCAACCTGGACGACGAGTACGGCCGACGGCTCGCCGCCGAAGCCAAGATCCCGGTGACCACCTTCTCCGCCGCCGGCCACCCGGAGGCCGACTGGCGGGCCGTGGACGTCCGACTCGGCCCGGTGAGCTCCACCTTCCGGCTGCTCGGCCCGGACGGAGCCGAGGCCGAGGCGACCGCGCCGCTGCCCGGCCCGTTCAACGTCTCCAACGCCCTCGCCGCGATCACCCTGCTGGTCGCCGCCGGGCTGCCGCTGGAGGAGGTCGTGGCCGGCGTCGCGGCCGTCCCCGGCGTGCCCGGCCGACTGGAGCGCGTGGACGCCGGCCAGCCGTTCGTGGCCGTCGTGGACTACGCCCACAAGCCGGACGCCCTGCAGGCCGTCCTCGGCTCGCTGCGCGAGGTCACCAAGGGCAGGCTGCACGTCGTCGTCGGCTGCGGCGGCGACCGCGACCCGCACAAGCGCGGCCCGATGGGCGCCATCGCCGCCCGCCTCGCCGACACCGCCCTGCTGACCGGCGACAACCCGCGCAGCGAGGACCCGCTGACGATCCTCGCCAGCATGCTGACCGGCGCCGCCGCGGTGCCCGAGGCCGAGCGCGGGGACGTCCTGGTCGTCCCCGACCGGGCCCAGGCGATCCAGCTCGCGGTCGACCGCGCCCGGGCGGGGGACACCGTGCTGGTGGCAGGCAAGGGCCACGAGCTCGGCCAGTACGTACGAGACGAGATCCGCCCCTTCGACGACCGGGAGGTGCTGCGCGAGTCCATCGCGCGGACCACCGCCGCGCGGGGCGACCGAGGAGTAGAGCAGCAGTGATCGCACTGACCCTCGCCGAGGTGGCCGCCGCAGTCGGGGGCACCCTGGACGGCGCAGACCCGGACGTCCTGGTCACCGGCCCGGTCGAGGTCGACTCGCGCAAGGTGAGCCCCGGCGGCCTGTTCGCGGCCTTCGTCGGCGAGCGCGTCGACGGCCACGACTACGCGACCACCGCGATGGAGGCCGGCGCCGTCGCGGTGCTCGCCTCCCGCCCGGTCGGCGTGCCCGCCGTCCTGGTCGACAGCGTGGTGGAGGCCCTCGGCAGGTTGGCCCGCACCGTGGTCGCCCGCGCCGAGGGCACCGCCGTGGTGGCGCTGACCGGCTCGGCCGGCAAGACCAGCACCAAGGACCTCATCGCCCAGCTGCTCCAGCACCACGGCGAGACCGTCTACCCGCCCGGCTCGCTCAACAACGAGATCGGCCACCCGATGACCGCGCTGCGGGTCGAGGCCGGCACCCGGCACCTGGTCATGGAGATGGGCGCCCGGCACAAGGGGGACATCGAGTACCTCACCTCGATCACCCCGCCCCGGGTCGGCGTGGTGCTGAACGTCGGCACCGCCCACGTCGGCGAGTTCGGCTCCAAGGAGGCGATCGCCGAGGCCAAGGGCGAACTCGTCGAGGCGCTGCCCGCCGACGGGGCCGCGATCCTCAACGCGGACGACCGGCTGGTGCGCGCGATGGCATCCCGCACCAAGGCCAACGTGGTCCTGTTCGGGGAGTCCCCGGACGCCCACGTCCGGGCGACGGACGTTCGACTGGACGCCACCGGACGGCCGTCCTTCACGCTCACCACCCCAGCCGGTTCCGCGCCCGTACAACTGCGCCTGTACGGTGAGCACCACGTCTCGAACGCCCTCGCCGCCGCCGCGGTGGCGGTGGAGCTCGGGATGTCCGTCGACGACACCGCCGCAGCCCTGGGCGAGGCGGGTGCGCTGTCCCGCTGGCGCATGGAGGTCGTCGACCGGGCCGATGGTGTCACCGTCGTCAACGACGCCTACAACGCGAACCCCGATTCGATGCGGGCCGCGCTGCGGGCGCTGGTCTCGATGGGGGGCCGAGGCCCGGAGCGCCGCCGCACCTGGGCGGTGCTCGGCGAGATGCGGGAGCTCGGCGAGGACAGTCTGGCCGAGCACGACGCCATCGGGCGGCTCGCCGTCCGGCTCGACGTCACCAAGCTGGTGGCGGTCGGCGGACGCGAGGCGGCCTGCATGGAACTCGGCGCGAGGAACGAAGGTTCGTGGGGTGAGGAGTCGGTGCTGGTGTCCGACGCGGACGCAGCGGTCGAGTTGCTGCGCAGTCAGCTGCGGCCGGGGGATGTGGTCCTGGTGAAGGCGTCCCGCTCGGTGGGGCTGGAGAAGGTGGCCGAAGCGCTCCTGGCGGACGGTGCTGCCCGATGATGAAGCAGATCCTCATCTCCGGGATGATCGGCCTGATCCTCTCGTTGGCCGGCACGCCCGCGCTGATCAAGCTGCTCGCCCGGCAGGGCTACGGCCAGTACATCCGCGACGACGGCCCCAAGGCGCACCACAGCAAGAAGGGCACGCCCACCATGGGCGGCATCGCCTTCATCCTGGCGACCCTGATCGCGTACTTCGCCACCAAGGCGATAACGGGCGAGAGCCCGACCGCCTCCGGGCTGTTGGTGCTCTTCCTGACCGCGGGCCTCGGCCTGGTCGGCTTCCTGGACGACTACATCAAGGTGGTCAAGCGCCGCTCGCTCGGTCTGCGGGCCAAGGCGAAGCTGGCCGGCCAGTCCATCGTCGGCCTCGCGTTCGCGATCCTGGCGCTGCAGTTCCACGACGACCGCGGGCTCAGCCCGGCCTCGCAGTCGCTGTCCTTCGTGCGCGACTTCAAGTGGTCGATCGGCCCGGTGCTGTTCGTCATCTTCGCGTACTTCATGATCGCGGCGACCTCCAACGGCGTTAACCTGACGGACGGTCTGGACGGCCTCGCCACCGGCGCCTCGGTGATGGCCTTCGGCGCCTACACCTTCATCGGCGTCTGGGAGTACGGGCAGAGCTGCGCCTACACCGTCACCGCGACCGTCAGCTGCTACGACGTCCGCGACCCGCTGGACCTCGCGGTGGTCGCGGCCGCCCTGATGGGCTCCTGCTTCGGCTTCCTGTGGTGGAACACGTCGCCCGCCAAGATCTTCATGGGGGACACCGGCTCGCTCGCCCTCGGCGGCGCCCTGGCCGGCCTGGCGATCTGCTCCCGCACCGAGCTGCTGCTCATCATGCTCGGCGGCCTCTTCATGGTCATCACCCTGTCGGTGATCATCCAGGTCGGCTCGTTCCGGATGACCGGCAAGCGCGTCTTCAAGATGGCACCACTGCAGCACCACTTCGAACTCAAGGGCTGGAGCGAGGTCCTGGTCGTGGTCCGCTTCTGGATCATCCAGGGCCTGTGCGTGGCCGTCGGCCTCGGCCTCTTCTACGCGGGATACCGGACCGGATGACGAATCCTGACTTTGCGAAGCTGCCCGTCGTCGTCGCCGGGCTCGGCGTCTCGGGCATCAGCGCCGCGCGCGTCCTGCGCGGCCTCGGCGCCCGCGTCACCGTCGTGGACGGCGGCAGCGGGCCCGGCCTGACCACCCGGGCCGCCGAACTGGAGGCGCAGGGCGTCACCGTGCGCCTCGGCGACGGCGCGAGCCTGCCCGAAGGCACCGAACTGATCGTCACCTCGCCCGGCTGGGCGCCGGACAGCCCGCTGTTCGCCGCCGCCGAGGCGGCCGGGGTGCCGGTCTGGGGCGACGTCGAGCTGGCCTGGCGGCTGCGCAAGCCGCTGCCGGGCACCGGCGAGCCCGCCCCCTGGCTGGCCGTCACCGGCACCAACGGCAAGACCACCACCGTCCAGATGCTCGCCTCGATCCTCACCGCCGCCGGCAAGCGCACCGCCGCCGTCGGCAACGTCGGGGTCTCGGTGCTGGACGCGGTGCTCGCCGAGGAGCCGTACGACGTGCTGGCCGTCGAGCTCTCCAGCTACCAGCTGCACTGGGCGCCCTCGCTGCGCCCGCACTCGGCGGCGGTGCTCAACCTGGCCCCCGACCACCTCGACTGGCACGGCTCGATGGAGGCGTACGCCGCCGACAAGGGCCGGATCTACCAGGGCAATGCCGTCGCCTGCGTGTACAACCTGGCCGACCCGGCCACCGAGGCGCTGGTCCGCGAGGCCGACGTCGAGGAGGGCTGCCGGGCGATCGGGTTCGGCCTCGGTGCGCCGGGGCCGTCGAACTTCGGCGTGGTGGACGGCTTGCTGGTGGACCGGGCCTTCGTCGAGGACCGGGCCAACAACGCGGCCGAGCTGGGCTCCGTCGACGACGTCAGCCCGCCCGCCGCCCGCCTCCGGCCGTCCGGCGAGGACGCCGGGCCGCGCCGCCCCGCCGCCCCGCACAACATCGCCAACGCGCTCGCCGCGGCGGCGCTGGCCCGGGCCTACGGCGTCGAGCCGAAGGCCGTCCGGGAGGGCCTGCGGGCGTTCCGCCCGGACGCCCACCGGATCGCCGAGGTCGGCGTGGTCCGCGAGGTCACGTACATCGACGACTCCAAGGCCACCAACACCCACGCCGCGGCGGCCTCGTTGGCCGCCTACCGGCCGGTCGTCTGGATCGCCGGCGGCCTGGCCAAGGGCGCGACCTTCGACGACCTGGTCGGGGGCGCGGCCGAGCGGCTGCGCGCGGTCGTGCTGATCGGCGAGGACCGGGCAGTGATCCGCGAGGCACTGGAGCGACACGCTCCGGATGTGCCGGTGATCGAGGCGGCCGAGGGCCAGACTGGCGCGGTGGCGATGGCGGAGGTCGTCCGCACGGCCGCGTCGCTCGCCCGATCGGGTGACACGGTGCTGCTGGCACCGGCCTGCGCCTCGATGGACATGTTCACGAACTACGGCGAGCGCGGCGACCTGTTCGCGGCGGCCGTCCGGGAGCTCGCGGACGACTAGCCGGCCGGCGCGACGGCGTCGTACACGCCGTGCGCGTACACGCCGTACCGGTGCGCGTCGTGCGCGTCGTACGGAGAAAGTGAGCGGGGAGCGGTGGCGGGGCAGGGCAGGGCGGATTCCGGCGTGGGCAAGCAGGAGGCCGCCGAGCCGTGGCGAGTGATCTCCGCCACCACGACCAAGTACAAGTCGGCCGGTCCGCTGGCCCGGGTCCAGGCCTTCCGGGCCAGGGTCCGGTACTGGCTGGACCGGCCGCTCACCCCGTACCTGCTGGTCGTCGGCAGCACCCTGCTGCTCGTCGTGCTCGGCCTGATGATGGTCTTCTCGGCCTCGCAGATCCTCGCCCTCGGCCAGCACCACTCGGCCCAGTACTACTTCCTCAAGCAGTTGATCGCGGCCATCCTCGGCCTCGTCCTGCTGATCGGCTTCGCCTCCGTCCCGGTGGCGGTGCTGCGGGTGATCACCTACCCGGTGATGTTCGGTGTGATCGGCGCGCTCGTGCTGGTCGCCGTGCCCGGCATCGGGGTGCGGATCAACGGCAACCAGAACTGGCTGGACTTCGGTTTCTTCCAATTCCAGCCGTCCGAGTTCGCCAAGCTCGCCCTGGTGCTCTGGGGCGCCGACCTGCTCGCCCGCAAGCAGAAGGCCGGCACCCTGAACTCGTGGAAGCACCTGCTGGTGCCGCTGGTGCCGGGGGCCCTGCTGCTGCTCGCGCTGATCATGATCGGCGGCGACATGGGCACCTCGATGATCCTGGTCGCCATGGTGTTCGCGCTGCTGTGGATGGTCGGCGCACCGCTGCGGCTGTTCGTGGCCACCCTCGGGGTGGCGGTGGTCGTCTGCACCGCCCTGGTCGTCACCGTCCCGCACCGGGCGGAGCGCCTGGCCTGCATCGGCGTCACCAAGCCCGACCCGGCGGGCGCCTGCTTCCAGGCGCTGCACGGCGTCTACTCGTTCGCGCTCGGCGGCGGCTTCGGCACCGGCCTGGGCGCCGGCGTGGAGAAATGGGGCCAGCTGCCCGAGGCGCACACCGACTTCATCTTCGCCGCGACCGGCGAGGAACTGGGCCTGGTGGGGACGCTGTCGGTGATCGGGCTCTTCGCGGCACTAGGCTACGCGGGTATCCGTGTGGCCATCGGTACGAAGGACCCCTTCGTCAGGTACGCCGCGGGAGCCGCCACCACCTGGATCACGGCGCAGGCCGTGATCAACCTGGGGTCGGCGCTGGGACTGCTGCCCATCGCGGGCGTCCCGCTCCCGCTGTTCTCCTACGGCGGTTCCGCCATGCTGTCGGCCATGTCCGCGATCGGTGTGCTGCTGTGCCTGGCGCGCAGCACCTCGGGCGCGAAGGCGGCCCTGGCCGCCCGGAGCAAGAACTCCCGGATCAGGAAGCGACTGGCCCGGGTGCTGCCACGACGACGAACCACAGCGCGCCCGGCCTCCGGGCCGGCACGCAGGGAGCGGTGAATTTCGGTGCATGTCGTACTCGCCGGCGGGGGGACCGCCGGTCACATCGAGCCGGCCATGGCCCTCGCGGACGCCCTCCGCAGGCACGACCCGTCCATCGGGATCACCGCCCTGGGCACCGAGCGCGGTCTGGAGACCCGGCTGGTGCCCGAGCGCGGCTACCAGCTGGAGCTCATCCCGGCCGTTCCGCTGCCCCGCAAGCCCACCCCGGAGCTGATCACCGTCCCCGGCCGGCTGCGCGGCACCGTCCGGGCCGCCCAGGAGATCATCGAGCGGGTCAACGCGGACGCCGTGGTCGGCTTCGGCGGCTACGTCGCGATGCCGGCCTACCTGGCGGCCAAGCGGGCCGGCGTGCCGATCGTGGTGCACGAGGCGAACGCGCGTCCGGGCCTGGCCAACAAGATCGGCGCCCGCTACAGCGACTTCGTGGCGGTCTCCACGCCCGACAGCAAGCTGCGCGACTCCCGGTACATCGGCATCCCGCTGCGCCGGACCATCGCGACCCTGGACCGCAACGCGGCCCGCCCGGAGGCCCGGCACTACTTCGGCCTCGACCAGCGGCTGCCCACCCTGCTGGTCTCCGGCGGCTCGCAGGGCGCGCGCCGGCTCAACGAGACGGTCACCGCG
The DNA here is from genome assembly GCF_000719705.1 of Streptomyces sp. NRRL S-350. Lineage (GTDB taxonomy): Bacteria > Actinomycetota > Actinomycetes > Streptomycetales > Streptomycetaceae > Kitasatospora. Next base: position 51,929 of record NZ_JOHO01000020.1, on the reverse strand, counting down.
ATCGCTCCGCGGCTCCAGCAGTACGGCGTGCAGATCCTGCACGCGGTCGGCCCGAAGAACGAGCTGCCGCAGGTCGCGGACGTCCCCGGGATGCCGCCGTACCGCCCGGTGCCCTACCTCGACCGGATGGACCTCGCCTACGCGGCCGCCGACATGATGCTCTGCCGGGCCGGCGCCATGACGGTGGCCGAGCTGGCGGCCGTCGGCCTGCCCGCCGCCTTCGTGCCGCTGCCGATCGGCAACGGCGAGCAGCGGCTGAACGCCCAGCCGATGGTCAAGGCCGGCGGCGGCCTGCTGGTGGACGACGCCGAGCTGACCCCGGACTGGGTGCTGCAGAACGTGCTGCCGGTGCTCACCGACCCGCAGCGGCTCTGGGACATGAGCCGGTCCGCCGCCGAGTTCGGCCGCCGGGACGCCGACGACCTCCTGGTCGGCATGGTCTACGAGGCCATCCAGGCCCACCGCGGCGGTCGCCGCCGTGGCTGACGGCCGGCTCGCCGATCCGCCGGCCTCCGGCCGGGGGTACCTCCGGGACGAGGACGAGTTCGGGGACGACGAGGAGTCCGCTCCCCGTCTCCGGCTCTCCCGGCGGGGCATCGTGGTGCTGAGCGTGCTCGGCGCCGCGGTACTGGGCGGGCTGGCCTGGCTGGTGTTCTTCTCGTCGGTCCTGGACGTGCGCAGCGTCGCCGTCCAGGGCCCGACCGACGACAAACTGACGGCGGCCCAGGTCCGCGACGCGATCGGCGGCCTCGGTGACGGCCCGCTGGCCCGGGTGGACCTGGACGACGTCCGGCACCGGGTGGAGGCGATCCCCCGGGTGTCGAAGGCCGAGGTGTGGCGGGGCTGGCCGCACACCCTACAGGTGAAGGTCGTCCAGCGCAGGGCGGTGGCCGCCGTCAAGGGGGAGGACGGCCAGTTCACCCAGGTGGACGCCGGGGGCGTGAGCTTCGCCACCGAGGCGGCCCCGCCGGAGGGCGTGCCGGTGGTGGAGCTGCGGCTCAGTCAGCAGGCGAACGACGCGGACGGGGTGATCTCCCGTCCGCAGCTGGTGCAGGGCGCGGTCGCGGTGGCCGCCGGGCTCCCGCCGGAGGTCGCCAAGCGCGCCGGGGTGGTGCTGGTGCATTCGTACGACGACATCGAGCTGCAGCTCAGCGGGGGTGCGACGGTGCGTTGGGGGAGTCCGGAGCAGATCGACCGGAAGGCCCGGGTGCTGGTGGCCCTGATGAACGCGAAGGGCACGAACTTCGACGTGACGGCGCCGGAGGCGCCGGCGGTGTCGGGATGATCCGGTAGGTTCTGTGGCTGAGGGAGGGGTTGACGCCTCGAAGTGTCGGCCCGACCCTTGGTGGTCACCCCGGTTTCATAAGCCGGCTGATGATCACATAGGCTCAAAAGAAAAAGGGAAGCTCGGCGTGTTCGTTGAAACACGTGCCCGGGGCGACCTAGTGTCCTGTGTCACCAGACTGTGTCCCTTGGTGATGTGACGGAGACACAGGACTAACCCTAAAGGTCAAGTTTAGGGTTGGGGTCGGCGGTCGGCATTTCGGACATTCAGTCAGAAACCAGGCTCCCTACCCATCGACATCCGTCGGAACGGACCCTCGCCGGGCCGGGCCGACCCGGAAATTCGAGGCGAGAGGCCTTCGACGTGGCAGCACCGCAGAACTACCTCGCAGTCATCAAGGTCGTCGGTATCGGCGGCGGTGGTGTCAACGCCATCAACCGGATGATCGAGGTCGGTCTCAAGGGCGTCGAGTTCATCGCGATCAACACCGATGCGCAGGCCCTCCTCATGAGCGACGCCGACGTCAAGCTCGATGTGGGCCGTGAACTCACCCGGGGCCTCGGCGCCGGCGCCAACCCCGAGGTCGGCCGCAAGGCCGCCGAGGACCACCGCGAGGAGATCGAGGAGGTCCTCAAGGGGGCCGACATGGTCTTCGTGACCGCCGGTGAGGGCGGTGGCACGGGAACGGGCGGCGCTCCCGTCGTCGCCAACATCGCGCGCTCCCTGGGCGCCCTGACCATCGGCGTGGTCACCCGCCCCTTCACCTTCGAGGGCCGGCGTCGGGCCAACCAGGCCGAGGACGGCATCGCCTCCCTGCGCGAAGAGGTCGACACCCTCATCGTGATCCCCAACGACCGGCTGCTGTCCATCTCGGACCGCCAGGTCAGCGTCCTCGACGCGTTCCGCTCGGCCGACCAGGTCCTGCTCTCCGGTGTCCAGGGCATCACCGACCTGATCACCACCCCGGGTCTGATCAACCTCGACTTCGCGGACGTCAAGTCCGTCATGTCCGAGGCCGGCTCGGCGCTCATGGGCATCGGCTCCGCCCGCGGTGAGGACCGCGCCAAGGCCGCCGCCGTGATGGCGATCTCCTCGCCGCTGCTGGAGGCCTCGATCGACGGCGCCCGCGGCGTGCTGCTCTCCATCTCGGGCGGTTCCGACCTCGGCCTGTTCGAGATCAACGAGTCGGCCCAGCTGGTCAGCGAGGCCGCCCACCCCGAGGCCAACATCATCTTCGGTGCGGTCATCGACGACGCGCTCGGCGACGAGGTCCGGGTCACCGTCATCGCGGCCGGCTTCGACGGCGGGCAGCCGCCGGCGATCGTCCGCGACCCGGTGGTCAAGTCGACCGCTCCGGACCGCCCGGCCACGCCGCCGGCCGCCCCGGACCGCCCGGCCGCCCGGCCGTCCTACGGGAACATCGGCTCGGTGACGTCCCGTCCGGAGGGCGAGGCCGCAGCGCCGACCCGGTCGGCCGAGACCCCGGCCGCCACGACCGCCGCCGCTCCGGTGCCGCCGCAGGTGCAGCCGACCCGCCAGCCGTACGTGGAGAGCCCGGCCGAGGAACTCGACGTGCCGGACTTCCTTAAGTGATCGATCACGCCGTACGCGCGGGTGCTCACTTCGCCTTCACCGACCGGTGGGGCGGGGTGAGCACTTCGCCGTACGGGGAGCTCAACCTCGGCGGCGCCGTCGGGGACGACCCGGAGGCCGTCCGGGAGAACCGGGCGCTCGCGGCCCGGGAGGTGGGGCTCGAACCGGCCGACGTGGTGTGGATGAACCAGGTGCACGGTGCCGAGGTCGCCGTGGTGACGGAGCGCCAGCCGCTGGGGGAGGCCCCGACGGTGGACGCGGTGGTCACCGACCGGCCGCTCGCGCTGGCGGTGCTGACCGCCGACTGCACACCGGTGCTGCTGGCCGACCCGGTGGCGGGCGTGGTGGGCGCGGCCCACGCGGGTCGGCCCGGGCTGGCGGCCGGGGTGGTGCCCGCGGTCGTCCGGGCGATGGTCGGACTGGGAGCCGAGCCCGCGCGGATCGTCGCCGCCACCGGGCCGGCGGTCTGCGGGAGCTGCTACGAGGTGCCGGCGCAACTGCGCGCCGAGGTCGCGGCCGTGGTGCCCGAGGCGTTCGCCGAGACCTCCTGGGGAACCCCGGCCCTGGACGTGCCGGAGGGCGTCGCGGCCCAGCTGGCCGCGGCGGGGGTCAACGAGCTGGTGCGATCACCGGTCTGCACCCTCGAATCCGCCGATCACTACTCCTATCGCCGCGAGCAGCGCACGGGCCGGCTCGCGAGCTACGTCTGGTTGGGCTCTGATCACTGATGACGAACGACATCTACGGACCGTTCCCGGGCGGCGCCGGCTTCCCCGACCGGAGCTGGCTGGACGCGCTGACCGAGGGCCAGCGGGCCCGGTACGAGGAGTTGGGGACCAACCTCGACGTGGTCGAACGCCGGATCGCGGACGCCTGCGCGGCCGCCGGGCGCGCGCGGGACGAGGTCACCCTGATCGTCGTCACCAAGACCTACCCCGCCGAGGACAGCGCACTGCTGGCCGGGCTGGGGGTGACGGACGTCGCGGAGAACCGCGACCAGGACGCCGCGCCCAAGGCGGAGCAGTGCAGAAACCTTCCTCTTGACTGGCACTTCGTCGGACAGTTGCAGACCAACAAGGTCCGCTCGGTCGTCCGGTACGCGAACCACGTGCACTCGGTGGACCGGCTGCGGCTGGTCGAGTCGCTCTCCGCGGCGGTGCTCAAGTCGGAGCGCCCGGAGCTGGGCTGCCTGGTGCAGGTCGCCCTCGACAAGGAACACGACGAAGGCGCCCATCGGGCCGGGGTCGCGCCGAAGGACGTCGCCGGCCTGGCGGACGCGATCGCCGGCGCCCCCGGGTTGCGGCTCGACGGTGTGATGACCGTCGCTCCGCTGGCCGGTCCGCTGGCCGGCGACCCGGCCCGGGCGTTCGACCGACTGGCGGAAATCGCAACCGCCGTACGGGCGGCCCATCCTGCTGCCACCATGGTCTCCGCAGGGATGAGCGGCGACCTTGAGCAGGCGATTGCCGCCGGGGCGACACATGTGCGCGTCGGAACGGCGGTACTCGGAGTGAGGTCACCCCTCAGGTAACGTCACCGGGTAAGTAGATCAGACTGCAGGACAAAATAGGACAGAATCTAGCAGCTCTCCGGAGCGCTAGCGAACCGTGGATCGCAGCGCCGCGGCCCCCACCCCACGAACCCTGACAGGCCGTCGGCCTGGCGCGCCGTCGTGGATGGGACCGCGGAATCCGCAGGCAGGGCCGGACGGCCCGGGCCGCCGGGACGGAGCCGGTCCGCACGGAGCGAGCAGAGCGAGCGACCATCGGAAGGTGCGCGTTTCGCGAAGCCGCCACCGAGCGCCAGCGAGGTGGCTATGAGCGGAGGAGACAGGAGCATGGCCGGCGCAATGCGCAAGATGGCGGTCTACCTCGGCCTCGTGGAGGACGAGACGTACGACGGCCAGGGGTACGACCCCGACGACGACTACGACGCGGACCCCGAACCGATCCGGACGGGACAGCGGGCCGAGGACATCCCCCGGCCCGCCGCCGCGGCCGCCACGCCCGCCCCGGTCTCCTCGATCACCCCGCAGCCGGTGCCGGCGGCGGTGCCGATCCGACAGGAGACCCCGAGGATGGCGCCCGTGTCATCCATCACACCCGAACGCCGCCACAACCTGGAGAAGAGCGCCCCGGTGATCATGCCCAAGGTAGTGAACGAACGAGAGCCCTACCGCATCACCACGCTGCACCCCCGGACCTACAACGAGGCCCGTACCATCGGGGAACAGTTCCGCGGCGGGACCCCTGTGATCATGAATCTGACCGAGATGGACGACACCGACGCGAAGCGACTCGTAGACTTCGCCGCTGGACTCGTCTTCGGTCTGCACGGCAGTATCGAGCGCGTGACACAGAAGGTGTTCCTGCTGTCGCCTGCTAACGTCGATGTCACGGCGGAGGACAAGGCTCGGATCGCCGAGGGTGGGTTCTTCAACCAGAGCTGACCCGGCCACGACTTTAGGTGTGGATCTGATCAACAGTGGGTTAGCGACAGGTGACGAGCGGCGGGCCCGAGTGGCTCGGGACCGGGGAGAGGGAAAACGCGATGGACATCGTGTGGGCGGTGCTCTACTACGCCCTGACCGTCTTCCTGGTGTTCCTGCTCGTACGGCTGGTCATGGACTGGGTCTTCCAGTTCGCGCGTTCGTGGCGGCCCGGCAAGGCCATGGTCCTGGTCCTGGAGGCCACGTACACTGTCACGGATCCGCCGCTCAAGCTTCTTCGGCGGCTCATTCCGCCGTTGCGTTTCGGGGGCGTGGCGCTCGACCTGTCCTTCTTCGTACTGATGATCATTGTGTATGTCCTGATCTCGCTTGTGCACCCCTAGTCGTAGGTGAGCGATGCGACAGGATGCCGGTGTGCCGACGATCACGTTGAGGTGAAGAGATGCCATTGACCCCCGAGGACGTTCGGAACAAGCAGTTCACGACCGTCCGCCTGCGTGAAGGCTATGACGAGGACGAGGTCGATGCCTTCCTCGACGAGGTCGAGGCGGAGCTGACCCGCCTCCTCCGGGAGAACGAGGACCTGCGCGCCAAGCTGGCCGCCGCGACTCGTGCCGCCGCGCAGAACCAGGCCAACTTGCGCAAGGAGCCGCAGCAGGACGCTCCCCGTCAGGGCGGAGCCCCGGTGCCGGCCGCCATATCCGGCCCGCCGGTCCCCGGCCAGCAGGGTCCGGGCGGCCCGCAGCAGATGGGCCCCGGTGGTCCCCAGCAGATGGGCCCGGGCGGCCCGCAGCAGATGGGCCCCGGTGGTCCCCAGCAGCAGCAGATGGGCAACCAGCCGCTCGGCCTGCCCGCCGGCTCCGCGCCTCAGCTTCCGGCCGGTGGCCAGCAGCAGATGAACCAGACCATGGGCGGCCAGCAGCAGCTGGTCCAGCCGATGGGTGGCCAGATGCTCCAGCCCATGGGCGGCCCCGGTGGTCCGCAGCAGATGGGCAACCCGATGGGCCAGGGCATGGGCCAGGGCATGGGTCAGCAGCAGCAGATGCAGCAGATGGGCGGCCCCATGGGCGGCCCGCAGCAGATGGGCGGCCCCATGGGCGGCCCGATGCAGCAGCAGGGCCCCGGTGGCGACAGCGCCGCCCGCGTGCTGGCACTCGCTCAGCAGACCGCCGACCAGGCGATCTCCGAGGCCCGTTCCGAGGCCAACAAGATCGTCGGCGAGGCGCGCAGCCGGGCCGAGGGCCTGGAGCGCGACGCCCGCGCCAAGGCCGACGCCCTGGAGCGGGACGCGCAGGAGAAGCACCGTGTCGCGATGGGCTCGCTGGAGTCCGCGCGGGCCACGCTGGAGCGCAAGGTCGAGGACCTGCGGGCGTTCGAGCGTGAGTACCGCACGCGCCTGAAGTCGTACCTGGAGACCCAGCTGCGTCAGCTGGAGTCGCAGGCCGACGACTCGCTCGCCCCGCCGCGGATCCCCGCCACCGCGTCGCTGCCGCCGGCGGCCTCGTCGATGGCGCCGGCCGGTGCGGGTGCGATGGGCAGCGGTGCGCCGAGCTTCGGTGGCAACCAGCCGTCCTTCGGTGGCAACTCGCCGTCCTTCGGCGGGAACGGCTCCTTCGGCGGCAACTCCTCAGCGCCGAGCTTCGGCGGGCAGTCGAACGGTGGCAACGGCGGTGCTCCGCAGATGCAGCCGGCCGGGATGACCCAGCCGATGGCGGCGGTCCGTCCGCAGCCGCCGCAGCCGATGCAGCAGGCTCCGGCGCCGATGCGGGGTTTCCTGATCGACGAGGACGGCGACAACTGAGGTCGTAGCACGGCCTTTTGAGGGCGCCCCCTCCCCGACCTCCGGTCGGGGAGGGGGCGTCTTTCCGTGTGCGGGGAGAGCGAGGCCGGGTACGGCGAAGCCGCCGGCGCCCCGGGGTGGGGCGCCGGCGGCTTCGGGGCGGGTCAGGCCTTGCGGAGCTGGAAGGCGAGGCCGAGCGATTCGTCGGTGAAGGACTCGGACTCCCAGTCGGCCGCGCCGGCGGCGAAGTCCGTGGCGAGGACCTCCTCGGCGACGAGCACGCCGTGCTCGGCGATGGCCTCGGCGGTCTCCTCCGAGGTGGCGCGCCAGCGGAGGACGATGCGGTCGGCGACGTCCAGGCCGGAGTTCTTGCGGGCCTCCTGGATCTGGCGGATGGCGTCGCGGGCGACGCCGAGGCGCTTGAGCTCCGGGGTGATGGCCAGGTCGAGGGCGACGGTGGCGCCGGACTCGTTGGCGACGGTCCAGCCCTCGCGCGGGGTCTCCGTGATGATCACCTCATCGGGAGAGAGGGTGACCGTCTCGCCGTTCAGCTCGACCGAGGTCTCGCCGTTGGCGCGCAGCTCGGCGGCCAGGCGGGCGGCGTCGGCGGCGGCGACCGCCTTCGCGACGTCCTGCACGCCCTTGCCGAACCGCTTGCCCAGTGCACGGAAGTTGGCCTTGGCGCTGGTGTCGACCAGCGAACCGCCGACCTCCGCGAGCGACTCCAGGGTGGAGACGTTGAGCTCCTCGGCGATCTGCGCGCGCAGGTCGGCGGGCAGCTCCTCCCAGCCCTGGGCGGCGACCAGCGCGCGGGAGAGCGGCTGACGGGTCTTCACGCCGGACTCGGCGCGGGTGGCCCGGCCCAGCTCGACCAGACGGCGGACCAGCGCCATGTGCCGGGAGAGGTCGGCGTCGATCAGCGACTCGTCGGCCTCCGGCCAGGCGGCCAGGTGGACCGAGACCGGGGCGTCCGGTACGACCGGGACGACCAGGTCCTGCCAGACCCGCTCGGTGATGAACGGGGTCAGCGGCGCCATCAGGCGGGTGACCGTCTCCAGCGCCTCGTGCAGGGTGGCGAGCGCGGCGGCGTCGCCCTGCCAGAAGCGGCGGCGGCCGCGGCGGACGTACCAGTTGGACAGGTCGTCGACGAAGCCGGAGAGCAGCTTGCCGGCGCGCTGGGTGTCGTACGCCTCGAAGGCCGCGTCGACCTCGCGGACCAGGGTGTTCAGCTCGGAGAGCACCCAGCGGTCCAGCTGCCGGCGGTCGGCCGGGGCCGGGTCGCTCGCGGAGGGCGACCAGTTCGAGGTGCGGGCGTACAGGGCCTGGAAGGCGACGGTGTTCCAGAAGGTGAGGAGGGTCTTGCGGACCACCTCCTGGATGGTGCCGTGGCCGACCCGGCGGGCCGACCAGGGCGAGCCGCCGGCCGCCATGAACCAGCGGACGGCGTCGGCGCCGTGCTGGTCCATCAGCGGGATCGGCTGCAGGGTGTTGCCCAGGTGCTTGGACATCTTGCGGCCGTCCTCGGCCAGGATGTGGCCCAGGCAGACGACGTTCTCGTAGCTGTTCCGGTCGAACACCAGGGTGCCGACCGCCATCAGCGTGTAGAACCAGCCGCGGGTCTGGTCGATCGCCTCGGAGATGAACTGCGCCGGGTAGCGCTTCTCGAACAGCTCCTTGTTCTGGTACGGGTAGCCGTACTGGGCGAAGGGCATCGAGCCCGAGTCGTACCAGGCGTCGATGACCTCGGGCACGCGGGTGGCGGTGCCGCCGCAGTCGCGGCAGGCGAAGGTCACCTCGTCGATGTACGGGCGGTGCGGGTCGAGGCCGCTGCGGTCGGTGCCGGTGAGCTCGCCGAGCTCGGCCAGCGAGCCGACGCAGGTGAGGTGGCCCTCCTCGCAGCGCCAGATCGGCAGCGGGGTGCCCCAGTAGCGGTTGCGGCTGAGCGCCCAGTCGATGTTGTTGTTCAGCCAGTCGCCGAAGCGGCCGTGCTTGACCGTCTCCGGGAACCAGTTGGTGGCCTCGTTCTCGCGGATCAGCGCGTCCTTGACGGCGGTGGTCCGGATGTACCAGGACGGCTGCGCGTAGTAGAGCAGCGCGGTGTGGCAGCGCCAGCAGTGCGGGTAGCTGTGCTCGTACGGGAGGTGGCGGAAGAGCAGGCCGCGCTCCTTGAGGTCCGCGACCAGGGCCTCGTCGGCCTTCTTGAAGAACTGGCCGCCGACCAGCGGGACCTCGGGGGCGAAGGTGCCGTCGGCGAGCACCGGGTTGACCACCGGCAGGCCGTAGCGGCGGCAGGTCGCGAGGTCGTCCGCGCCGAAGGCGGGCGACTGGTGGACGATGCCGGTGCCGTCCTCGGTGGTGACGTAGTCGGCGTTGAGGACGTAGTGCGCGTCCTCGATCTCGACCAGGTCGAAGGGGCGGCGGTAGGACCAGCGCTCCATCTCGGCGCCGGTGAAGGACTCGCCGGTGGTCTCCCAGCCCTCGCCGAGGGCCTTGGCGACCAGCGGCTCGGCGACGACCAGCTGCTCGGTGCCGTCGGTGGCCACCACGTAGGTGACCTCGGGGTGGACGGCGGCCGCGGTGTTGGAGACCAGGGTCCACGGGGTGGTGGTCCACACCAGCAGGGCGGCCCGGCCGGCCAGCGGGCCGCCGGTCAGCGGGAAGCGGACGAAGACCGAGGGGTCGACCACGGTCTCGTAGCCCTGGGCCAGCTCGTGGTCGGACAGGCCGGTGCCGCAGCGCGGGCACCAGGGGGCGACGCGGTGGTCCTGGACCAGCAGGCCCTTGTCGAAGATCTGCTTGAGCGACCACCAGACGGACTGGACGTACGACGGGTCCATCGTCCGGTAGGCCTCGTCCAGGTCGACCCAGTACCCCATGCGGGTGGTCAGCTCGGAGAAGGCGTCGGTGTGGCGGGTCACGGACTCGCGGCACTTCGCGTTGAACTCGGCGATGCCGTACGCCTCGATGTCCTTCTTGCCGGAGAAGCCGAGCTCCTTCTCGACGGCGAGCTCCACCGGGAGGCCGTGGCAGTCCCAGCCGGCCTTGCGGGCGACGTGGTAGCCCTTCATCGTCCGGTAGCGGGGGAAGACGTCCTTGAAGACGCGGGCCTCGATGTGGTGGGCGCCGGGCATGCCGTTGGCGGTCGGCGGGCCCTCGTAGAACACCCACTCGGGGCGGCCCTCGGACTGCTCCAGGCTGCGCTGGAAGATCTTGCCGTCCTGCCAGAAGGAGAGGATCCGGTGTTCCAGGGCGGGCAGGTCCACCTGGGCCGGGACGGCGTTGTAGAGGGCGGCCGCGCGCGGTGCGTCGTCGGAAGCGTGGTGGTGGGTGGCGGGTTGGGAGCTCATCGCTGGCGTCTACCTCCGGCGGATGCGTGGGCTGGATCCTCCGGAGGGACGAGACGGCAAGCCGCCCCGCGGTACCACCCTCCTTGGCCGCGTGCTGCGTTGCGGCCCTCTTGTTTGGGCTTGCTGCCGGTTCTAGTGGGCCGCTGCGGGCTTCGCGGCGGCCGTTCTTCCGGCGGCTCCGGGGTGATCTTCCCGCCGTGCACACCCCCGGGCTCGCACCGTCCCCGGGTCGCTGGTGGCTGCGTACGTCGGTACTCGTCCCATCTGCGCCTTGCAGGGCCAGTGTATCGGCCGGGCGAGTCGGTTTGTCCAAACCGTTTCGGGCGGGCGGGGCCGGGACGGGCGGCGGGGCTGGTCAGAGGGGTGGTTAGGCGCGGGCGATCTGGGCACAACCCTCTCAGCGCGCGGGGCGTGGCGGCTGGGCGGCTGCCTGGGTGGGATCGTGGTGAGGCGTCGGTATGTCATGTTGTGACCGGTTTTGATCGGGATTATCGTTCCGGCACTGGAAGCCGCCGGGAACCGGCGGCTCGATTCGTTCGTAGATGGGGTCGAAGCCATGGCTGAGAAGGGAACCGGCGCGGGTACCGCCACCAAGCGGGCACGCAAGGCCGTGGCGGTCGATCCAGGGGAGGGGACCGTGACCACTACCGCATCCAAGACCGGCACCGACACCGTCACCGTGTCGCGAGGAGCCGAGTCCGTCGACCCGGCCACGCTGCCGGTCCGGCCCGGCGAGGAGGCGTGGACCACCGACGAGGTCCACGAGCTGCACACCGAGCTGATCAGCGAGCTGGAGCGGCTGCAGAACGAGATCGACGCCGCCGAGGCGGCCATCTCGGGCCTGATGCGCGACTCCAACGACGGAGCCGGCGACGACCAGGTGGACGCCGGTACGAAGAACATCTCGCGGGAGAGCGAACTCGCGCTCGCCAACAACGCGCGGGACAGCCTCGCCCAGACCGAGCGGGCCCTGGCCCGGCTGGAGGGCGTCGGCTTCGGCACCTGCGAGTCCTGCGGCCAGGCCATCGGCAAGGCCCGGATGCAGGCGTTCCCCAGGGCGACGCTCTGCGTGCAGTGCAAGGCCAAGCAGGAGCGCCGCTGAAGCGGGCGACCGGAGCGACGCGAGGGGTCGGGCTTGCCGTACGCTCGACCCCGTAACGTCGCCTGACGCGTCCACCACGCTCGTGGACGCTTCAAGGCCGTCACCGGCCCACCACCCTCCCCCTCCTACGGCCGGGGGAGCTCCATCGGCAGCGGAGCGGATCATCAGTACGCAAGGTTCCCCCCAGACCCGGGACGAAGCAGTCCCGCCCCCCGCCGATGACGTGGAGGTGCCCGTGGCCGAGCCGACCGGGGCGACGTCCGCGGACGAACCGGCGGTGGCGGAGAAGCCCCGCGGCCCGCGGCGGGTCGGGGTCCTGCTGGTCGTCGCGGTGCTCGCCTTCCTGATCGACCTCGGCAGCAAGCTGCTGGTCGTCGCCAAGCTGGAGAACCACTCGGCGATCAAGGTCGTCGGGGACGTCGTCACCCTCCAGGTGATCCGCAACTCCGGTGCGGCGTTCGGGATGGGGCAGGCGCTGACCGTCGTCTTCACGATGATCGCCGCGGCCGTCATCGTGGTGATCTGGCGGATCGCGCGCAGGCTGTACAGCCTGCCCTGGGCGGTCGCGCTCGGGCTGCTGCTCGGCGGGGCGCTCGGCAACCTCACCGACCGGCTGTTCCGGGCGCCGGGAGTCTTCCGCGGGCACGTGGTGGACTTCATCTCCGTCCAGCACTTCGCGGTCTTCAACCTCGCCGACTCGGCGATCGTGTGCGGCGGGATCCTGGTCGTCCTGCTCTCGTTCCGGGGCAGCAACCCGGACGGGACCGTCCACCAGCCGGGCGGCAAGACGGAGTAGCATCGACCGGCGGGGCCGGCCCGCGGAGTGCGGCGGGCGGGGGAGGGCCGGGTGTCCGGCATACTCGTACGGGTGAGTACCGCAGCGCAGATCCGCAGCCTCCCCGTACCCGACGGCCTGGAGGGCGAACGCCTCGACGCCGCCCTGGCCCGGATGTTCGGCTTCTCCCGGACCAAGGCCGCCGAGCTGGCCGCCGACGGCAAGGTGACGCTCGACGGCGCCATGGCCGGCAAGTCGGACCGGGTGACCGCCGGTTCCTGGCTGGAGGTCGAGATCCCGGCCCCCGCCGCCCCCGTGCGGATCGTCGCCGAGCCCGTCGAGGGCATGCGGATCGTCCACGACGACGAGGACATCGTGCTGATCGACAAGCCGGTCGGCGTCGCCGCACACCCCAGCCCGGGCTGGACCGGCCCGACCGTGATCGGCGGGCTCGCCGCCGCCGGGTACCGGATCTCCACCTCGGGCGCGGCCGAGCGGCAGGGCATCGTGCACCGGCTGGACGTCGGCACCTCGGGGCTGATGGTCGTCGCCAAGTCCGAGCGCGCGTACACCGACCTCAAGCGGCAGTTCCACGACCGGATCACCGACAAGCGCTACCACACGCTGGTGCAGGGGCACCCGGACCCGATGAGCGGGACCGTGGACGCGCCGATCGGGCGCCACCCCAGCTCCGACTGGAAGTGGGCGGTGACCCAGGACGGCAAGCCGTCCGTCACGCACTACGACCTGATCGAGGCCTACCGGGCCGCGTCGCTGCTGGCGATCAAGCTGGAGACCGGGCGCACCCACCAGATCCGCGTCCACATGTCCGCGCTGCGCCACCCCTGCGTCGGCGACCTGACGTACGGCGCCGACCCGACGCTGGCCAAGCGGCTCGGGCTGGGCCGGCAGTGGCTGCACGCCATGTCGCTCGGCTTCGAGCACCCGGCGGACGGGCAGTGGGTCGAGTTCTCCAGCGAGTACCCGGAGGACCTGCGGAAGGCCCTGGACGTCATCGCGGCGGAGAGCTGACATGGCAGTGGCCATCCGGATCGCGGAGGGAGAGGCGGACCTCGCGCTGGTGCGCGCCGTCCGCCGCGAGGTGTTCGTCGTCGAGCAGAACGTGCCGGAGGAACTGGAGTACGACGAGTACGACGGGACCTCGGTGCACGTGCTGGCGGTGGGAGCCGACGGGGCCGCGCTGGGCACCGGCCGACTGATCTTCGGTGACCAGGCGCGGGAGCTGACCGGGGGCGTCGAGGGGCGGGTGCTGCTCGGGCGGCTCGCGGTGCTGCCGGCGGCCCGGGGAACCGGGCTGGGGGCGGAGCTCGTCCGGGCGATCGAGGCCGCGGGGGCCGAGCGCGGGGGCTCCGAGATGGAGCTGCACGCCCAGGTGCACGCGCTCGGGTTCTACGAGCGGCTGGGGTACGTGGCGAAGGGACCGGTGTACGAAGACGCCGGGATACCGCACCAGACGATGACGCGAGCGCTGTAACCCGCCCGGGGCCGGGTGGACCGTCCGGGGCGGGCCCGCGGCCGGGTCGGTGGCCCGACCGCGGGGTTCCCCTCGCCCCCTGGCGGGGCGCGGGGGACCGTCGTCCGAGGGGCACGGTGGGGCGGCTTTATCGAGCGCCTACCGGGACGGCGGATACGATCAACGCCCATGGAGTTCGGTGGGGCATGGCGTCGATGGCGCGGCCGGGGTACGACCGTCCGGCGCAGGCTGCTGGCCGGTGCGGTCGCACTGGTGGCGGTGGCCGGGGTCGGTACGGTGACGGTGGCGTCCGGCGGTGAGCGGACGGTCCACGAGGAGGACCGTTTCCTCAGCATGCCGGAGACGCTCGGCAGCGCGCAGCAAGTCCAGTTGGACACCTCCTTCTTCACCGCCGGCGGCGGCCCGCGGCCGGCCGTCCTGCTGGCGCACGGCTTCGGCGGCTCCAAGGAGGGCGAGCGCGAACGGGCCCAGCAGCTCGCCCGGCAGGGCTACGCGGTGCTGACCTGGTCGGCGCGCGGCTTCGGGCAGTCGGGCGGCAAGATCGGCCTCAACGCGCCCGACCGCGAGGTCGAGGACGTCCGACACCTGGTGGACTGGCTGGCCCAACGGCCCGAGGTGCAGCTCGACGGCCCCGGCGACCCCAAGGTCGGCATCACCGGCGCCTCGTACGGCGGGGCCATCTCGCTGCTCGCCTCCGCGTACGACCAGCGGATCGACGCCGTGGCCTCCCAGATCACCTGGTGGAACCTGGCCGACTCGCTCTTCCCGCAGGGCGCACAGGGCTCGGACGCCGCCGACGGTGTGTTCAAGAAGCTGTGGGCCGGGATCTTCTTCACCACCGGCGCGGCCCCCGGGTCGGCGGGCGGCCTCGGGCCGTCCGGCGGGGCGCCGCGCGAGGGCGGCGAGCCCAGGCCCGCGGCGGCGGACGGGCAGACCGGATGCGGGCGGTTCCTGGACTCGCTCTGCCAGATGTACGACCGGGTGGCCACCGCAGGGCACGCCGACCCGGAGGCCGTCGCGCTGCTGGACCGCTCCAGCCCGTCCTCGGTGGCGGCGCGGCTCAAGGCGCCCACGCTGGTGGTGCAGGGGCAGCAGGACTCGCTGTTCCCGCTGGACCAGGGCGACCGGATCGCCCGGGCGATCGCGGCCAACGGCGCACCGGTGGCGGTGGACTGGTTCGCAGGCGGGCACGACGGCGGGACGGACACCAGTGCCCGGGTCGACGACCGGGTGACCGCCTGGTTCGACCACTACCTGCGGGGGCGCCACAACGACACCGGGCCGGCCTTCCGGGTGACCCGCACCGGCGGAGTGGACTCCACCGGCTTCCAGGCCGTGCTGCGCGGGGCCACCGCCGACCGCTACCCCGGGCTGGCGGGGACGGGCTCACGCTCCGTCGAGCTGGCGGGCGGCGACAAGACCGTCGCCAACCCGCCCGGCGGGGCGCCGCCCGGGATCTCCACCCTGCCGGGCATCGGCGCCCTGAGCCAGGCGGCCTCGCTGGGGGCCGGGCTGTCACTCGACTTCCCCGGGCAGAACGCCGCCTTCGACTCGGCGCCGCTGGACTCGCCGCTGCACCTGACCGGGCAGCCGACCGTGCCGGTGCGGGTGAAGGCGGACCGGCCGGACGCGGTGCTGTTCGCGAAGCTGTACGACGTCGGGCCGGACGACAAGGCGGTGCTCCCGCAGCAGCTCGCCGCCCCGCTGCGGGTGACCGGCGCCGACGCGGGCCGGACCGTCACCGTGGCCCTGCCGACGGTCGACCACACCTTCCCGGCGGGACACCGGGTGCGGCTGGTGCTGGCGAGCACCGACCTCGCGTACGCCTCGCCCGTCGAGCCGGCCACCTACCAGGTCTCGCCGGCCGGGGCGCTCACCGTGCCGACCGTCGACGGGCTGGTCACCGAGTCGGCGCCGCTGCCCTCGCGGACGTGGCTGCTGCCGGTGGTCGCCGTGCTGGTGGCCGCGGGGCTGGTGCTGGTGCCGCGACTGCGGCGCCGGCGGGCGACCGGCGGGCCGGAGTTCGATCCGGACCTGGCCGCGGTGCCACTGCAGATCAGCGGGCTGACCAAGCGCTACAAGGGCGCCCAGGACCGCTACGCCGTGAAGGACCTGAGCTTCCGGGTGGAACAGGGGCAGGTGCTCGGACTGCTCGGGCCGAACGGCGCGGGCAAGACCACCACGCTGCGGATGCTGATGGGCCTGATCCGGCCCGACGCGGGCGGCGTGCGGATCTTCGGGCACCTGGTGCGGCCCGGTGCGCCGGTGCTGTCGCGGGTCGGGGCGTTCGTCGAGGGCGCGGGCTTCCTGCCGCACCTGACCGGCCGGGCCAACCTGCGGCTGTACTGGCAGGCGACCGGGCGGCCGGAGGCCGACGCGTGCCTGGACGAGGCCCTCGCCATCGCCGGGCTCGGCGAGGCCCTGGACCGCGCGGTGCGCACGTACTCGCAGGGCATGCGGCAGCGGCTGGCGATCGCGCAGGCCATGCTCGGGATGCCGGACCTGCTGATCCTGGACGAGCCGACCAACGGGCTCGACCCGCCGCAGATCCGCGAGATGCGCGAGGTGATGATCCGGTACGCGGCCGGCGGACGGACGGTGATCGTGTCGAGCCACCTGCTGTCCGAGGTCGAGCAGAGCTGCACGGACCTGGTCGTGATGGACCGCGGGCAGCTCGTGACGACCGGCGCCGTCGACGAGATCGTCGGTTCGTCGGAGCTGCTGATGATCGGCCTCGCCGATTCGTACGACCCGGAGTCGGTGGCCGAGAAGGTCGCCGCCCTGGCCGGGGTCGGCTCCGCGGAGGCCGTCGACGGCGGGCTGCTCGTACGGCTGGACGGGCTGGCGGCGAGCGAACTGCTGGTCGAGCTGGTGCGGCTGGGGGTGCCGGTGGAGAGCGCCGGCCCGCAGCGGCGGTTGGAGGACGCGTTCCTGTCGTTGATCGGAGGTGGTGCGGCGTGAGCTCGCTCTCCAGGGCACCTGAGGGCCCCGCGGTGTCGAAGGACCATGCGGAGGGGTACCGGGCCGGCCGGACACTTCCGCTGCGGGTCGAAGCCATGCGGCAACTGCGCCGGCGCCGCACGCTGGTGATCGGCGCGGTCCTGGCCGCCATGCCGTTCGTCATCCTGGCCGCGTTCCAGGTCGGCGGCACCCCGGGCCGGCCGGACCGGACCACCTTCATCGACCTGGCCACCGCCTCCGGGGCCAACTTCGCCGTCACCATGCTGTTCGTCGGCACCGGCTTCATGCTGGTGATCCCGGTCGCGCTGTTCTGCGGGGACACCGTCGCCTCCGAGGCCAGCTGGTCCTCCCTGCGGTACTTGCTGGCCGCGCCCGTGCCCAGGGCACGGCTGCTGGCCCGCAAGTTCGTGGTCGGACTGGCGTTCTCGGCGGTCGCGATGGTCATGCTGCCCGCGATCGGACTGGTCGTCGGAACGGCGGCGTACGGGTGGGGAGACCTGAAGCTACCCGCCGGCGTCAGCCTGCCGGCCGGGGAGGCACTGCCCCGGATCGCCATCGCGGTGGCCTTCGTGTTCCTGAGCGAGATCGTGATCGCCGCACTCGCCTTCTGGCTGTCCACGGCGACCGACGCGCCCCTCGGGGCCGTCGGCGGCGCCGTGTTCGCGTCGATCATCACCGGGGTGCTGGACGCCGTCACCGCGCTGGGCGACCTGCGGGAATGGCTGCCGGCGCACTGGCAGTACGCGTGGGCGGACGCCCTGCAGCCCCAACTGGAGTGGGGCGGCATGCTGCAGGGCGTCTCGCTGTCGCTCTCGTACGCGGCGGTGCTGCTGGCGCTGGCGTTCCGGGGGTTCGCCCGCAAGGACGTGGTGTCGTAGGGGCCCGGTGCGGATGGGGGATCATGGGAGGGCGGCGGCGACCGGCGGACCCTGCGGACTTCTGCGGACTTCGGACCTCTGCCGGCGCCACCGACTCCCGCTGACCCACCTGGTGAAGGACCCGAACCGTGGCCCAGATCGTCCTCTTCCACTCCGCCTACGGGCTGCGTCCCGCCGTCCGCGCCGCCGCCGACCGGCTGCGCGCCGCCGGCCACACCGTGCACACGCCGGACCTGTTCGAGGGACGGACCTTCGACTCGGTCGAGGACGGCCAGGCCTACCAGGAGGAGGCCGGGGGCGCCGACGAGATGCTGCGCCGGGCGGTCACGGCGGCCGCGCCGCTGTCCGAGGGCGGGCTGGTGTACGCCGGCTTCTCGCTCGGCGGCTCGCTGGCGCAGAACCTCGCGCTGGCCGACGAGAAGGCGCGCGGCCTGCTGCTCCTCCACGGCACCTCGGACCTCCGGGAGGACGCGGCCACCTCGATCCCCGTACAGCTGCACGTCGCGGAGCCGGACCCGTTCGAGACCGAGGACTGGCTGAACGCCTGGTACCTGGGCATGCGGCGGGCCGGGGCCGACGTGGAGGTGCACCGCTACCGGGGCGCCGGGCACCTGTTCACCGACCCGGAGCTGGCGGACTACGACGCGGCGGCGGCGGAGCGGGCCTGGGCGGCGGCGCTGGCGTTCCTCGCGGAGCTCGACGACTGAGGGAGCGTCCGGGGCGGACGGAGGCCAGGTCGAGGCGGATGCTTCGGCCTGGCCTCCGGCGTTTCCGAGGGCGGGTGGCGCGGACCGGATCCCGGGTGGCCCGGGTGGCCCGGGTGGCCCGGGTGGCCCGGGTGGCCCGTGTGGCCTGTGTGGACCGAGGGGTACGAGGGACCAGAAGTCTCTGAGGTGTCCGGGCGGTTGTTGGTGTGCGGGTGGTCTCTGGTGTGCGCGTGACGGCGCGTCAGGCGGACGCCCGGGAGGCGGTGGAAGTGCCGGTCGCCTTCCGGAAGGACTGTTTCCGGACAGCTACCCAGAGTGATAAGCGCCCTGGTGGTCCAGACCTCTTGACGGGCATATGCCACCCTGCCAGCACTGATGATCGAGCTGCGAACTGTTGTTAACCGGGCGGCCGCCCCCGCGTCACGGTCCGGCGGCAGGTCAGGTTGACCGGATCGCCCACGGCGTCGTTGATCTCCCGGGAAATCTCTCCATAACATCGCTGTGCACTCCAACCTTCACTTGCTCACCGAATCCGTGGAAATGCCGTCGAGTCATTTCCCGCGAAATAAGCATTGGAGCGGCACATGCTTGTCCTCGGAATCACGAACAACGATCTGGCCGGCGCCTGCCTGGTCCAGGACGGAACCGTCGTCGCGGCTGTCAGCGAGGAGCGCTTCACCCGGATCAAGGACCACAAGACCTGGCCGGAGCAGTCGATCGACTACGTCCTGAAGGAAGCCGGGGTCACCCTTTCGGATGTCGACCGGGTGGCCTACGGGTGGCAGGCCGGATTCAGTGCCGAAAAGCACCTGCTGCTCTACGTCGACCGGATTTCGGAGGAGGCCCGGCAGCGCCCCGAGGCGCTCCCGCACCTGCGGAAGCGGATATCCGACGAAATTGTGAACGACCGCGAGAAGCGCGGTGAGTTCGATGCCTTCATCGAGGAGAACGGGCTTCGCGGCAAGGTGGTTCACGTCGACCACCACGAGTCGCACGGTCTGGGCGCCTTCCTCTGCTCCCCGTTCGACGAGGCGCTCGTGGTCACCTGCGACGGCCGCGGGGACTTCCAGTCCCTGACCGTCACGCACTACTTCCCCGGTGGCGAGGAGGTGCTCCAGCGCGAGACGTCGATCGACAGCCTCGGCTACTTCTACGGCCGGATCACCAAGCTGCTCGGCTTCCGCCCCAACCGCCACGAGGGCAAGATCACCGGCCTGGCCGCCAACGGCGACCCGGAGAAGCTCCTCCCGCTGATGCGCCGCATGATCGACGTCGAGGAGAACGGCGCGATCCGCGCCCGCTGCGGCGACTGGTACCAGCCCTCCTACGAGGGCTACTCCGAGGAACTGCTGCGCGAGATCGCCCGCCACGAGCCGGCCGACGTCGCGGCGGCCGCCCAGCGGCACGTCGAGAACCTGCTGACCGCCGTGGTGTCGCGACACATCGGGCGGGTGCCCGGCGGCAACGTCTGCCTGTCCGGCGGCGTGTTCGCCAACGTCAAGCTCAACCAGCGGATCTTCGAGACCGAGGGCGTGCGGAACATCTACGTGCTGCCGCCGATGGGCGACGGCGGGCTGCCGCTGCAGGCTGCCGTGATCGTGGCCCACCGGGAGACCGGCGAGCGCCCGCGGGTGCCGTCGATGGCGCTCGGGCCGGACGCGGCCGTCTCCGAAGGCCGGCTGGAGGAGATCCTGCGGGACTACCCGGAGCTGCGCTACCGGCGGATCGGCGACGGCATGCAGGAGGTCCTGCTCGCCGCGCTGGAGGCGAACCAGGTCATCGGCACCTACCGCGGCCGGATGGAGTTCGGCCCGCGGGCCCTCGGCCGGCGCAGCGTCATCTACGGCACCGCCGACGTGACCATGAACGACTGGCTCAACAAGCGCCTGAACCGCACCGAGTTCATGCCCTTCGCGCCGATCACCGCCGAGGAGCTGGCGGCCGACTGCTACGTGGGCTGGGCGCCGGAGCAGCCGGCGGCGCTGTTCATGACGCTCACGTACGACTGCCACGAGACGTTCGCCAAGGCCTGCCCGGCCGTGGTGCACGTCGACAACACCGCCCGTCCGCAGATCGTCCGGGCGCAGGACGACCCGTTCCTGCACGGCCTGCTGATGGCCTGGTACGACCGCAGCGGGCAGGCGGCGTTGGTGAACACCTCGTTCAACAAGCACGAGGAGCCGATCGTCGGGTCGCACCGCGACGCGCTCGACCCGGTGCTCGACGAGGTGGTCGACCTGCTCCTGGTGGACGACGTGTACCTGGTCTGGAAGGACTCCGCGGACGGCTTCATGGCCCGGCGGGCCGGTTAGTCGTCGGCCCGGTCGGCCCGGTCGGCCCGGTCCGGGTGGTCGGTCGGCCGGGCGGCCCTTTGGGCGGAGGTCTAGTCCAATATGCCGCCCGGCCGGTTCGATGTGAACTATCGTCAGACCGTATGGCGCAAGCGCCCAGTGAGGAGACCGATGCAGCCGCAGGCAGCCGGAACGCGGTACGAGGTCGAGGCCGTCGTCTTCGACATGGACGGGGTCCTGATCGACTCCAGGCCCGTGATCGAGGAGGCGTGGCGGTCGGTGGCCCGGCGTCACGGCCGGGTGCTGGCCGACCCGGAGGTCGAGGAGTACGTCCACGGGCGGACCGGCGACCAGACGGTGCGGCTGATCTTCCCGCACCACTCGGACGCCGACCGCAAGGCGATCTGGGCCGAGGTGGACACCGTCGAGGAGGAAGCCCGCTACCGGGCCGTCCCCGGCGCCGACGGGCTCGCCGACCGGCTGTGGCGGGCCGGGGTGCCCGTCGGCCTGGCCACCAGCAGCTGGACCCGGAAGATCGACAACGCGCTGGGCGGCCTCGGCCTGCTCGACGTCTTCCGGGTGCGGGTCACCCGGGACGACGTCGAGCGGGGCAAGCCGCACCCGGACCCGTACCTGTCGGCCTGCCGAGGGCTCGGGATCCGGCCGGAGCGCACGCTGGTCTTCGAGGACTCCGTCAGCGGGGTCCGCTCGGCGGTCGACGCGGGAGCCGTCTGCGTCGGGATCGGCGGCCGGGCCCTGGTGGAGGCCGGCGCGGTGGTCGCCGTGCCGGACTTCACCGCGCTCGTGGTGGGCGGCTCCGCCGCCGGCGACGGGACGATCACGTTGTCCGACCCGGACGGGCTGGTCACCGTGGCCCTCACGGCTGGACCCGACGGTGGCTGAGGCGGGACGGGCGGCGTCGAACCCGGCGCTCGCCGACGCGGTGCCGGGAGGCCCGGTGCCGGGAGGTGCGGTGGCGGGAGGCCCGGTGACCGGAGCGGCGGCGGCGGGGGAGGACGCCGCGGCGCAGGGTGCTCCGGGGCAGGGTGCTCCGGGGGTCGCGGGCTCGACACCGGTCGCGCCGGAAGCCCCGGTGATGGCCAGATCGGCGGCGGTCTCCGCGTTCTGCGTCTTCCTCGTCCTCGGCGTGCTCACCGCCTCGCTCGGAGCCTCGCTGCCCTTCCTGCGGGAGCGGTTCGGCGCCCAGCACGAGGTCGGTCGGGTGGTCTCCGCCTACAACCTGGGCGCCCTCGCGGCGACCGTCTGCATCGGGCTGCTCGGGCGGCGGCTGAACGTCCGGGCCGCACCGCCCGTCCTGCTCGCGGTCTTCGCGGCCGGTGCGGCCGGAATGGCGGTGAGCCCCGGCTGGGCCGCCTACCTCGGCTGCGCGGCGGTGACCGGGATCGGGTACGGCGGTCTCGCGCTCACCCTCAACACGGCGTTCGCGCGCGGGTTCGCCGGCAACAGCGTGGTGATGGTCAACCGGCTGAACGCCGTCTTCGGGATCGGCGCGATGCTGGGCCCGCTGGCCGCGGGAGCCGTCGGGCACACGGACATCCGGCTGCTGGCACTGGCGGCCGCGGTGTGCACGCTGCCGTGCTTCCTGGTCGGACGGGCAGGGGCGGTGCTCGCCACGACGCCCGGGGCCGCAGAGGTCGGCCGTGGACAGGCCGGCCGGCGCGGACGGACCGGGCTGACGCTGCTCCCGTTCCTGCTGGTGGGCCTGGTGTACGCGGGCATGGAGACCAGCATCGGCGCCTGGCAGTCGACCCAACTCGTCCGCGACGGCTGGAGCACCCAGGCGGCCACGACGGCGGCCTCGGGGTTCTGGGCCGGGATGGCCGTCGGGCGGCTCGTCCTCCCGCAGTTGGCCAGGCGACTGCCCGGCCGCACCACCGTGCCCGGCTACCTTGCGGCGGCGCTCGCGGCCCTGCTGCTGGCCGCCGTGCCGCACCTCGCGGTGGTCGCCTATCCGCTGGCCGGGCTGGCGATGGCGCCGGTGCTGCCGACCCTGATCGCCTGGGTCTCCGGCGTGGCGGAGGTGCCGCAGCAGGCGACCTCCGTGCTGACGCTCTGCTGCATGCTCGGCAACGCCGTCGTGCCGGCGCTGGTGGAGGCGCTCAGCGGATCGGGTGGAGCGACGGTGATCCCCCTGGTGCTGGCGGGGGCGTGCCTGCTCTGCCTCGGGCTCTCGGTGTGGCTGCGGGCCGCTCGGCGGTAGGCAGGCGTCGCGGGGTGCCTGGGAAGGCGGGGTGCCCGGGAAGCCGGGGTGCCTGGGAAGTCGGGGCTGCCGCGGGGATCAGCGGCGGCGGCGCACGCGACCGGACACGAAGAGGGCGAAGCAGACGATGGCGGCGATGCCGCAGGCGGCCAGGCCCAGGCCGAGAAGCATGAGCGTGGTGTCGTCGAGGCCCTGGACGGTCTCGTAACTGGTGTGGCCGTCGGCGTCGACGCTGACCTTCTCGGTTTCCGGGTGGTCGGAGATGTAGCGGACGATCGCGATGACGCCGCCGACGCAGAGCACGGAGCCCAGGAGCAGCCAGCCGCCGGCCTTACGGGTCCACTCCTCGCCGGTGCGCAGCGGGGCCGTCGGGCAGTGGTCGATCACCGCGTTGCCCAGGGCGGGCGCGTCGGCGGCCAGGCCGTCCACCCGGACCCGGCCGCCGCCGGCCGTCGCGATGACACAGCGGTAGTCGTTGCCGAAGCGCTGGGCGAGGGCGCCGGCCGCGCCGCGGCGGGTGGGGATGGTGACGGAGACGACCTGGGACCACGCCCAACTCACCCGTCGGCCACGGGCATTGCCGTGGACCAGGCCGTTCTCGCGCACCTCGAAGTACTCGCCGGCGCCGCCGCGCAACGCCCGTACCGCCTGGGTGAGACCGATGCCGAGCCCGCACACGCCGAGGCCGAGGATCACGCCGAGCCCGCGGCCACCGCCCGAGGAGCCGTCGTCGCCGTCATGGAGGAGGGCCCACAGGCCCAGCCAGGAGGCGAGCACGCCGATCGGCAGGGCCCAGGCGGCGTTGACCCACCGGGTGGCGGTGGAGACCGGGTGGCGGCTGACGAGGGCTCCGAGGCCCTCGGAGGCGGCTGTGGCGTCGGTGGAGTGGGTCACGGCTCCCAGTCAACCAGGATCGGATCCTGCGGCTCAAGGGTGTTGGGAGGACGGAAGGTTGACGTCCGGGCGGTACGGGTGGCGCGGGGAGCGGGGAGCGGGGACCGCCCGCCCGGAGGGTTCCGGGGCGGGCGGCGGGACGACTTCGGCGGTACGCGTTCCGCGTCACGCGCCGGCGTCGCACGTCGGCGTCACGTGCCGGCGCTACACGGGGCTCGGCGTGATCACGGCGAAGGTGGCGCCCTGAGGATCGGAGACGACGGCCATCCGGCCGGCCGCCATGTCCAAGGGCGCGGCAAGGACCATGCCGCCCCTCTTGACCAGGGCGTCCACGGTGGAGTCGACGTCGTCGACCGCGAAGTAGCTCAGCCAGTGCGCCGGGGTGCCGGGCGGGTCGTTGGCGAGGAGCGTCGCGCCGCCCACCGCACGGCCGCCGACCCGGAGCTGCCAGTAGGAGTCCGCGCCGTCCAGCGGTTCGATCTCGATGCCGAACGCCTCGCCGTAGAAGGCGGTCGCGGCCGCGATGTCACCGGTGTGCAGCTCGTTCCAGATCAGTGCACCGGCCTCGTTCACCACCTGGGCACCGAAGAACTCGCCGGGCTGCCAGACGCCGAACACCGCACCCTGGGGGTCCGCGGCGATCAGCATCCGGCCCAGGTCGCCGACGTCCATGACCGGGACCATCAGCGTGCCGCCGGCGGCGACGATCGCGTCCTGGGTGGCCTGGGCGTCGGTGGAGGCGAGATAGCTGCTCCAGACGGTCGGCGGCTCCGGCATGCCCTCGGGGGCCATCGCCGGGCCGATGCCGGCCACGGCCCTGCCGTCCAGCTCGCAGACCGCGTACCCGCCGAACTCGGCCGGGCCGGGCCTGCCCTGCCAGCCGAGGAGGTCACGGTAGAAGTCCAGCGCGGCCTGCTGGTCCTTCGCCATCAGGTCGACCCAGCACGGGGTGCCGGTCGCGTACGGGGTGGTGACTACAGGCATTTTGACCCTTTCTGAGGGGTTTTCTGCCGGTCACCCTGGCGTCACGGACGGTGATGCGCCACTCGACACGCCGCCGCGCCGGCGGGCCCGACCTCCCGTGCGGCGGCGCCAGTTCGCGGCGGTCGCGCCTAGGCCTGGCGCGCCACGGCCAGCGCCAGTGCGCGGTCGAGCGCCGACTCGGCGTCGCACGGCACATCGGGTCGGACGCCGGTGCCCTCCCAGTTGGTGCCCGAGACCGGGTTGACGGCGCGGGCGACGGGCACGCTGAGCTCCAGGTGCGGGTGCACCGTCCAGCCCTCGCGCGGGTGCGCGCCGCCGCGGGTGGCCTCCCCGACGACCTCGGCGCGCCCGAGCTGCTGCAGGTCGTAGGCGAGTTCCTCGCCCGCGGAGAAGGTCTTCCCGCTCGTCAGCACGAAGAGCGGCTTGTCGGCGCCGAAGCGGGCGCCCGGAACGAACGGGGGCGTCCACGACTGCTCGGCCACCTCCCCCTGGCGCGAGAGCATGGTGTTGAGGTGCGTGCGGCCGTCGAGCAGGTAGCCGCAGACGAAGGCGACCGTGTCCGGATCGCCGCCGGCGTTGCGGCGCAGGTCCAGGATGAGGGCGCGGGCGGGTGCCACCAGGGAGAGTGCCGCGGCCAGCGGCTGTGCCGCCCAGTCCAGCGGGAACATCTTGGGGGCGATCTCCAGGATCGCGACGCCGCCGTCGAGGAGTTCCACCCGGGGAACACCGCCCAGGGAGGCGTCGAACTCCCTGCGCATCGCGGCGAGGGCCGCCGCGCCCTGCTCCGGCGGCACCGGCACGGCGTGGTACTTGAGGGCCAGGTGCAGGTCGCCGTTGGCGGACCGCAAGTCGGCGGTGACCGATTCGGCCAACTCCTGGGCGGATGCGGCCCGGTAGGAGCCCTCGGCGCTCCGCCGCCGCAACAGGGCCGCCAGTTCTCGGGCGGCGTCGGGGAAGACGTAGTTCTCGCGGACCAGGTCGGCGATCGACTCGACGACGGCGGCGGCGTCCAGGGCGGGTGTCACTGTGGTGGAGGTCATGGGAAGGGAGTAGACCAGCGGCTTGTCAAAGCGTCAAACGTACTTAACGCTTGATTCGGTGAGCCACCAACCAGACGAAGACGTCCAGCGGATCAGCACGCCCCTGCAGCACACCGCACTCGCCCACCCCGTGCGCCAGCGCCTGCTCTTCGCGCTGAGCGCCAGGCCGTTGACGATCAGTCGGCTGGCCGCACAGCTGGGGGTGAACAAGGGCAGCGTCTCCCACCACCTCGGGGTGCTGGGCGCGGCGGGGCTCGTCCAGGAGGCGGGCACGCGGCGGGTGCGCGGCGGCACCGAGAAGTACTACCGGCGGACGGCCGAGCGACTCCTCGTCGCGGAACCGCGGGCCGAGGGCACGGCCGCGCTGTTCGGCGCCGTCGCCCAGGAGTTGGACCGATCGCCCGTCGACCACCTCCTGACGCTGCGCCAC
Organism: Streptomyces sp. NRRL S-350; assembly: GCF_000719705.1. GTDB lineage: Bacteria > Actinomycetota > Actinomycetes > Streptomycetales > Streptomycetaceae > Kitasatospora. Next base: position 25,697 of record NZ_JOHO01000020.1, on the reverse strand, counting down.
ATCCGGCTCGGACCGGCCAAGGCGGCGCGGCTCGCCGAGGCGCTGGCCGCGCTGGTCGACGAGACGGAGGAGGACCCGGAGGGTGAGCCGGTGCACGGCCTCCTGGTGACGCTCTACCAGCAGGCCGGGGCGTAGGCGGCCGGGATGGGGCCCCGGCGGGGTGCCGGGCGGCCGCGGGGCTCCGCCCCGTTGACCGGCTGGTCGGGGGCGGAGCCCGTCACTCGGGGCCCGGCATCGTCACCCCTGGCGGACGACGTTCTCCGCCTGCGGACCCTTGGGGCCCTGGACGACGTCGAACTCGACCGGGTCGCCCTCGAACAGCTCCCGGTAGCCGCTCGTCTGCTGGATCGCCGAGAAGTGGACGAAGACGTCCGGCCCGCCGTCGTCCTGCTGGATGAAACCGAACCCCTTCTCGGGGTTGAACCACTTCACTACGCCTGTTGCCATTGCTGCGACTCCTCTTCCTCGCACCGCGACACGTCAGCCCGTTGCTGCTCGCTCCGACCTCTAGTACTCCCCGTGGAGTGGATCTACAAGCACCGCCACAGGGCAGTGCGCCAATGGGGTTCCCGGGGAGGGACCGCGAGGCCGCGGTGCCGCGGGCGGGGCTGGGGCGAGTGCGAGGTCGGATCGGCCGACTTCCGGTGCGGCGCGGCAGCGGCGCGCGTCCGTGCCGTCACGGTGGGCGCCGGTTCTGCGCGGTGTAGGTGCTCCGAGTCGGGTTGAGGCGCAGTGGCGCGGGGAGCCGGGGCGGGCGGACCTCCCGCGCGTGCCGGGGGCTGCGGCACGATGGAGCGCGTGACACAGCGGAGATACGAGTACGCGCCGGCGGGATCGCTTCCGGGGCTCCTGCAGCGAGGCCGGGGCCTGGGGGCGCTGATGGCGGCGGAGGATCCGTCGGCGGCCGCAGACCTGGTCCACGGGTGCATCCGCTGGGACTGGCGCTGGAACCCGCGGGCGGACGACCGGTCCCTCTACCTGGCCCGGCTGGTCCGGGACCTGGGGCTGCCGCTCGGGCCGGTGATCGACGTGGCGGCCGCCGGCGAGGACGCCGGTGCGCGGGTCGTGAGGATCCTGGAGCTGCTGGCGCTCGGCGGCTCGGACGAGGCCGCGGAGGCGCTGAGGGCACGGGAGGCGTCGACGCCGGCGGCGAGGACGTCCGGGGCGCAGGCCCGGCCGCACCGGGGAAGCCCCGTGGCCCCGTCGGAGCGTCCGGGGCGCGAGGAGCGCGAGGGGCCCGAGGGGTGTCCGGGCGGTGAGGGCGGACGCGGGCCCCGGCCGTACCCCGGGCGGGTCGAGGAGCGGGACGTCCCGGCGATGATCGCCGAGCTGGAACAGCACTGGGTGGACCGGTCCTGGTGCGGCCCGGGCGCCCTCGCGAGCGGGCTGGCGCGGTTCGGGCCGGAGGCCGCGGGTGCCGTCTCCCTGCTGCGCCGCTTCTGGCTCAACACCCCGCACTCGTCCGAGCGCCCCGCCTACCTGGAGGCGCTGGCGGCCCTGGGCTCGCCGGGGACGGCCGAGGCGTACGCGGAGTCGCTGTGGGACTGCGAGGCGCGGGCGCGTCTCCTCGGGGTGGAGCACGCCCCCGACCGGCCGGACGTGCGGGCCCGTCTGGCCCGTCTGCGGGACGATCCGTCGGAGGGGCCGGAGATCAGGAACGCCGCCGCGGCGCGCCTGGCCGGGGCGGTCCGGGGAGCCGTCGGCGACGCGAGGGAAGCCGTTCGAGGGAGCTAGAGTAGACGGGTGAGCGTGTGAGTGATGGTCCGGACCCCGAGAGGCGGTCCGGGCCATATCCATTTCCGGGGCATGCCCTGTGACATGCACGTTCGCCGGCCCACCCGACCAGCACCAGAGCCTCCGGAGGCCCCGCCTTGAGCGACCAGCCGTTCGCGCACCTGCACGTCCACACCGAGTACTCGATGCTGGACGGTGCCGCCCGGCTGAAGCAGATGTTCAAGGAGGTCGAGCGCCTGGGCCAGACCCATGTCGCCATGACCGACCACGGCAACATGTACGGTGCCGCCGAGTTCCACCGCCAGGCCACCGACGCGGGCATCACCCCCGTCATCGGCATCGAGGCGTACGTGGCGCCGGAGTCCCGCTCGAACACCAAGCGCATCCTGTGGGGCCAGCCGCACCAGAAGCGGGACGACGTCTCCGCGTCCGGCGCGTACACCCACAAGACCATCTGGGCCCGGAACAAGGAAGGCCTGCACAACCTCTTCAAGCTGACCTCGCGTTCCTACGCCGAGGGCTGGCTGGTGAAGTGGCCCCGGATGGACAAGGAGCTGATCTCCGAGCTGTCCGGCGGCCTGATGGCCACCACCGGCTGCCCGTCCGGCGAGGTGCAGACCCGCCTGCGCCTCGGCCAGTTCGACGAGGCCGTGAAGTCCGCCGCCGACTACCAGGACATCTTCGGCAAGGAGAACTACTTCCTGGAGCTGATGGACCACGGCCTCGACATCGAGAAGCGGGTCCGCGACGGGCTGCTGGAGATCAGCAGGAAGCTGAACATCCCCCCGGTGGTCACCAACGACTCGCACTACACCACCGAGGCCGACGCCGGCGCGCACGACCTGCTGCTGTGCGTCCAGACCGGCAAGAACCTCTCCGACCCGGACCGCTTCCGCTTCGACGGCACCGGCTACTACATCAAGTCCGCCGCCGAGATGTACGCGCTGGACTCCTCGGACGCCTGGCAGGAGGGCTGCCGCAACAGCCAGCTCCTCGTCGCCTCCCGCGTCGACACCGAGGGCATGTTCAAGTTCAAGAACCTGATGCCCCGCTTCCCCATCCCGGAGGGCTTCGAGTCCGAGGCGGACTTCTTCAGGTCCAAGGTCTGGGAGGGCATGGACTGGCGCTTCCCGGGCGGGTACGACGAGGAGCACAGGAAGCTCGCCGAGTACGAGATGGACACCATCATCCAGATGGGGTTCCCGGCGTACTTCCTCGTGGTCGCCGACTTCATCATGTGGGCGAAGAGCCAGGGCATCGCGGTGGGCCCCGGCCGCGGCTCGGCGGCCGGCTCGCTGGTCGCGTACGCGATGGGCATCACCGACCTCGACCCCATCCCGCACGGCCTGATCTTCGAGCGCTTCCTCAACCCCGAGCGCATCTCCATGCCCGACGTCGACATCGACTTCGACGAGCGCCGGCGCGGTGACGTGATCCGCTACGTGACGGAGAAGTGGGGATCCGACAAGGTCGCCATGATCGTCACGTACGGCACCATCAAGGCGAAGGCCGCCATCAAGGACTCCTCGCGCGTCCTCGGCTACCCCTACGCGATGGGCGACCGCATCACCAAGGCGATGCCGCCGGACGTCATGGGCAAGGGCATCCCGCTGTCCGGCATCACGGACCCGAGCCACCCGCGCTACAGCGAGGCCGGCGAGATCCGCAGCCTGTACGAGACCGACCCGGACGTCAAGAAGGTCATCGACACCGCGCGCGGCATCGAGGGCCTGATCCGCCAGCCCGGTGTGCACGCCGCGGGCGTCATCATGTCCGCCGAGCCGCTGACCGACCACATCCCGGTCTGGACCCGGCACACCGACGGCGTCACCATCACGCAGTTCGACTATCCGACCTGTGAGGGCCTCGGCCTTCTCAAGATGGACTTCCTCGGCCTGCGCAACCTGACGATCATGGACGACGCCGTCAAGGCGATCGAGAAGAACAAGGGCATCAAGATCAACCTGCTTGATCTGCCCCTGGACGACAAGCCGACCTACGAACTCCTCGCCCGCGGCGACACCCTCGGCGTCTTCCAGCTCGACGGCGGCCCCATGCGCTCGCTGCTGCGCCTGATGAAGCCCGACAACTTCGAGGACATCTCCGCCGTCCTCGCGCTGTACCGCCCGGGCCCGATGGGCGTCAACTCCCACACGAACTACGCGCTGCGCAAGAACGGGCAGCAGGAGATCACCCCGATCCACCCGGAGCTGGAGAAGCCCCTGGAGGAGGTGCTCCGGCCGACGTACGGCCTGATCGTCTACCAGGAGCAGGTGCAGAAGGCCGCGCAGATCCTCGCCGGCTACTCGCTCGGCCAGGCCGACCTGCTGCGCCGGGCCATGGGCAAGAAGAAGAAGGAGATCCTGGAGGCGGAGTTCGTCCCCTTCCAGAAGGGTTGCCGCGAGCGCGGCTACTCCGACGCGGCCATCCAGGCGGTGTGGGACGTCCTCGTCCCCTTCTCCGGCTACGCGTTCAACAAGGCGCACACCGCCGGGTACGGGCTGGTCTCGTACTGGACGGCCTACCTCAAGGCCAACTACCCGGCCGAGTACATGTCCGGCCTGCTCACGTCCGTCAAGGACGACAAGGACAAGTCGGCGGTCTACCTCAACGAGTGCCGCAAGATGGGCATCAACGTCCTGCCGCCGGACGTCAACGAGTCGGACTCGGACTTCACCCCGCACGGTGACGACACCGTCCGTTTCGGCCTCACCGCCATCCGCAACGTCGGCGGGCCGGTCGTCGAGTCGATGATCCGGACGCGGAAGGCGAAGGGGAGGTTCTCCTCCTTCCCCGACTTCCTGGACAAGGTGGAGTCGGTGGTCTGCAACAAGCGGACCGTCGAGTCGCTGATCAAGGCCGGCGCCTTCGACTCGCTCGGGCACACCCGCAAGGGCCTCAGCGCGCAGTTCGAGCCGATGATCGACAACGTCGTCGGCGTGAAGCGCAAGGAGGCCGAAGGCCAGTTCGACCTGTTCGGCGGCGACGCCACGGCCGACGAGCCGAGCTTCGGGCTCGACGTCGTCTTCTCCGAGGAGGAGTGGGAGAAGTCCTTCCTGCTCGCCCAGGAACGGGAGATGCTCGGCCTCTACGTCTCCTCGCACCCGCTGCACGGCATCGAGCACGTGCTCGCCGACAAGTCGGACTGCGCGGTCGCCGACCTCGCCGAGCGGCCGGACGGGACGATCGTCACCATCGGCGGCATCATCTCCGGCCTGCAGCGGAAGATGACCAAGCAGGGCAACGCCTGGGCGATCGCGACGGTCGAGGACCTGGCGGGCTCGATCGACTGCATGTTCTTCCCCGCGAGCTACCAGCTCGTCTCCTCCCAACTGGTCGAGGACGCCGTGGTGTTCGTGCGCGGCAAGCTCGACAAGCGGGAGGACGTGCCGCGGCTGATGGGCATGGAGCTGTCCGTCCCCGACCTGTCGAACGCGCACGCCGACGCGCCGATCACCATCAACATCCCGAGCGGGAAGATCACGCCGCCGCTGGTCGCCCGGCTCGGCGAGGTGCTGGGCAGTCACCGGGGCACCACCGAGGTGCGGGTGCGGCTGGAGAGCCGCGACAAGACGACGGTGCTGAGGCTGGACCGGCACCGGGTGAAGTCGGACCCGGCGCTGTTCGGGGACCTGAAGCAGCTGCTCGGGCCGAGCTGCCTGGCGGTGTGACGCTCCGCGGCCGCCCGGGGCCGCCGCCCCCGCGTGGGTGGCGGTCCCGCTGCTTCCCGGGTTCCCCGGGCCCCTGCGGGCGCGGGGAGCCCGTGCTCCGGGGTCGGCGGGGGCGCCGGGCCTCAGGAGCCGCTGCCCAGGCCCGGCGGCACCGCGGTGTGGAGGGCCGAGACGAAGGCGGAGACGGCGGGGTGGGAGCCGGCGCCCGCCCTGAAGGCCGCGCGGGTGCGGCGGTACATCGGGAGGCGGGTCAGGACGACGCCGGGCGGGGGCTGGGCGGCGCCGAGGTGGGGGACCAGGGCGACCCCCTGGCCGGCGGCGACCAGCGCCAGGACGGTGGTGAAGTCGTCGATCCGGTGCCGGATCCGGGGCTCGAAGCCGGCCGACTCGCAGGCCCGGACGGCCATGGTGTGGCAGAGCGTGCCGGGCGAGGACACGATCCACGGCGCGCCGCGCTGCTCGGCGACCGTTCCGGGGGAGCGGGCGGCCAGGTACATGGGCTCGGTGAAGACCGGGCGGGTCACCGCGAGGCCGGGCTCCGGGTCGGTCGGGACGAGGTCGTACTCGTGCACCAGGGCCACGTCCAGTTCGCCCGCGCGCAGGGCGGCGCCGACGGCCGCCGGGTCCACCTCGGTGACCATCGGCTCCAGCCCCGGGTGCCAGCCGGCCAGTTCGGCGAGCACCGCGGGGATGACGGCGCGGGCCGCGGAGGGGTAGGTGCCGATCCGCAATGGTCCGGCCAACCCTCGCTTGGCGTGGGCGAGTTCGGCGCCCGCCTGTTCCAGCAGGGCGAGGACGGACTCGGTGTGCCGGACCAGGTTGCGCCCGGCCGGAGTGAGGGCGACCCGTCGGCCGGTGCGCTCCAGCAGCGGGACGCCCGCCTCCTTCTCCAGGACGGACAACTGCTGGGACACCGCCGAGGCGCTGAAGGACAGGGCCTCGGCGACGGCCGCGATGGTGCCGAGGTGGGCGAGTTCGCGGAGCAGGCGCAGGCGTCGGACGTCGAGCATCGGCCCAGCCTAGGCGAGCATCGGCTCAGCTTACGAGAAGCGTCGGAAACGTGAACTGGACCCGGCCGGTCGGCCGGCCGCAGGATCGGGACATGGAATTCAAGGGCATCTACGTCCCCCTGGTCACCCCCTTCGCCGCCGACGGCGCGGTCGCGCTGGACGCGCTGGAGAAGCTCGCGCACGAGGTCCTGGACGCCGGCGCGGCCGGGCTGGTCGCGCTCGGCACCACCGGCGAGCCGGCCGCGCTGACCGCCGCGGAGCGGGACGCGGTGGTGGACGTCGCCGCGGCCGCCTGCGCCGCACGCGGGGCACAGCTGGTCGTCGGCGCGACGGGCGGCGACACCCGGGCCACCGCCGAGGCGCTGGCCGCGCTCGGCGCGCGGGTGCCGCAGGCCGCGGCCGCGCTGGTCACCGTCCCGTCGTTCGTGCGGCCCGGCGAGGCGGGGACGGTCGCGCACTTCCGGGCGCTCGCCGCGGGCAGCCCGCTGCCGCTGCTCGTCTACCACATCCCGTACCGCACCGGGCAGGAGCTCTCCACCGCCGCGCTGCGCGAACTCGCCGCGATCGACGGGGTGGTGGGCGTCAAGTACGCGACGGGCGGGCTGGACGGGACGGCGGCCGAACTGCTCGCGGACACCCCCGAGGGGTTCGCGTTCCTCACCGGGGAGGACGCCTTCCTCGCGCCGATGCTGGCGCTCGGTGCGGCCGGGGGCATCCTGGCCTCCGCGCACCTGGCCACCGGCCGGTTCGTCGAACTGGCGCAGGCCTGGCAGGCCGGGGACGTCGACCGCGCGCGGGCGCTCGGGCACCGGCTGACGGGCCTGGCGCTGGCCGCGTTCGCGGCGCCGAACCCGGCGGTCACCAAGGGCGTGCTCCACGCCCAGGGGCGGATCCCCACGCCGGACGTGCGACTGCCGCTGCTGCCGGCGGGGCGGGCCGAGGTGGAGGCCGCGGCGGCCCTGGCGAGTGGTCTGGACCGCTAGCGGCCGCCCGGGAGGCCGCCGAAGCCCCCTCTCACAGCGTGGAACACCCCGCCGCCCCACCCGCGTGACAAGGCATGATGGGCGGAGTGCGGCCGTAGACAGCACCATCCAGAGGAGTAGTCGGAATGAAGATCGGCATTGTCGGTGCCACCGGCCAGGTCGGCGGCGTGGTCCGCGAGATCCTGGCGGAGCGCGCGGGACGTCCCGGTGGACTCGGCCCGGTGGAGCAGCTGCGGCTGTTCGCCTCGGCCCGCTCGGCCGGGCGCACCCTGCCGTGGCAGGGCGCCGAGGTCACCGTCGAGGACGCGGCCACGGCCGACTACACCGGCCTGGACATCGTGATCTTCTCGGCCGGCGGCGCCACCTCCAAGGCCCTCGCCCCCAAGGCCGCCGCGGCCGGTGCCGTCGTCATCGACAACTCCTCCGCCTGGCGCCGCGACCCCGACGTCCCGCTGGTCGTCTCCGAGGTCAACCCCGAGGCCGTCGCGGACCGCCCCAAGGGCATCATCGCCAACCCGAACTGCACCACCATGGCCGCCATGCCCGTGCTGCGCCCGCTGCACGAGGAGGCCGGCCTGGCCGCGCTCGTCGTCTCCACCTACCAGGCCGTCTCCGGCAGCGGCGTCGCCGGCGTCGCCGAGCTGCGGGACCAGGCCGCCAAGGTCATCTACGGCGCCGCCGCGCTCGCCCACGACGGCTCCGCGGTCGAGTTCCCCGAGCCGAAGGTCTACAAGCGCCCGATCGCCTTCAACGTGCTGCCGCTCGCCGGCTCCATCGTGGACGACGGCTCCAACGAGACCGACGAGGAGCAGAAGCTCCGCCACGAGAGCCGCAAGATCCTCGGCATCCCGGAGCTGAAGGTCGCCGGCACCTGCGTGCGCGTCCCGGTGTTCTCCGGCCACTCGCTGCAGATCAACGCCCGCTTCGAGCGCCCGATCAGCCCCGAGCGCGCCGTCGAGCTGCTCACCGCCGCCCCCGGCGTCGAGCTGTCCGACATCCCGACGCCGCTGCAGGCCGCCGGCCGTGACCCCAGCTACGTCGGCCGCATCCGGGTGGACGAGACCGTGGAGAACGGCCTGTCGCTGTTCGTCTCGAACGACAACCTGCGCAAGGGCGCCGCGCTCAACGCCGTCCAGCTGGCCGAGCTGGTCGCCGCCGAACTCAGGGGCTGAGGCGCCCCGCGGCCGCGAAGCAGGGCTGCCGGGCCCCGGGGCCGGGCAGTACGGCCCGAGGGCCGCGACACCGCCGCGTGACCAGGGGGCGGGCTCCGTCGTTTGTACGGGGCCCGCCCCCGACGTCCTCCGTGCGTCGTCAGGGGCGGCTGTTGCGGTACCGGGACATCCGGCGAGGTTCGGCAGGCGAACCCCGGGTAAAAGGTGACCCAACGATCGGGCGACGACGGGGGCCCCTCACCTCTTCACGCCCGGACGGCGGGCGTGCCGCCCGCCCCGATCGAGCCGGCCGCCGAATCCCGAGGGCAAGCGAAAAGAGGTGCGCGATGGACCGCTGTGTCGTCCTGGTGGACGCCGGATACCTGCTGGGCGCCGCCGCCAGCCTGCTCGCCGGGGATCCCTCCCGGTCCAAGGTCACGGTGGACCACACGGCCCTGATCGCGGCTCTCCGCGAGCGCGCCGAGGCGGAGACCGGGCTGCCCCTGCTGCGCATCTACTGGTTCGACGCCGCGCCCGACCGGCGCCCGATGCCCGAGCACCGGCGGCTGCGCGTGCTGCCCCGGGTCACCGTACGGCTCGGCGCGCTCACCCGGGCCGAGGGGCGCTGGGTGCAGAAGGGCGTGGACGCCGCGATGCACGCCGAGCTCTCCGAACTCGCCCGCAACCGGGCCTGCGCCGACGTCGTACTGATCACCGGGGACGGCGATCTGCTCCCCGGCATGATGACCGCCAAGGAACACGGCGTGGCCGTCCACCTGTGGGCGCTGCAGGCCGCCGACGGGGACTTCAACCAGTCCGAGGACCTGGTCGGCGAGGCGGACGAGCGCCGGGTGCTCGACCGGGAGTGGATCCAGGGGTCCTTCTCGCTGCGCGACACCTCCGCCGTGTTCCCCGCGGCCGGGGCCCGACAGGAGATCGCCAAGATCCTCGCCGCCCCGCCGGCCGCCCCGCCCGCCACGCTGCCGGGCGTGGTGCCCGCCGCACCGCCGGCCCGTCCGGCGGCCGTCACCCCCGCGGGCGCCGTCCCCGCCGCCGCCAACGGGAGGCCGTCGGCGGCGACCGCGCTCAAGGTCGTCCCGACGCCGAAGGACCTGGCCGGGCGGCCGCCGTCGGTCACACCGATCACCCCGGTCGCGAACGGCCACGGCACCGGCGGGCCGGGTGCCAACGGACACGGCGCCAACGGCCACGGCACGAACGGCCACGGCGCCAACGGACACGCCGCGAACGGGCACGCGGCCGTCGTGCAGGCCGGCCCGGTGCTGCGCTGGTCCTCCGACCGCGGCTGGGTGGACCGGCCCGCCCCCGAGCCCGCCGTCACCGCCGGCGACAACCTCCCCACCCTCGCCCAGCTCACCACCGCCGAACAGCGCTGGGCCGACCGCGAGGAGGACATCACCTCCATCGGCGGCGACGCCCACGAGGTCGGGCAGGTCTTCGCCCGCCGCTGGATCGAGCGGATCGGCGACTTCGAACGCCTCACCGTGCTGTGGCCCGACTACCCGCGCATCCCGCACCGGGTCGACGGCGAGCTGCTGCGCTACGCCGCCCGCTTCGGGCTGCTCGCGCACAAGGACGACCAGATCGACGAGCACGACCGCTACGCCATCCGGGCCGGCTTCTGGAAGGAGCTGGCGGCGCGGGTGCCCGGCGGATCGATGGTCGTCGACGACTGAGCCGCCCGCCGACGGGCCTCGACGGCCCCGCGACCCCCGGTGGCCGGGCCCCCTTGTCCGGTTCGCCCGTATGAGCGCGTAGAGTCGTCGGTCGTGAGTGAGACGGCCGGGCGAGCACCCGAGGAAACCCCGCCGTGCGTCGACGTGCGCGACCTGGTCAGGACCTACCGCAATGGACGCGGCGCGGCCGCCACCGAGATCCGGGCCAACGACGGGATCAGCCTCTCCGTCCGCCAGGGCGAGATCTTCGGGCTGCTCGGGCCCAACGGCGCGGGGAAGTCGACGCTGGTCCGCCAGATCACCGGCCTGCTGCGCCCCGACTCCGGATCCGTCGAACTGCTCGGCCACGACATCGTGCGCCACCCCGAGCGGGCCGCCCGGCTGCTCGGCTACCTCGGGCAGGAATCCACCGCGCTGGACGAGCTGACGGTGGCGCTGGCCGCCGAGACGACCGGGCGGCTGCGCGGGCTCAGCCGGGCGCAGGCCCGCGCCGCGGCCGGGGAGGTCCTGGCGGAGCTGGGGCTGGAGCCCATCGCGCAGCGGCCGCTCGCCAAGCTGTCCGGCGGGCAGCGGCGGCTCGCCTGCTTCGCGGCCGCCCTGGTGGGGGACCGGCCGCTGCTCGTCCTGGACGAGCCGACCACCGGTATGGACCCCGTCGCCCGGCGGGCCGTGTGGCGCGCCGTCGACCGGCGGCGCGCCGAGCGCGGGACGACGGTGCTGCTCGTCACCCACAACGTCATCGAGGCGGAGACGGTGCTCGACCGGGTCGCCGTGGTCGACGACGGCCGGGTGATCGCCTGCGACACTCCCGGCGGGCTCAAGGCGCTGGTGGACGGCGACGTCCGGCTCGACCTGGTCTGGCGGCACGAGGCGCCGGTCGGCGTGCCCGCCGTCGCCGCGCTGCGCGAGCGGGCCGAGTGCACCGGGCGCCGCTGGACCGTCCGCACCACCCCCGAGCAGGCCCGCGAACTGGTCGCCGCCGTCACCACCGGCCCGGCCTTCGCCGCGCTCGACGACTTCACCCTCGCCACGCCGAGCCTTGAGGACGCCTACCTCAAGCTCGGCGGCCGCCACGGAGGACTGGCCAAGTGACCCTGCTCTCGGCGCCGCCGCGCACCGGCCGGACCTCCGCCGGGCCCGCCCCGCTCGCGCCCGCGGCCCGGCTGCTGCCGGCCCTCGCCGCCGTGTATCGGGCGCAGCTCGCCCGGGCGCGGGTGGCGCGGATCCCGCTGCTGTTCGTGGCCACCTTCCAGTCCGTCGGCATCCTGGTGATGATGCGGGGCGTCGTGGACGCCGGTCAGTCCTCGGCGGCGCGGTCGGTGGTCGCCGGGTCGAGCGTGCTGGTGGTGGCGTTCGTCGCGCTGAACCTGCTCGCCCAGTACTTCGGGAAGCTGCGGGCCACCGGCGGCCTCGACCACTACGCGACGCTGCCGGTGCCGCCGGCATCGGTGGTCCTGGGGGCCGCCGCCGCGTACGCCTCGTTCACGCTGCCCGGGACGGTCCTCACGGCGGCGGTCGGGGCGGTCATGTTCGGTCTGCCGCTCGGGCAGTTGTGGGTGCTGCTGGCGGTGGTGCCGCTGGCCGGGGCCGCGCTGTCCGGGCTGGGGGCGGCCTGCGGGCTGCTGGCGCCGCGGCAGGAGATCGCGACCATGCTCGGGCAGCTCGGGATGTCGGCGGCGCTGCTGCTCGGCGTGCTGCCGGTCGACCACCTGCCGCAGCCGGTGCTGTGGCTGCGGGACGCGCTGCCGTCCACGTACGGGGTGGAGGCCTTCGCTCGGACGTTCACACCGGAGCCGGACTGGGCGATGGTGCTCGCGGACCTGGGGGTCTGCGCGGGGGTGGGCGTGGTGTCCCTGACCGTCGCCACGTGGGCCTACCGGCGCGCGGTCTCCCGGTAGGAGCCGCCCGGGCGGTGGGATCGTCCGGGCGGCCGTCGTGAAACGATGGGGCCTGTGACCGTACCGAACACACCTCCGGATCCCGCCCGCACCGATTTGCAGGCGGTGCCGGACGCCGCGCCCGACCCGTTCGCGCCCCCGCAGGAGGCTCCGCCCGCCGCGCCGGGGCCCTCGCCGGTGCAGCGGCTGCTGCCGGAGGTACGGGTCGGGGCGGGCGTGGTCGTCGCCTGCCTGCTGGTCGGGCTGGCGCTGGCCGGGCTGTGGGTCTGGCTGGCGCCCAAGGTGCCGCTCGTCGTGGACGGGGACCGGATCCTCTACGTGGACCCGGAAGGGGAGCAGCGGGCCGGGGCCGACGCGGTGTTCGTGCTCCTCGGCCTGGGCGCCGGGATCCTGACGGCGCTCGGCGCCTTCCTGGTGACCCGGCGGCGCGGGGGCGGCATCGCCGTCGCGCTGGGGCTGGCCGTCGGCGGGCTGCTCGGGTCGGTGGGCGCCTGGCGGATCGGGCGGTGGCTCGGGCCGAGCGACGACCTGATCGGGGAGGCCCGGCGGGTCGGCAGCGGCGGGCACTTCGAGGCGAGCATCGACCTGGGCGCGCTGGGGGCGCTGCTGGTGTGGCCGATGGCGGCGATGGTGGTGCTGCTGGCGCTGTCGGCGGCGTTCGGCAAGCGCGAGGAGGATCCGCCGCCGTACTGGGGTGCGCCGGCAGGGGCGGATCCGGCGGAGCCCGGGGACCGGGTCTGAGGGTTTCGGCGGCGGGGCGGAAGGTCGGTGGCCTGGTACGGGCCGCGGCTCTCCGCCCCGCCGTGGTGCTGCCCCGCTGCCGGTCTGCTCCGATGGCCCGTGCCCGTGCCCACACCCGTGCCGCGTCCACGCCCGGGTCCGGGCCCGCGCCTGCTCCGGCCCCGGGGTCAGCGGGTGATGGCGGCGGTGTGCGCCTCGGTGAGGGCGATGAGGTCGGCCGGGGCCAGCTCCACTTCGAGGCCGCGGCGGCCCGCCGACACGTAGACGGTCGGGTGGGTGAGCGCGCTCGCGTCGATGACGGTGCGCAGCGGGCGGCGCTGGCCCAGCGGGGAGATGCCGCCGAGGACGTAGCCGCTGCTGCGCTCGGCGGCCGCCGGATCGGCCATGGCGGCGCGCTTGCCGCCGACGGCCGCCGCCAGGGCCTTGAGGTCGAGCCGGCCGGCGACGGGCACGACGCCGACGGTGAGGGTGCCGTCCACGTCGGCCACCAGGGTCTTGAAGACCCGCTCGGCGGCCACGCCCAGGGCGTCGGCGGCCTCACCGCCGTAGGAGGCGGCGGCCGGGTCGTGGTCGTAGGCGTGCACGGTGAACGGAACGGCGGCGGTCTCCAGGGCGACGGTCGCGGGCGTGCCCTGGCCGCCCTTCTTGCTCTTCCTGGCCATGGGGGTCCTGGTTCAGTTGGGGCTGAAGGACTGGCGGGTGAGGTCGACGGCGGGCAGCGAGGGCAGCCAGCTGAGGACGGCGCTCTCGCGGCGCAGCAGGTCGAGTTCGACGCGCAGTCGCTGGGCGGTGTCGGGGCAGGCGAGCAGCTGCTGCTTGACCGGGGTCTCGAACACCGAGGCGGCGGCGACCAGGTAGGAGAGCACCTGCGGGTCGTCCGGAAGCTCCTGGCGGCCCACGGTGCTGGCTTCGCGGGCGCCGGCGAGGCGCTTCTGGTAGACCCGGAACGCCCGCTCGACCTCGGCGGCCAGGACGCCGGAGCCCTCCCCGGGCAGCTCCTCGATCGGCTCGATCTCGCCGGTCAGGTACGGGCCGGAGACGTCCACCGAGCGGAGCCGGAACCGGGTGGTGCCGGTGACCAGCAGCTCGTAGCGGCCGTCCGGCTGGGGCTGGACGGAGGCGACGTCGGCGACGCAGCCGATGTGGAAGACCGCCTCCAGCGGGTCGCCGGTGGCGGTGCCGAGGCCGTCCAGCGGCCCGGCCGGGCCCTCCTCGGCCCGGACCGGGGAGACCTCGCGGCCGTCCTTGATCGCGAGCACGCCGAAGCGCCGGGGGGCGTCCTCGGACTGTTCGAGCAGATCGGCGACGAGACGGCGGTAGCGCTCCTCGAAGACGTTCAGGGGCATCACCAGGCCCGGGTAGAGCACGGTGTTCAGCGGGAAGAGCGGCAGCCGTTCTGTCACGGCCGACAGCGTAGTTCCCCGGGCCGGGGGCTTGTCGCCGGGTTATCCGCGCTGGAGCATCCGGCTGGCGCCGGTCACGACGGTGGAGGCGAGCAGCCAGCCGATGACGACCAGCCCGGCGGAGATCCACTGGGCGGTGCCGCCCGGGTTCCAGCCGCCCTGGTGGAGGTCGACGATCGGCAGCAGCTGGTCGAGGGTGTACAGCACCGGGTTCCAGTGCGGGCGCTCGTCGGCCTTGAGCGGCTCCAGCGGGTGGGTGGCGAACCAGGCGCTGCCGAGCGCCCAGGCGAGCAGCAGCCACAGGCCCGCGCGGCCCGGGCGGTAGCCGTAGCCGACGGTGACGTCCTGGACGGCGCCCCAGACCCGGGCGGGCAGCGGCAGCGTCCGGCGGCGCCGGCGCTGCTTGGCGTACAGCACCTCGCGGGCGTCGTCGTCGGCGCCGTCGCGGCGCAGGGCGGCGGCCAGCTGCTCGTAGGACTCGGGCTGGAAGTCCACCGAGGAGCCCTCCAGCCAGGCGATCCGCTCCCGGATGGTGAAGACCGTCATCGGGCGCAGGTTCTCGTACACGAAGCCGGTGAGGCCCAGGTGCCTGCCGAGCGGCCAGGCGTCCGGGGTGTCGACCAGGTTGCCGACCCGGGCGCGGGAGAGCGAGACGGTGCCGGTGGGGCGGAACCTGCACGTGAAACGCAACTCGGGAGTGTGGATGCGGCGCAGCGACAGCTCGTCGTCACCCTCCAGGTGGAATTCGCCGGAGATCAGGCAGGCGCCCTCGAAGCGGGAGTCGGACAGCCGCACCCGGCCGAAGGCGCGGAACGGGGTGACGGGGCTGTCGGGCGGCGGGACCTGGCCGTAGCCGGAGCCGTAGTAGCCGCGGGAGCCGGCCCAGCCGCGGTCGGCGGAGCCGGTCAGGTAGAGGGTGTGGCCGACGGTGACCCGGACGGCGTTGAGGCAGGTGGCGTTGTGCTGCCGGTCGGCCCGCAGCTGAGCGCCGCGCAGCGAGAGCCGGCCGCCTATCCGGGCCGTGCGGATGCTCAACTCGCCCGTGGTCTCCAGACGTTCGGCTTCGAAGTCCTGGTGGACGGTGATCCCGTCGGCGGAGACGGCGCGGCCGTGGCGGTCGGCGCCGACGACGGCCTGGTTGAGGAGCAGGTCGGTGCCGATCCTGGCGTCGGTGAGCCGGATGCCGTCGGGGAGGCGGCAGCGGGCGAGGTGGAGGTCGCCGGTGGTGGAGAGCCGGGAGGCCTCCAGGCGGGGGATCAGGCAGTTCAGGAAGCGCAGGGTGGAGACCGCGGCCTCGGAGATGAGGACCTTGTGCCGGAAGCGGCAGTCGTGGAGCTCGACGTAGTCGCCGATGGCGGCGCCGGCCAGGTCGAGGGCGCCGGTGACCAGCGCTCCGCTCAGGCGCAGCGAGGCGACGCGCCCGGGGGCGGGCTCCGGGCGGACCAGCAGCAGGTGGGCGAGGACCTCGGCGCGGACGGTCCGCCGGGCGCTCCAGACGGCGTCGCCGAAGGGGTCGTCGGTGTCGGCTTCGCCACTGCGCAGGTCGAGGACCTCCCCCTGGTGGTAGGCCTCCCACAGCTCGCGCTCGGTATCGGTCCAGCCCTCTGGAGCGCGCTCCGCCATGGTTTCCCCGTCCCCCCGGTCGTCTCGCCTTTCGTATCACGGACTGAAATGCGGGACCAGCGGTTCCGGCCACTCCTTACACTGGGTGGCGTGATCTCTCGAATCGACCTCCGCGGCTCGCTCGACGACCCGCGTGACCTGCTGCCCCGTGCCGACTTCGACGTCGCGGCCGCCCTGGAGAAGGTGCGGCCGATCGCGGAGGACGTGCGCCATCGCGGGGTCGCGGCACTGATCGAGATCACCGAGCGCTTCGACGGCGTCCGCCTGGAGTCCACCCGGGTGCCCGCCGAGCAGCTGGCCGAGGCCCTGGAGGGCCTGGACCCGAAGGTGCGGGCCGCCCTGGAGGAGTCGATCCGCCGGGCCCGCACCGTGCACGCCGACCAGCGCCGCACCGGGCACACCACCCAGGTCGTGCCCGGCGGCACGGTCACCCAGCGCTGGGTGCCGGTCGAGCGGGTCGGCCTGTACGTCCCGGGCGGGCTGGCCGTCTACCCGTCCTCCGTGGTGATGAACGTCGTGCCGGCCCAGGAAGCGGGCGTACCCGGCATCGCCGTCACCTCCCCGCCGCAGAAGGCCTTCGGGGGCCGCGTCCACCCGACGATCCTGGCGGCCTGCGCGCTGCTCGGCGTCGACGAGGTCTACTCCGTCGGCGGCGCCCAGGCGGTCGCGATGTTCGCCCTCGGCACCGAGGAGTGCGAGCCGGTCACCATGGTCACCGGCCCCGGCAACATCTACGTGGCCGCCGCCAAGCGCTACTTCGCCGGCCGGATCGGCATCGACTCCGAGGCCGGCCCGACCGAGATCGCCGTCCTCGCCGACGACAGCGCGCTGCCCTCCGACGTCGCCGCCGACCTGATCAGCCAGGCCGAGCACGGCCCCACCTCCGGCTCGGTGCTGGTCACCGACTCCCCGGCGCTGGCCGACGCCGTCGAGGCCGAACTGGTCGTCCAGGTCGCCAGGACCAAGCACGGCCCGCGGGTCGCCGAGGCGCTGGGCGGCAAGCAGTCCGGCATCATCCTGGTCGACGACCTGACCCAGGGCCTCGCCGTCGTCAACGCCTACGCGGCCGAACACCTGGAGATCCAGACCCGCGACCCGCACGCGGTGGCCGCCCGGGTCGTCAACGCGGGGGCGGTCTTCATCGGCCGCTGGACCCCCGTCTCCCTCGGCGACTACGCGGCCGGCTCCAACCACGTGCTGCCCACCGGCGGCTGCGCCTGCCACTCCTCCGGACTGTCCGTGCAGACCTTCCTGCGCGGCGTCCAGATCGTCGAGTACGACCGGGACGCGCTGGCGGACGTCGCCGCGCACGTCGTCAACCTCGCCGACGCCGAGGACCTGCCGGGGCACGGCGACGCGATCAAGGCACGCTTCGACTGGACGGTGCCGGGCTCATGACACGCATCGACGACCTGCCCATCCGGGACGAACTCCGCGGCCAGTCCCCGTACGGCGCACCCCAGCTCGACGTGCCCGTCCAGCTGAACACCAACGAGAACCCGTACCCGCTCCCCGAGGAGCTGGTGGCCCGGATCGCCGAACGCGTCGCCGAAGCCGCCCGGGGCCTGAACCGCTACCCCGACCGGGACGCCGTCGAACTGCGGGAAGGCCTCGCGGCCTACCTCGCCAGGACCACCGGCTTCCCGCTCCGCCGCGAGCAGGTGTGGGCCGCCAACGGCTCCAACGAAGTGCTCCAGCAACTGCTGCAGACCTTCTGCGGCCCCGGCCGCACCGCGCTCGGCTTCGAGCCCTCGTACTCGATGCACGCCCTGATCTCCCGGGGCACCGGCACCGCGTGGATCTCCGGCCCGCGCGACGGCGACTTCACCATCGACGTCGACGCCGCGGAAGCCGCGATCGCCGAGCACCGGCCGCACGTGGTCTTCGTCTGCTCGCCGAACAACCCGACCGGCACCGCCGTCGCCGCCGACACCGTCCTGCGGCTGTACGAGGCCGCGCAGGCCGCCCGGCCCAGCCTGGTCGTCGTGGACGAGGCGTACGTCGAGTTCTCGCACCGCCCCTCGCTGCTGCCGCTGATCGACGGCCGCCCCAACCTGGTCGTCAGCCGCACGATGTCCAAGGCGTTCGGCGCCGCCGGGCTGCGCCTGGGCTACCTGGCCGCCGACGCGGCCGTCGTCGACGCCGTCCAGCTGGTGCGCCTGCCCTACCACCTGTCCGCCGTCACCCAGGCCACCGCGCTGGCCTGCCTGGAGCACACCGACACCCTCCTCGGGTACGTCGGCCGGCTCAAGGAGGAGCGCGACCGGCTGGTCGCGGCGCTGCGCGGACTCGGCCTGGAGGTCACCGACTCGGACGCCAACTTCGTCCAGTTCGGCCGCTTCGCCGACACCCACGCCGTCTGGCAGGCCATCCTCGACCGGGGCGTCCTGGTCCGTGACAACGGCGTGCCCGGCCGGCTTCGCGTGACCGCCGGCACGCCCGCCGAGAACGACGCCTTCCTGGACGCCGTCCGCTTCGTGATCAAGGAGCTGTAACCCCCATGTCCCGCATCGGACGCGTCGAGCGCACCACCAAGGAGACCGCCGTCCTGGTCGAGATAGACCTCGACGGCACCGGCAAGACCGACATCTCCACGGGCGTCGGCTTCTACGACCACATGCTCGACCAGCTCGGCCGGCACGGCCTGTTCGACCTCACCGTCAAGACCGACGGCGACCTGCACATCGACACCCACCACACCATCGAGGACACCGCCCTCGCGCTCGGCGCCGCCTTCAAGCAGGCCCTCGGCGACAAGGTCGGCATCTACCGCTTCGGCAACTGCACGGTGCCGCTGGACGAATCGCTCGCCCAGGTCACCGTCGACCTCTCCGGCCGCCCCTACCTGGTGCACACCGAGCCGGAGCACATGGCGCCGATGATCGGCAGCTACGACACCACGATGACCCGGCACATCCTGGAGTCCTTCGTGGCCCAGGCGCAGATCGCCCTGCACGTCCACGTGCCGTACGGCCGCAACGCCCACCACATCGTGGAATGCCAGTTCAAGGCGCTGGCCCGGGCGCTCCGCTACGCCGCCGAGCGCGATCCGCGCGCGGCCGGCATCCTCCCCTCGACCAAGGGTGCGCTGTGAACAACACCGCGATGATCCTCATCTTCGTCGGCCTCTTCCTGGTCGGCGGGGTGATCTCCTTCTGGAAGCAGAAGCACTCGAAGAGCGTCATCCTGGTGCTGGCCTTCGGCGCCGTGATGTGCCTGGCCTCCGGCCTCATGCGCCTGTGACACCCGCAGTAGAGAGACTGGACACCTGAACATGGGCAAGAACGTCGTCGTCCTCGACTACGGCTCCGGCAACCTCCGCTCCGCGCAGCGCGCCCTGGAACGGACCGGGGCGAACGTCACGGTCAGCTCCGACTACGACACCGCGATGGCCGCGGACGGCCTGCTCGTCCCCGGCGTGGGCGCCTTCGAGGCCTGCATGCGCGGACTCAAGTCCGTCCGCGGGGACTGGATCATCGGCCGCCGCCTCGCCGGGGGCCGCCCGGTCATGGGCATCTGCGTCGGCATGCAGATCCTCTTCGAGAAGGGCGTCGAGCACGGCGTCGAGACGGCCGGCTGCGACGAGTGGCCGGGCACCGTCGAACCGCTGGAAGCCCCCGTCATCCCGCACATGGGCTGGAACACCGTCGACGTCCCCGAGGGCAGCCGGATGTTCGCCGGCCTCGACCCGCGGACCCGCTTCTACTTCGTGCACTCCTACGGGGTGCGGCACTGGGAGCTGGAGACCCACAGCGCGCGGATCAACCCGCCGCTGGTCACCTGGGCCACGCACGGGCAGCCGTTCGTCGCCGCCGTCGAGAACGGCCCCCTGTGGGCCACCCAGTTCCACCCCGAGAAGTCCGGCGACGCCGGCGCCGCCCTGCTGACCAACTGGGTCAACACCCTCTGACCGTCTGAGAGCTGGTTCTGATGAGCCTTGAACTGCTGCCCGCCGTCGACGTCCGGGACGGCCAGGCCGTCCGCCTGGTCAAGGGCGCCTCCGGCACCGAGACCTCCTTCGGCGAGCCGCTCGCCGCCGCCCTCGCCTGGCAGCACGCCGGCGCCGAGTGGCTGCACCTGGTCGACCTCGACGCCGCCTTCGGCACCGGCACCAACTACGAGCTGCTGCGCGAGGTCACCGGCCGGCTGGACATCAAGGTCGAGCTCTCCGGCGGCATCCGCGACGACGAATCGCTCGCCCGCGCCCTCGCCACCGGCTGCACCCGGGTCAACCTCGGCACCGCCGCCCTGGAAGCCCCCGAGTGGGTCGCCAAGGCCATCGCCGAACACGGCGACCGGATCGCCGTCGGCCTCGACGTCGTCGGCACCACCCTGCGCGGCCGCGGCTGGACCCGCGACGGCGGCCAGCTCTTCGACGTCCTGGGACGCCTCGACCGGGAAGGCTGCGCCCGCTACGTCGTCACCGACGTCAACCGCGACGGCACCCTGACCGGCCCCAACCTGCAGCTGCTGCGCGACGTCTGCGCCGCCACCGACCGCCCGGTCGTCGCCTCCGGCGGCGTCTCCTCCCTGGACGACCTGCGCGCCATCGCCACGCTCGTCGGCCAGGGTGTCGAAGGCGCCATCGTGGGCAAGGCACTCTACGAACAGAAGTTCACCCTCGAAGAGGCCCTGGAGGCGGTTTCAGGATGACGGATGGTCGGATCGTACGCGGCCGGATCAGCGGATCCTCCCCCTGGGAGGACCAGTTCGGCTACTCCCGGGCCATCGCCGCGGGCGACCACGTGCACGTGGCCGGCTCCACCGCCTGGGTGGACGGCCGCATCGAGCACGAGGGCGACCCGTACCGGCAGACCCTCGCCGCGTTCGGCGTCGGGCTCAAGGCCCTGGCCGCGTACGGCCTGACCGCGGACGACGTGGTCCGCACCCGGATGTACATCACCCACGTCCGCGACGCCGACGAGGTGGGCCGCGCCCACCACGAACTCTTCGACGCCGCACGCCCGGTGGCCACCATGGTGGTGGTCGACGGACTGATCGACTCCCGGATGATGGTCGAGGTCGAGCTCGACGCGTACCGCTCCGGGCTGGCAAAGACCCTGGAAGGCCAACAGCCGTGACCCTCGCCGTACGAGTCATCCCCTGTCTGGACGTCGACGCCGGGCGGGTGGTCAAGGGCGTCAACTTCCAGAACCTGCGCGACGCCGGCGACCCGGTCGAAATGGCCCGGCTCTACGACGCCGAGGGCGCCGACGAGCTCACCTTCCTCGACATCACCGCCTCCTCCGGCGACCGCGAGACCACCTACGACGTCGTCCGCCGCACCGCCGAACAGGTCTTCATCCCCCTCACCGTCGGCGGCGGCATCCGCGCCGTCGAAGACGTCGACAAGCTGCTGCGCGCGGGCGCCGACAAGGTGGGCGTCAACACCGCCGCCATCGCCCGCCCCGAACTCATCCGGGAGATCGCCCAGCGGTTCGGCCGCCAGGTGCTGGTGCTCTCGGTCGACGCCCGGCGCTGCCCGCCCGGCACCGAGACGCCGTCCGGCTTCGAGGTCACCACGCACGGCGGACGCCGGGGCACCGGCCTCGACGCCGTCGAATGGGCCGGCCGCGCCGCCGAGTCGGGCGCCGGAGAGATCCTGCTCAACTCCATGGACGCGGACGGCACCAAGGACGGCTACGACCTGGAGCTGATCCGCGCCGTCCGCAAGGCCGTCTCGGTGCCCGTCATCGCCTCCGGCGGAGCGGGCAAGCCCGCCGACTTCGCACCCGCCGTCGACGCGGGCGCGGACGCCGTCCTGGCCGCCAGCGTCTTCCACTTCGGCGACCTGCGGATCGGCGAGGTCAAGGACGCGCTGCGGAAGGCCGGACACCCCGTGCGGTGAGCCTCCTCGCCGCCGGGAGGGCCCGCCGAGCCGGCGGGCCCTCCCGCGTGCTCAGGACTCCGGCGTGCTCAGGACTCCCGCGGCTCACCCTTGATCAGCGCGAACGGGGCGCCGTTCGGATCCGCCAACCAGGCGATCCGGCCGACGTTCGGGACGTCCTCGGCGGCCATCATCACCGAGCCGCCGGCCGCCGTCGCCCGGGCGACCACCGCGTCCACGTCGGAGGCGGCGAAGTACGGCGTCCACGCGGACGGCTGCTCCGGCGACATGGTCGGGGCGATGCCGCCGAAACTGGTGGCCTGCTGGTCACCCGCGGCGGTGGAGAGCACCCGGTAGTTCATACCCGGGGACGGCTCGAAGTTCTCCATCCGCCAGCCGAACAGCTTCTCGTAGAAGGCGAAGACGACGTCCGCGCCGGAGGTGTGCAGCTCCGACCAGACCAGGGCGCCGTCCTCGGAGACGACGTCCAGACCCTTGGTGTTCCCGGCCTCCCAGACGGCGAACTCGGCGCCGTGCGGATCGGTGAGCGCGGCGAACCGGCCCTCCTGCATGACGTCCATCGGCGGCACGCGCACCGTCGCGCCGGCCTGCTCGGCGGCCTTCACCGTGGCGGCCGCGTCCTCGGTGCGGAAGTACGTCGTCCACGCGGACCGGGCCCCCTCGTCGAGGTTGCCGATCGCGCCGACGGTCTTCCCGTTCAGCTGGACGAAACCGTAGCCGTCGGTCTGCGGCACCTCCTGGAAGGTCCAGCCGAAGACCTTGCCGTAGAACTCGGCGGTGGCCGGGATGTCCGGGCTGCCGAGGTCGATCCAGCAGGGAGAGCCGGTGGGGAAGTCAGTGGTGAGCATGGAGTGGTGCCCCTTCACGGAGAGTGACCGGGACGGTTCCGTCGGGCGCGCGCACGCCCCCGCCCCGGCCACCTGCGAGTCTGCACCCGGCCACTGACATCCGCAGCCGGGACGCGCCTGACCGGCGGGTGCTCCTGACGGGTGGGCGGCGGCGGCCGGGGAGTGGTCCTGGCCGGCGGGCGGCGCGGCCTGCGCGGCCTGCGTGCTCCGGGGCGTCGGCGGGCCGGCCGACCGCCTAAAGCCAGCCGCGCTGCGCCGCCTTGAGGCCGGCCTCGAAGCGGCTGGCGGCGTCGAGCCGCTCCATCAGCGCGGACATCTGGCGGCGCACGGTGCGCACCGAGATGCCGAGCCGCTTGCCGGCGGCCTCGTCGGTCAGGCCCGTCCCGAGCAGCCGGAGCAGGTCGCGTTCGGCCGGGGTGAGGCCGGTGTCGTGGTGGGTGGGCTGGTCGGCGCCGAGTGGCACGGCGGTGGACCAGGCCTGTTCGAACAGGGCGACGAGGGAGGCGACCAGCCCGGGCTCGCTGGTGCAGAGCGCGCCGAGCCTGGTCTGCGTCGGGTCGATCGGGACGACGGCGGTGTGCCGGTCGAAGACCAGCAGCCGGGGCGGCAGCAGGGGTGCCGTCCGCACCTGTCCGCCGAGCCCGGTGAGCCACTGGGCGTACGCGTGGGTGGCCTGGTCGTTGCGGACGCTGTCCTGGTAGAGCGTGCGCATGGCGACGCCGCGCTCCAGCGCGTCCCGGTCGAGCGGGCGGGCGGCGTCCATGCTGGCCTGGGACTGCGCCCCGCCCGAGATGGCGGCGAGGAACTCCTCCTGCAGGTCACGGGCCAGCGTTTCGAGCTTGGCCTGGATCGCGTCCATCCCGACCAGGCGCTCGGTGGCGTCCGAGGTGGTGTTGGGCACCAGGTCCGCGTAGGCGGCTACGGCCCGGGCCACGGCGGCCTTGCTGGCCGCCAGCTCCTGCTGGCGGCGGGCGAGGTCGTCCTCCTGGCGGCGGATGACGGCCTCCAGGCCGATCGCCGGGCTGACCGGGCGCAGCGCGCCGGAGACCTCCTGGGAGGGCCGGAGCAGCGTCAGGTCGGCGAGCTGGTCGAGGGCCTCCCGGACGGCGGTCTCGGCGAAGCCGAGCCGGCGGCACAGATCGGCGACCCCGCACCCTGGCTCGACCAGCAAAGCCGCGTAGACGGCCTCCGCGGTCGGGTCCAAACCCAGCACTTCGAGCACGATTCCCCCCGGTCTCGGCAATGCGTGCGGCCAGGTCGTGTCACGGCCGTCTACAGGATTCTCACAGTTCGCAAATTTGTGTGCAAGGAGTTCTGACGGGGCGTCGGCGACGTCACAGTGGGGGCGGGGACGGGTCGGGGGCGGGCGGGGTGGCGCCATGCTGCCAGACCTGATGATGCCTCGGGCAAGGCCTTCCGGAGCACCGGCCGGGAGCTGCAGGATGTGATCACCGAGCCGGAGGGGCGCAGAGCCCCGGGCCGGTGGGACGGCGGGAACCAGCCGCCGTCCGACGACGAACCGACCGACCATCAACCAGGGGGTTGTTCTCCATGCGGATCACCGCTCGCGTCTCCGGTGTCCTCGCGGCTGCGGCAGTGCTGGCCACGCTCGCTCTGCCGGCCGTCACCGCCTCCGCCGCCGCACCGGCCACCGCGACGGGAGTGTCCGCGGCGAGCGACCCCGGCACGGACGACCCGGCCACCAAGGACGGCCTGCGCGACCCGGGCAGCATCAGCTGGGACAACAAGCACTGATCGCCGCCGTCGGCGCCGGCCGCTCGGACCGGATCCGATGCACATCGTCCGCCTGACCCTGACCAGCCCCGATCGGCGCCTTCCCACCGACGCCGACGCCCACGTCCTGAAGGACGTGCTCTGGGCGCACGCCGATCCGTTCGGCGGCCTGGAGCACGTCCAGTCGAGGGTCCGTCAGGACTCCATCGACCTCGTCATCTTCACCAGCGGCGGTAGGGCCGACAGCGCCCCCGCCCATTCGCTGGCCATGTGCTCGGCCGCCCTCTCGCGGTCGCCGGCCTTCCAGTCCTGGCGCGTTTCGGTCGTCGGCTGACGGCCGTCCGCATCTGCCGGAGTCCCTCCGGCGCTTCGTCTTCCTCTTCCGGTGATCGGGCACCGTCGTGCCGCGCCGGTCCTTCGAATGCCATTTTCAGGAGTACTCGTGTCCCGCAAGGCCTACCTCCGCACGTCCGCCGTCGCCCTCGGGCTGGCCGGCTCACTCTCGCTCGGCCTGGTCGTCCAGGGCGCCACCGCGTTCGCCGCCACCCCCGCCCCCGCTGCCGTCACCGCCGTTGCGGGCGGCGAGTACGGGGGCGCCGGCCAGCCGGTCGGGGCCGCCCTGGCGCCCGCCATCGACGGCTCGTCGGCGGTCGCCTCCGTCCTGGCCCCGGCGGTCACCCGCAACGAGGCGATCCAGCGCGCCAAGTCCTGGGTCGGCATCGGCCTCGACTACAGCTGGACCGGCTCGCACGACGGGTACCGCACCGACTGTTCGGGCTACGTCTCGATGGCCTGGAAGCTCGACGAGTCGCTGACCACCGACACCTTCGGCCCGCGGGGCGTCACCGAGACCATCGGCAAGGGCGACCTCAAGGCCGGCGACGCGCTCCTCAACGACAACAGCGGGGCCAGCGGCCACGTGGTGCTCTTCGAGAAGTGGACCGACTCCGACCACTACATGGGCTACGAGTTCACCGGCAGCGGCGTCCACTACCGCCTGACGGCGGGTGACTTCAACGGTGACGGCCGGAAGGACCTGGTCGCCGTGGAGGTGTCGACCGGCAAGCTGTTCTCCTACCCGGGGACCGGGACGGGCACCGTGGGCAGCCGGGTGGAGATCGGCTCCGGTGGCTGGAACGGCATGAGCAACCTGGCGGTCGGTGACCTGAACCGGGACGGCCGGGACGACGTCGTGGCGACGGAGAAGTCGACGGGCAAGCTGTGGCTGTACCCGGGGACGGGCAGTGGTCTGGGCAGCCGGGTGGAGATCGGCTCGGGTGGCTGGAACGGCATGAACAACACGGCGGTCGGCGACTTCAACGGTGACGGCAAGGACGATGTCGTGGTGACGGAGAC
>NZ_JOHO01000019.1 GCF_000719705.1 Streptomyces sp. NRRL S-350 | reverse complement strand
GTCCACCCCCGTGCCCCGTCCACCCCCCCGCGCCCGTCCGCACCCGCGGTCGGGCGCGTCGCCGTATCCGGCCGCCGCACGCCACGCCGGGTCGTCCCACGACTGGCCGACGCCCCGTCAGTCCCGCAGCCCACCCCTGGTGGCGGCCCCACTCGGGCGCCCATACCGTCGACACGGCCGTACCCACCGGCCGTCACCATCCGTCCACAGCGCGTCAGCCGACGTCACCGGCCCCGCGCCGGACACCACGACACCCACCCCGCTCACCGCCCCGCACACCGTGCGCGCCGAAAGACAGGTCACCACTCATGCCCACGCGTCGGGTCCACCACCTCGCCGCGGCCACCGCCGCCGCCACCGCCCTGACCACCGCCTTCGTCACCCTCGCGACCGTGGCCGCCGCGCCCGCGGCCAACGCCGTCGACCTCGGTCCGCTGCACGTCGTCCAGCCGGGCGAATCGATTCAGCGGGCGGTCGACGCGGCCCGGCCGGGTGACACCGTCCTGCTGTCCCCCGGCACCTACCGGGGCAGCGTCCGCATCACCACCCCCGGCCTCACCCTGCGGGGAGCCGGCCCGACCAGCGTGATCACCCCCGGCGACGGTACGGAGAACGCCTGCGCCACCGCCGGGCACGGCATCTGCGTGGTCGGCACGGAGGAGAACCCGCTGCCGGACGTCACGATCGAGTCCCTGGCCGTCACGGGCTTCCACAAGAACGGGATCAACGCCAGCGGCACCACCGGCCTGACCGTCCGCCGCACCTATGTCCACGGCAACGCCCAGCAGGGCATCAGCCAGGAGATGTCCACCCGGGCCACCATCCGCGGCAACCGCTCGACCGACAACGGCCAGTCCGGTGTCTTCCTCGCCAACTACGCCTACCGCGAGGGTGGTTCGCCCGACACCAGGGGCACCGTGGTGGAGGGCAACGAGCTGACCGGGAACCGGGTCGGCGTCACCGTCCGCCGGCTGCGCGGGCTGGCCGTCCAGGGCAACGAGATCAGCGGCAA
Source organism: Streptomyces sp. NRRL S-350 (assembly GCF_000719705.1). Lineage (GTDB taxonomy): Bacteria > Actinomycetota > Actinomycetes > Streptomycetales > Streptomycetaceae > Kitasatospora. The sequence continues at coordinate 118,886 of NZ_JOHO01000019.1, read as the reverse complement.
CTGCGGCGGCGTCTTCGTGGTCGGCGACGAGGGCGTACCGCGCGCGGGCGACCTGGACGTCCGGCACAACTCGGTCGTCGCCAACAACAAGTTCTGCCCGGCCAATCCGCGCCTGGGCGCCATCCAGGGCGCCGGCATCGTGCTCACCGGCACCGAGGACACCCGGGTCACCGACAACGAGGTCCGCGACAACGTGGGCACCTCGGACTTCTCCGGCGGCATCGTCCTCTTCAAGAGCGCCGTCGGCGTCTCCAACACCCGGGCGTCGATCACCGACAACCGCCTGAGCGGAAACGGCCCGGCCGACCTCGCCGACCGCGACAGCGGCACCGACACCACCTTCGCCCGCAACACCTGCGAGCGCTCCGAACCGGCCGGCCGCTGCTGACCATCCGGCCGCTGCCGACCATCCGGCAAGCGACCCGCAGCACGCCACCCGCGCGACCGGCGGAACCCGGCCGCCTGCGGAACCCCGCCGCCCCCTCCCCCCCCAGGATCCTGAGGACCCGCCCATGACCACCGCACCCGCCCACACCAGCCCGCAGGCCGCGATGCGCCTGCGCGAGCTCGTCTTCGGCGCCGCCTGCGCCGCCGCCGTCCGCGCGGCCGCCCGGCTCGGCGTCGCCGACGCGCTCGGCGACACCCCGACCGCCGTCACCGACCTCGCCGCCGCCCTCGACACCGAGCCCCGCCAGCTGCGCCGCCTGCTGCGCGCGCTCACCTGCTACGGCATCTTCGCCGAGACCGGCGACGACAGCTTCGAGCACACCGAGATGTCCCGCCTGCTGCGCGAGGACGCCCCCAACTCCCTTCGCTACATCTCCCTCTGGTGCACCGAGCCGTGGACCTGGGAGGCCTGGCCGAAGCTGGACGAGGCGGTCCGCTCCGGCCGCAACGTCTTCCCCGAGCTGTTCGGTAAGGAGTTCTTCGACTACCTGCACAGCGAGGGCGGCGACTCGGCGAAGGTCTTCGACAAGGCGATGACCACCTCCAGCCGGCAGTCCGCCCGGGACTTCGCGGACTACCTGGACCTCACCGGCGTCGACTCGGTGGTCGACATCGGCGGCGGTCAGGGCCACGTGCTGGCGAGCCTGCTGGAGAAGCACCCGGCGCTGCACGGCACCCTGCTCGACCTGCCGAGGGTCGTCGCCGGTGCCGATCCCCGGCTGCGGGACGGCGGCTCCTTCTCCGCGCGCGCCCGCCTGGTGCCGGGCGACTGCCGGGTGGACATCCCGGTCCGCGCGGACCTCTACATCATCAAGAACATCCTGGAGTGGGACGACGAAAGCACCCGCCGCACCCTCGCCAACGTGGTGAAGGCGGCCCGCCCCGGCGCCCGTGTCGTGGTGGTGGAGAACCTGGTCGACAACAGCCCGTCGATGCGCTTCACCACCGCCATGGACCTGATGCTGATGCTGAACGTGGGCGGCGCCAAGCACTCGGAGGAGAGCATGGTCCGGCTGATGGAGGAGGCCGGCCTGACGGTCACCGAGGTCTGCCCGGTCAACCCCTACCTGCACGCCTTCGAGGCCACCGTGCGCGGCTGACCCCCGCCGTCCGGGCCGTGCACCCGGCACGACCGCCGGCCCCCTGGGGAACCAGGGGGCCGGCGGTCGTCGTGCGTACGCCGAGTCAGGCCTTGTGCGAGGACTCCAGGTGCGCGAAGACCACCACGTTGTCCAGGTAGTCCCGCCGCTTCTTGTCGTACGTGCCGCCGCAGGTGATCAGCCGCAGCTGGGCGTCGGGTGTCTTGCCGTACACCTTCTTGTCCGGGAAGGCGTCCTTGGCGAAGGTCTCGACGGCGTCCACCGAGAACACCGCGACGGTGCCGTCCGCGCGGCTCACCTCGACCTTGTTGCCCGGCACCAGCAGGCTCAGCAGCAGGAACACCGCCGGACCCTTGGTGGTGTCCACGTGCCCGGCGACGACGGAGCTGCCGCGCTCGCCCGGGGTCACGCCGTCCCGGTACCAGCCGACCAGGTTCTTGTCGTCCGGCGGCGGCGCGTTGAGCTGGCCGGCCGGGTTGAGGGTCAGCTCGGTGAACGGCGCGTCCACGGCGATCTGCGGGATCCGCAGCCGGGTCGGCTTGGAGGGCTTGAGCGGCGGCGCCGCGGGGGCCCCGGGCGCCGCCGCGCCCGCCGCGGGCCCGGCGGCGGCCTCCGGCCCGGGGGCGGCCGACGCCGTGGCTGCCGGGGGAGCGGCCTGAGTGGCCGCCGCGTCCGTGCTCGGCCCGGTGTCCACCGAGTTGTAGATCAGCAGCAGCCCGACCGCTGCCGCGCCCATCCCCGCGCGCAGCAGCCGGGGCATTCCAGAGGCGGGACCGCCCGTCATTCTCGTCCTCCGCTCGACCGGTTCCCTGACGGCCCGCCGCCCCCGGCGCGCCCCGCCCTGGTGGGGGAGCGCCCGGAGGCGGCGGAAGCACGGTGTGGTGCGTCAGGCGATCGCGCCGGAGGCGCGGCGGCCGCGGCGCAGGGCGAAGGCACCGGCTCCGAGGCCGCCGAGCAGCAGCACGGCGCCGGAGGCGAGCCCGCCGCCGGACAGCGACAGACCGCCGCCACCGGTGTGCACGCCGCCGTGCGGGGCCTTGTGGTCCTCGTCCTTGGCCTCGGTGCCCTTGTGCTCCTCGGAGCCCTTGTGTTCCTCGGTGCCCTTGTGCTCGTCCGAGCCCTTGTGCTCCTCGGTGGCGGCGGCGCCGCCCTTCTTGTCGTCGTAGCCCTTCGAGGAGCTGTCGGAGGGGCTCTTGCTGTCGGGCTTGTCCTGCTTCTCCTGCCAGGTGAGGTTCTTGCCCTGGTCGGAGGAGCCGTCGGCGAAGGCCATGGGAGTACCGACGGTCAGGACGGCGGCGACGGCCGCCCCGGCGAGCAGCGTGCGTGCAGAACGCATGAGGATGATCCTTCCGGCGCGCGGACTCGCGACTGCCGGCACGGTGCCGGGCAAGGGGACTCGCGAGGAGTGCGCCTGATCCACCGTCATCCACCCTGAGGCGGCCTGCCACCGGAGAGTGGCAGCGCCGGTACGGAGTGTGAGCCCTTCGGGTGGAGTCCCGGGTGTGTTCACCCGGGTGGCCGGGCGATTCGAGTGAACGGTGGATTGGGGTGAAGCGGGCGGTCCGGGCGGACCCACGCGCACCGCCCCGACGACCGGCACCCTCTCTCTGTCCCTCGGCCCGAGCCGGACGCGGCGACCGGGGCCTCGGACGGGCCGGCCAGGAGAGGTCCCGGGCCGGGAGCGGTACCGGGCCAGGAGCGGTACCAGGGCGGGAGCGGTGCCGGACCGGGAGTGGCACCGGGCCCGGGGCAGCACATGGGCCCGCCCCCGGCACACGGCCGGGGGCGGGCCCAGAACGGAACCCGGGGTGTCCGGGGCGGGATCAGCGGTCCCAGCGGTAGAACTCGCGCGCCATCGCGTCCTTCGGCTCGCGCCAGGTGGCCGGGTCGTAGGCCTGGACGAAGGCGGTCAGGCGGTCGCTGACGGACCGGAACTCGGGGTGCCCGACGACCTTGGCGACGGCCGGGCCCGGCGGGCGGTCGGCCTCGATCAGGTGCAGGTAGACGTCGCCGAACTGGAAGAGGCTGCGGCCGGTCACGCCGATCAGGTGCGGCAGCTCGCCCTGGTCGGAGTCGGCGAACACCTCGGCGATGTCCGGCGCCGCCTCGGGCTTCATCCGGGCGACGATCAGGGCCCGGTGCATCCCGCTCACAGCTCCGCCGCCCGCTTCTCGACCTTCTCGCGGATCAGCTGCATCTGGATCCGGGAGTTCCTGTTGATGTGGTCGACCATGCCCTCGTCGTCCACCGGCGCGGTGGGCTTCATGGCGAAGTCCTGGACCCAGCGCATCTTCGTGCCGGCCGGTACCTCCGCGTACTCCCAGCGGATGTCCATGAACTCGAACGGGCCGGGCTCGACCCGGCGGGCGCGTACCGCCAGCGAGGACTTGTCGGTGGTGCGCTCGGAGACCCAGCTCCACACCTTGCCGTTCTCGTCCGGGTGCATGGTGAGCCGGAACTGCACGCGGTCGCCGTCGCGCTCCAGGACCTCGACGGAGGCGTACTCGCTGAAGAGCTCCGGCCAGTTCTCCAGGTCGTTGGTGATCTCCCAGACCAGGTCGAGCGGTGCGGCGATGACGATCTCGTTGTCGGTGTGTCCGGACATCTCAGGCACCAGCCTTCGCGGAGAGGGAGGAGTTGACCAGCTGCAGGAACTCGGCCGGGGACTTGGCGGACTCGGCGCCCGAGGTGACTTTGAGGCTGTGGCGGTTCTCCAACTCGCCGACGACGCCGAGCAGTCCGAGCGAGTCGACGCCGAACTCGTCGAACTGCGCGCCCGGCCGCTCCAGGGCGCTCGGCTCGACGGTGACGCCGGCCCGGGCCTGCAGCAGTGCGGCGAGTTCCGGATAGCTGAGGGTGTTGCTCACGGGGTGTCCCTTCTCGGGGGTGGAACGGGCTGGAACAGGAGTGGAACGAGTGCGGGTCAAACAGTGGGTCGGGCAGTGGGTCGGGCAGTCGATCGGCAGGCGCGTCGGGCAGTGGATCGGCAGGTGCGCCGGCCGGAGGACGGGGCGCGGTTCAGGGGCGCTCGCCGCGCCGGAGGACCAGTGCGGAGTTGGATCCCATGAGTCCGCGGCTGAGCACCAGGGCGGTGCGCAGCTCGGCCGGCCGGGCGCGCCCGGTGACGAGGGCGACGTCGTGGCAGACCTCGGTGACGTTGGGGGTGGGCGGCAGGACGCCGTCCTCCATGGCCAGAACGGCGGCGGTCACGTCCAGCATCGGGGCGCCGCAGTAGGCCCGCCCCGTGCCGGCCTTGGGCGCGGTGACCGGGACGCGTTCGGCGGCCGGGCCGAGCGCGTCGGCCAGGGCCAGCGCCTCCGCCCGGTCGGCGGCCGGTACGCCCAGCGCGTCCGCGAAGACCACGTCGATCTCCTCGGGGGCGAGCCGGGCCTCGTCCAGTGCGATCCGGATCGCGGCGGCCAGTCCCTCCCGGGACTCCTCCCAGCGGGAGGCGCCGGTGAAGGTGGCGCCGTGCCCGGCCAGGTGCGCCCGGATGGTGGCGCCGCGCCGCCGGGCGGTCCCTTCGTCCTCCATGAGCAGCATCGCGCCGCCCTCGGCGGGGGCGAAGCCGCAGGCCTGCGCGGTGAACGGCAGGTAGGCCCGGTCGGCCCGGTCGGCCAGGCTGAGCTCGGGGTAGCCGAGCTGGCAGACCATCGAGTACGGCGCCAGGGGCGCCTCGGCGGCGCCGACCACCACCGCGTCGGTGCCGCGTTCGATCACGCGGCCGGCGTGTGCGAGGGCGTCCAGGCCGCCGGCCTCGTCGCTGGCGACCACCCCGCACGGGCCCTTGTAGCCGCCGCGGATCGAGATCTGGCCGGTGCTGGCCGCGTAGAACCAGGCGATGGACTGGTAGGGGCCGACGAACTTCGGTCCTTGGCCCCAGAGTTGCTGGAGTTCGCGCTGGCCGAACTCGCCGCCGCCGGAGCCGGCCGCGGTCACCACGCCGACCGCGAAGGGGTCGTCGGCGTCGGGCCGGAAGCCCGCGTCCGTGACCGCCAGGTCGGCGGCCGCCATCGCGTAGTGCGTGAAGCGGTCGGTCTGCACCAGGTAGCGGTTGTCGATCGCGGACTGCGGTTCGAAGTCCCGCACCTGGCCCGCGATCCTGAGCGGCAGCCCGGTGCAGCCCTCGCGGGAGATCCGGTCGAGGACGCTCACGCCCTGCCGGGTGGCCTTCCAGAAGGCGTCGGCCCCGACACCGTTCGGTGCCACCACGCCGAGGCCGGTGATGACCGCCCGACGGTTCTGCTGACGTGACGTCATGGAACTCACCCCGTTCTGTTGAGCACGACGGCGGACTGGAATCCGCCGAATCCGCTGCCGACCGAGAGGATGTGGCTCAGCGGCAGCTCGCGCGCGGTGCGCGGCACGTAGTCGAGGTCGCACTCCGGGTCCGGAGTCTCGTAGTTGGCGGTCGGCGGCACGACACCGTGGGCGAGCGCCAGGGTGCAGGCGACCACCTCGATGGCGCCGATGGCGCCGAGCGAGTGTCCGACCATCGACTTGATCGAGCTCATCGGGGTCTCGAAGGCGTGCCCGCCCAGTGAGCGCTTGACCGCGGCGGTCTCGTGGCGGTCGTTCTGTTTGGTGCCCGAGCCGTGCGCGTTGACGTAGTCGACGTCGGTGCGGTCGACCCGGGCGTGGGCGAGCGCGTGGTCGATCGCCCGGGACATCTCCAGCCCCTCCGTGGTGAGGCCGGTCATGTGGTAGGCGTTGCCGAAGGTCGCGAAGCCGCCGACCTCGCCGTAGATCCGGGCTCCGCGGCGTCGGGCGTGCTCCAGCTCCTCCAGTACCAGGACGGCGCCGCCCTCGCCGAGGACGAAGCCGTCGCGGTCGGCGTCGAACGGCCGGGAGGCGTGCTGCGGGTCGTCGTTGCGTTCGCTGGTGGCCTTGATGGCGTCGAAGCAGGCGACGGTGATGGGCGAGATCGGGGAGTCGGACGCGCCGGCGATGCAGATGTCGGCGCGGCCCTCCTCGACGGCCTGGAAGCCGTAGCCGATCGCGTCCAGGCCGGAGGTGCAGCCGGTGGAGACGGTCTGTACCGGGCCGTGGGCGCCGGTGCGCTCCGCGACGGCGGAGGCCAGGGTGCTGGGGGCGAAGGCCCGGTGCAGCTGCGGCTCCGCCTGCCGGTGGTCCACGTCCCACCGGGCGCCGGAGGCGCTGACCAGGGCGTAGTCGTGCTCCAGCCGGGTGGTGCCGCCGACGGCGGTGCCGAGGGAGACGGCGATCCGCCACGGGTCCTCGGCGGTGAGGTCCAGGCCGGCGTCGGCGATCGCCTCGTCGGCCGCGACCATCGCGAACTGCACGTAGCGGTCCGCCCGCTGGACGTCCTCCGGGCTCAGCCCGTGGGCCGCCGGGTCGAAGTCGACTTCGGCGGCGATCCGGGAGCGGAACCCGGCGGGGTCGAAGAGCGTGATGCCCCGGGTCGCGGTGCGGCCGGCCGTGAGGAGGTCCCAGAACGCCGGGACCCCGACCCCGCCGGGCGCGACCACACCGATCCCGGTGACGGCGACGCGCCGGGTCACGAGGCCACCTTGGCGTGTTCCGGCGGTCCCGAGGCGGCGGTCTCCTCGGTGTCCACGTGGCCGAGTTCGGGGCGCGGGGCGAGCGGGCCGAGGTGGAAGACCATCCGGGCCTCGGTGTCGCCGACGTTGCGGAAGCGGTGGCGCATGTTGATCGGGATCATCAGGCCCTGGTTGGGCTTGAGCGGGCGGGCCTCCCCGTCCAGGTCCACCTCCAGGTCGCCGCAGACGACGAACACGAACTCCTCGGAGTACGGGTGGTAGTGCTCGCCGATGCGCTCGCCGGGCTGGACGATCGCCAGCCCCATGAAGCCGCTGGTCGCCCCGCAGCTGGTCGGGGTGAGCATGGCGCGCAGGTCGCCGCCGCGGCGGCGGTTCTCCGGAGCCTCGTCGACGTTGACGATCCGTGGGTACTGCGTGGTCATGGTGGTCTTCCTCCGGGAGGGCTGACGTACCGTCAGTTGGCTTGGGGTTCGCTGGAGCTGCGGTCGGTGACCGGGTTCATGGCGCGGGCGGCGAGGAAGGCGCTGAGCCCGGCGACGGAGCGCAGGTCGCCCTGCGGGCCGAGGTCGAGCAGGCCGGCGAGCGCTGCCGCCTCCCGCTCGTCCGCCACGCCGAGGGCGGCCGCCGGGTCGGCCTCGGCCGGCACCCGCAGGTCGACCAGGCGCACCACCACGTCCTCGCGCTGGAAGACCGTGCCCGCCGCGACCGGACCGGTCGGGTCGGCGGTGGCCAGGTTGTCGTACCGGGCCAGCCGCTCGGCGACCGCCTGGCCCTGGCCGGGGCGGACGGGGTAGAGCACCGCGTGCCGGTGCAGGCGGCCGGAGGCGGGGGAGCTGGCGATCGCCTGGTGCTTGGCGGGCAGCGCCGCCTTGGCGAAGAAGGCGCGGGCGGCCTGCGGGTCGCCGAGCTGGCGGGCCTCCTCCAGGTACGGGTTGATCGCCTCCTCGACGGCCCGCACCTCGGGCTGCATCGCCACGTGGCGCAGCGCGTCGCCGAGGTCGCCGACCACCTCGACGGCCCGCACCACCCGGTTGCCGTGCATGAACAGCGAGGTGCGCCGCAGCCGGGTGTGCTCGTCGACCTCGGCCTTGGGGGAGGTGTAGCCGGACAGGATCCGGGCCACCTCGGGCTCGGTGCCGGGCTTGACCGTGAAGGTCAGCGCGTGGCGAATCACGCCGTCCGGGCCCGGGTCGGCCTTCGGCGGGCCCATGTGCCCGGCGGGCGAGGTGCGCGGCAGACCGGGCGGCACCTCCATCGGGGCGCGGGTGCCGGTCGAGCCGGCCGCCGAGGTCTGGCGCAGGACGGCGTAGCGCAGCGAGCGGAAGTTGTCGCTCACGCAGCCGTGCATCGGCTTGACCATCTCGCGGTGGGCGGGGCTGTCCACCCACTGCAGGAAGGTCTCCTGGTCCTCCCACTCGCTGGTGATCAGCCACTGGCGCGGGTCGTTGATCGACTGGCACAGCTGGTCGCTGACGTGCCCGGGGACCGACGCCACCTGGTGGCGCAGCTGTTCGTAGACGTCGAGGAAGCGCTGCTGGGCGCCGTCCTGGATCTCCAGCATCAGCACCACCCGCAGCCGGGTGTCGGACTCGGCGTGCTGCTTCGGCTGGGGTTCGGACAGAGTTGTCATGATCCACTTTCTGCTCTGGGCCGCACGCTGCGGGCCGTGTCGGCCGTGCCCGGCGGGTGCTCCCCGGCCTGGGAGGCGGTGCGACGGCGGTCGGCCCGGGCAGTCGGCGCCAGGCCTGAGGTCGATCGTGGGCGGCGCAGCGGGCGCGGCGCGAGATTTGCGGGCCATCCGGGCGAAGGGGCGCCGCAGGCCCCCTCGGGCGGGGGATGGAAGAGCGGGGCCCCCGGCTGCGCGGGCCCGTCGAGGGCGGCGCCGAGCCCAGTCGCCGGGCCGCGGAATCCCCTTACAGGGTGGAGCGATTGATGAATCCGAAGGTTGACGACCGGGTACCGGTCCTGATCGTGGGCGGCTCGCTGGTGGGGCTGTCGGCCTCACTCTTCCTCGGCCGGCTCGGGGTCAGGCACCTCCTGGTCGAGAAGCACGCCGACACCTCGCGTCACCCGCGCGGACGAGGGAACAACGTCCGCACGATGGAGCTGTACCGGGTGGCCGGGATCGAGCCGGCGATCCGCGAGGCCGCGTCGGTCCTCGCCCCCAACCACGGCATCCTGCAGGCCCCCTCGCTGACCGGCGCCGAGCAGGAGTGGCTGTTCCGCGAGATCGACCCGGGCGGGCGGCTGGCCCGGTTCAGCCCCAGCGCCTGGTGCCTGTGCAGCCAGAACGACCTGGAGCCGGTGCTGCTGCGCGCGGCCCGGGACCTGGGCGGGGACCTGCGGTTCGGCACCGAGCTGGTCTCCTTCGAGCAGGACGCCGACGGCGTGACGTCGGTGCTGCGCAGCCGGGAGACCGACGAGGAGCGGGTGGTGCGCTCGGAGTTCCTGATCGCGGCGGACGGTCCGCGCAGCCCCGTCCGCGAGAGCCTGGGCATCGGCCAGACCGGCAAGGGCGAGCTGTTCCACAACGTCAGCATCACCTTCCGGGCGAAGCGGCTGGCCGAGGTCGTCGGCGACCGGCACTTCATCGCCTGCTACCTGACGAACCCGGAGGCCGACGGCGCACTGCTGCCGGTGGACAACCAGGAGGAGTGGGTCTTCCACGCGCCCTGGCACCCGGAGCACGGCGAGCCGCTGGAGGCCTTCACCGACGAGCGCTGCGAACGGCACATCCGCACCGCCGTCGGCCTGCCCGACCTGGACGTCGAGGTGACCGGCCGGGCGCCCTGGCACGCCGCCGAGCGGGTGGCCGAACGGTACGGCGCCGGGCGCGTCTTCCTCGCCGGGGACTCCGCCCACGAGATGTCCCCGACCGGCGCCTTCGGCTCCAACACCGGCATCCAGGACGCGCACAACCTGGCCTGGAAGCTCGCCGCCGTGCTGTGCGGCTGGGCCGGGCCGCGGCTGCTGGAGACGTACGGGCTGGAGCGCCGCCCGGTCGCCCAGGTGACCGGCGAGCGCGCCTCGGCCCGCTCCGCCGAGCACAGCCACCCGGGCTACGCCGTGGTGCCGGGCGTCGGCCGGCAGGCCGGGGTGCTGGCGGTGGCGCTCGGCTACCGCTACCCGGTGGGCGCGGTGGTCGGGGCGGACAGCTCGGGCCCCGTCGTCCCCGAGCAGTTCGAGTCGACGGGCGAGCCGGGCAGCCGCGCCCCGCACCAGTGGCTGCTGCGGGCGGGCGTGCGGCTCTCCACGCTGGACCTGTACGAGCAGGCGATGGTGCTGCTCACCGGGCCGGAGGGCGGCGGCTGGCTCGCGGGCGCCCGGCGGGCGGCCGACCGGCTGGCGGTACCGCTGGACGCGTACCGGGTCGGCGACGGCGCGGAGGACGACCTGGCGCCGGAGCCGGGCACGGACTTCGCCGCGCTGCACGGCATCGACCCGGACGGCGCGGTGCTGGTCCGTCCGGACGGCTTCGTCGCCTGGCGTTCGCCCGGCCCGGCGGCGGACCCGGAGGCGGAGATCGGCGCGGCCCTGCGGACGGTGCTCGCCCTCTGAGGCATGCGGAAGGGCCCGCCGGTCGCACCGGCGGGCCCTTCCTCGGTTTCGTGGGGTCAGTGGTTCGGCGTGCGGGGGTGCCGGGGGTCAGTGGCCGCCCGCGTCGACCACCTCGACGTCGGCGACCTCGCGCTCGATCGCCTCGGCGGGCAGGGCGACCCGGATCGCCCAGTAGTAGATGGCGATCGCGAACACGGCGACCACGCCCATGTCGTACCACATCGGGATCCGGCCGGCGCCGTTGCCGAAGCCGCCCTGCCAGGAGATCAGGCCCAGGCCCAGCAGGTAGACCGGCAGCCACTGGGCGGACTTCCAGTTCAGGCGCGGCGCGTTCGGCAGGCCCTTCTTGATCGCGTACACGGCGTAGCCGCCGAGCAGGACGTAGCCGAGCACGATGGCGATGCCCAGACGGTACAGGGTCTCCCAGCCGGCCCAGTAGATGATCAGGCTGGAGACCACGAACGCGGCCGGGGAGATCACGCCGCCCAGCGGCAGCCGGTAGGAGCGCTCACGGTCGGGCAGTCGGCGGCGCAGCGCGCCGAAGGCCAGCGGGGCGCCGGCGTACATCAGCACGCTGGCGGAGGTGATGAAGTTGACCAGCTCGTGCCAGCTGGGGAAGGGCAGGAAGCAGATCACGCCGGTGACGAAGGAGAGGATCAGGCCGAACCACGGCACGCCGTTCTTGTCCAGCTGCTCGAACTTCTGCGGGGCGTAGCCGTTGCGGCTGAGGCCGTAGGAGATGCGCGAGGTGGAGGTGGTGTAGATCAGGCCGGTGCCGCCGGGGGAGATCACCGCGTCGACCTTCAGCACGTAGGACAGCCAGCCCAGGCCGACCAGGGTGGCGAGGCCGGCGAACGGGCCGTCGATGCCGGGGAAGTCGAGCTTCGCCCAGCCGTCGGCGAAGGCGGTGACCGGCAGCGCGCCGATGAAGACGACCTGCAGCAGGGTGTAGATCAGGGTGCCGATGGCGACCGAGCCGAGCACCGCGCGGGGGATGTCGCGCTTGGGGTTACGGCTCTCACCGGCGATCTGGATGGCCTGCTCGAAGCCGAGCAGCGCGAAGATGATGCCGCTGGTGCTGATCGCGGCGAGCACGCCCTTGGCGCCGAACGGCGCGAAGCCGTGCGAGGTGAAGTTCGAGCCGTGGAAGCTGGTGATCGCCAGCATGAAGATCGTGAACAGCGGGACGAAGATCTTCAGCCAGGTCGTGATGCTGTTGGTCCGGGCGAGGATCTTCACGCCGAGGAAGTTGATCGCGACGAACACCGCCATCAGCACGGTCGCGACGATGAATCCGCTGGTGGTGAGGGTGCCGTTGGCGTTCTGCAGCCCGCTGGCCCAGGGCGTGTCCTTGGCGTAGCCGATCATGGCCTCGACCTCGATCGGTGCCACGGTGGCCGCCTGGAGCCAGGAGAACCAGCCGAACGACATGCCGGCCAGGCCGCCGAAGGCGTAGTGCGGGTAGCGCGCGGTGCCGCCGGCGACCGGGAAGAGCCCGCCGAGTTCGGCGTGCACGAGTGCGAGGAGCACGATCGCGACGGCGCCGATGCCCCAGGAGATGACGGCTGCCGGTCCGGCGGTGGTGACGGCGTTCTTCGCGCCGAACAGCCAGCCGGAGCCGATGATCGAGCCGACCGAGGCCCACATGAGGCCGACGAGCCCGATGTGGCGGTTGAGCGACCGGGTGGTGGTGCCGGACTCGGAGCCGGCGCTCTGGCCGGGCGGCGAGATCTGGTTGAGGGAAGCCATTGACGATCTCTCTGTGTGTGGGGGCTCCGGGGTGGGCGGAGCGCGGAGAGTTGCCACACAGTAGGGCTATTCATAGAGCTCTGCACAGATTTCATTACTGAATGTTTACTTTCTTTGCCGGATATCCGTGCAGGTAGGAGGCATTCTGTTCAGTTGTCTGTTACGTTACTTGTGGGTAAGTCCAGTATTTGAGCGTGAATTGAGCATGACCGGCCGGTCGGGCAGTATTGACCGCCCGGCCGGTCATAGAAATAGCGGAAACCGCATAGGCATGCCGACGACCCGGAGTGGGACGGGCCGCCGGCGGCTCTGGGCGGGGGTGCGGCGCGGGGTGGCGGGTCGTCAGCTCGCCAGGTCGGACGGGTCGGTGTTGGCGCCGCAGAGCAGCACCGCGACGCGTTCCCCCTCGGCCTGGTCGAGGGCGGCGAAGGCGGTGGAGGCGGCGAACTCCACGGCGATCCGGTGGCCGTCCCAGAGCCGGCGGCGCGCCCGCACGATGGCCTCGTCGTCCACCAGCACGGAGCGGACGCCCTCGTGCGCGGCGGCACCGACCGCCAGCGCGGTGGCGCGACGGGCGCCGAGCGCGTCCTGGGCGACGGAGTCGACCGGCACGTCCACCGGCTGGCCGGCGGCCAGGGCGGCGTTCAGGGCGCGGCTGCCGACCGGCTCCACCGCGAGCACCCGGACACCGTGCTCGCGGGCCGCCACCGCCACGCCCGCGAACAGCCCGCCGCCGCCCACCGACACCACCACCGTGTCCAGCCCGGGCACCCGGGCGCGGATCTCGTCCAGGACCGTCCCCGCGCCCGCGGCGATCAGCGGGTGGTCGTACGCGTGCGAGGCCAGCGCCCCGCTGCCCGCCGCGAACTCCTCGCACGCGGCCAGCGCCTCCGCGTACTCCCGGCCCACCAGGCGCACCTCGGCGCCGTACGAGCGCAACCGCGCCAGCTTCACCGGGGAGGCCGTCTCCGGGAGGAACACCGTTGCCCGCACGCCGAGTTCACGCGCGGCCCAGGCGCAGGCCAGCCCGGCGTTGCCCCCCGAGGCGATGGTCACCCCGGCGTCCGGCAGGGTGCCCGCCTCGGCGTGCGCGAGCAGGAAGTTCTGCGCGCCGCGGGCCTTGAAGCTCCCGGTGTGCTGCAGGAACTCCAGCGCCAGCCAGGCCCGCCCGCCGCCGTCACCCGGCGCCACCGCCACCGGGCGCACCCGCCCGGCGATCCGCTGCCCGGCGGCCTCGATCTCGTCGTACGTCAACTGGTCCGTCACTGCTGCTCCTTCACTGAGAGGGCGGTCCGATCGAGGCCGACGGTACGGGGCGCGGCCGGGCGGAGAAAAGATCGTGATCGCATGACCGGCGAGCCGTACGCTGGGCCCGTGCGTCACGTGATCCTCCCCCCGCCCGCCCGCTGACGGGCGGCCCACTCCACCCACCCCGGCCGGCGGGACTCCGCCCGCAGCCGGGGCGATGACTGCCGCCCGCGCACCCAGCGGACCCGAACCGGCACCTCACCGTGGAGTACCGACGCATGACCTCGAACGCCGCCGCGCCCTTCCGGCACGGCCTGTTGTCCATCTCCGCCGCCGCCGTCGCCTGGGGTGCGGGCGGCGCCGTGGCCGCGCTGCTGATGCGCACCAGCGGCCTCGGCCCGGTGGCCGTCTGCTGCTGGCGCTTCGGCGTCGCGGCGCTCTGCCTGGCGCTGCTGCCGGCCGGCGCGCCCCGGGCCGGGCGGGCCGGCCCCCGACGGGGCACCGCGCGAACCGACGCCGGGCGTGCCGGCACCGGACGTACCGATGCCGGACGTACCGATGCCGGACGTACCGATGCCGGGCGCGGCACCGCCGTGCTGACCGGGCTGGGCCTGGCCGTCAGCCAGTGCTCCTACTTCGGCTCCGTGCACTACGCGGGCCTGGGGCTCGGCACCCTGGTCACCATCGGCGCCGGGCCGGTGCTCACCAGCCTCGGCGCCCACCTGCTGCTCGGCGAACACCTCACCCGCCGCGCGCTCGCCGCCGTGACCCTGGCCCTCGCGGGCCTCGCCGTGCTGGTCGCCGCCCCGGCGGCGGGGCCACGCCCGGTGCTGGGCGTCACCCTGGCCGTCCTCGCTGGCGCCGGCCAGAGTGCCCTCACCCTCTGGGCCCGCGGCGGCTCGGCCCGGGCCGGCACCGGAGCCTTCACCACCGGCCTGCTCTGCCTGCTGCCGCTCGCGGCCGTCCAGGGCGTCGTGCCGACAGCCGGGGAACCGGCGGTGACCGGGGCCGCGCTGCTCTTCCTCGGCACGGTGCCCACCCTGCTCGCCTACCGCTGGTACTTCACCGGCCTGGCGGCCGTCCCGGGCGCCATGGCGGCCGTGCTGGTGCTGCTGGAGCCGGCGACCGCGGCGGTGATCGGCGTGCTCTTCCTCGGCGAGCCGGTCACGGCCGCCCTGCCGGTGGGTTCGGCCCTGCTGCTCGCGGCGATCGCCGCGCTCGCCCGGGGGTAGCCGGGCGGTCACGCGGGGGCGGCCACCCGGGCGGCGCCCTGTGGTCGCAGGGCGCCGGCGGCCGTGCTGTCGTGGTCCGCATGAACCGCTCACTGCTGGCCCGGGTGGCCGCCACGACCGCGTCCGCCGTCCTGCTCACCGCCGCCGGTGCCGCGGCCGCCACCGCTGCTCCGGCGGCGGCGACCGGGCTCCGCGATGTGACCGCCGATCAGTGCCGGGGCGCGGGCGGGCACGTGGAGGGCAGTGGCTACTGCGTCGACGCGGCCGGCGACGACGCCTGGGGCCAGCCCGTCGACGGCCAGGCGATCAACCCGGACCCGCGCCCCGGAGAGGAGTGAGCACGCTCCCCGCGGCGGCGCGTCCGCTCCTCCCCGGGGCGCAGCTCACGGGACCGGTCGCAGGGCCACCGGGGCGGGGGTGAGGGCGCGCAGGACCAGGTCGATGCGGACCCTGGCTGCGCCGGCCCGGTGGAGGGCGGCGGCGACGGTCCGTAACTCCTCGGGCCCGGTGCAGGCGAGGCGGAGCTCCAGGTCGGCCTCGCCGGCGAGGGCGAGGCCGCTGCGGACGGCCGGGAACTCGGCGGCGAGCCGGTCGAAGTCGAGCGGCACCGGGCCGTAGCTGACCCGCGCGATCGCGTGCAGGAGCCGGGCCGGCTGCGGGTGGCCCTCGGCGGCCGGCCCGCCCGGGACGAGTCGGAGCGGGGCGGTCACCGGCGCTGGAGCTGTGCGGTCGGGGTCGGCGGGTGCGGCGCGGCCGGGGCGCTCGCCACGGCAGGGACGGCGGGCAGCCCGGCCGGTGCCGCGGCGGGCGGGGCGGCAGCGGGCGGGGCGGCGGGCGGTGCGACCAGCCTCGGGTCCAGTACCAGGGTGTCGACCCCGAGCGGGGCGACGAGGGCGCGCAGGGCGGGCTCGCCGAACTCGGCGGAGGCCTGGTCCGGTCCGAGCAGGGCGGCCAGGGCCCCGGGGCTGGAGAATCCGACCGCGCAGCGGCGGCCGTCGCGGAGGCGGAAGAGGCGGAGGGCGGTGGTGCTTCCGGTGCCGGAGATGGTGACGGGGACGTGCCAGACGACGCGGGCCGTGCGGATGCGGGCCATGCGGATGCTCCCGAGTGGGGTGGTGGTGCCTGCCGGAACTGCTGTCTCGACGCTAGGGCCGCCGGCCCCGCCCGTCGCCGGTCCTGACGCGGCATTGACCGAATGGGGTGGTGCGTTGACGCACTCCTGACGTTCGGCTCACCCGAGTGGACTACACCACTGTCCCAGGGCTGCCCGGTTGCCTCGCGCCGCTTCTCGGACGAGCGTGGAGTCCGTCCCGCGCCGAGGCCCCCGGAGCGCCCCGGACGCGCCCGGCGCGTGCCCCGGAGCGGGGGGAGGTGGAGCGAGGGGCCCGTGACGAGATATCTTGACGTCAAGACGTTGGAGACGTGAAGCGGAGTACCGATGACTGACTCGACCATCATCTATACGCACACCGACGAGGCTCCGGCCCTGGCGACCTACTCGTTCCTGCCGGTGGTCCAGGCCTACGCCTCGACCGCGGGTGTGCGGGTGGAGACCCGCGACATCTCTCTGGCCGGGCGGATCATCGCGAGCTTCCCGGAGTACCTGACCGAGGCCCAGCGGATCGGCGACGCCCTGGCCGAGCTGGGCGACCTGGCCAAGACCCCGAGCGCCAACATCATCAAGCTGCCGAACATCTCGGCCTCCGTGCCGCAGCTGAAGGCCGCCGTCGCCGAGCTGAAGGCCCAGGGCTACGCCCTGCCGGACTACCCGGACGACCCGCAGACCGACGAGGACAAGGACGTCCGCGCCCGCTACGACAAGATCAAGGGCAGCGCCGTCAACCCGGTCCTGCGCGAGGGCAACTCGGACCGCCGCGCCCCGCAGTCGGTCAAGAACTACGCCAAGACCCACCCGCACCGCATGGGTGCCTGGTCGGCCGACTCCAAGACCAACGTCGCCACCATGGGCGAGAACGACTTCCGGTCGACCGAGAAGTCCACCGTGATCGCCGCGGACGGCGCCCTGCGCATCGAGCTGGTCGGCGCCGACGGCACCACCACCGTGCTGCGCGAGAAGGTGCCGGTGCTGGCGGGCGAGGTCGTCGACGCCTCCGTGATGCGCGCCGCCGCCCTGAACGACTTCCTGGCCGCCCAGGTGGCCCGCGCCAAGGCCGAGGGCGTGCTGTTCTCGGTGCACCTCAAGGCCACCATGATGAAGGTCTCCGACCCGATCATCTTCGGCCACGTCGTGCGCGCCTTCTTCCCGAAGACCTTCGCGAAGTACGGCGAGGCCCTCGTCGCCGCCGGTCTGAACCCGAACAACGGCCTCGGCGGCATCCTGGCCGGCCTGGACGGCGTGCCGCACCTGGGCGCCGAGATCAAGGCCTCCTTCGAGGCCGAGCTGGCCGAGGGCCCGGCCCTGGCCATGGTCGACTCCGACAAGGGCATCACCAACCTGCACGTGCCGAGCGACGTCATCGTCGACGCCTCGATGCCGGCCATGATCCGCACCTCCGGCCACATGTGGGGCCCGGACGGCCAGGAGGCCGACACCCTCGCCGTGCTGCCGGACAGCAGCTACTCCGGCGTGTACCAGGCCGTCATCGACGACTGCCGCGCCAACGGCGCCCTCGACCCGGCCACCATCGGCTCGGTGCCGAACGTCGGCCTGATGGCGCAGAAGGCCGAGGAGTACGGCTCCCACGACAAGACCTTCGAGATCGCGGCCGCCGGCACCGTCCGCCTGGTCGACGCCGAGGGCAACGTGGTGCTGGAGCAGGCCGTCCAGCCGGGCGACATCTTCCGCGCCTGCCAGACCAAGGACCTGCCGATCCAGGACTGGGTCAAGCTGGCCGTCACCCGCGCCCGCGCCACCGGCGACCCGGCGGTGTTCTGGCTGGACGAGACCCGCGCCCACGACGCGGTGCTGATCGAGAAGGTCAAGCAGTACCTGCCGGAGCACGACACCACCGGCCTGCAGATCGAGATCAAGTCCCCGGTCGAGGCCACCAGGTTCTCGCTGGAGCGCATCCGCCGCGGCGAGAACACCATCTCGGTGACCGGCAACGTGCTGCGCGACTACCTGACCGACCTCTTCCCGATCCTGGAGCTGGGCACCAGCGCCAAGATGCTGTCGGTCGTCCCGCTGATGGCGGGCGGCGGCCTGTTCGAGACCGGCGCCGGCGGCTCCGCCCCGAAGCACGTCCAGCAGCTGGTCAAGGAGAACTACCTGCGCTGGGACAGCCTGGGCGAGTTCTTCGCCCTGGCCGCCAGCTTCGAGCACCTGGCCACCAGCACCGGCAACGCCCGCGCCCAGGTGCTGGCCGACACCCTGGACCGCGCCACCGGCACCTTCCTCAACGAGGACAAGTCGCCGAGCCGCCGCCTCGGTGGCATCGACAACCGCGGCAGCCACTTCTTCCTGGCCCTGTACTGGGCCCAGGAGCTGGCCAAGCAGACCGCCGACGCCGAGCTGGCCCAGGCCTTCGCGGGCCTGGCCGAGGTGCTGACCAAGCAGGAGCAGGCCATCGTGGACGAGCTGATCGCCGTCCAGGGTTCGCCGGTCGACCTCGGCGGCTACTACCAGCCGGACCCGGCCAAGGCCGCCGCCGTGATGCGTCCGTCCAAGACCTTCAACGAGGCGCTCGCCAACCTCGGCTGAACCGGCTGGACCAGCTCAGCCGGCTGAGCCAGCCGAGCCGGATCGGGTCGGATCGGATCGGATCGAGCAGAACCACCGGGAGGCCCCCGGGTCCGTGAGAACGGACCCGGGGGCCTTCCCGCGTTCCGCCGTGCTCCGAACGCGTCCCGCGGCCCGACGCGCCGGGGGCGCCGGGAGCGTCGGATGCTCCGGTGCGCAGGCGCTTCGGGAGCTTCAGGCGCGGCCGAGCAGTGCCAGCGCCGTGCCGACGGCCTCGCGCAGCAGCAGGTACGGGCCGTGCGCGAGCGGTCCGTCCGCGCCGAGCACCTCGGCGGGGGCGCCGGCCCGCCGGGCGGCGAGCGCGGAGCGGACGGTGTGGAAGCCGCTGGTGACGACCGTGCAGCGGTAGCCGGGGCGCTCGGCGGTCATCAGGGCGGCGCTGAAACGGAGGTTCTCGGTGGTGTTCACGGCCCGCTCCTCGCGCCGGATCCGCGCGGCCGGGACGCCCCGGGCGATCAGGTAGCGGGCCATCGCGGCGGCCTCGGTGCACTCCTCGTGCGGGCCCTTCCCGCCGGTGACCAGGACCAGCGGCGCGTACCCGGCGGCCTCCTCGGCGGCGAACCGTTCCAGCGCGGCGTCCAGCCGGGCCGCCAGGGTCCGCCCGGGCTCGCAGCCGTCCAGCGCGGCCCCCAGCACGACCAGGTAGTCGCGGCCGACCGGCACGGGCCGACGGATCTGGTGCAGCGCCAGGCCGAGGAAGCCGAGCAGCCAGAGCAGGCCGTACCCGCAGAGCAGGGCGGCGGCGGTCAGCAGGACGTGCATATCCGTTCGAACGCGTACGGCGGAACCGCCGTTCCAGGGCGCGCCCGAAACGGCGGAACCCCCGTTCCGGCGGCGGAACGGGGGTTCCCGGGAACGGGGGTTCCGGCGGCGGAACGGGGGTTCCCGGGAACGGGGGTTCCGGCGGCGGAGCCGGGGGCCGGGCTCAGCCCGCCTCGGCCGCCGGGACGGTCGGCGCGGCGGCAGCAGCCGTCTGGGCGCCCTGCGCGGTCGACGCGGCCGGCGCGGACGCCGGGCCCGCGCCCCGGGGCCGGTCGCCCTTGTGCAGCGACGCCAGGTAGGCGTTGTACGCCTCCAGCTCGGCGTCGCCGGAACGCTCCTCGGCGCGGTCGCGACGGCGGGCGTGCCGCTGCTCGGAGCCCATCCACTGGTAGACCAGGGCGATCAGCACGATCGCCGTCGGGATCTCGCCGAACGCCCAGGTGATGCCGCCGGCCAGCTTCTGGTCCTCCAGCAGGTTCGTCCCCGGTGGCGCGCCCGCCGCGGTGAAGGTGGTGACCAGCGGGTGGCCGGCCATCATCACCGCCACCCCGAAGAACGCGTGGAACGGCATGCCCATGAACAGTTCGATGATCCGCATGACGTGGCCGGGGCGGTGCGGGCCCGGGTCCACACCCATGATCGGCCAGAAGAACGCCAGACCGGTGAACAGGAAGTGCACCATCATGAAGACGTGCCCGAGGCGGTACTGCATCAGGGTGTCGAACAGCGGGGTGAAGTAGACCCCGTACAGGCTCGCGATGAACAACGGGATGGTGAACGCCGGATGGGAGACCACCCGGACGTACCGGCTGTGCAGCAGTGCCACCAGCAGCTCGCGGGGCCCGCGCGGGCGCCCCTTGCCGGCCGGGCGCAGCGCCCGCAGCGCCAGCGTGATCGGGGCGCCGAGCAGCAGCAGGATCGGCGTCAGCATGGAGAGCACCATGTGCTGGATCATGTGCGCGCTGAACAGCACCATGCCGTAGTCGTTCAGCCCGGTGCAGGTGACGGCCAGCATGCTGGCGACACCGGCCGCCCAGCCGACCATCCGCCCGATCGGCCAGCGGTCGCCGCGCCGGTGGAGCCGGACCACGCCCGCCGCGTAGAGGCCCAGGACGACCAGCCCGGCGAGCAGGAACACCCAGTCCGGGGACCAGGTCCACATGGTGGAGAAGCTGAACGGACCCAGCTGGGTCATCCCGCCGTGGTGGTGCATTCCTGACATTCCGTCGCCCATCGGCGGGTCCTGCTTTCCGTCCTCGTGGCCCCGGGACCGGGTCCGGTTCGCCCGTTTTGCTTGGCACACAGCCTAGGTGGGCCTTACCTCGGCCCGTGCCCCCACCCCCTCCGTCCGGGCTCTCCCCACCGGGCGGCCCGCTGGCTAGACTGACCGACCGGTCGGCAGGGAGGCCCCAGGCATGGCGACGGAACACAGCGCCGCGGCGCGGACCACGGTCGCGCTGACCGGGGCGACCGGCTTCATCGGTTCCGCGGTCCTCGCGGCACTCGTGGCCCGCGGCGCACGGGTGCGCGCGCTGGCCCGCAGGGTGCCGCAGAGCGCCGGCCGGGGCGCCGCCTGGGTGCCGGGCGACCTCGCCGACGCGGCGGCGCCGGCGGCCCTCTGCGAGGGCGCCACGGTGCTCGTCCACCTGGCCGCCCGGGTCGACGGCGGCGCCGAGGAGTGCGAGGCGGTGAACGTCCGGGGCACGGCCGCCCTGATGGCGGCCGCCACCCGCGCCGGGGTGCACCGGATCGTCCACCTCTCGACGGCGGCCGTCTACGGCGAGGGCCCGCACGCCGGGATCGCGGTCGACGAGGTGCCGCCCGCCCCGCTGTCCGAGGCCAGCCGCACCCGCCTGCTCGGCGAGCGCCACGCCCTGGACACCGGTGCGTGCGTGCTGCGCCCCGGTCTGGTGACCGGGACGGGCGACCGCTGGGTGGTGCCCGCCCTGGCCGAAGTGGTCCGCCGGGTGCCGGTCCGCTGGGAGGGCGGCGAGGCCCGGCTCTCGATGGTGGAGCGCACCGACCTGGCCCGGCTGATCACCGCGCTCGCCCTGGACGGGCCTGCCGCACCGCCCGGCGTCCACCACGCCTCCCACCCGGACCCGGTCCGCAGCGGCGACCTGGTCGCCGCGCTGGCCGACCTCGGCCTGCTGGCCGCCCCGGAGGGCCCGGACGTGCCGTGGGACGAGTGCCGCCGGCTGCTGGCCGCCGCGCCCGGCCGGGTCTCCGAGCGGCAGTTCGGCCTGGTCGCCCGCGACCACTGGTACCGCAGCGAGGACATCTGGCGGCTCGCCGCCTGCCCGCCCGGTCCCGGCCCGCTCGCCCGCCTCCCGGAAGCCGCCGGCTGGTACCGCGCGGCGCTCGGGCTGCCCGGCGGTGAAGCGGGCCCGGTGGTCGGTGACCGGAAGAGCTTCAGCGCCGCGACCGACCTCCCGGCCCGGTTCTGAGACGCGGACGCTCGGCCGGGAAACCCCGGCCGAGCGTCCGGTCGAACTCCTCGCGCCCGGACGACCGACCGCGTGCCACGGCGACCGCCGGAAACCGCCGGGCGGGTCGGGGGCCGTCGGGTGTTCGGGTGTTCGGGTGTTCGGGTGAGGGCGGAGGTCAGAGGACCGTCTCGGCCTCCAGGTAGCGCTCCTGCGGGACGGTCTTCAGCTCGGCGACGGCCTCCGCCAGTGGCACCAGGTTGATGTTGGTGCCCTGCAGCGCGGTGATGTGCCCGAAGGCGCCCTTGTGGACGGCCTCGACGGCGTGCCAGCCGAAGCGGGTGGCGAGCACCCGGTCGTAGGCGGTCGGGGTGCCGCCGCGCTGGGTGTGGCCGAGGATGACCGGTCGGGCCTCCTTGCCGAGGCGGTGCTCCAGTTCGCGGGAGAGCTGGGTGGCGATGCCGGTGAAGCGCTCGTGGCCGTAGATGTCCTTGGTGCCCTCCTCCCAGTGCATCGTGCCGGCTTCGGGCTTGGCGCCCTCGGCGCAGACCACGATGGCGAACTTCTTCTGGCGGTCGAAGCGTTCGCGGACGACGGCGGTCAGCTTGTCGATGTGGAACGGGCGCTCCGGGACGACGATGGCGTGCGCACCGGCCGCCATGCCCGCGTTCAGCGCGATCCAGCCGGTGTGCCGGCCCATGACCTCGACGACCATGACCCGCTGGTGGGACTCGGCGGTGGTCTTCAGCCGGTCCAGCGCGTCGGTGGCGACCGAGACGGCGGTGTCGAAGCCGAAGGTCACGTCGGTGGCGGCGATGTCGTTGTCGATGGTCTTCGGCACGCCGACGATCGGCAGGCCCGCGTCGCTCATCAGCTTGGCGGCCTTCAGCGTGCCCTCGCCGCCGATCGGGATGACGGCGTCCAGGCCGAGGTCGGAGCAGTACTTCTTGGCCCGCTCCACGCCGTCGCGCAGGTGGCTGGGCTGGACCCGGGAGGAACCGAGGATGGTGCCGCCCTGGGCCAGGATGCCGCTCACCGAGTCCAGGGTCAGGGGGCGGTGGTGGCCCTCCAGGAACCCGCGCCACCCGTCCTCGAACCCGATGATCTCGTCGCCGTGGTCGACCACCCCGCGGTGGACCACGGAACGGATCACCGCGTTCAGTCCGGGGCAGTCACCGCCGCTGGTCAGCACTCCGATACGCATTAGCTTTGCAACTCCCGAGCAGAACCGAGGAACGGCCGGACCACAGGCTGGGACGACGAGCCGTCACCGTGACGGGGCGCTCCCGCGCCGGGGTGGCGGGGAGGTGGCCGTGGGGTGAAGGAGCGGCCGATCAGGACGGAACGTCCCGAATCGGCCGTGGTGTCGAGCATACGACCCCTGGTCCGGCCGGGCAGGAGCCGACGCGGGGACGGCGCCGTCGGCGCCCCCGCGCGGAAATGCGGCCTGCTGCCGAGGAGGGTGTGCAGTAGGCAGCCCCATTGTCGTACGTCCGGGGCCGCCCGCGGGCCGGGTGACCGCATGGCGGGCACCCGGGCGGGGCGGTCGGGCGTACTAGGCGGGGCGCGTCGCGGCGGCGATGCGCTCG
Source organism: Streptomyces sp. NRRL S-350 (assembly GCF_000719705.1). Lineage (GTDB taxonomy): Bacteria > Actinomycetota > Actinomycetes > Streptomycetales > Streptomycetaceae > Kitasatospora. Next base: position 95,553 of record NZ_JOHO01000019.1, on the reverse strand, counting down.
GCGCGCAGCGCGTCGTACCAGGTGGTGTCGGCCGGCGGGAGGGCGTTGACGTCCAGTGCCAGCTTGATCAGCATGTCGGCCACGGCAGGGTTGCGCGCCAGGACGGGGCCGTGCAGGTAGGTGCCGAAGACGGTGTCCCGCCAGGCGCCCTCGGTGCCGTCGCCGGTGCCGTTGCCCCGGCCGACGCTGACGTTCGCGAACGGCTGGACGCCCTGGCCGAGGTGGGTGATGCCCTGGTGGTTCTCGAAGCCGGTCAGCTGAGGCAGGCCGAGCCGGGGGTCGACGTCGGCCAGGACGTCGCCGACGCAGCGGGCGCCCTCGCCGCGCGCGGTCCAGACGTCGAGCAGGCCGAGGCCGGGCTCGCGCTCGCCGAGGTCGTTGATGAACTCGTGGCCCATGATCTGGAAGCCCGCGCAGACGCCGAAGATGATCGCGCCGTTCTCGGAGGCCCGGATCAGGCCGCTGTCGGCGCGCAGGCGTTCGGCGGCCAGGCGCTGCGGGCGGTCCTCGCCGCCGCCGATCAGGTAGATGTCACCGCTGGTGGGGATCGCCTGGTCGGAGCGGACGTCGATCCTGGTCACGTTGAGGTGGCGCTGGCGGGCCCGGCGCTCCACGACCAGGGCGTTGCCCCGGTCCCCGTAGGTGCTGAGCAGGTCCGGGTAGACCCAGACCACGCGCAGGCTGCTCTCACTCATCCTCGAAGGCCTTCCGTCGCGTAAAGGTGGGCGTGCGGGCGCGGCATCAGCCGGCCACGGCCTTCCGCAGCTGCTGGAAGGCGGTGTAGTTGGCGATGGCCTCGATCCGGCCGGGCGGGGCCATCCGGACGGCCTGCTCCAGGGTGTCGACCACGTGGAACTGAAGTCCGGCGACCTCGAGGCGGACGGCCAGGTCCAGCTTGCGCTGGCCCATCACGAAGACCGGGTGCCCGGCGAGGCGCTCGTAGTCGACGTCCCACAGCCAGGAGGTGTCGGTGCCGTCGGCGTCGAGGGCGTTGACGGAGAGGATCACCGGGGCGGGCGGGCCGTCGATCAGCGAGAAGGTCTCCAGCCAGCCGGCCGGGTTCTTGGCCAGCAGCAGCCGGATGTCGCGGCCCTGGTACTGGACCACGTCGTAGCGGCCGGCCACGGCGGTCACCGAGCGCATCCGCTCCAGGGCGATCTGCGGGGAGACGCCGAACACGGCGGCGACGGCGGCCGAGCTGGTGGCGTTGGCCAGGTTGGCGCGGCCGGGCAGCTGCAGCTGGATCGGCCAGGCGCCGCGCTGCGGGTCGATCACGTGGGTGCCCTGGAGCGCCCAGTGCGGGTTGGGGCGGCGGAAGCCGCAGTCCTGGCAGAACCAGTCGTCGCCGGGGCGCTGCATCACGCCGCCGCAGGCGGGGCAGGACCAGGCGTCCTCCTTCCAGGCCTGTCCGGCGGCCACCCAGACCACCTTCTTGCAGGAGGAGGCGGCCCACGTCACCAGGGGGTCGTCGGCGTTGGCGATGACCACGGCCTCGCTGTCCTGCAGGCCCTCGCGCCACTTCTCGGCCATCATCCGCGTCTCGGCGGCGCGGTCGAGCTGGTCGCGGGAGAGGTTGAGCAGGGCGATCGCCTTGGGGCGGGTGTCGCGGGCGACCGTCGCCAGGTACTTCTCGTCGACCTCGATCACGCCGAAGCGGGCCTCGGTGCCGCCCGCCAGGGCGGAGGTGATGCCGGCCGGCATGTTGGCGCCGAGGGCGTTGGAGACCACCGGGCCGGCGGCGCGCAGGGCCTCGGCGATCAGGCGGGTGGTGGTGGTCTTGCCGTTGGTCGCGCTGACCAGGACGACGTCGAGGTGGTCGGCGAGGGTGGCGAGCAGGTCGGGGTCGAGCTTGAGGGCGACCTTGCCGCCGATCACCGAGCCGCTCCCGCGTCCGGCCTTGCGCGACACGGCGGCGGCGACCCGGCCGGCCGTGACCGCGATCTTGGCGCGGGCCGGCAGCGAGGCGTCGCGTGCGCCTGTGGGCTCCGATTCGGTGCCTGCCATGCTCAGTGGTTCCTCCTTGCTGCGGCACCACCCGGGCCGGATAACGGGCCGTCGGGCGGCGGGGACGGGGGTCAGCCTACCGACTCCGTCGCCCGACCGGACGATCCGGACCCCGCGCCGCCTGCTGTGACGCGGCGGAGGGGGCTGCTGACGGCCCGTCGAGGAGGGCGGTGTACGGAGCGACCCTTCATCCCTTGACGACGCTCCACCGGGGCCGCCGGGTTCCCGGGGTGCCCGGGTGAGGATCTGGTGAAGAAATGATCAGCGGCCCGGGTGGCGGGTGTGGGCGGCCGGGTACCCGGCGCCCAGCGTCGCGGTGATCACCAGGGTGCCGCCCTCGGCGTCGAAGTCCAGCGGCACCTCCAACCGGCGCATCGCGGCGATCAGGCCGGTGTTGGCGGCGTGCGTCACCGCGTACACCGTCCCGATCCCGGCCGCCCCGGCCATCGCCGCCAGCCGCCGCAGCAGGGCCGGCCCCAGGCCGTGCCGCTGCCAGGCGTCCTCGACCAGGACGGCCAGCTCCGCCTCGCCGTCGTCCCACATCAGGTGCCCCAGGGCGAGGATCCGCCCGTCGGGGGATTCCACGGCCAGGCTGCGGCCGTGCCGCGCGTCCAGCAGGTGGTCGAGGTGGCGGTCGGCGTCGCGGACCGGGCCGTGGTAGCGCAGCCGCAGGGAGGCGGGGGAGCAGCGGCCGTGCATCGCCAGGGCAGCCGCCTTGTCGGCCGGCCCTGCGGCGCGCAGCAGCAGCTCCGTCCCGTCCGGCAGGGACAGCCGGGACGGCGCCTCCGGCGCCGGGCCGGCCGGACGCTCGGGGAGGGAGGGCGACGGGGGGTGCGACCGGGCGACCCGTACCGGGCCGGTCAGCGCGAGCAGCCGGGTGGCCTGGCCGTCGGGCGCCGCGCACCTGCGGTCGGACCTGCGGAAGGGCCGGTGCCAGAGCCGTTCGGGGCGAGTGCGGGATGCCGTCATGCCACCGACGCTACCGAGGGCTCGCTTCCGCTCGGTTACGTGATCGTGAACGGACGAATGTCCGGGACGCACCCGGGACGGCGGCGCACCGGAGCCGGGACCGCGCGCCCCCCGGGCGGGACCGCGCGCCCCTGGGCTGGGCCTGCGCGCACCCCCCCGGCCGGGACAGGGCGCCCCCGGGCCGGGACAGGGCGGCCGGGGGCGCCGGGACGAGGCCGCGAAAGGTCCGGACCGCGGCCTCATGCGGGTGGGACAACGGGCCGCCGACGGTGGATCACGAACCCGGCGCTCCTGGCGAGCAGGCCGCCGGGGCCCCGAACCCCGCACCGAAGGCACTTCCCATGCGCATCGACCCGTCCGTCTCCGCCGCCACCCCCGCCGTCCCGCACGCCCGCCGCGCCCCGGCCGGCGGCGCGCTCACCGACCTGCTCGACCGGCAGGTGCGCACCCGGCCCGACGCCCCGGCCGTCATCGGCGAGGGCCGGGGCCTCACCTTCCGCGAACTGGCCGGGACCGCCCGGCGACTGGGCGCGCACCTGCGCCGGCTGGGCGCCGGCGCAGACACCTGCGTCGGCCTCCACGTCGAGCCGTCCGTGGAACTGGTCGCCGGAGTCTGGGGCGTCCTGTACGCCGGAGCCGGCTACCTGCCGCTGTCGCCCGAGTACCCGGAGGACCGGCTCCGCTACATGATCGAGGACAGCGGCACCCGGATCGTGCTCACCCAGGAGCACCTGCGCGGGCGGCTGGCCGCGCTGGCCCCGGCCGGCACGGTGGTCGCCACCCCCGACGACGCGCCGCAGACCAACCCGGTGGCCGCGGACGGCGCCGCGCCGGAGGCGCTGGCCTACGTGATCTACACCTCCGGCAGCACCGGCCGCCCCAAGGGCGTGATGATCGAGCACCGCTCGGTGGTCTCCCAGCTGCGCTGGATGCTCGGCGCCGGGCACCTCGACCCCGGGGTCACCGTGCTGCAGAAGACCCCGATGAGCTTCGACGCCGCCCAGTGGGAGATCCTCGCCCCGGCGGTCGGCGCCCGTGTGGTGGCCGGCACGCCCGGCCTGTACCGCGACCCGGAGGCGCTGGTCGCCACCGTGCGGCGGCACGGCGTGACCGCGCTGCAGTGCGTGCCCACCCTGCTGCAGGCGCTGCTGGACACCGAGGGCTTCGCCGACTGCACCAGCCTGGCGCGGGTCTTCTCCGGCGGCGAGGCGCTGTCCCGGCGGCTCGCCCGCGCCGTGGGCCGGGCCCTGCCCGCCGCCTCGCTGGTCAACCTGTACGGCCCGACCGAGTGCACGATCAACGCCACCGCGCACGTCGTCGACCCCGCCGAACCGGGCGACGGCGCCGGCACGGTGCCGATCGGCCGGCCCGTGGACGACACCCAGTGCCACATCCTGGACGAGAACCGGGCGCCGGTCGGCGCCGACGGCGTGGGTGAGCTGTACATCGGCGGTGTGCAGCTGGCCCGCGGCTACCTGCACCGCCCGGAGCTGACCGAGGAACGGTTCGTCCCGTCCCCGTTCACCCCCGGCGAGCGGCTGTACCGCACCGGCGACCTCGTGCGGTGGAACGCCGACGGCACCATCCAGTTCGTCGGCCGGGCCGACAACCAGGTCAAGCTGCGCGGCTACCGGGTCGAGCCGGACGAGATCGCCCGCGCGATCGAGGAGCACACCTGGGTGCGCCGCTCGGCCGCGGTCGTCACCGCGGACGAGCGCACCGGCCACCACGACCTCGTCGCCTGCGTCGAGCTCGACCCCCGCGAGGCCGCGCTGATGGACCAGGGCAACCACGGCGGCCACCACCAGTCCAAGGTCGGCAAGCTGCAGGTCAAGGCCCAGTTGTCCGACCCCGGCGTGCGCGACCGCGGGCAGCTGGCCGGCCGCGAACGGGTCGAGCTGCCCGGCCGGCGCGAGAGCGGGACCCAGCGCCGGGAGACCTTCGCCCGCAAGACCTACCGCTTCTACGACGGCGGCCCCGTCACCCGCGACGACCTCGCCGCGCTGCTCGCCCCCCGTCCCGCCGACACCTTCGGCCGGGACCTGGCGCTGCTGAGCTTCCCCGAACTCGGCCGCGTCCTGCGGTGGTTCGGCCAGTTCCACAGCGACGAGCGGCTGCTGCCCAAGTACGCGTACGCCTCGCCCGGCGCGCTCTACGCCACCCAGCTGTACCTGGAGACCGGCGGCCTGGACGGACTCGCGGCCGGGCTGTACTACTACCACCCCGTCGAGCACAGCCTGATCCGGATCGCGGCCGCCGAGACCCGCGAGGAGGCGTACCTGACGCTGCACTTCTCCGGCAAGCACGGCGCCATCGAGCCGGTGTACAAGAACAACATCCGCGAGGTGCTGGAGTTCGAGACCGGCCACATGCTCGGCGTCCTCGAGGAGGTGCTGCCCGAGTACGGGCTGGACGTGCGCCCGCTCGGCCTCGACCCGGCGGTCAAGGACCGGCTGGACGTCGCCGCGGAGGACCACTACCTGGGCAGCTTCACGGTCGTCCGCAACGGCGGCGCCCCCCGCGCCGAGTGCACCGAGCTGTACGTCCAGGTCCACGACGGCCGGGTGGACGGCCTGCCCGGCGGCCTCTACCGGTACGCCGACGGCGCGCTGGCGCACGTCGCGGACGCCGTGGTGGAGTCGCGGCACGTGATCGCGATCAACCAGTCCGTCCACGCCCGGGCCGCGTTCGGCATCACCGCCGTCAGCCGCGCGCCGCACGAGTGGCTGGAGTACATCGCGCTCGGCACCAAGCTGCACCACCTGCAGCGCAACGGCCGGGGCCTGGGCTTCATGTCCTCCGGCTACAGCTCCAGGACCGGCCACCCGCTGCCCGCCGCGCGCCGCATCGACGAGATCCTCGCCGGCCACGGCATCGCCACCGGCCCGTCGTACTTCTTCCTCGGCGGCAGGGTGAGCGAGGAGCAGATCCGCAGCGAGGGCATGCAGGAGGACGCCGTCCACATGAAGGGCCCGGCCGAGATCATCAAGGACGAACTCGCTGACCTGCTGCCCGACTACATGCTCCCCAACCGGGTGCTGGTCGTGGACGCCCTGCCGCTCACCGCGAACGGCAAGGTCGACCTCAAGGCGCTGGCCGCCTCGGACGCCGTCCGCACGGCCGACGCCCGCAGCGCGTACGTCGCCCCGCGCACCGAGGACGAGCGGTGGCTGGCCGAGGCCTGGGGGCAGGCGCTGAACTACGAGGACGTGTCCGTCGCGGACGAGTTCTTCGCCGTCGGCGGGAACTCGCTGATCGCCGTGGCCCTCGTCCACCGGATCAACCGCGAGTTCGCCGTCACGCTCCCGCTGCAGGTGCTGTTCGAGTGCCCGACGCTGGGCGACCTGGCCGCCCGCATCGAGCGGGCGCGCGGCAGGAGCGGTGACGGCGGTGAGGGTGGAGACGCCGGTGGGGGCGGCGACGGCAGGGCCGACGCGGCCGGCTCCCGGCTCGTCCCGCTGCACCCGGGCGACTCCGGCCGACCGGTGTTCTGCTGGCCCGGACTGGGCGGCTACCCGATGAACCTGCGGCTGCTGGGCCGCGAGGCGAGCGACGGGCGGGCTTTCTACGGCATCCAGGCGCACGGCATCAACGACGGCGAGACGCCGTACCCGACCATCCGGGAGATGGCCGCCGCCGACGTCGCCGAGCTGCGCCGGGTGCAGCCCGAGGGCCCGTACACGCTGTGGGGCTTCTCCTTCGGCGCCCGCGTCGCCTTCGAGGCGGCCTGGCAACTGGAACAGGCAGGCCGGCGGGTGGAGCGCCTGCTGCTGATCTGCCCCGGCAACCCGCAGGTGCGCCGGGACGACGGCCGGCAGTGGGGCCGCGAGGCCTCGTACGCCGACCCCGCCTACGTGACCATCCTGTTCGGGGTGTTCACCGGCCGGATCGGCGGGGCCGAGCTGGAGCGCTGCCTGGCCGAGACGACGGACGAGGACACCTTCGTCGCCTCCGTACACCGGCTGCTGCCGGACCTGGACGAGGAGGTGATCCGCCGGATCACCGGGATCGTCGGGGAGACCTACGAGTTCGAGTACAGCTTCCGCGAACTCGCCGAGCGGCGGCTGTCCGCGCCGGTGACCGTCTTCAAGGCGGCCGGCGACGACTACTCCTTCATCGAGGGCAGCAGCGGCTACTCCGCCGCCCCGCCCACCGTGGTCGACCTGGCCGGTGACCACTACGGGGTGCTGAAGGAGCACGGCGTGACCGAACTCGCCGCCGCGATCCGGGCCGTGGAACGGATCGCCGACGAGGAGACCACCTCCGGCCGCTGACCCGGACACGCTCACGGATGGCCCAGAATCCGTGAGTGGGGGAACCCCCTCGGATAGGGATGGCTCGGCTTTTCCGCCGGTCCCACCGTCTCCGAAGGGGTTCCCCATGCCTGTCCTGACGTTCGCCCGGAAGTCCGCACTGGCCGCCGCGTGTTGCGCGCTGCTCCTCTCCGCCCCGCTCGCCCTCGCCCAGCCCGCCGCGGCCGCCGACAACCACGGCCCCAAGACCCCGCAGGAGGCCGCCGCCTGCCGGAACGTGGTCGGCACCCTGCTCGGCGGCTTCGGCTCGATGCTCGCGAACTCGGCCTGCGTCATCCAGCCGGACGACCGGGGCTGACCTGCGCTCGCGTCGGAGTGCGGCGCAGCGGACCGGCAGGTTCGCTGCGCCGTCCGGGTCGCGGTGAAGGCCCGATACCGTCGGCCGGGGCGGGGGGCGCCGCGGCAGGCCTCAGGGCGTCGACGGGAGCTGGTCCAGCCGGGAGACCTGGTAGTGGGCGATCGCCCATCCCTGGCCCGTCCGCTGGAGCAGGACACCGAGGTGCACGGTGAGGGTGGGCCGGTCGGTGAAGGCGAAGTCCACGCTCAGGTAGCCCAGGACGAGGTGTTCGGCGGGTCGTCTGGTCTCCAGGACGCGGTAGTCGGCGGTCATGCCGAGGGGCTGGGCGTCGTAGTAGGCGGCGACACCGGCCCGTCCGACGCTGTAGGGGTGCAGGCCCTGGAAGATCGCGTCCTCGGTGAAGTGGGCGGCGGCCCGGTCGGGCCGGTGCTGGTCGACGGCGGCCTTCCAGCCGTCGAGGACGCCGCGCAGGATCGTCTCGTCGGCCGCGGTGCTGCGGTGCATGGCGGTACTCCCGGGGGTGGGGCGCGGGGATCGGTGGGCGGCGCTCGTCCGGCCGTCCACGGGGAGGAGCCCGCCCTCGGGGGGCGGCGCGCCCCCGGTCGGCGGACGCCCGCGGGAGATCGCCCTCGATTTCGCCCGACCGGCCCACGGGTGTGGGCCGGTCGTGGCGGCGGGCGGGCGGCGGGCCGACCATGAGGGGGCGAGAGGCGGGGCAAGCGGCGAGGGGGCGAGAAGGGAGCATGACCGTGATCGAGTTCCTGGTCGAGATCACCACCGCCATTCCCGAGGGCACCCCCGCGGAGGAGGTCGAGCGGCGGCGCGCCGCCGAGGCCGTCCGGGCCGGGGAACTGGCTGCGACCGGCCATCTGGCCCGGTTGTGGCGCCCGGTCGGCGAGCGGCGCAGCATCGGCGTCTGGCGGGCGGCCGACGAGGCGGAGCTGCGGGAGGCGGTGCTCGGCAGCCTGCCGATGTGGCCGTGGATGGCCGCAGTGGTGACCCCGCTCGAACCGCACCCGAACGACCCCGGCACGCCCTGACGTACCGTCACATCGCCGCTGTGGTGGCCGAGGTGTGGATCAGGCGATCCGGGTCGGCAGGTCCTCGACGGTGTGGCCCGTGGTGGTGAGGAGGGTGGCGAGGTCGGCCGTGGTGAGCGACCGGGGGGTGTGCAGGAAGAGCTCGTCGGTCGTGGGGTGGACGGAGAGCAGGGTGATCCGGTGGTCGGCGAGGGTCGTGTGGGTGTGCGCGAGGACCGTGGCGCGGACCCGCCAGAGCGTGGCCGGGGGCGGTGCGTGCGGGGACCACCAGGAGTGGAGCAGGGCGGTGGCGAGCAGCGCGAGCGCGGAGGCTCCCACCACGACCGGGCCGTCGGGCCCGTGGACGACGACCTTGGCGATGAGGTCGGCCGCCGTGACGGACAGGAAGACGGCGGCGAGTTCGACGGTGTCCCGGCGCCAGCGGTGGGTGCGTCGGGCGCCGGGGACACGGTGGAGGGAAGGCTTCGAGTGCTCCATGCCACCACCGTGCCCGACCGGTGTTTCCCGACCGCGTAGCCGCCGTGACCAGGTGGTTACGGTCCGCTCGGGGCTGTCGCGGGGCTGTTACGCAAGCAGGTCGCGGGCCGCGTCCTTGACTTCGGCGAGGAGGAGGCGCAGGTCGTCCTCCGTCGTCGCGGCGTTGAGGAGGCAGGCGCGGAGCATCTCGTGCTCGCCGAGGCGGGCGCCGGTGACGAAGACGCGGCCGCGTCGCTGGACGGCGGCGGGCAGGTCGCGGTTGAGGGCGTCGCGGGCGGCCGGGTCCAGTCCGGAGGCGCGGTGTCGGAACGCGACGATCGAGGTCTGGACCTCGGCCAGCAGCTCCAACTCATCGTCGGCCCGGACGAGTTCGCCGAGGCGGCGGGCCAGGTCGGTGCACCGGGCGATGTCCCGGGCGAGGCCGGTGCGGCCCCGGTGGGCGATGGTGGCCCAGACCTTGAGGGCCCGGAACGGGCGGGTCTGCTCGGTGCCGTACTCGGAGAACCAGCCGAGCGCGCCCGCCGCCTCGTCGCGCAGGTAGGACGGGACGAGGCTGAAGGTGGCGCGCAGCTCGTCGGTGTCGCGGACCAGGGCGCAGCCGCAGTCGACCGGGACGCCGAGCCACTTGTGCGGGTCGAGGGCGAGCGAGTCGGCGCGCTCCAGGCCGGCGTAGCGGTGGGCGATGGCCGGGTCGAGCCGGCCGAAGGCGCCGTACGCGCCGTCCACGTGCAGCCAGAGGTCCTGCTCCTCGCACAGGTCGGCGATCGGGCCGAACTCGTCGACGGCGCCGGTGCCGACGGTGCCGGCGGAGGCGACGACGAGGAAGGGCAGCAGGCCGGCCGCGCGGTCGCGTTCGACGGCGGCGCGCAGGTCGGCGGTGTCCAGGCGGCCGTCGGGGCCGGTGGCGACGGTGCGCAGGTGCCTGCTGCCGAGGCCGAGGAGTTCGGCGGCCTTGCGGACGCAGGAGTGGGTCTCGCCGGTGACGTAGCCGACCAGCGGGGGCAGCCCCGCCAGGCCGTCCTCGCGGATGTCCCGGCCGGCTCGGCGGGCGGCGCGGTCGCGGGCGGCGGCGAGGCAGACGATGGTCGCCATCGAGGTGCCGGAGGTGAGCAGTCCGCCGCCGGCCGGGTGCGGGAAGCCGACGAGTTCGGCGATCCAGCGGACGACGGCGCGCTCCAGGTGGACGTCGGCGTGGTCGCCGCCGGCCGAGCTGGGGTTCATCGCGGCGGCGGCGAGGGTGGCGAGCACTCCGGCGGGGGCGGGGGCCGAGTTGACCCAGCCGAAGAAGCGCGGGTTGCCGTTGCCCATGGGGTGGGGGAGGACGTCCTGCCCGATGGCGGCCAGCAGCTCGGCGAGCGGGCGGCCGCCGGCGGGCAGCGGGGCGTCGAGCAGGGCCCGGCGGGCGTCGTCGTCCATCGGCTGCCAGACCGGGCGGCCGGGGAGTTCGGCGAGGTAGTCGGAGACCAGCTCGGCGGCGGCGTGGGCGGCGGCCCGGAAGTCCTCGGCGGAGAAGTCCTCGGCGAGGGGGTGTTCGGCGGGGAAGTCCTCGGTGCGAGGGGTTTCGGCGCCGGTGTCCTCGGTGGTCATGGCGGGCGTGCTCCAGGGGGGCCGGGGAAGGCGCGGCGTCCTCGGCGCACCCGGTGGTCCGGTGATCCTACGGAAGAGGCCCGCGCCGTGCGGCGCGGGCCTCTTCCGGTGGGATCGGACGTGATCAGTCCAGGGAGCCGGACAGGCCGCCCGCCGAGCGGCAGTAACTCTGCATCTCCTTGTTGGTGATCTTGGCGCAGAGCCGTCCGGCCGCGCCGCCGTCGGTGTAGTTGACCGTGTAGTAGCTGACCAGACCCTCGGCGCAGGCCTTGCGCTGCCAGCCGTCCGCGGCGGTGGCGCACTGCTGGGCGGCCCAGTCCTCGCGGTCGAGGTTGTACTTCATGGTCCGCGAGCCGACGCCCCGGCTGCAGTCCACCGCCCCGCCGCTCGCCTTGCCGTTGAGGCACCACTTCAGGGCGTCGGCGTAGACCTCGGGGTGGTTCGGGTAGTCGTGCGAGGAGAGGTAGAAGGTCGGGGCGTAGAAGAAGCAGGCGGACTGGAACAGCGAGGGCTGGTCCTTGCAGGGGTAGAGCGGGTCCTGGGCGAGCTTGTCGGCGGGCAGGTTGGCCTTGGCCTGCTCGTCCTCCTCGTCGGGGCCGAAGAGCTGCATGAACAGGCCCTCGGAGCAGCGGATCCGGTTCTGGTCCGTGGTGAACTTGTTGCACAGGTCGCGGGCCTTGGTGACGTCCTGCTTGGCGACGAACATCGTGCCGTGGCCGACGCCGTGGATGCAGGGGCCGCTGTTCTTGGGCGCGCAGAGCTTGAGCAGGTCGACCTCGGGCTGGGTGGAGGCGTTGAGCATCTCCTCGACGGCGCCGTGCAGGTAGCCGGCCGCGCAGGTCTCGTGCGGGAACGAGATGACCTTCTGGAAGTCCGCGTTGAAGCGCTTGACCGCCGCGTGCCCGAGCTCGTGCGCGATCGGGTGGCAGAAGCGCACGGTGTACGGCTTCTCCTTGGTGATCTTGTCGAGGTCGGCGAGGGCGACGCCTGGATCGGTGGCCTCCATCTCGGCCATCATCTTGTTGCGCAGGGTCGAGCGGGTCCACACCGCCGGATCGCCCGTCGGGGCGGCGCTCGCGGGGCCCCCGGTGCCGGCTGCCGCCGGCTGGGCCCCGGCGGGGGCCGGGGTCGCGGTGGCCGCCGCGGGCGACCAGTCGGTGACGGCCACCGACCCGAGGCCCAGGACGCCCAGGAGCACGGCGGTGAGAATCGCGAAGACTCGCGGCTGCATGGCGGGATCCCCCGGCGGATCGAGGTGAACGGTTCGCTCCCATCCTGACGGCACGGGGGCGGGAAACCGTGATTTCGCCCGCCATTCGGGAGGTGTCGGCGACGCTACCGCACACTGCGACGCCCGGGCGCGGCGGGATGGTTCCCGATGATCACCCGGCGGCGCGGCGGCCCGCGCGCCCGGACCGCCGCGCCGGCCGGTGCCGGGGTCAGAGCTCCAGCGTGACCTGGTACTCCGTCAGCCAGGCGTCCAGGTCGAGCGCGAGGTCGACACCCAGCCGGACGGTCTGCGGGTCGGTGTCCGGGGCGAGCGCGTCGGCGAGGCGCCGCCGGTCGAGGAGGCCGAGCGCCGGGGAGGTCCGCGCGGCGGCGAGCCGGGCGAGGCCGGAGCGCAGCTTCGCGGGGTAGTGCGGATCGGTGGTCACCGGGTACGGGCTCTTCGGTCGGTCGGCGATCGCCGCGGGCAGGACGTCCCGGACGGCGGCGCGCAGCAGGCTCTTCTCCCGTCCGTCGAAGCTCTTCATCGCCCACGGAGTGTTGAAGACGTACTGGACGAGCCGGTGGTCGCAGAACGGCACCCGCACCTCCAGCCCGTTGGCCATGCTCATCCGGTCCTTGCGGTCGAGCAGGATGCAGACGAAGCGGGTCAGGTTGAGGTACGAGATCTCGCGCATCCGCCGTTCGAGCGGGTCGGCCCCCGGGAGGTGCGGGACTTCCGCGATCGCCTCCCGGTAGCTGCTCCGGCGGTAGTCGTCCAGGTCGAGCTTGCGGAGCAGGTCGGCGTCGAGCAGCTGTTCGCGCGGGCCGCAGCCCGCGCCGGCGATGCGGGTGAGGGCGGCGGCCCAGGGGAAGTCCTCGGTGGCGATGCTCGCCGGGTCGTGGAACCAGCGGTAGCCGCCGAAGAGCTCGTCCGCGGACTCGCCGGAGAGGGCGACGGTGGAGTGGCGGCGCACGCCCCGGAAGAGCAGCAGCAGCGAGACGTCCATGTCGCCGACGCCGTTCGGCAGGTCGCGGGCGCGCAGCACGACGGAGCGCTGGGAGGGGTCGGTGAGCTCGGCGCCGTCCAGTTCGACCACGCTGTGGTCGGCGCCGACGTGCCGGGCGAGCAGCCGGGCGTACGGGCCGTCGGGGGTCTGCCGGACGGCGTCGGCGTGGAAGGCCTCGCCCTGGCCGGCGAAGCCGACGGAGAAGGAGCGCACCGGGCCGGCTCCGGCGGTGCGCAGGAGCCGGGCGGCGAGGGCGGTGACGGCGCTGGAGTCCAGGCCGCCGGAGAGCAGGGAGCAGAGCGGGACGTCCGCGTCGAGCTGGCGGTGCACGATGTCGTCGAGCAGGGCCCGGACGGTGGCGACGGTGGCCGCCAGGCCGTCCGTGTGCTCGCGCGCCTCCAGGGCCCAGTACCGGCGCACCGACACGCCCTCGCGCCGCACCCGTACGACGTGTCCGGGCCGCACCTCGCGGATGCCCCGGTACGGGGTCAGTCCGGGGGTGCGGGTGTAGCCGAGGAGTTCGCGCAGCCCGTCCAGGTCGACCGCGGGGCGGACGGCGGGGTGGGCGAGCAGGGCCTTGACCTCGGAGCCGAAGACCACGCCGTCGGGGGTGGGGTGGTAGTGCAGGGGTTTGACGCCCATCCGGTCGCGGACCAGCAGCAGCTCCTCGCGCCGGGCGTCCCAGACGGCGAAGGCGAACATGCCGTTGAGCCGTTCGGCCAGGCCCTCGCCCCACTCCAGGTAGGCCCGCAGCACGACCTCGGTGTCGCTCCTGGTGCGGAAGCGGTGCCCGGCCGCCTGCAGTTCGGCGCGCAGCTCGCGGTGGTTGTAGACCTCGCCGCTGTAGGTGAGCGCGGCCAGCAGTCGGCCGTCCCGCTCGACCGTCATCGGCTGGGCGCCGCCCTCGACGTCGATCACCGCGAGCCGGCGGTGGCCGAGGGCGGCGTGCGGCTGGAGCAGGACGCCGCCGGCGTCGGGGCCGCGGCGGCGCTGGGTGGCGGTCATCGCGTCGAGGATGTCCCGTTCGGCGGTGAGGTCCCGTTCGAAGGCGACCCATCCGGTGATCCCGCACATCAGCACGCCTCCGGTCTTCCGCTTCGTGATCAGGGGATCACGCTACGTGTGGAGCCGATGCCGCTACAAGGGTCGGAGTGAAGACGGCAGGGGGGATCGGAGGGCCGCCGAGCGCGGTTTCTGCGGGAAGCTGAGCTGAAAGTCGTAAAGTCTGCCCGATTTCGGGCAGGAACTTTGGTTCCGGCGGTCCGCCCCACCTAGGCTCCTCACTCGTGCCGAGCTCACCCCACCCTCACGAAGACCTCCTCGCCCACCTCACCCGGACCAGCCCGCTCGGGCCCCGGGAGGCGGCGCGGGTCGTGGCGGAGGTGCTGGCGTACTTCTCCGAGAACACCGAGGAGTACGTGCGCCGCCGCCACACCGAGCTGCAGGCACGAGGTCTGACCAACGAACGGATCTTCGCGCGGCTCGCCGAGGAGCTCCCGCAGCGCCGCGTCGCCGCGCCGGAACTCTCGGCCCGCCAGCTGCGCCGGATCGTCTACGGCTGAGCGCCGCCGCCCCGTCACTACCAACGAGGAGTCCACGCATGTGCGGAATCGTGGCCTACATCGGCCCCAAGGACGCGACCCCCTTCCTGCTGGAGGGACTGGCCCGGCTGGAGTACCGCGGCTACGACTCGGCCGGTGTCGCCGTCACCGGACGCGGCGGCGGCATCAAGCTCCGCAAGGTGAAGGGCCGGGTCGCCGACCTGGCCGCCGCCGTACCGGCCCGGTTCAAGGGCACCACCGGCATCGGGCACACCCGCTGGGCCACCCACGGGGTCCCCAGCGACGCCAACGCCCACCCCCACCTGGACAACGCCGACCGGATCGCCGTCGTCCACAACGGCATCATCGAGAACGCCGACGAACTGCGTGCCAAGCTCACCGCCGACGGCGCCGTCTTCCGCTCCGAGACCGACACCGAGGTGCTCGCGCACCTGATCGCCGCGCACGTCACCGAGGGCGTCGAACTGGAGGACGCCGTCCGGGCCGCGCTCGGCAAGGTGGTCGGCACGTACGGCATCGCGGTGCTCGACGCCGAGCAGCCGGACCGGATCGTGGTCGCCCGCAACGGCAGCCCGATCGTGCTGGGCATCGGCGAGAAGGAGATGTTCGCCGCCTCGGACGTCTCCGCGCTGGTCCGCTACACCCGCCAGGTCGTCCACCTGGAGGACGGCGAGCTGGCCACCGTCCGGGCCGACGGCTTCCGCACCTTCACCGCGGACGCCCGCACCACGCACCGTCAGCCGTCCACCGTGGACTGGGAGGTCGACTCCTACGACACCGGCGACTACGAGCACTTCCTGCTCAAGGAGATCCACGAGCAGCCCGGCTCGGTCGAGCGCACCCTGAGCGGCCGGCTCGACGAGCGCTTCGCCACCGCCCACCTCGGCGGCCTCAACCTGGACGCACGGGAGCTGCGCGAGATCCGCCGGGTCAAGATCCTCGGCTGCGGATCCGCCTACTACGCGGGCGAGATGGGCGCGCAGCTGATCGAGGAACTGTCCCGGATCCCCGCGCACAGCGAGCCCGCCTCGGAGTTCCGCTACCGCAACCCCGTCATCGAGGCGGACACCCTGTACGTCGCGGTCAGCCAGTCCGGCGAGACCTACGACACGCTGGCCGCCGTCCAGGAGATCAAGCGCAAGGGCGGCCGGGTGCTCGGCGTCGTCAACACCGTGGGCAGCGCCATCGCCCGCGAGTGCGACGGCGGCATCTACCTGCACGCCGGGCCGGAGGTCTCGGTCGCCTCCACCAAGGCCTTCACCTCCACCGTGGTCGCCTTCGCCCTGCTCGCCCTCCACTTCGGCCGGATCCACGACCTGTCGCCCGCCGACGGTCGCCGGATCGTCTCCGCCCTGCAGGCCCTGCCCGACCAGATCCGCGAGGTGCTGGACCAGAGCGAGGCGATCGCCGCGATCGCCGCCGAGTACGCCGAGTCGACGGGCATGATGTTCATCGGCCGGGTGCGCGGCTACCCCGTCGCCCGCGAAGGCGCGCAGAAGCTCAAGGAGATCTCCTACATCCACGCCGAGGCCTACCCGGCGAGCGAGCTCAAGCACGGCCCGCTGGCCCTGATCAGCCCCGAACTGCCCACCGTGGCGCTCGTCCCCGACGACGAACTGCTCGACAAGAACCTCACCTCCCTCGACCAGATCAAGGCCCGCCACGGCCGCGTCCTCGCCGTCGCGCACCGCCGCCCGGAGGAACACCTCGCGGACCACTGCATCCTGGTGCCCAAGAGCGAGCCCGAGCTGGACCCGCTGCTGCTCAACATCCCGTTGCAGCTGCTGGCCTACCACGCGGCCGTCGCCCTGAAGCGGGACGTGGACAAGCCGCGCAACCTGGCGAAGAGCGTGACGGTGGAGTAGCCGTCGGCGCGGCGAGGCAGCGGGCCCCGGTCGTCGTGCGGACGACCGGGGCCCCGGCGCTTGAGGGGGCGGGTGGTCGCGGGCCCGGGTGGTCTGCTCGCGGGCCCGGGTGCCCGTGGGCCCGGGTGCTCTGCTCGTGCGCCCGGGTGCTCGGGCGTGGGTGGTGCGGGCTGCTCAGAAGACGGAGCAGCCGGAGAGCGTGGTCAGGGTGTCCAGGGCGGTGACCGCCGCGACGGAGTTGCCCGCCTGGTCGAGGCGCGGGCCCCAGGCGCAGACGGCGGCGCGACCGGGGAGTATGGCGAGGATGCCGCCGCCGACGCCGCTCTTGCCCGGCAGGCCGACCCGGAAGGCGAACTCGCCCGCGGCGTCGTAGGTGCCGCAGGTGAGCATGACGGCGTTGAGGCGCTTCGCCTCGCTGCGCGACACCAGGCGGGTGCCGTCCGCGCGCACGCCGTAGCGGGCGAGGAAGGAACCGGCCAGGACCAGGTCCCGGCAGCCGGCCGTGAGCGCGCAGTGGGCGTAGTAGTGCTCCAGGACGGTCTCGACCGGGTTCTCCAGATTGCCGTGGCTGGCGATGAAGTGCGCCAGGGCGGCGTTGCGGTGGCCGTGTTCGGCCTCGGAGGCGGCGACCACCGGGTCGGTGTCGAGGCCGGGGTTGCCGGACTCGCGGCGCAGGAACTCCCGCACCGCGCCGGAGGCGTCACCGGTCAGCGTCTGCAGGCGGTCGGTGACCACCAGGGCGCCCGCATTGATGAACGGATTGCGCGGGATGCCGTGCTCCGTCTCCAACTGCACGAGGGAGTTGAACGGGTTGCCGGACGGCTCCCGACCCACGCCCCGCCAGAGCGCGTCGCCGCCGTACGCGACCGCGAGCGCCAGGGAGAACAGCTTGGACACGCTCTGGATGGAGAACGGCTGCTCCCAGTCCCCGACGCCGTACAGCTCGCCGTCGACGGTGGCGACGGCCATGCCGAACGCCTCCGGATCGGCGGTGGCCAGCGCCGGGATGTAGTCCGCGACCTTCCCCCGGCCCGTGGTCGCCCGGGCGGCTGCTTCCGCGGCCTCCAGCAGCACCGGCCAGTCCAGGCTCTCCCCGCCGGGCACACCGTTCAACGTTCCTCCTCCACCGGCACCGCGTACGGACATGATCGGGACCGGGCGCGCGGTGCGGGCGGCGTCCGGTCCGACCAGGATTATCCGCGTTTCGGGAGGGCGGTCCGCTACCGGGTGGGAGACCGCGGACCCGCGCCCCGGATCACGGCGCGTTGGTGGGGGCCTGCACGGGCGGGCCGGTGAGCAGGGCGCCGGTGTCCGAGTAGGGCCAGCCGTTGGGCACGCAGCCGTGCAGGCCCTTGATCTGCTGCATCATCACCGGCGCCGGGGCGCCCGGGCCCGGGCAGTCGACGTGGCCGTTGCCGAGGATGTGGCCGACCTCGTGGTTGACCGCCAGCGCGTGGTACAGCTCGGGCCGGCCCTGGTAGAACTCGGACAGCTCGGTCCAGCGCTTGAGGTTGATGACGACCTGGTGGGTGACGCCGCAGTTCACCCAGCCGCCGGTGTCCAGCCCGTACTGGCCGCAGATCCGGTCGGTGGAGCGGGGGGTGGCCAGGTAGACGGTGAAGTCGACCGGGTCGGCGGGCACCCGCTGGAAGGCGGCCGTACCGTCGGCGGCCCAGCCGTGCCGCACGTCGCCCAGGATCGCGTCCACCTCGGCGGCGAACTGCTCCGGGCTCTCCGCGATCCCGTTCTCCACCCGCACCTTGTAGCGGTACAGGTGCTCGCCGGTGCCGAACCGGGCTGAGCCGCCGGGCGCCGTGGTGAAGGCGAGCGGGGCCGACCCGTGGCCCCGCCCGCTCCACGGCTGCCACCACAGCAGACCGGCCGTCAGGGCCGCGACGGCCGCCAGCGCGAGAACGCCGTGCAGGCGCCTGCGGGGACGGAACCGGGTGAGCGCCCTCAACGGGTGCTCGCAGCCGTGAGGCGGGCGCGGCCGGTGGGGCGCGCGGATCCGGTGGGGCGCGCCGAGTCGCGGCGCAGGCCGGAGTCGCTGTGCGGTGTGGGCCCGCTGGGCGGGGTGGGCCCGGTGGGCGGCGCGGCTTGGGGCGGGAGGAAGGCGGTGGTGTCCGGTCGGGCGTGGGGCGGGGCCAGGATGGACATTGCGGTACGGCTCCAGTGCGGGGTCGGCGGTCGGGGCGGCCGGGCCCGGCCGGGGCCGGCCACGCGACGGGGTCTGCACCTGGAGGACGGAAGGAGGCGGAGCCACGGTTCGGACAAGTGGCGGACGTCACGTTCGCCGCCCCCTGTCGGACACGGGGTGCGCCCGGTTCCCGGAACCGCTCGATGGTGTCACCCGTACGGCGTGTCCCTGGGACCGGCCGCCGGAATCCGGTGTCGTGGGTCGAGCCGACCGCGGGCCGATCCGCGGTCGGCCCATCCACCGGAACGCCCATGGAGGCACCCTCATGTCCACCACCGTCGTATCCGCCGTGTTCACCGTCGACGGGATGAGCTGCGGCCACTGCGAGAGGACGGTCAGCGCCGGGATCGCCGCCCTGCCGGGAGTCATCGACGTCGTCGCCGACGCACCGAGCGGGCGGGTCACCGTCGCCTCCGCGCAGCCCCTGGAGGAGGCCGCCGTCCGCGGCGCGGTCGGCGGGGCCGGGTTCACGCTCGTCGGACGGGTCTGAGGGCGGGGTGGTGGGCGGCGGAGGGATGCGGCGGTGGGGCCCCGGGGGTTGCCCGGCGGCCCCACCGCCGACGGGCTCAGGCCCCACCGCCGACGGGCTCAGCCCATGCTCTTCGCGCCGTCCAGCGACTCGCGGATGATGTCGGCGTGGCCCGCGTGCTGGGCGGTCTCGGCGAGGACGTGCAGCAGCACCCGGCGGGCCGACCACTCGGCATCCTGCTCGAACCAGGGGGCCTTCGGCAGCGGCTGGGTGGCGTCCAGGTCGGGGAGGGCTGCCACCAGCTCGTCCGTCCGCTGCGCCACCTCCTCGTACGCGGCCAGCAGGCCGGCCAGCGTCTCGCCGGGCAGCATCCGGAAGTCGTCCGCGCGGCGGGCGACATCGGCCTCGGTCCAGTTGGTGAAGTCGGGCATCGCGGTCGGGCCGGCCACGATGAAGTCGGCCCAGCTCCGCTCGACCGTGGTCACGTGCTTGATCAGGCCGCCCAGGCACAGCGCGCTCGCGGTGGTCCGCAGGCCGGCCTGCTCGTCGGTGAGGTCGCGGGTGGTGAAGCGCAGGAAGTGCCGCTGCTGGCCCAACGCGGCCAGGAGGTCGGCGCGCTCACCGGTCGCGGCGGTGGCGGCGGTGGCGGTGGTGGCAGTGGTGGAGGGGGTGGTGGCGGTGGTGGCGGTCGTGGTCATGGCTCTGGCCTTCCGTTCGGTTCCTGCTCCCTCGGACAAGAACCACGCTACGGACCATAGCGGCCACTTTCCGTCCTGAATTCCGGCGAGAATCGGAGGCATGGCCAACACCAGCTCCCGCACGCTGCGCCTGCTGTCCCTCCTCCAGACCCACCGCTACTGGCCCGGCGGGGAACTGGCCGACCGGCTCGGAGTCTCCGTCCGCACCCTGCGCCGCGACGTCGACCGGCTCCGCGAACTCGGCTACCCCGTGGAGGCGCAGCGCGGTGTCGACGGCGGCTACCAACTGGCAGCGGGCGCGGCGCTGCCACCCCTGACCATCGACGACGAGGAGGCCGTGGCCCTGGCACTCGGCCTGCAGGCCGCGGCGGAGAGCCCGGTGGAAGGCGTCGCCGAGGCCTCGGTCCGGGTGTTGGCGAAGGTGGCCCAGGTGATGCCGGCCCGGCTGCGCCGCCGGGTCGAGGCACTGCGGGCGATGACCGTCCCGGCCGACTGGGGCACCCCGGCGGGCGCGGGCGTCGACCCGGACGCCCTCACGGTGGTGGCGCTCGCCTGCCGGGACGGCGAACGGATCCGCTTCTCGTACACCGCCGCCGACGGCAGGGGGACAGACCGGCAGGTCGAACCGCACCGGCTGGTCTGCCTGAACCGTCGCTGGTACCTGGTCGCCTACGACCTCGACCGGGCCGACTGGCGCAGCTTCCGCCTCGACCGGCTGACCGCGCCGACCGGCAGCGGTGCACGCTTCGCGCCGCGCCCCCTGCCGGCCGCCGATGCCGCCGAGTTCGTCCGTGCGGGCCTCCACGGCGTGCCCCGCCCGCACCGGGTGGAGGCCCTGGTCGAGGCACCGGCCGACTACGTCAGGGAACGGGTCGGCCGCTGGGGCACCGTCGAGCCCGTCGCCACCGGGCGCTGCCGGCTCCTCATGACCGCCGACTCCCTCGACTGGCCCGCCATGGCGCTGGGCTCCCTGGGCGCCGACTTCCAGGTGGTCGGGCCGCCCGGGCTGCGCGCGCTGCTGGCGGACTGGAGCGACCGCTTCGGCAGGGCGGCGGAGTCGGGGGAGCCGGGGGAGTCGGACGCGGGGGCGGGGGAGTCGCTGGAGGGGGATGCGGGGGCGGTGGACGCGGAGCCGGGGGAGTAGGACGTCGCCTTCGCCGACCCCTGGTGGCCCCGGCCGGGGCGTATCACCGCCGCGTCCGTTTCCGATCGGCCGTCGAGCCGGTGGAGCCGAGGAACCGGTGGAGTCGAGGAACCGGTGGAGGCGAGCGAGCTGTGGGCGCCGGTGACCCGTCGGCAGCCGCGGCTGGGCCACGGACTCGGCGTGTGGTGCGTCCGCCGGGGCTTCGACGGGACCGGGCGCAGTCACTCCTCCTGGGGCCGGTGATCGGCCGGCGGGGACGGGGCGGGCGCGGCGCAGTGGGCGGCCACGGTGTCGGCGAAGGCGCGGGCGAGGGGGCCGAGGTTGTCCCAGTCGCGGACGGCCCAGCCGGCGGTGAGGGCGGGCAGGTCGGGCAGGGGCAGGAGCCGCAGGTCCGGGTGGCCGGGGCCCTGCCACTGCGGGAGGGCCGGGACGACGGCGTGGCCGAGGCCGAGTTCGGCGAGCAGGATCGCGGTGTCCCAGTCCGCGACGCTGGTGTCGAAGACCGGGCGGATGCCCGACTTGCCGAGCCAGGAGTCGAGTTGGGACCGGGCGACCGAGTTCTGCGGCAGCCCGATGAGCCGGGCGTCCTGCAGGTCGGCGGGCTTGACGGGCGCGGTGCGGGCCCGGGTGGCGAGCGGGTCGCCCGCGGCGACGGCCAGCACCCACGGCAGGTCGACGACCGGCCGCTGGTCGATGCCGCGGACCGGTGTGCCGAGGGTGATCCAGGCGAGATCGACCCGGCCGGCGGTGAGCGCCTCCAGGCAGCTGCGGCTGGAGACCTCCGTTTGGAACTCCAGGCTGACGTGCGGGAACCGCCGCCGGAACGCCACCACGGCCGCGGACATGAAGTGCCGGATGCTGGTGGCACCGGTGGTGATCCGGACGGATCCGCCCTCACCGCGCGCGAGTTCCGCGATCCGGTGCAGCGCGTGGTCGATGCTGCCGAGACCGGTGGAGACGGCGGCCTGGAGCAGACGGCCCGCGCTGGTGGGGACCACCCCGCGCGGGTGTCGCTCGATCAGGGAGAGGCCGAGTTCCCGTTCGAGGCGCTTCACGTGCTGGCTGACTGCGGACTGGGTGCAGCGGAGGTCGCGGGCGACGGCGCTGAGCGAGCCGGCCCGGCAGACCGCGGCGAAGACGCGGAGGTCGTCGATGGTCACGGAGGCCCAAGGTATCGCTTGGAGGTCCCCCAGCAAACCGGTGGATTGACTTGGGTGTTCACCTGGATCGATCATCGACCCAGGGCCCAGGGCGGCAACCCGCCCGCTTCCTTCGCGGCGTTCCGGGCGCACAGGCGGGGGCGCGGGCGGGTGTCGACCCGCACTGATTCAACCTATTCGAACCTAGTCGACCCGTTCGACCTGCAAGACGTGTCACGGGCAGCAGCAGAGGGGGAGCGGGTATGCGGTACGCCGACGGGCCGGGTACGACGTGCGAGGTGTTCGTCCGGGCACCGATGGAACGGGTGTGGGAGTTGGTCACCGACATCTCCCTGCCCGCCCGGCTCAGTCCGGAACTCCACCGCGTCGCCTGGCTGGACGGCGCGGACGGCCCCGCGCCGGGCGCCCGCTTCGAGGGCCACAACCGCCGGGCGGACCTGCCGGACTGGCGGACGGTCTCCGAGGTGACAGAGGTGACCACGGTGACCGCGGTGACCGCAGTGACCGATCTGGCGGAGGCAGCAGAGGTGACCGAGCTGAGCGGTTCGGTTGATGCGGCCGACCCGGCCGTGCTCAGCGGTCCGGCCGGCCACCGCGCGTTCGCCTGGGCCGTCATGGACGTGGACGGCCGCTACGGCGACCCGGTCTCCGACCCGGCCGGCGCGCTGGCCCGTTGGCGCTTCGACCTCACCCCCGAGGACGGCGGCATCCGGCTGCGCCAGTCGGTGGTGATCGGCCCCGGCCGCAGCGGCGTCAACCTCGCCATCGACGCCAAACCGGCGTACGAGGAGAGGATCGTCGAATTCCGCCTGGGCGAGCTGCGCACCGGCATGACGGCCACCCTCGACGGCATCAAGTCGCTGGCGGAGCAGGACTGATCCGCGGTGTCGCGCTGGTCCGGTGTCGCGCTGGTGCGGTGTGTGTCGCCCCGCCCGCCATTCCTGCTCGGTGCGTGAGCCGGTGCGACGTCCCCGCTGAACGGGGGGAGTGGGCGGCCGCTCTTCCGATCGGATGACCCCGGCCTGCCGCGCTCACCAGGAGAGCGGGTAGCGGACCGGATGCCCGCCGATGCGGCCGGGCAGCAGGCCGATGACGACCAGGAGCCCGGTGGCCAGCACGAGCAGGGGGAAGAAGGGCACGGGGTGCGGTGCCTGCAGGACCACGATCACGGACGTGGCCGCCGCGGGGGAGTGGGAGAGGTGAGTGAGCATCATCGCGCCCAGCGAGAGCCCGGCCGCGATCGCCGCGCCCCAGGCAGTGCTGCCGGTGACAGCGAGAGTGGCGAAGCCGATCACGGCCGACATCAGCTGACCGCCGACCAGGTTGCGCGGCTGTGAGATTGGCAGGCCGGGTGCGCCGTGCACCAGTGCCGCGCTGGCCGCGAGCGGCGGGATCAGCAGCGGTTGGTGGAGCAGTACGCCGACCGCGACCAGGAGGAGCAGGGTGCCGATGGCGAAGACCGTGGCCCGCAGGACGTGCAGCGGGTGCGGTCTGGGCGTGGCGGCGGCGGACGGGGGCGTGGGCATGCGCGAGTGCTCCGGATGGGGGAACGGGGGGCTCGCCGATGATAAACAGATTGTTGAGGGAAAGGCCGGGCGTTTTGCCTGCTGGACAACGCCGTCCACGAACCCCGATCAGCGCGGGTCGACCAACGAGGCCGGGAGGTAGCCGGACGATATCCCCAGCTCCCACCCGTGCGCCCGGACGGCGAGCGCGGCCAGGGCGATCGTGACCACCGGGAGCAGGGTGCGGGGCTCGGCCGTTGCGGGCATGCTGTCGCGGTGCCGGTCCAGGCGGGCGACGAGCGCCTCCTCGAAGGCCGCCTGGTCGTCGTCCAACAGGACCCGCAACAACTGCTGGTCCGGGCTCAACCCCGTGCCCCAGGACTCGGCCGCGGCGTCCAGGGCCCGACCGGCGGCCGCGCGTTCGTCGGCGTCCGGCTTGCGCAGCGGCTCGGGGCTGGAAGCGACCCACGGCGACGTGTCCGTCTTCACGAGGTGGAGGTAGGCGCAGAGCGCGTCCATCTCGGCGAGGCTCACCGGGTCGGAGACGGACGTCCGCTCCGAATACGGCAGACGGTCGCGGACCGAGGGCGCGTAGTCGTTCACCAGGAGCGGGCCGAACACCAGGTCGCGGCCCCACAGCAGACCGCTGATCACGCACATGGCGAAGGCCTCCACCCATGTGCCGGCCTTGGGCGCGAAGTCCACGGTGGAGGCGCCGAAGCCGATCCGTTCGCTGTCCAGCGTCTCGCCGATGTACGGGAAGGGGACCCGGAAGTCTCCCCGGGGGAAACAGCCGAGGTCCAGCACGCCGACGGCGCACTCGGCCGCCGTCTCCATGGCCACGCGCGCGTCCGCACCGGTGAGCGCCGGATCCTCCAGGCTCAGGGCGGCTACGTAGTCGAGCAGTTCGTCGCCCATCGCGCGGATGGACGCGATGGTCAGATCGTCCTCGATCGCGTACCAGTGGGCGAGGGCCCGGCCGCGGATGTCGTGCAGAGCCGCACTGATCCGCTCGTGGTCCACCGTGTGGCACGTCACTTCCACCACTTGCTGCCGCCTCCCCCTCGTGGCGCGGTCATCCACCGCGATCTTGCTGAGGAAAGGCACGCTAGCAGTGACCTCTGACAGCCCGTGATCGGCGGCCTCGGCGTGCTCGGCGCCACCGCCGGCAACGCCCTGACCGCCCACCGCGCGTGGGTCGAGCCGGGGCCCTGCCTCCGCCGCGCGCCAGTTCCGTGCGCGGCGGCAGCAGGGCGGACGGAATGGGTGGGCAGCTCGGGAGGCCGGGCCGGCTGGGGAGGCAGAGCGGCCGGGGCGGCTGGGTCGGCCGAAACGGAAACGGCAAGGAGATCGCACTCCCTGCCACTTCCAAGCTATAGCGCACCCGGGGGCTTGCGGCAAGGCCCCGGTCGTGCCGCAGAATCGACGGCCTGAGGCCATGACCTGCGGAAACGGGAGGCACAACATGCGTGCGTTGTTGACGACATGGGGATCGCGAGGAGATGTCGAACCGCTGGCGGGGCTGGCGGCGGCGCTGCTGGGGCTCGGCGCCGAGGTGAGGGTGTGTGCGCCGCCGGACGAGGAGTTCGCGACCCTGCTGGCCCGGATCGGCGTGCCGCTGGTGCCGCTCGGACCGACGGTGCGCTCGGTGGTCGCCGGTCCGAAGCCGCCGACCGCGCAGGACGCGTTCCGGCTGGCCCCCGAACTGGTCGCCGCACGGTTCGAAACCCTCACGGCGGCGGCCGAGGGCTGCGACGTGCTGCTGGCGACCGGCCTGATGCCGGCCGGTGCACCGGACGTGGCCGAGCACCTCGGCATCCCCTACGTGCTCGCGTGCTTCCACACCCTCGGGTTGCCGTCGCGGCACTTCCGCCCCGGGGCGCGCCCCGGCACGCCGTCGTCGCAGGACGAGACCGACCACCGGGTGCTGTGGAAGCAGGACGCCCAGCGGGTGAACGCCCTGTACGGCGAGGCGCTCAACCGCCATCGGGCGGCGATCGGGCTGGCACCGGTGGACAACGTCCGGGACCACGTCCTCACCGGCCGGCCGTGGCTGGCGGCGGATCCGGCCCTGTGCCCGTCGCAGGGCCTGACGGAACTCGACGTGGTGCAGACCGGGGCGTGGATCCTGCCGGACGAGCGCCCGCTGCCCGACGGCCTGGAGGCGTTCCTGGAGGCCGGTGAACCGCCCGTGTACGTGGGCTTCGGAAGCATGGCCTCGTACGCCCCGCAGGGCATCGCCCGGGTGGCGGTCGAAGCGTGCCGCGCGCTCGGGCGCCGGGTCGTCCTCGCGCGCGGCTGGGCGGACCTCGCCCCGATCGACGACCGGGACGACTGCCACGTGGTCGGCGAGGTCAACCAGCAGGCGCTGTTCCGTCGGGTGGCCGCCGTCGTCCACCACGGCGGGGCGGGTACCACGACGGCGGCGGCCCGGGCCGGTGCTCCCCAGGTGGTCGTCCCCCGGATCGCGGACCAGCCGTACTGGGCCGCGCGGGTGGCCGAACTGGGCATCGGCGCGGCCCACCTCGACCCCACGCCGACCGTCGACTCCCTGCACGCCGCGCTCACCACGGCCCTGGCGCCGGAGACCAGCGCCCGGGCGGGGGCGGTGGCCGGGACCATCCGTGGCGACGGGGCCACGGTGGCCGCGAAGCTGCTGTTCGAGGTGGCGGCCGGCCGGTAGGAGCCGCGCGGATCCGGCTGAGTCCGCGCCGGTCCGGGGTGAGCCACGGGCGCGCCGGGGCGGACCAACGGCGGTGCGTGACCGGCGAGTTCCGCTGCCGGATGAGCCTCCGCCCGGTCGCCGGGGGTGCGTGGCAGTCCGCGCGGGGCCCGTTCCGGCACCGATCGGGTGACCGGGCCCCGGCCGTCGGCGGCGTCGATTAGGGTGCCCACCGGCGCAGCGGCCACCGTGGGCCGGTGCGAGGGGAGGGGCGGTATGGCCGACGGGACGCGCACAGCAGGGGGGAAGGGCGGCGACGGCATCCAGTGGCTCGCGGAGATCGGCGAGCCGGGTGCCCGTGCCCGTGGACTCGCACCGGGCGGGCCCGACGCGGACGGCGAGGTCGGTGGGGTGGTCTTCGCCCGGGGGATCAGCCCCGAGGAACTCGCGCGCCGGATGGGTGCCGACCCGGCTGCCGGGACGGCACCGATCAGTGGCACCGAACTCCGAGACCTGGACATCGAGGTCTACCGCCCTGGCGACGAGGGCGACGGGGTGATCAGGATCGGCGACTGCGGGGCCTGGTCGTTCGCGATCGAGTACGGCGACTCCACGGGCGGCGAACTGCTCATCGAGATAGCGCGCGACGGGGTCGAGGTGGTGCACTTCCGCCCGATGCCGGAACAGCGGCCGGCGCTGCTCGACTACGCCCGCGACGGTGCCGTGCTGTGCGGCTTCGGCCTCGGCGAGGAACGCTGGCGCTGGGGCCAGGAGCCGGACCTGCTGGTGCCCGACCTCGTCGCCGCGAGGGTGCTGGAGCCGGACGGCATCACCCGCTGCGGATCCGACGGCGCGGGCGGCGTGGCCGCCCACCGCCGAACCCTCGGCGCCTTCGAGCGGCGCTTCGGGCTGAGCCTGCCCCGGGCCGCCCTCGACGGGCTGCGCCTTCCGGCGTACGCGGTGCGGGGCACGCCGGGGATGGTGCCGTACTGACGCCCGGGAATCCGCGATGGCGAAGGCGCAGGCCAGAGCAGTGAAAACCACGGCTGCGGTGGTGAGAACGAGAACCATGGGAAACCGTGAGAACGCGAGGGACCGGACAGCCACGGCAGTGCTCCTTCCCGGGCCCGCTGGAGGGGCCCTGATGACCGTCATCCTTGTGCGGTGGCGGTCGTCGCACGTGTGCCGATCGGGAGGTTCCAGAGGGGGAATTCCCGCAGGCCCCTCCCGATCGGCAGGGGCACGGGCAGGGGCAGGCGGCAGGCGGCAGGGTGGGGAGTAAGCGGAGGCCGGGAGCCGGTGTCCGCTTCGCGGCGTCCGATCACGGCCGTGAGCGCGGCACACGGCGCGGGACTTCGGCGCCCTCCCGCCTCCCGCTTCCCGCCCTCCCGCCTCCCGCAGCCGGCCGGCGCTACGCGGGCCCGCCGTGGGGCTCCCCGGGGCGGCGGGGGCGCCAGGCGGCGAGGTGGGCGGTGAGGACGGCGGCCGGGTCTGGGGTGGTGTCGCGGAGGGCGACCATGGCGGCGGTGATCACGTCGCAGAGTTCGCTCTGCAGGTCGGCGAGGGTGTGGCTGACGCCCTTGCGGGGGTTGGCGCCGAGGACGCCCAGCAGAGCCTCGGCGACCTCGCCGGCCTCCTCCTGGATCTTGATCACCTGGAGCGGCAGCAACTCCTGCCCGGTGGCCGCCCGGTGTTCGCGGAGGTGGCGGTGGACGGCGTCGATCACCGCCCAGTCCTCGGCGCGTGAGGCCGCGTCCTCCTGCTCGTTCGCCGCCAACCGGGCCTGCAGCCGGCGCAAGTCGTCCTTGAGGTCCGGCGGCACCTTCATTCCCTGCGCCTCGGTGATCGGGACGAACCGCAGGTCCTGGCCCTCGCCGAGGACCAGCGCGGACGGGTCGGCGTCCACCACCGCGTGGAAGGCCGGCCGCCGGTCGGTGCCGGCGTCGCCCTCGTAGGGGGCGGGCGGGAAGGGCCGCAGCCAGGGCACGTCCAGCCCGGTCTCCTCTCGCAGTTCGCGGACGGCGGTCCGGTAGGGCGTCTCGCCGGGTTCGCGGTGCCCGCCCGGGACGACCCAGTACGCGGGCCAGCGGATGTCCGGCTTGTCGTCGCGTAGTTGGAGCAGGACCTCCTGGCGGCTGTTGGTGACGAAGACGTCCACGCTGTCGAAGTCGGGCAGGCCGCCTTCGTCGGATGCGCTGGTGTCGCTGTTCAACTCGCCCTCCGTACCACGGTTCCGGTGCCCGATGCGGGCGGACGGCGGTAAGGCTGCCACGGCGCGGGCGGGCTGAACCCTCACCCGGTCGGCGGGTGGAAGCCGGCGCGGCGCACGCCCCCGTCCGGAGGTTTCCGGCAGGCACCGGCGGTGCCCGGCCCCTAGGGTCTGTGGTGCGCCGACCGTGCCGAGCGCCGGGCGTACGCCGTCCCGCCGGGCGCCGGGTGCCCGGCAGACCCGAGAGGTGGACCCGCCCCATGCACACCGTCGTCCGCGGCGCCGGAGCGCTCGGCCTGACCGCGCTGCTGCTGACCGCCGCCACCGGCTGCCAGGGCGACGGTTCGTCCGCCGCCGAGCCCGCGCCGACCGCCCCGGCCGCCAGTTCCTCGGTGGCAGCCACCGGCTTGGCCGCCCAGACGCTGGACTGGCACGCCTGCGCCGCCCCCAGCGCCGCCCAGGGCAGCGGCACCGCCCCGGCCGCCGACTGGCAGTGCGCCACCCTCAAGGCCCCGCTCGACCACGGGAAGCCGGACGGCAAGACGATCGACCTCGCGATGATCCGCAGCCGGGCGAAGGACGAGCCGCACCGGATCGGCTCGCTGCTCTTCAACTTCGGCGGCCCCGGCGCCTCCGGCGTGGCCACCCTGCCCGCCCTCGCCCCGGTCTACGCCTCCCTCAACACCCGCTACGACCTGGTGGGTTTCGATCCCCGCGGGGTCGGCGCCAGCGCCGGGGTGACGTGCCTGGACGACAAGGCGACCGACGCCAACCTCGCCGTCGACAGCACCCCTGAGAGCCCGGCCGCGGTGAAGGCGCTCGACGACAGCAACGCCGGGTTCGTCGCCGCCTGCGAGCGCAACTCCGGCGCGGTGCTGCCCTACGTCGACACCGAGAGCGCAGCGCGGGACATGGACCTGATGCGGCAGGTGCTCGGCGACCGGAAGCTCTCCTACTTCGGCATCAGCTACGGCACCCAGCTCGGCGGCGTGTACGCGCACCTGTTCCCGCAGGGGGTCGGCCGGCTCGTGCTGGACTCGGTGGTCGACCCGACGAAGGACCCTCAGCAGTCCGCGCTCGGCCAGGCCCAGGGCTTCCAACTCGCCCTCGACGACTTCATGAAGGCCTGCGCCACCCAGGCCGGTACCTCCTGCCCGACCGGCGCGGGCGGTGACGAAGGCACGGCGAAGGTCACCGCGCTGGTGCAGAAGCTGGAGCAGTCGCCGCTGCCCACGGCGGACGGGCGGCAGCTCACCGAGAGCCTGGCCGTCACCGGCATCGCGGGCGCCCTGTACAGCCAGGAGACCTGGCCCGCGCTGGCCGCCGGGCTCACCGAGGCGACCGAGCAGGGCACCGGCACCACACTGCTCCAGCTCGCCGACGGGTTGAACGGGCGCGACGCGCAGGGGCACTACACCAACCTCAACGCCGCGAACCGGGCGATCAGCTGCGTGGACGCGCGACAGCGCTACTCCGACCAGGACGTCGAGAAGCAGCTGCCGGAGTTCCGGGCCGCCTCCCCGGTGTTCGGCGCCTTCACGGCCTGGGGTCTGACCGGCTGCACCGGCTGGCCCGTCCCGGGCAAGGCCGACCATCCGGAGGTCGCCGCCCCCGGCGCCGCCCCGATCCTGGTGGTCGGCACCACGGGCGACCCGGCCACCCCGGTGGAGGGCGCCCGCGCGATGGCGCAGCAGCTGGGCGCGGGCGTCGGCGTCACCGTCACGCTGACGGGCGAGGGCCACGGCGGTTACAACACCGGCAACCCGTGCCTGAAGCGGACGGTGGACGCCTACCTGCTGGACGGCACCGTCCCGGCGGACGGGACGACCTGCAGCTGAGGGGCCCGGGCACTTCGAAGCGGCTCTCGAGGGGCCCGCATGTGGGACCTGAATGCCCCAATCACCCCAAACACCCCCGGCGCCCCAAGTGGCCCACTGGAACAGGTGTGAATTGGCTCTGTGGAATGGTCCACTCGACCGCTAGTCTCGTCGACGTGACGAACATTGCGACTGACGACTCCGCGACCGACAACACGACGACCACCAAGGTCGACTTCTACTTCGACCCCATCTGCCCGTTCGCCTGGATCACCTCCCGGTGGATCATGGAGGTCGACCGCCACCGCGAGCTCGACCTCACCTTCCGGGTGATGAGCCTCTCCGTCCTCAACGAGGGCCGCACCGACCTCCCCGAGCGCTACGAGCGCCTCATGACGACCGGTTGGGGCCCCGTCCGGGTCTGCATCGCGGCTGCCGAGAAGCACGGCCAGCACGTGCTGCGCGACCTGTACACCGAGCTGGGCACCCGGCTGCACGACCAGGACCGGGCCGCCGACGACGCCGTCATCCGGGAGGCCCTGGTCGCAGCCGGTCTGCCCGAGGAGCTGGCCGACGCGGCGAACAGCACCGAGTACGACATCGCGCTGCGCAAGAGCCACCACGAGGGCATGGACCCGGTCGGCGAGGAGGTCGGCACGCCGACCATCCACGTGGACGGTGTCGCCTTCTTCGGCCCGGTCCTGACCGCGATTCCGCGCGGCGAGGACGCCGTGCGGGTCTTCGAGGGCGTCCGACTGCTGTCCGGCTACCCGAAGTTCTTCGAGCTCAAGCGGACCCGGACGGGCTCGCTCGACTTCTCCTGAAGCGAGGGGCGGCCCGCCGCCCGGTCCGGGCGCGGTGGCGGCGGGAATGGCGAACACTGGTGGGGTGCGGGTTCCGGCGCGGTCGGTCGGCCGGACGGTCGGTCGGACGGCCGGAGGCGATCCGAAGCCGCTGATGGCCGGGGCGGGACCGCCCCGACCTGACCGGGATTCCCGCCCCAGGCTCCCGTTCGGGCGCCTGGCGTTCGACCATGGAGTGGAGACGGAGCTCCGGCGGCCCCGAGCGGTCGCCGAGTCGGCTCCGAGCGGGCTCCGAGCGAGTTCCGCGTGGGTCCACGAGTGGTCCCGAGAGGCGGTGAGCGTGGATGGTCATACGAATCCGGCTCCACGCTGCCCGCCACCCCGCGACACCTCCGGGCTCCGGACCAGGCCCGAGCCCCAGCTCCGGGCCAGGCCCAAGCCCCAGCTCCGGACCAGGCCCCGGCTCCGGCCAGGGCTGGAACACCGGCCCGGGCCAAGGCCAGGGTCCACGCCCAGGCCGGAGCCCCGGCCCCGGCGGCCCGCCCAAGCCCCCGCCGCCCTCGTGGCGCCGCTGGCTGCTGCCCGTCGCCGTGGTGGTGACGCTGCTCCTGCTCGTGCTCTTCTCCCACCCCGGCACGCCCGGCGCTCGCTACGGCTACACCGATTTCCTGAACCGGGTCGACGCCGGCCAGGTGCGGACCGTGGACGTGACCGACACCGGCGGGGTCAGCGGCACGCTCAAGGACGGCACCCGCTTCACCAGCCAGATCCCCACGGCCCTGGACACCTCCCAGCTCAGCCGGGCGCTCAGCACCCAGCACGTGACCGTCACCGGCACCCGCGCGGGCGGCAGCTCGATCTGGTCCACGCTGCTGCTGTTCCTGCCGCTGCTGCTCTTCGGCGGCCTGTTCCTGTGGTCGGGCCGGATGGCCGCCAAGTCGCTCGGCGGCGGCCTGAGCACGATCGGCCGCTCCCGGGCGAAGATCATCGAGGCTGAGCGGCCCGCCACCGGGTTCGCCGACGTCGCGGGGTACGAGGGAGTGAAGCAGGAGGTCAGCGAGGTGGTCGACTTCCTGCGCAGCCCGGAGCGGTACGCCGCCGCCGGAGCCAAGGGGCCGCGCGGAGTGATCATGGTGGGGCCGCCGGGCACCGGCAAGACCCTGCTGGCCCGGGCCGTGGCCGGTGAGGCCGAGGTGCCGTTCCTCTCCGTCACCGGCTCCGGGTTCGTGGAGATGTTCGTCGGTGTCGGCGCCTCCCGGGTCCGCGACCTCTTCGACGAGGCCCGCAAACGGGCCCCGTCGATCATCTTCATCGACGAGATCGACGCCGTCGGCGCCCGCCGGGCGGGCGGCACCAGGATCGGCGGCAACGACGAACGCGAGCAGACCCTGAACCAGCTGCTCGCCGAGATGGACGGCTTCGACCAGGGCACCGGCATCGTCGTCATCGCCGCCACCAACCGGCCGGACGCCCTGGACCCGGCCCTCCTGCGCCCCGGCCGCTTCGACCGGCAGGTCACCGTCCCGCTGCCCAACCAGGCCGAACGGGCGGCCATCCTCACCGTGCACACCCGCGGCAAGACCCTGGCCCCGGACGTCGACCTGAACCGGATCGCGCGTGGCACCCCCGGCTTCTCCGGAGCCGACCTCGCCAACCTCGTCAACGAGGCCGCCATCAACGCCGTCCGCGCCGAGCGCGCCACCCTCACCGCCGACGACCTCGACACCGCCCGCGACCGCGTGCTCCTCGGCCGCCGGGAGTCCTCCAACGCGCTGCTGCCCGACGAACGGCACGCCGTCGCCGTGCACGAGTCCGGGCACGCGCTGATGGCCGCGCTGTGCGAACGCGCCGACCCGGTCGCGAAGGTGACCATCCTCCCGGCCGGCGTCGCCCTCGGCGCCACCGAGCAACTGCCCGAGGCGGAGCGGCACCTGTACAGCGAGGGCTATCTGACCGACCTGCTGACCGTCCAACTCGGCGGGCGCGCGGCGGAACTGGTGGTCTTCGGCGAAGGCTCCACGGGCGCCGCCAACGACCTCGCCAACGCCACCTCGGTGGCCACCCGGATGGTCCGCGAGTTCGGCCTCTCGCCGGAACTCGGCCCGGTCGGCTACTCCAGCGGCAGCCCGCACTACCTCGGCGACAGCCCCGAGGACCTGCTGCACCGCCCGTACTCCGAGCAGACGCAGCGCGCCGTGGACGAGGCGGTCGCCGGGCTGCTGCGGAAGGCCGAGCGCCGGGCCGTCGGACTGCTGACCGAACACCGGCACCACCTGGACGAGTTGGCGACCCTGCTGGTCGCCCAGGAGACGGTGGACGGCAGGCTGGTCCTCGACATCCTGAAGCACCCGCCGGCGTCGGAGTACCCGCCACCGCCTGGGCACCCGGTGTCGGACAGGCCCCGGAGCCCCGTGTCGCTGACCAAGGAGGGCCGGCCCTGAAGGTCCGTCCGCTCCGCGCACCGACG
Source organism: Streptomyces sp. NRRL S-350 (assembly GCF_000719705.1). Classification (GTDB taxonomy): domain Bacteria; phylum Actinomycetota; class Actinomycetes; order Streptomycetales; family Streptomycetaceae; genus Kitasatospora. Next base: position 62,091 of record NZ_JOHO01000019.1, on the reverse strand, counting down.
CCCGGTCGGCCGGCGGCGAGGTCGGTCCGGTCGTTGCCGGGCAGGTCGGATCCCCGGGCGGGCGCGCGGACCTGGGTCAGGGCGTGGGCGGCCGCTCGAAGAAGGTCTCCAGGACGACGGTCGCCTGGGTGCCGCTGACGCCCTGGATCGCGTAGAGCCGCCGCAGCACGTCCTGGAGCTGCTCGGTGGACGCCGTCCGCACCTTGACCAGCACCGAGGCGCTGCCGGCGATGACGTGCGCCTCCTCGATCTCGGGGATCGCGGCGAAGGCCTGGGCCGAGTCACCCACCCAGGCCGAGGACTCCACCATCACGAAGGAGAGCACCCCCAGCCCGAGGCTCTTCGGGTCCACCTCCACGGTGGTGCGGCGGATCACTCCGCGCTCGCGCAGCTTGCGCACCCGCTCGTGAGCCGCCGCGGTGGAGAGGCCCACGGCCTTGCCCAGCGCCGCGTAGGCCTGCCCGGCGTCCTGTTGCAGCAGGGCGAGCAGCGCGCGGTCCGTGTCGTCGAGGTGATCGGTGATGGCCATGGTGGGACCATATCGCGTTCTGACATACTCCTGGTCGTCGGGATAACATTCGGTCAATCGAGCCGTGAGGTGAATGATGTCCGGTTCAATTTATTTCGGACTGTACGAGGTCCTGGACGATCGGTTCCGCCGCTGCGCCAACGGCGACACCCGGCTGGAGAAGCTGTACGGCGACTGCCGCTGGGCCGAGGGCCCGGTCTACCTGCCGGCCTGGCGCCAGGTGATCTGGAGCGACATCCCCAACGACCGCCTGCTGCGCTGGGACGAGGCCACCGGCACGGTCGGCGTCTTCCGCTCCCCGGCCGGGCACCCCAACGGCAACACCATCGACCGCGAGGGCCGGCTGATCAGCTGCGAGCAGGGCCACCGCCGGGTCACCCGCACCGAGCACGACGGCCGGATCACCGTGCTGGCCGACCGCCACCAGGGCAAGCGGCTCAACTCGCCCAACGACGCGGTCGTCCACTCGGACGGCACGATCTGGTTCTCCGACCCGGATTTCGGGATCACCACCGACTACGAGGGCCACCGCGCCGAACCCGAGATCGGCGCCCGCAACGTCTACCGGATCGACCCGTACAGCGGAGAGGTCCGGCTCGCCGCCGAGGACTTCGAGGGGCCCAACGGGCTGGTCCTGTCGCTCGACGAGCGGCAGCTGTACGTCAACGACAGCCGGGCCGGACACATCCGGGTCTTCGACATCCAGGAGGACGGCACCCTCTCGGGCGACCGGATCTTCGTCAAGGGCGGCGATGGCCCGTCGGGGCCGATCCGCTTCGACAACATCCGCTTCGACCTCGACGGCCGGCTCTGGGTGGCCGCGTTCGGCGACGGCGTCCACTGCTACGCCCCCGACGGCACCCTCATCGGCCGCATCCTCGTCCCCGAACCCGTCTCCAACCTCACGTTCGGCGGCCCGAAGAACAACCGCCTGTTCATCACCGCCACCACCTCGCTGTACTCGCTGGTGACGACGATGACCGGCCCCCACCGCGTCGCCCGGCCCGCCACCCCGACCGGGAAGGCGCAGTGACCAGGGCGCCGCCGCTCCGGCCGCCCCCGGTCCCGGTGGCCGCGCCGCTGCGTCCCCTCCTCCGTGCCGGCCGCCCGCGTGCCTCGCTACGGTACCGGGAGCGGCCGGGGCCTAAGGGGCAGCGGTGCCCGGGATCCTGCCGCAGCCGACCTACGAGGGGGACGAAGTGGCGGAGGAGAAGCTGGCGGTGGTGTCCGGCGGTGGCACCGGGATCGGCCGGGCGATCGCGGCCCGGCTGGCCGGGTGCGGGCACCGGGTGGTCGTCATCGGACGCCGGGCGGCCGTGCTGGAGCAGGCGCGGGAGGAGATCGAGTGGACGGTGGGGCCGGGCCGGATCGTCCCGGTGGCGGTCGACCTGACCGACCCGGAAGCGGTCGAGGCGGCGGCCGCCCGGATCACCGGACTCGGCCCGGTGGACGTCCTGGTGAACAACGCGGGCGCCATCGTCACCCCGCCCGCCGACGACGGCCTGGCCGCCCTGGCCGCCTCCTGGCGGCGGGACCTGGACGGCAACCTGCTCACCGCCGTCCTGCTGACCACCGCTCTGCAGGACGCGCTGCGCCGCCCCGGCGGCCGGCTGGTGGTGATCAGCTCGGCGGCGGCGCAACGCGGCGGGGCGGGCCCGCACTCGGCGGGGTCGTACGCCGCCGCGAAGGCCGCCCTGCACGGCTGGGCCTTCGGCCTGGCCCGGCGGTTGGGGCCGGACGGGATCACCGTGAACGTGCTCGCGCCGGGCTACGTCGAGGAGACGGAGATCTTCGGCGAGCGCTGGAACGAGGAGTTCCACGCCCGGAAGGTCGCGGACACCCTGGTCGGCCGGGCCGGCACCCCGGCCGACGTGGCGGAGGCGGTCGCGTACATCGCCTCCCCGGCGGCCGGCTACCTGACCGGCCAGGTGATCGGTCTGAACGGCGGTGCGGTGCTGGGGCGTTGAGGCGCGGCGTTCGCCCGTCCCGAGGGCGGCCGGTCAGTCCCCGTCGGCGTCGGCCTCGGGGGTGGGCGCGCCGCCGGCTCGGATGCCGAGCTTGACCTCGGCCGTGGTCCAGTCGGTGGCGATCGCCTGCTGGGCCGCGGCGAGGGTGATCTGGCCCTTGCAGATCGCGGTGTGCAGGTGCGTCTCCACCGAGTCCTTGGGGTTGTTGGGGCCCTTGCCGGGGACGTGGCCGGGGGAGGGCGGCTGGATCCACAGGTTGCGCGCGTCGTTGGGGTCGCCGCCGAGCTGCAGGCTGATCAGGTGGTCGTACTCGGCGTCGCCCATCGGGCCGGTGTAGCCGTAGGACTTGGCGTTCTCGGCCTTCTCCTTGCCGGTGAGGTTCGCCGGCGGGCGGATGGCCGAGGTGTAGCCGCCCTGCTTGCAGATGGTGTCCTTGAGGTTGTCCTGGCTGACCGCCGGGCTGATCGCCCCCGGGGTGCAGTTCGGGTCGGGCAGCGGCTGCTTGTCCGCGGTGTAGCGGTAGTGGCAGCTGCCCGGCGCGGGCTGCGGCTGGACGTCGTACGAGCTCTTCGGGCCGGGGCCGGTGACGATCGCGGCCGGGACGGGCGGCGCGCCCGCCGCGGCGTCGCCGGCCGCAGGGGCGGAGCTGTGGCCGCCGCCCTTGGCGGTGCGGCCACCGCCGGACGAGCAGCCTGCGGCTGCGGCGAGCAGGACGGCCGCGGCTATGGCCAGGGCGGCGCGGCGGGCGGGAGCCGGCACGGGTTCCTCCATCGGGGTGTGCGTGAGCGGCGGTCACCTGGCGTGCAGGGGACCGCGCCAGCGGACACTACCGTGTCGGCGGGACCGAACGGGTGACGTCACGTCCGGGCGCGGGAAGCCTTCGCCGGGCGCGCGGAACCGTTTCCGCACCCGGCTGCCGTCCCCCGGCCCCGCCGGTGAGGGCTACCGGCGTGACGGGCCGTCGGTCAGCGGTAGGCCTCGGGTGCGGCGGGCCTGCCCGCGTCCTGCACCTCGACCAGGTAGCGCCAGCAGTCCGGGCGGCTGCCGTCCAGGTCGGTGAAGCCGTACTCCCGGGCGAGCTGGCCGCTGGACGTGGACCGGCCGTTCCACCGGGCGACGTCCCGGTCCGCGGCCAGCGCGGCGACCGCCCGGCCGACGTAGGACGGGGACTCGGAGATGCCGAAGTGCGGCTCCCGGGCGACGGCGTCGCGCCAGTTGTCCTCGGTGACGCCGAAGTGCTCCAGCATGATCTCTGAGCGCATCCAGCCCGGGGTGAGCGCGACGGCGGTGGCGCCGCGCGGGCCCAGCTCGTGGCCGAGCGAGAACGCCATCCGCAGCACCGAGGACTTCGCCAGGTCGTAGAAGAACGAGTTGCGGTAGGTGCCGCGGTTGTACTCGGCGGTGCCGTCCGTCATCTCCACGACCAGGCCGCCCGGGCCCTTCAGCAGCAGCGGGAGGACGTGGTGGCTGGTGACGGCGTGCGTCTCCACCGCCAGGCGCAGCAGCCGCAGACCGTCCTCCAGGTCGTGCTCCCAGACCGGGACGTTCCAGCCGAACAGCTTCTCCGCGCCCCAGATGTCGTTGACCAGGACGTCGAGGCGCCCCTGCTCGGCATCGATCCGCTCGGCCAGCGCGGCCACCTGGGCGGGGACCAGGTGGTCGGTCGGCACCGCGATGCCCCGGCCGCCCGCGGCGGTGACCAGGTCGGCGGTGTCCTCGATCGTCTCGGGGCGGTCGTACTCCGAGCGCCGCTCCCGGGTGCTGCGGCCGGTGACGTACACCGTCGCCCCGGCCGCGCCGAGTTCGACCGCGATGCCCCGCCCCGCGCCCCTGGTCGCTCCCGCGACCAGGGCGATCCGCCCCTCCAGTGCCCCTGCCACCCGTCGGCCTCCCCGTCTCCTGGACCCCGCCCGGTCCGTTCGAACCCGGGCGGAAGCCGGGCCGAACCCGGACCGGGCCCTGCCGAAAACCGCACGACCCCTGCGCACGGCTGTGCCGACGCCCATGGGACGGACGTCGGCACCATCGTTGCGCAGGGGTCTGACAATCGGCGCCGGAGCGGGCCCGGGCCGGTGCCCCGGAGGTCAGCGGGCCCGGTCGGCCTTCGACTCCTTGGCCTCCTTGGCCGCCTGGGCGGCGGCCTCCTTCTCGTGCTTCTCCTTGATCCGCGCGGTCTCCTTGCGGAGGTCGACCTGGTTGGCGCGCTCGTGCTGCAGCCAGAGCGGGTTCTCGGCCTTGATGGCCTCGATCTCGTCGGTGGTGAGCGCCTCGGTCACGCCGCCGCGGGCCAGACCGGAGATCGACACGCCGAGCTTGGCGGCGACCACCGGGCGCGGGTGCGGGCCGTTCTGGCGCAGCTCCTGGAGCCACTGCGGCGGCTCGGCCTGCAGCGCGTTCAGCTCCTCGCGGGAGACCACGCCCTCCTGGAAGTCGGTCGGCGCCGCGGCGAGGTAGATCCCCAGCTTCTTGGCCGCCGTGGCCGGCTTCATGGTCTGGCTGGTCTTCTGCTTGAGCGATGTCATGGTGACAAGGGTAAGGGAGCGCGCGGGCGCTTCCGGTCACGGTCGGTAGCCTTGCCCTGTGACAGACATGCAGGTGAACCCGACCTTCCGGCTCGTGTACGTCCCGGGCGTGACCCCCGGCAAATGGGTCCGGGTGTGGGGCGAGCGGCTTCCGGACGTGCCGCTCGACCTCCTCGCGGTGCCGGTCGGCGACGCCGAGCGGACCCTGCGCGAGGGCGGCGCGGACGCCGGCCTGGTGCGGCTGCCGGTCGACAAGGACGTGCTCAGCGCGATCCCGCTGTACACCGAGGCCACCGTCGTGGTCTTCCCCAAGGACCACTGGCTCGCCGCCGCGGAGGAGGTGGCGCTCGCCGACCTCGCCGACGAGGTGGTCTTCCACCCGCTGGACGACACCCTCGGCCTCACGGCCGACACCCTGCCCGGGCGCCCCGCCATCGCCCGGCCGGACACCACGGCGGACGCGGTCGAGCTGGTGGCGGCCAATGTGGGCGTGCTCCTGGTGCCGCAGTCCCTGGCGCGGCTGCACCACCGTCGGGACCTCACCTACCGGCCGGTGGCGGAGGCCCCGCAGTCGCAGGTGGCGCTGTCGTGGCAGCAGGAGCGGACGACGGACCTGGTGGAGGAGTTCATCGGGATCGTCCGGGGCCGCACGGTCAACAGCTCGCGCGGACGCGGGCAGGCGGAGCAGCCCGCCCAGCCGAAGAAGGCGGCCGCCCAGAAGGCGGGGAGCCAGAAGGCGGGGAGCCAGAAGGCCGCCGGCCAGAAGACGGGCGGGCAGCGGGCGGGAGCGCAGAAGGCCGGCGGGGCGAGGACGGGCGGCCCGAAGCCGAAGGCGTCGGGGGGCGGTCGGGGCGCGGCGGCGGCCAAGCGGGGCAAGCCGAAGCGCCGTTCGTAGCCTCCGGTGGCGTAGCGTCGGCCCCGTTCCGTCGCGTCGTGGTGGGAGGAGCGGGGCCATGTGGCATGACCTGGCGGTCGTCCAGATTCCGATCGTCGAGAAGGTCCTTCGGACGGTCGCGGTCTACGTGCTGATCCTGGTGCTGTTCCGGTTGGCGGGGAAGCGCGGGCTGGCCGGGCTCAACACCTTCGACATGGTGGTCGTCTTCCTGCTCTCCAACGTGGTGCAGAACGCCGTCATCGGCAACGACGACAGCCTGCTCGGCGGTGCGATCGGGGCGGTCACCCTGATCACGGTGAACGCGGCCGTCACCCGCTGGCTCGCCCGTGACCCGAGGGCGGCCCGCATCCTCGAGGGCACGGCCACCACGGTGGTCCAGGACGGCAAGCTGGTGCCCGGCGCGCTGCACGGCCTGGCGCTGCGCCCGTCCGAGCTGGAGCACGCGATTCGGATCCAGAACGGGGACAAGGTGAGCGGCGTCGCCCGCGCCCGGTTGGAGCCGGACGGGCAACTGCTGGTCAGCCTGAAGAAGAGCGAGCAGAGCGCCACCCGGGGCGATGTCGAGGACCTGCGGCGACGGTTGGAGACGATCGAGCGCCTGCTCGCCGACATCGCCGCCGACCGGCGGCCGCCGAGCTGACCCGGTCGGCGGCCGGAGGGGGCGGCCGAAGGGGGGCGGCGCGCCGTCGTTCCGCCGGGCGCGATCAGGGGTGGACGTCCGCCGTGGCCGGGACGGCGGCTTCGGCCCGGCGGCGGCGCGCGGCGGTGACGGCCGCGGCGCCGGCCAGGGCGAAGCCGAGGGCGGCCGAGACGAGGTGGCCCACGGTGGTGAAGTCCGGTAGCGGGCCGGGCCATTCGCTGTCGCCCGAGAGCGGCCAGGCCACGACGAAGGCGGCCCAGGGCAGGCGGGCCCAGCGGGGCAGCGCGAGGGTGGCGAACGCGAGGGTGGCCTGGGCGCCGTAGCTGATGCCGTAGTCGAAGTCGGCCCGCACGCTGTCCGGGTACCAGCCGTGCCGCAGGGCGGTCAGGATGACGACGGCCGTGACCAGGGTGGCGCCGATGTGCCCGCCGAGGAACACGGCGGCGGCCCGCAGCCGGCCGAAGCGGCGCTCCGCCCAGGCGAGGCAGCAGCAGATGCCGAGGCCGAGGGTGATCAGGGTGCTGGCGAAGCCGGTGGAGGCGACGTCGGTGAGCGTGCCGTCGTAGAGCAGGGCGCTGCCGAGCAGCGCGGTGATCGGATGGTCGTGCAGGTTGTCGAGGTTGGTGCTGAGGTAGGCCCGCACGGTGTCCGCCTGGTCGGCGGAGAGCCGGCCCTCGACCCAGATGTGGCCGAGGACGAGCAGGCCGACGTAGCCCAGCGTCAGGGGCGAGCGCCGCGGGTACGACCGGACGGCGCGGAGCAGCCCGGACAGGAGCCCCCGCGGTGATCGAGCGTTCATGGTCTGATGCCGTCCCAGTCGAGCCGAAAGTCCGACCGGCGCAACCCCGCCGGCCTCCGCGGTGACAGTACCGTCCGTCGGCTGCTGCCCACCCGTCAGCTGCCCACCGATCACCTGCGGTCCGGGGGCCCGTCGGTCCGTCGGCCCGTTGCCCGTCGGCCCGTCCGCCGGCCGTCCGGCGCTCATCTCGACCGGCGGGCCAGGGTGGCGGTGAACGGGCGGGGGGCGAGGGAGGAGCCGCGGGTGGGGCGGACGGGCCGGCCGGGGGTGGGGGTGACGGTCCAGCGGGCGGCGATGGTGGCGATGGCGAGGGCGGCTTCGGTGGTGCCGAAGGTGTCGCCGATGCAGCGGCGGGCGCCGAGGCCGAAGGGGATGTAGGTGCCGGCGGCGGGGTGGGCGGTGGTGAGCCAGCGGTCGGGGTCGAAGCGGTCGGGGCAGGGGAAGAGGTCGGCCCGGCGGTGCAGCAGGTACGGGCTGAACAGGACGGTGGCGCCGGCCGGGAGGTGGTGGCCGCCGAGTTCGGTGTCGGTGGTGACGGTGCGGCTGAGGATCCAGACCGGCGGGTAGAGCCGCAGGGTCTCGCTGACGATCCGGGCGGTGAGCGGGAGGGAGGGCAGGTCCTCGTGGCGGGCGGGACGGCCGTCGAGCACGGTGTCGAGTTCGGTGTGCAGGCGGTCGCGGACGGCCGGGTTGGCGGCGAGCAGGGCCCAGGCCCAGGAGAGGGTGGCGGCGGTGGTCTCCGTGCCGGCCAGCAGGAAGGTGACCACGTGGTCGTGGATCTCCGCGTCGGAGAGGCCCTGCCCGTCCTCGTCCCGCGCGCCGAGCAGCACGGAGAGCAGGTCCCGGTGGTCGCTGGCGTCGGCCCGGTAGTGGGCGATCAGTCGGCGGGTGACCTCGCGCAGGTCCTGCCGGGCGCGTCGGAAGCGGCGGTTGCCGGGGGTGGGGAGGCGGTCGGCGCCGGGCAGCGGCATCATGCCGCGCCGGGCGACGCCGCGGGTGACGGCGGCCATGCTCGCGTGGACGGGCAGCGAGCCGGCCCGTTCGGGTGCGGCGACCAGGCAGCGGGCGGTGACGGCGGTGGCGAGCCGGTGCATCGCGGCGGGGACGTCGACGGTGTCGCCGTGACGCCAGGGGGCGGTGGTGCCGGCGATCTCCTCGGCCATCATGGCGGCGTGGTCGGGCAGCCGGTCGGGGTGGAACGCGGTCTGCAGCATGCGGCGTTGGCGCCGGTGGGTGGCGGCGGGGCAGGTCGCGAGGCCGTCGCCGAGGACCTCGCGGGCCTCGTCGAGGACGAGGCCGCCCTTGTCGTACGTGCGGTGGTCGGCGAGCAGCCGGCGGACGAGCTCGGGGTGGCAGGCGACGTACGCGTCGAGGGGGCCGAGCCGGATCCGGACGAGGTCGCCGTGGGCGGCGAGGCCGGCGACGAAGTCGAGTGGGCGGTGGACGAAGGCGGGGGCGTGGCCGAGCAGGGGGAGGGCGCCGGGAGCGGTGGCGGCGGTGGACCGGGTGGTGGGGAAGAGTCTGGTCGGCACGGGCGTCACCTTGGGTCGGGTGGAGGGGCCGGGGCGGGTGGAGGGGCCGGAACGGTTCGTGGACGTGATCTTTCCCGGCGGCCGTCGGCGAAACGGTCGTGGCCCGGCGGGCGGGGTGAACGTGGGGGCGCATGCCGAACGTCCGTGCTCCATTGAAGATTTAACGGGTCGTTTGGCCATGGACGGGGCCCGGGGATCCGGCGGCGCCGCGCGCGGCCTACACTCGAACGCCGGTGAGACTACTGGTCGGTAGAACCGGGCAGTACCACCCATCGGCGCGACGACCGGACGATCGAACGTCCGGCAGGGAGTGGGGAGTTCGGATGTCCGACGAGCGGGTTCACGCGTTCACCGACGATGCCCTCGGCCCGCACGACGCGGTGGCTCTCGCCGCCCTGGTGCGGTCCGGCGAGGTCAACCCCCGGGAACTGGTCGGTGCGGCCGTCGCCCGCGCCGAGCGGGTGGACAGCGCGTTGCTGCCCGTCGCCCATGCCTCGTACGACAAGCCGCGGATCAGCCGGGAGGGCATCGGCGGCCCGCTGTGGGGCGTGCCGACCTACCTCAAGGACAACGTCGACGTGCGCGGCCTGCCGACCGCGATGGGCAGCGAGGCCTTCCGCCCCCGACCGGCCCGCCGCAACGCGCGTTTCACCGACCAGTTCCTCGCCACCGGCCTGGCCGTCCTCGGCAAGACCCGGCTGCCCGAGTTCGGACTCAACGCCTCCACCGAGTTCGCCACCGCCCAGCCGGTGCGCAACCCGTGGAAGCCCTCGCACTCGCCCGGCGCCTCCTCGGGCGGCGCGGCGGCCCTGGTGGCCTCCGGCGTCGTGCCGATCGCCCACGCCAACGACGGCGGCGGCTCGATCCGCATCCCGGCGGCCTGCTGCGGCCTGGTCGGGCTCAAGCCCACCCGGGGCCGGCTGGTCACCAACGCGCAGGGCGGCAAGCTGCCGATCGACCTGGTCACCGACGGCGTCCTGACCCGGTCCGTGCGCGACACCGCCGCCTTCTTCGCCGCCGCCGAACGGCACCGCCGCAACCCCGAACTGCCCCCGCTCGGCCTGGTCGAGGGGCCCGGCGAGCAGCGGCTGCGGATCGGGCTGGTGGTGGACTCGCCGATCGCCAAGAGCGACGAGCAGACCCGCCGGGTGGTCGAGGAGACCGCCGCCCGGCTGGAGGCGATGGGCCACCGGGTCGAGCCGGCCGCCCTGCCCTTCGGCGAGGAGTTCTCCCGCGACTTCCTCTCGTACTGGGGCTACATCGCCTGGGCGATCGCGGTCACCGGCCGACTGCTGATCGATCCGAGCTTCCGCGCCGACAGGCTGGACGGCCTGACCACCGGGCTGCGCCGCCGGTTCCGGGCGGAGTTCCCGCAGACCCCGGGCGTGCTGCGGCGGCTGCGCCGGGCCGAAGGGGTGTACCGGCAGGTGTTCCGCCACCACGACGTGATCCTCTCGCCGGTGCTCGCCCACGCCGCCCCGCCGATCGGCCACCTGAGCCCGAACGTCGCCTTCGACGAGCTGCTGGACCGGCTGCTGCGCTACGTGGCCTTCACCCCGGTCAACAACGTGACCGGCGGGCCGGGCATCGCGCTGCCGGCGGGCTCCGCGCCCAGCGGCCTGCCGGTCGGGGTGCACCTGTCGGCCGCGCACGGGCAGGAACGGCTGCTGCTGGAGCTGGCCTTCGCGCTGGAGGCGGACCGGCCCTGGCGGCGGATCCAGGACTGAGGGGTTCGGCGGGCGCCGGGCCGGGCGCTCTCCGGGCGCTCACCGGGGGCACGGCCCGGGCCCGGCGAGCCACCCGGCGCGGGAACGCCCAGGCGCGGGCACATCCCGGCGCGGGCGAGCCACCCGGCGCGGGCACGCCCCGCGGGGCGTGCCTGCCGCGGGGCGGGCAGGCGCCCGGTGCTCAGGGCGCGGGTGCGGCCACCGACCGTGCCGCGTGCACCTCGTGGTGCAGCCGGGCCAGCGCGCCGTCGGGCGCGAGCGCGTCCGGGGCCGCCGCCGGCAGCGGCCGGCCGGTGCGCAGCGTCTCGGCGAGATCGGCCAGTTCCCGGGTCACGGCACCGACTTCGGCCGCGGTCGGCCCGGGCGCGCCGTGCTCGATCCGCACCCGGGTCGCGGTGGTGGCGTCCACGATCCGTTCGACCGCGATGACCAGCGGCCACCAGGCCTGCGCCCGGGCGCCGACCGGCGGCGGTTCGGTGAGCGCCCGCTGGAACTCGCTGCGGACGGCCGAGAGGTCCCGGTAGAGCCGCCGCCGGTACCAGGCCCGGGCCGGCTCGTCCCCGCCCGGCCCGGTGGTGAACGCCAGGGACACGTACGAGGCGGTGTCCTGCACGGCGTCGGCCAGGCGGTCGCCGATCCGGGCGTGCCAGGACTCCGGCCAGAGCAGGTAGCCGGCCAGCAGGGTGATGCCGCAGCCGATCAGCGAGTCGTAGAGCCGGGGCGGCACCAGGTGGAAGCCCTGGTGGTTGAGCAGGTCGGAGAGCAGCAGGATCACGGGGGTGATGGCCGCGGTCTGGAAGGCGTAGCCCTTGGCGGACAGGGCGGGGATCAGCGCCGCCAGGGCCGCCATCACCGGGACGTCCCACCAGCCGCGGGGCACCGCGGCGAGCACCGGCGCGGCGATCAGCAGTCCGGCCGCGGTGCCGAGGGCGCGCAGCACCGCGCGGGAGAACACCGAGCCGAAGTCCGGCTTCATCACGAAGGTCACGGTCAGCGTCACCCAGTACGACCGGGGCACGGCGATCACCGAGACCAGCACCTGGGCCAGACCGATGCACAGCGCGAGCCGCAGCCCGTACCGCCAGGACGCGCCGGACAGCAGCAGCGCCCGCGCGGCCCGGCGCGCCCGCACCTCCAGGCCGGCGGGCCGGCCGAGCCGGTCGGCGGCGGCGTACGGGTCCGGCGCGGCCTCGAACACGACGGTGGCGGCGTGCCCGATCGCCTCGACCAGCGCGCGGGTGGACGGCCCGGCGGGCTCGGGCAGGCCGGGCTGCGGGGCGGGGCCGGTGCGGCCCTGTTCGACGGCGTCGGCCAGGGCCCGGACGGCGGCCGGGTAGGCGGCGGGCAGCGGCCCGGCCCCGGCCGGGCGCAGGTGCGCCGCGGAGGCGGCCTCGACGACCGGGATCGCCGCGTTGAGCTGGGCGAGCAGCCGCACCAGGGTGGGCGAGCGCCCGTGCCGGCGGGCCCGGCGGGCGAGCAGCAGGTCGTAGGAGTGGTTGAGCGACTTGGTGAGTTCGCGGCGCCGGGCGTCGTACTCGGCCGTGCCGGTGGCTTCGAGGAGGTCGGCGACCGTGCGGTAGGTGTCGGCGACGACCGAGCGTTCGGGCAGGCCGAGGCGCAGCGGCCAGGCGAGCAGGGTCAGGGCGAGCACCACCAGGCCGCCGAGCAGCAGCAGGCCGGGCGGCAGCCACCAGGGCGAGGGCAGCGGCAGGCCGGCGCCGACGGCCGCGTTGAGCAGCAGGAGCAGACCGGAGGCGGAGGCGACCGCGCCGATCGAGGAGATCATGCCGGAGACCAGAGCGACGAGCGTCAGCACCGTGACGGCCGTCCAGCCGGTGCCGTACACCAGGCTGCCGAGCAGCACCCCGAGGGCACCGAACAGTTGGGGGACGGCGATGTTGAACACCCGCATCCGGTAGGCGTCGGCGGTGTCGCCGATGACCGCGGACAGCGCTCCCATCGACACCAGGGCGCCGTAGGCGGGCCGTCCGGTGGCGGTGCCGACCGCGAGCGGGGCGGAGAGCGCGACGGAGGCGCGGGCGACCGCCGCCCAGGGGACCGGCGCGGCCTGGGGCCGCAGGCTCTCGGTCAGCCAGTCGGGCGGGGCGAGTCGGGCGGCTCCTGGGCGTGGCACGGTCCCAAACTACGGCGGCGGGCTCCGGCGGCCGGGCGTAACACGCGGACGGTGCCGGGCGGTGCCGGGCGGTGCCACGTGAACCGGGATTCGCGGACGAGTCAGGCGGACAACGGTTCGCGGGGCCGGTTCGGTTCAGCGTTCGCGGTCGTGTCGATTTCCGAAACGGGCCCCGGCTTATGTCCGTCCGCGAAACATAAAGCGAACCGGGGAAGCCGTCGTGAACTGCGCCGATTTTCCCAATCGGCCGCCTGCGGGAAAGGGTTGACACCATTACTTGGTCTAGTCCAATGTGTGGTGGGCGCGGTTCGGCGCAGCCTGAGACGTGGTGAGAGGCCTTGTTGCCCCGGCGAGTTGGCCCTCCGGCAAAGCGCCGAGGCGCGGTCGGAGCCGAGCCGAGAACGAGCGTGTGCGGACCGCCGGCGGTTCTCGGGATGAATTCCCGACCCGGTCCGCAGGCCGGTCGAGTGGCATGCCGCGCCCGCACCGACCGCCGAACCGAGCGCCGCGACGACTACGAACCGTGGAGTGACTGCCCATGCCGAGCCCTGACGGACAGGCCGAGGAGTATCTGTACCGCGCCGCCTCGTCGCGCCCCTACTTCAGCGCGGACACCGAGAGCTACCTGGCCCGGACCGCGCTGCGCGAGATCCGCAAGAAGCACCCCCTGCGCGTGCTCTCGGAGGAGGACTACGCCTTCTGGCAGACCTACGGCTACGTCGTCGTACCGCAGGCGATCCCCGCCCCGGCCGCGCAGCGCCTGCTCGACTTCGCCTGGGACTTCCAGGGGCTCTCGCCCGACCGCCCCGAGGAGTGGTACCGCGAGCGCGACTACCGCGACGAACTCGACCGGCACCTGCACATCTACGGCTTCGTCGAGGCCTACCACCACCAACTCCTCTGGGACAGCCGCCAGGCGCAGCGCGTCTACGACGCCTTCGTCGACGTCTGGGACTGCGAGGAGCTCTGGGTCACCCTCGACCGGCTCAACCTCAACCCGCCGAACGTCCGCAACCGCGACCGCGCGCTGATCGAATCCACCGACCGGGGCTTCGACATCGAGCTGCACTGGGACGTCGACACCACTCAGGGCATGCTGCCGCAGCGCGTCCAGGGCATCATCGCGCTCAACGACACCGCCCCCGACCACGGCGGATTCCAGTGCAACCCCGAGCTGTTCCGCCGCTTCAACGAGTGGCAGGCCGCCCAGCCGGCCGACCGCGACCCGATCCGCCCCGCCGTCGACCGGGACGAGTTCCCCGTCGTGCGGCCCCGGTTGAAGGCCGGCGACCTGCTGATCTGGAACGGCCTGCTCGCCCACGGCGTCGAGCGCAACACCTCCGAGCGCGGCGTGCGCGCGGTGCAGTACCTGTCGATGATGCCCGCGCTGGAGGAGGCCGAGCAGCTGCGCCGCTCCCGGGTCGAGTCCTGGCGCACGCTCGCCACCCCGGACTGGAACCGCACCCTGGTCGGCGACGCCACCCGGCACGAGTCGCTGCGCTACGGGCCCGCCCAACTCACCGAACTGGGGGAGAGGCTGCTCGGCCTGCGGTCCTGGAGCGACCGCAGCGCCGGACACCCGGAGGCCGGACACCCGGCGGCCGGGCGCCAGGACACGGAGCACCAACACGCAGAGCACCAACACGCAGAGCACCAGGACGCGGAGCAGCAGGACGTGACGGGGGAGCGGGAATGCGTGACGTCTGCCTGACCCTGCCCACCAACCGCGAGTGCGCGGACACCATCACCGCAATCGGCGCCGAAGCCGCCTACGCCGCACGGCGGTTCGACGTCCGGGTGCACCTGCTGGTGCTCGACTCCGCCGACCCCGCGGCGCGCTCCCGGCACGCCCGGGCGGTCGCCGCCCTGCCCGCCGTCGAGGGCGTGGTCGTCCACCACCTGGACGAGGACGCCCAACGCGACTTCCTGCGCGAGGTGATCGACCGGTCCGGCGCCGCCGGCCCGGACAAGCTGCTGGACCTCATGCTGCCGGCCGCCGTCTCCTACGGCGCCTGCACCAACCGGGCGTTCCTGCTCGCCGCCGCGCTCGGCTGCGCCTCGGTGCACCGCCGCGACTCCGACAGCCGCTACCAGTGGCTCGACGGCGCACCCGTGTACCCCATCGAACACGAACTGGCCACGCTCGGGCTGAAGGCCGCAGACGCGGCCGCCGCCGTCACCGAGTACACCCTGGACCCGGTGCACGCCGACAAGCCCGTCGCCCTGGTCGGGGCCTCCTTCGTCGGCGAACTCTCCGTCGACCTCGGGGAGGTCCGCGAACTCGACCCGGAGGTCTACCACGACGTCGTCGCGCTCTGGGCCCCCACCGGAGCGAGCGAGCAGGACCGGCGCGAGCTCGTCGGCGCCTCCTTCGTCGGCGGCGGCACCGAGCCGTTCACCGCCGACCGCGCCGTCCTCGACCGGCCCGGCATCTGGCACATCGACATGTGCAACATCGGCCTCGACCACGAGGTGTACGAACGCGTGCCGCTGCCGCCCGCCACCGAGACCATCGGCAGCGACTACTTCCTGCACCACCTGGTGTACGACGCCACCCTTCCCGGCGTCACGCACAACCGCCACATCGTCAACTTCCACACCCCGGAACGGCGGACCGGCGCGGGCTTCACCGCCTACCAACTGCGCTACGCCAAGTTCCTGCTCTCCATGCTCTACCTCTACCCGGTCTACACCGAGATGGAGGAGGCCGGCGGGGCCCTGCTGGACGAGCACCACCACGTACGGCCCGGGGCGATCGCCGACGCCGCCCGCCGCAGCGCCGGGACGGACCGCGCGGAGAACCGGCGCCGCCTGGCCGAACTCGACCGCTGCTACCGGCGGCTGGGCGGGAAGTACGCCGAGTTCGCGGACCACCTGCTGCCCAGGCGGGCGCGCCTGCTGGACGAGGCGCAGACGGACATCGAGGACTTCGCCCTGCTGATCGACGCGTGGGGCCCGCTCGTGCGGGCGAGCAAGGCCACCCCCGCCGACCGGCTGCCGAACAGCCGGAGGACCGGGAACCCAACGTGATACGCCAGACAGCGCAGCAGAACACGGTCCAGCAGAAGACGACCCAGCAGAACACGGCCCAGCAGAAGACGACCCAGCAGAAGGCAGCCCACCAGGCTGCGACCCACCCGGGCGCGACCCACCCGGGCGCCGCCCGTGAGAAGGCTGCCCGCCCGACGTCGGCCCACCAGGCGACGGCGGACCGGACGCCGGCCGCGCCGGCCGCCCGCCGCGCCTCGACCGATACGGCGGTCCACACCGGCGCACCCGGCCCCGACCCGTACGACCGGACCGCGCTCCGCACGGCGCTCGCCGCCGCCACCGACGACCGGATCATCTACGACCTGGACGGCATCGGCCGCCAGTATGCCGCCCTGCGCGCCGAACTGCCCGGAGTGGCCGTCCGGTTCGCGATGAAGGCCTGCCCGGTGGACGAGGTGCTCGGCCACCTCGCCGCGCTCGGGTCCGGCTTCGACGCCGCCGGCCCGCAGGAGATCGTCCAGGCGCTGCGCACCGGCGTCTCCCCCGAACTGATCCACTACGGCAACACCGTCAAGTCCGACCGCAACATCGCCGAGGCCTACCGGCTGGGCGTGCGCGACTTCGCCACCGACAGCCTGGAGGACGTCACCGCGATCGCCGAACACGCGCCCGGCTCACGGGTGTTCTGCCGGCTCGCGACCACCGGCGAGGGCGCCCTGTGGGGCCTGAGTCACAAGTTCGGCTGCTCGCCCGAGGACGCCGTGCGGGTGCTCGGCGAGGCTCGCACCGCCGGGCTGGTGCCGTCCGGACTGTCGGTGCACGTCGGCTCCCAGCAGATGACCGCCGAGGCCTGGGCCGAAGCGATCGACTCGCTGGCCGCCGTCCTCGAAGCGCTCGACCGGCGCGGCATCACACCGGACCGGATCAACCTCGGCGGCGGCCTGCCCGCCCTCGGCGTCCTCGACCGGCGCGGCCGGCCGCTCGACCCGCCGCTGGACAAGATGTTCGCGGTGATCCGCGAGGGCATGGACCGGCTGCGCGCCGCCAACGCGGGGCCGCTCGAGTTCCTGCTGGAGCCCGGCCGCCACCTGGTCGCCGACCACGGCGCCATCCGGGCGCACGTCGCCCGGCTCACCTCCCGCCACCGGCTCGACGGCGGCCGGGAGGACTGGCTCTACCTCAGCTGCGGCAAGTTCAACGGCCTCTACGAGATGGACCAGTTGCAGTACCAGCTGGAGTTCCCCACCGACCCCGGCGGCCGGTTCGTCAACGCCGTGGTGGCCGGGCCGACCTGTGACAGCGACGACGCGTACGCCCAGGAGGGCGGCCTGGTGCGCGTCCCGCACGCGATCGGCTCCGGCGACCCGGTCTGGATCCACTCCTGCGGCGCGTACGCCACCGCCTACGCCACCCGAGGGTTCAACGGCTTCGCGCCGCTGCCGTACACCTGCATCGGCGGGACCGGCGACGGCCGGAGAACCGGCACCGACACCGGCACCGGCACCGACACCGACACCGACACCGGCACCGGCACCGACGCCGCCACCGCCCAGGAGGCCGGCACCGAAACGGGCACCCGCACCGGACCAGGCACCGGCCCCCACACCGACAGCCGCCCCGAGGGAGGCACCGCATGACCGACATCCGGATCCGGCTGCTCCGGGAGGACGATTGGGACGGCGTGGTCGCACTGGAGGAGCGCGCCTACGCCGCCAGCGGCCTGTCCGAGGGCCGTGAGGCGTTGCAGTCCCGGCACCGCGCCTCGCCGGACACCTGCTTCGTGCTGGACCACGCGGGCGGCCTCGGCGGCTACCTGCTCGCCCTGCCGTACCCGCTGGGCCGCTGCCCGGACCTCAGCCGCAGCGAGGACGAGGAGGGGGACGGCGAAAAGAGGGGCGGGGGCGGTGCGCGGCCGACCAACCTGCACGCCCACGACCTGGTGATCTCCGAGGACCTGCGCGGCCGGGGACTGTCCCACCGGCTGCTGCGGCACCTGGAGGACACCGCCCGGGCGGCGGGCCACCGCACCGTCTCCCTGGTCGCCGTCCGCGGCTCGCACGTGCTGTGGGCCCCGCTGGGCTACCGGGCCCGGCCCGAGATCGAGCTGCCGGCGAGCTACGGCTCCCGGGCGGTCTACATGGCGATGCCGCTGGAGCCCGCCCCGGCCCGGCCGCTGCCGCACTCCACCGACCCGATCCCCGGGCCCCGAACCAGAGCCGAAGTGGGCTGATGCCGATGTCCCCCGTCCGCGACGACTTCCGCCGGTCCCAACTGGCCATCGGCGCGCTGTTCTTCGTCCTCGGATTCCAGTACGCGACCTGGGTGTCCCGGGTGCCCGCGCTCAAGGCCCGGCTCGATCTGGGCGAGGCCCAGATCGGCCTGCTGCTGATGACCTGCGGCATCGGCGCGGCGGTGTCCTTCCCGCTGGTGGCGGTGCTGATGCGGCGGTTCGGCTCCCGCCTGCTCTCGGTGCTGTCGGCGCTCGCCCTCGGCGTGATCCTGCTCGCGCTGTCCGTGGTGCCGAACTACCCGGTCACGCTGCTGGTGCTGTTCTGCGACGGCGTCGCGGTCGGCTGCCTCAACGTCGCCATGAACGCGCAGGGCGCCGCTCTGGAGGCCCGGTTCGAGCGCACCACGATGTCCCGACTGCACGCCACCTTCAGCGCCGGCTCGCTGCTCGCGGCCCTGCTGGCCTCCGGCGTCAACGTCTTCACCGGCACCCTCGCGGTGCACTTCGGGCTGGCCGCCGTGCTGCTCGCCGCCCTGGTCGCCACCGCCCGGGCGGGACTGCTGGCCGACGGCCCGCAGGAGGCCGCCACGCAGGAGGCCGTCACACAGGAGGCCGCCACGCCGGACTCCGCCACGGCGCAGGGGAGGAAGGGGCGCCGGGGCTTCGCGCTCCCCACCGTCGCGACGCTCTGGATGGGCCTGGCGATGGTGTTCGGCACCGTCACCGAGGGCGCCATGAACGACTGGTCGGCGCTCTACCTCAAGGACGTCGTGGACGCGGGCGCCGGCCTCGCCCCGCTGGGCATCGCGGTCGTCTCGGTGATGATGGTGTGCGCCCGGGTCTTCGCCGACGGCTGGCGCACCCGCTTCGGCGACGGCCGGATCGTGCGGACCGGCAGCCTGCTGGCCGGCCTCGGCCTCGCCCTCGCCCTGGCGGTCGGCGGGCTGGTGCCGACCCTGATCGGCTTCGCCTGCGTCGGCCTCGGGGTGGCGGCGGTGACCCCGTGCGTCTACGTCGCCGCCGCCCGCCAGGGCTCCGACGCGCTCTCCCTGGTCGCCGCGATGGGCACCACCGGCCTGCTCGCCGGCCCCGCCGTGATCGGCTTCGTCGCCGGTGCCACCAGCCTGGTCTGGGGCATGGCCGCGGTGGCGGCCTCCGCCGCGGTCGTCTCCCTCTGCGCCACCCGGATCAGCTGGCCCGCCGCCCGGGACGCCCCGGCCGACACCCGGCTCGCCCCCGAGCCGACCTGACCGGCCCGCGAGGTGGCGGCCGGTCGACTCCGGCTGCCCACCGTGCGGGGCCTTCGGCGTGACGTGCCGGGCGAGGCTGTCCCGCAGCTCGGTGAGGCGGGCGATCTCGGCGTCGAGGGAGGCGAGGCGGGCGTGGACCACGGGGGCGAAGGTCTCGGGGCCGGGGTCGTCGGAGCAGCGGCCCGGCGGGTCTTGGTCGATCAGGTCGAGGCGGTGGACGCGGCTGACCACGTCCTCCACCGTCAGGCCGACGGCGAGGAGCCGGCGGATCGCCCGGACCCGGGCGACCTCCGCCGGGCCGTACTCGCGCTGGCCGGAGGCGGAGCGGGCGGGCGGGCGGAGCAGGCCGCGTTGCTCGTAGAAGCGCAGCGCCCTGGGGGTGGTGCCCGCCGCTGCCGCCGCGTCGCCGATCCGCATGCCTGTGCCTCCCCGCTCAGAGTTCCACGATGGTCATGCCGTACGTGCCGCCGGTGAACAGCTCGGTCAACGCTGCGGGAGCGCGATCGATGCCCGCGACCGGGTTCCACGGCACGGTGAGTTCCCCGGCGCGCAGCCAGGCGCCCAGGCGCTCACGCCACTCGGCGCCGAGGTCCGGGTGGTCGAGGTGGGTGTAGCCGCTGAGGGTCAGGCCGAGGGTGACGACCCGGAAGCTGTCGATCACGGCCGGCGCGTCACCGCCGCGGCGGTCCGGCGCGAACTGGCCGTCCAGCGCGCCGACCAGGGCGAACCGTGCGCCGCGCCGGGCCGCGTCCACGGCGGCGGTCAGCTGCTCGCCGCCGACGAGGTCCAGGACGACGTCGATCCCGTCCGGAGCGGCCCCGGCCAACTGCTCGGCGAGCGGCCGTTCGCCGGGCACCAGCGCCGCGTCGTAGCCGAGTTCGGCCGTCAGCCGCTTCGCCTTGGCGGGCGAGCGGGTGGTGCCGATCACCCGGGAGGCGCCGAGCAGCCGGGCGACCTGCCCGGACACCGTACCGACCCCGCCGGCCGCGCCGGTCACCAGCACCACGTCGCCCGGGCGCACCCCGGCGCCGCGCGTCAGCCCGCCGTAGCCGGCCGCGGCGACGGAGAGCAGGGCCGTCGGCTCGGGGAAGTCCGCGGGGACGGGGGTGAAGTGCCCGGCGTCGGCCAGCGCGTGGTCCCGCCAGCCGTACATGTGGGTCACCAGGTCCCCCGGGTGCAGCGGCCCGCCCTGCGGCGCGGCCAGCACCTCGCCGAGGGCCGGCCCGAACAGCGCGTCGCCCGGGGTGAGGTGCGGCAGCGGCAGGCCTGAGCCCCCGCCGCCGATCAGGGTGCGCAGGCCGGGGAAGACCAGGAAGGACCGGTTGCGGACCAGCACCTCCCCGGCGCCGGGAGCCGGCAGCGGCTCCTCGGCCACGGTGAAGTCCTCGGGTGCGGGCAGCCCGGCCGGCTCGGCGGTCAGCCGGACGACACGGGCGGTGGTGGGCAGGGCCATGGCGGCGCTCCTCGGGAAGAAGGGGGAGGCGGCGGACGGTGCCGCGCCGAGTGCCGGGACGCTAACCCCTGACCCGTGCGTCAGGGTCAAGGCCGCCAGGTGGGAAGGTGTCTGACGGTGCGTGGGGGACGCCGGTCTTCTAGAGTCACCTGCGGTACGAGCGTACGAGCGTACGACCGTGAGCCGCACCGAGAGGGAAGACCACCATGAGCGAGCAGGCCCCCGCACCCTTCGAGCCCCTCGACGAGGACTGGCAGACCGCGCTGGCGATCGTCGCGCACCCCGACGACATGGAGTACGGCGCCGCCGCGGCCGTCGCCCGCTGGACCTCCCAGGGCAAGAAGGTGGTCTACGTGATGGCCACCAGCGGGGAGGCCGGCATCGACTCGATGGACCCCGCCGAGTGCCGGCCGCTGCGGGAGGCCGAGCAGATCGCCTCGGCGCGCGTGGTCGGCGTGGACACCGTCGAGTTCCTCGGCCACCCGGACGGCGTGGTGGAGTACGGGCTGCCGCTGCGCCGGGACATCGCCCGCGCGGTGCGCCGGCACCGACCGGACATCGTGATCACCAGCAACTTCCGGGAGACCTACGGCGGGGTGTTCCTCAACCAGGCCGACCACATCGCGGTCGGCCGGGCCACCCTGGACGGCGTCCGGGACGCCGGGAACCGCTGGGTGTTCCGCGAGCTGCTGGCGGAGGGCCACGAGCCGTGGAACGGCGTGCGGCAGATCTGGGCGGCGGGCTCGCCGGAGTCGAAGCACGCGGTGGACACCAGCGAGCACTTCGACCTGGGCGTCGCCTCGTTGGAGGAGCACAAGGCGTACCTGGCCGGGCTCGGCGGGGCGATGGCGGACGCCCGGGAGTTCCTCGAGGGCTTCGGCCGGAGCGCGGGCAGCCGGCTGGGGACGCGGTTCGCGGCGCCGTTCGAGGTGTTCCCGCTGCGCTGAGTCAGCCCGCCCCACCGGGGTCGGTCCCGCCGCCTGTACCCGGACCGGCGTCGGGTTCCGGACCGGCGTGGGGTTCCGGACCGGCGTGGGGTTCCGGACCGGCGTCGGGTTCCGGACCGGCATCGGGTTCCGCACCGGCGTGGGGTTCCGTACCGGCGTCGGCGGCTGTCCCGCCACTGCCACTGCCACCGCCCGGCGCCGCGGAGCTGGCGTCGGTGTCGGCGCCCGCACCCTCGCGGCGCCGGCGCCGGTAGCGGAGCACCTGCCGGAGCAGGAACGCCGCGACCAGCACCCCGAGGCCGATCGCGAACCACAGCTGGTAGCGGATCGCGGTCCGGTACACGGCGCCGATGTTGGCCCCGGCGAGGTAGCCGAAGGTGCCCCAGACGCCCGTCCACAGCACCGCGCCGAGGACGTTGAACGGCAGGAAGCGGCGCCAGGGCATCCCCGTCGTGCCGGCGATGATGCCGTTGGTCTGGCGCAGCACGTCCACGAAGCGGGCGACGGTGACGACCTTGCCGCCGTGCCGTTCGAAGAAGCCGTCCGCGCGTTCCATCCGGGCCGGGGTGAGCAGCACGTAGCGGCCCCAGCGGTGGACGAAGGCGCGCCCGCCGGTGCGGCCGATCAGGTAGCCGAGGCTGTTGCCGATCGTGGCGGCGGCGGCCGCGATCAGCAGTACGGCGGCGAAGTCGAGGTGTCCGGCGCCCGCGTACACCGAGGCGAGCACCAGGATGGTCTGCCCGGGCACCGCGATGCCGCAGTTGTCCAGCAGCACGAGCAGCGCCACCGCGAGGTACCCGTAGTGGTCCAGCAGTGGCGCGAGCCCGGCGAGTGCCCCGGGCAGGGGGGTCGTGGGGGCGGACACCGCTCCTCACCACCTCGCTCGGGTGGAGGGCGGGGCGGTGGGGGCGTCGGTCAGCGTCCCGCCTGGCGCTGCTCGATGTTGCAGTCGGGGCCGGGGTAGACCAGGCCCTGGTGGCCGTCCTCGAAGCGGACCACGTACGGCGGCTGGCCGTCGGTGCCGCGCACTTCGATGATCTCGCCCTTCTGGTCCACCATGCCCACCGACCTGCTGTGGATGTGGAGCTGGTCGCCTACCGCTGCGTGCATGGTCTGCTCCTCGGGTTTCCTCGGGTCGGAGCGGGCCGTCTTCGCGGCCGTTCCGCTATCCACTGTGCTGCGGGGGCGGCGGGCTCGCAACGGCTCGGGCGGACGGGCCCGGTGGGCGCGGCGGGGCCGCCGGGCGCCGAACGGCGCGTGGGCGCCGCGGGCCGGGCGTCAGCGGGCGGGCAGTCGTTGCGCGAGGTAGCCGCGGACCAGCCGCTTGCATTCGGCGATGAGTGCCGGGTCGCCGTCCGGGTCGCCGCGGAAGGCCAGTTTGAGCACCGCGTCGGCGGCTTCCAGCGCGACCCGCAGGGTCAGCGTGGTGGCCGCCGGGTCGCCCGCCCGGAACAGGTCGCCGCCGAGCGCCTGCAGGCGCAGGGCGACGGCGGTGTTGTTGTCCACGCCCGTGTCCAGCAGGTGCCGGTCGTCCCGGACTCCGGCGGGGACGACCGGGCCGGCCAGGCCGAAGTCGACCTGGCCGAATCCGGGCACGGTGCGCTTCATCGCCACGAACTCCTCCACCGCGAGGTCGGTGAAGGCGGCCGGGTCGACCGGGGCGGCGGCGGCGAGCCGGGCGTCGAGGCGCTGGAGGTACCGGTCGAGGTTGCGGCCGGCGAGCGCGGCCAGCAGGTCCTCCTTGCCGGCGAAGAACTGGTAGAGGGTGCCGATCGGCACCTGGGCGCGCTGGGCGACCTCCTTGGTGGTGAGCGCGGTCGCCCCGACCTCGTCCAGCAACCCGGCGCAGGCGTCCAGGATGCGGCCGTACCGCTCCTGGCTGCGCTGCTGGACCGGGCGACGCCGGGCGGACTGGCCCATCCGTCCGGTGGTGGGGTGACTCCGGGTGTCCGAGCTCATGGGCTCACTCTGCCGCATCCGCTGTTCCGGCGGCGAATCACCGGGGCGGCAGCGGTCCGGAGTTCCGGGTGGGGCGGGAATCGACTGGTGGCCGGAGCTGAACGGCACGGTGGCGGGAAGGCGTCCACGAGTCGGCTTTGGTCTTGTCGTGGACGCGCAGACCGGTTCATACTCCTGGGGCGGACTACCTTGCGTGATCGAAGCGTGTCTCTTCGTGGTGATCGCGATTCAGTCGTGGCGGCCGTGGCTCCTGTGACGGACGCGCCGCCGCCACCCCGAGGTCTGGACGGACCCGTGTGCCCCTTTGCTCGCCGCGTGACCCGTTGTTCGTCCCGCAGAACGGAAGGAGGGGGTCGGTACGGTGACCCTGTCGTCCGGAGGGCGTGAAACCCTCGACACCGGCTACCACCGCCAGTTCCTGGAGTCCGGGTACCTGGTCCTGCCCGGCCTGGTGCCGGAAGCGCTGCGCGAACGGCTCGTCCCCGAAGTGGACCGGTGGGTCGACGAGGGCCTGAGGGCCCGGTCGATCGCCGCCTGCACCGACCCCGCCCGGCACGGGCCGCCCCCGCTGCTCGAACTGGAGCTGCCGGCGCACGGCCAACTGCTCACCCACCCACCGCTGATGGGGACGCTGACCCGCCTGCTCGGGTCGTCCTTCGTCTTCCACCACCTGCACAGCGACCGCCAGGACCCGGGGATCCCGGGCAAGCCCTGGCACCACGACTGCGAGCCCAACGACCGCTCCGACCCGGCGCTGCTGATGGTCCACGCGCTGCACTACCTCGGCGGACTCGACGAGAAGGTGGGCGGCCTCGCCGTGCTGCCCGGCTCGCACCGCAGCACTGTCGGCAAGGCCGCCTTCGCCCACCACGGCACCGGCGAACTGCCCGGCGAGGTGGTGATCGACCGGCTGCCGCCCGGCTCGACCGTGCTGCTCAACTCGGCGCTGTTCCACACCCGCAGGCCGGCGCCCGACGGGCCGGGCCGCCCCCGGTACTTCATCGACGCCTCCTACTGCCAGGTGGGCGCGCGCTGGCGGCCGGTGAAGCCGCACTGGCGGCAGATGCTCGCCCGCGCCCGCGAGCTCGACCTGGCCGACGGCCAGTGGCCCGAACTGTTCGCGGAACGGCACTTCACCGAGTACACCGGAACCCTCTGAGGAGCACTGCCGTGGAGATCGTCACCGCCGTCGCCTACCCCGAGGTCCACCGCGCCTACCTGCGGGACCACCCCGTGGAGCGGACCCACGAGGCGAACAGCAACCCGGCCGGCGAGGAGAACCTCGAACGCGCCGACCGCATCCCCGGCGGCTGGTGGTGGGTCCGGCTCGCGCGGTCGGACGTCCTGGGCGTGGTCCTGCCCTGGCACCTCAGCGAGGGCGGGCGGCTCGAACTGGTACCGCGCTCCGGCCTGACGGTCGGCGAGGCCGCCGACCGGATCCGCGCCGGCGGGCACGCCTGGGCGGCCGCCAACCCGGTGTGCTCGGCGAAGCTGCGGCTGCTGCGGTGGTCCCCGCTCACTCCGGTCTTCCTCAGCACCGCCCCGGTGGACCACTCCGACTACGGGGACCTGGCCGTCCGGGCCGGGCTGATCCACCTCGACGGCCTGCACCGCATGCTGGCCTGGGAGTTGGCCGGACGGCTGCCCGAACGGGCGGAGTTGGGCGGGTACCTCGCGGGGGACCCGGGGGTGGTCGCCGGGCCCGTCCGGGCGGGCCGGACGGGGGACGAATCGGCGTGACCTCCGCGACGCGGCACGTCCGGTCCAGTCCTTCCACTCCTTCCAGTCCTTCCACTCCTTCCACTTCGACCGCTGTGTCCAACGCGTCCGCTGGGTGCGCTGCGTCCGCTGCGTCCGTCCACCCGGCACGCCCCGCCCGCTCCCTGCCCGAACTCCTCGACCACCTCGCCCGGGCCCACCCGGACCGGCCCGCGCTGAGCGACGGCGCCCGGACGGTCGACTACCGCGCGTTGGACACCGCGGCCGGCCGGATCGCCGCCCGGCTCGCCGCCGCCGGCACCGGGCGGGGGGACCGGGTCGCCCTGCTCGGCCCCCGGGACGCCCGGATGCTGGTCCTCCTGCACGGGGTGCTGCGCTCGGGCGCGGCGGCGGTCCTGACCGACCCCGACTGGTCCCCGGCGGACCTCGCGCGGCGGCTGGCGGCGGTAGGGGTCGGGCGGGTGCTCGCGACGGAGGCCGGGCTCGGCGGGGAGGTGGTGGAGGTCGGCCTCGGCGGTGAGGTGGCGGCCGGGGAGGCCGTGGAGGTCGGCCTCGGCGGCGAGGTGGCGGCCGGGGAGGCCGTGGACGCAAGGGAGCCGGTGGGCGCCGGGGCGCCACCGGAGCCGGCCGCGCGCCCGAGCGAGGTGCTGGGAGAGGACCTCGCGTACCTCTCCTTCACCTCCGGGTCGAGCGGCGAGCCCAAGGCCGTCGCCGTCACCCACGCCAACGCCGTGCACTACGCGCAGGCGCTGGCCGGGCGGCTCGCCTTCACCGAGGCCGACGCGCCGTGCACCGGGCACGTCACCACGCTCGCCGCCGACCTCGGCCACACCGCCTGGCTGCTCGCCCTCGCCACCGGCGGCTCGGTGCACGTCGTCCCGGACCGTGCGGTCCGCGACCCGGAGGCCTTCTGGGCCTCGCTCCGGCACGCCGGGGTGAACGTCCTGAAGACCACCCCCTCGCACCTGTCCGCCCTGCTGGAGGGCCGGCCGGCCGACACCCCGCCGCTGCACACCCTGCTGCTCGGCGGGGAGCCGCTGCCGCGCCCGCTCGCCGCCGCCCTGCTCGACGGCGGCACCACCGCACGCCTGGCCAACCACTACGGCCCGACCGAGACCACCGTCGGCGCCGCCTGCCTGCTCGCCGCCGCCGCCCACGACCTGCCCGCCGACGAACCGACCGTGCCGATCGGCACCGGCATCGGCGAGGTGCTCCTCACCGTCGTGGACGGGGCGGGGCGCGCGGTGCCGGACGGCACCGTGGGGGAGCTGCTCATCGGCGGCCGCGGCGTCAGCGCCGGGTACTTCGGGAGGCCGGCCGAGACGGCCCGAGGCTTCGTCCGGCGGGGCGGCCGGCTGATGTACCGCACCGGTGACCGGTGCCGCCGGCGGGCGGACGGCGCACTGGTCTTCCTGGGCCGGGTGGACCGCCAGGTGAAGGTCCGCGGCTACCGGGTCGACCTCGCCGAGATCGAGCGGGCGATGGACGGCCACCCGGGCGTCGCCCGCTCGGCCGTGCTGCTGCGGGAGACCGCCGTCGGAAGCCAACTGCTGGGCGCCGTAAAGCCGTCGGACGGATTCGGCGGGCCGGAAGCCCTCGCCGGCTACCTGCGGGACCGGCTGCCCGGCTACTCCGTGCCGCAGCCGATCCTGGTGCTGCCGGACTTCCCGGTCGGGCCGAACGGCAAGCTCGACCGGGGGCGGCTGGGTGAGCTGGTCGCCGAACTGGTCGAGGCCCGCGCCGAGTCGTCGGGCGCCGGGGCGACCGGCCTGGCCGCGGACATCGCCCGGTTCTGGGCGGGCGCGCTCGGCCTGCCCGCCGTCGGGCCGCACGCCGACGTCCTGGGCCTCGGCGGGGACTCCATCCTCGCCATGCGCACCATCGCCTTCCTGCGGCGCTCGGGCCTGCGCGTCGGCCACGAGGACTTCTACCGGCACCCGACGGCGGAGGGCCTGGCGTCGGCCGCCGTCCCGGCGACCCCGTCCGCCCCGGCGACCCCGTCCGTCCCGGGCCCGCGCACCGGCGCCGACAGCGGCCGACTCGCCCCGGCGCAACGCTGGCTGTACCGGCAGGGAGCACTGGAGGACGTGCGGCACTGGAACCAGTCCGTCCTGCTGCGGTGCCGGACGGCGGTCGACCCGGCGGCGCTGTCGGCGGCGGTCGCCGCCGTCCTGGAACGCCACCCGGCGCTGCGTCGACCGCTCTCCCCGGACGGCTACGGCGAGCCCCGACCGGTGGCCGAGCTCGCCCCGGTCTCGTACTCCCGGATCCCGCGCGAGGCCGGCCCGCTCGCCGACACCGTCGCCGGGGTCTGCACCGAACTCCACCGCAGCCTCGACCCGTCGGCCGGCCGCCTGCTGCGTGCCCACCTGTTCACCGGACCGCCCGGCACCGACGACCGGCTCGCGCTGATCGCGCACCACCTGGTGGTCGACGGGCTGTCCTGGCGGATCCTGCTCGACGACCTGGCGCACGCGTACCGGGCGGCGCTCGACCGGAAACCGGCCGAC
The DNA here is from genome assembly GCF_000719705.1 of Streptomyces sp. NRRL S-350. Classification (GTDB taxonomy): domain Bacteria; phylum Actinomycetota; class Actinomycetes; order Streptomycetales; family Streptomycetaceae; genus Kitasatospora. The sequence continues at coordinate 34,287 of NZ_JOHO01000019.1, read as the reverse complement.
CTGCCGCCGACGGCGGACTTCTACGCGTGGGCGGCGGCGGCCCCACCCGCCGTGGCCGCCACCGAAGGCCCGACCGGCGGCGCCGAACCTGCCGTCCGGGCCGAATCCGCCGTCCGGGCCGAACCCGCCGCACTCAGCTGGGCGCTCGACCCGGACGCCACCGCCCGGCTGGTCGCCCGGCACGGCGGCGGGGCCGGGCTGGAGGCCGTCCTGCTCGCCGCCTTCGCCGACGCCGTCACCGGCTGGTACGGCCGACCCCGGCTCGCAGTGGAGGTCGAGACCCACGGCCGGGACACCCTCGGCGACGCGGGCGAATTCCTGGACACCGTCGGCTGGTTCACCGCCGTCAAGCACGTCGGCCTGGACGCCGGGGTGGGCCCCGGGGCAGCGGCGCGGCGGCTGCGCGAGGCGCCCGTCCGCGCGATGGACGCGCCCGGGCCGCGGCCCGCCGTCGGGTTCAACTTCCTCGGCACCTTCCGGCTGCCGGAGGAGCCCGCGCTGGACTGGACGGCGGCCGCCGAGCAGGCCGGCGTGGCACGGTGCGCCGGCGGCGACCCGCTGTACGGACTTCGGCTCACCGCAAGGATCGTGGAGCAACGGCTGGTCGCCGACCTGGTGTACGGGTGGCCCGGCCTGTCGCACCCCGGGGCCGAGCGGATCACCACCGCCTTCGCCCGGGCCGTGGCAGCACTGGCCGCCGGGGAAGCCGAAGCGGTCGAGACGGGAGACGGGGGCCCGGCCGAGGCGCGGGAGGGAGCCACCGCGGCCACCGCGGCCCGCGCGGCCACTGCCGCCACCGCGTTCGCCCGGGCCGTCCCGCGCCCCGTCCGCGTCCCCCTCTCCACCTCCGGACAGCTGCTGCACGCGGGTGTACCGCCGGCCGCCCGGGCGGCGGTGCGCGAACCCGCCCGGGTGCTGCTCACCGGCGCCACCGGCTACCTCGGACGCCACCTGCTGGACGCCTTCCTCCGGCGCGGCGCCGAGGTCACCTGCCTGGTGCGGGCCGCCGACGACGCCGGGGCCCGCGCGCGCCTCGGCCCCGGAGTAGCCCACGCCGTCGCCGGGGACGTCGACCGGGACGGCCTCGGCCTCTCCCCGGCCGGCCTGGCCCGCGCCCGGGCCGCGCAGGTCGTCGTGCACGCGGCGGCGGACGTCCGGCTGGTGGCCTCGCCCGACGAACTGGAACGCACCAACCACACGGCGGTGCGCCGACTGCTCGCCTGGATCGGCGAGAACACCCCTCAGGCCAGCGTCCACCACGTCTCCACGCTCGCCGTCTCGGGCGGCGTGGACGGCCCACCGCGCCGCTTCGGGGAGGCCGACCTGTGGATCGGCCAGCACTTCCGCACCCCCTACGAGCGCACCAAGTACCGGGCCGAGCAGGCCGTCCGCGCCTGGGCCGCCACCGGACACGCGGCCTACCTGCACCGCAGCGGCCACATCGCCGCACACAGCCGGACCGGCGCCTTCCAGGCGAACATCGGCGACAACCGCGTCTACCAGCTGATCCGCGGCTACCTGCTGGCCGGCGCGGCCCCGAGCCGGCCGGACACCTCCTTCGCGTTCTCGCACGTGGACACGGTGGCCGCCGGGATCGCCGCGATCGCCCTCGACCCGTACGCCGCTCCCGGCGCGTACCACGTCGAATCGCCGTACGCGGTCGCCCACGACGAGTTGGTGGGGTGGCTCGCCGGGCACGGCTACCCGGTGCGGCTCACCGACGACGGGACCTTCGCGGCCGCCATCGCCGCGGCCGAGCGGCGGCACCCGACGGCCGCCCGGCTGGCCGCCGCCTGGGCGCAGCAGGAGGAGCGCAACGTCCGGGTGGACAGCGCCTACACCACCTCCGTGCTCGACCGGCTGGGCGTCCGCTTCACCGCCCCGACCCCGCAGTGGTGGGCGTCGGCACTCGCCTGGGCCGTCCAGGCCGGCTACCTGCCGCCCGCCGGCCCGTCCCCCCTCGACTCCGAAAGCAGGACCCACTCGTGAAGGCAGGATCCACCGTGCAGGCAGCTTCCGTATCCCGGCTCTCCCCGGTGCTCAGGCAGGCCACCCCGGTCGTCGCCGTGCGCGGCGAGGGCCTCCACCTCTTCGACGCCGACGGCCGCCGGTACCTCGACTTCACCTCCGGCGTGGGGGTGACCAGCACCGGCCACTGCCACCCCAGGGTGGTCGAGGCGGTCCGCGAGCAGGCGGGCCGGCTGATCCACGGCCAGTACACGACCGTGCTGCACGATCAGCTGCTCACCCTCACCGAGCGGCTCGGCGAGGTGCTGCCGCCCGGCCTGGACTCGCTGTTCTACGCCACCGCCGGCACCGAGGCGGTGGAGGCGGCGCTGCGGCTCGCCCGGCACGCCACCGGACGGCAGAACGTGATCGTCTTCGAGGGCTCCTTCCACGGCCGCACGATGGGCGCGGCCTCCCTCACCACGGCCGGCACCCGGTTCCGGGCGGGCATCGGCCCGCTGATGCCAGGGGTGGCGGTGGCGCCGTTCCCGGCCGCGTTCCGGCTGCGCCTGTCGCTGGGGCTGTCCGAGCAGGAGGCGGTCGAGCATGCGCTGCGCGGCCTGGACGAGGTGCTGGCCACCGTCTCCGCGCCCGCCGAGACGGCGGCGATGTTCGTCGAGCCGGTGCTCGGCGAGGGCGGCTACGTCCCCGCCCCGCCGGGCTTCCTGGCCGGGCTGCGGGAGCGCGCCGACCGGCACGGCATCCTGCTGGTGGTGGACGAGGTGCAGACCGGCTTCGGCCGCACCGGCCGGTTCTGGGCCCACGAGCACGAGCACGCCCACGGGCACGTCCGTCAGCCCGTCCACCAGCACGAGCACGCCCGCGGGCAGGCCCAGGGGAACGGCCACGAGCACGCCCGTCCGGGCGGGGCCGGCTTCCGCCCCGATGTGCTGATCACCGCCAAGGGCCTGGCCAGCGGCTTCCCGCTGTCCGCGATCGCCGCGCCCGCCGAGCTGATGGGGCGCGCCTGGCCCGGCTCCCAGGGCGGCACGTACGGCGGGAACCCGGTGGCCTGCGCCGCCGCCCTGGCCACCCTGGACGTGCTGCGCGAGGAGCGGCTGGTGGAGAACGCGGCCGAGCAGGGCGCGCGGCTGGTCGCCGGACTGCGGGCCGTCGCCGCCGAGGCCCCGGGGATCGCCGACGTCCGGGGCGTGGGGCTGATGGCGGCCGCCGAGTTCTGCGGCCCGGGCGGCTCGCCGGACCCCGAGGCCGCCAAGCGCGCCCAGCAGGCGGCGGCCGAGCACGGCCTGCTGCTGTTGCTCTGCGGGATCCACCTCAACGTGGTGCGGATGGCCCCCGCCCTGGTGGTCACGGCCGGGCAGGTCGACGAGGCGCTGGAACTGTGGACCAAGGCCGTCGCGGCCGGCAGCCGGTAGGGAGGGGACCTCATGGACGCGGTGAAGGAAATCGGCTGGAGCAGCCTGGAGTTGGAGGCCCGGCGGGAGATGTGGTCGCTCCCGTTGGGGGAGGAGGAGCGGCGGCTGCTCTGGGCCGACGCGCGGGCCGGGCGGTGGGGCGCCGCCGAACCGGTGCGCGCCAGGCTGCGGGACTTCGTCCGGGACGCCGTGGCCTCGGTGGGCATCACCCACGTCAGCGGCCTGGTCGACCCACAGCGCCCGGAGCGGCAGATCACCGAGGTGCTCTCCTTCCTGCTGCGGGACTACGGGCGGATCGTCCCGCAGAACGGGCGCGGCGACCTCGCCTCGGTGCTGCGCGACCAGGACGGCGACGGCAACACCGAACTCGGCTTCCACTGCGACACCTGTGACCTGCTGGTCCTGCTCTGCCTGCGGCCGGCCTTCGACGGCGGCGGACTGACCAAGCTGGCGAGCGCGCGGCACGTCCACGACCTGATCGAGCGGGAGCGGCCGGACGCCCTGGCCACCCTCTGCGAGGACTGGACGTTCGACCGGGCCGGCCGGGCGGGCCCGCAGGTGGTGGTCACCCCGATCCTCTACCACCAGAAGGAGGGGACGGTCGGCTGCTACTACCAGACCCGCACCGTCCGTTCCTCGCCGGACCGGGGCGGCCCGGAACTGACGGACCGCCAGTGGGAAGCGTTGGGCGTGCTGGACGAGGTGCTGTACCGCCCGGAGATCGCCTTCGGGCTGCCGATGGCCGCCGGCGACCTGCTGATCATCCGCAACAGCCGCGTCCTGCACGGCCGTTCGCCGTACGTCGACGAACCCGGCCGGTACGCCCGGCGGATGCTGCGGATCTGGGTCAACGAGGGGGAGGCATGGGCGCGGTGAACGCACCGAACGGGCGGGTCGCGATCGTTACCGGTGGGGGCAGCGGGCTCGGCCGGGCCTCCACGCTGGCCCTGCTGGAGGCCGGCTGGACCGTCGTCGTGGCCGGGCGGCGCAAGGACGCGCTGGAAGGGACGGCAGCCCTCGCCGGCCCCGCCGCCTCCCGGGTGCTCGCCGTCCCCACCGACATCCGCAGCCCGGAGGAGGTCGCCCGGCTCTTCGACACCGTCCGCGACCAGTACGCGCGGCTGGACCTGCTGTTCAACAACGCGGGCGCCGCCGCCCCGCGCCGGCCGATCACCGAGACCCCGTTCGAGGACTGGAACCGGGTGCTCGACACCATCGTCACCGGCGGCTTCCTCTGTGCCCGCGAGGCCTTCCGGATGATGAGCACCCAGACCCCGAAGGGCGGCCGGATCATCAACAACGGCGCGCCGTCGGCGTACGTGCCGCGCCCCAACTCCATCGCCTACACGGCCGCCAAACACGCCGTGCTCGGGCTCACCAAGGTGCTCGCACTGGACGGCCGGCCGTACGGCATCTCCTGCGGGCAGATCGACGTGGGCAACGTCACCCCCGTCGACGGCGGACCGCAACCCGCCGCGATGCAGGCCGACGGCACGACGGCCGTCGAGGCGACCATCCCGGTGGAGCGCTTCACCGAGGCCCTGGTGCTGATGGCCGCGCAGCCGCCGGACACCAACATCCAGTCGCTGGTGGTCCTGCCGACCACCATGCCGTTCGTCGGGAGGGGGTGAACCGTGCTGGTCAGCGCACGCTCCTTCGAGGAGTACCGCGCGATGTTCGCCCTCACCGGGCGTGACCTGGACCAGCGGATCCTGGACTGCCCGGGCGGCGCGGCGAGTTTCGTCGCCGAAGCCGGGCGGCGGGGCATCGACGCGGTCGCGGTGGACCGCCAGTACGCCTACCACCGCGAGGAGTTGGGCCTACTGGTCGAGCGGGAGACCGCGTTCAAGCGGGAGCTGTTGGCCGAGGAGACGAAGGACTACCCCTGGTCGTGGTACTCCGACGCCGACGACATGGTGGCCCGGTGGATCGCGAACGCCCGGGTCTTCCGGGCGGACATCGCCGCCCGCCCGGACCGCTACGTCGCCGGCTCGCTGCCCGAACTCCCCTTCGGGGACGACTCGTTCGACCTGGTGCTCAGCTCGCACCTGCTGTTCTCGTACGGCAACCGGCTGGGCGAGGAGTTCCACCGGGCGGCGCTGCTGGAGCTGGCGCGGGTCGCGCGTCGGGAAGTCCGGCTCTTCCCGCTGATGGTGTACGACACGCGGGTCCGCTACGAGGGGCTGGAGCGGCTGCGGCGCGAACTGGCCTCGCACGGGATCGCGAGCCGGGTGGAGCGGGTGGCGTACGAGTTCCAGCCGGGCGACAACGACATGCTGGTGCTGTCCTGCGCGGACTACCGGGCTCCGGCCCGGGCGGGGGCACAGGCGCAGGCACAGGCGCAGGTTGAAGTGCAGACGGAGGCCCGGGCGGAGGCACGGGCGGAGGCGCGGGCGGAGGTGCAGGGGTGGACACGGCGGGGCGAGGCGGACGATCCGGTGCGGTGGCGGCACCGGGAGGCGGCCCGGCCTAGGCCTTGACCAACTGGCCCGGTGCGGGCTGCCTTTGGCTTCGGGGTGCTCCTGGTGTTCTGATGTGACCTCAGAACAGCATTCACGGAAAGTGGGGGATCGCCATGACCGAGCCGTTGCCTGTGACCGCGTACGTCCGCGTCTCGTCCGGCAGCTTCGACCCGAGCCGGTTCGCCGAGGTCGACGCCGCGAACATGAGGACCTCGGAGTACCTGATCCCGGCCATCAACCGGCTGCCGGGGCTCATTCGCCACTACGTGGGCGTCTCGCCGGAGGGGACGATCGTGCACATCGGCGTCTGGGACTCCGAGGAGCACGCGCGGCAGATGGACGGGCTGAAGGAGATGTCCGTCGTGGCACGCGCGGAGATGGAGGCGCACGGCGTGACGTTCCGGCCGATCGTCAACTACCCGCTCAGCTGGACCAACTGACCTGGTCCGCCACCCCGGCGCTCGCAGCCGGGCCGACGCGGAGAACCGGCCGCCCCCGGTCCGGTCAGCAGCGGGTGAGGCGCACCGAGAGGCCGGTGTGGGTGTACAGCGGCGTGGCCCGGTACCCGTCGGCGTCGACCGTGATGCTGTCGAACCCGCCCTGCAGGGAGCGCCCGCCGATCACCGGCACCACCACGTCCGGGCCCAGGTCGCGGACGTCCGACGGCCGGACGGTGAGCCGGGCGCCGGGCTCCAGGGTCACCCGGCCGCCGACCTCCAGTGCCGGAGCGCGGTGGTGGTGGAGCGTCACCTCCAGGCCGGCCCCGGCCGACTGCAGGTACGCGCCGCGCACCCGGACGGAGCCCTGCCGGGCGTCCAGTCGCAGGGCGCCGCCGCGGACCCGGACGTCGCCGCGGCCGAGGGCGTCGCGCGAGGCGGCTGTGAGGACCCCGGCTTCCACCGCGGTGCCCCCCGCGTAGCGGTTGGTGCCGGTCAGGGTGAGCGTGCCGGTGCCGCGCTTGGTGAGCCCGCCGCGGCCGCCGATGTCGTTGCGCCAGGTGTCGGCCGCGTCGAACCCGCCGCGGGCGGCGTCCGGTTCGACGGTCACGTCATCGTCGAACGCGCCGTAGCCGTCCGCCGCGGCGAACAGGTTGAGGCGCCCCCACATTTCCGGGCCGTCCAGCAGCACGTAGCCGGCCGGCAGGGCGGTGGTGCGCAGCACCTCGCGGCGCTGGGCGGCGTCGAGGTAGGGCAGACGGGTCTCCAGCAGCACCTCGGCACCCTTGGGCACGGTCATCGGGACCTCGCGGCCGCGGCGGCGCAGGACGTACGTCAGGCGGGGGGTGACGCGCTCGGAGTTGGCCTCGCGGTCGGCGTAGGGGTCCTCGGCGGGGGCGGCGGAGTGGGCGAAGGCGTACAGGGTGTCGGCCGTGGTGCCGGTCCGGGACCGGAAGTACGCGGCAGCCTGGCTGCGGGCGGCGGCCTTGAGGGCGGCGTTCTGCGGGTCGGCCAGGGTGGCGGCGGCGAGCGCGGTGGCGAGGATCCGGCCGCCGATCACGTCGAGCGGGGAGTGCATGCCCGCGGTGATCCGGGTGTGGCTGAGGTCGAAGGCCCGGGTGATCAGCTCCTGGAAGCGCTCGGGCACCGCGTACGCGAGGGCCAGCGCGGCGAGGTGGAAGGCGTTGGTGTGGCCGCTGACGAAGCCGCCGTCGTCGGCCGGGGAGGTGCTGCGCTGACGCAGCAGCTGCGGGGCGACGACGACCTGGGAGTCGTAGACCGGGTAGCCGAGGGCGTCGGTGGTGCCGGTGTCGACGACGGTGCTGTCCTCGGTGAGCCGCCAGGGGCGCGGGTACCGGTAGGCGTACTTGGCCGGGTTGCCGGAGGCGTGCGGTCCGCGCAGCGTGTTGACGAGGGTGACGACCTGCCCCAGTTCCGAGTCGACGGCTCCCGGGCCGATCCGGGATCCGGCGGGCGCGCCCGCCGGGACGGCGTCGTCGACCTGCGCGGGCGGCGTGGAGTCGGGTGCCGTGGTGATCGAGGTGACGGCCTTGGCGCCGCCGCGGTACAGGTCCGCGAGCGGGCCGAGACCGGCGATCACGGCGTGGCTCTGGTGCTGGCGGTCGTAGACGAAGGCCTCCCGGGCCTGTGCGGCGGTGCGCCGGGTGGTGGTCGTCACGCAGTAGCGCACGTTGGCGCGGAGGATGTCGGCCGTCAGCGGCGAGCCGGTGTTCCAGGAGCCGCCCGTCTTCCAGAGCCGGTTCATCCCGGTGAGGATGCGGACGGCCGCGTTCCCCTCCGGGGTGAGGTCGACCATGGTGTTGGTCGCGTAGTCGTCCACGAAGGGGAGGGCCTGGGCCGGCCCGGCGGGCGCCGCCGCGGCCTGCTGCGGGTTCGCCAGCAGGCCCAGGGCCGTGGGCGCCGTGAGGAGGCCGGCTGACGCGCCGGCGGAGTTCCGCAGGAAGCGGCGGCGGTCCATGGCGTTGACGTTCCGGTCGTTCATCTCTCGTCTCTCAGCGTCGGGTGAAGAGGAAGCCGAGCTTGTCGACCCCGTCGCCGGCGCGGCCGTCGAAGCCGGCGACCTGCCACCCGTCGGGCGCGGTGCGGGTGACGCAGTCGGCGGTGGTCGTGCCGCCGGCCAGGGACCGGCCCAGGCTGGTGGTGAACTTCGCGTAGAAGATGCGGGTGTGGCCCTGGTAGGACCCCTGGCAGAGGGTGGCGGCGCTGACGTACTCGCCGCTGCCCAGGCCGAGCGTCGACGCGGTGCCGCCGGAGCCCCCGTGGGTGAGGGTGGTGCCGTTCCCGAGCGTCAGCTGGACCTGGTCGACGCGGTCGCCCGCCCGCAGGCCGATCGCGGCGGCCTGCGCACCGGCCGGGACCTGGTCGATGTCGGTGAAGTGGTCGCCGTGCGGGCCGCCGAACTGCTCGCTCGCCCGGTACGCGGGGTTCTGGGTCCAGTCGAAGCCGACGGCGATCGGGTCGTGGTCGGAGAGCATCGCGCCGGCGCCGTCCAGGAAGTCGGCGTGCCGGTTGTGGTACGAGGTCGCGTTGAGCGAGACGAGCGCGCTGCTGCGGTAGAGGACCTTGTCGACGACCTCGCAGGTGTCGGTGATCGCGTTCTGGTCGCACAGCAGCGGGTCGGCGCCGCGTGCCGGTGCCACCCCGCCGCGCTCCAACTGCACCCAGGCGTCGGTGAGTCGGTTGTCGGCGGCGAAGGCGGCGATGGTGTCGTCGGCGCGCGTGTAGCGGGTGTTGGTGTCGCCCATCACGATGACGGCGTTCCCGGCCGAGTGCGTCCGCACGTAGGCGGTGAGCTGCGCCAGGTTCGCGGCGCGAGCGGCCTCGTCCCCGGTGGTCGTGCCCGCGTTGGCGTGGAGGTTGTAGACGTCCACGTACACGCCCTCGGCCAGCCGGGCCCGCAGGAAGGTGAAGCCCTTGGGGGTCAGGCAGTCGCCGGAGTCCAGCCGGCAGTCGTTCCACTTGACGCGCTCGAAGTCGTCGGTGTCGTAGGCGAGACCGGACAGGGTGTTGAGCCCGCTGCCGATGCCCGCGCCGCCACTGGTCGGCGTGCGGAAGGGGTGGGAGTCCGCGGCGTAGAGGGCGGCGTGGTAGTTGAAGTCCTCCTGGACGTTGACCAGGTCGTACGGCGTCAGGCGGCTGCCGATCGCGGTGGTGCTGGACTGCCGGTCGGTCGAGGCGCTGGACAGCACCTGGGGAAGCCCGGCGACGTTGTAGGCCAGGACGGCGAGCGACCCGCCGCCGGAGGTGGTCGGCGCGGTCGGCGCGGCCGGGGCGGCCTGCGCGGCCGGCACGCCGATCAGGCCGCCGAGGGCAGCGGCCGCGGCGAGCGCGCCGGCGAGCACGGTCCGGGCGAGGGGGCGGCGCGGGAAGGGCTTGGACATCGCTGCTCCGATGGGGAGTTCGACTGGCCGGGGATCCGGTGCCCCGGAGCGTACGAGCCGCCCATGTGCGCGTCAACAGGGCAGCTGGCTGGCCGTCAGCCCGCTGACCTGCGCTTTTCTGTCACCGTGTCGGATGATCGCGGAAAGGTTCTGTGAGCGTTAACAGAGAATTCCGCCGGACGACCGACCCCAGGGTGACGGCCTCGGCGGCGGAGCCCGTCGCGGCGACCCGTCAGGCGGTCCGGCGAGGGCCGCTGTCGGCAGCCGATCCGCGAAGCCGTTGCCCGTAGCCGATCCGCTGCCCGTAGCCGATCCGCTCCCCGTGGCCGCTCCGCTCCCCGGACAGCTGCTGCCCGTGCACCACCGCCGGTTGGGCCGCTGTCGGTCGAACCGGTGCCCGAAGTGGCCGGCCGGGCCGTAGAGTACGGGCCCGTGACCCTCACCGCCGACCCCGGCGGGGCCCGACTCGCCGCCCTGCTCGCCGATGTCCGAGACTCCGCCCGCCGCTTCGTCGCCACGCTCGACGGCCTGGGTGACCCGCAGGCCCGCGGCGCGTCCGCGCTGCCCGGTTGGAACCGCGCCCAGGTCGTCACCCATGTCGCCCGCAGCGCGGACGCGTACCGCTGGCTGCTGACGTCGGCCCGGACGGGCGCCGAGCCCGGCCCTCGGGCGGACGCGGCCGCATTGGACCGGGCGCTGCGGGAGGGGGCCGGGCGCGGGGCGGCCGAACTGGTGGACGACCTCCGGTGCAGCCTCGACCGGTTCCTCGACGAGGCGGCCAGCATGCCCGCCGAACGCTGGCCCACGCCGGTGACGGCCCTCGCGGGGTGGCGGCACCCCGCCTGGTTCACCCTCCACCGTGCCCGGCGCGAACTCGAAACCCACCACGTCGACCTGAACCTCGGCCACGGCACGGCCGACTGGCCCGCCGACTACGTCGCCTGGGCGCTCGACGCGACCGCCGCCACGCTGGCCGCGCGAGGCTTCCCGGTGGCCCGCTTGGCCGCCACCGACCTCGGGCGCGCCTGGCCGCTCGGGCCGACCGGCCCTGCCGTCACCGCCCCCGGACACGTCCTGCTCGCCTGGCTCGCCGGTCGCGGCCCCGCCCCGGCAGCCGATCCCGACCACCCGCTGCCGACCCCGCCGGTATGGCCGCTCCCGCCGGTACCCGGCTGGGGCTGAGAACCCCTGGGGGTTTCGCGGAAACCACGTCGGGCGGCGCTCCGGGAGCGGCGGGGTACGGCCCGGGGCCGGGCGCGCCCGGGGGGTTCGCGTCCGGCCTCGGCACCCAGCAGAGCGACGGGGGCGGTGAAATCGGCGAAGAGGCCGTGTACGCGGGCGGAGGCCGGGCAGGCGTGACGACCCGGGCGCCGTCGGGCCCCGGGAGGACGCACGCCCGGGAACGGGAGACAGGAGAGCCACGCATGGGAACGCCGCCGAACGACCCGGTACCGCCGAGCCCCACGCCTGCGCCGGGGCCGGGGCCGGGACCGCAGCCCGGACCGCTGCCCGGGCCGATCCCCGCTCCCGGCGGTCCGGACCCGGTGCCGCCCGGACCGCCCCCGCCCGGCCCGGATCCGCAGCCGGCGCCCCCGCCGGGGCCGGACCCGCATCCGCAGCCCGGGCCGCTGCCCGGCCCCGGGCCCGCTCCCGCGCCGGTCACCTGAGCCACAGCAGCCCCCGCCCGGCGTCGGACGCCCGGGCTGCCGGGGTGGCGCCGCCCGCCGCGCCGGCGGAGCGGGCGCCAAAGGGAATCCGGGTCGATCGCGAGGCGGGGGCATGGGGCGACGTCCGACACTGGTCGCTGTGAGCGGCCCGCCCGGGGCGGGCAAGACCACGCTGGCGCTCGCCCTCGCCGACGCGCTGGGCTGGCCCGCCGTCTGCCGCGATGAGATCAAGGAACGGATGGTCGCCGCCGACGCCGGTCGGGCCGGAAACCCGGACCTGAGGACGCTGCACGAGTTCTTCCGCACCATCGGTGACCTCCTCACGGCCGGGCGGAGCGTGGTGGCGGAGGCGGCCTTCCAGGACCGTCTGTGGCGGCCGGGCCTGGAACCGCTCGCCGAGTCGGCCGACCTGCGCGTCGTGCGCTGCGCCGTCGACCCCGAACTCGCGCGCCTGCGGATCGCCCGGCGGGCCGCCGACGTGCCCTCGCGCGCCGTCCACGCCGACGCCGACCTGATGCGCCGCATCGAGGCGGGGGAGCGCCCGATCGAGGCGTGGGTGCCGATCGCGCTCGACGTCCCCCGCCTGGTCGTGGACACCACGCAGGGGTGGGAGCCGTCCCTGGCGCGGATCGTTCGGTTCGCCGCCGGGTCTTCCTGAGGCCCGGCCCCTGTGCGCCCTCGCCGGCCGCGGCCGAGCGTTACCCTCGCGGTATGGACGCGCCCGAAACCGCCGCCGCACAAGCGCCGGAGAGTCTGGCCGCTCCGGCCGCTCCGGCACGTCCGGAGGGTCCGGGGGGACCGGCGGGCCCGGAAGGCCTGGCGGCCCTGGTGCGGCTGCTGCACCGAGGCGGCGCGGTGGTGCTCAGCGGTGCGGGTCTGTCCACCGAGTCCGGCATTCCCGACTACCGGGGCGCCACCGGCCGCCGCCGCACCGGCACACCGATGACCTACCAGGAGTTCACCGGCAGCGAGAGCGCCCGCCGCCGCTACTGGGCCCGCAGCCACACCGGGTGGCCGGTGTTCGCGCGGGCCCGGCCCAACACCGGCCACCACGCGGTGGAACGGCTGCGCCGCTCGGGGCACGTCACGGCCGTGATCACCCAGAACGTCGACGGCCTCCACCGCGCGGCCGGCACCCGGGAGGCCGTGGAACTGCACGGGGGGCTCGACCGGGTGGTCTGCCTCGACTGCCGGCGCACCAGCTCCAGGGCCGAACTCGACCTTCGCCTGGACGAGTTGAACCGGGGCTTCCGCCGCCCCGGAGCCGTCCTGCGCCCGGACGGCGACGCGCAGCTGTCACCGGAGCTGGTGGCGGGGTTCCGGGTCGCGCCCTGCACGGCCTGCGGCGGCGTGCTCAAGCCGGACGTGGTCTTCTTCGGCGAGAACGTGCCCACCGCCCGGGTCGAGCGCTGCTGCGAACTGGTCGACGCGGCAGAGGCGTTGGTGGTCCTCGGCTCCTCGCTCGCGGTCCTGTCCGGCCTCCGCTTCGTCCGGCGCGCCGCCCGCGCCGACCTGCCGGTCGTCATCGTCAACCAGGGCCCCACGCGCGCCGACGACCTCGCCGCGCTCCGCCTCGACCTCCCGCTGGGCCCCACCCTGAGCGAGGCCGCCCGGCTGTTGGGCGCTGTCTGAACCGTCCGCCCGTCCGCCGGGGTTCCGGCCCGGCACGCGGTGGGACGATCCCGGGCGTCCTCGCCCCGCTGATTCCCCCAGCCCGCCGATTCCCCCCACCCGCCGATGCCCCAGCCCGTCGGCGCCGTCACCCCGCCGGCTGCCAGGGCCGTCCCGGTACCCAGAGCGGGGCCGCGCCGCCGCGCGGCATGGCACGGGCCGCATCCGCCTCCAGCCATCCGGAGACGCGCCGCGGATCGCCTTCGCTCAGTTCCACCAGTGCGGCCGCGGCGATCCGGGTGCAGCCCAGCACCAGCGCGAGGGTGTCCTGGCGGCGATGCCGGTCCCGGACGTAGGCCTCGCCGCGCTCGTCGATGCGCCGGTCGTGCTCCGGCACCGCGTCGGCGTGGTCGGCGGCGTCGGCGTCGGCGTTTGCTTGGGCCTCGGCTTCGGCTTGGGCTTCGGCTTCGGCGGCCAGGGCCTGGACGCCGTGCCACACCAGCGTCAGCGCGCAGGGCTCGGCCGGGTGCGTGACGCCGTCCGAGTCGGCCCGCTCGCGGGCCTCCGCCGACCGGCGGCCCAACCACTCCAGGGCGGCCGGCTCGTCCCCCGCCCGGGACCGGACGACCAGCTCGGCGGCCCGTCGGACGACCGCTCGCAGCACGGCCGGCGCCGGCACCCGCAGCCCGGGCGCCGCCGCTTCGTCGAACGCCAGCCAGGCGTCCGCGAACGAGGCCGCCCGTAGGCCTCCCACCCAGGCGGGCGCCGTGCCCGCCGTGCCCAGCCACTCCTGGGCGCCCAACCGGACCAGCCCGACAGCGACCAGGCACGCCGCGTCCCCGTCCAACCCCAGCAACCGTCCACTGCGCATCGCACACACCCCCACCAGCGGTCATCACCCCGTGACCCGGACATCCCACCACACCGGGACGCGAACGAACTAGACAGGGGCACGTCACGAATCGGAGCCGATGCCGCCCGCGGCGGCGGACCGGACGCGCCGCCGGGGCGACCGACCGGGGGATGTTCCGGCGGACGCGGCGACCGGCTGGCGGTGGCGCGCCGTCAGGAGTGCTCTGCTGGCGGGCGGGTGGCACCCGCCGCCCTGTCGACCAAGGAGCGAACCATGCCCCGCCTGCTCGGATCCCCCCGCCCGCCCGGCGCCCGCACCACCGCCGCCGTCTCCACGGTGTGCGCCGCCCTGGCCCTGCTGGCCGCGACCCCGGCCGTCGCCGTCGCGCCACCGCTGTCCGACCCGCGGATCGTCGCCCACTTCGACCTGTCCCAAGGCCGGCAGCCCGAGAACATCGCCCTGGAACCGGACGGCTCCGCCGACCTCACCCTGTCCTTCGCCCGGCAGATCGGCCGGGTCGACCCCGAAGGCCGGCTCACCGTCCTCGCCACCCTGCCCGCCCCCGTGAACCCCGCCACCCCGCTCATCGGCGCCGCGATCGTCACCGGCATCGCCCGCGCGCACGACGGCACCCTCTACTTCGGCTACGCCACCGGCACTCCGGACCTGCACGGCATCTGGCGGCTCTGCCCCGGCGGCACCCCCGAGCGGATCGCCGCCCTGCCCGTGACCGGCCTGCCGAACGGACTCGCCCTCGACGAGCGCCACGGCCGCCTCTACACCGCCGACTCGGCGCTCGGCGTGGTCCACGCCGTCCCGACGGACGGCGGCGCCGCCACCACCTGGTCCGACGACGCCCTGCTCAAGCCCACCACCGGCTTCGGCGCCAACGGCCTCAAGGTGCACCACGGCGCCGTCTGGGTGAGCAACACCGACACCGGCGACCTGCTGCGCATCCCCATCCGGGACGACGGCACCGCCGGGCCGGCCGAGGTCCGCGCGAGCGGCCTCCCGGGCATCGACGACTTCGCCTTCACCGGGCGCGGCGACGCGCTGATCGCCGCGCTGGACGTGCCGAACGAGGCCGTCTACGTCGCGCCCGACGGCAGCCACCACACCGTGCTCACCGCCGCCGACGGCCTGTCCAACCCGACCTCGGTGGCCGTGCGCGGCGAGACCGTCTACGTGCCGAGCGCGGCCTACTTCACCCGCACCGACCCGAACCTGCTGCTCGCGACGCTTCAGCGCTGACCGACGGCGCTCACCGACGGCGCTGACCGAGGGCGCTCACCGACGGCGCTCACCGACGGCCGTGACCGACGGCGCACGGCCCCCGAGGGCGAGTCCGTTCGCCGCGACGGTGGAGGGGGCCCGGTCGGAGCACGGGGGCCGGCGGCGTGCCAGGCGGCGGCTCGCCGCACCGGGGCCGTACCGTCGGCGCATGATCATCGGCCTGTTGTCCGCCCTGCTGGCTGCGCTGCTCACCGGTTCGGCCACCGTGCTGCAGGCGGTCGGCGCCCGCCGTGCCGCGACCGCGCGCGGCCGGGCCGGGGAGGCGGCCGCCCTGGCCGGCGCCTTGCGGCAGTGGCCGTTCCTGGCGGGGGTGGGGATGGACATGTGCGGGTTCGCCGCCGAACTCGTCGCCCTGGAACGGCTGCCTCTCTACGTCGTCGAGGCGGCGTTGGCCTCCGCGCTCGCCGTGACGGCCGTCGGGGCGGCCCGGGTGCTGGGGGTGCGGCTGCGGCGCAGCGAGTGGGCGGGGGTGGTGGCGGTGTGCGCGGGGCTGTGCCTGCTGGCGATCACCGCGGGACGGGACGGCCACGGGACGGGCGGCGACGCGCTGCGGCTGGGCGTGCTGCTGGTCGCGGTGGCGCTGCTCGGCGCGGGGTGGGCGGTGGTGCGGTACGGGGGCCGCCGCCGCGCCCCACTGCTCGGGCTGGTGGCGGGCCTGCAGTTCGGGGTCGTCGGGGTGGCGGTGCGGGTGCTGCCCGAGCCACGGCTGCCGGCGCTGGCGGCCGAGCCGTCGGCGTACGCGGTCGTGGTGGCGGGCCTCGGCGGGTTCGCCGCGCTGACCTGGGCGATGCAGCACGGCTCGGTGACGTCCGCGACCGCCGCGATGGTGCTGGGGGAGACGGTGGGCCCGGCCGCGGTCGGGGTGCTCGTCCTCGGCGACCACACCCGGCACGACCTCACCCCGCTCGCCGTCCTCGGCTTCGCGGCCGCCGTGCTCGGCGCGCTGACCCTGGCCCGCTTCGGCGACGCGGAACAGCCGGCCGCAACGGCCTGACCCCCGGCCGGGCCTCGGGACGCGGACAGCCCGGGGTGTCGGCCGGGCTGTCCGCGTCGCGGGCGGTGGGGGCGTCGGCGTCAGCCGTCGTCGGCCGCCGAGTCGGCGTCGGCTTGGGCCGCCGCGCTTTCGGCGGCGTCGACCTTGTGCTGCATGTCCTGGACCTGGCTGCTGTCGGCCGTTCCCGACGCCGGGTGCCCGCCGGGGCCGCAGGCGGTGAGGAGGGCGGTCGCGGCGAGGGCGAGGGCGGCGAGCGCGGTGCGGGCGACGGTCGGGCGGCGGATCACTTGGACGCGCCCTGGCCGTGGGCGTCGCACCAGGTGGCGACGGACCGGAGGTCGTTCTGCCGGGTCTGCAGGGTGGTGACCAGGTTCTTCCGGGCGGTGAGGCGGTCGTTGAGGAGCGTCTCGATCTCGGTGTGGCCGGCGGCCTTGGCATCGGCCGCCCGCTGCTGCAGGCGGGCGACCGACCCGGCCACGGTGGCGTCGCCGCCCAGGCGGGTGAGCGCCTTGCTGACGCGCTGCTCGGTCTTCGGCAGCCGCTTGCAGATCCCCTTCGCGCCGTCGCCCGTCGGCGCGGACGCGGTGGACGAGGCCGCCGGGGCGGCGGACGGGGAGCCGTTCGGAGCGCCGTCGGCCTGGGCGGGGACGGCGGCGAGCAGCGAGCCGGCGAGGGCGAGGGCGCCGAGGGCGGCGGCCCTGCGGCCGACGGACCTGGCGGACCGCGCGGACGTGGCGGACTGCGCGGAGGTGGCGGGCGTACGGGTGGCGGACACGGGCGTCCCTTTCTGCCGTGGACGGTCTCGGGTGCCGGGCCGGTTCGGTCAGGCCGACGCGGTCAGGCCGGTTCGGTCAGGCCGGTTCGGCCAAACCGATGCGGTCAGACCGGTGCGGTCGGGCCGATGCGGTCCGGTCGCCGGGAGCGTAGGACGGCTTCTTGTGGATTCCCTGTGGAACGGGGGCGGGAGCAGCGGTGCTCCGCTCGGGAGCCGCCCCGCTCAGCGTTCCTCGCCCGCGATCCAGTCCCGCCGCGCCGGCAGCCGTACGGTCGTGGTCGCGTCGGCGTCCGCCGCCGGGAGCGGCAGACGGACCTCGACCCGGCACCCGGTGCCGTCCGGCGGTTCGGTGATCCGCGCGGTGCCCCGGTGCAGTGCGGCCTGCTGGGCGACCAGGGTGAGCCCGAGCCCCGAGCCCGGGCTGTCGCGACGGCGGTGGAAGCGGTGGAAGACGGCCTCGCGCTCGGCCGGCGGGACGCCGGGCCCGGCGTCGTCGACGGTGAGCAGCGCGACTGCTCCGGCCGGGGCCAGCCGGACGGTCAGCCGGGCCGGCTCCGATCCGTCGCACCCGTGCACGGCGGCGTTGACCAGGAGATTGACCAGCATGATCCGTAGCCCGGGCTCCCAGCCGAACACCCGGAGTTCCGAAGGGAGTTCCATGACGATCTCGACGTCGGGGTGGCGGCGCCGGGTCTCGGCGGCGGCCGCGTCGGCGAGTTCGGCGAGATCCACCGGGCCGAACGAGTCGACCTCGACGAGGTCGCCGCGCGCGAGTGTGCCGAGCGCGGTGAGCAGGTCCAGGAGCCGGGCGTGGTCGTCGCGCAACTCGGCCACGATCTCGGCCCGTTCGCCGGCCGGGAGGTCCTGGTGGACGGCCAGGACGTCCAGGTTGGTGCGCAGGCTCATCAGCGGGGTCCGCAGTTCGTGCGAGGCGGCGGCGGAGAACGAGCGTGCGGTGTCGAGGGCTTGGGCGGTGCGCAGCGCCTGCTCGTCGTAGCGGGAGAGCAACAGGGCGAGGGCGGAGGCCAGTTCGTCCACTTCGGCGGTTCCGCTGCGTTCCGCCGTGAACGGGGTGGGGCTCTCGGTGCCGGGCAGCGGCGGGGCCGCCGGATCGAGTTCCGCCGCCCGGCGGCTGAGCCGGCGCAGCGGCGCGGTGGCGCGCTCGGCGAGGGCGAAGCCGATCAGGGCGGAGAGCGGCGCGGCGATCACCGCCACCAGCAGGACCCGCCGACGCACCGCCGCCGTCTGGTCGCCGGCCAGGCCGCCGGGCTCGCTGACCCAGAGTGTGCCGCTGCCGCCGTCGGCCCCGGTGCCGGCGACGTGGACGGTCAGCACCCGCCAGGCCGCGCCCCGGTCGCGGACGGTCGCGGGGCCGCCCGGCACGGTGGGGAACACCCGGTCGTCGGCAGGCTGCGGGCCGACCGACAGCAGGACGCTGCCGTCCTGGGCGGTGACGCGTACGCCCGAGTCCAGGGCGGCGTCCAGCACCTTGCGCTGCTGGTTCTGTTCGGCCTTGGACCGGCCCCGGGTGTCGGCGGCGACCAGGGCGCGCACGCTCGGCAGGACGGCGGCCGCCCGGTCTCCGAGCCGGACGTCCTGCTGGTGGCGCAGGTCACGGCCGACGAGGGGCAGCAGGAGCAGCCCGGCCAGCGCCACCAGCAGCGGCACCACGGCGGCGGCCCACAGGGCGATCCTGGTGGAGAGCCTCACGGCGGCCGCTACCCGTTCCCGCCGGGCAGCCGCAGGACGAAGCCGACACCCCGGACGGTGTGGATCAGCCGGGGCCGGCCGTCGGCCTCCAGCTTGCGCCGCAGGTAGCTGACGAAGGTGTCCACGGCGTCGCTGCGCACCTCGAAGTCGTACCCCCAGACGCGCTCCAGCAGCAGCTCGCGGGAGAGCACGATGCCCGCGTTCCGGGCGAGCTGGGTGAGCAGTTCGAACTCCCTCCGGGTGAGGCGCAGTTCCCGGCCGTCGAGGTGGGCCTGCCGGGTGGCCGGGTCGATGGACAGCGGGCCGGCCAGGACGCGGTCGGCGGGCTGCGGCGGTCGGCGGCGCAGCAGGGCGCGCAGCCGGAGCACCAACTCCTCCAGGGCGAACGGCTTCACCAGGTAGTCGTCCGCCCCGGCCTGCAGGCCGGCCACCCGGTCGGCGGGCTCGTCCAGTGCCGAGAGCATCAGGACCGGGAGGTCGTCGCCCCGGGCGCGCAGGGCCCGGCAGACCTCGGCGCCGCTGAGGCCGGGCATCGAGACGTCGAGCACCAGGACGTCCGGTGCGGTCGGCGGCGGCGCGGCGTCCGGGGCGGCCGGCAGCAGGCGGGCGAGCGCCGTCTCGCCGTCCTCGGCCAGGGCGACGGCGAAGCCGCTCAGGCGCAGGCCGCGCTCCAGGGTGCGGCGGATCGCCGCGTCGTCGTCCACCACCAGGACCCGGCCGGCGCCGCCGGGGCCGCCCGTGCTCCCGGGCCCGTTCCCGTGCATCGGCTCCTCCTCGCGTTCGGGCCGCCGACTCTCTCACACCTGCCGTCCCCGGTGACTGCGGGGGGTGGTGGGCGGGGCAGGGGTGTGCGCGGCGGACGGGCGGGGCGGGCGGTGCGGGCGGGCGCGGGTTCCGTGGGAGGGCGGGTGCATACCGGCCGGGGATCGGGGCACGCGGGCACCCAGAGGCTCCCGCCGGGTGCGGCGGGAGCGGGAGGAGAGGAGGAGACGGTGGGAAGGATCGAGGAGTCGATAGAGGTACAGGCCCCCGTCGAGACGGTGTACGAGAGCTGGGTCCGGTGCGAGGAGTTCCCGCAGTACATGCGCGGCGTGGTCAGCGTCGACGTGGACGGCTCGGGCAACAGCGCCTGGGTGGTTCAGGTCGCGGGCGCGCGGCGCGAGTTCGAGGCGGTGACCACCGAGGTGGTGGCGGGCGAGCGGGTGGCCTGGGACGGCGGGGACGGCCCGGTGCGGCACTCCGGCGTGGTGACCTTCCACCACGTGGACGACCGGACCACCCGCGTGATGCTCCAGCTGGACATCGAAACGCACGGGATCTGGGAGCACCTGGCCGAGGCCCTCGGCTTCGTGGACCGCCGTGTCATCGACGACCTGAACGACTTCAAGCACCACGTGGAGCAGTACGCCTAGAGCGGCCAGACCGGGAGTTGACGGACAGTCAACCCGCTTCTGCCACAGGCGGACAGTTCGTCCGTCTGCAACCGTGAACGACGAACGACGAACCTCCCGGGAAGGGGAACCCGCTCGATGGAACGTCTCACCACCCGGATCGCCATGCGGCTGATGACCGGCGACGAACGCAGCCGGGACCTGGACGTCGCGTGGTCCTACCGGCCCTCCGACCCCTACGCGATAGACCTGGACTTCAGCGACTGCCAGGCCGACACGGTGTGGACGATCTCACGCGACCTGCTCACGGCCGGCCTGCACACGCCCGTGGGCGAGGGCGACGTCCACGTCGCACCGTACGGCGACACCCGGCTGCTCATCGCGCTCGCCGGCCAGGAGGGCGTGGCCCTGCTGGCGGCCCCCGCGGAGGAGGTCGACCGGTTCGTCAACGCCACCGCCGAACTCGTGCCGGCCGGATCCGAGCACACCCGGATCGACTGGGGCGGCGGTCTGGAGGAGCTCCTGGCCTCCTGACCCGCCCGAGCACGTCCGAGCGCGTGTGAGCGCACGCCCGAGTACGAGCGAGCGCACGTCCGGGCGCGTGCGAGCACGTCCGCAACCGACAGGAGCCCGTCATGACGACCACCCCCGCCCGGCCCGGCCTTCCGTGGCCCGCGGCCTCCGCCCATCCGGAGCCCCCGGCGGCGCCGAGCCCGCCCGGTCCTCGGGTGGTGCCCGACCCTCCGGCGCCGCCCGGCGTGCCGGTACCACCGCCCGAGCCGGCCGCCCCCGCGCCGGCCACCCCCGCGCCTGCCGACCCCGGACCGGTCACCCCCGGGCCGGCCGGCCCCCAGCCGCTCCACCCCGAGCCGCCGGACTGAACCCGCCTCGCCCGGCCCGGCCCGGTTCGCAGCCGTTCCGATCGGCTGGCCGCTGTCGGCCGCTGTCGGCCGCCGAGGTGTGCCGTGGGCCCGCTACGACGCGACCGGTTCGGGCCGGTAGGCGCTGTCGATGTTGTCCTCGACCCACGCGCGGAGAGCGTTGAGCGGGACGGCGGCGCTCTGGCCGAGCGGGGTCAGGGAGTACTCGACGTGCAGCGGGACGGCCGGGTAGACCGTGCGGTCGAGGATGCCGAAGTCCTCCAGGCGGCGGAGCGTCCGGGTGAGGACCTTGGGGCTGATGCCCTGGAGCTTGCGCTGGAGCTCCCCGAATCGTCGGGGGCCGTCCTCGAGGGCGCCGATGGCGAGTGCGGACCACTTGTCGGCGAGCAGGTCGAGCAGGGCGCGGCAGGGGCACTGGGCGGCGTAGACGTCGTGGTGCGCGTGCTGGCCGCTGGGGCAGGTGGTCGTCATGTTCACACTCCTCACCAGGTCACTTCCCAAAGGGAAGTACTGGACCTTGAAGGTAACCATACCTCCGGGGATAGCGTCGTCGACGTCGAGGGAGGGCCCGCAGCGGCCTTCCGCAGAGTGCTCGTTTCAGGAGATGACGCATGTCCGCAGACATGATGCGTGCGGTGGTCCAGGACGGTTTCGGCGGCCCGGAGGCACTGCGGGTCCGGCAGGTGGCGCGTCCGGTGCCGCTGCCGACCGAGGTGCTGGTGCGGGTGCACGCGGCGGGGATCAATCCGGTGGACTGGAAGACCCGCGGTGGCGCCGGCATGGCGGGCGTGCTGGGCGAGCCGCCGTTCACCCTGGGGTGGGACGTGTCCGGCGTGGTGGAGGAGGTCGGCTTCGGGGTGACCACCCTGAAGGCCGGCGACGAGGTCTACGGGATGCCGTGGTTTCCCCGCGCCGCGAACGCCTACTCGGAGTTCGTGACCGCGCCGGCCCGCCAGTGGGCACGCAAGCCGGTCACCCTCGACCACGTGCACGCCGCCGCCGTGCCGCTGGCCGCGCTGACCGCCTGGCAGGCCCTGGTCGACACCGCCGGGGTGCGGGCCGGCCAGCGGGTCCTGGTCACCGCTGCCGCCGGCGGGGTGGGCCACTTCGCGGTCCAGTTCGCCCGGCACCTGGGCGCCCACGTGATCGCCACCGCCAGCGCCGCCCGCCACCCCTGGCTCGCGGAACTCGGAGCGAACGAGAGCATCGACTACACCACCACCCGCTTCGAGGACGCCGCCAAGGACGTCGACGTCGTCATCGACCTGGTGGGCGACGCCCACGACAGCACCAGCACCCGCTCGCTGAAGGTGTTGCGGCCGGGCGGACTGCTGGTCGCCGTCCCGGCCGGCGTCTCCCCGGAGCTGGCGCGGGCCGCGGAGGCGGCCGGGGTGCGGGCCACCCCGTTCCTGGTCGAGCCGGACGGCGCCGCGCTGACGGCGATCGCCGGCCTGATCGACGCCGGCGAGGTGGCCGTCGAGGTGGAGGAGACCTTCCCGCTGGAGCAGGCCGGCGCGGCCCACGCCCGCGGCGAGGCCGGTCGCACCCGCGGCAAGCTGGTCCTGACCGTCGCCGACTGACCCGTCCCCGCAGGGAGTTCGGCGGACCGGGGGCCGACCCGGCCGCCGGGTTCCGGCGCCGCGCGGTGCGCACGGTGGCAGGTGGACGGCCGGAGGCCGGGGCCGGGCGGCGGGATCGAGCGGCCCGTCCCGTTGCCCCGCAGGCCCACGAACCGATCATGCGACGCGGGATGACGTGGCGTCAACCTGGGGTTAACGCTCCGTTCACCGTCGGGGCCGTCGCTGCTCCGTTTCCACCGGTCCGCCGACCCCGCCGGGTCCGCACGTGTGCGGACTTTCCCGGGGCGCCAAGTCCGCGAGTGACCGGATTTGATCGAACAGCTCGTGCAGGGCAGGCTCGGTGCCGCACAGTGGCGGATCCGCCACGGTCCGGCACGGAGGGAGCCGCATGTCCGGGACCGAGCACACCAGGCCGACTGCACACGTCGTCGTCGGGTACACCCCTCAGGAAGGCTTCGTCGCCGTCCAACTCAGCCCGCCGCCGCAGGAGTACGTGTGGCACGACCGGCAGGCCGAGCACCGCCAGGAGCGGTTCGGGCCGGGCAACCGCTACCAGCAGTGGCTGGCCGTCGACCTGGGCACCGGGGCGATCTGGTTCGGGGACACCGACTGGCGGACGCAGGACGGGAACGCGGTCCCCCGGCTTCCCGGGCACCGCCGGGCCGACGCCGGCGACGGCGCCCTGCCGTCCCCGGCCGTGTTCGCCCACCCGCTGACCCACCGCACCACCGACGAGCAGGGCGCCGACACCTGGCGCTTCTTCACCGCGGAGGAGCTCTACGCACTGGCGCTGCGGATCCTGCCGCTGCTCCAGCGGGTCATCGGCTCGCTGCACCGCGTCGGCCCGGCCGGGGATCCGGAGTGGTCCGCCGAGGCCGCAACGGCCTGGACCGATCTCGAACAGGCCTGCCGCTACACGCTCGACGCGACGGGAACGGTGTCCTGGTCCGAACCCCGCACGCGCCCGGTGCCCGGACGGTGGGTCGAAGTGGCGGACTTCCTCGCCCGGAACCCGGAACTGTGCGATCCGGCCTGGGCGACGGCCACCGACGCCGAGTTGGACGCCTACGCCGCCTGGGAACCCGATTCCGGGTACGGCGGCGTCCCGGGGCGGATGTGCGCTCCGGCGGGCGTCCGGATCGAGGAGGGCTACACCTTCTACGGCCACCGTGCGGCCCTGTACGCCTACCGCGCGGCCGCCTGCGGCGACCTCACCCCGGTCGAAGCCGGGCGCTGGCTGCAGACCAGCGACGCCGGGCGGCGCACCTGGGAGAGCGCGAAGGTCGTGGGCGCGAGCCTCGCCGACGCCACCGACTGCGTGCTGGACCACCTCGCCGAGACGTTCCGCGGCGCTGCGGCCGACGACGGCGTGGCCCTCACCGGCCTGACGGCCTACCTGTGGCAGCAGCGGGCCGCGGAAAGGGCGGCGGTCGACGACACGCTCGCCGCCACCGGCGAGGAGCTGAAGCGCCTGGAGGAGGTGCTCAAGGAGGTCCGGCTGGTCCGGAACACCGTCCTGACCCGAGTCATCAGCTGGACCGACGGGCGGGGCGACGAGGCGATCGCCCGCCTCGCGGCGATGTCCCCCGTCGCGGTGGCCGAGTGGCGGGAGCGCCTCACCGCCGACCGGAGCGCCCAGCCGGAGGGGTGAGGGGCCTTCAGGGCCCGTCCCGTCGCCGCCTGTCCGCGGCGCACCCACCCGCTGCCGTCCACCGACCGGTGGACCCGAGGTTCGACCGGCCGGACGTGTCGGGCTCCGCCCCCGGCCGAGCAGGATCTCGGGTATGAGTCAACTCCCTGTGCGGATAGCCCGTTGGAGCGCCCGGCACGCCTGGCGCGCGATCGCCGGCTGGTTCGCGTTCGTCGTTCTGTGCCTCGGGGCCGGCATCGCGGCCGGCTCCCATGAAGCGACCACGGAGGACTACCGGGTCGGTGAGGCGGGGCGGGCCGAGGCCATCGCGAGCGCGGGCGGCATGCAGCAGCGGCCGACCGAGCAGATCATCGTCCACGCCAGGTCCGGGCCGCTGGACCCGGCTGCCGCTGCGGCCGCGGCGCGCCGGGGTCGTCGCCCTGCTGGCCTCGGAGCCCACCATCGACATCGTCGGCGAAGGCGACGACGGCCGCGCGGCCGTCGAACTCGTCGAGCGCCTGAAACCGGACGTGGCACTGGTCGACCTGCGGATGCCGGTCCTCGACGGGGCGAGCGCCACCGCCGAGATCGTCGCCCGCCACCCGGGAACCCGGGTACTGATCCTGACCACGTACGACACCGATGCCGAGATCGAGCGCGCGGTCGAGGCCGGCGCGATCGGCTACCTGCTCAAGGACACCACGCGGGACCAGCTCGTCGACGCCATCCGATCCGCGGCCCGGGGCGAGACCGTCCTCGCCCCGAGGGTCGCGGAGCGGCTGGTCGCCCGCATGCGGCGGCCCGCTCCGGTGGCCCTGACCGCCCGGGAGGTGGAGGTGCTGAGCGCGGTCGCCGACGGGCTGTCCAACGTGGAGATCGGCCGGCGGCTGGTCATCACCGAGGCGACGGTGAAGACCCATCTGCTGCGGGTCTTCGCCAAGCTCGACGTCAGGGACCGCACGCATGCGGTGGTCGTGGCCCTCGACCGGGGCCTGCTGGAGAGGCGTGAGCCCAGATGACCAGGCCTTCCCCGCGCCGCCGAACGGACCGCGACCGACCACCGCACCTGACTCCGGCCGCGACGAGGAAGCGGAGGCCGGCTCGGGCGTGACGAACCGGCGAACCCGCTGCCGGTTACCCCTGTGGTGTGATCGGCGAGGGTCGATGCCCCGCAGAACGCGTGTCGGAAGGGCACAGCTCGCCCCCTGGACATAACTAGATCATATGCCTGGCTGGAAACTGTCCCTCTGCGCGACTGTCGCCGGCCTGGTGCTGGTCGGCTCGGTCGCCGACCTACCGCTGGCCAACTCGGCCGCCGGCCTCCCCGACGGCGAACCGGGGACCGGCGAGTTGGTGCTGTCGGTGACCGTCGACGGCCACCCAGGCACCCCCGGGGTGAAGACCGGCGACGAAGTGCGGGTGAGCTACCAACTCCGCAACGACGGTGAAACCCCGCTGGCCGACCTGCAGATCACCGACACCCTCGCTCCCGGGGCCGAACCACGCTGCCCGGGCCGCGGGACCGGAGACGACCCCCGACTCCGTCCCGCTACCACCATCGTCTGCACGACGACCCTGCGCGCGCTGCCCGGCGAACACGAAGGCCTGGTCACCGCCCGGGGGGTGACCACCCCCAGCCACCGCACCCTCACCCGTACGACGCACTCCGGCTACACCGGAGTGGGCGCCGGCCCGACACCCCCCTCTGGAGCGGGAGCGCGCGGCACCGGAGCGCCCACTCCGGAAGCCGCGGCGACGGGAACGAAGGTGACGGCTCCGGGACCACCCGGCCCACCCACCTGCGGAGCCGGGGCCCCCGCACCCGAGGCTCCCCCGGGGGTTCCTGCTCCTGGCGGGGTTGTGCCTGGTGGTCCCGCTCCGGGGGGTGCGGCTCCGGGTGGGGCTCTGCCTGGTGTCCCTGCTCCGGGTGTTCCTACTCCTGCCGGGGTTGTGCCCGGTGCTCCTGCTAGTGGCGGGGTTGTGCCGGGTGTTCCTGCTCCGGGTGTTCCTGCTCCGGGTGGTGTTGTGCCGGGTGTTCCCGCTCCGGGTGGTGCCGTGCCCGGTGTTCCCGCTCCGGGTGGTGCTGCTCCGGGTGGTGCTGTGCCCGGTGTTCCCGCTCCGCGTGGTGCTGCTCCGGGTGGTGCTGTGCCCGGTGCTCCTGCTCCGGGTGGTGCCGTGCCGGGTGGTGCTGCTCCCGGTGCTCCTGCGGGCGGAGCGAGGGTACCTGCGGGCGGGGCTCCCGCCGCCGGGGCTCCTGCGCCTGGGGCTCTCGCAGCCGGGGCGCCCGGACCCGGGGCCGCCGTACCTGGGGTGCCCGCTGCCGGAGTTCCGGCACCTGGGGCCGCCGTACCTGGCGCTGCCGTGCCTGGGACTCCCGTCCCGGGGGCTGCCCTAGCCGGGGCTCCCGCACCTGGGGCTCCCGCACCTGGGACTCCCGCCGCCGGGGCTCCCGGACCCGGGGCCGCCGTACCTGTGGTGCCCGCAGCCGGAGTTCCGGCACCTGGGGCCGCCGTACCTGGCGCTGCCGTGCCTGGGGCTCCCGCCCCTGGGGCTCCCGCCCCTGGAGCTGCCGGACCCGGGGCTGCCGGACCCGGGGCTGCCGGACCCGGGGCTGCCGGACCCGGGCGCCCCGGGGCAGGGGTGCCCTCGGGCGGGGGGAAAGGGGCCGGGACCGGGGCTTCCGCTACTGCGGTGCCGGGCGGAGGGCGCAAGCCGGTGCAGACCTCGCCGAGTGCGTCCGGTACCCCGTCCGCGACACCCTCCCGCTCCGGACCTGGGGCCGGGGGAGGCCACGTCACGTCACCTCTCCTGCACTCCGGCCGCTTCGGCCACGGCACGACTCCGTTGCCGCGCAGCTTCCTCGTCCTGTTCTTCCTGCTCCTGTTCGTTCCCGCGACCGCCGCCGCAGCCATCGCGCGGCGTCGCCGTAAGGCGCGCCGCCGATCCGACCCAAGTTCAGGGGCACCATGGCACACGTGATCGGAGTGATCGGCATCGTCGCCGGATTCGTCGTCGTCGCCGGGGGCGCCGCCTTGCTCAACGCCCGGAAGTCCAGGCGGACGGCGCCGGCGGATGAGGCGCGCGACGACACCGCCGAGTACCTGACGATGATGGTCGGCGTGTTGTACGCCCTGGTGCTGGGTGTCGCGTTGATCTCGGTGTGGGAGGTCAAGGACGACGCCGGTACCAACATCAGCACCGAGGCAGGGGCACTGCACCAGACGTACCTGCTGGCCGACGGACTCCCGCCCGACGCGGCTCAGCGGGTGCGCTCGGCGGCGGAAAACTATGCGACCTACGTCCGGACCGAGGAGTGGCCGCTGATGGAGCAGCGCAAGCCGTTGGGCGCGCGCGGCTGGACGCTTCTGCATGACGTGCAGAACGCGTGGACGTCCTTCGAACCCACCACCAACGCGCAACAGCAGGTGGATCAGTTGGCGTTCGGGCAGATCTCCGTCGCCTATCAGGCGCGCCATGGACGCGAGGCGGACGGAGGGCGGGGCATGTCGGGCGTGATGTGGTTCGGCCTGCTCGCCGGCGGCGCGCTCACCCTGGGCCTGATGTTCCTCTTCGGAATCGAGCGCACCCGCACCCATCTGGTTCTGGCAATGGGTTTCACCAGTCTCATCGCCTTCATGGTCGTCTTCATCTACGCCTTGAACTCCCCGTTCGGGGGCCCGCTCGGACTGAGTCCCGCGCCCTTCGCCGCTGTCGGGATCGGAGGCTGATCGGAGGGCTGGCGGGGGGCTGATCGGAGGGTTGATGGGAGGCCCGGGGGCTGGGCGAAGCCGATCTGGTCGGCGCTTCTCAGGATTCCAGGTACCGCAGGACCGCCAGGATCCGCCGGCTGTAGCCGGTGGTGTGGCTCAGTTCCAGCTTGTCGAAGACGGCGTTCAGGTTCTTCTCCACCGAACTCAGGGAGATGTGCAGTTTCTGCGCGATGGCCGAGTTGGTGTGCCCCTGGGCCAGGGCCTCCAGCACGGTGCGCTCGCGCGGGGTGAGCCGGCCCAGCGGGTCTCCGTGCGTGGTGCGGATGACCAGCCGCCGGACGACCTCCGGGTCGATCGCCGCCCCGCCCGCGTGGATGCGCTCCAGTGCGTCGAGGAACTCCTCGACCTGGGCCACCCGGTCTTTGAGCAGGTAGCCGACCCGCTCCGCGTTGGACGCCAGCAGCTTGGCCGCGTAGTGGCGCTCGACGTGCTGCGAGAGCACCAGCACGCCCACCTCCGGCCGGCGCTCGCGGATCTCCACGGCGACCCGCAGCCCCTCGTCGGTGTGGGTCGGGGGCATCCGGATGTCGACGACGACGACGTCCGGCTTCCGCGCCTCGACCTCCTGGCGGAGTGTCACCGCATCACCGAGGGCCGCCACGACCTCGTGCCCCTCCTCGGCGAGCAGCCGGACCAGGCCCTCCCGCAGCAGGGTCGAGTCCTCGGCGAGGATTACGCGCATGGGATCTCCGCGGTGATGGTGGTCGGTCCCCCGAGGGGGCTGTCGACGTGCAGGACGCCGTCGAGTGCGGCCACCCGGCTGCGCAGCCCGGTCAGGCCGCTGCCGGCCGGGTCCGCGCCGCCCGCGCCGTCGTCCTCGACCCGGACGGTGAGCAGTGTGCCGTCGAGCGTCACCCGCACCGAGACGGCCGAGGCCGAGGAATGCTTGGCGGCGTTGGTCACGGACTCGGACACCACGAAGTAGGCGGCCGTCTCGACGGGCTTGGGCAGCGCCGCGCCGACCTCGAACCGCGTCCGCAGCGGGATGCTGCACCGTTCGGCCACCCCGCCCAGCGCCTCCTGGAGACCGAGGCTGTCAAGCGCCGAGGGGTAGACCCGCCAGGTCACCTCGCGCAGTTCGGTCAGCACTGCCTGGGACTCCTGGTGGGCCTGGAGCAGCAGCGCGCTCGCCTGCTCGGGGGTGCGGCCGCGGCGGGCCCTGCCCAGCAGCATGCCCAGCGCCACCAGGCGCTGCTGGACGCCGTCGTGCAGATCGCGTTCGATGCGCCGTCGCTCGGCGTCCACGGCCTGGACCACCGCGGCCCGGCTGGTGGAGAGTTCGTCGACCCTGTGCCGGAGCAGCTCCCGCTCGGAGGGGCCGAAGCACTCGCGGGCGATCCGGGTGTCCAGGGCCGCCAGCGAGTACAGGCCCTGCAGGTCGAGGAAGAGCAGGACACCGCCCAGCAGCACCTGGGTGAGGAACTGGCCCCAGCCGAGCGTCCCCCGGATCGCCCCGTTGGCCGTCAGCCCGGCCAACACGCCGCCGAAGCCCAGCAGTCCGATGACGACGGCGCAGAGCAGCCCCGTGTAGCAGCGGACCGCCAGGTAGCGCAGGAGCTTCTGGTCGGACGCCTTGTAGTGCTCGGGGAAGCGGTCGCCGAAGAAGACGGAGCGCCGGTTCCGCTCCAGGCCCGTGAGCCGGCGGGCCCCGGCCATCAGGACGTCCAGGGCCCCCGGGCGGCTGCGCGGCCAGAGGAGGAAGGGGCCGAGGACGATGCCGACGGCAAGGAAGTGCAGCGCGCCGAACAGGGCGGTCAGACATCCGATCAGCACGCCCAGGCTGCGGCGCGGCCAGGAGGGGGCCTGCGTGACGGCCCCGTCCGCCGGGTGGCCCCGATCACCGGGAGACCCCGTCGGGCGGCGGGTGGCTTCGCCTCCTGGATCTCCTTTCACGAAGCCCGAGCCTAGTGCGGCCGCGCAACCCGAGCAAGATCGCCAACGGCGCCGGTGCCAGGAGCCTTCCGTGCGCCGGTGGTTACGGAAAACCGCATCGGGATCGGGCGGTTGACCGCATGGTGGCGGCCGTGTCGTCCTCCTAGCGTGAACGGCATGATCGCAACCTTGGCTTCCGCGCCGCACCCCACCTCCGCCGAGCCCATGGGCGGCATCGCCGGATGGGCCGTCGATGTCATGGCCACCCTCGGGGCCCCCGGCGCCGGCCTGACCAACCTGGTCGACACCGTTCTGCCGTTCATTCCCAGCGAGATCATCCTCCCGGTCGCCGGATTCGCCGCCGGGCAAGGCAAGTTGGGTCTGCCGGCCGTCATCGTCTGGACCACCGTGGGCTCCGTCGTCGGGTCCTGGATCGTGTACGCCGCGGGCGCCCTCCTGGGTCGCGACAGGACCCGCGCACTCGCTGCCCGCATCCCGTTCATGAGCGCGCACGAGATCGACCGGGCCGATGCGTGGTTCGAACGGCACGGCCGCAAGGCCGTGTTCATCGCCCGGATGGTGCCGGTGGTGCGCAGCATCATCTCCGTGCCGGCCGGGATCCAGCGCATGCCACTGCCGGCCTTCACCGCCATGACTGCTGCCGGAAGCCTCGTCTGGAACACGGTGTTCGTGCTGTTGGGATACTGGCTGGGCGACAACTGGCAGCTGGTGGAGGAGTGCGGGGGGTGGGTGTCGAAGGGGGTGGTGGCGGTGGCGCTGCTGGCCGTCGGCCGCTGGGTCCTGGTCCGGATGCGCCGTCGGCCGAGCGCCCGGCACCGTGGATGAGGCACGTGCCGTGCAGCGGCCGGCCGACGCGAACGTTTTTATGACGGCCGGTCACATCCCGTTCGCGACAACGGACGTCGGCGCCGCGGCGCAGCATTTCGAGTGCGACGGCCGTGGTGGTGTCAGAACAAGGCTGTGGCTGAAGAGGACTGACTGGGGCGAAGGGATCTGGCGTTCCGGCGCAGCGTCGGTAACATGAGCAATCCTCATGTTCTAGCAGGAGGCTGACATGCCTGATCGCTACGACCTGCCGGCGGGATTCCGCTGGGGTGTCGCCACCGCCGCGTACCAGATCGAGGGGGCGGTGGGGGAGGACGGGCGCGGGCCCTCCGTCTGGGACACCTTCGCCGCCCGCCCGGGCGCCGTACGGGACGGTCACACCGGTGCGGTGGCCTGCGACCACTACCACCGGTACCCCGAGGACATCTCCCTGATGAAAGGCCTCGGGCTGGACGGCTACCGCTTCTCCATCGCCTGGCCCCGGATCCAGCCCGGCGGCAGCGGCCCGCTGAACCCCGCCGGCCTCGCCTTCTACGACCGCCTCGTCGACGCGCTGCTGGAGGTGGGCATCACCCCACTGCCCACCCTCTTCCACTGGGACCTTCCGCAGGCCCTGGAGGACGACGGGGGCTGGCTCGACCGCGACACCGCGTACCGCTTCGCCGAGTACGCTGCCGTGGTGGCCGACCGCCTGGGCGACCGTGTTCCCGCCTGGATCACCCTCAACGAGCCCTTCGTGCACACGGTGTTCGGCTACGCGATGGGCGTCCACGCCCCCGGCCGCGCCCTGATGTTCGAGGCGCTGCCCGCCGCCCACCACCAGCTCCTCGGTCACGGCCTGGCGGCGTCGGTCCTCCACGAGCGCGGCCTGGAGGTGATGCTCTCCAACAACCTCACCCCCGTGCAGCCGGCCTCCTCCGACCCCGCCGACGTGGCTGCCGCCGAGGCCTACGACGTTCTCCACAACCGGATGTTCACCGACCCCGTCCTGTTCGGCCGCTACCCCGACCTCTCCGCCCTCGGCGTGCCCGACGACATCTACGGCGCCGTCCACCCCGGCGACACCGACCTCATCCACGCCCCCGGCCTCGACGGCCTCGGCGTCAACTACTACAACCCCACCCGCGTCGCCGCCCCCACCGACCCCGGCCTGCCCTTCGACCTCGTCGACATCCCGGACGTCCCCCGCACCGCCTTCGGCTGGCCCGTCGTCCCCGACGGAATCCGCCAACTCCTCGTCGGCTTGAAAGAGTTGTACGGCGCAGCGCTCCCACCCGTCACCATCACCGAGAACGGCTGCTCCGTCGACGAGTCCGCCGACCCCGACCAACCCCGCATCGACTTCATGTCCGCCCACCTCGACGCCCTCGCCGCCGCCGTGGCGGAAGGAGTCGACATCCGCGGCTACTACACCTGGTCCCTCCTCGACAACTACGAATGGGCCGAGGGCTACCACCAGCGCTTCGGGCTCGTCCACGTCGACTTCGCGACGCAGACACGGACGCCGAAGGCGTCGTACACCTGGTACCGCGACCTGATCGCCGGCCACCGGGCCGGCCGGCCAGAGTAGTCAGCCCCCGGTCGCGGTGGGGGCGCGGTCGTCGGCACCGGGAAGCCGTCCGGTCGGTGCCGCCCGGACGACTTCCCGGTCGACGCCGTCGGGTCGGCGTTCCCTCGGCGGGGTAGGGGTGTGGTCACTCCGACCGCCGCCGAGGGAACCGCGGTCACCGCGACAGGTGTACCCGTCGGGTCACCCCAGAGTCCACTGCTGGTTCCTGCCGCCGCTGCAGGTCCACAGCTGGACGGGCGTGCCGTCGGCCGTGGCCAGGCCCGCCACATCCAGGCAGAGCCCCGACTGCGCGCCGGTGATGGTGCCGTTCGGGTTCAGCGTCCACTGCTGGTTGGCCTGGCCGTTGCAGGACCAGACGATCACCTTGGTGCCGGGGCTGGTGCCGTGTGCGCTGGCGTCCAGGCAGAGCGTGGTGCCGGCGACGGTCACGGTCAGCTGGTTCGACGACGTACGGGTCCAGGTCTGGTTCGCACCGCCGTTGCAGGCGTAGATCTGCTGTTGCGTGCCCACCGTCGTGTTGTTCGCATCGGTCAGGCACTTGCCTGCATCCACCGCGTGCAGCGCGCCGGTCGTGCCGCCGCCGGAGGGCCCCGCGTCCAGGCCCATGAAGTGGACGGCGGAGGCGGCCATCGCGGTGCCCTGCACCGGCAGCTGGTGCCCGGCTCCGGCGATGCTGTACGCCTCGACCTGGGTGGTGCCGGCGCTGTTGTTGTACCGAGTGCGGTTCCAGTTGGCCGCGGGGGTGTCCGTGGCGGACGGCGTCTGGCTCACGCCGAGGACGTCGGTCCACTGCTTGATCTCTTCACCGAGGTTGTTGAAACTCAACGTGGTGTCGGCCGTACCGTGCCACAGCTGTACGCGCGGACGCGGACCGTTGTAGCCGGGATCGCCCGTGTTGCGGACCAGGCCGCCCCACTGCTGCGGGGTCATCGAGATCCGGCCCTGCGCGCAGGCCGAGTTCCAGCCGCGCGTGGAGCCGGTGTAGAAGCAGTGGTAGGGCACTCCCATGAACGCCGCGCCCGCCTTGAACACGTCGGGGTAGTCGGCGAGCATCACGTTCGTCATCATCCCGCCCGACGACTCGCCGGTCACGTACACGGCGTTGGCGTTGCCGCCGTAGTGCTGCTCCGTGTAGGTGATCATCGACATCAGCCCGACCGGGTCACTGCCGCCGTTGCGGGTCAACGCCTGGTCGGACGAGACGTCCCAGCAACTTCCGCTGGGGTTCGTCGAGGGGTAGATGACCAGGAAGCCGTACTGGTCGGCCAGCGACGCGAAGTCGGTGCTCGAGTACATGTAGGGCCCCGTCCCCTGACACCCGTGCATGGCCAGGAGGATCGGGGGGTTGGCCTTGACCTTGGCCGGCACGTAGAGGTGCATGAGCAGGCCGGTCGGATTGGTGCCGAAGTTCGTGATCTGGGTCAGCGACGAGGCGGCGACGCGGGGGGCGGCGGTGGCCTGCGGGACGGCTTGCAGGCTCACGCCGACCGCGAGGCCGACCGCGGCGGCTATGCCCAGTAAGCGGGCCTTGAGGGAACGGGATCGAAACACAGGTGGCCTCTCCGTCCGAAGTTTGTCATGAGCGTGAATTATCTTCCCGTGCCACCGCCGAAGAAACACTGCCGAAACACGCCCGGCCGGGGCCGGCGAGGTGCCGCCGGCGATGGCGGCCGGGGGCAGGGGAGTCCAGCGTGGAGGGCGTGCCGGTGGTGTCGCCGGGCTTCCACACCTCGCCGCTCGGTGCGGAACCGTGCTTGCGCGGTGCTCAGGGAGGAGAGGGAGGCGCGGGTGTAGCAGCGGCCGAAGCGCCGCAGGCGGTGTTGGTGGCCGGGGTGTGAGGTGCGAGGCGGGCGGGTACCGCGCAGCGGTGACGTGCGCGGCAGGGCGCCCGTCCCGAGGCATTTGTTTTCGAGGGCGAAGTGGGAGTACTGTCTCCCAGTCGCTCGGCTGGGAGCACCGGACACGCGTCTGCGCGGACGGTCCCGGGGCGGCCAATCCCCTGAAACACCACTTCCCAGGTTCGGGCTGGGTCGCGTCGGCATTTCCGATTCGCGGCTCGGCGCTTATGTGGCATGTGCGTTTTATCGGATTGCGGCTGGATTCGCCTTTCGAGGCGGGGATCGGCTAGAGTTTGAAACGTCGGACAGGGCGTCAAGCCCCG
>NZ_JOHO01000018.1 GCF_000719705.1 Streptomyces sp. NRRL S-350 | reverse complement strand
GGGCGGGTGCGGGCGGGTGCGGGCGGATGCGGGGTGGGGTGGGGGCCGCAGGGGTGCAAGCGAGGAGCGGAGGGGGTGCAAGCCGAGGAGCAGAAACGACAATCCGCTCATATGGTGATGATCCGGGCGCATGATCCACCCGTGAACCACCGGACCGACGAGCGGAGGCCGTGCGATGGCGCAGGCGCACCCGCCGGGCGGACCCGCCCGCGCCGCCCGGCGCCGCCGGGTCCGCGGGCCCGTCAGGGCGCTGCTCGCGATGTTGCTCACGGCCCTCGTGGCGGGCGGCGCCGTCCCCTATGTGGCCGGGCCCGGGCGCGCCTACCTCAGCTACCTCGTGCTCGCCGAGCAGGAGAACGCCTCCGGCGCGGACCGGGCCGCGGCGGAGAGCCGGGCCGCGGGCGGGCAGGTGGTGCAGGCGTACCCGCAGATCGGGGCCGTCCTCGCGTACGCGACCGGGGGATTCGCCGACAAGGTGCGGGCCAGGCCCGGAATCACCGCCGTCGGCGCGACCCGGACCGCACCGGTCGTGGCGCCGCCCCGCGCGGTGGAGGGAGCCGGGGACTTCTCGGCGGGCGCGCCGCGCGGCGGGCGCTGGTTCGCCGGCGCCGACCGGGCCGGCGTCGACCGGGGGGACGGCGACCGGGGGGACGGCGAGACCTCCACCGTGCCCGACCCGGCCGAGGGCGGTGCCTGGAACCTCGCCATGCTCGGCGCCACCGCGGCCCGGGCCGGCGACGCCTCCCTCGCGCCGAACGGTGCCACCGCGAGCGGCGTGCCGGGCCCGGAGGCACTGCACCGGGTGCTGGTGGCGGTGCTGGACTCCGGTGTCGACGACACCCACCCCGACCTGCGCGGCGCCGTCGACCCGAAGGCCTCCGCCTCCTGCGCCGACGGCCGGCCCGACGCCCGGACCGGCGCCTGGCGGCCCGACCCCGGGGTGGGCGAGAGCGGCCACGGCACCCATGTCGCCGGGATCGTCGGCGCCGCCCGGGACGGCCGCGGCGTCACCGGGGTCGCGCCGGGCGTGCGGATCGCCGCCGTCCGGCTGCTCGGCCCGCTCGGGCAGTACTACGCCGAGAACATCGTCTGCGGCCTGCTCTGGGCGGCCGACCACGGCGCCAAGGCCGTCAACAACAGCTACTTCGCCGACCCGTGGAAGTACAACTGCCCCGAGGACCGGGACCAGGCCGCGCTGATCGCCGCCGTCGACCGGGCCGCCGGATACGCCCGGCGCAAGGGCGCGGTGGTGGTCGCCTCGGCGGGCAACGACGGACAGGACCTCGGCGCCCCGCGGACCGACGAACGCAGCCCCAACGACCGGGTTTCCGGCCCGCCGACCACCCGCCACCTGGGCACCGAGTGCGTCCGGCTGCCCGGCGAACTGCCCGGTGTCGTCACCGTCACCGCCGTCGACCGGGACGGCCACCCGTCCGCCTACTCCAACTACGGGCGCGGCCGGGTCTCGCTGGCCGCCCCCGGCGGCGACCCGGACGGCGGATCGCAGGGCGCGATCGTCTCGGACTGGCCCGGCGGGCAGTACGCCGCCCTGGCCGGCACCTCGATGGCCGCCGCGCACGTGACCGGCGCGGTCGCCGTGGCGGCGGCGCTGCACCCGGACCTCGGCTCCGACGGGCTGGCGGCGCTGCTCGCGAACGCGGCGGCGGCCGGCTGCCCGCCGGGGCCCCGCGCCTGCGGGGACCGGCAGTACCTCGGGGCCGGGCTGCTCGCGCTGCCGCACTGAGCGGGCGCCGCCGTCCGGGGCCGGGCGGCGTGGAGACCGGGTGACGGGGCGTCGCACCCCAGCTCGCCGACAGGGCGGGGACCGAACCCGGGGCAACGGGTGGTTCGGGGGCGCGCGCACCCCGTCCGGGATACTTGAGACATGAGGCTGACGGAGTTCTGGCGACGGATGTACGCGCATTTCGGCGAGTCGTACGCGGAGTCGTTCGCGACCGACCACGTGATGACCGAGCTGGGCGGGCGGACGGTGCGGCAGGCGCTGGAGGCGGGCTGGGAGGCCAAGGACGTCTGGCGCGTGGTCTGTGAGACCCAGGGGGTCTCGACGCTGCTGCGCTGAGTGCGGGTGCGGGTGCGGGTGCCGTGCCGGTGCGGCTGCCGGTTCCGGGGCCGGCGCCGGTGCCGAGTCGGCTGATGGCGTCCCGGTGAAATGGGACAGACTGTCCGGGTGGCGAGCAGCGCAGAACAGACGAATTCGGACAGGGCGGTGCAGGCCGCCGACGGTGACGGCGCGCGGGCCGACGACGCGCCGGGCGGGGGCGGCGTGCTGTGGGGCGGGGGCATGCCGCGTTGGCTGCCCCGCGCGATGGTGCTGTTCCTGGTCCTGGTCGGCCTCTTCCAGCTCGCCGACTGGGCCTTCCGGCAGCTGATCGACCTGTTCGTGATGCTGCTGGTGGCGTTCTTCCTCTCGCTCGCCCTGGAGCCGGCCGTGGACCGGATGGCGGCGCGCGGGGTGCGCCGGGGCGTCGGCACCTTCCTGGTGTTCGTCGCGGTCGGGGTCGCGGTGCTGGGCTTCCTCGCGGCACTCGGCACGCTGCTGGTCGACCAGGTGGCGAAGATCGCCGGGGACCTGCCGCACCTGGTGGACAACCTGATCGACTGGATCAACCGGACCTTCCACCAGGACCTGTCGCTGGGCGAGCTGCAGAAGAAGCTGCTCAAGGACTCCGGCACCATGGAGAACTACGCCCAGCAGGCCGCCGACAACATCTGGGGCGTCTCCTCCACCGTGATCGGCGGGCTCTTCCAGGCCTTCACGGTCGGACTGTTCACCTTCTACTTCACCGCCGAGGGCCCCCGGGTGCGCCGGACGGTCTGCTCGCTGCTGCCGCCCGCCAAGCAGGCCGAGGTGCTGCGGGCCTGGGAGATCGCGCTCGCCAAGACCGGCGGCTACCTCTACTCGCGGGCGCTGCTCGCGGTGGCGTCGGCCGCCGGACACTGGGTCATGTTCGAACTGCTGGACCTGCCGTACGCGGCGGCGCTGGCGGTCTGGGTCGGCGTCATGTCGCAGTTCGTGCCGACCATCGGGACGTACCTGGCCGGGGCGCTGCCGGTGCTGGTGGCGCTGACCGTGGAGCCGGTGGACGCGCTCTGGGTGCTGGTCTTCGTGGTGGTCTACCAGCAGGTCGAGAACTACCTGCTGCACCCGAGGATCACCGCGCGGACGGTGGACGTGCACCCTGCGGTGGCCTTCGGCTCGGTGATCGCGGGCGCGGCCCTGCTCGGGGCGGTCGGCGCGCTGATCGCGATCCCGGCGGCGGCGACCCTGCAGGGCTTCGTCGGGACGTACGTGCGGCGGTACGAGGTGGCGACGGATCCCCGGATCGACCGGGGTGAGCAGCGGCGGGCCCGGCGGGAGCTGCGCCGGGAGGCGGCGCGGCGGCTGCGGCGGATGGTCGGCGGCGACGGTAAGTGAGGCGGGGGAGGGCCGGGCCGCCACCCGGGCCCTCCCCCCGACCGCCCTGCCGTGACGGGACGCGGCGCGGACGTGCGACGCTTGAATCGAACAGATGTTCTTTGTACTCTCCGGCGAGGAGTTTTCCACAGGACGAGCCCGGTCGGACTCGTTTGTCAGTGGGACGCGCTAGCGTCGATGACGATGAAGCGCACAGCACAGAACCCGAGGGAAAAAGCCATGGCAGGTACGGACCGCGAGAAGGCCCTTGAGACGGCGCTCGCCCAGATCGAGCGGCAGTTCGGCAAGGGCTCGGTGATGCGCTTGGGCGAGAAGGCCAACGAGCCCGTCGAGGTGATCTCCACCGGGTCCACCGCCCTGGATGTCGCCCTCGGGGTCGGCGGCATCCCGCGCGGCAGGGTGGTCGAGATCTACGGCCCCGAGTCGTCCGGAAAGACCACCCTGACCCTGCACCTGGCGGCCAACGCCCAGAAGGCCGGCGGCACGGTCGCCTTCGTCGACGCGGAGCACGCGCTCGACCCGGAGTACGCCAAGAAGCTCGGCGTGGACACCGACGCCCTGCTGGTCAGCCAGCCGGACACCGGTGAACAGGCGCTGGAGATCACCGACATGCTGATCCGCTCCGGCGCGATCGACCTGGTGATCATCGACTCGGTCGCGGCGCTCGTCCCGCGCGCCGAGATCGAGGGCGAGATGGGCGACTCGCACGTCGGTCTGCAGGCCCGGCTGATGAGCCAGGCGCTGCGCAAGATCGCCGGCGCGCTGAACCAGTCGAACACCACCGCGATCTTCATCAACCAGCTGCGCGAGAAGATCGGTGTGATGTTCGGCTCGCCGGAGACCACGACCGGTGGCCGGGCGCTGAAGTTCTACGCCTCGGTCCGCCTGGACATCCGCCGGATCGAGACCCTGAAGGACGGCACCGAGGCGGTCGGCAACCGCACTCGCGTCAAGGTGGTCAAGAACAAGGTCGCCGCGCCGTTCAAGCAGGCCGAGTTCGACATCCTCTACGGCGTGGGCATCAGCCGCGAGGGCGGCCTGATCGACATGGGCGTCGAGCACGGGTTCATCCGCAAGTCCGGCGCCTGGTACACCTACGAGGGCGACCAGCTCGGCCAGGGCAAGGAGAACGCCCGCAACTTCCTGCGGGACAACCCGCAGCTCGCCGACGAGATCGAGCGGAAGATCAAGGGCAAGCTCGGCATCGGCCCGAAGGTCGAGGAGCCGGCCGAGGGCGAGGCGGACGCGCCTGCCGCCGACGGCACGGCCAAGCCGATCACCGCGACCGTCGCCAAGACGGCCGCGGCGAAGAAGACGGCGGCGGCCAAGGCCTGAACCGTTGACGCAGTACGACACGACGGGCGGCGGCCCGGTGGGCCCGGAGGACGACGACTACGGGCCGCCGGACTGGTTCGCCGCGGTCGCGGAGGAGCCGGAGGCGGCGTCCGAGCCTCCTGCGCCGTCGCGGCCGCTCCGGGGGCGGCGGGAGCGCTCGTCCGCCCCGCAGTCGACATCCGGCCAGGGGCCGGAGTTCGACCGGGCACCGGCCCGGGTGCGGCGCGGCGCGGCGCCCGGGCCGGCGCCGGCGGAGGTCTCGGTCGATGCGCTCGGCCTGGTCTCCGCCTCCGAACTGCCCGCCGGCCGCCGACGACGGCGCTCGGCCGTGGCGGCGGAGGAGTTCGAAACCGGCGGGCCCGCGTCCCTACCGCTGTCCGGGGAACGCGGCCGGACCGCGGACGAGGCGGCCGGTCACGGGGGTGTGGCCGCCTCGACCCCCCGAGCCGGCGCTCGCCGCGGCCGCGCACGGCGCGGGCGCACCGCCGACGGGCCGTTCGGAGAAAGGCCGTTCAGCGAAGAACGGCGCGCCGACGGGTTGCCCGCCGACGGACTGCCCGCCGACGGACTACACGGCGAGGCCCCGCCCGGCGAGGGCGGGAGGGCCGACCGGAGCTCCCGGAAGCGGGCCGAGGAGTCGGTCGATCCGGAGACCCGCGCCCGGGACATCTGCCTGCGGCTGCTGACCGGCGCCGCCAAGTCCCGCAAGCAGCTCGCCGATGCCCTGCGCAAACGGGAGATCCCGGAGGAAGTCGCCGAGGAGGTGCTCACCCGGCTCGAAGAGGTCGGGCTGATCGACGATGCGGCCTTCGCCGCGGCCTGGGTGGAGTCCCGGCACGCCGTCCGGGGCCTGTCCCGGCGGGCGCTGGCCCAGGAGCTGCGCACCAAGGGGGTGGCCGCCGACCTGGTCGAGCAGGCCGTCGCCCAGCTGGACCACGACGACGAGACGGACGCGGCCCGGGCGCTGGTCGAGCGCAAGCTGAGGTCCACCCGGGGGCTGGATCCGCAGGTCCGCATGCGGCGGCTGGTCGGGATGCTGGCCCGGCGCGGGTACTCCGAGGGGCTGGCGTTCCGGGTGGTGCGCGCTGTGCTGGAGGAAGAGACGAGCGGGCTGTGGGGAGCCGAGGAGGAGTAGGGGCGGTTCCGTTGTTGCCCTCCTCCCGGCGTCCACGGCGCTCGCGGCGCTAGCCTGGCCGGCCGTCGGACGGCTCCGGGCGGCCCGACGGCGCGCGCCGGCCGAGACCGAGCAGGCCCGTCGGCAGGCCGAGGAGCAGACCGCCCGGCAGCGGGCCGAACCGCCCCGCCGCGCGGAGGACCCGGCCGAGGAACTGCGTCGGCGCCGCCGCCGGGAGGACGAACCGGCCGAACACTCCGCAGAGTTGGAGCGTGCTCGGGGCGAGGCCGCGGCACTGGTGGCCCGCCGGGTGGTGGCGCTGGAACGAGCCGCCGGGCTCCCCGCCGAACAGGCGCGCGCCGAACTCCTGGGCGAGATCCAGGGCTTGGCGCGGCGGGAGGCCGTGGTCACCGTCCGGGAGGTCGAGCGGGAGGCCAAGGAGGAGGGCGAGCGCCGGGCCCGGTCCGTCCTCGCCGGGGCGATCCAGTGGCTGGCGACGGAGCAGACCGCGGACACCGCCGGCACCGTCCGCCGGGGTGGCGCGGCGCCCGGCGCCGGCTCGGAGTGCGGACCTTTACGGCGCGTGCTGGTCGGCGCGCACGGGTGCGCCGTCGGGTGCGCCTTCGGAGGCCGGGTCGGGGGCCGGGTCGAGCGTGGCCGGGCCGCCGCGGGCGCGGTCGGCGAGGGCGAGGAGGTCTTCGGCGACGGCGCCCTGGGTGACGCCGACCAGGTGGCCGTCGGGGCGGATCAGCAGGACGGTGTGCGGGCCGGCGCCCGGGTAGTCCTCGGTGACCAGGACCTCGGCGGGCACCGGCAGGGCGGCCGCGACCTCGGCGAGCCGGGGCATCAGGCCCGCGCCGAGCCAGTGCTCGGATGACCAGACGGCGGTGCCGGGCGCGACCAGCAGCAGGAGGAAGGTGGCACCGAGGCGGGCGTGCAGGTGGTCGGGGGTGCCGTCGGTGGCGAGCACGGGTAGGTCCGGGACGAGCACGCCGGGCGCGGTGGCGGGCAGTTGTTCGCTGAGCGAGGTGACGCCGCGCGAGCCGCGTTGCACCGGGACGCGCCCGGGGACGCCGGAGGGCGCCGCCGGGTAGGCCGGGGCGCCGCCGAAGCGGCCGGTGCCGAGTTGGCCGTCGGCGAGCAGCGGGGCGTGCTTGCGGAAGCCGCCGACGAGCAGCGAACGCCGGGTCTGCTGCCAGCCGCGCAGTGGGCGCAGCAGCGGCATGGACTGGTCGACCGCGCGCAGCCGGGCGCCGACCGCGCCGCGCCGTTCGACCTCGTAGCCGTCGAGCAGCGAGCCGCCGGGCTGGGGGCCGCCGGAGTGGAGGTGCCAGGCGAGGGCGAGCCGCCAGGCGAGGTTGTCGGCGTCGCGCAGCCCGTCGGCGAGGTTCTGCATGCCGAGCGCGCCGTGCAGGTGGGCGGCGTCGCCGGCCAGGAAGCAGCGGCCGACCCGGAACCGGGCGGCGAGGCGCTGCTGGGCGGTGTGGTCGGCGGCGGCGAGCAGTTCGAAGCGGGGGAGTTCGCCGCACCAGCCGGTGAGGGTGGAGGTGACCCGGGTGAGCAGGGTGTCGCCGGTGACGATGCCGGGCCAGGTGGCGTGCGGGTCGACCGGCTCGGTGGGGGCGGGGCGGCCGGGGGGCAGTCGCCAGTCGAGCCGCCAGACGCCGTCCGGCAGCGGGCGGGCGGTGGCTTCGCGGTCGCCGCGCCACGGGGGTTCGCGGTGCAGTCGGGCGCCGTCGAAGGGCAGGTCGACCCGGACGGTCGCGATGGCGTTGCGGTCGACCGCGGGGCGGCCGGGGAAGCGGATCCGCAGGAGCTTGCGGACGGCGGATCTGGCGCCGTCGCAGCCGACCAGGTGGCTGCCGCGCCACCAGGTGGTGGAGCCGTCCTGGGTGCCCGTGGTGCGGACGCTGACGCCGTCCCGGTCCTGTTCGAGTTCGACGACCCGGTGGAGCGGGACCAGTCTGATCAGCGGGGTGCCCGTCAGGGCGTCGCGCAGGCCGCGCTGGAGGCGGTGCTGGGGGAGGTGGAAGGTGGGCGAGTCGGCGAGGTCGATCCGCAGCACCTCCTGGCGGCGCCGCCAGATGGCGAAGGACTCCCACAGGGCGGAGTCGGAGACGGCCCGCGGGTAGCCGATCCGGGTCAGGAAGGCGGTGGCGTCGGCGCCGAGGACGAGGCTGCGGGGGCCTTCGGGGCAGAGCCCGGAGCCCTCGTCCAGGACGATGGTCGGCACCTCGTGCCGGGCGAGGGCGAGGGCCAGGGCCAGACCGACCGGTCCG
The DNA here is from genome assembly GCF_000719705.1 of Streptomyces sp. NRRL S-350. Taxonomy (GTDB): domain Bacteria; phylum Actinomycetota; class Actinomycetes; order Streptomycetales; family Streptomycetaceae; genus Kitasatospora. The sequence goes on along the minus strand of NZ_JOHO01000018.1, from coordinate 112,163 downwards.
GCCCCGACCACGATCACCGGGTCCATGACGGGACCTCCGGGCACGAACCGGCCGATCGGCCGGCGTCGGTTACCGCTGCCGCATATGCCGCGTGGATGCTCCCGGGAGGTGTCACGAAGAGCAATGCAACAGTTCGCCTGCGTGTCCGTCAAGCAGCAGCTGAAGTGCGCCGGTTCGCGCCGCGACGGCCGCGTGCTTCGATCCAGCGCGCGAGCGCGGTCAGCAGCAGGCACATGGCGATGTAGATCGGGCCGATCACGATCACCACGGGGATGTAGGGAAAACCGGCGTCGTTGATCGGCTGGCTGGCGATCTTCTTGCCCATGAACAGCAGCTCGTTGTAGGTGATGATGTAGCCGAGCGAAGTGTCCTTGAGGGTGACGACCAGCTGGCCGATCATCGAGGGGAGCATCGAGCGGACGGCCTGCGGCACCAGGATGCCGGCCATGACCTGGGTCTTGCGCATCCCGAGGGCGTACGCCGCCTCGCCCTGGCCGCGCGGGACGGCGTTGACGCCGCTGCGGATGATCTCGGCCTGGACCGAGCCGTTGTAGAGGGTGAGGCCGAGCACCAGGGCCCACATCGGGTCCTTGGCGAAGAACGAGTAGTAGAGCGCGACGATCAGGATCAGCAGCGGCATCGCCCGGAAGAACTGGACGACGGCGGCGCAGAGCCAGCGGACCGGCCGGTGGTCGGAGAGCTGGCCGGCGGCGAGCAGTGCGCCCAGCGTGAGCGAGAACACCGCCGCCAGGCCGAAGGCCTTGAGGGTGGAGACCAGGCCGTCCACGATCATCTGCTGGACGGCGGTGTACTGGAACGCGTCCCACATCTGCGCGTCGAACTGGCCGTTGTCGGCGAGCGCGGTGAAGACGTACCAGAGCAGTCCGACGACGCCGAGCAGCGAGAGGGCGCCGAACAGCCGGTACCGGGCGCGGGCCTTCGGGCCGGGGGTGTCGTAGAGGACGCCGGCCGTCGCCGGGCGGTTGAAGAGACTCGTGCGGCCGCTCATGCGCCCACCTCCGCTGCGCTCGCTCATCGGGCCACCGCCAGTCGGGATTCGAGGAAGCGGAAGAACGTGGCGATCGTCGCGCTGATCAGCAGGTAGGCGCAGGCCACCCAGAAGAAGATCGCGAAGATCGAGTAGCCGCGCTCGGAGAAGGTCTGCTGGGAGCTGTACAGCTCGGCGACGCTGAACGCGCCGGCGATCGCCGAGTTCCTCGGCAGGGCGATGAACACGCTGCTCATCGGGGCCAGGACGGTGCGGGCGGCCTGCGGCAGGATGACCAGGGTGAGGGTCTGGCCGAAGGTCATGCCGAGGCTCCGGGCGGCCTCCGCCTGGCCGAGCGGCACGGTGTTGATGCCGGAGCGGATCACCTCGCAGACGAACGAGGCGGTGTACCCGCCGAGTGCCAGCACCGCGAAGACCAGGTGGCTGAAGTGCACGCCGAGCGGCGGCAGGCCGAAGGTGACGGCGAAGAACAGCAGGGTCAGGGGGGTGTTGCGGAAGAGCGTCACCCAGGTGGTGCCGAAGGCGCGCAGGACCGGCACCGGGGAGACCCGGAAGGCCGCCAGCAGGGTGCCCAGCAGCAGGGCGAGCAGAGCGCTGAGCGCGCTCAGCTCGATCGTCTGCAGGAAGCCGTCGCGGAACAACGCGAAGTTGTCGTCCTCGAACAGGAACCCCATCAGGCGGCCCTCCTCTCAATAACGGTCAGGAATGGTGCGGTGGGCGGATCAGTAGCGGTCGAGGGCCGGGACGTCGGGCGCGGGGGAGCCGGAGGCGCCGAGCGTGGCGTCGTAGGCCTTCTTCCAGTCGCCGTTGTCCTCGTGGGCCTTGAGGGCGTCGCTGATGGCGTTGCGCAGGACGGAGTCGTCCTTGTTGAGGCCGACGCCGTAGTTCTCCTTGGTGAAGGGCTTGCCGACGACCTTGAGCTTGCCGGCGTACTTGGAGGCGTAGCCCTTGAGGATGGCGTCGTCGGTGGTGACGGCGTCGACCTCGCCGGAGATGAGCTTCTCGACGCAGGCCGAGTAGGTGTCGAACTGCGTGATCTTCGGGTTGTACTGCTGGATGTTCTTGATCGAGGTGGAGCCGGTGGCGGTGCAGACGTTCTTGCCGCCCACGCTCTCCGGGCCGGTGATCGAGGTGTTGTCCTGCTTCACCAGCAGGTCCTGGCCGGCGATGTAGTACGGGCCCGCGAAGGAGACGGTCTTCTTGCGCTCGTCGTTGATGCTGTAGGTGCCGACGTAGAAGTCGATCTGGCCCTTGGCGATGGCCGGCTCGCGCTGCGAGGAGACCAGGGTCTGCCACTTGATCTGCTGCGGGGTGAAGCCGAGGTCGGCGGCGATCATCTTGGCGATCTCGATGTCGAAGCCGCTGCGGTCGCCGGTGGCGACGTCCTCCCAGCCGAGGTTCGGCTGGTCGGCCTTGGCGCCGATGATCAGCTGACCGCGCTTCTTGGCCTCGGCGATGATCGAGGAGTCGATCTTGGCGTCGGTCTTGACCGTGTAGGTCGGCAGCTTGGGGGCGTTGCCGGAGGTGGGGGCGGCGCCGGGGGTGCCGTCCTTGCCGCAGGCGGCGGTGGCGGTGAGCGCGACGGCACAGAGCGCGACGGCGAGGGTGCGGGAAGTCCTCATGAGGGCTGTTCTCCTGGGGCTGGGCCGCGGCGTCAACCGGGCTCTGGCTTCTGGAAGTCGTGCGGGGGCAGGGCCGCTCGGCACCGTTGCCGGAGGCGGCCCGCGTGGTATCGAAGCGTCAGTGGTGCAGGATCTTCGAGAGGAAGTCCTTGGCCCGGTCCGAACGCGGCGCGGTGAAGAAGGCGTCCGGGGTGTTCTGCTCGACGATCCTGCCGTCGGCCATGAACAGCACGCGGTTGGCGGCGGAGCGGGCGAAGCCCATCTCGTGGGTGACCACGACCATCGTCATGCCGTCCGCGGCGAGTTGGCGCATGACCTCCAGCACCTCGTTGACCATCTCCGGGTCGAGCGCCGAGGTGGGCTCGTCGAAGAGCATCACCTTGGGCTTCATCGCCAGCGCCCGGGCGATCGCCACGCGCTGCTGCTGGCCGCCGGAGAGCTGGGCCGGGTACTTGTCCGCCTGGGCGCCGACGCCGACGCGCTCCAGCAGCTCGCGGGCGGTCTTCTCGGCCTGCGGGCGGGGCAACTTGCGCACCTTCACCTGGCCGATGACCACGTTCTCCAGCACGGTCTTGTGCGCGAACAGGTTGAAGCTCTGGAACACCATGCCGACCTCGGCGCGCAGCCGGGCCAGTTCCTTGCCCTCGGCGGGCAGCGGCCGGCCGTCGATGGTGATCGTGCCGGAGTCGATGCTCTCCAGCCGGTTGATCGTCCGGCAGAGCGTGGACTTGCCCGAGCCGGAGGGGCCGATCACCACGACCACCTCGCCCTGGGCGATCCGGAGGTCGATGTCCTGCAGTACGTGCAGCGCGCCGTAGTGCTTGTTGACGTTGCCCAGCACGACCAGCGGGGCGGCTGCGGGGGTGGAGTCCTCGATGGGGCTCTCGGTCATCGCGCCTGCTCCCTCTGTGTTGGATCGCGCCTACCGGAGAATTCCCAACTCCCTTGGCAGGCAATGGTGGTACGAATCCGGGAGCCGCGACCGGCGGAGCCGCAGCCCCCGGTGGGCCGACCATAGGAGCCGTGACCGGGCGCCGTCAGCCGATCTGAGCGGAACTTGAGGATCACGAAACGGCCACACGACGGGCGCGTGCTGTTCGCAAGGGCGCCGACGGGGCATGTCACAGCGGGAATCCGCGCCGGTGCCGAACCTCCCCCACGAGCCCGGTGCGCGGTCCAGCCTGGCGTCCGGCCGCGCACTGGCCCATACTGCGCAGGAACGGGGCCCGACCGTTCAGACCGGTGATCGCCAGTGATCACCAGTGATCACGTGGGGGAAGGAGGAGAACAGGATGCGACTTCTGCTCGTCGAGGACGACGAACGCGTGGCCGCCGCGCTGGTCGCGGTCCTGGGCCGGCACGGCTTCCAGGTCCGGCACGCCCGCAGCGGGCACGAGGCGCTGGACGCCCTGGTGCCGGACGGCAACGAGCCGTACCGGGTGGTGCTGCTCGACCTCGGGCTGCCCGACCGAGACGGCTTCGAGGTGTGCAGCCGGATCAGGGCCGGCAGCGGCGTGCCGGTGATCATGGTCACCGCCCGCGCCGACGTCCGCTCCCGGATCCACGGCCTCAACCTGGGCGCCGACGACTACGTCACCAAGCCGTACGACATGGGCGAGCTGCTCGCCCGCATCCACGCCGTGGCCCGCCGCGGCGCCGCCCCCTCCTCGGCGTCCGTGCCCGAGCCCGACGCCGTACCGCAGCAGCGCGGCCCGCTGGAGTCCCGCGGCATCCGGATCGACCGGGAGCGCCGCCGGGTCAGCGTGGACGGCCGCGACGTGCCGCTCACCCGCAAGGAGTTCGACCTGCTCGCCCTGCTCGCCCAGAGCCCCGGCGTGGTCTACCGGCGCGAGCAGATCTTCAGCGAGGTCTGGCGCAGCGGCTGGGAGGGCAACGGGCGCACCCTCGAGGTGCACATCGGCTCGCTGCGCAACAAGCTCGCCCTGCCCGGCCTGGTCGAGGCCGTCCGCGGCGTCGGCTACCGCCTGATCCCCGAGTGCCCGGCGCCCGCCGCGGCGGACCCGGCCCCGAACGCCCCCGCGGAGCACTGACCGCACGTGCGCACCCGCCTGCTCGGCATCCTGATCGCCCTCATGCTCTGCGTCCTGGCCGCCCTGGGGCTGCCGCTCGCGGCGGCGGTCGCGGCCGCCGAGCAGAGCCGGGTGGTCGTCGACCGGCTCGACGACGCCGCCCGCTTCGCCCAGGACCTGCCCACCTCCGGCGCCGCCGACTCCGCCCGCAAGGGCGAACCGGAGCCCGCCCCCGGTGACCTCAGCCGGCAGCACGCCATCGACGCCGAGGTCCGCCGCTACTACGACCTGTACGGCGTGCGCCTGGGCATCTTCCAGCGCGACGGCCTGCCGATCGCGGCCGCGCCCGCCGACTGGCGGGTGCCCACCGGCGGCTGGGGCGCCCAGGCCTTCCAGGAGGCGCTGGACGGGCGGCGCAGCCACAACCCGCCGCAGGTCTGGCCGTGGACACCGGACCGGACGATCACCGTCGCCGCCCCCGTGGTGCGCGACGGCGACGTGGTCGCCGTGGTGCTCAGCGAGTCCCCGACCGGGGCGCTGCGCACCCGGGTGCTGCACAAGTGGCTGGTGCTCGTCGCGGGCGAGGCCGCCGCGATGATCGTCGCCGTGCTGCTGGCCGTCCGGCTCACCGAGTGGGTGCTGCGCCCGGTGCGCACCCTGGACCGCGCCACCCACGACATAGCCACCGGCCGGATGGCCGCCCGGGTCGCCCCCGGCGGCGGACCGCCCGAACTGCAGCGGCTGGCACGCTCGTTCAACGAGATGGCGGACCACGTGGTGCTCGCGATGGACCAGCAGAAGGCCTTCGTCGCGGACGCCTCGCACCAACTGCGCAACCCGCTCTCGGCGCTGCTGCTGCGGGTCGAGGTGCTCGGCCTGGAGCTGCCCGAGGGACACGAGGAGGAGCTCAGCGGCGTCCGGGAGGAGGGCACCCGGCTGGCCCGGGTGCTGGACGACCTGCTCGGGCTCGCCACCGCCGAGCACGCCCGCCCCGAGCCGGAGCGCACCGACCTCGCCCAGCTCACCCTGGCCCGGGTGGACGCCTGGCGGCCGGTCGCCGAGCAGCGCGGGATCCGGCTGCGCTGGGACGGCCCGGCGATGGCGGTCGGCATGGCCGACCCGATCGGCTTCGGCTCGGCCCTGGACGCCGTGGTGGACAACGCGCTCAAGTTCAGCCCGGCCGGCAGCGAGGTACGGCTGCGGGTCGCGGTGCGCCACGACGAGGTCATGGTGACCGTCACCGACGCCGGGCCCGGGCTCGCCGAGGACGAGCTGTCCCGGGCCGGCGACCGGTTCTGGCGCAGCCCGAGGCACCAGAACGTGGACGGCTCCGGGCTCGGCCTGTCCATCGCCCGCACCCTGCTCGCGGCCGGCGGCGGCTCGCTCGGCTTCGCGCCGGTGAAGCCGACCGGCCTCGCGGTGACGCTGGCGGTGCCGAGGGCGGAGAGCTGACGCCGGCGCGCTCGGGAGCCGCGTACCGGGAGCCGGCGGCGTCGCGTGCCGGGGCCGGGTGCCGCGTACCGGGAGCCGGCGTCGTGTGCCGGGTGCCGGGTGTCGCGTGCCGCGTCCGGAGCGGCGGCGAGGACGGGCCCTACGGCTTCACCGAGCGGTAGTAGCGCGCCGCGCCGGTGTGCAGCGGGAGCGGGTCGGTGTAGACGGCGGTGCGCAGGTCGACCAGCTGGGCGGCGTGCACCTGGGCGCCGATCTGGTCCCGGCTGTCGATCACCGCGCGGGTCATGCCCTCGACCAGGGCCGGGTCCACGTCGTCCCGGGTGATCAGCAGGTTGGGCACGGCCACCGTGGCGACGGCGTCCTTGGGCTCGGCGTTCGGGTAGGTGCCCTTGGGCATGGTCGCCGCCCGGTACGCGTCGGTGCCGCCGCCCTCGGCCTTATGCAGGGCTTCGGAGAGGTCGCCCAGCGGCACGACCCGGATCTTCATGTGCTCGGAGAGGTCGGTGAGCGCGCTGGTGGGCAGGCCGCCGGACCAGAAGAACGCGTCCAGTCTGCCCTCGCGCAGCTGGTCGGCGGCATCGCCCACACCCGCCGAGACCGGCACGATGTCGCGGTCCGGATCCAGCCCGGCCGCCGCCAGCAGCCGCTTGGTCACCAGGTTCACCCCGGACTGCGGCAGGCCGACGCCGACCCGCAGGCCCTTGAGGTCCGCGGTGCGGCGCACCGGGGAGGAGGCCGGGACGACGAGCTGCAGGTAGTCGTCGTACAGCCGGGCGATCGCCCGCAGCCGGTCCTTGCCGGGGCTCTGGTAATCGGCGACCGCGTCGGCGGTGGCGATCGCGAAGGTGTCCTGGCCGGTGATCACCCGGGTGAGGTTGTCTATCGAGCCCTCGGAGTTGTCCAGGGCCAGCCGCACCCCCGGCATCGCCCCCGAGACGTGCGCCTGCAGCAGCTGCCCGTACCGGTCGTAGACGCCGCGCTGCACGCCGGTGGCGAAGCGGACCTCCCCGCGCGGGTACCCGGGCGAGCGGCCCGCCGACAGCCACCAGCCGCCCAGGCCGGCGACCAGCAGCACCGCCACCAGCACCGCCCGCCACAGTGGGCTGCGGGCCGCGGTGCGGACGGCGGCGCCGAGACGGGACGCGGTGGTGGGGGCCATGCAGGGATACTGCCAGGCGCTCCGGCGGAACGGGAGGGGAACGGGGCGTGGAAGCCACGGGAAAAGGGCTTCGCGGCTGCCCGTACCCTGGTCTGGTGAGCGGTGAGAGCGGATTGAAGAGCTACAAGGTCGTCACGCACGGCTGTCAGATGAACGTCCACGACTCCGAGCGGCTGTCCGGGCTGCTGGAGGAGGCGGGCTACGTCAAGGCCGGCCCCGAGGGCGACCCGGACCTGGTGGTGTTCAACACCTGCGCGGTGCGCGAGAACGCCGACAACAAGCTGTACGGCAACCTCGGCCAGCTGGCGCCGGTCAAGAGCCGCCACCAGGGCATGCAGATCGCCGTCGGCGGCTGCCTGGCCCAGAAGGACCGCGACAGCATCGTCAAGCGCGCCCCCTGGGTCGACGTGGTGTTCGGCACCCACAACATCGGGCACCTGCCGGCCCTGCTGGAGCGGGCCGCGATCGAGCGGAAGGCCCAGGTCGAGATCCTGGAGTCGCTGGAGACCTTCCCCTCCACCCTGCCGACCCGCCGCGACTCCGCGTACGCCGCCTGGGTCTCGATCTCGGTCGGCTGCAACAACACCTGCACGTTCTGCATCGTCCCCGCGCTGCGCGGCAAGGAGGAGGACCGGCGCCCCGGCGACGTCCTCGCCGAGATCGAGGCGCTGGTGGACGAGGGCGTCATCGAGGTGACCCTGCTCGGCCAGAACGTCAACGCCTACGGCTCCGACCTCGGCGACCGCGAGGCCTTCTCCAAGCTGCTGCGCGCCGCCGGCCAGGTCGACGGCCTGGAGCGTATCCGCTTCACCTCGCCGCACCCGCGCGACTTCACCGACGACGTGATCGCCGCGATGGCCGAGACCCCGGCCGTGATGCACCAGCTGCACATGCCGCTGCAGTCCGGCTCCGACCGGGTGCTCAAGGCGATGCGCCGCTCCTACCGGCAGGACCGCTTCCTCGGGATCATCAGGAAGGTCCGCGAGGCGATGCCGGACGCGGCGATCTCCACCGACATCATCGTCGGCTTCCCCGGCGAGACTGAGGAGGACTTCGAGGAGACGATGCACGTCGTCCGCGAGGCCCGCTTCACCAACGCCTTCACCTTCCAGTACTCCAAGCGCCCCGGCACCCCGGCGGCGGAGATGGCCGACCAGGTGCCGAAGGAGGTCGTCCAGGCGCGGTACGACCGGCTGATCGCGCTCCAGGAGGAGATCTCCTGGGAGGAGAACAAGAAGCAGGTCGGCCGCACCCTGGAGATCCTGGTCGCCGAGGGTGAGGGCAAGAAGGACGACAAGACCCGGCGGCTCTCCGGGCGGGCGCCCGACAACCGCCTGGTGCACTTCGGCAAGCCGGACGAGCCGGTGCGCCCGGGCGACATGGTGACCGTCGAGATCACCTACGCCGCCCCGCACCACCTGCTCGCCGAGGGCCCGGCGCTCTCGGTGCGCCGCACCCGGGCCGGCGACGCCTGGGAGAGGCGCCAGGCCAAGCCCGCCGCCAAGCCGGCCGGCGTGATGCTCGGCCTGCCGTCCGTCGGCGCCCCGGCCGTGCTGCCGGCGGCCGCCCCGGCCGGCGGTGCCTGCTGCGGGGACTGACGCACGCGTTCCGGGCGGCCCGGCGGGAGCTTCGGCTCCGGCCGGGCCGCCCGTCTTCCCGGCTAGAGTGATCCACATGCTGGTAGCCGCCGCCGTGTGCCCCTGTCCGCCGCTGCTCGTCCCCGAGGTCGCCGCCGGCGCGGCCGCCGAACTGGACGCGCTGCGCGCCGCCTGCGACGAGGCGCTGGCGGCGCTGGTCGCGGCCGGGCCGCAGCTGGTGGTGGTGGTCGGCACCGGCCCGCAGGCCGAGGTGTGGACCGAGGGCGGGGCCGGCTCCTTCGGGCGCTACGGCGTGCCGCTCGTCGTCAAGCTGCCCGGCGGCCGGGTCGAGGGGCCGGAACTGGCGCCCTCGCTGACCGTCGGCGCCTGGCTGCTGGAACGCGCCGGGGTGACCCTGCCGACGCACGCCTGCGCGGTGCCCGCCGACGCCCCCGCCGACCGGATGCGCGGCCTCGGCCAGGGCCTGGCCGGCCTCGCCGACCGGGTCGCCCTGCTGGTGCTCGGCGACGGCAGCGCCTGCCGCACGGTGAAGGCGCCCGGCTACCTGGACGAGCGGGCCGAGGGCTTCGACGCCGAGGTCGCCGCCGCGCTGGGCGCGGCCGACCTGCCCGCCCTCGCCGCGCTGGACGCGGGCCTGGCCGCCGAACTCAAGGCCGAGGGCCGCGCGCCCTGGCAGGTGCTGGCCGGTGCCGCGGAGGGCGCCGGCCTCGCCGGGCGGCTGGCCTACCAGGACGCGCCGTACGGGGTCGGGTACTTCGTGGCGTCCTGGTCCTGACCCGGGGGACGGCCGGGTCGGGAGCCCGGGCGGCTGGGGCCGCGGGGTCGGGAGCCGGGGCGGCTAGGGCCGCGGGGTGGGGCCGTTGCCGCCGGCCGGGCCCTCGTGGTCCGGCTTCGGCTTGTGGGCGAAGTCGCCGACCGCGTCCTTGGCCTTGGCGGCGCCGTGCTCGATCCGGTCGCTGTACTTGCCCTTGGTCGCCTTGTCGATCGCGCCCCCGGCCTTGTCGACGATGGTGTCGATCTGGTCGCTGTGCTTGCCGGCCAGTTCGCCGGCCTTCTCCTTGAGCTCCTCGGCCTTGCCCTTGAGGTTGTCCATCAGACCCATGGCGGCCCACCCTTCCCTGTCGTCCGTCCGTCCCCGTCTCCCGGACAACGTCCGGGCCCGGCGAAGCGTTCGCAGGCCGGGCGCCGACCGGGGAAGCGGCCGGACGCGGCTGCGGAGACAGTCATATCGTCCCGCAGGGACGGGCCGGCGGCAGCCCGTTCTCCGTTGCGGCGGCGGTTTTGCGAGACTGGAGCGGTGAGCAGCTCCCTTACCCCGCCCGTCGCCCCTCCCCGGGTGGTCTGCGTCGTCGGCGCGACCGCCGCCGGCAAGTCCGACCTGGCCGTCGCCCTCGCCCGCAGCCTCGACGGCGAGGTGATCAACACCGACTCGATGCAGCTGTACCGGGGCATGGACATCGGCACCGCCAAGCTCACCGTGGCCGAACGCGGCGGAGTGCCGCACCACCTGCTGGACGTCTGGGACGTCACCGAGGCCGCCAGCGTGGCCGAGTACCAGCGGCTGGCCCGGGCCGAGATCGACCGGCTGCTGGCCGCCGGCCGCACGCCCGTCCTGGTCGGCGGCTCCGGGCTGTACGTCCGGGCGGCGATCGACGAGATGGAGTTCCCCGGCACCGACCCGGCGGTGCGGGCCCGGCTGGAGGCCGAGCTGGAGGAGGTCGGGCCGTCCGTGCTGCACCGGCGGCTGGCCGGACTGGACCCGGCGGCCGCCGAGGCGATCCTGGTGGGCAACGGGCGGCGGATCGTCCGCGCGCTGGAGGTCATCGAGATCACCGGGCAGCCGTTCACCGCCAACCTGCCGACGAACACCGCCGTGTACGAGGCGGTGCAGATCGGCGTCGCCGTGCCGCGCCCCGAGCTGGACGAGCGGATCACGCTGCGGGTCGACCGGATGTGGGAGGCCGGGCTGCCGGAGGAGGTCCGGGAGCTGGAGAAGGCCGGACTGCGCGAGGGGCGGACCGCCTCGCGGGCGCTCGGCTACCAGCAGGTGCTCGACCACTTCGCCGGCGAGTGCACGGAGGACGAGGCGCGGGCCGAGACCGTCCGGGCCACCAAGCGCTTCGCCCGCCGTCAGGAGTCCTGGTTCCGCCGGGACGACCGGATCCACTGGCTGTCCCGGCCGGCCGGCACCGACCCCGTCGAGCTGCTGGAACGGTCCCTCGAACTGATCGGACGTCAGGGGGTTCCGGCCGCGTAGAACGGGTTCCGGCCATTTCGGCGGTGCACCTGCGCGCGCAGGTGACCGTGCAGGACGAACCGGCGGTCACGGCCGGATCACGTGATGGCCACGGATCACCCGTCGACCCGGGTCAGGCCCTGAACGCCCGTCTGGACATGCCATCATCGAAGGCAGAGCGGTCGGCCGAACGGGTCGGCCGTGCCCGGCCGCGAGTGCGCTCGTGTCGAACTGTCAGGGGAGGCCGCGTGTCGACGGGTACCGGCCCCGAATCCGGTCAGAGCGGGAGCGTCACCGCCCCGGCCGAGGAGTTCGACGAGTCGACGATGGGCGACCTCCCGGTGCTGACCGGGCTGGAGGCGCCGACCTCCTACGCGCTCGCCATGCCCGCCCTGGACACCCGCACCCCGCCCGGGGGCGCCGTGCACGAGCGGGAGATCCGTCCGCTGCGCCGGCTGCGCTGGTGGCAGACCCTGCCGATCGCCCTGCTGGGCACCGTCGGCTCGCTGATGTTCGCCTTCCCGCTCGCCTTCGGCTCGGCCGGGGCCCGCGCCACCATGGTCGGCATGCTCGGCCTGCTGCTCACCGCCGCCTCCATGGGCTGGGGCGCGATGGCCGCCCGGCACGCCGGCTACAAGTGGCCGGGACTGCCGCGCCGGGGCTCCGGGCAGCGGGCCGGCTGGAAGGCGATCGCGGTCTACACCCTGGTCGCGCTGGCCGCCTGCGCGCTCGCGGTCTGGCGGGTCGCCTACCTGCGGTAGGCCCTCAGTACCATCGGGAGGGTGAGCGCATCCTCTTCCTTCGCCTCCCCGCAGGGCGGCATCCCCTTCTTCAAGGGGCACGGCACCCAGAACGACTTCGTCATCGTCCCCGACCCGGACGGAACGCTGGAGATCGGCCCCGAGGCCGTCGCCGCGCTGTGCGACCGGCGGGCCGGCATCGGCGGGGACGGACTGCTGCGCGTGGTGCGCGCGGCCGCCGATCCGGCCGCCGCGGGGATGGCCGACCGCGCCGAGTGGTTCATGGACTACCGCAACTCCGACGGCAGCATCGCCGAGATGTGCGGGAACGGCCTGCGGGTGTTCGCCCGCTTCCTGGTCGAGACCGGCCTGGCCGCGCCCGGGGGGCTGGCGGTCGCCACCCGGTCCGGGGTGCTCACCGCCCACGTCGCGCCGGCCGCCGAGGACGGCACGCCCGGCGACATCACCATCGACATGGGCCGCGCCCGGCTGCCCGGCCCGGACGGCATCGAGGTCGCGGTCGGCGAGCGCCGCTGGCCGGCGCTGAACGTCAACATGGGCAATCCGCACGCGGTGGCCTTCGTGGAGAGCCTGGACCACGCGGGCGAGCTGCGGACCGCGCCGCTCACCAGCCCCGAGGGCGTCTACCCCGAGGGCGTCAACGTCGAGTTCGTGGTGGACCGCGGGCCGCGGCACGTCGCGATGCGGGTGCACGAGCGCGGCTCGGGCGAGACCCGCTCCTGCGGCACCGGTGCCTGCGCCGTCGCGGTGGCCGCGATCCGCCGGGACGGCGCCGACCCGGCGGTCACCGGCGAGCCCGCCGCCTACACCGTGGACCTGCTGGGCGGCCGACTGGTCATCACCGAGCACCCGGACGGCCGGGTGGAGATGGCCGGGCCCGCGGTGATCGTGGCCGAAGGGCGGCTCGACGAGCGCTGGTGGGCCTCGCTGAGCCGGAGCTGACGGCGCCGTTTGCCCATTTCGTACGGCGACGAATCCCCCCGATCGGGTGATAACGGTCGCGGACGGGATCCATGGCGTCGCGGAACGTGCTCTGCTCGGTAGCATGGACCACCGGGTCACCCCACGGGGAGGGGCAGCACCCGGCGACCGTTGCCGGAGGTGCCGATGACCATCGAAGCCGGGCAGTCCCTGACGGGGCAGCCGACGACCGTACGGCAGGGAGGGGCCAGGAGGCCCCTCGGAGAGCTCGGCCGGGCCGCCCTCGGCCGGGCCGGGCGGGCGGCGTTACTGGCCACCGGCCGACCGCTCGTGCCGGACGCCCTGGAACCGCTCGTCCGGGTCCACCGCCTGCACCATCCGCAGGCCGACCTCGGCCTGCTCGCCCGCGCCTACCGGCTCGCCGAGGCCAGCCACCGCGGCCAGAAGCGCAAGAGCGGCGAGCCGTACATCACCCACCCGCTGGCCGTCACCATGATCCTGGCCCAACTCGGCGCCGGGACTACCACCTTGGTCGCCTCACTGCTCCACGACACCGTCGAGGACACCGAGTTGACCCTGGAGCAGGTGGGCGCCGGATTCGGGCCCGAAGTCGCCTACCTGGTCGACGGGGTGACGAAATTGGAGAAGGTCGACTTCGGCGCCGCAGCCGAGGCCGAGACCTTCCGCAAGATGCTGGTCGCCACCGGGGACGACGTCCGGGTGATGGTGATCAAGCTGGCGGACCGGCTGCACAACATGCGCACCATCCGGCACATGAAGCCGGCCAGCCAGGTGCGGATCGCCAAGGTCACCCGCGACGTGCTGATCCCGCTCGCCGAACGGCTCGGCATCCAGGTGCTCAAGGCGGAGCTGGAGGACATCGTCTTCGCCACCCTGCACCCCGAGGAGTACGCCCGCACCCGCGCCCTGACGGCCTGCCACGAGGCCGAGCCGGACACCCTGCTGGAGCCCTTCGCCCGGCGGCTCGCCCGGCAGCTGGCCGAGGCCGGGGTGACCGCCGAGGTGACCGTACGGCCCCGGCACTGCGTGTCGCTGCACCGGGTGCTGCTCAAACGGGCCGGCGGCGGGCCCGGGCCGGACGGCGGACCCCGGGCGCCGCAGCCGGCCGACTTCGGGCGGCTGCTCGTGGTGGTCGAGGAGAACGCCGACTGCTACGCCGTGCTCGGCGAACTGCACACCTGCTGGACGCCGCTGCCCGGCGAGTTCAAGGACTTCGTCGCCGCGCCCAAGTTCAACCTCTACCAGTCGCTGCACACCGCGGTGGCGCTGGACGACGGCGCGGTGGTCGAGGTGCTGGTCCGCACCCGGCGGATGCACGAGGTCGCCGAGACCGGCGTCGTCGCGCTCGGCGACCCGTCCCCGGCCGCCGCCGCGCCGGACACCGACGACCTGGACCGCACCGACCCGGCCCGGCCCGGCTGGCTGAGCCGACTGCTGGAATGGCAGCAGGAGACGCCCGACCCGGACGCCTTCTGGTCCGCGCTCACCGCCGACCTGGCCGGCGACCGCGAGATCACCGTGGTGACCGAGAACGGCGAAACGCTTCAGCTGAGGGCCGGCGCCACCTGCGTGGACGCGGCCTACCTGCTCGGCGAGGAGACCGGCCACCGATGCGTCGGCGTCCGGGTCAACGGCCGGCTCAGCGCGCTGTCCACCGTCCTGGAGGACGGCGACCTGATCGAGGTGCTCACCGAGACCCTCCCCCCCGGCGGACAGCCCTCCGGCCCCGCCCCCGAATGGCTGGCCCACGCCCGCACCCCCGCCGCCCGACTCGCCATCGAACGCTGGCTGGCCGACCCGCCGGCCCGGCTGCCGGCCGTCCGCACCGGCCCGGCGGGCGCCCAGCCCGCCCCGCCCGGCCGCCGCCCCGCCGGGAAGCGGGCCGCCCCGGTCGCCGTCGCCGGACGCCCCGGGGCGACCGTACGGCTGGCGCGCTGCTGCACGCCGGTACCGCCGGACGAGGTGGCCGGCTACCCCATCCGCGGCGGCGCCGTGGCCGTCCACCGCACCGGCTGCCCGGCGGGGGAGCGGATGCGGGCGGACGGGCGGGACGCGCTGGAGGTCCGCTGGCAGCCGCAGGACGCGCCGGCCACCGGGCACCGGGCCACCCTGCGCGCCGAGGCGCTCAACCGGCCCCGGCTGCTCGCCGACCTCACCGCGGCGATCTCCGCCCAGGGCGTCGGCATCGTCGCGGCCGAGGTGGAGCCGCCGCAGGAGTCCAGGGTCCGGCACACCTACACCGTGGAACTGCCCGAGCCGGGCGCGCTGCGCGGGCTGATGCGGGCGATGCTCCGGGTCTCCGGGGTGTACGACGTGAGCCGGCCGCACGCCCCCGGGGACGGGCGCTAGCCGGCCTCCGTACGGCCGGCCCGGGGCGGTGCCGGCGAGCCTCCGTGCGGCCGGTCCGGGGGCGGGGCCGGCGGCCCCCGGCGCGGTGGCCCCGGGGAAAATGGGGATGACCGGCCCGCGCCCGGCGTGCGACCATCATGGGGAATTCACGGCCGGTCCGCGGCGTTCACAGGGCAGGAGCTCCGGTGGCACCCGGGGATCCGAGGGACAGCTCACCCCCGCCCGGACGGTAGCCGGGGCGGCAGCTGGGCACACTCCCCAGGGGACCGCACGAAAGGCCCCCGAAGGCCACCCGTACCAGCAGCCAAAGGACAGAATGACCTCCACGTTCGACACCCGCGACCAGACCGACGCTCCGCGCCGCATCGACGGTCTGCGGGCGGAAGCCCTCATGGACGAGGACCTCGCGGCCATCGACGAGGACCGCGGCCACCACTACGACGGCGACCAGTACGACCGCAGCGAGCGAGCCGCCCTGCGCCGGGTCGCCGGCCTCTCCACCGAACTCGAAGACGTCACCGAGGTCGAGTACCGCCAGCTCCGCCTGGAGCGCGTGGTGCTCGTCGGCGTCTGGACGGACGGCACGCTGGAGGAGGCGGAGAACTCGATGGCGGAGCTCGCCGCGCTCGCCGAGACGGCCGGCTCCGAGGTGCTGGAAGGCGTCATCCAGCGCCGCGACAAGCCCGACGCGGCCACCTACATCGGCTCCGGCAAGGCGAAGGAGCTGCGCGACATCGTCGCCTCCACGGGCGCCGACACCGTGGTCTGCGACGGTGAGCTCACCCCCGGCCAGCTGATCCACCTGGAGGACGTGGTCAAGGTCAAGGTCGTCGACCGGACGGCCCTGATCCTGGACATCTTCGCCCAGCACGCCAAGTCCCGGGAGGGCAAGGCGCAGGTCTCGCTCGCGCAGATGCAGTACATGTTGCCGCGGCTGCGCGGCTGGGGTCAGTCGCTGTCCCGGCAGATGGGCGGTGGCGGCTCCGGCTCGTCCGGCGGCGGCATGGCCACCCGCGGTCCCGGTGAGACCAAGATCGAGACCGACCGGCGTCGGATCCGCGAGAAGATGGCGAAGCTCCGCAGGGAGATCGCCGACATGAAGAAGGGCCGCGACACCAAGCGCCAGGAGCGCAAGCGCCACCAGGTGCCGTCGGTCGCCATCGCCGGGTACACCAACGCCGGCAAGTCCTCCCTGCTCAACCGGCTCACCGGCGCCGGCGTGCTGGTGGAGAACGCGCTGTTCGCCACCCTGGACCCGACCGTGCGCCGGGCCCAGACGCCGAGCGGGCGGGTCTACACCCTGGCCGACACGGTCGGCTTCGTCCGGCACCTGCCGCACCACCTGGTCGAGGCCTTCCGCTCGACCATGGAGGAGGTCGCCGACGCGGACCTCATCCTGCACGTGGTCGACGGCTCGCACCCCGAGCCGGAGACGCAGCTGGCCGCCGTCCGCGAGGTCATCGTCTCGGTCGACGCGCAGAACGTGCCGGAGATCGTGGTGATCAACAAGGCGGACGCCGCCGAGCCGCACGTGCTGCAGCGCCTGCTGCGCCGCGAGCCGCACGCCATCGTGGTGTCGGCCCGCACCGGCGCGGGCATGGACGAGCTGCTGCAGCTCATCGACGACGAGCTGCCGCGCCCGGCCGTCGAGGTGCGGGCGCTGGTGCCCTACACCCAGGGCGCGCTGGTCTCCCGGGTGCACGCCGAGGGCGAACTGCTCTCCGCCGAGCACAACGGCGAGGGCACCCTGCTGCACGCCAAGGTGCCGGCCGAGCTGGCCGCCGAGCTGGAGTACTTCGCGGTGGCCCTGCAGGGCTGACGCGGGCGCACGCAGGCCCCCGGGACGGTACCCACCGCCCCGGGGGCCTTTCGCCTGCTCCGGAACCCCCGCCGGTGCGGTCCGCCGGCTACCGGACGTTCTTCACGAAGTAGTCGAAGGCCTGCTTCGCCTGGTCCTGCAGCGAGGGTCCGGCCTGGTAGCCGGCCGGGTTGCGGTTGCCGAGCGCACCGACGCTGACCAGGTTCGGCTTGCCGTCCTTGGTGATGAACCAGCCGCCCCCGCCTGAGCCGGCGGTCATGGTGCAGCCGATCACGTACATCGCCGGGCGGGACCGGTCGAAGGAGAGCCGGCCGGGGGCGACCGGCGAGTCGCAGTGGGTGAGCTGCGTGCCGTCGAACGGCCGCTCGGCCGGGTAGCCGTAGGCGGCGGCCGAGGTGATCTGCTCGCGCGGGGCGTTGAACCAGACCGGGACGGAGCCGCCGACCGCCTCCTCCAACGACGGGCCGGAGCCGCCCTCGCCGCGCACCCGGACGATCCCGTAGTCGAACTGGTTGTGGGCGCCGACGCCGCTCTCCTGCAGCCAGGTCGGCGACACCAGCGCCCGCACCGCCGTCCACCGGCCGTACGGGGCGGCCTGCCGGTCGGCGTACGGCTTGCCGTGGGCGGCCTGGCCGTCCCGGTTGTAGCCGGGCACGAAGACCAGGTCCTTCAGCCAGCCGCCGCCCCTGCCGTCGTGCAGGCAGTGCGCGGCGGTGTAGACGAGGTTGCTGCGGCCGGGGTTGACCGGGTCGGAGACCACGGTGGCGGAGCAGGCCGCGTCGCCCTGCGGCGTGGTCATGAAGAGCCGGCCCACCAGGGCGGCGGCCGGGCCGTACGGGTGCGGCTGCGGCACGGCCGGGACGGCGGCGGGCGCGGCGCCCCGCTCGACGCCGGGGGCGGCGGGGGAGGCGAGGGAGTACTCCGGGGTCGGCCGGGGCCTGGCGGCGTCCATCCGGGCGGCCGTCCAGGCGCCGGGCGCCGCGTCGTTGGCGAACCCGCTGTCGGCGACGTACTTCGCCCAGTCCTCCAGCTTCCAGCCCGTCAGGTCGCCCAGGCTGGTGGGCGCGGACCTGGGCAGGGCCGGGGGCGGGGCGGCGGGCCGGGCGGGGCCGTCCGGGCCGCAGGCGGCCGCGGCGAGGGTGAGGACGGCGAGCAGCGCGGCGACGGCCGTCGCCGCCCGGTGCCCCCGGCTGGTGGTTCTCGGCATGCTGCATCGTCCCCCGTGCTGTGCCCGTCTTCCCGTACCGCGTGCGCCCCGTGCCGGTCGTGCCGGTGCGCGTGTGGCCCGTGCCCGGCCCGCTCCCCGCGGCGGCTACGGCTTCCTGGAGATCCAGTCCAGGGCCTGCCTGGCGACCGTCTCCAGGTACGGGCCGCTCAGCGAGGTGTGCTCCTGGGTGCCGATCGAGGTGTTGCTGACCAGGGCGGTCCTCCCGTCCGGCATGGTGGCGAACCAGCCGCCGCCGCTGGAGCCCTGGGTCATGGTGCAGCCGATGGTGAGCATCGAGGGGCGCTTGGCGTCGAACGAGAGCCGGGCCGGTTTGCCGCCGTCGCACTTGTACAGCTCCTGGCCGTCGAACGGCTTGAGGAGCGGGTAGCCGACGGCCGACACGGCGAGCTTGTCGCGCGGGGCGTCGAACCACACCGGGACGGCCGAACCGACCGTCTCCTCCAGGGACTTGCCGGTGTCGTTCTGGTTGCGCACGCGCATGACGGCGAAGTCGTACTGGTTGGCGGCGCCGCCGGTGCCGCCGCCCTCGACCATCCACTGCGGCGAGGTGGTGACCTGGTCGGCCCACCAGGTGCCGAGCGGGGCCAGCTCGGAGAGCGGGGCCTTCCGGCCGCCGCTGGAGGCGCCCGAGTTGTTGTAGGCGGGCACGAAGACCAGGTCCTTGTAGAAGCTGCCGCCCTTGCCCTCGTGCACGCAGTGGCCGGCCGTCCAGACCAGGTTGCTCCGGCCCGGGTGCTGCGGGTCGGTGATCACCGTCGCCGAACAGTTGCCGCGGCCGCCCTGGGCGGAGAAGAACACCTTGCCGGAGGGCTGGCCCGTGTACGGGCGGGGCACCGCCACGGCCTTGACCGCCGGCGGGTCAGGATCCGTCACGCCGTCGTCGGAGGCGGGACCGGAGGCGGCGGGGGAGGGCCTGGCCGCGGTCGGGGAGGGCTTGGCGGCGGGCGGCGCCGGTTCGGCGGGCTTGGAGTCGCCCATCTTGTCCGGATCCCAGAAGTCCTTCACCACCGGGTTGTTGAAGACGTGCTTGGACGCCCACGTGTCCCAGTCCTCGAACTTCCACTTCTTCAGGTCGTCCCAGCTCCTCGGCAGGCCCTCCAGCAGGCTGGTCGGCAGGCCCGACGGCAGGGTGATGCCGCCGATCGGCCCGCCGCCGGCCGCCGCGGCCGAGGAGGGCGGCGGCGCGGCGGCGCCTCCCCCGTCGCCCGCCGGGCCGTCGGGCCCGCAGGCGCTCACGGCGACCAGGGTTCCGGCGACCACGGCGGCGGCCAGGGCTGACCGGTGGATCGTTGGCATCTGTGCGCTTCCCCCTGTGCTCGGGCGGTCTGTGCTCGGGCGGTCTGTGGTTCGGGCGGTCCGTGTCCGCCCGGTCGGTGCTTCGACCGGTGCTCGGGCGGTGCGCGGCACGGCCGCTCGCCGCCCCGGAGTCTCCCATCGCCGACGAGGACGGCCGTGCCCGCCCCCCGGGTTCCGCAGCCGGCCGGAGGTCACCGATCCGTGACGCGGACGCGTTCGGCTCGTTGGCACAGCAGGGCCTCCCGCGGTGGCGGTGGACAATCACCGATCTTCACCCGGACGAGTGAGCCGTCCTTGTGATCACCCGTCAGGGATAGGTAACCCTTACCTGACGCGACGGCACGAGCGCCCGCCGGTTCCCCCCTCCGACCCGTGCGCGTCGGCACCCCCACGCGTCCCAAGGAGCAGCCTTGAGCACCGCCCTCACCGGAGCCCCGCCCGCGCCGCCGCTGTCCGTGCCGCGGACCGCCGCCGAGCCCGACCCGCTGCTGCACCCCGACCCGGCCATCGCCGCCGAACAGGCCGCGCTGGAAGCCCTGTTGCGCTGCTGGACCCGGGAGACCGGCGCCCGCCCCGGCCCGGACGGGCGGCTGCGGATCGCCGTCCTCGGCGGCGCCGCCCGGCTCACCGCCCCCGTCCGCTACTGGTCGCCCGGCGGCTGGCACCGCTTCGGCCCCGCCACCCTCGCGGCCGGCGGAACCGCCGCGGACGAGGGCTGCGCCGCCCCCGTGGACGCCGTCACCGCCGCCGCGCTGCTCGCCGCCGCGGCCGCCGACCGGCCCGACCCCGGACAGGTCGCCGACCTCGCCGCCCGGGTCGCCGACTCGGTCGTCCGCACCGCCGAGATCCTCGCGCACCGCCGCACCGCCCCCGAGCCCGGCGGGCCGGAGCGCTCCCGGTTCCTCGCCGCCGAGCAGTCCCTGCTGCTCGGCCACCCGCTGCACCCCACCCCGAAGAGCCGCGACGGCCTCGGGCCGGCCCAGAGCGCCGCCTACTCGCCCGAACTGCACGGCTCCTTCCAGCTCCACTGGTACGCCGTGGACCGCGCACTGCTCGCCGCGGGCTCCGCCGCCGCCCGGGGCGCCGAGCAGCTCACCGCCGGACTGCTCGGCGGCGACCTCGCGCTGCCCCCCGGCACCGCCGCCCTGCCGCTGCACCCCTGGCAGGCCCGCGAACTCGCCCACCGCCCGGCCGTCGCCTCCCTGCTCGCCGACGGACTGCTGCACGACCTCGGCCCGGCCGGCGAACCCTGGCACCCCACCTCCTCGGTGCGCACCGTCTACCGGCCCGGCACCCCGTGGATGCTCAAGCTCTCGCTCGGCCTGCGGATCACCAACTCCCGCCGGGAGAACCTCCGCAAGGAACTGCACCGAGGCCTGGAGATGCACCGGCTGCTGGAGGGCGGACTGGCCGCCGAGTGGCGGGCCGCCCACCCGGGCTTCGACATCGTCCGCGACCCGGCCTGGATCGGCGTCGACCACCCCGCGCTCGGCGACCCGGGCGGATTCGACACCGTGCTGCGCGCACAGCCCTTCGCCCCCGCCGAGCGCGTGCTGTGCGTCGCCGGGCTGGTCGCCGAACAGCCCCTCGGCACCGGCGACACCGTGCCCTCCCGGCTCGGCGACCTCCTGCGGGCGCTCGCCGCGCGCTGCGGCCGCCCGCTGTCGACCGTGGCCGCCGAATGGTTCCTGCGCTACCTCGACGCGGTCGTGCTGCCCATCCTCTGGCTGGACGGCCGGGCCGGCATCGCACTGGAGGCGCACCAGCAGAACAGCCTGGTCCTGCTGGACGCCGAAGGCTGGCCCAACGGCGGCCGCTACCGCGACAACCAGGGCTACTACTACCGGGAGAGCGCCGCCGGCCGGCTCACCGCCCGGCTGCCCGGGCTCGGCGCCGACAGCGACACCTTCCTGCCCGACCCGGTGATCGACCACCACTTCGCCTACTACCTCGGCATCAACCACGTCCTCGGCCTGATCGGCGCCCTCGGCTCGCAGCAACTTGCCGACGAGACCGTGCTGTTGGCCGCGCTGCGGCGGTTCCTGGCCGGACCGGCCGCCGCCGCCACCGGCTCGGCGCTGCCCGCGCTGCTGCTGGACGCGCCCACCCTGCCCTGCAAGGCCAACCTGCTCACCCGGATCAACGGCCTGGACGAGCTGGTCGGCCCGGTCGCCACCCAGTCCGTGTACGTGGACATCCCCAACCCGGTGGCGGGTGCCTGATGCAGGACGACGTGCCCGGGTGGGGCGCGATCCCCACCCCGGCCGGCGAGTTCGAGCTCAGCCCGGTCCGGCTGCCCGCCGACCTGGGCCTGCTCGCCCGGTGGATGAACGACCCCGAGGTCGCCGCCTTCTGGGAGCTCGCCGGCCCGCCGGAGCGCACCGAGGGGCACCTGCGGGCCCAACTGGACGGCGACGGCCGCAGCGTCCCGTGCCTCGGCCTGCTCGACGGCGAGCCGATGAGCTACTGGGAGGTGTACCGCGCCGACCTCGACCCGCTGGCCGCCCACTACCCCGCCCGCCCGCACGACACCGGCGTCCACCTGCTGCTCGGCCCCGCCGCCAGCCGGGGCCGGGGACTGGGCGCCGTCCTGCTGGCCGCCCTCGCGGAGCGGATCCTGCGCCGCCGCCCGCACTGCGAACGGGTGGTGGCCGAACCGGACGTCCGCAACCGCCGCTCGGTCCGGGCCTTCGAACGGGCCGGGTTCCGGACGGCCGGCGAACTCGACCTGCCCGGCAAGCGCGCCGCCCTGATGGTGCGCACCCGGGCCCGGCCGCCGGCCTCGTCCCCGCTGCCGGCCCGCTCCCGACCCCGGCCGGTCCCGACACCGCCAGGCCCAGCCCAGCACCGGCGCTGCCCAGCCCCGGCTCCGCCCGACTCCGGCCCCGCTGCCCGGCCCCGCCCGGCTCCGGCCCCGCCTGGCCCCGACCCCGCCTAGGACACCCGTGGATACCCCAGCCTCCCCGCCGCCGTACGACCTGCTCGGCGTCGGCATCGGCCCGTTCAACCTCTCGCTCGCCGCGCTCGCCGAACCCGTCCCCGGCCTGCGCACCCTCTTCTGCGACCAGCGCCCGGAGTTCCGCTGGCACCACGGGATGCTGGTGGACGGGGCCCGGATGCAGGTGCCGTTCCTCGCCGACCTGGTCTCCCTGGTGGACCCGACCAACCCGTGGTCCTTCCTCAACTACCTGCGCGACCAGGAGCGGCTGTTCCCGTTCTACTTCGCCGAGCGCTTCCAACTGCCGCGCCGCGAGTACGACCACTACTGCCGCTGGGCCGCCGAGCGGCTGGCCAACTGCCGCTTCGGCACCGAGGTCACCGCCCTGCACTGGGCGCCGACAGCGGAGGACGGCCCGTGCTACCGCGCCGAGCTGACCGACACCGCGACCGGGCGCCGCTCCTTCGTACGGGCCCGCAACCTCGCCCTCGGCGTCGGCACCCGGCCCGTGCTGCCCGAGGCCTTCGCCCCCCTCGCGGGCCACCCGCGCGCCTTCCACTCCGCCGACTACCTCGACCGCCGCGCCGACCTGACCGGCGCCCGGGACGTCACCGTCGTCGGCAGCGGGCAGTCCGGCGCCGAGGTCTTCCTCGACCTGCTCCGGCGGCACGGTGACGACGGCGTCCGGCTGCGCTGGCTCACCCGCAGCCGCGCCCTCGCACCCATGGAGTACTCCAAGCTCGGCCTGGAGCACTTCACCCCCGACTACACCCGCTACTTCCACAGCCTGCCCGGGCCCGTCCGGGACACCCTGGTCGACGCCCAGTGGCAACTGCACAAGGCCGCCAGCGCCGAGACCCTCGCCGAGATCCACGACCACCTCTACGAGCGCACCATCGGCCGCCCGATCGACACCGCCCCGGTCGAGATCACCCCCGGCACCGCCGTCACCGACGCCCGGCCCGGACCGTGCGGCGGCCTCGAACTGCGCTGCCGGCACACCGACTCCGGTGCCGAGCACGTGCTGCGGACCGAGGCCGTGGTGCTCGCCACCGGCTACCGGGCCGCCCGCCCGGCCGCGCTGGAGCCCCTCGCCCCCCTGATCGACTGGGACGAGGCCGGGCGCTACCGCGTCGACCTCGACCACCGGGTCGCCACCCGGCCGGGCCTCGCCGGCGGCCTCTACGTCCAGAACGCCGAACTGCACACCCACGGCGTCGGCACGCCCGACCTCGGGCTCGGCGCCCACCGGGCCGCCGTGATCCTCAATGCCGTCACCGGCCGGACCGTCCACCGGCTGCCCGGCCGCACCGCCTGGACCGGCTTCGCACCGCCACCCGCCCCCGCCTCCACCCCCTTCGAGCAGACCCCCGTCCTCCCCCGCCCCCAGGAGCTGACCCGTGCCGCAACAGTCGGCCGCTGAACCGCCCCTCCACCTGCCCCCGCACCTCACCGCCGGGCACTGGCAGCGGGCCGGCCGCGCCCTGCTGGCCAAGATGCTCGGCGAGTTCGCCTACGAGGAGCTGCTCAAACCACTCCCCGGAGCCGTGCCCGGCGAGTACCTGCTCCCGCTGCCCGGCCTCGACTACCGCTTCACCGCCCGGCGCGGCGCCTACGACGGCTGGCAGGTCGACCCGGAGTCCATCCGCTGCTCCGAACCGGACGGCCTGGACCCGCTGCGCTTCCTCCCGTACGCCCGGCAGACCCTCGGGATGCGCGGCGAGACCACCGCCCACCTGATCCGCGAGCTCTCCGCCACCCTGACCGCCGACGCCCGCCAGCTCGCCACCGCGCTCACCGCCGCCGAACTCGCCGACCTCGACCACGCCGCACTGGAGGGCCGGCAGGGCGGCCACCCCTGGATCGTCCCCAACAAGGGCCGGATCGGCTTCTCCGCCGGTGACGCCGCCCGCTGGGCCCCGGAGGCCCGCAGCCCCCGCCCGCTGCCCTGGATCGCCGTCCACCGCCGGCTCGCCGAGTACCGCGGCGTGCCAGGCCTGGAACGGCCCGAGCAGCTGTACGCCCGCGAGCTGGACGACGTGGACGCGCTGCGCGCCGCGCTCGGCCCGGACGCCGACGACTACCTGCTGCTGCCCGTCCACCCCTGGCAGTGGGACGAGACGATCCTGCCGCTGTTCGCGCCCTGGATCGCCTCCGGAGAGATCGTCCCGCTGCCCTCGGACGGCGACCCACGGCTGCCCCAGCAGTCCATCCGCACCTTCTTCAACACCGCCCACCCCGAACGCTGCACCGTCAAACTGCCGCTGTCGATCCTCAACACCCTGGTCTGGCGCGGCCTGCCCACCGAACGCACCCTCGCCGCCCCCGCCGTCACCGCCTGGCTGCACGGGATCCGTGACGCCGACCCGTTCCTGCGCGACGAGTGCCGGGTGATCCTGCTCGGCGAGATCGCCTCCGTCACCGTCGACCACCCCCTGTACGGGGAGATGCCCGAGGCGCCGTACCAGTACAAGGAACTGCTGGGCGCGATCTGGCGGGAACCGCTCGGCCCCGCCCTCGA
The DNA here is from genome assembly GCF_000719705.1 of Streptomyces sp. NRRL S-350. Taxonomy (GTDB): domain Bacteria; phylum Actinomycetota; class Actinomycetes; order Streptomycetales; family Streptomycetaceae; genus Kitasatospora. The sequence goes on along the minus strand of NZ_JOHO01000018.1, from coordinate 87,203 downwards.
CTCCGGGGAACGCGCCCGCACCCTCGCCGCCCTGCTGCAGACCGGCTCCGACGGGCGGGCGCTCGCCGCCGAACTGATCGCCCGCTCCGGCCTCACCCCGGCCGAGTGGACCGGCCGGCTGTTCGCCGCGATGCTGCCGCCGCTGCTGCACTTCCTCTACCGGTACGGGCTGGTCTTCTCCCCGCACGGCGAGAACGCCATCGTCGTCTTCGACGAGCGGGACGCCCCGGCCCGGCTCGCGGTCAAGGACTTCGTCGACGACGTCAATCTCAGCGCGCAGGACCTCCCCGAGCTGAGCGACCTGCCGGGCGAGGTGGCCGACGTGCTGCTGCGGGAACCGCCGCAGGGGCTCTGCCAGTTCATCCACTCCGGGCTGTTCATCGGCGTCTTCCGCTACCTCGCGCCGCTGCTGGAGGCGCAGACCGGACTGCCGGAGGCCCGGTTCTGGGCGCTGCTCCGCGCCGAGATCCTCCGCCACCAGGCCCGCTTCCCCGAGCTGCAGGAACGCTTCGAGCTGTTCGACCTGTTCCGGCCCCGGATCGACCGGCTCTGCCTCAACCGCAACCGGCTGCTCCTCGACGGCTACCAGGACCGCCCGCACCGCCCGCACGCCGCCCGGTTCGGGACCGTCCCGAACGCGCTGGTGGCCGTGGACGTGCGGCTGCCCGCGCAACGGGACCGGATTGTCACCCCCGCCCCGTAGGCTGGGAGGGTCATGACGAACGACTCCGAACCCCACGACTCCGAATCCCAGCGGGCGGCGGACCTCGGCGACGAGGCCGACGAAACCGTCGCCGTTCCGCGCTCACGGATCCCCGAGCTGCTGCACGCCGCGGTGACGGCCGTCGGCGGCGTCGAACGCCCCGGCCAGGCCCGGATGGCCGAAGCCGTCGCCGACGCCGTCGACAACGGCGAGCACCTGCTCGTCCAGGCCGGCACCGGCACCGGGAAGTCCCTGGCCTACCTGGTGCCCGCGCTCGCCCACGGGGACCGCGTGGTGGTCGCCACCGCCACCCTGGCGCTGCAACGCCAGCTGGTGGAGCGTGACTTGCCGCGCACCGTCGAGGCGCTGCACCCGGTGCTGCGCCGCCGCCCGCTGTTCGCGATGCTCAAGGGCCGCTCCAACTACCTGTGCCTGCACCGGGCCAACGAGGGCACCCCGAGCGACGAGGGCGAGGGCCTGTTCGACCCGGTGGACGCGCTCGGCGGGCCCACTGGCAAGCTCGGGCAGGACGTGCTGCGGCTGCGCGACTGGGCCGACGAGACCGACACCGGCGACCGCGACGACCTGAGCCCCGGCGTCTCCGACAAGGCCTGGGCCCAGCTCGCGGTCACCTCCAAGGAATGCCTCGGCGCCAGCCGCTGCGCGTACGGGCAGGAGTGCTTCGCCGAGAAGGCGCGCGAGCGGGCCAAACTGGCCGACGTCGTGGTCACCAACCACGCGATGCTCGCCATCGACGCGATCGACGGCGCGCCGGTGCTGCCCGAGCACGGGCTGCTGATCGTGGACGAGGCGCACGAACTGGTCAACCGGGTCACCGGCGCGGCCACCGCCGAGCTGACCGTCGGCGCGGTCAACCGGGCGGTGAAGCGGGCCGCCCGGCTCGCCAACGAGAAGGCCGTCGACGCCCTGCAGGCCGCCGCCGAGAACTTCCACGGGCTGATGGAGACCGCCCAGCCCGGCCGGGTCGAGGAGCTGCCGGAGTACCTGGCGTACGCCGTCACCGCGATCCGGGACGCGGCCCGCCAGGTGATCACCTCGCTGGGCGAGACCAGGGACAAGGCGCTCAGCGACGAGGACGCCGTCCGCAAGCAGGCGATGGCCTCGGCGGAGACGCTGCACGAGACCGCCGACCGGCTGCTGGAGGACTCCGAGTACGACGTCGTCTGGATCGAGCGCAGCGACCGCTTCGGGCTGGGCACCGCCTCGCTGCGGGTCGCCCCGTTGAGCGTGTCCGGGCTGCTGCGCGAAGGGCTGTACAAGGAGCGCTCGGTCGTCCTCACCTCGGCCACCCTCAAGCTCGGCGGGGACTTCAACGGCGTCGCCGCCTCCGTCGGCCTGCCCTCCGAGACGCGCCTGCCGGACGTCCGCACGCCGGGGGACAACCCGGGGGCCGGCTTCGGCGAGGACGCCGTGCCGCACTGGCGCGGGATCGACGTCGGCTCGCCGTTCAAGTACCCCAAGCAGGGCATCCTGTACGTCGCCAAGCACCTGGCCGACCCCGGGCGCGATCCCGAACGGCCGGACATGCTGGACGAGTTGGCCGAGCTCATCGGCGCGGCCGGCGGGCGGACGCTGGGCCTGTTCTCCTCGATGCGCGGCGCCCAGACGGCCGCCGAGGCCATGCGCGGGCGGCTCGACCACCGGATCCTGCTCCAGGGCGAGGACACCCTGGGCGAGTTGATCCGCGAGTTCGCCTCGGACGCGACCACCTGCCTGTTCGGCACGCTCTCGCTCTGGCAGGGCGTGGATGTGCCCGGTTCGGCCTGCCAGCTGGTCGTCATGGACCGGATCCCCTTCCCGCGGCCGGACGACCCGCTGATGAGCGCCCGCCAGAAGGACGTCGAGCAGCGCGGCGGCAACGGCTTCATGGCCGTCGCGGCGACGCACGCGGCGCTGCTGATGGCGCAGGGCGCGGGCCGGCTGGTGCGCGCGGCGGACGACCGGGGCGTGGTGGCGGTGCTGGACCCGCGGGTGGCGACCAAGCGGTACGGAAGCTTCTTCCGCTCGTCGATGCCCGAGTTCTGGTACACCACGGACCGCAACCAGGTGCGGCGCTCGCTGGCGGCGATCGACGCCTCGGCGGCGCCGGTGCGGCCGGTGGTGAAGCGGGGCTGAGACGCGACCGCGCGGGGCGGGGGCGGGGCCGCTGGGCTGGGCTGACGGGTGCTGTTGAAGCCGCCCGGGCCCCCGGCCTCCGCCCGGCCGGGAGGACGCCGGAGGGGCTCCCCGCGTGCGCGGTGGAGCCCCTTCCCGGTGTCGTGGGCCCGCCCCGGGTGTGCTCCGGGCCCCGGAGGCTCAGAGGCGGCGCAGGACCGCGACCACCTTGCCCAGGATGGTCGCGTTGTCGCCGTTGATCGGCTCGTACGCCGGGTTGTGCGGCATCAGCCAGATCCGGCCGTCCTCGCGCTTGAGGCGCTTGACGGTGGCCTCGCCGTCGATCATCGCGGCCACGATGTCGCCGTTCTCGGCGACCGGCTGGCGGCGCACGGTGACCCAGTCGCCGTCGCAGATGGCCGCCTCGATCATCGAGTCGCCGCGCACGGTGAGCGCGAACAGCTCGCCCTCACCGACCAGTTGGCGGGGCAGCGGGAAGACGTCCTCGACCGTCTGCTCGGCCAGGATCGGCCCGCCGGCGGCGATCCGGCCCACCAGCGGGACGTAGGAGGTGGACGGGCGGCCGGCCGTCTCGGCGGTGTTGGGGCGGGCCACCTCGACGCCGCGGACCTCGTAGGCGCGCGGGCGGTGCGGATCCCGGCGCAGGAAGCCCTTGCGCTCCAGGGCCATCAGCTGGTGGGCGACGGAGGAGGTGCTGGAGAGGCCGACGGCCTGGCCGATCTCCCGCATGGACGGCGGGTAGCCCCGGCGCTGGACGGAATCCCGGATGACCTCGATCACCCGGCGCTGGCGCTCGGTGAGGCCGGCCTCGTCGGTGCGGATGCCGGGGGGGCGGCCGGGCATCGCACGGGCGGGTGAGGCGTGGGCGTCGTCCAGGGCGGGGGGGTGTTCGACCGGCTGGTCGGGCACGCGGTTCGAGCCGGAAAGGGCCGTGCCGGCGAGCCGGTGGTCTTCGCTGCGGTCCATGCTGATGTCCACACCCTGCTGATTGTTGGTGCGCTGCCCCACCTTGAACTGGGAGTGCTCCTGCACCGGGATGGTGTTGCTTTCGATCGTGTTCACGGCGGCCCCTCTCGACGGCTGTCCTCTCCCCTTTTCCAGCCCAACGCCCCTCCTATCGAAAGGTTGCGCCAAACACACGTTCGAGTGAATTATTCGGGAGTTGGCTGACTCGATCAAGGCTTTGTTGTACATCGATTAAACGTTCGATTCGAACTTGCCTCCGGCAGTCTAATCGGCGCCGACACGCCAGGGGTGTCACTTCCCCCCGAGGCCTACATGTAGTGGCTACAGTCCTCTGCGTGCCCAGTACTAGTGGTCGCGCCACATGATCAGCTTGCCGAGGCCGGGGGCGCATCGCATAGACTCAGTGGGTCCGCACGTTCTGCCAGGGAGGGATCCCCGAGGTGCACTGCCCCTTCTGCCGGCACTCCGACAGCCGCGTTGTCGACAGCCGGACCACCGAGGACGGCAGCTGCATCCGCCGTCGTCGGCAGTGCCCGGACTGCGGCCGCCGCTTCACCACGGTGGAGACGGCGGCGCTGATGGTCGTCAAGCGCAGCGGCGTCACCGAGCCGTTCTCCCGGCAGAAGGTCATCACCGGCGTCCGCAAGGCCTGCCAGGGCCGCCCGGTCACCGAGGACGCGCTGGCCCAGCTCGGCCAGCGGGTCGAGGAGTGCGTGCGCGCCAGCGGTAACGCCGAGCTGACCACCCACGACGTCGGGCTGGCCATACTCGGCCCGCTCAAGGAACTCGACGTGGTCGCCTACCTGCGGTTCGCCAGCGTGTACCAGGCGTACGACGGACTGGAAGACTTCGAGGCCGCCATCGCGGAACTCCGCGCGGAACGGCCCCGCACCCCGGAGACGGACGACGCCTGCGTGTCCGTCTCCGCCGCCGCGCCCTAGGAGGCGTCGGCACACCGGCCCCCGAGCGGGCCCAGCCGCACCACATCGGCCCTGCGGGGCCCCGGCGTGCCCGGAAACGGGGCGCAGAACACTACAAACCGTGCGCAAGCAGGCAGCGTGCCCGCCTGCCCGCACACCGGAAGAACGAACCAGCGGTGCCCGGACTTTTCGGGGCACTTCGGGCGTTTGCCCAGGAGGAGGAGCGAGAAGTGACAGACACCACGAGCGGTTCCGCACGCGGGTCGAAGTCCGACAAGGCCGCGGCCAAGGGCGCCAAGGCCCCGAAGGGCGGCCTCCGGATGGAGCGCATCCACACCACTCCTGGCGTGCACCCGTACGACGAGGTCCGCTGGGAACGCCGTGACGTCGTCATGACCAACTGGCGTGACGGGTCGGTCAACTTCGAGCAGCGCGGCGTCGAGTTCCCCGACTTCTGGTCGGTCAACGCCGTCAACATCGTCACGTCCAAGTACTTCCGCGGCGCCGTCGGCACCCCGCAGCGCGAGTGGAGCCTCAAGCAGATCATCGACCGCGTGGTCCTCACCTACCGCGCCGCCGGTGAGAAGCACGGCTACTTCGCGACCACCGACGACGCCGACGTCTTCGAGCACGAGCTGACCTACGCCCTCCTCCACCAGGTGTTCAGCTTCAACTCGCCGGTCTGGTTCAACGTCGGCACCAAGCAGCCCCAGCAGGTCAGCGCCTGCTTCATCCTGTCCGTCGACGACTCCATGGAGTCGATCCTCGACTGGTACAAGGAAGAGGGCATGATCTTCAAGGGCGGCTCCGGCGCCGGCCTCAACCTCTCCCGGATCCGCTCCTCCAAGGAACTGCTCTCCTCCGGCGGCAACGCCTCCGGCCCGGTCTCCTTCATGCGCGGCGCCGACGCCTCGGCCGGCACCATCAAGTCCGGCGGCGCCACGCGCCGCGCGGCGAAGATGGTCGTCCTCGACGTCGACCACCCCGACGTCGAGGCCTTCATCGAGACCAAGGTGAAGGAGGAGGAGAAGATCCGCGCCCTGCGCGACGCGGGCTTCGACATGGACCTCGGCGGCGACGACATCGCCTCCGTCCAGTACCAGAACGCCAACAACTCCGTCCGCGTCAACGACGAATTCATGACCGCCGTCGAGAACGGCACCGAATTCGGCCTGCACGCCCGGATGACCGGCGAGGTCATCGAGACCGTCGACGCCAAGAAGCTGTTCCGCAAGATGGCCGAGGCCGCCTGGGCCTGCGCCGACCCCGGCATCCAGTACGACTCCACCATCAACCACTGGCACACCTGCCCGGAGTCCGGCCGCATCAACGCGTCCAACCCCTGCTCCGAGTACATGCACCTGGACAACTCCAGCTGCAACCTCGCCTCGCTCAACCTGATGAAGTTCCTGCGCGACGACACCGTCGACGGCAACGACGTGTTCGACGCCGAGCGCTTCGCCAAGGTCGTCGAGCTGGTCATCACCGCGATGGACATCTCCATCTGCTTCGCCGACTTCCCCACCGAGAAGATCGGCGAGACCACCCGCGCCTACCGCCAGCTCGGCATCGGCTACGCCAACCTCGGCGCCCTGCTGATGGCCACCGGCCACGCCTACGACAGCGAGGGCGGCCGCGCCCTGGCCGGCGCCGTCACCTCGCTGATGACCGGCACCGCCTACCGCCGCGGCGCCGAACTCGCCGGCGTCGTCGGCCCGTACGAGGGCTACGCCCGCAACGCGGCCGCCCACCAGCGGGTCATGAAGCAGCACGCGGACGCCTCGCTCGACGCCGTCTCGATGGACGAACTGGACGCCCCGGTCTGGCTGGCGGCCAACAAGACCTGGCAGGACGTCCTGCGGATCGGCGCCCAGAACGGCTTCCGCAACGCCCAGGCCTCGGTCCTCGCCCCGACCGGCACCATCGGCCTGATGATGGACTGCGACACCACCGGCGTCGAGCCCGACCTGGCCCTGGTCAAGTTCAAGAAGCTCGTCGGCGGCGGCTCGATGCAGATCGTCAACGGCACCGTCCCGCGCGCCCTCAAGCGCCTCGGCTACCAGGACGAGCAGATCGAGGCGATCGTCGCCCACATCGCCGAGCACGGCAACGTCGTGGACGCGCCGGGCCTGAAGCCCGAGCACTATGAGGTGTTCGACTGCGCGATGGGCGAGCGCGTCATCTCGGCCATGGGCCACGTGCGGATGATGGCCGCGATCCAGCCGTGGATCTCCGGCGCCATCTCCAAGACCGTGAACATGCCCGAGTCCGCCACCGTCGAGGAGATCGAGGAGATCTACTTCGAGGCGTGGAAGATGGGCGTCAAGGCGCTCGCCATCTACCGCGACAACTGCAAGGTCGGCCAGCCGCTCTCGGCCAAGAAGAAGGACTCCGAGGCCAAGGCCGCGGAGGCGCCGGTCGCCGCGGTCGAGAAGGTCGTCGAGTACCGGCCGGTCCGCAAGCGCCTGCCCAAGGGCCGTCCCGGCATCACCACCTCCTTCACCGTCGGCGGCGCCGAGGGCTACATGACCGCCAACTCCTACCCGGACGACGGCCTCGGCGAGGTCTTCCTGAAGATGTCCAAGCAGGGCTCGACCCTCGCCGGGATGATGGACGCCTTCTCGATCGCCGTCTCCGTCGGCCTGCAGTACGGCGTCCCGCTGGAGACCTACGTCTCCAAGTTCACCAACATGCGCTTCGAGCCGGCCGGCCTGACCGACGACCCGGACGTGCGGATGGCGCAGTCGATCGTCGACTACATCTTCCGCCGCCTGGCGCTGGACTTCCTGCCGTTCGAGACCCGCTCGGCGCTCGGCATCCACTCCGTCGAGGAGCGCCAGCGCCACCTGGAGACCGGCTCGTACGAGCCGCTGGAGGCCGAGGAGGTCGACACCGAGGCCCTCGCCCAGTCGGCCCCGGTGGTCGCCAAGCCCGCCCCGGCGGTCGAGGCGCCCAAGCCGGCCCCGAAGCAGGCCCACAACTCCACGGAGCTGATGGAGATCCAGCTCGGCCTCAACGCCGACGCCCCGCTCTGCTTCTCCTGCGGCACCAAGATGCGCCGCGCCGGCAGCTGCTACCTCTGCGAGGGCTGCGGCTCCACCAGCGGCTGCAGCTGAACCACTCCGGTGTTCGCCTCCTGAGGTGAACCCACGAAGCGGGGCGAGGACCACGGTCCTCGCCCCGCTTTTCGCGTTCTCCGGGAGCCGATGTCACGGATCCGGGCGGTGGCCGGTCCGTAGGGGAAAGGCGACTCGACGGAAGGAACGGCCTGATGAACGGGACGGTGCTGGTGACCGGGGCGACCGGGACGTTGGGGTGGGAGGTGGTGCGGCTGCTGGCGCGAGGCGTGGCGGTGCGGGGATTGAGCCGGCGGGCGCGGGGCGGGGGCGACGGGGTCGAGTGGGTGGTCGGCGACCTGGTGGACGGGGCCGGGATCGCGGCGGCGATGGCCGGGGTCGACGTCGTGGTGGACTGCGCGACCACCCAGAAGAAGGCGGACCTGGCGGCGGTCCGCACGCTGGTGGCGCGGGCGCGCGACGCGGGGGTGCGGCACCTGGTGTACGTGTCGATCGTGGGGATCGACCGGGTGCCGATCGCGTACTACCGGACGAAGCTCGCCTGCGAGCGGGTGGTGCGGGAGTCGGGGCTGGGGTGGACGGTGCTGCGGGCGACGCAGTTCCACGACCTGGTGCTGAAGGTGTTCGACACCTCGGTGAAGCTGCCGGTGTTCCCGGTGGTGAGCGGCGTGCGGTTCCAGCCGGTCGACGTCCGGGAGGTGGCCGCGGCGGTGGTCGGGCTGGTGGGGGAGGAGCCCGTCGGGTTCGCGCCGGAGGTGGGCGGGCCGCAGGTGCGGTCGTACCGGGAGCTGGCCCGGGCGTACCTGGGGGCGGCGGGCAAGCGGCGGGTGCTGCTGCCGTTGTGGATCCCGGGGGCGGTGGGTCGGGGTCTGCGCCGCGGCGGGCAGCTGGCGCCGGAGCGGGCGGTGGGCCGGAGGACCTTCGAGGAGGCGCTGGAGCGGCGGTTCGGCAGCCGCTGAGGGTGGGGCTGGGAGGTGGGCCGGGGGCGGGTGGAACAGCCGGGCTGTGAGGCGGGCCACTCGCTCGTGCGGCGGTTGCGTCGCCAATCGGTGTCTGCGGCGTGAATCAAGGAGATTGGCCGTCAGTTGTCCGCTTGAGGCCAATGTCTGAATCGATATGATCGGCCGAAAGGGTGAACCGATCAGCTGCCCGGAGACGTTCCTGGACGTCGCCGGGCGGTCTCGTATGCGCCCCGACCGGTTGTCGACGGTCCCGACCGTCGCCGAACCGCCGCCGTGCCGCCGCCGCCCGCCGACGTTGCCGAGGACCGCACCGATGAGAGAAGCCACCAGCCCCGACGGGCGGCCACGCCGACGGCCCGCGCCGCGCACCGTCGCCCTGACGGCCGCCGCCGTCCTGCTGGCGCTGGCCGCCGCGCCGGTCGGCGTCACCCGGGCGCTGGACGCGCACCAGCCGCTCACCGCGCTCGCGGTGGCCGCCGTCGCGGTGCTCTGGCTGATCGCCGTCGGCCTCGCGGCGGTCGGCGCCGAGCGCTCCCGCGCCCTGGCCGAGGAACTGGCCTCGCAGCACCGGGAGACCACGACGGCACTGGCCGCCGTCGACTCCGCGCGGCAGGCCGCGAGGGCGGCCGAGGCCCGGGCCGCCGCCGCACTGACCGAGCGGGACACCGCCCGCGAGCAGCAGGCCCGGGCCGAGGCGGACGTCACCGCCGGGCACGCCGAACTGGCCCGGGTGCGGGCCGAACTGGACGCCGAGCGGGCCGGGACGGAGGCGGAACGGGCGCGGGCCGAGGCCGAGCGCGCCGAACTGGACCGGATCGCCGACGGCGTCCTCCCCGAGGTGGTGAAGAAGCTGCGCGCCGGCGCGGCCGTGGACAGCGCGCTGGCCGCACACCGCAAGCACCCCCAGTACGCGCTGCTGCGCGCCGTCGGCGAGGAGATCGGCCGCGGCGAGCGGCTGCGGGCCGCCGCCCTCGCGGTCTGCGCGACCGCCGCCGGGCGCGTGCAGGCACTGGCCACGAGCATGCACGCCGAACTGCGCGAGATGCAGCACCGGCACGACGAGGAGGTCCTCGGCGACCTGCTGCACCTGGACCACTCGACCGCCCAGGCGGGCCGGATGGCCGACAGCATCGCGGTGCTCACCGGCGCCCGCTCGGGCCGCCGCTGGGCCAAGCCGATCGCGGTGGAGTCGGTCCTGCGCGGCGCGCTCGGCCGGATCGGCGCCTACCAGCGGGTGCGGCTGCACAACGCCAGCACCGCCGCCGTCGCCGGGTACGCCGCCGAGGGCGTCATGCACGCGCTGGCCGAACTGCTGGACAACGCCACCAACTTCTCCGCCCCGCCGGCCGAGGTGCACGTCTACGTCGAGGAGGTGTCCGCCGGACTGGCGGTCACCGTCGAGGACAGCGGACTGGGCCTGAGCGACAGCTGGCTGCGCCGTGCCGAACGGGCCGTCTCCGCCGAGCCGCTGGACCTCACCACGCTCTCCGCCGGCACCCGGCTGGGGCTCGCGGTGGTCGGCGCACTGGCGCGCAAGCACGGGCTGCAGATCTCCTTCCGGCCGTCGGCGCGCGGCGGTACGGGGGTGGTGATGCTGATCCCGCAGCAGCTGCTCTCGCACCCGGCTCCGGAGCCCGCACCGGTGCCCGCCCTGACACAGGCGCCGGGCCCGGAGTCCGTACGCCCCGCGCTCACCCCTGCGCGCCCGGCTCCCGCGCGTCCGGCCCCCGCCCGACCCGCGCCCGCCCCCCTGCCGCCGGCGCCTGCCGCCCCCGGCGCGGCCACCGCCTCGGCCGCGGGCCCAACTCCCGCCCAGCTGCCGCCCGCGCCGGCCCGGATGACCGACAGCGGCCTGCCGCAGCGCCGTCGCGGCCAGACCTTGGCCACCACCACCCCGTCGACGGCCCCCGCGGCGAAGCCCGTACGCGCCGACGCGGCGGTAGCGGCCGCCCGGTTCGGCGCGTTCCGCCGGGCCGCCGCCCGCCCCCTGGCGGTCGAGCAGCGCTCCGCCGGGGCGCCGACCGCGGGCACCGGCCCGGGCACGGCCGTAGACCCAGGCACCGGCCCGGACACGGCCACAGGCACCGGCCCAGGCACCGGCCCAGGCACGGCCGTAGACCCAGGCACCGGCACGGCCGTCGGCCCAGGAACGGCCGTAGGCACAGACCCGGACACCACGCCCGACGCTTCCCCCGTCACCGAGAAGGACTCCCGATGAGCAGCGCCACCGACCGTGATCTCGACTGGCTGTTGGAAAACCTGCTGGCGGCCACCCCCGGCTCCCGGCACGCCCTGGTGCTCTCCGCCGACGGCCTCAAGCTCTGCCACACCGCCGGACTGAGCACCGACCAGGCCGACCAGCTGGCGGCGATCGCCTCCGGCCTGCAGAGCCTGGCGCACGGCGCCTCGATCGAGTTCGGCGACGGCAGCGGCGGCGTCCGGCAGTCGATGACCGAGTTCCACGGCGGCATCCTGTGCATCGTGGCGGCCGGCGAGGGGGCGCACCTGGCGGTGGTCACTGACGAGGAGGCGGACGTCGGCGTGGTCGGCCACAACATGCACGGCCTGATCGAGCAGATCGGGATCCACCTCAGCGCGCCGGCCCGCACTGCCGAGGCCGATCCGGACGAGGTGGACCCGGCGCCGCGAGAGGGCGCCCGGGCATGAACGCCGGGCCGGTGCTGCCGGGCCGCGACGACGATCCGGACCGCCTCTACACCATCACCCGGGGCCGTAGCCGCGCCCCGGAGAACGCTTTCGACCTGGTCACCCTGATCGTCGCCGAGCGGCGGCCGACGGCGGGGATGCAGTCGGAGCACGCCCGGATCCTGCGGATGTGCGAGGCCCCGACCGCCGTGGTGGAGGTCGCGGCGGAGCTGGCGCTGCCCGTCTCGGTGGTGAAGATCCTGCTCGGCGACCTGCTGGAGTCCGGGGCGGTCACCGCCCGCCACCCCCGGTTCGCGCCGAACAAGGCCCGGCTGCCCGACCTCGACACGCTGAAGCAGGTGCTGCATGGCCTTCAACGGCTCTGACCCGGCCGCGAGCGGCTCCGATCCGCTTGCCCACGGCTCTTCCCCGGCCGCGGGCGGCTCCGGCGCCCGGCCCGCCACCGGCCGCACCCCGCTGCGGGCGACGGCCGACAACGCGCTGAAGATCGTCGTGGTCGGCGGCTTCGGCGTCGGCAAGACCACGCTGGTGGGCTCGGTCAGCGAGATCCGTCCGCTGAACACCGAGGAGGTCATGACCAAGGCCGGTGAGGGCGTCGACCCCGCCGGTGCCTGGGGCAAGCGGTCCACCACAGTGGCGTTCGACTTCGGCCGGATCACCCTGTCGGAGAGCCAGGTGCTGTACCTGTTCGGCGCGCCCGGGCAGGAACGTTTCTGGTTCCTCTGGGACCGCCTGTTCAGCGGTGCGCTCGGTGCGGTCGTCCTGGTGGACACCAGGCGGCTGGAGGAGTCCTGGTACGCGATCGACCGGCTGGAGCACCACGGCACCCCGTTCATCGTGGCCCGCAACAACTTCGGCGAGCCGACCCACTCCCTGGCGCAGGTCCGCGAGGCGCTGGACCTGTCGGCCGAGGTGCCGCTGGTGGACTGCGACGCCCGGGACCGGGAGTCCGGCAAGCGGGTGCTGATCGAGCTGGTGCGCCACCTGACCGCCCTGGCACAGGCCCAGGCCCGGGCCGACGCGGACCTCCCGGCGGCCGCGGCAGCTCCCGGGGCTCCCCACGCTCCCAGGGCTCCCCACGCTCCCGGGGCTCCCCACCCTCTCGGCGCCCCCGAAGCCCCCGTCACCGCGATGTACGAGGAGAGCACCCCGTGACCGAGCCCGCCGCCACCCCGCCCCCGGGCTGCCCGGCGCACGCCGCCGCCACGCCGCTGTACGGGCCGCGCTTCCAGACCGACCCGGCCCAGCTCTACCGCGAGCTGCGGGCCGCGCACGGCCCCGTCGCCCCGGTCGAACTGGCCGGCGGCGTACCCGCCTGGCTGGTCATCGGCTACCGCGAGCTGCAGCTGGTGACCGGTCAGCCGCAGCTGTTCGGCCGCGACTCCAGCCGCTGGCACGCCTGGGAGTCGCTGCCCGACGACTGGCCGCTGAGGCCGATGATGGCGCCCGTCCCGTCGGTCCTGTACGCCGAGGGCGAGGAGCACGTCCGGCGCTCGCGCGCGGTCACCGACGCCCTGGCCGGGATCGACCCGTACGAGCTGCGCAAGCACGCGGAGGAGATCGCCGACCGGCTGATCGACGAGTTCGCCGGCCGCGGCGAGGCCGACCTGGTCGCCGAGTTCGCGAACCGGATGCCGCTGCTGGTGCTGTGCCGGGTCCTCGGGCTGGACGAGGAGCAGGCGCCGCAGCTGATCGCGGCGCTGCTGGCCATGCTGGACGGCGGCCCGGACGCGCCGGCCGGGGCGCAGCGGCTGCTGGAGCTGATGCTCGCCCTGGTCGAGGAGAAGGCCGAGCACCCGGGTGCCGACGTGGCCTCCCGGATGCTGGCGCACCCGGCCGGGCTGACCCATGACGAGGTGATGCGCGACCTGCGGGTACTGCTGATCGCGGGCCACCAGCCGTGCTCGTACTGGATCTCCAACGCGCTGCGGCTGATGCTCACCGACGAGCGGTTCGCCGCCTCGCTGGCGGGGGGCCGTCGCAGCATCAGCCAGGCGCTGAACGAGGCGCTGTGGGAGGACACCCCGACACAGATCTTCGCCGGACGCTGGGCGGTGCGGGACACCCAGCTGGGCGGCCAGCGGATCGGCGCGGGCGACATGCTGCTGCTGGGCTTCGCCGGGGCCAACGCGGACCCGTCGGTCCGGCAGCCCGACGGCAGGCCGGCCGAGGGCAACCGGGCGCACCTGAGCTACTCCCACGGCGAGCACGGCTGCCCGTTCCCGGCGCAGGAGGCGGCCGAGGTGATCGCCACCACCGCGATCGAGGTGCTGCTGGACCGGCTGCCCGACCTGCGGCTGGCGGTGGCCGAGCACGCGCTGGTGTGGCGGCCGTCGGCCTGGGTCCGCGGGCTGGTGGCGCTGCCGGTCTCGTTCACCCCGGGCCAATCGGCCTGATCCGTCAACAGCCGCCGTCCGAAAGAGAGTTGCCGATGACTGCCGCCCCGGCCCCGATCGTCCTCGACCCGCTGGCCCGCGACAGCGCGGCCGAGGGGGCCCTGCTGCGGGCCGCCGGCCCGGCGGTGCCGGTCGAGTTGCCCGGCGGCGTCGCCGCCTGGGCGGTGACCCGGCACACCGCCGCGCGCGAACTGTTGACGGACGGCCGGCTGGTGAAGGACGCCGCGCACTGGGCGGCCTACCAGCGCGGCGAGGTGCCGAAGACCTGGCCGCTGATCGGCCTGGCCGTGCCCGGCCCGAGCATGGTGACCACGGACGGCGCCGAGCACCGCCGACTGCGGGCGCTGGTCGCGCAGGCCTTCACCCCCCGGCGGGTGGGGCTGATGCGGCCGCGGATCGAGGAGATCACCCGCACGCTGCTGGACGGCCTGGCGGCGGGGGAGCCGGTGGTGGACCTGAAGGCCGCCTTCGCCTTCCCGCTGCCGATGACGGTGATCTGCTCGCTGCTGGGCGTACCGGAGTCGGACCACGGCGTCCTGCGGGACCTGTACGAGCGGTTCTTCGGCATCAAGCCGGACCCGGCGGGCATCCAGGCGACCGTCGCCGGGCTGAACGCGTTCGTCAACGACCTGGTGGCGCAGCGCCGTTCGGCACCCGGGGAGGACCTGGCGAGCGCACTGCTGGCGGCCGACACCGAGGGCGGGGCGCTGACGGACGCGGAGGCGGCGGCGACCCTGCGGGTGATCATCGCGGCCGGCCACGAGACCACGGTGAACCTGATCGGCAACGCGGTGCGGGCGCTGCTGGCGCACCCGGACCAACTGGAGCTGGCGCGCTCGGGGCAGGTGCCCTGGGACGCGGTGGTGGAGGAGTCGCTCCGCTGGACACCGCCGACCAGCAACTTCCTGTTCCGCTTCACCGCCGCGGACGTCCCGGTCGGCGACGTGGTGATCCCGGCGGGCGAGCCGGTGCTGGTCTCGTACAACGCCATCGGACGGGATCCGCTGCAGCACGGCGTGACGGCGGAGCTGTTCGACATCACCCGGGACCCGACCCGCCACCTGTCCTTCGGCCACGGCCCGCACGTCTGCCCGGGCTCGCCGCTGGCCCGGCTGGAGGCGGGCGTCGCCCTGCCGGCGCTGTTCGAGCGGTTCCCGGAGCTGTCGCTCGCGGTGTCGGACGCCGAGCTGCGGCCGAGCCCGTCGCTGGTGGTGAACAGCCTGCTGGAGCTGCCGGTCCGGCTGTTCTGACCCCGGCCCGGCTCCGGCCCGGCTCCGGCCTGACCCCGGCCTGGCCCCGGCCCGGCTCCGGCCCGGTTGCCGGCGGTCGGGGTCTTCGCCCCGCACCGTCGATCCCGTGTCGGAGCCCCGGCCCCGTCGGCCTGGTCCCGTCCGGCCCGGTCCCGTCGGTCCGGCCTCGTCGGCCCGGCCCTGTCGGTCCCGTCCGGTTTCCGGGCGGGGCCTTCGACTTGTGGTGGCGGCGGTCCGGAAATCGGCTGGTGGCGGGTCACGGTCCGGACACCGGGTTGTGAAGGTCGAACGTGGACCTTGGCGGGGACCGGCTGCTGCGTTAACGTCTTCGATCAGCCCGGCCCCGTCCGTGGATTCCCGTAAGCCCATCTCCGGTACAGCGCAATCTCGTTCAGCCACCGTCGACAGCACGCCCTGGCGAGGAGACCGCATTGACCCCCAACCCGACCGCGCCGCAACCGCGTTCCCGCCGCCGCCTGGTCGCCGTCCCCGCCCTGTTGGCGGCACTGGCGTTGACGGCGGCCTGCTCCAACAGCTCCGGCGGTTCGGGCGGCGGCGGAGGCGGCGCGACCCAGTCGCTGTCCGGCGACTGCGCCAAGTACCAGCCGTACGCCGGACATTCGGGCACGACCGTGACGATGTTCGCCTCCATCCTGAGCCCGGAATCGGACAACCTGGAGAAGTCCTGGGCCGACTTCTCCAAGTGCACCGGGATCAAGATCAGCTACGAGGGGTCGAACGACTTCGAGTCCCAGCTGCCGGTCCGGGTGGCGGGCGGCAACGCCCCGGACTTCGCGATCATCCCGCAGCCGGGCCTGCTGGCGCAGATGGTCAAGAGCGGCAAGGTGGTGAAGCCGCCCGCCCAGACCGTCGCCAACCAGGACAAGTGGAGCCCGATCTGGAAGACCTACGGCTCGGTCAACGGCACCTTCTACGCCGCGCCGATGAGCGCCAACATGAAGTCGCTGGTCTGGTACTCGCCGAAGGCCTTCAAGGCGGCCGGTTACGAGGCGCCGAAGACCTGGGCCGACCTGATGGCGCTCAGCGACCGGATCGCCAAGTCCGGCGGCCCCAAGCCGTGGTGCGGCGGCATCGCCTCCGGGACGGCCACCGGCTGGCCGGCCACCGACTGGCTGGAGGAGGTGGTGCTGGGCACCTACGGCGGCGAGGTGTACGACCAGTGGGTCGGCCACCAGGTGAAGTTCTCCGACCAGAAGATCACCACGGCCATGAAGACGGTCGCCGACTGGATGCAGAACCCGGCCTGGGTCAACGCGGGCTTCGGTGACGTGAAGTCGATCGCCACCACCACCTTCCAGGACGCGGGCACACCGGTCCTGAGCGGCAAGTGCCTGATGCTGCAGCAGGCCTCGTTCTACGAGGCGCAGTGGCCCAAGGGCACCAAGGTCGGCCCGGACGGGGACGTCTTCGCCTTCCACCTGCCGGCGGTCAACCCGTCGGTCGCCAACCCCGTCGAGGGCGGCGGCGAGTTCCTGGCCGCCTTCTCCGACCGGCCCGAGGTGCAGGCGGTGCAGAACTACCTGTCCAGCTCCGACTGGGCGAGCAGCCGGGTGAAGGCCGCGAGCGGCTGGGTCTCCGCCAACCAGGGCGTGGACAAGAGCCTGTACACCGACCCGATCGACAAGCTCTCGGCCGAGGCGCTGACCGACCCGGCGGCCACCTTCCGCTTCGACGGCTCCGACCTGATGCCGGCCGCGATCGGTGCCGGGCAGGAGTGGAAGTCGCTGACGGCCTGGTTCGCCGAGGGGCAGTCGATCCAGAAGACCGCCGCCGACATCGACGCCGCCTGGCCGCAGTAGCGGGCGCTCCGGCTGCTCCGGCGGCGCCCGTGGATCCGGGCTGTTTCCATTGGCCCGGCCGGTCCGGCGCTGCGGCTGCTCCGGCCCGTCAGAGGACCACCTGTCGAGGGCGGTGCGGGGCCACCCACCCGCACCGCCCGCCCCCTTCCCACCGCACCCGAAGGGACGCACGGTCATGTCCGTAACCGGATTCCCGTCATCCGCCGCCGCGACGGCCACCGAGAGACTGGCGGTCGGCTCCTGGGGCGACGCGGCGGTCAAGTTCGGCAACACCTTCGGCGCCGTCGCGGGCTTCCTCGGCATCCTGCTGGTGGTCTTCCTGATCGCCGGCCGGGCCCGGGGCCGCCTGGCCAGGCCGCTGGCGGTCGCCGTCTTCCTCGGCCCGGCGGTGGTGCTGCTGGCCGTCGGCCTGGTGGTGCCGCTGGTCCGCACGGTCTACCTGAGCCTGCAGAACGACGACGGCAGCCGGTTCGTCGGCGGCGAGAACTTCGGCTGGGCCCTCAGCACCGACTCGGTCCAGAAGGTGCTGCTCAACACGCTGCTGTGGCTGGTGGTCGCACCGCTGGTCGCGACCGGCCTGGGCCTGGCGCTCGCCCTGCTGGTGGACCGGATGCGCGGCCAGTCGGTGTACAAGTCGCTGATCTTCATGCCGATGGCGATCTCGCTCGTCGGCGCCTCGATCATCTTCAAGTTCGTCTACGAGTCGCGCGGGCCGGGGCAGCCGCAGATCGGCCTGCTCAGCCAACTCGCCGTCGCGGTGGGCTGGGACGACCCGCCGAACTGGTTGCTCTCGCAGCCGCTGAACACCTTCCTGCTGATGGCGGTGATGGTCTGGGTGCAGACCGGCTTCGCCATGGTCGTGCTGTCGGCGGCGATCAAGGCGATCCCGGACGAGGTCGTCGAGGCGGCCCGACTGGACGGCGCGAACGGGCTGCGGCTGTTCTGGTACGTCACCGTGCCGATGATCCGCACCACGGTGATGGTGGTGCTGACCACCGTCATGATCATCACGCTCAAGGCCTTCGACATCGTCCGCACCATGACGGGCGGCAACTTCGGCACCCAGGTGCTGGCCAACGAGATGTACTCGCAGTCCTTCGTGCAGTTCAACTCCGGACGTGGCAGCGCCCTCGCGGTGATCCTGTTCATCGCGGTGCTGCCACTGGTGGCGTACAACATCCTGCAGCTGCGGAAGGAGCGTGAGGTGCGGTGACCTCGCAGCGGAAGTCCTCCGACCCGGAGGCGTCCGGCCCCAAGGGTTCCGACCCGGAGGGGGCCGTGCCAGAGGGGTCCGACCCGGCGGGGTCCGGGCCGAAGGGGCCCGTGCCGGCGGCGTCAGCGCCGGGGGTGCCCGCCCCGAGGGCGTCCGGCCCGCAGGGGTCCGCCCGGCCGGCCGGCGGTCCTGATGGCTCCGGCGGCCCCGGTGGCGTCGGCGCCTCCAGCAGTCCGGTCCGCAAGGTCTTCAGCAGCCCGCTCGCCTCGGTGTTCGTGATCGCGGTGACGGTGCTCTGGACGGTCCCGACGCTGGGCCTGCTGGTCACCTCGCTGCGGCCCAAGCAGGACGTGACGTCCAGCGGCTGGTGGAACGCCCTCCTCCACCCGGACTTCGGCCTCGGCAACTACCACTCGGTGCTGTTCGAGGGCGGCTCCGGCGCCTCCACCGGCCTGATGCCGTTCCTGGTGAACTCGCTGGCGATCAGCATCCCGGCGACCGTCTTCCCGCTGGTGCTCGCCGCCATGGCGGCCTACGCGCTGGCCTGGGTCCGGTTCCGGGGGAGCGACACGGTGTTCTTCACGGTGTTCGCCCTGCAGGTGGTGCCGCTCCAGATGGCGCTGATCCCGCTGCTGCGGCTGTTCGCCTCCGGCGCGCACCTGGGTTCGCTGACGCTGGTCCCGGCGGTGGACCTGAAGGGCAGCTACGCGCCGGTGTGGCTGGCGCACACCATGTTCGCGATGCCGCTCGCGGTGTTCCTGCTGCACAACTTCATCGCCCAGCTGCCGCGCGACCTGATGGAGGCGGCGGTGGTGGACGGCGCCTCGCACTTCAAGATCTTCCGCTCGATCGTCCTGCCGCTGAGCGCCCCGGCGCTGGCCTCGTTCGCGATCTTCCAGTTCCTGTGGGTCTGGAACGACCTGCTGGTCGCGCTGACCTTCGCCGGCGGCACCCCGGAGGTGGCGCCGATGACGGTGCGGCTGGCCCAGCTGTCCGGCTCGCTCGGCGGGCGTTGGGAGCTGCTGACGGCGGGCGCGTTCCTGTCGATCATCGTGCCGTTGATCGTCTTCTTCAGCCTGCAGCGGTACTTCGTCCGGGGGCTGCTGGCAGGGTCGGTGAAGGGCTGACCCGGGCGGTTGCCCGGACGCGGAAGGGCCGGCCGGGAGCGTGGTGCTCCCGGCCGGCCCTTCCGCTTCCTTCCGGCGTCAGTGCATCGCGACGGCGGCGGAGTCGCCGCTCGGCAGATCGCCGGCCTTGGCCTTGATCACGAAGACCGAGACCAGCAGGGCGACGGCCGCGAGTGCGGCGCCCACGATGAAGCCGTGCGAAATGCCCTGGGTGAGGACGGTGTTGGCGGCGTCCGTCCCCGCCGGGAACTCGTGGTGCTGCTGGAGGTAGGCCAACTGCTCCGGCGTCGCGCTCTTCAGGAATCCCGGCGTCTGCGCGGTGGCCTCGGCCGTGGCGTAGTGCGCGAAGACGGTGGTGAGGATCGAGAGGCCGAGCGAACCGCCGATCTGCTGCATCGAGTTGAGCAGGCCGGAGGCGGCACCGGTCTCCTCGCCCGGGACGCCCGCGACGGCGAGCAGCATCACCGGGACGAAGATCAGACCCATGCCGAAGCCGAACACCACCGTGGGGCCGAGCACCCCGTCCAGGTAGCCGCTGTCCTTGCTCATCTGGGTCAGCCAGGTGAGGCCGACGGTGACCAGCAGGGCGCCGCCCGCCATGAAGGGCTTCGGCCCGTACTTGGCCTGGAGGGTGGAGGCGATCTGCGCGGCGATGATGATCGAGACGCTGATCGGCAGGAAGGACACGCCGGCCTTCAACGGGCTGTAGCCGAGCGGGCCCTGCACGAACAGCACCACGTAGAAGAAGATGCCGAACATGGCCGCGGCCAGGCAGAGCATCATCACCAGTCCGCCGGTGCGGTTGCGGTCGGCGAACAGGTGCAGCGGGGTGATCGGCTGGTCGGTGCGGTTCTCGATCACGAGGAACGCCGCGAGCAGGATCACGCCTGCCGCGAAGGAGCCGAGCGTGACGCTGTCGGACCAGCCGTCCGAGGCGGCCCGGATGAACCCGTACACCAGGCCCACCAGACCGAGCGTCGAGGTGAGGGCGCCGGGCAGGTCGAAACGGCCCGGGTGGCGCTCGGACTCGGCGATGTGACGCGGCGCGGCGATCGCGATCAGGATCGCGATCGGCACGTTGACGAAGAACACCCAGCGCCAGTTCAGGTACTCGGTGAGCAGGCCGCCGGCCAGCAGGCCGATCGCGGCGCCCGAGCCGGCCACCGCCGAGAAGACGCCGAACGCCTTGTTGCGTTCCGGCCCCTCCTCGAAGTTGGTGGCGATCAGGGCGAAGGCCGTCGGGGAGCAGATCGCGCCACCGATGCCCTGGAGCGCGCGGGAGGCCAGCAGCAGGCCGCTGTCCTGGGCGAAGCCACCGAGCAGCGAGGCCAGGCCGAACAGCAGGGTGCCGAAGATGAACACCCGTCGGCGGCCGAGGATGTCGCCCGCGCGACCGCCGAGCAGCAGCAGGCCGCCGAAGGTCAGTGTGTAGGCGTTGATGACCCACGACAGGTCGGTGGTCGAGAAGTTCAGCGCGTCCTTGATGTGCGGCAACGCGATGTTCACGATCGTCGCGTCGAGCACCACCATGAGCTGGGTGGCCGCGATGACGGTCAGGGTGATGCCCTTGCCCCGGCCCTTTCCGGCCTTCGGCGGTGAGTTCTTGTTGAGCGTGTCGGAGATAGCCACGAATGTGCCCCCTGCTGGCTATGTGCTCGGTGCGGTGGACCCGGCGGAGCGTCGGTGCCCTGGTGCGGTGCTGCGCGGGCTTGCGCAGGCTGGGAAGGAACGGGATCGTTCACTAATCTGGACGATATCCGGGCTTGATTGTGAACGCAAGCGTTCCTTAAGGGTGGTGGCGATGGAGCGGTTGGTGCGGCGCCTGGTGGCGGACCGGTCCGGTCGGCCGTCGGGCAAGTCGGCCGGCAGGTCAGCGGGACGGTCGTCGGAGCGGTCGTCGGAGCGGGGGTCGGAGCGGTCATCGGAGCGGGCGTCGGGAGAGGCAGGAGAGGAGGGCGGGGCCGGAGGGGCCGAAGTGGCCGCGCCGCCTGCGGGGCCGCCGGGCCCCTCTGGCGCCTCCGGTGCCCCGAGGGCCTTCGGCGCCCCGGGGGTTGCGGGTGCCGCAGGTGCCGCACGTGCCGCACGTGCCGCGGGAGCGCCGGGAGGGGAACCGCGGCCGGAGCCGGCCCACTGCCCGGTGCGGGCCGCCCACCAGGCCCTGACGCGGCCCGGCCGGCGGCGGGGCAAGGAACTGGAGAACGCGATCTTCGAGGCCGCGCTCGACCAGCTCACCTCCGGCGGATACGCACGGCTGACCATGGAAGGGGTCGCCGGAGCGGCGCGGACCGGGAAGGCCGCGCTCTACCGGCGCTGGGCGTCCAAGGACGAACTCGTCATCGACGCCCTGGACGCCACTCTTCCACGCCCTTACGACACCCCCGACCTCGGGTCCGCCCGCGACGAACTCCACCAGCTCATCGAGGCGTTCACTACGGCGGTGACCTCCCGGGTCGGCGCCGCCCTCCACGCGCTGATGGCCGAGATCGACCAGGAGCGGGCCGAGGTCTTCAAGGGCTTCATCAACGACCGGGTCGTCGAGCCCACCACGGCGACCATCCTGGAGATCCTGCGCCGTGGCACCGAGCGCGGCGACGTCCGGCCCGGGGCGGCCACCGCGCTCGTCGCCGACGTCATCCCGGCGATGCTGCTCTACCAGGCCAAGATCCGCGGATTCCAGGGCGTGGGGCCGGACTTCGCCACCAGGCTGGTGGACGAGGTCCTGCAGCCGATGATCCGCCCCTGAGGCCCGCGGCAGGGACGGCGCTGCCCGGCGGGGGGCGGGCGCGCGGGCGCGGGCGCAGGCGCAGGCGGGGGTGGGCTCCGGCTCGGTCTCGGCGTGGGTTCGGGTGTCCCGGCGTTCGGGTGTCCGGGGGCGGGGGCGGGGGCCGGGTTGCGCGTGCGCGTCGGCGTGCGTGCGTGCGGGCGCGCGGGCCGGGCCATGGCGGGGCGGGCTTAGGCTGGAGGCTGCCCCGATCGAACGGAAACCGCCATGCCCATCGTCCCGCCGACGCACTCCGTCGAACGCTCGCTCCGCCGGGCCGGCGCCAGGATCGTCGTCGGGCTGGACGAGGTCGGGCGCGGCGCCTGGGCCGGGCCGGTCGCCGTGGGCGCGGCCGTCACCGGCCTGCGCAAGGCGCCGGAGGGGCTGACGGACTCCAAGCTGCTGACCGGGCTGCGCCGCCGCACGCTCGCCCCGGTCCTCGCCGACTGGGTCACCGCGTACGCCGTCGGTCAGGCCTCGCCGCAGGAGTGCGACGAACTCGGCATGACGGCGGCGCTGCGGCTGGCCGCCGTCCGCGCCCTGGAGGCGCTGCCCGTCGAACCCGACGCCGTGATCCTGGACGGCAAGCACGACTACCTCGGCGGCCCCTGGCGGGTGCGCACGGTGATCAAGGGCGACCAGTCCTGCATCTGCGTCTCCGCCGCCTCGGTGCTCGCCAAGGTCCACCGCGACGGCCTGATGGCCGAACTGGGCGAGGCGTGCCCGGAGTACGGCTTCGCCGAGAACGCCGGCTACCCGTCCCCGGTGCACCGCGCCGCGCTGGAGGAGCGCGGGCCCACCGAGCACCACCGGGTCTCCTGGGCGTACATGGACGCCCTGCCGAAGTGGCGCCACCTCAAGCGCGTCCGAGAGGACGCGGTCGAGGCCCGGGGCTCCGCCGACGAACAACTCGCACTCGGTTTCTGACGGTCCGTCTGGAAACGTCTGAAATTGCCCCGGGCGGAAGCGGCAGGTGTCCGACGCCCAAGGGGTGGGGTGCCCGTGCGCGTCCGATCGGCATTTGATAGATATCCGGGTATGCCTGTCTTCCCCGAGGAGCCGGAGATTCACGAGAGCCTCCCGGGCCCCGGCGTTCCCTTCCCCCGCGAGTCGGACGCACAAGCCCTCCGCGCGCCTGCCGGCAACGGCGCGCCCGCCACCGTACCCACCACCGTCGCCGCCCCGGCTCCGGTGCCCGGCCCCCGGCCGGCGCCCCCGCGCCCGGCACCGCCGCGCGCCGCCCGTCCCGGTCCGCCGCCGCAGATCCCCAAGCCCGGTCCGGCGCCGCGCCGCCCGGCCGCTGCCGCGTCGCGGGTGGAGGTCCGGCGGATCGCCGTCACTCCCGCCGAGGCGGTCGAGCGTGCCGACGACGTGGTCGACCAGCTGCTCGACTCCGGCCGCGACCCGGGCGAGATCCTGGTGCTGACGGTCGGCGGGGCACACCCCTGGCAGCAGCACGAGCTGTCCTTCGGCGAGCAGCGCTACTGGGCGCAACTCGCCGAGGGCGGGGACGTGTTCTACGCCGACGCCGCGCTGACCCGCCCGGTCCGCCGAGAGGCGGTCGTCCTGGTGGTCAACGGCGGCTCGGCCGCCCGGGCCGCCGAGGCCTACACCAAGGCGCTCGGCCACGCGACCGCGCTGCTCGTGGTCTGCGGCGACGCAGGCCCGGCTGGCGCAAACCCGTCCGGCGCGGGTGCGACCGGTGCCAGGGCGGCCGGTGCCGCACCCGGACGCCCGGTCAGGGCCTGACCCACTGCCGTCCCGTCCCGGGCCCGGTGCCGTACGGTGCCGGGCCCGGCGTCCGAGTCCGGCGTCCGTGTCCGTCCTTCGACGGGGCCGGTCGAACCCGAGTCGGTCGGCACCGTCCGGCCGGCGGTGTGCACCCGGCGGTGTGCGCCCGGCGGTGTCAGCGCGTGCCGGTGCGGCGGCTCCGCTCGGCCGGCGCGGTCCTCGCCGGGATCCACGGCGGCCCGGACTGTGTGGAGCGCGGGTTGTCCTCCTCCTGCTGGGCTTGCCGGACCTGTTGGGCCTCTTGGATCTGCTGGCCCTGTTGAGCCGGACCGGCTGCCTGCCGGCGGGTGCGCTGGCCGCGCGGGCCGTCGAGCGCCGAGCGTGGCGGCAGCTCCGTCACGGTGTGCACCGGTCCGTCCGCCCACGAACCCGCGTGTGGATTGCGTCCGTTGCGTCCGTCCCCGAGGATCTGCCACCCCGCAGGGGTGAGCCCGATGTACGCGCCGCAGCGCAGGCCGTGCAGGGCGGCCGCGTCCCGTAGCGCCCACATCCAGGCGCCGTCCTGTTCGGTCCAGCCGGGTGCGCCGTCGCGGCAGCGCAGCAGAACGGCCGTGCGGGTGGGCTCGGGTAGTCGCAGGTCGTGCGGGATGATCCGGCGCAGGTGCGACAGCAGGGCGTTCCGGTGCTGCCAGCCGTCAGTGTCGTGCGGCCAGGGGGTGAAGGAGGCCGAGGCGGCCAGGTGGTGGAGGGCGTCGAGGACGGCGATCACGACCGTGCCGGGCTGGGGCAGGTGGCGTTGGTGCAGTTCCAGGACGAATTCGCGGGGGTCGCGCAGCAACGGGATCCCCGAGGCAGTCCAGGTCTCCAGGTCCAGCACCCGTCTGAGCCCAGAACCTCCGGAGAGGGGATGTTGACCTCGGTCGATACCGTTGATCACGATCCTCCTTCCTGGCCCGCGAGCAGGCGGGTGCCTGGGTACGCCGAAGGGCGAGTCCGGTGGACCGAGTTTCGGGTACCTCCCAATTCTCGGGGCATGGGGGCCGGAGCGGCAATGATGAAACGATGAACGCCATCCGAAAGTCCATGTTCTGCCGGATATGTGCCTCCCTCCCGTGATCGCCGCCAGAGTGCCGCCAGGCCTTGATCCACAACCCCGAAGGGCGAGGTGGAGTGTGGCCGGCCTGGTGGCCGCCCCGTGTCAGGCCGGCTGGCCGGTGTGATCGATACCGCTTCGTCGGATCCTTTCTGTTAGGCCATTCGAGTGAAGGCCGTCGTGCCCTCGACCGCTCTTCACCGCCCCGTCAGCCCTGCACGGCCAGCACCAGCGGCAGCACCGCGCTCGCTCCGGCCCGGCGCAGCAGCCGGGCGGCCACGGTGACCGTCCAGCCCGAGTCGACGAGGTCGTCCACCAGCAGCACCGGCCCTCCGGCGGCCGCCACCGCCTGCTCCACCTCCGGCGGCAGGACCAGTGCCCCAGCCAGCGAGTGGAGCCGCTGTGCGCTGTTGCTCCGGGCCCCGTGCGGCGGCAGCCCGCCGGCGTACTCGATCCGGCCGAGCAGCGGCAGCCGCCCGATCTCGGCGATCCGGGCGCCGAGGCTGCCGACCAGCTGCGGGCGCGCCGAGGAGGCCATGGCCACCACGCCGACCGGCCGCTCCAGCCGGGCGCCCTCCGCCGTCGCGGGCCCGGCCCAGCCGCCCGGCCCGCGGGCCCAGTCGGCGAGCACCGCCACGAGCGCGTCCACCGCCTCGCCGGGCACCGGTACGTCCGGTGCCTGCTCGGCGAGCAGGGTGCGCAGCCGGTTCCCCCAGCCGATGTCGGACAGCCGGCCGAGCGCCCGGCCGGTCTCGGCCTGCTCGCCCGCCGGGATTCGACCCTTGAGCGGCACCCCGAGCGCGTCCATCCCGGTCGGCCAGAGCCGGCGCGGCTCGAAGCTCACGCCCGGTCGGCCGAGTGCGGCCCGGGCGGCCGCCAGCGTCTCCTCCGTGACGTCCGGGGTGTGCAGCGGGCCCGCACAGTTGTCGCACCGCCCGCACGGCGCGGCCTGCTCGTCGTCCAGCTGCCGGCGCAGGAACTCCATCCGGCAGCCGGTGGTCGCCGCATACTCGCGCATCGCGCGCTGCTCCGCCTCCCGGGAGGCGGCGACGTTGGCGTAGCGGGCGGTGTCGTACTCCCAGCTCTGCCCGGTGGCCGTCCAGCCGCCCTTGACCCGGCGGACGGCGCCGTCCACGTCGAGCACCTTGAGCATCGTCTCCAGCCTGGCCCGGCGCAGGTCGACCCGGGGCTCCAGGGCAGCGGTGGAGAGCGGGCGGCCGGCCTCGGTCAGGGCGTCGACGGTGCGGCGCACCTGCTCCTCCGGCGGGAAGGCGAGCGAGGCGAAGTAGCGCCAGATCGCCTCGTCCTCGCGCCCGGGCAGCAGCAGCACCTCGGCCCGGTCCACACCGCGCCCGGCCCGGCCGACCTGCTGGTAGTAGGCGATCGGCGAGCTGGGCGAGCCCAGGTGCACCACGAAGCCGAGGTCCGGCTTGTCGAAGCCCATGCCGAGTGCGGAGGTGGCCACCAGCGCCTTGACCCGGTTGGCCAGCAGGTCGGCCTCGGCGGTGCGGCGCTCGGCGTCCTCGGTGCGGCCGGAGTAGGAGGCCACCGGGAAGCCGCGCTCGCGCAGGAAGGCCGTCACCTCCTCGGCCGCGGCCACCGTCAGGGTGTAGACGATGCCCGAGCCGGGGAGCCGGTCGAGGTGGTCGGCCAGCCAGGCGAGCCGGTGCGCCGGGTCGGGCAGGGCGAGCACGCCCAGGGTGAGGCTCTCCCGGTCGAGCGGCCCGCGCAGGACCAGGGCGTGCTCGTCGCCGGCGCCGGTGCCGAGCTGCTCGGCGACGTCCGCGGTGACCCGGGCGTTGGCGGTGGCGGTGGTGGCCAGCACCGGGACCCCGGGCGACAGCTCCGCGAGCATGGTGCGCAGCCGGCGGTAGTCGGGGCGGAAGTCGTGCCCCCAGTCCGAGATGCAGTGCGCCTCGTCGACCACCAGCAGGCCGGTGGAGGCGGCCAGCTTGGGCAGCACCTGGTCACGGAAGTCCGGGTTGTTCAGCCGCTCGGGGCTGACCAGCAGGACGTCGACCTTCCCCGCGGCGACCTCGGCCTGGATCCCGTCCCACTCGTCGGTGTTGGCCGAGTTGATGGTGCGGGCGTGGATGCCGGCCCGGGCCGCCGACTCCACCTGGTTGCGCATGAGGGCGAGCAGCGGCGAGACGATCACCGTCGGCCCGGCGCCGCGGGCCCGGAGCAGGGCGGTGGCGATGAAGTAGACCGCGGACTTCCCCCAGCCGGTGCGCTGGACGACCAGGGCGCGGCGGTGGTCGACCACGAGGGCCTCGATGGCGGTCCACTGGTCCTCGCGCAGGGCGGCGCCGGGGCCGGCGAGCTCGCGCAGGACGGCCTCGGCCCGCGCCCGGACCTCGGCGCGGTCGGTGGTGGCGGTGGTGTGGGTGTCGGGCTGCTGCATGGCGTCCATGTAACCCCGTGCCGCCGACAAGCGACGAATTCCGGAGGGCGGGGCCAGGGGAAGGCGGGGTGCATTTCATCCGTTGGTCCGCTGAACGGCGGTCAAAATCCACTCGGCGGAGGGAGTGTCGCATCCGCCGAATGAGTGAAGGGAAATTCAGGGGCCGAGTTATCCACAGAAAAAGAGGCCGTTGCAGCGCCGCTCGCGGATTGCGCCCACTCTTGCGGCCATGAACGCGATGAACAACGAACACGTCATCCTGTCCCTCGGCCCGGCCTCCGAGCACCGGCCGGTCGTCATGCGCGGTCCGGCCGACATGGCCGAGCTGCTGCCCTATCTCCTGGGGTTCTACCCCGACGACAGCATCGTCGCGGTCGGTCTCCAGGGCCCCGAACTGCACCAGGGCGGGGTGGTCCGGGCGGACCTCCCCGCCTCGCCCGAGCAGTGGCCGTCCGCTGCCGAGGAGGCGGCCGCCCTGCTGGTGGCCCTCTCCGAACGGCACGGCCCCCGGCCGCTCCAGGTGCTGCTCTACCTCTGCCAGGATCCCGCCACGGCACACGTCCCGCCGGTGGTCGACGGGCTGCGGCCACTCGCGGACGCCCTCCGGGCGGCCTTCGGGCGCCGGGGCGTCGCGGTCAAGGAGTCGCTGTGCGTCTCGGACGGCCGCTGGTGGTCCTTCCTCTGCCGCGGCGACGGCTGCTGCGATCCTGCGGGCAACCCGGTCCGTCGCGGTCCCGCTCCGGGCCCGGCGGCCGCCGCGGCGACGGTCGCCGGCCTGGTGCCGCGCGGCAGCCGGAAGGCGATCATCGGCGGCCTGGTCCCGGTCGGTCCGCCGCAGGACGCCGAGCGGCGCGAGGCGCTGGCCCGGGCCGAGGCGGGTGCGGCCGCCGTCTCCAGGGAGCAGGGCATCGCCCTGCTCGACGAGGCCGTCGCCGAGTTCGCGGCCGGCGCCCGGGAGCTCGACGCGGACCGGTCGGCCCGGCTGCTGTTCGCCCTGCGGGACCGGATCGTCCGGGATCGCGGCGTCGAGTACGTCCGCCCCGCGGAGCTGGCTCCCGCCGAGCGGCTCTGGCGCTTCCTGGCCCGGCACGCCGTGCCGCCCTACGAGGGCTGCTCGGTGGCTCCCCTCACCCTGCTCGCCTGGGCCTCCTGGGTCGCCGGGGACACCGCCACGGCCCGCGTCGTCCTGGGCCATGCGCTGCGACTCGCCCCGGACTACCTGCTGGCCGAGCTGCTCTACGAATCGCTGAACGACGGCATGACGCCAGGGGCACTGCTCGCTGCCGTCGAAGCCCAGCGGCGGCGGCGCGAGGAGCGCGTGCCCGCGCCGGCCCCGGCCGACGAACCGCCGCCGCCCGCCGGCGGGGCGGATCCGGCGCCCGCCGCCCCGGCGGCGGAGGTGACGGACGACCCGCCGGTCCAGGGCTCCCGAGGACGACGGCGTCGACGCGGCGGCCGCCGGAAGGGGGCGCCCGCGGCGTCGGCACCGGCGCCTGCTCCGGCGCCCACCTCGGCGCCGACCGGCCCCCTCCCCGAGGGCGGCTCGGAGCGCCCGGGCGGCGCGGCGCCGGACGCGAGCGGCCCCGCAGCGGTCACCCTGCTGCGGGCGCCGGGCCGGTCCCGGGCGCAGGGTGGTGCCAGGGTGGCCGGGGAGCGGTCCGCCCGGGGCCTGCGACTCGGCCGCACGGCGGCGTGTGTGCCCGCAGCCGCCCGCGCCGGAGGCGGCCTCCACCGCTGCCGGGGCGCCCGGCGGGCGGAGAGAGGAGGCCGCCGTGCGCGCTGACCCGCCCGCCGCGCCGGCCCGCCGACCGCTACGCCTCGCCGTGCGCCATCCTGATCAGGCGGTCCAGCACCTTGCCGCCGCTCGACCGCAGCCCGTCGTGCTCCCACTCGTTGGTGATCCAGGCCCGCAGGCCGCGCACCGCGCGGGCGGTCTCCAGCGAGTCGGCGGTGTCCACGTACATGTCGTCGTGGTACACCGCCGCCACCACCGGCACGCTGTTGGCGGCCAGCCGTGCCCGGTCGTACAGGTCGGGCCAGTCGGTGCGGGCGGCGAGCAGTTCCGCGGTCTCCTTCAGCGGGCGCAGCGCCGGGTCGGTGTCGAACATCCAGGGGTAGATCATCTCCCCGGTGAACAGCACCGGCGCGTCGGACTCCAGCGCAGCCCGGGCGTCGAACTGCGGGAACTCCTTGCGGATCCGCTGGGCCGACCAGGCGGTGCCACCCTGGTCCACCGACCGCTGGCCGTAGATCGACTCGTGCAGCACCGCGTACAGCGGGCCGCCCGCGAAGGAGAGCTGCGCCTGGGCGCCGGCAAGGAAGGTGTCGGAGAGCTCGGGCCCGGCGGCGCCCTCCACCCAGGCCTCCTCCAGCAGGTAGTGCAGGACGCCGGAGCCGCTGCCGCCACCGAGCAGCAGCCCGAGGGCCTGGAACGCCTCGACGGTGAGCAGGCCGCCGTCGGGCAGGGTCGCGGGGGAGTCCGCGAGGTGGGCGGCGATCCGCCGGACTGCCTCGACGTCCTGCGGGAACCGGGCGTAGTGGCCCTCGTTCTTGCCGATCACGCGCGGGTAGGCGGCGCGGTAGACGTCGTCGGCCGAGCTGCCGAGGCCGGCCAGCCCACCGGTGATGAAGGCCTCGGTCAGGCCTTCGGGGGCGATGGAGAGGTAGGTGAGGGTGCAGAAGCCGCCGAAGCTCTGGCCGAGCACGCTCCAGCGGCGGTCGGCGCCGAGCAGCCGGGTGCGGATCAGCTCGGCATCGCGGACGATCGAGTCCGCGCGGAAGTGGGCCAGGTAGTCCGCCTGCTCCTGCGGGCCGCCGCGCCGGGCGAGGGTCTGCCGGGTCGCGGGAGTGGAGCGCCCGGTGCCGCGCTGGTCGAGCAGGAGCACCCGGTAGTCGTCCAGGGCACGCTCCAGCCAGGAGTCCCGCCCGAGCGGACGGGCAGCCTTGCCGCCAGGGCCGCCCTGGAGGAAGACCAGCCAGGGCAGGTCGTCCCGCTCGCGGCCGGCCGCCACCACCTCGCGGGCGTAGACCTCGATCTGCTCGCCCCGCGGGGCGGTGTGGTCGAGGGGGGCCTGGAAGACGTGATCGGTCGTGACGATCCCGGGCAGCCGGCTGACGGTGGACATGGAACTCCTCGGTCTCTGCTGGTCACAGCGATGGCGTCGCGGTTCACGGGGTCACCGGGTGCGGGGGCCGCGACCACCGCACCGTATCCTGGCGCCGTCGAGCGCCGGTTCGACCGTTCCCGTCCACCCGTCCGGGCGGCGGAGACCGGCCTGCACCGGGCCGAAACCACGCAGGGGACGGCCGGGAACGGCCCCGAGCCGGGCCTCGGCCGCGGACAGCGGCTGACCCACGGCGAGGTCCCGGCGACGTTGCGACGACGTTCCGGCACAAGCGGCACCACCACCCGGCGGGCCAGGGCCAGGGCCAGGGCCGGAGCGGCGCCGGGCACGGCGGGGCGTGACCTGGCGGCGGTGCGAGGCGTTCACCCCGGGGGCCCTCGCGCGGACGGCGGGCCGCCCGGTGGCACGGAGCCCGGCCGCCCCGAGCGTCGGCGGCGGTCGACGGCGACGTGCGGGACAGGCAGCGGTCGCCGCCCACGGGCCGGTCGGCCCGTCGGCCCTGGCCGCAGGCAGGGGGCCACTGACAGGCCGGAACGCCGGCCTGACGGCGGCCCGGGCACGATGGCGGCCCCGGCAAGACGGCGCGGTGCGCCGGTACCTGCCCGGTACCGGGCACCGCATGGCACGGCCCGCCCCCGGGTACGGCCAGACACGGCACACCCGCCGACGGGAAACCCCGCCGGCCCGGCACCAACAGCACGCGATAGAGCATGCTCGCGGCCCACCGGCCTGACCCGGCCACCGGACCGCCGAGGGGAGGAGAGTCCGGTGACCGCCATGAGGCCACCACAGGCCATGCCGGCCGAGAGCGTGGTCGGCGCGCCGAGACCGGCCGGCCGCCTCGACCAGGTCGCGCCGCCCCCCGGGCCCGTCGGCCCGGGCCGCCCCACGGCCCCGCCGCGCCCCCAGCCCCCCGCCGTCCACCACGCGGTGATCTGCGTCAACGCCCCGGCGATGGCCGCCTCCGGCCCCGACGGCCAACTGCGCGGCCACGGCCTGCACGGCTTCTACCGCAACGGCGTCCGGGTGCTCGCCCGGATGGAGCTTCGGCTGGGCGGCATGGAGCCGCTCCCCCTCCACGGCACCCTGACCAGCACCGCCCAGGCGCGCTTCCTCGGTGCCGTCCGCCTCCCCGGCGACCTCGACCCGGACCCTGCGCTCACCGTCGAGCGGCTGCGCCACGCGGACGGCGTGGAGACCGTCGTCGTGCGCAACACCGGCCCGCGGCCCGCCAGGCTGCCCCTGGAGATCGCCCTCGGCACCGACCTCGGCCCGGTCGCCGAGATCGCTGTCGGACACCGCTCGGCCGACCTGCCGGGCCAGGTGCAGTCCGCCGGGCTGCGCTGGACGGGCCCCGTGCACAGCGCGGTGGTCAGCGCCAAGCCCTCCCCGCACGCCGTGCTGGCCGGCGCGGGGGTGCTCCGCTGGGATCTGGAGGTCCAGCCCGGCGCCCGCTGGTCGGTCGAGCTGCGCACCGAGCTGGAGAGCGCCGCCACCGGCCCCCGCCCCCCGGCCGGGCGCGGCACCGGCGTCCCGCTGCCGTGGTCCGAGCCGGAGGTCCGCAGCGACGACCCCCGGGCCGCCCCGCTGGTCTCCCGGTCCCTGGACGCGCTCGGTGGCCTGCTGTTCGCCGACCCGGACCGCCCCACCGACCTCTACCCGGCCTCCGGCGCGCCCTGGCGCTTCGGCCTCGCGCCGGCCGACGCGCTCTGGGCCGCCCGGCTGACCCTCCCGCTGGGCACCCGGCTGGCCGCCGGCACCCTGCGGGCGCTGGCCCGCCGTCAGCAGCTCGCCCCCGCCCCGGGCCGCACCGGGGGCCTGCTGCCCGGCGCCCTGCGGCACGGCGGTCCGGAGCTGCCGCCCACCTGCACCGCCACCGAGGCCACCCTGCTGTTCGTCACGGTGCTGGCCGAGGCCTGGCGCTGGGGCCTGCCCGTGGTGGAGGTGGCCGAGCTGCTGCCGGCCGCCGAGCGGGCCCTGGCCGCCCTGCGCGAGGGACTGGTCGACGGCTTCGTCACCGACCTCAGCCGCCCCGTCGAGGAGCGCTCCGCCCACCCGGTCGCCGCCCGCGCCGAGGTCCAGGCGCAGGCCCACCGCGCCGCCCTGCACGGCGCCGAGCTCCTGGAGGCCTTCGGCCGCCCCGGCGCGGAGGACTGGCGGGGCTGGGCCGCCGGGCTGCGCGGGCGCTTCCGCGACCGGTTCTGGATCGACGACCTGTCCGGCGGTCGCCCCGCCGCAGGGCTGGCCCCGGGTGGGCGGCCGCTGCCCGCCGTCGTCTCCTCGCTGGCACATCTGCTGGACACCGGGCTCGCCGCCCACGGCAGCCGGCACGAGAGCCTGCTGGACCGCGAGCAGACCCGGCTGTTCGCCCAGCGCCTGGTCGCGCCCGAGCTGGACAGTGGCTGGGGCCTGCGCACCCTGAGCGTGAAGTCCCCCCGCTTCAACCCACTCGGCCACCGTGGCGGTGCGGTCCGGGTGCATGAGACCGCGCTGGCGGTCGCCGGGTTGGCCGAAGCCGGCCACGAGAACGAGGCCGGCACCCTGCTGGAGGGCCTGCTCGCCGCGGCCGCCCACTTCGAGGGGCGGCTGCCGGAGATGTACGCGGGGGAGCAGCGCATCCCCGGCAGCCCGCCCGTGCCGCACCCGGCCGCCTGCCGCCCGGCGGCGGTTTCCGCGGCCGGTGCCGTGCACGCGGTGTTCGCCCTCGCCGGGGTCCGCCCCGACGTCCCGGGCGGCCGGGTCCTGGTCCGCCCGGCCAGCACCGCGCCGCTCGGCGAGCTGGAGCTGACCGGACTGCGGGTGGCAGGCGAGCCCTTCTCGGTCCGGGTCAGCAGGATCGGCGTGGCGATGGTCGAGGAGGCGTCGGCGGACCTGCAGCTCGTCGCCCGCTGACCGGCGGTGGCGCCGCTCCGGCGGCGCCAGCCGGTGAGCCTCCGCCCGCGGGTGCGCGAACGGTGCTCGGCGCGCCGGCCACCGCCCTGGCGCTCACCGGAGCCTGCCGGTGCGCCGACCGATCCGTCCACCAGCGCGCCGACCGGTGCGTCGGCCTGTATCCAGGCCTGTGCTTATCGTCAGAGAGACGACTATGATCGTCGTCATGTCGCGTTACGATCCGTCGGCCTTCCCCCCGTTCGCTGTCACGGTTGACCTGGTGGTGCTGACGGTGCGCGATCACTCGCTCTGCGCCCTGCTGGTCAGACGGGGCGAGCCGCCGTTCCAGGGGTACTGGGCGCTGCCCGGCGGCTTCGTGCGCCCCGACGAGGGCCTGGCCGAGGCCGCGTCCCGGGAGCTGGCCGAGGAGACCGGCCTGCGCGCCCACTCCGCCCCCGGCCAGGACACGATCGGTGCCGGTGCGGCCGGTGCCCACCTGGAGCAGCTCGCGACCTACGGCCATCCGCAGCGGGACCCCCGAATGCGCGTGGTCAGCGTCGCCTACTTGGTGCTCGCCCCCGACCTGCCGACGCCCCGGGCCGGCGGCGACGCCAGCAGTGCCCGCTGGGCCCCGGTCGGCGAACTCCTCGGCGACAACCCGGTCGACGGCGTCCCGCTCGCCTTCGACCACGGGCTGATCCTCGCCGACGGCGTGGAACGCGCCCGCTCCAAGATCGAGTACTCCTCCCTCGCCACCGCCTTCTGCCCGACCGAGTTCACCGTCGGCGAGCTGCGCCGGGTCTACGAGGCGGTCTGGGGTGTGGTGCTGGACCCTCGGAACTTCCACCGCAAGGTCACCGGCACCCCCGGCTTCCTGTTGCCCTCCGGGGGCACGACGACCCGTCAGGGCGGTCGTCCGGCGCAGCTGTTCACCGCGGGCGGAGCGACTGACCTCAACCCGCCCATGCTTCGTCCGGAGTCCTGAGCCCCGCCGGACGTGCGGCGGTTTTCCGGGGCCCGCGCGGCCTGGGGGTTTCCAGTGAGCGTCCGGGCCCGGGCGTCCGAACGGCCCGACCCGGCTGCGTCCACCAGCGCACCGGGGCACCGGCGCAGGGAGTCGGTGACCAGCCTCGGCCGCCGGGCCGAAGGGCTCCGCGACCCGGGGAGTCCCGCGATGGCCCACAAGGACTGCGTGCACCAGCGTTTCCTCATCGAGGGTCCGACCGCCGACTGCAGAGCCTGGACGTGACCACCACCCCCACGGAGAAGGAGCCGGCCGCACTGCAGACCGCGCAGGCCGGGGCCGAGTCGATCGCCGCCGCGCAAGGAGCGGCTCACCGCTGAGCGTGAGCAGTCGGGCCTGGCCGCCGACGAGGGCCAGGCAGCCGTCGGGGAGTCCCTGGCGGGCTGCGGCGACGAGAAGCTCCCGCCGTTGCACTGGCCGGCCCGGTAGCGACCGGTCGGGAACGGGCCTGACTCCCACCCGCGCCCTGTGGCCCCACGACGGCGGGCCCGTGAATCGCAGGATCGGATTTTCCCCTGATCGGGTGAGGCGGGCGGTCGGCGGCCCCGTGCCGTTCCCGCAATGCCCGCAATAGCCGTCGCCGCCCCCTAATGTGCTGGCGCGGAGTCGTGCGGGCGCACGCCGGCGCCTCTGGGGGCCGCTCCGCGTCGAGCAGGTCGGCCGACGGCATGGGAGCAGCCAGCGATGATCCAGATCACCGGACTGACCAAGACCTACCGCAAGGGCGCCCCGCCCGCGGTCCTGGATCTGACCTTCGACGCCCGGCCAGGCACGGTGACCGCGCTGCTCGGAGCCGAAGGTGCGGGAAAGTCCACCGCGCTGCGGTTGATGCTCGGACTCGAACGCGGCCAGGGCGTCACACTCTTCGACGGTCGCCCCTACCGGCGGCTCCGTCGCCCCGAGCGCGAAGTCGGCGTGGTGCTGCCCGGCCCGGGCGACGTCGCGGCCGCGGTCGCCGGGCATCCGGGTCACCGGGCGCAGAGCCACCTGCGGATGCTCGCGGCGGCCGTCGGCGTCCCGGCCCGGCGGGCCGACGAACTGCTGGAGCAGACCCGGCTGGCGGCCGTCGCCGGGCAGCGGCTGCGTGCCTTCTCGCCCGGCATGCACCGCCGCCTGGCCCTGGCCGCGGCCCTGCTCGGTGACCCCGGCACGCTGCTGCTGGACGCGCCGACCGAGGGGCTGTCGCCACGCAACGTCGAGTGGTTCCACGCCTTCCTGCGGTCCTTCGCCGTCGCCGGCGGGACGGTCCTGGCGACCACCCGCACCGCGCAGGAGGCCTCGCAGCTCGCGGACCGGGTCGTCACCCTGGACCGGGGCCGCCTGGTGGCCGATCAGCCGGTCGTGGAGTTCCGCCGGACCAGGCTCAGCCCAGAAGTGGCCGTCCGAGGGCCGCAGATGGCGCGGTTGGCGGACCTGCTGGTCAGTCAGGGCGCCGACGTCCGGCGGGACGGCAGCGTCGGTCTCGCGGTGGCCGGCATCGACCGTACCGAGATCGGCGAACTCGCCTACCGCCACGGCATCCTGCTGCACGAGCTGGCCGACCGGGTGGTCGAGCAGCCGGCGCCCCGGGTCGTCCTGCCGGCCGCCTCGGGCCGCTCCGGCCACCTCAGGGTCCGCCCGGCGCCCGAGGCCGAACCGGCCCCTGAGCCCGCGGTGGAGACCACCTCCGGGGCCGTCCGGCTGCCCGCCCCGGCCGAAGCCCCGGCCACCCGCGGTGACGCGGCCGCCGCCAAGCCCGCGGCCAACCCCGCGGCCGAAGCCACTGCGAAGCCAGCAGCCAAGCCGGGCGCTGCGCTCATTCCTGCGACCGCCCCGGCGGTTCTTCCTGCGCCCCTCACCGAGCCCGGGGCCACGCCCAAACCGGGGGCCGCGCCCGAGTGCGGGTCAGACCCCGAGACCGTCCCCGGAACCACCCCCGCGACCACCCCCGAGTCCGACAGCAAGTCCGACAGCGAGGCCGTCACCGCCCGCCAGCGCCGCGCTCCGCGGCGCCGGGGCGACGTGTCCCTGCCCGCCCGGGCGCTGCCCGTCGCCGTGACCGCCGCCGCCCTCCCGGTCCTCGGCGCTCCGGCGCCGCGGGCCGCCGAGCAGCGCGAGCAAGCCGAGCCCGGCACCGGTTTCGTCGAGCGAGCCGGCCGGACCGGGCCGGTCCCCACCGTCGCCGTCGAGCGGCTCTTCCGCGACGACCCCCGTCCGTCCGAGGGGGCCGCCCGGGCCAGGACGCCGGGCTGCCGGGAGAACAGCGACCTGCTCGCAGACGACACCGTCCGTCTGCGTCGCTTCACCTCCGGCGCGACCGGCGCCCCGGCCTGCGCCACCCCCGACGACCACCGGAGCGAGTGAACCGTGCGTGTCCTGGCCTACGAGCTGCGCCGTCTGCGCGGCCTGCATTCCACCTGGCTGCTGATCGCCGCCGTGCTGCTCGGCGACACCGTCGTGGCCGCCGCCCTGGCGAGCCAGGCTCCGGACGGTCCGCTGTCCGCCCCGGCGTGCGTGCGGTTGCTGACCGCCGCCGTCCCGCTGATCCCGCTGCCGTTCGCGGCCCTCGGAGCCGGGGTGCTGGGCGCGCTGTCGTACGGGCACGAGGTGCGCCACCCGGGGCTGCCGGCCTCACTGGTGTCGTACCCGCGCCGGGTGCGGCTGCTGCTGGCCAAGCTGCTGGTGGTGGGCCCCGTGGCGGCGCTGCTGGCGCTGGCCACGCTGTTGTTCGACACGGTGGCCGTGCACCTGGCGTTGCCGGGCGGCGTCACGGTGGCGGCCTGGGCGGAGCCCGCGGGGCTGTCGGCCCGGGTGTCGGAGGCGCTGACCGCCGCCGGCTGGTCCGGTCTGTCCGACCTGCCGGGTGTCTTCGCGCCGCTGGCGTTGGTGGCCGGCCACGGCGTGCCGGCCGCGCTGCTGGCGTTCGTCCTGCTGACGGTCGCGGCCGCCTGGACGGGGGTGCTGACGGCGTCGCTGACCCGCAGTGCCGCCGCCGGCCTGCTGCTGCTGTGCGCGCTGCCGCCGCTCCTGGAGTCCGGCGTCGCGTTGCTGCTGCGTCACACCGGGCGGCCGTGGCCGACCCGTGCGGCCGAACTGCTGCCGTTCCAGTCCGGCATCGAGTGGGCCTACGGCTGGGTGTACGGCGGTGCGAACGGGGCGGCCGGGAGCGCGGCGCTGACGGATCCGGCGCTGCTCGCGGCGATCGCGGCGCCCGCGGCCGTGCTGCTGCTCGTCGCGCTGCTCGTCCAGGCCCGCCGCCGAGCGTTGTAGCGGGCCGCCGTGGGGCCCGGGAGGGGCCGCGCGGGGGCGCTGGCTGCCCTGAACCACCAAGATCGACCAGCAGTGACCGTAATGAGCGGTTCTTCCTGATAAGAAGTCAATTATCCAGTCACGGCCGATCACCCTTTCGTGTGCTTTTCACGAGAATTCTCAAGCCACGCCTCCCGATCGCCGACAAAGGAGGCGTGAGTACCCTTGCGCACCCCACCATGACCCCCGCCCGTTCTGCCGAAGGGCCCATCCACGGCTCCGGCGACCTGGACCGCTTCTCGTACGCCGACCGGCCGACCCCGCCGGCGCCCCGCTGGGAGGGCGCCGAGTCCGAGATCTCCCGGGTCGGCCGCAAGACCACCAGCAGCCGCGGCCGCGGTCTGCACGGCCAGCTCGTCCAGCAGCTCGGCCAGATGATCGTCTCCGGCGACCTCGGCGCCGACCGCCCGCTGGTCCCGGAGGAGATCGGCCAGCGGTTCGAGGTGTCCCGGACCGTCGTCCGCGAGTCGCTGCGCGTGCTGGAGGCCAAGGGCCTGGTCAGCGCCCGGCCGAACGTCGGCACCCGGGTCCGCCCGGTCAGCGACTGGAACCTGCTGGACCCGGACATCATCGAGTGGCGCGCCTTCGGTCCGCAGCGGGACGAGCAGCGCCGGGAGCTGTTCGAGCTCCGCTGGTCGATCGACCCGCTGGCCGCCCGGCTCGCCGCCGGTCACGGCCGCGAGGACGTGCAGCAGCGGCTGGTCGAGCTGGTCGAGATCATGGGCCACGCCGCCGCCCAGGCCGACCTGTCGACCTACACCCGGGCCGACGCCGAACTGCACGGCCTGATCCTGCAGCTGGCCGGCAACCGGATGCTGGAGCACCTGTCCGCGATCGTCGCCTGCGCGCTGCAGGTCTCCGGCGGCCCGGCGATCTCCTGCGAGCGCCCCTCCGAGTCCTCGGTCGGCCTGCACGCCCGGCTGGTGGACGCGCTGGGCGCCGGCGACGGCGCGGCGGCCGAGGTCGCGGTGCGGGCGCTGCTCACCGTCCACCCCGAGATCGAGCCGTCCGTCCCCGCGCCCCGGGAGCACTGAACGGGCTGTCCCGTCGAGCGGAGGCGCCGGACCCCGGCGGTCCGCTCCGCCAGGCCCCCCGGCCGCGCCGTGCGGCGCAGTCGGGGGGCCTCCGTGTGTGCGCCCCTCCGAGGACCGGGCTCCCAGCGGCGAGGAGACCCGGGCCCGTCTTCCGGGGCCCTTCAAGGCCATGACAAAACGTTTCGGTGCGAGTGCGCGATGATGGACTCCGGCCTGGTGGCCGCGGGCGCATTGCGGTGTGACCCGCGACACGAAGGCCATGCGTAACACTTGACGAGTAGCAGCGATGTCTCCTGAGCGGGAGCAGCTCCGGAATACTCCAACATGTCAGAATGCTGTGTTGGTCCGCGGCGCTGCTGCCGTCCTGCAAACCCAGTCCTCAAGCCCGAGTCGGTCGGAATCGACACCGCGCGCCTGACGCGCGATTTCCTTCCCCGCCCGCTCGGGCGGCCGGTACGGGTTCGAGTCCACTCATCGTCCGAGAGGTTGTTCGTGTCGGCCAGCACATCCCGTTCGCTTCCCCCCGAGATCGCCGAGTCCGCGGCTCTGCTGGCGCTCATCGAGCGGGGCAAGGCCCAGGGGCAGATCGCCGGTGACGACGTGCGCCAGGCGTTCGAGGCGGACCAGATCCCGGTCACCAAGTGGAAGAACGTCATGCGCAGCCTCAACCAGGTGCTGATTGAGGAGGGGGTGGACCTCATGGTCAGCGCGGCCGAACCGGCCGGCGCCAAGCGCAAGAGCGTTGCTGCCAAGAGCCCCACCAAGCGCACCGCCACCAAGGCTGTCACCACCCGGACCCCGGCCGCCCCGTCGGCCCCGACCAAGCCGCCCGTGCGGATCGCCCCGGGCGCCCCCGTCGCGGCTCCGGCCGTCGCGGCCGCCGCCGCGGCCCCGGCCCCCACCGTCTCCGCCGAGATCACCGTCGAGGCGGCATCCGTCGCGGTCGCCGGTGCGAAGGCGGCTCCGGCGAAGAAGGCCGCGCCGGCCAAGAAGGCCGCGGCCAAGAAGACCGCCGCACCGGCCAAGAAGACCGCGGCCAAGAAGACCGCTGCCACCAAGGGCGGCAAGGGCGAGGAGGAGCTGCTCGGCGAGGAGGAGCTGCTCGAAGAGGTGGCCCTGCCGGCCGACAAGGCCGAGGCCGAGGGCCCGGAGGAGGAGTCGGAGGGCTTCGTCCTCTCCGACGACGACGAGGATGACGCGCCGGCCCAGCAGGTCGCCGTCGCCGGTGCCACCGCCGACCCGGTCAAGGACTACCTGAAGCAGATCGGCAAGGTCCCGCTGCTCAACGCCGAGCAGGAGGTCGAGCTCGCCAAGCGCATCGAGGCCGGCCTGTTCGCCGAGGACAAGCTCTCGGCCGCCGACAAGCTCGCCCCCAAGCTCAAGCGCGAGCTGGAGATCATCGCCGAGGACGGCCGCCGGGCCAAGAACCACCTGCTGGAGGCCAACCTCCGTCTGGTGGTCTCGCTGGCCAAGCGCTACACCGGTCGCGGCATGCTCTTCCTGGACCTGATCCAGGAGGGCAACCTGGGTCTGATCCGTGCGGTCGAGAAGTTCGACTACACCAAGGGCTACAAGTTCTCGACCTACGCCACCTGGTGGATCCGCCAGGCGATCACCCGCGCCATGGCCGACCAGGCCCGCACCATCCGCATCCCGGTGCACATGGTCGAGGTCATCAACAAGCTGGCCCGCGTCCAGCGCCAGATGCTCCAGGACCTGGGCCGCGAGCCCACTCCGGAGGAGCTGGCCAAGGAACTCGACATGACCCCCGAGAAGGTCATCGAGGTCCAGAAGTACGGCCGTGAGCCGATCTCGCTGCACACCCCCCTGGGCGAGGACGGCGACAGCGAGTTCGGTGACCTGATCGAGGACTCCGAGGCGGTCGTCCCGGCCGACGCGGTCTCCTTCACCCTGCTCCAGGAGCAGCTGCACTCGGTGCTGGACACCCTGTCCGAGCGCGAGGCCGGCGTGGTCTCGATGCGCTTCGGTCTGACCGACGGCCAGCCGAAGACGCTCGACGAGATCGGCAAGGTGTACGGGGTCACCCGTGAGCGCATCCGCCAGATCGAGTCGAAGACCATGTCGAAGCTGCGCCACCCGTCGCGCTCCCAGGTGCTGCGCGACTACCTGGACTGATCGGCAGCAGTACCCCACCTGAAGGCCCGGAGCCGCACGGCTCCGGGCCTTCAGGCCTGTCCGGGCCCGGGCGCGTCAGCGTACGGGTGGCGGTTGTCGCTCGTCCGGGTGGCGGCGCGTCGGTATGTGGTCGCGCAGTGTAGCCGGTCACCTACGCTGTGCCGGTTGCCTGCTGCCGAGCCTTCTGGAGTCACGGTGCCGACCGAGCCGGACCGCACTGACCTGCCGACCCCCACCGCGTCCCGGGCGGCCCACGGCCGATGCCGCGCCGCCCTGCTGGCGCTGCTCGCCGCCGTCCCCGTCCCGGTGGTCGCCCTCGGGGCGGCGGCGCCGGCCGAAGCGCAGCGCCGGGTGGTCGGGGGCGACGCCGCGAGTACGGCGGAGCACCCGTGGATCGTGGCGCTGTCCAGTCGCCAGCAGTTCGGCAGCGGCCGCTCCGGCCAGTTCTGCGGGGGCGCACTGGTCGGTCCGACCAAGGTGGTGACGGCCGCGCACTGCTTCTACGACGAGGCCAAGGGCCGGGTGGACCGGCCGGGCCTCAAGGCCATCGTCGGCCGGGACGACCTGCGCGGCACGGCCGGCCGGGAGGTGGCGGTGCAGTCGGTCTGGATCCACCCCGACTACTCCTTCACCGCCAACATGAACGACGTCGCGGTGCTCACCCTCGCCCAGCCCCAGGACTCCCGGCCGGTGGTCGAGCTGATCGGCCAGGGCGAGACCGCGCCGTACGCGGCCGACACCAGGGCCCAGGTGTTCGGCTGGGGTGACACCACCGGCCGGGGCGACTACTCGCCCGTGCTGCGCGGCGTGGAGGTGCCGATCGTCCCGGACCAGACCTGTGCGCACGCCTATCCGGGCGGGCAGGACGGCAAGTTCGACGCGCGGGGGATGGTCTGCGCGGGCGAGGAGAAGGGTGGCAAGGACGCCTGCCAGGGCGACAGCGGCGGTCCGCTGATCGTCGGCGGGCGGCTGGTCGGCCTGGTGTCCTGGGGGACGGGCTGCGCCGAGGCGGCCCACCCGGGCGTCTACACGCGGCTGTCCTCGGTCGCGGACGCGGTGCGCTCGGTGCTCTGATCGTCGCACCGAGTGAGGGCGCGATCACGTTCTGACGTCGCGTCGGGTGGAACCGGAGCGGCCCGACACGGATGAACGCGAACACGGGAGAACCGTTCCAGGAGCGGTCCGGAGGGCTGATCGGGGAAGGTCTGGGGAACGGCTCGGAGAACAGCAGAGCCGGGCGACCGCCCCCGAGGGGGTCGGTCGCCCGGCTCACCGGTCGCACTGGGTGCGCGGCCGGACACAGCGCGACGCTGGCTGCTGGTGGCGACGCCCGCGATCAGCGGTCGTCGTCGGTGGCCGTTGCGGCCGTGGTGGCGCCGAGACGGCCGCTCTCGTCCTGTATCTCGACGGCGATCTTCTTGAGCTCGGGCTCGAACTTCCGGCCGTGGTGGGCGCAGAAGAGCAGCTCTCCGCCGCTGGCGAGTACGACGCGCAGGTAGGCCTGGGCGCCGCAGCGGTCGCAGCGGTCAGCCGCGGTCAGCGGGCTCGCAGGTGTCAGAACAGTAGTCACGTCGCCTCTTCTCTAGCTCGACGAGCTGTCGTACCAGGGTCAACATCCAACCAGGCCGAAAACGTTCCCGCTCGTGGCTTTTCTTCTCTGAGGATTCTGCTGTGTTGATGAGGACGTGCCCCGGGGCTCGGTGGTTCATGCGTACCGACATTCCCGGGATCCGCCCGTCGCTCGAACGTCCGATCGGGATCGGGTGCGAGGTCCGCGTAGCATAATCCTCTGCCGGGTTGGAGCATAAGCCCCGTCCCGGGCCCCGGTAGCCTGCATAACGGCAGTTCCGGAGCCTGTGGCGGGCCCCACGATCCGCCAGGACCGGTGCTACCGGGAGGAGATGGTGCCCCCGCGGCCCAGACCCGGGTGCGGCGCTTGTTCGCGCAGCGCGTACAAGCTGCGCGGGCCCGGGCCGTCTTGCTGCGCACCCGCAGGAGGGGTGCGCGCACACAGAGCGACGGATGTCGGTGCGGCGTGCTGCACTGGCGTTTGGTCCGGATCCGTCCGGATGTGACCGATGAGACAAGAACTTCACCGAGGAGAGTGCCGCGTGAGTGCCGAAACGACCGTGCCGTCCGCGCTGCTGGCCGGCGACGACGGTTCCAACTACACCGCGCGGCACCTGCTCGTCCTGGAGGGGCTGGAGGCGGTCCGTAAGCGCCCCGGCATGTACATCGGCTCCACCGACAGCCGCGGGCTGATGCACTGCCTCTGGGAGATCATCGACAACTCGGTCGACGAGGCGCTGGGCGGCTACGGCGACCGCATCGAGGTCGTGCTGCACCCGGACTCCTCGGTCGAGGTCCGCGACAACGGCCGCGGCATCCCGGTCGACGTCGAGCCCAAGACCGGGCTGTCCGGCGTGGAGGTCGTGATGACCAAGCTGCACGCCGGCGGCAAGTTCGGCGGCGGCTCCTACGCGGCCTCCGGCGGTCTGCACGGCGTCGGCGCCTCGGTCGTCAACGCGCTCTCCGCCCGGCTCGACGTCGAGGTCGACCGCTCCGGCCACACCCACGCGATCAGCTTCCGCCGCGGCACCCCCGGCACCTTCGCGGAGACCAGCCCGGACGCGGCCTTCCAGCCCGCCAACGGTCTGGTCAGGACCCGGAAGGTGCCGAAGACCCGTACCGGCACCCGGATCCGCTACTGGGCCGACCGGCAGATCTTCCTCAAGGACGCCAAGCTCTCCCTGGAGACGCTGCACAACCGCGCCCGGCAGACCGCCTTCCTCGTGCCCGGCCTGACCATCGTGGTGCGTGACGAGCGGCTCACCGAGAGCGACAAGATCGAGGAGTCGGTCTTCCACTACGACGGCGGCGTCGCCGAGTTCTGCGAGTTCCTGGCCCCCGACAAGCCGGTCTGCGACGTGCTGCGGCTGCGCGGGGAGGGCACCTTCAAGGAGACGGTGCCGGTCCTGGACGACCTCGGCCACATGACTCCCACCGAGGTCACCCGCACCCTCGGCGTGGACATCGCGCTGCGCTGGGGCACCGGTTACGACACCACGCTGCGCTCCTTCGTCAACATCATCGCCACTCCCAAGGGCGGCACCCACGTCACCGGCTTCGAGCGCTCGCTGGCCAAGACCGTCAACGAGGCGCTGCGGGCGGCCAAGCTGCTGCGCGTCGCCGAGGACGACATCACCAAGGACGACGCCACCGAGGGCCTCACCGCGGTGGTCACCGTCCGGCTCGCCGAGCCGCAGTTCGAGGGCCAGACCAAGGAGGTGCTCGGCACCTCCGCGGCCAACCGGATCGTCGCCGCCGTCGTCGCCAAGGAGCTCAAGGCCTTCCTCACCTCGGCCAAGAAGGACCAGAAGCTCCAGGCCCGGGCCGTGCTGGAGAAGGTCGTCGCGGCCGCCCGCACCCGGGTCGCCGCGCGCCAGCACAAGGAGGCCCAGCGCCGCAAGACCGCGCTGGAGACCAGCTCTCTGCCCGCGAAGCTGGCCGACTGCCGCAGCGACGACGTCGACCGCAGCGAACTGTTCATCGTCGAGGGGGACTCCGCGCTCGGCACCGCCAAGCTCGCCCGCAACTCCGAGTTCCAGGCGCTGCTGCCGATCCGCGGCAAGATCCTCAACGTGCAGAAGGCCTCGGTGAGCGACATGCTCAAGAACGCCGAGTGCGCCGCGATCATCCAGGTGATAGGGGCCGGTTCGGGCCGCACGTTCGACATCGACCAGGCCCGGTACGGCCGCGTCATCTTCATGGCCGACGCCGACGTCGACGGCTCTCACATCCGCACCCTGCTGCTGACCCTCTTCCACCGCTACATGCGGCCGATGGTCGAGCAGGGCCGGGTCTTCGCCGCTGTGCCGCCGCTGCACCGGATCGAGCTCACCAACCCCAAGCGCGGCCAGGAGAAGTACCACTACACCTACTCCGACTCCGAACTGCGCTCCACCCTGCTGGAGTTCCAGCGCAAGGGGCTGCGCTGGAAGGATCCGGTGCAGCGTTACAAGGGTCTGGGCGAGATG
Source organism: Streptomyces sp. NRRL S-350 (assembly GCF_000719705.1). Classification (GTDB taxonomy): domain Bacteria; phylum Actinomycetota; class Actinomycetes; order Streptomycetales; family Streptomycetaceae; genus Kitasatospora. Next base: position 42,462 of record NZ_JOHO01000018.1, on the reverse strand, counting down.
GACGCCGACCAGCTGGCCGAGACCACCATGGATCCGCGCCACCGCACGCTGCGCCGGATCAACCTGGGCGACCTGGAGCAGGCCGAGAAGGTCTTCGACCTGCTGATGGGCAACGACGTGGCGCCGCGCAAGGAGTTCATCGTCGACTCGGCGGCCACCCTGGACCGCTCCCGCATCGACGCCTGACGCGCCCCGTCCGGCCGGGCCCTCCACCCAGGGGTGGAGGGCCCTCGCGTTCGTGTTCCACCCGAGGTCCACCCCGGCTCCGATCAGCGGGAACGGCCCGGTCCGTAGCGTCGGAGAGGTCAGTGGAAGCCCTTCCGTCGGGACGGAGAAACTCCCATGAGTGCCCTCGCCAACCTCCTCGTGATCGTCGCGGTGGCGGTCCTGGTGGCCCAGCGCCAGATGCGCGTCCAGCGTCTGGACTCCGAGCGCCGCTTCTGGCTGCTGCCGCTGATCCTGGGCGTGCTCGCGCTGCGCGACCCGCAGATCATCGACCACCGGCACACCGTGGTCTCGACCGCCCTGCTGGCCGCCGGCCTGGTCACGGTGCTCGCCATGGGCTCCGTCTGGGGCTGGACCGTGCGGCTCTGGCGGGACGCCGACGGCACCGTCCTGGCCAAGGGCACCACGGCCACGATGGCCGCCTGGGGCGGGATGATCGCCATCCGGGCCGGCCTGTACGGCCTCGGCACGGCCCTGCACGTCCACCAGGCGGGCAGCGCGCTGATGCTCGGCATGGCGGTCATGCTGCTGGTCCGCTCGCTCGTGGTGAACTGGAGGGCCCGGATGCTGGAGCCCGCGCGGAACACCGCCCTGCTGCACTGATCCGCACCGCCGCTCTGATCCACGCCGCTGAACCGACCCAGACCGCCGTGAGCACCGAGGAGGCACCCGTGGCCGGGTGGTACTGGACCCGCTGGCCGTCCCGGGAGGGGCTGGAGCGCGAGGCCGAGAGCCGACCGCGGCGGGTCCTGACCGGGCTCGGCCGGATCGTCCTGATGGCCGTCGTCGGCTGGGCGACCTTCTCCGGCGGCAAGCAGAGCGGCTGGGCGGCGGCGGTCGCGGCGGCCGGGCTGGCCGGGGCCGTTCTGCTCTGCGCCGCCTACTTCCAGGCCAGCAGGGCGCAGCGCCCCGCAGCCACCTACCTGCTGGCCGGGGCCCTGGTCGGCGCCGCCTGGCTGGCCAACCGGGGGCAGGCCTACACGCTCGCCGACACGCTCTGGATCGGGCTGGCCGTCACGGCCCTGGTGCGCCTGCCGGTCGCGCCCGCGCTGCTCACCGCCGCCGCTGCGCTGGGCTCGTACACCGCGGCCGGCTGGTCGAGCTGGCTCAGCAACGCCGCCACCATCGGCGGGGCCACCCTGCTCGGCTTCCTGCTGCGGCTGGACATCGAGGCGCGCGGCACCGCCCGCCGGCTGCTCGCCCAGGAGCGCGCCGCCCGCGCGGCCGAGGCGGAGAGCGCGGCGCTCGCCGAACGGGCCCGGATCGCCCGGGAGATCCACGACGTGCTCGCCCACAGCCTCTCCGCTCAGCTGGTCCACCTGGAGGCGGCCCGGCTGATGCTGGACGCCGGAACGGAGCGGGAGCAGATCCGCGAACGGGTCGTCGCAGCCCGGCGGATGGCGCAGGACGGGCTGGCCGAGACCCGGCAGGCGCTGTCCGCGCTGCGCGGGGAGCTGACCCCGGTCGGGGAGTTCCTGGTGGAACTGACCGAGCGGGAGCGGGCCGTGCTCACCGTCACCGGCACGCCCCGGCCGCTGGCCGCCGAGGCCGGCCTCGCCGTGCGGCGCACCGCCCAGGAGGCGGTGACCAACGTCCGGAAGCATGCGCCGGGTGCCCGGTTCGCCGTCGAACTGCGGTACCTGGACGGGGAGGTGGAGCTGGAGGTGCGCGACCGCCGGGCGCCGCGCGGCCGGTCCGCGGGGGAGTCGGCGCCGGCGGAGCTGGCGGCGAGCGGCAGCGGGTACGGTCTGCTGGGAATGCGCGAACGTGCGGAACTGCTGGGCGGCACGCTGCTGGCGGGACCGGAGGACGGAGGGTGGCGCGTGCTGCTGCGGGTGCCGGCATGACGGGAGCGGTTACCAGGGTGCTGGTGGCGGACGACCAGACGGTGGTGCGCGAGGGCATCGTGATGCTGCTGGGGCTGCTGCCCGGCATCGAGGTGGTCGGCGCGGCGGGCGACGGGGAGGAAGCCGTCGCCCTGGTGGAGCGTCATCACCCGGACGTGGTGCTGATGGACCTGCGGATGCCGCGCTGCGACGGCGTCGAGGCGACCAGGCGGATCCGGGCCGCGCACCCGGAGACCGAAGTCGTGGTGCTGACCACCTACGCCGACGACGACTCGCTGTTCCCGGCGCTGCGGGCCGGGGCGCGCGGCTACCTCACCAAGGACGCCGGCGCGGAGGAGATCGCCCGGGCCGTCGCGGACGTGCGGGCGGGTGCGGCCGGGCTCTCCCCGCAGGTCCAACTCCGTTTGCTGGAGCGGCTGTCGGAGCCCCCGGGGCGGTCGATGCCGATGGCCGAACGGCCTGCCGTCCGGCCGGGGGAGCTGCCCGACGGGCTGACCGTCCGGGAGGCCGAGGTGCTCGGACTGATCGCGGAGGGGCTCTCCAACGCCGAGATCGCCCGGCGGCTGTTCGTCAGCCAGGCCACCGTGAAGACCCACATCAACAACCTGTTCGCCAAAACCGCGGTGCGGGACCGGGCGCAGGCCGTCGCATACGCGTTCCGACACGGAATCACCGGTACGCAGCAGTAGTCCGATGAGCGTCTGTCGGATCATCGATCACCTCATCGAGTGAAGGTGTCTGTGATGGTCAGGGGCGCGGTTCGGCGGCCGACATCATGGTCGGGTCAGAACGTCCGGCCGTCGCAGGAGCAGCAGTGCCACAGCAGCAGACGAGCAGTCCCGGGCAGGGGCAGCGTTTCGACTGGTGGGCCGCTCCGGCTGCCGCCGCCCCCGCCGACACCCCGCCATCGCCCCCGCACCGCCGAACGGCGGTACCGGCGCAGCCCGCTCCCGCCCGTACGGACCCCGCCCCGACGGACCAGCCGGCGCTCGCGACGGCCCCGCACCTGGTGGCGCCGGCCGCAGCGGCCTCGCCGGAGGCCGACGTCCAGGCCGGCCCGGGGGCCCGGGCCGCCGCGCCCGCCCCTCAGGCCGTCGACAGCACCGAGGTCTACCGGGCCGTCCAGGCCAGCGCGGCCTTCCAGGACATCCGCCGCAGCTACCGGTCGTTCGTCTTCCCGGTCGCCGGCGTCTTCCTCGGCTGGTACCTGACGTACGTGGCCGCCCAGGCCGCCGCGCCCGGCCTGATGCGCGCCCCGGTGGCCGGCCCGCTCAACGTGGCCTGGCTGCTCGGCCTGCTGCAGTTCGCCTCCACCTTCCTGCTCACCTGGCTCTACGCCCGCAACGCCCGGACCAAGCGCGACCGCGCCGCCCTGGGCCTGCGCTGGGACACCCAGGACCAGCTGCGGTGACGGCCATGACGAGCCCCCTGACGACCGACGCGGTGACGGCGGTGACGGCGGCGACGCACGCGGTGACGAGCATGGCGGCGACCGCCGTGACGACCGCGACCCCGCCCCCCGTCGCCCCCACCGGCGACCACCACTCGCTCGCGATCGTGCTGTTCGCCGTCGTCGTCCTGGTCACCCTCGGCATCACCCTCTGGGTCGGCCGCCAGGGCAACGCCGCCGAGGACTTCTACGCCGGCGGCCGCGACTTCACCCCGCTCCAGAACGGCTTCGCGCTCTCCGGCGACTACCTCTCCGCGGCCTCCTTCCTCGGCGTCGCCGGGCTGATCGCCCTGTACGGCTACGACGGCGTGCTCTACAGCATCGGCTTCCTGGTGGCCTGGCTGGTCGTGCTCATGCTGGTCGCCGAACTCGTCCGCAACGCCGGCCGGTACACCCTCGCCGACGTGCTGGCGCTGCGGCTGCGCCGCCGCAAGGTGCGCGCCGCCGCCGGCGGTGCCAGCGTCGTCGTCACCCTGCTCTACCTGGTCGCCCAGATGGTCGGCGCCGGCTCGCTGGTCGCCCTGCTGCTCGGCACGGACAGCCCGCACGCCCGGACCTGGACGATCATCGCGGTCGGCGCCCTGATGGTGGTCTACGTGACGATCGGCGGGATGCGGGCCACCACGTGGATCCAGATCATCAAGGCCTTCCTGCTGACCGCCGGTTCGGTGCTGCTCACCGTGCTGCTGGTGGTCCGCTTCCACGGCGACCTCGGCGAACTGATGCGCCAGGCCGCCCAGCACAGCGGCGCCGGGCACCGCTACCTGGAGCCCGGACTCAAGTACGGCGCCACCTTCACCAGCCGGCTGGACTTCTTCAGCCTCGGCCTCGCGCTGGTGCTCGGCACCGCCGGCCTGCCGCACATCCTGTCCCGCTTCTACACCGTGCCCACCGCGCGGGCCGCCCGCCGCTCCACGATGTGGGCGATCGGCCTGGTCGGCGGCTTCTACCTGATGGCCATCGCGCTCGGCCTCGGTGCGACCGCGCTGGTCGGCTCGGCCGAGGTGCGGCACGCCAACCCGGCGGGGAACACCGCCGTCCCGCTGCTCGCCCTGGTGCTCGGCGGCGGCAACGGCAGCACCGGCGGGGTCGTGCTGTTCGCGCTGATCTCGGCGATCGCGTTCGCCACGATCCTCGCCGTGGTGGCCGGGCTGACCCTGGCCTCGTCGGCGGCGTTCGCCCACGACATCTGGGCCGGCGCATGGCGCAACCGGCCCCGGAAGCCGGGGCGGCGCGGCCGGGGACAGCAGGCGGCAGGCGGCCGACTGCGGCGCGGCCGTGGCGAGGCCGTTCCGGCCTCCCGGTCGGCGGAGGAGGAGCCCGGGCCCGGGGCCGGTGAGCAGCAGGAGGTCCTCGTCGCCCGGCTCGCCGCCGGCGGGATCGGCGCGGCGGCGATCGTGATCAGCCTCTTCGCCCAGCAGCTGAACGTCGCCTTCCTGGTCGGCCTGGCCTTCGCCGTCGCCGCCTCCGCCAACCTGCCGGTGCTGCTGTACAGCCTGTTCTGGTCGCGGTTCACCGTCCGCGGCGCGGTCTGGTCGGTGTACGGCGGGCTGGTCCCGGCGATCGTGCTGGTGCTCTTCTCCCCGGTGGTCTCCGGCTCCAAGGTGGCACTGTTCCCCGGCGTCGACTTCCACTGGTTCCCGCTGGAGAACCCCGGCATCGTCTCCATCCCGCTCGGCTTCCTGGCGGGCTGGATCGGGACGGTCACGTCGCTCGAGCCCGCGGACGCGGACCGGTTCGCCGAGCTGGAGGTGCGTGCCCTCACCGGTGCGGGCGCGGCCTGAGCCGCCGCGCCCGGGGAACCCCGGCGGGCCTGGGGCCGCCGGGGTTCCCCCATGTCCCGGCCCGGCCGACACCCGCTGGGCTGCCGCTTGCGAAGTCCCGCCGCTCAACGGGGGACTGCCGCTCAACGGAGGCCTGCCGCTTCACGGGGGCCTGCCGCTCAACGGAGGACTGCCGCTTCACGGGAGACCGCAGCCTCGTAGCCTCGCCTGCCACCGGGCCGGGAACCAGGGCCTACGCCCGGGCCGCCAGACCGTACCGGTGCTCCGGGCGGCCGGTGTCGCCGTACCGGAGGGTCAGCCGCAGCCGGCTGTCGCGCTCCAACTGCTTGAGGTAGCGCTGGGCCGTGGAGCGGCTGAGCCCGGTGGCGTCCGCGACCTCCTGGGCGGACAGCGGCCGGCCGGCCCGTCGCAGGACGCCCATCACCAGGTCGGTGGTCGGCGCGGAGTGGCCCTTGGGCAGCGGGCCGGCCGGGGCGGCGGCGAGCCGCAGGGTCGCGAACAGCCGGTCCACCTCGTCCTGCCCGGCCTCCCGGGCCGGGGCGGCCAGCGCGTGCCGCAGCTGCGCGTACGCCACCAGCTTCTCCCGCAGCCCGGCGAAGGTGAACGGCTTGACCAGGTACTGCAGCGCGCCGTGCTGCATGGCGGCGTGGACCGTCGACACGTCCCGGGCGGCCGTCACCATCATCACGTCGCAGGCCACCTGGCGGTCGCGCAGCCTGCGCACCAGGGCCAGGCCGGTCTCGTCCGGCAGGTGGTGGTCGAGGAGCAGCAGGTCGACCGGGCGGCGCTCCAGCGCGGCCAGCGCCTCCCCGGCCGAGTGCGCGGTGCCGGTGACCCGGAAGCCCGGCACCTTGGCCACGTACGCGGCGTGCACGTCCGCGACCCGGAAGTCGTCGTCCACCACGAGTACGTCGATCATCAGGCCTCCACGAGCCGATCGGTGAGCAGGGCCTCGGGCAGCTCGACGGTGAACCGGGCGCCGCCGAGCGGTCCGGTGTCGAGCCCGATCCGGCCGCCGGTCCGCTCGACCAGCCGCCGCACCATCGCCAGCCCCAGCCCGCGCGGACGGTGCGCGGGTGCGTCCTTGCTGGTCCACCCCTCCTCGAAGACCTGCTCGCGCAGGTCCTCCGGCACGCCCGGGCCGCTGTCCGCGACCTGCAGCAGCAGGGTGGAGCCGGCCGCCGCCAGGCTCACCTCCACGCGGCCGCCCCCGCCCGGCGTCAACGCGTCCACCGCGTTGTCGATCAGATTGCCCAGCACCGTCACCAGCGCCCGGGCGTCCACCACCGCGTCCGGCAGGTGCGCCGCCGGGGCCAGCGCCAGCCGGACGCCGCGCTCGCCCGCCACCGCCGTCTTGCCCGCCAGCAGCGCTGCGACGTGCGGATCCTGCACCTGCTCGGCGATCCGCGCGGCCACCACGGCGTGCGAGCCGGACTGCTCCGAGATGAACGCCACCGCCTGCTCGTGCCGCCCGAGTTCCAGCAGGCCCAGCAGGGTGTGCATCCGGTTGGCGTGCTCGTGGTCCTGGGCCCGCAGTGCCTCGGTCAGGCTGCGGGTGGTGTCCAGCTCGCGGACCAGCGACTCCAGCTCGGTGCGGTCGCGCAGGGTCACCACCGCGCCGCCTTCGGCCGTGGCCATCCGGTTCACCACCAGCACCCGGTCGTCCCGGACGGCCGGCAGGTCGGCGCCGGTGATCCGTCCGGCCAGGACGTCGGCCAGCCGGCCCGGCGGCAGCACCGCGCCGATCGGGCGGCCGGTGCAGTCCTCGGGCAGGCCGAGCAGCCGGACCGCCTCGTCGTTGGCCAGCCGGATCCGGCCGCGCTCGTCCAGCGCCACCATGCCCTCGCGGATGCCGTGCAGCATCGCCTCCCGTTCCACCAGCAGCGCGGAGATGTCGGCCAGCGCGATGTTGTGGGTGCGGCGCTTGAGCCGGCGGGCCAGGGCCAGGGTGGCGACCGTCCCGGCGGCCAGGCCCGCGCCCGCGCACAGCAGGATCCCGGTGAGCATCTTCAGCAGCCGGCGGCGGATCGAGTCGTCGCTGATGCCCACCGACACCTCGCCGACGATCCGGCCGTCCGCCATCCGCAGCGGCACCTTGCCGCGCGCGGTGCGGCCCAGGGTGCCCTCCTGGATCGCGGTGACGCTGCGGCCGCCCAGGGCCGCCTCGGGGTCGGTGCTGACCCGGTGGCCGATCCGGCCGGGGTCGGTGTGCGAGAGCCGGATCCCGTCGAGGTCGGTGACGACGACGAAGCTGGCGCCGGTGGCCAGGCGGATCTGCTCGGCGTTGCGCTGCGCGGCCACCACGTCACGGGTGGCGGCGGCCCGCGCGATCGTCTCGTCGGTGGCGGTGGCCTGGGCGATCGACAGGGCCCGCTGCATCGCGTCGTGGTCCAGCTCGCTGCTGACCGGGGCCAGGAACAGCCCGGCGGTCACGGCGGTGACACCGACGGTGACGACGGTCTGGCTCAGCAGCAGCTGGGCGAAGACCCGGCGGGGCCAGTGGGGGAGCTTCATCCGGGCCTCCTCTCGGCGGCTTCGGGCGGTTCTGCGGGGGCGGTGGGCTGGACGGCCCGGGTGGGGGGCTTGGTCCGAGGTGGGGGCCTCGTCCTCCGCCAGGGGCCTCGCCCTCCGCCGGGGGGTCGGGACACCCTACGTTTCCGGCGTGTTTCTGTCAGCCGTGCCCCCGCAGTTGTAGCGGAAGCAAAACGAGCAGAACACCCCTCAACGCGGAGAAGCCGCACTACGCCGAGAAGGCTCCCGCCGGGGCCGGGCCCGCTCCTACCGTTCCGGGGCAAGCACAGACCCGGGAGGATCCAATGAGCAAAACCCCGGCGATCGAGCTGTCCGGCGCGACCAAGCGGTTCCGCACCCCCTCAGGGGCCCTGCACACCGCCGTCCGCGATCTCGATCTGACCGTCGCCCAGGGCGAGTTCGTCGCCGTCGTCGGGCCCACCGGCTGCGGCAAGTCCACCACGCTGACCCTGGTCAGCGGCCTGGAGGAGCCCACGGAGGGCGAAGTCCGGGTGTACGGCGAGCCCGTCAGCGGGATCGACCCCCGGGTCGGGTTCGTCTTCCAGCAGGACGCCGTCTTCCCCTGGCGGACGGTCCTGTCCAACGTCATGGCCGGCCCCCGCTTCCGCGGCGTGCCCGCTGCCGAGGCCAGGGAACGGGCTCGGGACTGGCTGGGCCGGGTCGGCCTCGCCGCCTTCGAGGACCGCTACCCGCACCAGCTGTCCGGCGGCATGCGCAAGCGCGTCGCGCTCGCCCAGACCTTCGTCAACGACCCGGCGATCCTGCTGATGGACGAACCGTTCTCGGCACTGGACGTCCAGACCCGCGCCCTCATGTCGGACCAGCTGCTGGAGCTGTGGGCCGGCACGGGCTCGTCGGTCGTCTTCGTCACCCACGACCTGGACGAGGCCATCGCGCTCGCCGACCGGGTCGTCGTCATGACCGCCGGACCGGCAACGGTCAAGGAGGTCTTCACCGTCGACCTGCCACGACCGCGCACCGTGGAGGCCGTCCGGCTGGAGCCGAGGTTCGTCGAGCTGTACCGCGAGATCTGGGCCTCGCTCGGCGAAGAGGTGCGCATCACCCGGGAGAGAGGAGCGGGTCGTGCCGCTTGAGACCGCGTCCGCCGTCGCCGGGAAGCCCCCGGTCGTCACCACGAGAACCGAGGCCCGCGAACGGGCCGCCCGCAACCGGAAGTTGACCGTCTACGCGGCCCGGGTCGCGGTCCTGGCCGCCTTCCTCGGGCTCTGGGAGGTCTGCGCCCGCACCGACATCATCGATCCGTTCAACTTCTCGCAGCCGTCGAAGATCTGGGATCAGATCTGGCAGTGGATCGCCCACGGCACCGCCCAGGGCTCGCTCGGCGAACAGATCGGCTACACCCTCTACGAAGCCCTCAGCGGCTGGGTGATCGGCGTCATCGGCGGTGTGCTGCTGGGCATCGCGCTCGGCCGGATCCGCTTCCTCGCCGACGTGTTCGGGCCCTACATCAAGGTGCTCAACGCGATCCCGCGCATCGTGCTCGCGCCGATCTTCCTGATCTGGTTCGGCCTCGGCCCGGCCTCCAAGGTGGCCTCCGCCGTGGTGCTGGTGTTCTTCCCGGTGTTCTTCAACGCCTTCCAGGGCGCCCGCGAGGTGGACCGCAACCTCGTCGCCAACGCCCGCATCCTCGGCGCCGACAACCGCAAGGTCACCCTCCAGGTGGTCATCCCCGCCGCCACCACCTGGATCTTCACCAGCCTCCACGTCAGCTTCGGCTTCGCGCTGATCGGCGCCATCGTCGGCGAGTACATCGGCGCCACCAAGGGCCTCGGCCTGCTCGTCGCGGCCGCCCAGGGCACCTTCAACGCGGCCGGCGTGTACGCGGCCATGACCGTCCTCGCCGTCGTCGCACTGCTCACCGAGGGGCTGCTGACCTTCGCCGAGAAGAAGCTGTTCCGGTGGAAGCCCGCCGACGCGGGCGACGGCCGCTGATCGTCCCCGCCCCGGCCGACTCCCCCCGCCCCGGCCCACTTTCCCGGCCCGGCTGCCCCCGCCCCCGCTGGCTTCCCCCCGCCCACGCCCGCTGACCTCCCGCCGGTCGGAACAGAGAGGCACCCCCACCCATGCGCACCAACCCCACCGGCAGAGCCGCCGCGACCGCCCTCGCCGCCGTCCTGCTCCTCCCGCTCACCGCCTGCGCCAACGACGCCGCCACCGCCGGCCACGGCGCGGTCGCCGCCCCGGCCGGGCAGCAGGTCGACGGACCCAAGGTCAAGATCATGGTCGGCGGCCTGGACAAGGTCATCTACCTGCCCGCGATGCTCACCCAGCGGCTCGGCTACTTCGCCGACGCCGGAGTCAACGTCGAGCTCATGACCGAACCGGCCGGCGTCAACGCCACCACCGCGCTCCTCGCCGGGGACGTCCAGGGCGCCGTCGGCTTCTACGACCACACCATCGACCTGCAGGCCAAGGGCAAGAACGTCGAATCCGTGGTGCAGTTCGCCCAGGCGCCCGGCGAGGTCGAGGTGGTCTCCGCCAAGCAGGCCGACTCCCTCAGGTCCGGCGCCGACTTCAAGGGCAAGAAGCTGGGTGTCACCAGCCTCGGCTCCTCGACCGACTTCCTCACCAAGTACCTCGCCGTCAAGAACGGCACCGCCGTCAGCGAGTTCAGCCCGATCGCGGTCGGCGCCGGCCAGACCTTCATCGCCGCGCTCCAACAGGGCAGCATCGACGCCGGGATGACCACCGACCCGACCGTCGCCAACATCCTGGACAAGGGCCTCGGCAAGGTCCTCTACGACATGCGCACCCCCGAGGGCTCGCGCCAGGCCCTCGGCGGCCTGTACCCGTCGTCCTCGCTGTACATGAACATCGACTGGGTCGAGAAGAACAAGGACACCACCCAGAAGCTCGCCAACGCCTTCGTGAAGACCCTCAAGTGGATGTCCACCCACACCCCCGAGGAGATCGCCGCGAAGATGCCCGCCGACTACGGGCAGGGCGGCGCCGAACAGTACGCGGCGGCGATCAAGGCGACGCTGCCGATGTTCACCACGGACGGTGTGATGCCGGCCGACGGGCCGAAGACGGTGCTCTCGGTGCTCGCGGCGTTCCACCCGGACGTCAAGGGCAAGGAGGGGACGATCGACCTGGCCAAGACGTACACCACGGAGTTCGTCGGCAAGGCCACCGGCTGATCCCGAGCCGCTGCGGTCCCGCGCTCACCCCCACGGGCGCGGGCCCGCCGCGTTCAGACCCCCCGTACGGATAGCACGTCCATCCGCGACGGCGTCCCCGCCGCCTTGCCGCAGCTCTCCGGACGAGGCGGCTCGCTCACCGACTCGATCACGTCCACCTCCCAGGCCCGGCCGTCCCGGTGCAGCACCCCGACCAGCCAGCGGCCCTCGCCGTCCGGCCGCTGCGTGAGCGTCAGCGCGTCCACCCCGGTCTCGCCGGTCGCCAGCCGCACCGCGTGCTCGGCGGCCTGACCCGGACGGTCCCAGCCCGAGCAGCCCCGCGACCACTCCGGCACCATGTGCCCGGCCGCCGTCGCCGCCAGCACCTCCTTCGCCGTCTCCGGCGTCAACCGCCCGTACGCGTAGCCGTACGGCAGCACCAGCATCGTCGGGGAGAAGCGGTGGCCGCCCAGGTGCGTCACCTCCCAGACCTCGCTGTGCCCGGCCGCCGCCAGCTCCGCCGCAAGCGGACGGCCCAGCAGCGCGCAGCAGCGGTCACGCCGGCCGTTGGTGCACACCAGGGCCACCGGGCCGCCGACGTGCTCCGCTCCGAAGCCCGTGTGGTCGCCCGCGCCGAGTGCCGCGAAGTCCAGCTCCAGCAGCTCCGCGGGGTCCGCCGTCCACGCCCGGCGCACCCAGTCGCGGCCCGGCACCGTGTGGGCGACGATCACCTCGTGCCGCGCCGTCGGCAGGCAGTCCGCGTGCCGGCCCGGCCGCCGGATCAACGCCACCCGCACCCCCGTCCCCGCGGCGGCCGCCTCCAGGGCCCGCCCCACCGCCGGATCCAGGTGGCTCTCGCCCAGCGCCTTGGCGCCCCAGGGCCCGCTCTGCTCCACCAGCAGCCAGGTGGTCGCCACCGCTGCCGTCGCGGCCAGCGGCTCCGAAAGTTCACGCGACACGGTCGCACAGGTGCTCACCCGGGCAAGGCTACCCTCACCGGATCATCCGGAGGCGGCCCCGGCCGTGGTCCGCCGCAGGACGCCGGGGCCGCCGGCCGGGCCGCCACGAAGAGGCGGAACGGCCGTGAACAGGCGGAACGGCCACCGAGGCGGAACGGCCGTGAACAGGCGAAACGGCGACGAAAAAGGGGAGGGGCACCGGCAGCAGCCGGTACCCCTCCGCTGGGCGCGGTCCGTCACGCCGGGCCGGCGACCACGGCGATCGGGGTGCTGACCGGGGTGCCCGAGCCGTCGCGGCGCGGGTCGCGGTCGGGGAGGTCGACCGGGGCGCCCTTGGCCGTGGCGGCGCGGGCCGGGGCGGCGCCCGCCCAGGCGAAGGCCAGGGCGTCCTCGCCGCGCAGGAAGCGCTGGCAGCGGACACCGCCGGTGGCGCGGCCCTTGCGCGGATACTGCTCGAACGGGGTGACCTTCCAGGTCGTCTGCTCGCCGCCGGTCAGCGTGTCCGGGGCCGTGGCCACCGTGACGACCACGGCGTCCGTGGCCGGGTCCACCGCGCCGAAGGACAGCACCCGGGCGCCGTCCGACAGCTTGATGCCCGCCATGCCGCCCGCCGGGCGGCCCTGCGGCCGCACCTGGGCCGCCGGGTAGCGCAGCAGCTGCGCGTCGGAGGCGATGAAGACCAAGTCCTCCTCGCCGGTGCGCAGTTCGACCGCGCCCACCAGCTCGTCACCCTCCTTGAGGGCGATCACCTCGAACTCGTCCTTGTTCGCCGGCCACTCCGGCACCACCCGCTTGACCACGCCCTGCACGGTGCCCAGCGCCAGCCCCGGCGAGGACTCGTCCAGTGTGGTCAGCGCCAGCACCCGCTCCCCGGCCTCCAGGCGCAGGAACTCGTCCACCGCGGCCCCGCCGGCCAGGGTCGGCGACGGCGTCGGCGGCAGGGCCGGCAGGTCGATCACCGGCAGCCGCAGCACCCGGCCCGTGGACGTCACCACCCCTACGTCCGCCCGGGCCGTCGCGTGCACGGCCGACACGATCACGTCGTGCTTCGAGCGCTTCTCCGACAGCTCGAACGGCTCGCCGTCCGCCGTCCGCGCCAGCAGTCCCGTCGAGGACAGCAGCACCCGGCACGGGTCGTCCGCCACCTCCAGCGGCACCGCCAGGGACGCCGACGGAGCCGCCCCCGCCTCCAGCAGGACCGTCCGCCGCTCCGTCCCGAACTGCTTGGCCACCGCGCCCAGTTCGGAGGAGACTACGCTGCGCAGCCGGGTGTCCGACTCCAGGATCTCGGTGAGCTCCGCGATCTCCGCGTTGAGCTTCTCCTTCTCCTGCTCCAGCTCCACCCGGTCGAACCGGGTCAGCCGGCGCAGCGGGGTGTCCAGGATGTAGGCGGTCTGCGTCTGCGACAGCGAGAAGCGCTCCATCAGGCGCTCCTTCGCCTGCTGGGCGTTGTCGCTCGACCGGATGATCGCGATGACCTCGTCGATGTCGACCAGCGCCACCAGCAGGCCCTCGACCAGGTGCAGCCGCTCCTCCCGCTTGCGGCGGCGGAAGTCGCTGCGGCGGCGGACCACGGTGAAGCGGTGGTCGACGTAGACCTCCAGCAGCTCCTTCAGGCCCAGCGTCAGCGGCTGCCCGTCCACCAGCGCCACGTTGTTGATGCCGAAGGTCTCCTCCATCGGCGTCAGCTTGTAGAGCTGCTCCAGCAGCGCCTCGGGCACGAAGCCGTTCTTGACCTCGATCACCAGCCGCAGCCCGTGCTCGCGGTCGGTCAGGTCCTTGACGTCCGCGATGCCCTGCAGCTTCTTCGCGTTGACCAGGTCCTTGATCTTCGAGATGACCTTCTCCGGGCCGACGTTGTACGGCAGTTCGGTGACCACGATGCCCTTGCGGCGGGCCGTCACCGCCTTCACCGTCGTCGTCGCCCGGATCCGGAACGTGCCGCGGCCCGACTCGTACGCGTCCCGGATGCCGGACAGGCCCACGATCCGGCCGCCGGTCGGCAGGTCCGGACCGGGCACGAACCGCATCAGCGTGTCCAGGTCCGCGTTGGGGTGCTTGATCAGGTGCCGGGCCGCCGCCACCACTTCGGACAGGTTGTGCGGCGGCATGTTCGTCGCCATGCCCACCGCGATGCCCGTCGCACCGTTCACCAGCAGGTTCGGGAAGGCGGCGGGCAGCGCCAGCGGCTCCTGCTCGCTGCCGTCGTAGTTCGGGCCGAAGTCGACGGTGTCCTCGTGGATCGACTCCACCATCGCCATCGACGCGGCCGTCAACCGCGACTCGGTGTAGCGCATCGCCGCCGGCGGGTCGTCGTTGCCCAGCGAACCGAAGTTGCCGTGCCCGTCGATCAGCGGCAGCCGCATCGAGAACGGCTGTGCCATGCGCACCACGGAGTCGTAGATCGACGCGTCCCCGTGCGGGTGCAGCCGGCCCATCACCTCGCCGACCAGGCGTGCGCACTTCACGTGCCCGCGCTCCGGGCGCAGGCCCATCTCGTTGGCCTGGTAGAGGATCCGGCGGTGCACCGGCTTCAGACCGTCCCGCGCGTCGGGCAGCGCACGCGAGTAGATCACCGAGTAGGCGTACTCCAGGAAGGAGCCCTGCATCTCGTCCACGACGTCGACGTCGAGGATCCGCTCCTCGAAGTCTCCGGGCGGCGGGGTCTGCGAACTGCGGCGGGCCATCGCGGCGGGGCTCCCTTACGTGTCGCTGGCTGTGTCTCGGGCGGGCGTCGTTCGGTCACCGCGCCCTGCCGCCGGGCCCGTCAACCGAGTGCGGCGGACAGGGCACGGCGCCCCCATTGTGGACCCTCGCGCCGACACTCCCGGTCAGCGGCCCTCTTCCGCCCCTGGCGAACGACCCCCTCCGCGCGGACACGAACACGGCTCCCGCGCGTTGCACCACAATGGGGGACGCCACACGAACCCCCGACATCGACGACGGGAAGGACCCGAGCGCATGGCCAACCCGGCCCCCGCCTCCAGCCGAGGCATCGCCATCACCGAGCACCGCCTGGCCAACGGCCTGCGCGTCGTCCTCTCCGAGGACCACCTCACCCCGGTCGCCGCCGTCTGCCTCTGGTACGACGTGGGCTCCCGCCACGAGGTCAAGGGCCGCACCGGCCTCGCCCACCTCTTCGAGCACCTGATGTTCCAGGGCTCCGCCAACGTCTCCAACAACGGGCACTTCGAGCTGGTCCAGGGCGCCGGCGGCTCGCTCAACGGCACCACCAGCTTCGAGCGCACCAACTACTTCGAGACCATGCCCGCCCACCAGCTGGAGCTCGCCCTCTGGCTGGAGGCCGACCGCATGGGCTCGCTGCTCGCCGCCCTCGACGAGACGTCCATGGAGAACCAGCGCGACGTCGTCAAGAACGAGCGCCGCCAGCGCTACGACAACGTCCCGTACGGCACCTCGTTCGAGAAGCTCACCGCGCTCTCCTACCCGGACGGCCACCCGTACCACCACACGCCGATCGGCTCCATGGCCGACCTCGACGCGGCCACCCTGGAGGACGCCCGCACGTTCTTCCGCACGTACTACGCGCCCAACAACGCGGTCCTGTCCGTGGTCGGCGACATCGACCCCGAGCAGACCATCGCCTGGGTCGAGAAGTACTTCGGCTCCATCCCCGCCCACGACGGCAAACAGCCCCCGCGCTCCGGCGAACTGCCCGACACCATCGGCCGCGAGATCCGCGAGGAGGTCCACGAGGACGTCCCCTCCCGCGCCCTGACGGCCGCCTACCGCCTCCCGCACGACGGCACCCGCGAGGCCGACGCCGCCGACCTCGCCCTCACCATCCTCGGCAGCGGCGAGTCCAGCCGCCTCTACAACCGGCTGGTGCGCCGCGACCGCACCGCCGTCGCCGCCGGCTTCGGCCTGCTCCGCCTCGCCGGCGCCCCCAGCCTCGGCTGGCTCGACGTCAAGACCTCCGGCGACGCCACCATCGCGCAGATCGACGCCGCGGTCGACGAGGAGCTCGCCCGGTTCGCCGCCGAGGGCCCCACGCCCGAGGAGCTCGAACGCGCCCAGGCCCAGATCGAGCGAGAGTGGCTCGACCGGCTCACCACCGTCGCCGGCCGCGCCGACGAACTCTGCCGCTTCGCCGTCCTGTTCGGCGACCCCAAGCTGCTCAACGACGCCCTCCCCAAGGTCCTCGATGTCACCGCCGAGGAGGTCCAGGCCGTCGCCAAGGCCCGGCTCCACCCCGACAACCGGGCCGTCCTGGTCTACGAGCCGACCGGTGGTGCCGAGAGCGACGCCGAGAGTGACGCCGCCACCGCCGCCGAGACCGACGCCGCTTCCGACGCCGCTTCCGAAGAGGAGGGTGCCGCCGTATGAGCACCGACTACGTCCCCGCCATGACCTTCCACCCCCAGCCCCAGCCGGGCACCCCCAGCCCGTGGGCGTTCCCCGCCCCCGAGCGGGCCGCCCTCGGCAACGGCATCACCGTCCTGCACTGCCACCGCCCCGGCCAGCAGCTGGTCGCCGTCGAGGTCCTCCTCGACGCCCCGCTCGCCGCCGAGCCGGAGGGCCTGGACGGCATCGCCGCCGTCCTCGCCCGCGCCCTCAACGAGGGCACCGACACCCTCAGCGCCGAGGAGTTCGCCGGCGAGCTCGAACGCGCGGGCGCCACCCTGGACGCGCACGCCGACCACCCGTGCATCCGGGTCTCCCTGGAGGTCCCCGCCTCGCGGCTCCAGCGCGGCCTCTCGCTGCTCGCCGACGCGCTGCGCGCTCCCGCCCTCCCCGAGGCCGAGATCGAGCGGCTGGTCGCCAACCGCCTGGACGAGATCGTCCACGAGCAGGCCAACCCGGCCCGGCGCGCCGCCAAGGCCCTCTACGCCGAGCTCTTCGACGCCGCCGACCGGCTCTCCCGGCCCCGGGCCGGCACCGCCGACACCGTCAAGTCGATCGACCGCGCCGCCGTCAAGGCCTTCTACGAGGCCCACGTGCGCCCGGCGACCAGCACCGTCGTCGTGGTCGGCGACCTCACCGGCGTCGACCTGCCCGCCCTCCTGGAGAGCACCCTCGGCACTTGGACCGGCCCGGCCGCCGAGCCCTCCGTCCACGCCCCGGTCGTCGGCGACGACCACGGCCGCGTCGTCATCGTGGACCGCCCCGGCTCCGTCCAGACCCAGCTGCTCATCGGCCGGATCGGCCCCGACCGCCACGACCCGGTCTGGGCCGCCCAGACGCTGGGCACCTACTGCCTCGGCGGCACCCTCACCTCCCGGCTGGACCGCGTCCTGCGCGAGGAGAAGGGCTACACCTACGGCGTCCGCGCCTTCGCCCAGCCGCTGCGCTCCTCCGCCGACGGCAGCGGGCGCTCGCTGCTCGCCATCAGCGGCTCGGTGGACACCGCCTCCACCGCGCCGGCGCTCGCCGACACCTGGGCCATCCTGCGCACCCTCGCCGCCGAGGGGCTCACCGACGCCGAGCGCGACGAGGCCGTGCAGTTCCTGGTCGGCGTCGCCCCGCTGAAGTACGAGACCGCGGGCTCGGTCGCCGGCACGCTGGCCGACCAGGTCGAGCAGTACCTGGCGGACGACTACCAGGCCGAGGTCTACCGGCAGCTCGCCGAACTGCCCACCGCCGCCGCCACCGAGGCGGTCGTCGCGGCCTTCCCGCCGGACCGCCTGGTCACCGTGCTGGTCGGCGACGCGGCCGTGATCGCCGACGACGTGCGGGCGCTCGGCATCGGCGAGGTCACCGTCATCAACTGACGGCCCCGGCCGTCGCCGTCCGGCCCGGTGGAGCACCCGCTCCGCCGGGCCGGACGCGTTTTTAAATCCCTTGCCCGCCCCGTCGGTTCCGTGGATAGATGTTCCCCGGCGCACAGCAGGTGCGCACGGCGACGAGGGAAGGGAGGCGGTCACCATGCGGGTCGAGCAAGCCATACGACGACGCTCCCCGAGGCCGTACTGCCCCCGTTCCGTCGCCCCGGGCGTCTGAGCCCCGCCCCTGAGCTCCACCCCTGGACTTCCCCGAGCCGCGCCGGGATTCATCGCGCGGCACCCCACTTTCCCGAACCACCCGACCTCTGGAGGTCGTTCACCCATGTCGTACACCGAAGTCCCCGGCGTCCGGGTCCCGATCCGGATGTGGACCGACCCCGCGACGGTCGAGGGCCAGGCCTTGGAGCAGCTGCGCAACATCAGCTCCCTGCCCGGGCTGCGCGGCCTCGCCGTGATGCCCGACGTCCACCTGGGCAAGGGCGCGACGGTCGGCTCCGTCATCGCCATGAAGGACGCCGTCTGCCCGGCGGCGGTCGGCGTCGACATCGGCTGCGGGATGAGCGCGGTGAAGACCTCGCTCACGGCGGAGGACCTCCCGGACGACCTCTCCGGTCTGCGTCGCGAAATCGAGCGGGCCATCCCGGTCGGCCGCGGCCTGCACACCGACCCGGTCGACCCGGCCAAGCTGCGGGGGTTCCGGGCCGCCGGCTGGGACGACTTCTGGCAGCGCTTCGACGGCATTGCGGAGGACGTCAAGTGGCGCCGCGAGCGGGCGATGCAGCAGATGGGGACGCTCGGCTCGGGCAACCACTTCTCGGAGGTGTGCCTGGACGGCACGGGTGCCGTCTGGTTGATGCTGCATTCCGGATCGCGCAACATCGGCAAGGAGCTGGCGGAGCACCACATGGGCGTCGCCCGCTCGCTGCCGCACAACCAGGGCCTGGTCGACCGGGACCTCGCGGTCTTCCTCGCGAAGACCCCGGAGATGGGCGCCTACCGGCAGGACCTCTTCTGGGCGCAGGAGTACGCGAAGCACAACCGCGCGGTCATGATGGCGCTCTTCCAGGACGTCGTCCGGCGTGAGTTCACCAAGGCGGAGGTCACCTTCGACGAGGTCATCAGCTGCCACCACAACTACGTGGCGGAGGAGCGGTACGACGGCGTCGACCTGCTGGTCACCCGCAAGGGCGCGATCCGGGCCGGCTCCGGCGACCTCGGGATCATCCCGGGTTCGATGGGGACGGGCTCCTACATCGTCCGCGGCCTGGGCAACGAGGCGGCGTTCAACTCCGCCTCGCACGGCGCCGGCCGCAAGATGAGCCGCACCGCCGCGAAGAAGCGGTTCACCGCGCGGGACCTCGCCGAGCAGACCAAGGGCGTGGAGTGCCGCAAGGACAGCGGCGTGGTGGACGAGATCCCGGGCGCCTACAAGAACATCGAGAAAGTCATCGAGCAGCAGAAGGACCTCGTCGAGGTGGTCGCGCACCTCAAGCAGGTCGTCTGCGTCAAGGGCTGACGACGGCCGGCCGCGGGCGGGGCCGACCCGGCCTCACCGCGGCCGGGGCCCCAGGGCCCGCCACGGCGGATCGGGGTGCCGCCGGTGTCCGGCGGCACCCCGATCGGGCGGGCGGTTGCCCTCAGGCTGCGGCCGGGAGCTCGTCGAGGCCTTCCTGGACGAGCTTGGCGAGGCGGTCGAGGGCGTCGTCGGCGTTCTCGGCGTCGGAGGCCAGGACGACCTCGTCGCCGCCCTGGGCGCCGAGGCCGAGGAGGCCGAGCATGGAGGCGGCGTTGACGGGGGTGCCGCCGGGCTTGGCGATGGTGATCGGCACGCCGGTGGCCGTGACGGCCCGGACGAAGACGGAGGCGGGACGGGCGTGCAGGCCCTCGGCCCAACCGATGGTGACGCGGCGCTCGGCCATGAGACGTGCCTTTCCGGTGAAGCTGGTCACGGCCGTGCTCGGGGAGCGGGGGAGCGGCCATGTTGTCTAGACCAGTGTCGCATGCAGGTGGCCCCTGCGGGCCGCCGCGTTCAGGACTTGTGATTGTTTCTTTTCGGGGCATAAACCCCGCCCGCGGATCCCGTCCACCCTGCCGTGGCCACGCACCCGGCGCCATTCGGCCCACCGCCGGATAACCTGACGAATGTGGACGACCCCGCGGCAGCCGACCCCCAGCAGCACCCGGACTACCCGCAGCACTGGGAGGCGGACATCCTGCTGCGCGACGGCGGTACGGCCCGGATCCGGCCGATCACACCCGCCGACGCCGGGCGCCTCGTCGAGTTCTACGAGCAGGTCTCGGACCAGTCCAAGTACTTCCGCTTCTTCGCCCCCTACCCGCGCCTCTCCGACCGGGACGTCCGCCGCTTCACCCACCACGACTTCGTGAACCGGGTCGGCCTCGCCGTGGTCATCCGGGACCACATCATCGCCACCGTCCGGTACGACCGGATCGACGCCGAGGGCCGCCCCTCCGAGACCGGGACGGACGCCGAGGTGGCCTTCCTGGTGCAGGACGCCCACCAGGGCCGCGGCGTCGCCTCGGCGCTGCTGGAACACATCGCGGCGGTGGCGCAGGAGCGCGGCATCCGCCGGTTCCAGGCGGAGGTGCTGCCGGAGAACCGGAAGATGGTGAAGGTCTTCACCGACGCCGGCTACACCCAGCGCCGCAGTTTCGCCGACGGTGTGGTGCACCTGGAGTTCGACCTCGAACAGACCGAGCGCTCGCTCGCCGTGATGCGCGCCCGTGAGCACCGCGCCGAGGCCCGCTCGGTGCAGCGGCTGCTCACCCCGCGCTCGGTGGCGGTGGTCGGGGTCTCCCGCAACCCGCAGACGGTCGGCCGGGCGATCCTGCGCGACCTCCTGGGCAGCGCCCCCGCCGGGTACCCCGTCCACGCGGTGAA
This sequence comes from Streptomyces sp. NRRL S-350, assembly GCF_000719705.1. Lineage (GTDB taxonomy): Bacteria > Actinomycetota > Actinomycetes > Streptomycetales > Streptomycetaceae > Kitasatospora. The sequence goes on along the minus strand of NZ_JOHO01000018.1, from coordinate 21,879 downwards.
CCGCAATGCCCCGCCCGGCACCGAACTGGACGGCGTCCCCGTGCACCGTTCGATTCCGGACATTCCCGGGCCGGTGGACCTCGCGGTGATCGCCGTCCCCGAAGACGCCGTCCCGGCCGCCGTCGCCGAATGCGGAGCCCACGGCGTGCAGGGACTGGTGGTGGTCACCGCCGGTTACGCGGAGACCGGCCCGGAGGGCCGGGACCGCCAGCGCGCACTCGTCCGCCAGGCCCGCGCGGCGGGGATGCGGGTGATCGGCCCGAACGCCTTCGGCCTGATCAACACCGATCCCGAGAGCCCGCTGAACGCCTCGCTCGCGCCGCGCCTGCCCGGCCGCGGCGGCTTCGGGATCTTCTGCCAGTCCGGCGCGATCGGTGTGGCCCTGCTGGAGGCCGCCCACCGGCGCGGCCTCGGCGTCTCCTCGTTCGCCTCGGTGGGCAACCGCGCCGACGTCTCCGGCAACGACTTCCTGCAGTACTGGGCCGAGGACGAGGCCACCCAGGTGGTGCTGCTGTACCTGGAGTCCTTCGGCAACCCGCGCAAGTTCACCCGGATCGCCCGCCGCCTGGCCGCCGCCAAGCCGATCGTGGTGGTCAAGGGCGCCCGGCACACCGGCAGCCTGCCGCCCGGGCACGCCGTCCCGGCCACCGCCACCGGCCTGCGCGACGCGACGGTGGACGCGCTGTTCGAGCAGGCGGGCGTCATCAGGGTCGCGACCATCACCGAGCTGTACGACACCGGCGAGCTGCTGGCCCTGCAACCGCTGCCCGCGGGGGACCGGGTCGCGGTGGTCGGCAACTCCGACTCGCTCGGCCTGCTCACCTACGACGCCCTGCTGGGCGCCGGCCTGCGTCCGCGCACGCCCGTCGACCTCACCACCGCCGCTACCGGCGAGAACTTCCGGATCGCGCTCGACGTCGCCCTCGCCGATCCGGCCGTGGACGCGGTGATCGCTGTCGCGATCCCGCCGATCGGCACCTCCGCCCACGCCTTCATGGGCGGCCGGCTGACCGGCGACGACGACCCCGCCATGGGCTCGGACGACCCGGAGATCGCCGCCGGCCTGCTCGAAGCGGGCCTGCGCGCCAAGGAGGTGGGCAAGCCGCTGCTGCTCGCCCACCTGGCGCTGACCGACCTGCCCGCCCGGCTGCGCCCCGGCGGCATCCCCGGGTACGCGGCGCCCGAGCGGGCCGTCCACGCCCTCGCCCACGCCGTCCACTACGCGCAGTGGCGCCGCCGGACGGCCGAGGCGGAGGAGACGGCCCGCGTCCCCGACCTGGACCGGATCGACGAGCCCGGCGCCCGCGCCCTGGTCGCGGCGGCGCTGAGCACCCGGGCCGCACTCCGCCCGGCGCCCACCACCACGCTCGACCGGGGCACCCTGCGCCGCTCGCTCACGACGCGTACCCAGCCGGGCGGCGCCCGGATCACCCTGCCCGACGCCGGGGCCCGCGAGCTGCTGGCCCGCTACGGCATCGACGTGTCCCCGACACTCCCGGCCCCGGACGAGGAGACGGCCGTGTCGGCGGCGGCCTCGCTCGGCTACCCGGTGGCCCTGAAGGCGACCGCCCCGCACCTGCGCCACCGCCCCGACCTGGGCAGCGTCCGGCTGGACCTGACCGGCGAGGCGGGCCTGCGCCGCGCGCACCGCGAGCTGGACGCACTGCTCGGCGGCGCCGCGCAGGCCGAGCTGGTGGTGCAGCGGATGGCGCCGCGCGGCGTGGACACCGTGATCGGCGCCACGGTGGACCCGGCGGTCGGCGCGATCCTCTCCTTCGGTCTGGCCGGCGCGCCGGCCGAACTCCTGGGCGACACGGCGCACCGGCTGGTCCCCGCCACCGACCAGGACGTCGCCGGGCTGATCCGGGAGGTGCGCGCCGCGCCGCTGCTGTTCGGCTGGCGCGGAGCCGAGGCGGTGGACACCGGCGCCCTGGAGGAACTGCTGCTCAGGGTGTCGCAGTTGGTGGACGACGTTCCGGAGATCGCCTCGGTGGATCTCGAACCCGTGGTCGTGGCCCCGCACGGGCTGGCGATCCTGGGGGCGCGGGTGCGGGTCGCGCCGCTGCCCGTCCGCAGCGATCTGGGCCCGCGCGCCATGAGCACGCTGTAACCTTCCTTGGTTGCGCCCTGCCCGGGCGCTGCTGTCCGAAGCTCGGCGCCGTGCCGCCCGCTTCGTCGGCGGACCATGCCAGGATGGAGATATGGCGAAGACCGGTACCACCACTCAGGACCTGCGCTCGGCGATCGAGCGCAGCGGCTACTACCCGGCCCTGGTGTCCGAGGCGGTCGAGTCCGCGGTGGGCCCGGAGCCGATCGGCTCCTACCTGGTGCACCAGGAGACGACCTTCGACGCCAACGAGGTCCGCCGGCACGTGACGGTGCTGGTGCTGACCCCGACCCGGTTCGTGGTGAGCCACACCGACGAGCAGTCGGGGGCCGAGGGCAGCCCGGCGGTGCCGTACGCGACGACCTCGACGGAGAGCGTCCGGCTGGACCGGATCGGCTCGGTCGTGGTGAGCCGGATGGTCGCCAACCCGGAGACGTACACCCCCGGGACACTGCCGCGCGAGGTCGTGCTGACGATCGGCTGGGGCGCGGTGCAGCGGCTGGACCTGGAGCCGGCCGGCTGCTCGGACCCGAACTGCGAGGCGGATCACGGCTACACCGGCTCGGCGACGGCCGACGACCTCTCGCTGCGGGTGAGCGAGGCCGGTGACGGGCCGGAGACGGTGGCCCAGGCGCTGGTGTTCGCCCGGGCGCTGTCCGACGCGACGATCAACAACGGCCCCCGGGTCTGATCGCCGCACCGAACGCTACGAATCCGGTTCCATGTCCTTCGCACCTGCCGACGGCTACGACGCCTTCGAGATCCTTGACCCGGCCGCGGCTCCCGCGCCCCCCTACGGCAGCGGCTCGCTGTGCGACCTACTGCCCTCGGTGGCGGCGGGCCTCGGCGTGCCCGGCTTCACCGCGACGCTGCCGATCGCCCCGGCGGACCGGGTGGTGGTGTTCCTGGTGGACGGCCTGGGCTGGGAGCTGCTGCTGCGCCACCCCGAGTACGCGCCGTTCCTGTCCTCGCTCGCCGGGAGTTCGCTGGGCGGCAGCGGCCGGCCGCTGACCGCGGGCTTCCCGTCCACCACGGCGACCTCGCTGGCCTCAGTCGGCACCGGGACGCCGCCGGGCCTGCACGGCCTGGTCGGGTACACGGTGGCGGTGCCGGGCGCCGGCTACCTGATGAACCAGCTGCGCTGGCAGCCGCCGACCGAGCCGCACGCCTGGCAGCCGTACCCCACGGTCTTCGAGCGGACGCACGCGGCCGGGGTGGCGACGGCCCAGGTCTCCTCCCCGCTGTTCGCCCAGACCCCGCTGACCAAGGTGGCGCTGTCCGGCGGCACCTTCCTGGGCCGGACGACCGGCGAGGAGCGGATGGACCTGGCCGCCTCCTGGCTGGCCGAGCACGACCGGGCGCTGGTGTACACGTACGTCAGCGAACTGGACGGTGCGGGCCACCGCTTCGGCGTGGACTCCGACGAGTGGCGGATGACCCTGGACGCGGTGGACCGGCTGGCCCGCCGGCTGGCCCAGCAGCTGCCGCCGCGCTCGGCGATGTACGTGACGGCCGACCACGGCATGATCGACATCGCGCCGGAGGACCGGATCGACTTCGACGAGGACTGGGAGCTGGGCGCCGGGGTGGCCCTGCTCGGCGGCGAGGGCCGGGCCCGGCACGTGTACGCGGTGCCGGGGGCCGCGGCCGACGTGCACGCGGTCTGGAGCGAGGTGCTGGGCGACCGGATGTGGGTCGCCACCCGGGACCAGGCGATCGAGGCGGGCTGGTTCGGCCCGTCGGTGGACGAGCGGGTGCACGGCCGGATCGGCGACGTGGTCGCCGCCGCGCGGGACGACATCGCGATCGTCGCCTCCCGCAACGAGCCCGGCGAGTCCGCGATGATCGGCCTGCACGGTTCGATGACCCCGGTCGAGCAGTTCGTGCCGCTGCTCGAAGTCCGCGGCTGAGCCGCCCCCGTGACTCTTCTGTGCCCGAACTCCCCCGACGTGAAAGGCCCTTGCTCCACCCATGGCTGAACTGGTGTTCTTCTCGGGCACGATGGACTGCGGCAAGTCGACGCTGGCGCTGCAGATGGACCACAACCACTCCGCGCGCGGCCGGCAGGGCATGATCCTCACCCGCAACGACCGGGCGGGCGCGGCGACGATCTCCAGCCGACTGGGCCTGCGGGCCGAGGCGGTCGAGGTGACGGACGACTTCGACTTCCACGCGCACGTGGTGCACCGGCTCTCGGCGGGCGGCCGGGTGGACTACCTGATCTGCGACGAGGCGCAGTTCTTCTCCGCCGAGCAGGTCGACCAGCTGGCCCGGGTGGTGGACGAGCTGGGCATCGACGTCTACACCTTCGGCATCACCACCGACTTCCGCACCCGGCTGTTCCCCGGCTCGCAGCGGCTGATCGAGCTGGCGGACCGGGTGGAGGTGCTGCAGGTCGAGGCGCTGTGCTGGTGCGGCGCGCGGGCGACCCACAACGCCCGGACGGTCGGCGGGGTCATGGTGGTCGAGGGCGCCCAGGTGGTGATCGGCGACATCTCGGTGAGCGACGACGAGGTCGGCTACGAGGTGCTGTGCCGCCGCCACCACCGCCGCCGGCTGACGGCCGCGACGGCCCGCGCCTCGGTGCTCTCCCCGGACGTGCTGCCCTTCGAGGAGCAGCAGGCCTAGGCTCCCGTTTCCAGCACCGAGAAGTGGCCGCCCTGCGGGTCGGCCAGCCGGGCGGCACGGCCCCGGGCGGTGTCGTGCGGCTCGACCAGACTCCGGCCGCCGAGTTCGACCGCGTGACGGGCCGTCAGGGCGGCGTCGCGGACGGCGAAGTGGGTGCGCCAGCGCGGCGGGTGGCCGCGCAGGTCGGCGCGGTGCCGGATGCCGGCGACCGGGCGGCCGTGCACGAGCAGTGAGCTCTCCTCCGCCCCGGGCCGGACCGGGAGGTCGAACACGCCGGCGTAGAAGACGGCGGCGCCCTCGGTGTCCGGGGTGAGCAGTTCGGCCCAGGCCGGTCCGCCGGGTTCGCTGCCGGCCTCCCGGCCGAGGTGCTCCTCGCCCTGCCAGAGGCCGAACACGGCGCCGGAGACGTCGGAGGCGATCGCCATCCGCCCGGCCCGCTCGGCCTGCAGCGGGCCGACGGCGACGGTGCCGCCGCACTCGCGGACCGACTGGGTGGTGCGGTCGGCGTCGTCCACGGCGAAGTAGGTGGTCCACTGCACCGGGAAGCCGGTGGCGGTGGAGACGCCGAGGCCGGCGACCGGCTCCCCGTCGACCTCGGCCCGGACGTAGTCGCCGAGTTGGCCCGGGCCGGGGGCGTACGTCCAGCCCAGCAGTTCGCCGTAGAAGGCGCGGGCGCCGGGCAGGTCGTCGGTCAGCAGGCTGACCCAGCAGGGCGTGCCCTGGGCCAGTCGGAGTTCCACCGCGGGCAATGCGGGCCTCCTCGTGGGTGGTTGGCGCACGGGAATCCTCGGCGCGAGGGTGATGCTTCCATTCCGGCGGCCCCCCAACCCTCGGGCCGCGCGGAAAATCCGGCAAAGAGCGCACAAAGAGCGGCGGGTCGGTCGTGCTGCGCGACAATGGCCGCCATGACGACCCATGACGACGGTTCTCCGCTGATCTCCGCGGCCGGGCTGCGGGAGGCGCTCGCCTCCGCGCGCCCGCCGGTGCTGTTGGACGTGCGCTACCAGTTGGTCGGTGCGGTGCCGGGCGGCCCGACCGCGGCCGAGGAGTACCGGGCCGGGCACCTGCCCGGTGCGCACTTCGTCGAGCTGGACCGGGACCTCGCCGCCCCGCCCGGCGCCCCCGGCCGGGGCGGGCGCCACCCGCTGCCGGACCCGGAGGAGTTCGGTGCGGCGATGCGCCGCTTCGGGGTGAGCGGGCAGCGGCCGGTCGTGGTGTACGACGGCGCGGCTTCGATGGCGGCGGCACGGGCCTGGTGGCTGCTGCGCTGGGCCGGGCACCGGGACGTCCGGGTGCTGGACGGCGGGTTCGCGGCCTGGCTCGCGGCCGGGCTGCCGGTGACGACCGAGGTGCCGGAGCCCGGGGAGGGCGACTTCAAGCCGGTGCCGGGGCAGTTGCCGACGGTGGACGCGGACGGTGCCGCGGCCTGGGCGCGCAGCGGCCTGTTGCTGGACGCCCGGTCGGGGGAGCGGTACCGGGGCGAGTCGGAGCCGGTGGATCCGCGGGCCGGGCACGTCCCGGGTGCGGTGTCGGCGCCGACGGCCGGGAACGTGGGCCCGGACGGGCGGTTCCGCCCGGCCGCCGAGCTGGCGGCCCGGTTCCGGGAGCTGGGCGCGGGGGACCGGGAGACCGCGGTGTACTGCGGTTCGGGAGTGACGGCGGCACACCAGATCCTGGCGCTGGAGGTGGCGGGGCTGCCGGCCACGCTGTACCCGGGGTCGTGGAGCGAGTGGTCGAGCGACGCGAGCCGACCGGTGGCGGTCACCGAGCAGCCGGGCTGAGCCCGGGAACGCCGGAAGGGGCGGGAGGCCCGGCCTCCCGCCCCTTCCGGCGTCTCTGCCCACTCGCGCGGCCGGCTCCGCTGCCTGGTCCGGCTCGCCGCTACTCCTGCTTCTTGCGCCGACTGCCGAAGACGATCTCGTCCCAGCTGGGCACGGTGGCCCGGCGCCCGGGCCGGACGCCGTCCGCCTCGGCCTGCCGGTCGGTGGTGCCGACCAGGCGTTCGCGGTGCGGGGCGACGGCGCGCGGCATCAGGATGTCGGCGTAGGCCGAGCCCGCGCCGACCGCCGGGGCGGCCGCGGCCGCTGCCGCCGCCGGCTCCTCGCTCTCCTCGGCGACCTCCGCGGGCACCGGCTCGACCGGGGCGGGGGTGCCGACGGCGAGGTCGCCGCGGAAGGCGGGGACCACGTCGAGCAGGCTGGTCAGCGAGTCCCGGGACTCGGCGGTGGCCTCCCGCGACTCGCGGACCTCGCGGGCCGACATGATGCGGTCGGCGGAGGGCCGGTCGATCATCGGGCGGGGCGGCCGGTCCTGGGGGAGCCGGGCGATCCGCGGGATGAACGGGAAGACCGACTCCTCCTCGCGCTCGACGTTCTCGCCGATCAGCGCGCGGGCCTCGTCGTCGTTGGGCTGGACCAGGCGCCGGGGCGGGTCGTACGTCCAGGAGGCGCTGCGGCCCTCGCCGTCGGCCCGGTAGTAGAGGATGACCTCCCAGGTGCCGTCGTCGCGCCGCCAGGAGTCCCAGCGTTCGGTGTCCTTCTCGGCGCCGCGCAGCGCGAGCCGCTCGGCGACGGCCTCGCCGAGCTGCGGGCCGGGGGACTCGCCGTTGCGGCGGATGGCGGTCTTGCGGGCGCGCTCGGCCATGAAGGCGCGCTCGGCGAGGACCGGGCCCTCGAAGCGGCGGACGCGGTCGACGGAGATCCCGGCGGCCTGGGCGACCTCCTCGGCGGAGGCACCGGCTCGTATCCGGGCCTGGATGTCCCGGGGGCGGAGGTGGCTCTCGACCTCGATCTCGATCTGGCCGAGGCGCGGGCGGTCCCCGCGGATGGCGGCGCGCAGCCGCTCGTCGATGGGGAGGGTGTACTCCGTGCTGTCGGCAGCCTTGAGCACCAGCCGTGTGCCGTCGTTGCTGACGGCCACAACCCGCAGTTCGGGCACGGTTACCTCCCGGGTGGTGCCTGCCGACGTCACCTGCGTCGCTGCTCCCGTACTGAGTGTGGCCTGCCCACTCGCGACTGGCCACAACCTTGCTGAGTTCCCCGGCGTGTCGGGCTTACGCCCGGTCACACCGCTGTGGCACGGTTGCCTTTTTGCCACGCCATACGTCGACGTCGCGCCTGGGTGTCCCGGCCGTCCTCGCACGCGGAGTGTTCGCGACGGTCCGGGACTGGCGTCGCCGTGCGTGCCCGTTCCGTGGCTCCTCGTCAAGCTGCCGGGTGTCGGCGCAGTCGACAAGTCGACCCAAGGCTCGGGCTTTACGAACAGTACTCCATTCGTGGCATCCGGAGGGGCGGCTCGCCGCTCAAGTCTCCCGCGATTCACGGGAATCTCAAGAGCGTCCGCCCCCGGCGGCGGGCCGCCACCGGATGAACGGTGATCATCTTCACACAATCCGGGCGCGCAGAACCGCATTTTCGTCCCTTGTGTCCTTCTTTGGGCAAGATGGAGTGGCTTGTTCGAGGAACAGTCGTACGGACCGAGGGATGTCGATGTCGGAGCGGAGCCCCGTCGGGGAGGGCGAGGAGGAGCGCAGGCGGATCGATCTGAGTGCGGCTCAGGTCGCGGCGAGTGCGCTGGCCGCCGTAGTGGGCGCGCTGTTGGCCTCCGAACTGGGCGTGTACGGAACGATCATGGGCGCTGCCGTGGTGAGCATCGGGGCCACCACCGGGGGCGCGGTGTTCCAGCACCTCTTCAAACGGACCGGCGAACAACTGCGCGTGGCGGTGGACCGGAAGCCGAACCGGAGCGCGGACGCGCTGCGCCTGGTGCCGGTGGGGTCGGGGCGGCCGACGCCGTCGCCGGCGGTCACCTCCGAGTGGAACGAGCCGCAGGTGGTGCGGGCGCGTCGGCGGTGGACGTGGAAGGGCTACGCGGTCGTGTCGGGGCTGGTGTTCGTGCTGGCGATGACGCCGATCGTGGCGTTCGAGCTGGCCACCGGTCAGCCGGTGTCGGCGACGGTCAAGGGCGAGTCCGGCAACGGCACCTCGTTCGGCGGGTCGGTCGCCCCCACGTCCTCCCGGCCGCAGGACGCCCCGACGGATCGGCAGGCGCCGGGCGGCGGGCGCGGTCCGGAGGCCACGCCGTCCGGTGGCGCCGCCACCTCGGCGACGACGCGGCCGAGCCGGGAGCCCACCGACACCCCGAGCACCGGCCCGACGGCCTCGCCCTCGGCGGGCCCGAGCGCGAGCGCGAGCGCGAGCCCGTCCGCCGGTGCCTCCCCGTCGGCGGGCGGCGGGAAGCCCACCGGCGGGGCCACATCGCCGCAGCCCGGCCCGGGGAGCGGGTCTCCGCAGGCGCCGGTGGCCTCGCCGCCCGTGGAGACCCCCGCGGACCGGGCCCCGGCGGACTGACCGGACAGCCGGGCCCCGGCAGCCGGGCCCGGGCGCTTGGGCCGCCGGACGCCAGATGCAGCGGACGCCCGAGCGCCCGGGCGGCTAAGCCCCGAGTCCCCGAGTCCCCGAGCGCCCGGGCGGCTATGCCCCGAGCACCCGGCGCAGGTAGTCGTTGCCGAAGACCCGCTGTGGGTCGACCTCGTCGCGCAGCGCGGTGAAGTCGGCGAAGTGTGGGTAGACGCCGGCCAGGTACTCGGCGTCGCGGGTGTGCAGCTTGCCCCAGTGCGGGCGGCCCTGATGGGCGGTCATCAGCCGTTCGACACCGGTGAAGTAGCCCCGGTCGGCGGTGCCCCGGTAGAGGTGGACGGCGATGTAGGCGCTGTCCCGGCCGGAGGCGGTGGAGAGCCAGAGGTCGTCGGCGGGGGCGAAGCGCACCTCGACGGGGAAGCTGACCTTCCAGTCGGAGCGCTCGATCAGGGCCTTCAGTTCGCGCAGCACCCCGGCGACGGCGGCGCGGGGCACCGCGTACTCCATCTCCACGAAGCGGACCCTGCGCGGGCTGGTGAACACCTTGTGCGCGGTGTCGGTGTAGCTGCGGTCGGACCAGGCGCGGCTGGCCAGTGCGGCGATCGAGGGGATGGCGCGGGGGAAGCGCCGGCCGACCCGGCAGGCACCCTCCCAGACGGTGTTGGAGAGGAAGTCGTCCTCCAGCCACTCCTTGAACCGGGGCAGCGGGGCGGCCGGGCCCTGGCTGCGGTTGTTGCGCTTGGTGGAGCAGCGGTCGGTGTGCGGGAACCAGTAGAACTCGAAGTGCTCGTTGACGGCGGTGAGGTCGTCCAGCCGCTCCAGCACCTCGTCGAAGGCCATCGGCTGCTCGTGCGCGCTGAGCAGGAAGGCCGGTTCGACGCCGAAGGTGAGCGCGGTGATCACGCCGAGGGCGCCGAGGCCGAGCCGGGCGCCCTGGAAGAGCCGGGGGTCCTCGGTGGGGGAGCAGCGCCGGACGGTGCCGTCGGCGAGGACGATCTCCAGGGCCCGGATCTGGGCGGCGAGCGAGCCGGAGTCGCGGCCGGTGCCGTGGGTGCCGGTGCTGGTGGCGCCGGCGACGGTCTGGACCTCGATGTCGCCCATGTTGGTGAGGGAGAGGCCCTCGGCGGCGAGGAGCCGGTTGAGCCGGTGCAGCGGGAGGCCGGACTCGACGGTGACGGTGCCGGCCTCGCGGTCGATCCCGCGGACGGCGGTGAGCGAGTGCGGGCGGATCTGGACGCCGTCGCCGGCGGAGGCGATCGCGGTGAAGGAGTGGCCGGAGCCGACGGCTTTGACGGTGCGGCCCTGTTCGGCGGCGCGGAGGATCTCCTTGGCCAGTTCCTCCGCGGTGCCGGGGGCGGCGGTCCGGGCCGGCCGGGCGCTCTGGTTGCCGGCCCAGTTGGTCCACCGGGGGCGGTTCGCGGTACTGGCCTGGGGCATTGGCTGCCTCCTGCTCCGGGGCCGAACAGGTCGGCGCGGTCCGGGGCGGCGCGGCCGCCCTACCCGCGGGTAGGGCCGCGGGTAGGGCGAGGCTAGTCAGTTCACCGTTCGACGTCTACGGTCCGGTCAGGCCCTTCGGCGGCTTCCCCCGGGAGGTGTCCGGAGCCGAGTCCGGCGTGCAGGCGGCCCAGCCCGGCGAGGGCGGCGACCACGCCGAGGCCGCCGGCGGCCAGCGGCACCCAGTACCCGGCCGCGGCGCCGGAGGCGTCGACGACCCAGCCGCCGGCGGAGGAGCCGACCGCGACGCCGAGGGCGAGGCCGGTGGTCGTCCAGGTCATGCCCTCGGTCAGCTGGGCGGCCGGGACGAGCCGTTCGACCAGGGCCATCGCGGAGATCAGGGTGGGGGAGATGGCGATGCCGGCGATCAGCAGCGCGCCGCCGACCGCGACCAGGCCGCCGACGCCGCGCACCGCGTGGGCGACCAGCAGCAGCGGCACCATGCTGACGGCCATGAACACCACGCCGAGGAAGAAGCGGGTGGCCGGCGAGCCGGTGACCTTGAGCGCGCCGTAGACCACGCCGGCCAGGCAGGAGCCGAGCGCCCACAGGGCGAGGATCACGCTGGAGATCGCCTTGTGGCCCTGGGCCTCGGCGAAGGCGACGGTGACGACCTCGACCGAGCCGAAGATCGCGCCGGTGGCGACGAAGGTCAGGATCAGCACCTGCAGGCCGGGGTTGAGGATGACCGAGCGGCCCTGGTGCCGGGCGGCCGGGTGGACCGGCGGCTCCGTGGAGCGCTGCCCGGCGAACAGCAGCACGCCGACGGCGAGGAAGACCCCGGCGAGCAGGACCCCGGCCTCGGGGAAGACCGAGGTGGCCAGGCCGATGGAGAGGATCGGGCCGACGATGAAGCAGACCTCGTCGACGACGGCCTCGAAGGAGTAGGCGGTGTGCAGCCCGGGGGCGTCGTCGCGGTAGAGGTGGGCCCAGCGGGCGCGGACCATCGCGCCGGTGCTCGGCATGACGCCCATGCCCGCCGCGAAGACGAACAGCGTCCAGTCCGGGGCCTTCAGCCGGGCGCAGAGCAGCAGGCCGACCACGGCGACGATGGTGAGCGCCATGGCGGGGAGGACGATCCGGCGCTGCCCGTGCCGGTCGACCAGCCGGGAGACCTGCGGGCCCAGGACGGCGGCGGAGACCGCCAGGGTGGCCGAGACCAGACCCGCGACACCGTACGAGCCTCTCAGCTGGGAGAGCATCGTCACGATGCCGATGCCGGTCATGGAGATCGGCAGGCGGGAGACGAAGCCGGCGGAGGAGAAGGCCAGAGTGCCGGGGGAGGCGAATATCCGGCGGTAGCTGGACAGCAAGGGAGCTCCGGACGGGGAGGTTGAGGGTAAGGTACAAGGCTGGTAATCACAGCTTACGTAGGTTGGCAAACGCTATTTTTCGGGCGCCTGCGCGGCCCCGCCGACGGTGCCCGACCCCTCAGTGGCAGGATCGGTGCCATGTCCGACGCGCGCAAACCCTCCCCCTCCGGCGCCGCCCCGTACGACGCCCTGCTGCTCCTGTCCTTCGGCGGGCCCGAAGGCCCCGAGGACGTGGTCCCCTTCCTGGAGAACGTCACCCGCGGCCGCGGCATCCCCAAGGAGCGGCTGAAGGAAGTGGGCAAGCACTACTTCCTGTTCGGCGGGATCAGCCCGATCAACGAGCAGAACCGCGAACTGCTCGCCGCGCTGCGCAAGGACTTCGCCGACCACGGGCTGGACCTGCCGGTGTACTGGGGCAACCGGAACTGGGCGCCCTACCTGGTCGACACCCTGCGGGAGATGGCCGCCGACGGCCACCGACGGATCGCCGTGCTCGCGACCAGCGCCTACGCCGGCTACTCGGGCTGCCGCCAGTACCGGGAGAACCTCGCCGACGCGCTGGCGGCCCTGGCCGCCGAGGGCGTGCCCGCCCTGCGGGTCGACAAGCTGCGGCACTTCTACAACCACCCCGGCTTCGTCGAGCCGATGGCCGACGCCACCCTCGCCGCGCTGGCGGAACTGCCCGAGTCCGTCCGGGCCGGCGCCCGGCTGGCGTTCACCACCCACTCCATCCCGGACGCCATGGCCGAGGCCTCCGGCGCCCCGGACGACCCGGCCCGAGGCACGCCGGGCGGCGCCTACGTCGCCCAGCACCTGGACGTGGCCCGGCTGATCGCAGCGACCGTCGCCGAGCACACCGGGGTCGCCGACCGGCCCTGGGAGCTGGTGTTCCAGAGCCGCAGCGGCGCCCCGCACACCCCGTGGCTGGAACCCGACATCTGCGACCACCTGGCGGCCCGGCACGCCGAGGGCGCGCCCGCCGTGGTGATGGTGCCGATCGGCTTCGTCTCCGACCACATGGAGGTCAAGTACGACCTCGACACCGAGGCCGCCGCCAAGGCCGCCGAACTCGGCCTGCCGGTGGCCCGCGCCGCCACCGTCGGCGCCGACCCGCGGTTCGCCGCGGCCGTGCGCGAGCTGGTCCTGGAACGAGCCGCCACCGAGCGCGGCGAGAGCGTGACCCGCTGCGCCCTCGGCAGGCTCGGCCCCAGCCACGACGTGTGCGCGGTGGCCTGCTGCCCCAACCCGCGCGCCCCGCGCCCGGCCGTCGCCGAGCGCTGACCGCCCGGCCCGACCGCCCACTCCCGCTTCACCGCTTCACCGCCCCACTGCTTCACCGTCTCGCCGCTGCCCACTGCCGCTCACCGCCGCTCCGGAGGAGAATCCCGTGCCCACCCCCGCCCAGCCGGACGACCGGCTCCTCGACGACCTGCTGGACGTCGCCCTGGACGTGGCCCGGCAGGCCGGTGCCCTGCTGCGCGACGGCCGACCCGCCGACCTCGGCGTCGCCGGCACCAAGAGCAGCCCGGTCGACGTGGTCACCGAGATGGACCTCGCCTCCGAGAAGCTCGCCCTTGAACTGATCACCGACCGCCGCCCGACGGACGGCTACCTCGGCGAGGAGGGCGCCGAGCGGCCCGGCACCAGCGGGGTGCGCTGGGTCGTGGACCCGCTCGACGGCACGGTCAACTACCTGTACGGCCTGCCGTCCTGGGCGGTCAGCGTGGCCGCGGAGGTGGACGGCCGGGCGGTCGTCGGCGTGGTCCACGCCCCGGCCCGCGACGAGCTGTTCCACGCCGTCCTGGGCCGCGGCGCCCGGCTGAACGGCCGGCCGCTCTCGGCCCGACCGGCCCCGCCGTGGGGCCAGGCGCTGATCGCCACCGGCTTCAACTACGTCCAGGCGGTGCGGGTGCGCCAGGCCGAGGTGCTGCTGGCGCTGATGCCCGAGGTGCGGGACGTCCGCCGGGGCGGGGCGGCCGCGGTGGACCTGTGCGACGTCGCCGCCGGGCGGCTGGACGGCTACTACGAACGCGGCCTCGCCCCGTGGGACCGCGCGGCGGGCTGCCTGATCGCCGCCGAGGCCGGCGCCCTGGTCGGCGGCCGCCCCGGGCACGGCCCGGGCGGCGAGCTCACCGTGGCCGCCGCCCCGGGCGTCTACGAGCCGCTGCAGGAACGCCTGACCGCGCTGCGCGCCTGGACGGACTGACGGCCGGACACGGCATGCCCGGAGCCGGCCGGCCCCGGGCATGCGAAGAGCCCTGGCACACGGGGGATGCCAGGGCCTGAGGTTTCGCACGGCCCCCGCAGGGCCGCTGGTGCCGGAGTTCCGGCGACGGGTCGGAAGTGCCGAACGGGTCAGGCAGCGGTGCGGTGGCGCTCCAGCACCGTGTCCACGCCGTGCTCGGCGGCGAGTCGGCGGAGGTCGTCCAGTTCGGACTGCTCCACCTCGGCGAGGAACTCGTCCCCGGCCTCGATCGCGCGGTGCAGATCCTGCTCCGCGTTGGCGATGCGCTGCAGGATTCCGGCCTTGAAGGCGTCCATACGGGCCCCCTTACTGTGTCGGACGTGCACGGTCGTGCGCTCTCCGCCCCGAGGAGGTCCAGCCGGTGACAGCGCCCCGGCCGGCAGGTGGTGGCTCTCCGGTCAGGCGCGGAGACGGCCTTCGGCCGCTCCCGGTGATGTCCCATGCCCCAGGGCCGGCGCGGATGAACGCACGGCGGGTGGGTGCGATCGACCAATAGCCGGATCGCGGGTGTGCAGCTGTCCTCCCCACGGGGAGGGCCGGGAAACCTCCCGGCGGAAGAAAGTTGCCCCTGTCACAGTCCAACCGGACTGTTCCCGACGCGAACGGTCACCGCCGAGGGCCCGGACCCCCTGCCCCTGGGGCAGCTTATCGCTGCTTTACCGCAGGACCAGGCAGGATGGAGGCACCGTCGGAGCCGTGCGTCCGCTTCCGGGGCCGGCCTGGAGAAGGGACAACGACCGTGCGGGTTCTCGTCGTCGAGGACGAGCAGCTGCTTGCCGAGGCCGTCGCGACCGGCCTGCGCCGCGAGGCGATGGCCGTCGACGTGGTGTACGACGGGGAGGCCGCGCTCCAGCGCATCGCGGTCAACGACTACGACGTGGTGGTCCTGGACCGCGACCTCCCGCTGGTCCACGGCGACGACGTCTGCCGCAAGGTGGTCGAGCAGGGCCTGGCGACCAGGGTGATCATGCTGACCGCCTCCGGCGACATCAGCGACCGGGTCGAGGGCCTGGAGATCGGCGCGGACGACTACCTTCCCAAGCCGTTCGCCTTCAGCGAACTCGTCGCCCGGGTAAGGGCGCTGGGCCGCCGCGCGACCATCCCGCTGCCTCCGGTCCTGGAGCGCGCCGGCATCTCGCTCGACCCCGGCCGGCGCGAGGTGATCCGCGACGGCCGCACCGTCCAGCTCGCGCCCAAGGAGTTCGCCGTGCTGGAGGTCCTGATGCGGGCCGGCGGCGCCGTCGTCTCCGCCGAGCAACTCCTGGAGAAGGCCTGGGACGAGCACACCGACCCGTTCACCAACGTCGTGCGCGTCACCGTCATGACACTGCGCCGCAAGCTCGGCGACCCGCCGGTGATCGTCACCGTGCCGGGCTCCGGCTACCGGATCTGACCACCCTGGATCCGCCCCGCGGATCCCCTTCACGAGGGGCCCGACCCCGGGATTCCACCACCCCGCGCCCGCCCCGGCGGACGCCCCGAGAGGACGATCATGACCACCCCGCCCCCGGCCGGCGGGCCCTCCGGCGCGCCCGCCGGCGGCCCGCGCGCCGTACCGCCCAAGCCCCTGCACCCTCCGCGCGCCCACCAGGGCGGACGGTACGTCCCCGGCGACGGCGTACTCGCCTGGCTGCCCTTCCGCCCCACCATCCGGATGCGGCTCACCCTGCTCTACGGCGGGATGTTCCTGATGGCCGGCGTGGTGCTGCTGCTGCTGATGTACGTGTTCTTCCAGGACGCCGTCTCCTACCTGCAGCCGCGCAAGTTCAACTTCAACGGCAACTTCGTCCAGGTCAGCGGCCCCAACGGCACCAGCACCACGATGGACAGCGCGCAGTTCAACGACCTGCAGGCCGCCGACTACCTGTCGCGCTCCGACTCCGCGCTCAACACCCTGCTCCGCAAGTCCCTCACCATGCTGGTCTGCCTCGCCGTGATCGCCTTCGCGGCCGGCTACGCGATGGCCGGCCGGGTGCTGCGCCCACTCGGCCGGATCACCCGCACCGCCCGCGACGTGGCCTCCTCCGACCTGCACCGGCGGATCGAGCTGGACGGGCCGGACGACGAGCTCAAGGAGCTCGCCGACACCTTCGACGACATGCTGGACCGGCTGGACCGCTCCTTCGACTCCCAGCGCCGCTTCGTCGCCAACGCCTCGCACGAGCTGCGCACCCCGCTGGCGATCAACCGCACGCTGCTGGAGGTGCAGCTCTCCGACCCGGCCGCCTCGACCGACCTGCAACAGCTGGGCCGGACCCTGCTGGCGACCAACGAGCGCAGCGAGCAGCTGGTGGAGGGCCTGCTGCTGCTCGCCCGCAGCGAGAACGAGCTGACCGACCGCCGCCCGGTGGAGATGTCCGAGGTGGCCACCCGGGCGCTGGAGCAGACCAGGGCCGAGGCGGACAAGCGCGAGGTCGAGCTGCGCTCGAAGCTCGACCCGGCCGTGGTGGCGGGCAACGGCGTGCTGCTGGAGCGGCTCGCGCTCAACCTGCTGCAGAACGCCGTGCGCTACAACACCCCGGGGGGCTGGGTCGAGCTGGCCACGGCCGCGGTGCCGGGCGGCGGCGAGCTGGTGGTCTCCAACACCGGCCCGGTGGTGCCCGGCTACGAGCTGGAGCACATCTTCGAGCCGTTCCGGCGGGTCAAGGGCGCCGACCGCACCCGCAGCGACAAGGGGGTCGGTCTCGGCCTGTCCATCGTCCGCTCGGTGGTGCGCGCCCACGGCGGCACCGTGGAGGCCACGCCGCGCGCCGGCGGGGGCCTGACCATGCGGGTCCGCATCCCCTCACCGCAGGGCTGACCGCCCCGTTCCGTGGGCGACCGTCCCCAGCCGCCCCCGCCAAGCCTGTGAAGAAGACATAAGGCCTGGCGGGGGCGGCTTGTCTTTTCCGCCCCGGGCAACTTACGGTGTCGTAACCTACGCAACCGTAGGTGAGTCCGTCGGAGCGTTCGCCGACGGGTCCGTACGACGTGTGCCCGCCCAACGCGCCCGTCCCCCCGCGCGTGCCGTACCCCGGGAGCAAGACCATGACCATCGCCCCTGTGCAGAGCAGCACCTCGCTCGGAACGAGCGGCTGGACCGACACCCGGCTGATCCTGGCCCTCGAAGAGGTCGTGGAGAAGGAGCTCGACCGCCACCTGGGCGTCGCCAAGGAGTGGATGCCGCACGAGTACGTCCCGTGGAGCCAGGGCCGCGACTTCGACGGCGTGCTGGGCGGCGAGGCCTGGTCGCTGGAGCAGTCGCAGGTGACCGCGCTGGGCCGGGTCTCCCTGGTCGTGAACCTGCTGACCGAGGACAACCTCCCCAGCTACCACCACGAGATCGCCAGCATGTTCGGCCGGGAGGGCGCCTGGGGCACCTGGGTGCACCGCTGGACGGCCGAGGAGGGGCGGCACGGCATAGCCATTCGGGACTACCTGCTGGCGACCCGGGCCGTCGACCCGGTGGAGCTGGAGCGGGCCCGGATGAGCCACATGTCGGAGGGCTTCGAGTCCGACAACGCGCACAGCATGCTGCACTCCGTCGCGTACGTGGCCTTCCAGGAGCTGGCCACCCGCATCTCCCACCGCAACACCGGCAAGTACGCGGGCGACCCGCTCTGCGAGCAGCTGCTGGCGAAGATCGCCAACGACGAGAACCTGCACATGGTCTTCTACCGGAACCTGCTGAAGGCCGCCCTGGAGATCGCCCCCGACCAGGCCATGCGCGCCATCGCCGACGTCGTCACCGACTTCCGCATGCCCGGCCACGGGATCCCCGGCTTCGAGCGCGCCGCCGCGCAGATCGCCATCGGCGGGGTGTACAACCTGCGCATCCACCACGACGACGTGCTGCAGCCGGTGCTGCGCAAGCTCAAGGTGATGGAGATCGGCGGCCTCGGCCCGGAGGGGCTGCAGGCGCAGAACGAGCTCGGCGTCTTCCTGGACGGTCTGGACTCGCAGGCGCGGAAGTTCGAGGAGCGCCAGGCCGCGCTCGCGGCGCGCCGGGCGGCCCGGCAGAACGCCGGCTAGGGCCGTCGGCCGGACAGTCGGAGTGGGTGGATTTTCCGTATTTTGCCCGGAAGATTCTGAACGTGACCAAGCTCACACCGTGTCGCTCCACGATTTCGGGCGACCCCGGAGAGTGATCACCTGGTCGGCGGTGTCGGTCGCCGTCCGTGACCGGATTTCGCCTCCGGGCGGACTCGTCGGATCGGGCGGCATCCCTGGTGGGCAAGGGATTGAGCGGCAACTCGCGCCACCCTTGCTCACTGTGCGTGGTCGGTTTGGCGGGCTCGACGCAGGGTGGGGATGGCCCAGCGTGAGGCCTTCCGCAGCCCCGAGGATCACCCCGATGGACCCCGGGCTGAGTGTCGATTGAGTAACAAGGCTTGAAGTAAGGCAAAATCTCCGCCTCGGGTCGGGCACAAGACCGACCCCCCATGCGTTACGTGCGCTGGAGATACCGCACACACCGCACAAACCCGGAGGGGGAGAGCGAAAAATGGCAACCGACTACGACACCCCACGCAAGACCGACGACGAGCTCAACGAAGACAGCATCGAGGAGCTCAAGGCTCGGCGGAACGACAAGGGCGGCGGCTCCGTCGACGTCGACGAGTTCGACGCCGCCGAGGGCATGGAGCTCCCCGGCGCCGACCTCTCGAACGAGGAGCTCGCCGTCCGGGTGCTGCCGAAGCAGGCCGACGAGTTCACCTGCATGAGCTGCTTCCTGGTCCACCACCGCAGCCAGCTCTACAGCGAGAAGAACGGCAACCCGATCTGCCGGGACTGCGGCGCCTGAGCACCGCGGCGGACAGGGCCCGGTGCCCGCGGACCCCGCGGGACCGGCACACCGCTCCTTCCGGCCCCGGGCAGCGGGGCCGGCCGGCAGGTCCGGGAGCCGTCCGGAGGGACGGCCCCGGTAGGACGGAGTCGGCCGACGCGTCGGCCCGTACGAAGTCGTAGGGACGGTCCCGCAGCAGCGGAACCGTCCCTCTCCGTTTTCCGGTCTCCTGTTCAGGCCCTCGGGCTCCCGGGCTTCCGGGCCCTCGGGGCTTTCCGGCCCTCCGAGGCCCGGGGCGCGTCAGGCGCGGGCGCGGCGGCGGGCCTCCTCCAACGCCTCCGCCAGCTTCATCGGCGAGCGGGTCGACAGGTAGAGGTACGGCGTCGGGTCGGCCGGGTCGGTCACCTCGATCCGCAGCGCCGTCGGGACGTAGCTGCGCAGCAGCATGAAGGCACGGGGATCGGCCTTGGGGCCGCGCCAGGCCGCCGCCTCGGCCGGGCTCAGCGCCTGAGCGGCACCGAGCGCGTCCACCGGGATCCGGGCCGGACCGGCCACCAGCGAACCCTGGACCACGCGGATCCGGGCCGAGCCGTAGCTGCTGATCGCGACCGCGCCGGCGGCGATGCCGACCACCAGCCCGACCAGCGCGGCCGGGCCGCTGACCCGGATCAGGATCAGCGCGAGCGTGAGGCCCACTGCGACCGGGAGCAGCCACCAGGAGCGCGGCACCGTGAGGCGTTCGTCGTACATGCCCTCCATTGTGGGCGCCCTGACGCCCGCCCCGGGACGCCACCCCCACCGGGCGCCTACCTACCCCTGGGTAGGGTGGGGCGCCGTGACCGGTACGACAGCCCCCCACAGCCCCACCGACCGGCCGGAGCCCCCGATGCCACCGTCCTCGACCACCCCGCCGACCCCGCCGACCCCGACCACCCCGCCGCCGGACGCCGTCCTGCCGCCGCGCGCACCCGAGGCGCCGGCTCCCGGCAGCAGGCTCGGCTCGCACTACGAGCACTGCTTCGGCTGCGGCCCGCAGCACCCCGGCGGCCTGCGGATCGACGCGGTCGCGGGCCAAGGACTCGACGTGACGGCCGAGTTCACCGTCCGGGACGTCCACCAGGGCGGCCCCGGCCTGGCCCACGGCGGCGTGCTGACCACCGCCATGGACGAGACCCTCGGCACGCTCAACTGGCTGCTGCACGCCCCCGCCGTGACCGGCCGGCTGGAGACCGACTTCCTCTGCCCGGTGCCCGTCGACTCGGTGCTGCACCTGCGCGCCTGGGTCACCGGCGTGCACGGCCGCAAGATCTACAGCGCCGCCGAGGCACGGATCGGCGGCCCGGACGGACCGGTCGCCGTACGCGCTCAGGCGCTGTTCGTCCAGGTGAAGCTGGAACACTTCACCACGCACGGTCGCCCCGAGGACATCGAGAAGGTCCTCGACGACCCGGATCTGATGAAGCGCGCACGAGCCTTTGAGGTGAACCCTTGAGCGACACCCCCCGCCCGCAGCTGGACGTCCTGATCAAGCGCATCGACCCCGAGCTGCCGCTGCCCGCCTACGCGCAGCCCGGGGACGCCGGCGCCGATCTGCGCACCACCGTGGACGCCGAGCTGGCCCCCGGCGAGCGGGCCGTCCTGCCCACCGGCATCGCCGTCGCCCTCCCGGACGGCTACGCGGCCTTCGTCCACCCCCGCTCCGGGCTCGCAGCTCGTTGCGGAGTTGCCCTCGTGAACGCCCCGGGGACGGTCGATGCCGGGTACCGTGGAGAGATCAAGGTGATCGTCGTCAATCTGGACCCGCGCGAGGGGGTCAGCTTCCGCCGAGGGGACCGGATCGCCCAGCTGGTGATCCAGCAGGTCGAGAAGGCCCGCTTCCACGAGGTGGAGGAGCTGCCGGGGTCGGCCCGCGCCGAGGGCGGGTTCGGGTCGACCGGCGGCCACGCCGCGGTCTAGCATGCCCGCGGCCTCGCAGGAAGCCGAGCAGGTATTCGCATCGGTCTTGGACCGGGAAGGACAGTGACCGTGTTCCGTCGTCGCCAGAAGAGCGAGGACGCTGTCGAGCAGCTCGCCGACGACGCCATCAGCGCCGACGAGACGGCCGATGACGTCGAAGGTTCCGCCGAGAGCGAGAACGTGACCGAGCTGGACCCGGCCGACAAGGTCGGCCTGCCGCCGGCCCCGCGGCCGGACGGTCCGTGGGACCACTCCGAGCTGGAGAACCCCGAGGAGGGGCGAGTCGACCTCGGGGGTCTGCTGGTCCCCGGAGTCGAGGGCATGGAGCTGCGCGTCGAGGTCGCCGGTGACGCGATCGTGGCCGCGACCCTCGTGCTCGGCAACAGCGCCATCCAGCTCCAGGCCTTCGCGGCCCCGAAGTCGGAGGGCATCTGGGGCGAGGTCCGGGAGGAGATCGCCAACGGCATCACCGCCCAGGGCGGCCTCATCGACGAGGAGGAGGGCCCGCTCGGCTGGCACCTCCGCGCCCAGGTCCCGGTGCAGCTCCCGGACGGCACCCAGGGCGTCCAGCTGGTGCGGTTCGTCGGCTGCGACGGCCCGCGCTGGTTCCTGCGCGGTGTGATCTCGGGCCAGGCGGCGGTGCAGCCGGAGATGGCCGGGATCCTTGAGCAGGTCTTCCGCCAGACGGTCGTCGTGCGCGGTGACTCCCCGATGGCCCCGCGCGACCCGATCGTGCTGAAGCTTCCCGAGGACGCCCAGATGGTGGCCGACGGTGGCGGGGCGGCCGCCAACGCCGGCGAGGGCGAGAACCGCTTCGGCGGCGCCTCGATCGACCCGTTCGCGCGCGGCCCGGAGATCACCGAGGTCCGCTGAGCACCCCGGACGCAGTCCTGATCGGCGCCCGATCGGCTCTCATCGCCCCTGCCCGGAAGCCCGGGCGGGGGCGATTTGCATGTGGCGGGCCCGTCCCCGTACAGTTCCGGAGTCGCCGCGGGAGACCGGGGCGGCAAAGC
>NZ_JOHO01000017.1 GCF_000719705.1 Streptomyces sp. NRRL S-350 | reverse complement strand
ACCGCAAGCCGGCGCCCCGCCACGACGTGGGCAAGACCGTCAAACGCGAACCCACGCTCCAGGCCCACCTCGCCGCGCGAGGTTAAAGATCAAGCTCAGGTGCCGTTGAGGGCGTAGCTGCGGAAGGTGGCCAGCAGGGGCAGGACCTCGGTCTTGCTGGGATCCTCGGTGACGGCCCTCATCGCGTCGATCACGATGTGGGCGATGATCCTGGTGACGCCGAGGTCGTCCGGGGCGGTGACGGCACCCCAGGCCTTGAGGGTCCGGGTGAGCAGGGCGCTCATCCTCGCCCCGATGTTGGAGCCGACCGCGTCGGAGATCTCGGCGATCTCCTCGTCGCTCATGCTGGAGCGCAGGCCGAAGGCCAGCGCCATGAGGGTGTCCATGGCGTGTTCGCCGTACGCGGCGACCAGCGCCGGCAACGGCCGCTCGTCGGCGCTGCCCGCCGCAAGGGCGGACAGTGCCTCGGCGTCGTCGTTCCATGCCGCCTCCAGGGCGGCCAAGGCCCGCAGGGCCTCGTCTACGGTCAGCCCGTCTGTCATGGGAGGAACGGTATTGAGCCGGTAGCGCTCGTGCCCGGGGTTCGGGGGCAGGGATCACCCCTTCGGGCGAAGCCGGCCCGCATCGGGCCTATGCGGGCCGGTGGACGTGCGCGAAGTGCTCCGCGTCCCAACTGCCGCCCAGCTCGGGGGCCAGGGAGGCGACCGCGAGCGCGGCGAAGTCCTCGGCCGTGCCCGCCCGTTCCGGCAGGGCGCCGAGCAGCGGGGCGCCGGCGGAGCGCGGGAGGTCGGCGAGGTTGCAGCGTTCGGCGAGGCCGGGGGCGGCGGGCCAGGAGCCGACCACGACGCCGGTGAGCGGCAGGTCGCGCGCGGCCAGGGCCTCCGCCGTGAGGGAGACGATGTTGAGCGTGCCGAGACCGGCCGACGCGATGAGCAGGACTTCGGCCGGCAGTCCGGCGGCGCGGACGGCCCGGGCCTGGTCGGCGAGGGTGCGGCCCTCGTCGTCGTAGCGGACCAGCAGGCCGCCCGCGCCCTCGACGAGGACGAGGTCGTGGGTGTCGGCGAGGTCGGCGACCTCGGACACCACCTCGGCGGGGGAGAGGTACGGCAGTCCGGACCGGCGGGCGGCGGTGTCGGGGGCCAGCGGCTCGGGGTACCGGACCAGCTCGCGGTAGGTCAGTTCACCGGCGAGGCGCCGGACTTCGGACGTGTCCCCGGGCTCGTCGGGGGCGACACCCGTCTGGCCGGGCTTGAGCACGGCGACCTGGCGACCCGCCCGCAGTGCCGCCGAGGCGAGGGCCGCCGTGGCGACCGTCTTGCCGACGTCGGTGTTGGTCCCGGTCACGAACAGGATGCGCGCGGTCATCCCGCCACCGCCGCGGCGGTCACGGCGGCAGCGATCCGTGCCACGTCCTCGTCCTCCGTCACGTAGGGGGGCATCGTGTAGATCAGGTCCCGGAAGGGCCGTAGCCAGACGCCCTCGCGGGCGGCCGCCTCGGTGGCCGCGGGCACGTCCACGGGACGGTCCAACTGCACGACGCCGATGGCGCCGCGAACGCGTACGTCCCGTACGCCCGGCAGTCCGGCCGCCTCCGCGAGGCCTGCGGCGAGGCCGGTCTCGATGCGCTTGACCTGCACCGCCCAGTCCTGCCCGAGCAGCAGGTCCAGCGAGGCGCCCGCGACCGCGCAGGCCAGCGGGTTGCCCATGAACGTCGGCCCGTGGGCGAGCACCGGCATCTCGCCGCGGCTGATCCCCTCGGCGACCTCGCCGGTGCACAGCGCGGCGGCCAGGGTGAGGTAGCCGCCGGTCAATGCCTTGCCGAGGCACATCACGTCCGGCGAGACGCCCGCGTGGTCGGCGGCGAACAGCGCGCCACTGCGGCCGAATCCGGTGGCGATCTCGTCGAAGACCAGCAACACCCCGTACCGGTCGCAGAGTTCGCGCAGCATCCGCAGGTAGGCGGGGGAGTGGAACTGCATCCCGCCCGCGCCCTGGACCACCGGCTCGACGATGACGGCGGCCAGCTCGTCCGCGTGACGCGCCATCAACTCCTCGAACTGCCGGGCGTAGTCGGGGTCGAGCGGGGCGTCGAAACCGGCCGGCGGCTGCGGCGCGAAGAGCTGCCCGGGCAGCACCCCGCCCCACAGGTGGTGCATCCCGCCTTCCGGGTCGCAGACGGACATCGGGTGGAAGGTGTCACCGTGGTAGCCGCCGCGCCAGGTCAGCAGCCGGCGCTTCTGCGGCCGTCCCGTCGACTGCCAGTACTGCAGGCACATCTTCATCGCGACCTCGACGGCGACCGAGCCCGAGTCGGCGAGGAAGACGTGTTGCAGTGGCTCCGGCGTGATCTCGACCAGCTTCGCCGCCAGCCGGACGGCCGGCTCGTGGGTGAGCCCGCCGAACATCACGTGGCTCATCCGCCCCAGCTGCTCGCGCACGGCCTCGTCCAGCACCGGGTGCCGGTAGCCGTGGATCGCCGCCCACCAGGACGACATCCCGTCGACCAGCTCCCGCTGCCCGCCCGCGACGGGCCGGGCCAGGCGCAACCGCACCCCCGAGGCGGACTCGACCAGGTAGGGGGTGGCGGTGCCGGGCATCGGCCCGTACGGGTGCCAGACGTGGGCGCGGTCCAGTGCGAGCAGGGTGTCCGCGGGTGGCTGGGGCATGGTGAGATCTCTCCGACGTGAACCGAAACGGGATCCGACACGTGATCGAGCCGGGTCCGAACGGGATCCGCGCCGGACCCGCGCCGGACCCGCGTCGGATCCGAACGGATTCGACCGGGATCCGACGTGTGATCCGAACGCGGTCCGAAGTGTCAGGCGTTGGGCGCGAGTTCGGTACCGGCGCCGCGGCGGCGCACCTTGACGAGGTCGCTGCGCAGCTCGTCGTTCCCGTCGGCGCCCTCCTCGGCCGTGGCGCCCTCCGCCGAGGACTGGCCGGCCGGTGCGTGGGAGTGCCCGCCGCACGGGCCGCAGCCGCCGCCGCTGCCGCAGGCGGAGGCCGCGGTGCCGCAGCCACCGGCGGCCGCAGCAGCCTCGGCGGCCTCGGCGACGTCCGCGCGGTGACGCGGCAGGGTGGCCTCGCCGGCGCCCTCGACCTCGAAGCCGGCGTCCTTGATCATGTCGAGGTCGGCCTGCCCGGCCTGGCCCTCGCTGGTCAGGTAGTCGCCGAGGAAGATCGAGTTGGCGATGTGCAGGCCGAGCGGCTGCATCGAGCGCAGGTGCACCTCGCGTCCGCCGGCGATCCGCACCTCGGTGTCCGGGTTGACGAAGCGGACCATCGCGAGGATGCGCAGGCAGCGCTGCGGGGTGAGGTTCCACTCCTTGGCGAGCGGGGTGCCCTCGAACGGGATCAGGAAGTTGACCGGGACGGAGTCCGAGCCGAGCTCGCGCAGGGCGAACACCACGTCGACCAGGTCCTCGTCGCTCTCGCCCATGCCCGCGATCAGGCCGGAGCAGGCGGACAGTCCCGCGCCGTGCGCCTTCCGCACGGTGTCCACCCGGTCGGCGTAGGTGTGGGTGGTGGTGATGTCGCCGTAGGTGCCCTCGGAGGTGTTGAGGTTGTGGTTGTAGGCGTCGGCCCCGGCCGCCTTGAGCCGCTCCGCCTGGTTGTCGGAGAGCAGGCCGAGGCAGACGCAGATCTCGACCGCGGGGTCGGCCTCCTTGATGGCGGCCATGGTGTCGGTGACCCGGTCGATGTCGCGGTCCGTCGGGCCGCGGCCGCTGGCCACCAGGCAGACCCGCTTGGCGCCGCCGGCCACCCCGGCGCGGGCCGCGTCGGCGGCCTGGTCCGGCTTGAGCCAGGTGTACTTGAGGATCTCGGCCTTGGACCCGAGCCGCTGCGAGCAGTACGAGCAGTCCTCCGGGCAGAGCCCGCTCTTCAGGTTCACCAGGTAGTTGAGCTTGACCCGGCGACCGAACCAGCGGCGGCGCACCCTGCCGGCCGCGGCGACCACGTCGAGCAGCTCGTCGTCGGTGGTGGCGAGGACGGCCAGGGCCTCCTCGCGGGTCGGGACTTCGCCGCGCAGGCCCTTGGCGGTGAGGGTATCGAGCAGATCCATGGGGCGATCCTGCCTGCTGGTGATCGAGCGGCGCCAGAGCAAACCCGCCAGAAGATGCGTGTGAGGATGTGCCGATTGCCACAGTGTCGAAGGTCACGGCTCCGCTGCTGGTCACGCGCTTGACGGCGGACCGGGCCGCCGGTTACCGGCGGGTAGTCGGCGGTTCGGCGCGGCGGCGGCGGACGCCTCGCGCGGACGCGGGGCCGGGCACTGCCGTGACGTGCGGCCAGGCACTGCCGTGGGCCCTGCCGTGACGCGTGGCCGGGCCCGGCGGTGACACGCGCCCGGGCCGCGCGCGGACCGCGGCCGGACGGCGACGGACCGGCGCCGACGCCCCGGACGGGCAGTGATCCACAACCCCCCGACCCCGTGATCCAGGCCACCCCCAGGGTGCTTAGAATCTGCGCCATGACCACGCAGGGGGAGCGCACCCCGACTCCGGGAGAGGGCCAGGAAGGCCAGGCAGGGCAGCGGACCGGAGGGGGCGCCGACATCGGTGCGGCGGGCACCGGCCGCAGGCGGGGCCGACGGCTGACGGCCCGCCGTGCGGCCGGATGGATCGTCATGGTCGGTGTGGTCGCGGCCGGTGGATGGATCATCACCCGCCCGACGCCCGGCGACTACATACCCGGACTCGGCCCGTCCCGCAACGACACGGCCAAGACGCCGCCGGTCGTGGGCGCCCCGCCGCCGCGCACCGACCCCGAAGGCCTCAACGTCGACAACTTCTTCCCCGCCCAGCGGCCCGTCGAGGCCGCCGGGTACAGGGCGCGGCGCAACGGCGTCCGGCAGGGCGACAACTGCGCCGAGGTGCTGCAGGACCGCGCCCAGGACCCGCTGAAGGACACCGGCTGCCAGGCCTACCTGGCCGTCAGCTTCACCGGCCAGGACCGCCCCGTGATCAGCAGCGTCACCATGCTGCGCTTCCCCGACCAGGCGTCCGCCGCCAAGGCCGCCGACGCCCTGCGGGCCAAGCCCGGCGCGGTCGCCTTCATCCTCGCGGACGCCACCACGGCCCCCGCCCTGCCCGCCGGCGCTGCCAAGCAGGGCGGTGACCCGCGGGTCGAGGCCGTCGGGCACTACGTGACGGTCACCAGCTCCCGGACGGCCGACGGCCGTCCGGCGGGCGCCACCGCGGGCGGCCCCGGCGCACCGGCCGCCCAGAACCCGACGCCGGCCGGCTCGGCGCCCACCGAGCAGATGCTGGACGAGGCCACCCGCGCGCTCTCCTACGCGGCGGGCTCGCCCTTCGTGTGGATGTGACGGACACCGGAGGGGCCCGGTAGCCCGGGTGGTCCCGGGCCCGGGCCCCCTCGCGCGGTCGACGGACCGTCAGCTCGCGCGGGACGGGCCGGTCAGCCGCCCAGCCGGTCCACCGCGGTGACCCGCAGCACCGCCCGGCCCTCCTCGTCCGAGCCGTACAGGTCCACCTCGGCGCTGATGCCCCAGTCGTGGTCGCCCTCCGGGTCGTCGAAGATCTGCCGGACCCGCCAGGCGGAGTCCTCCTCCTCGATGATCAGCATCTTCGGGCCGCGCGCGTTCGGACCGGTGCCGAGGTCGTCGTACTCCTCCCAGTACCCGTCCATGGCGTCCGCCCAGCGGTCCGCGTCCCAGCCGTACTCGCCGTCCAGCGCGCCGAGCTCCTCGTAGTGCTCCAGCGCGCAGAGCTCGACGCGGCGGAACAGCTCGTTGCGCACCAGCACCCGGAAGGCGCGCGCGTTCGCGGTGACCGGCGCCGGCCGGTCGTCCAGCGTGACCTCCGGGGTGGCGGGCCCGGTCGGGTTGGCCAGCTGCTCCCACTCGTCCAGGAGGCTGGAGTCGACCTGGCGGACCAGTTCGCCGAGCCAGGCGATGACGTCCTTCAGGTCGTCGGTCTTGATGTCCTCGGGGACCGTCTGCTCCAGCGCCTTGAACGCGCCGGCCAGGTAGCGCAGCACGATGCCCTCGGTGCGCGCCAGCTCGTAGAAGCCGACGTAGTCCGAGAAGGTCATCGCCCGCTCGTACAGGTCGCGGACCACCGACTTCGGCTGCAGCCGGTGGTCGCCGATCCACGGGTGGGCCCGCTGGTACACCTCGTAGGCGTGGGTGAGCAGTTCCTCCAGCGGCTTCGGGTAGGTGATCTCCTGGAGCCGCTCCATCCGCTCCTCGTACTCGATGCCGTCCCGCTTCATCTCGCCGATGGCCTCGCCGCGTGCCTTGTTCTGCTGCGCGGCGAGGATCTGGCGCGGGTCGTCGAGGGTCGCCTCGACGATGGAGATCACGTCCATCGCGTACGAGGGCGAGGTCGGGTCGAGGAGTTCGAAGGCGGCCAGCGCGAAGGTGGACAGCGGCTGGTTGAGCGCGAAGTTCTCCTGGAGGTCCAGCGTGAGCCGGACGATCCGGCCCTCGCTGTCGGGCTCCGGCAGCCGCTCCACGACGCCGCCCTCCAGCAGCGAACGGTAGATGGCGATCGCGGTGCGGATGTGGCGGCGCTGCGCGGCCCTGTCCTCGTGGTTGTCGGTCAGCAGCTTGCGCATCGCCTCGAAGGCGTTGCCCGGGCGGCTGATCACCGACAGCAGCATCGCGTGGCTCACCTTGAACCGGGAGACCAGCGGCTCCGGGTCGGCGGCGATCAGCTTCTCGAAGGTCTCCTCGGTCCAGCCGACGAAGCCCTCGGGTGCCTTCTTGCGCACCACCTTGCGCTTCTTCTTGGGGTCGTCCCCGGCCTTCGCGACCGCCTTGTCGTTCTCGATCACGTGCTCCGGCGCCTGGGCCACCACCTGGCCCACGGTGTCGAAGCCGGCCCGCCCGGCCCGGCCGGCGATCTGGTGGAACTCCCGGGCACGCAGGATCCGCACCCGGTTGCCGTCGTACTTGGACAGCGCCGTGAACAGCACCGTGCGGATCGGCACATTGACACCGACGCCGAGCGTGTCCGTCCCGCAGATCACCTTCAACAGGCCCGCCTGGGCGAGGCGTTCGACCAGCCGGCGGTACTTCGGCAGCATGCCCGCGTGGTGCACGCCGATGCCGTGGCGCACGTAACGGGACAGGTTGCGGCCGAACTTGGTGGTGAAGCGGAAGTTGCCGATCAGGTCGGCGATGGCCTCCTTCTCCGCCTTCGAGCACATGTTGATGCTCATCAGCGACTGCGCCCGCTCCACCGCCTCCTTCTGGGTGAAGTGCACGACGTAGACCGGGGCCTGACCGGTCTGCAGCAGCTCCTCCAGGGTGTCGTGCATCGTGGTGCGGCGGTACTCGTAGAACAGCGGCACCGGGCGGGTCGCGTTGCGGACCACCGTGGTCGGACGGCCCGTCCGGCGGGTCAGGTCCTCCTCGAAGCGGCGCACGTCGCCGAGCGTCGCGGACATCAGCAGGAACTGCACCTGCGGCAGCTCCAGCAGCGGGATCTGCCAGGCCCAGCCGCGGTCCGGCTCCGCGTAGAAGTGGAACTCGTCCATGACCACCTGGCCGATGTCCGCCCGGGCGCCGTCGCGCAGCGCGATCTGGGCCAGCACCTCGGCGGTGCAGCAGATGATCGGCGCGGTCGGGTTCACGCTCGCGTCGCCGGTCATCATGCCGACCTGCTCGGTGCCGAACATCTTCACCAGGTCGAAGAACTTCTCCGACACCAGCGCCTTGATCGGGGCGGTGTAGAACGTGCGCTGCCCGTCCGCCAGCGCCGCGAAGTGCGCCCCCGCCGCCACCAGGCTCTTCCCCGAGCCGGTCGGCGTCGCCAGGATCACGTTGTTCCCCGACACCAGCTCGATCAGCGCCTCCTCCTGCGCCGGGTACAGCGTGATCCCCCGCTCCTCCGACCAGGCTGCGAACGTCTCGTACAGCGCATCGGGAGTGGCGGGCTTCGGCATCAGCTCAAGGAGGGTCACCCGGCTATCTTGCCTGCTCGCCGCCACCCCCGGCAAAGCCCGGGGCCGACGGGACGGCACGGCCTGCTCGGGCCGGCCGGGCCGCCGGGTGCGCTGATCATGTGCCGAGCGGCACATTGATCCCGCTTCGGGCGGCGTGCCAGAGTGCCGGGCATGAGCCAGCCCCTCGCGTCCGAACCGCACACCGACGAACTCGCGCCCGCGCACGTCTTCGACTGGCTCGACGAGGCCGCCGCACTGCGGGCCGACGCCGGACTGACCCGGACCCTGCGCAGCCGGACGGCCGACGACCCGGTGCTGGACCTCGCCGGGAACGACTACCTGGGGCTCACCCGGCACCCGGAAGTGACGCGGGCGGCGGCGGAGGCCGCGCTGCGGTGGGGCGGCGGATCGACGGGCTCGCGGCTGGTGACCGGTACGACGGCGCTGCACACCGAACTGGAGGACGAGCTCGCCGAGTTCTGCGGCGCCGAGGCGGCGCTGGTGTTCTCCTCCGGGTACACGGCGAACCTGGCCGCGCTCACCGCGCTCACCGACCCGGACACCCTGATCGTGTCCGACGCCTACAACCACGCCTCGCTGATCGACGGCTGCCGGCTCTCCCGCGCGGACATCCACCGCGCCCCGCACAGCGACCCGGCGGCGGTGGCCGCGGTGCTCGCCGGGCGGGCGCAGCGGCGGGCGCTGGTGGTCACCGACTCGGTGTTCTCGGTGGACGGCGACGCCGCCCCGCTGGCCGGACTCTCCGCCGCCGCCCGCGCGCACGGCGCCGCCCTGCTGGTCGACGACGCGCACGGGCTGGGCGTCCTCGGCCCGGGCGGCACCGGCGCCCTCGCGGCGGCCGGCCTCGCCGGGCGGCCCGACACCGTCGCCACCGCCACCCTCTCCAAGTCGCTCGGCGCCCAGGGCGGCGCCGTCCTCGGCCCGCGCCGGGTGATCCGCCACCTCACCGAGACGGCCCGCACCTTCATCTTCGACACCGGCCTCGCCCCGGCCGCCGCCGGCGCCGCCCTCGCCGCCCTGCGCCTCCTGCGCGCCGAACCCGCCCGCGCCGAACGCGCCCGCGAGGTCGCCCGCACGCTCGCCCGCCGGCTCACCGCGGCCGGCCTGCACGCCTGCGAACCGGAGGCCGCGGTGGTCTCCGTCCGCGCCCCGGGCCCGGAAGCCGCCGTCGCCTGGGCCGCCGACTGCCGCCGCGCCGGCCTCGCCGTCGGCTGCTTCCGGCCGCCGTCCGTCCCCGACGGCATCTCCCGCCTGCGCCTGACGGCCCGGGCCGACCTGACGGACGGCCAGATCGTCGACGCCGTCCGCCTCATCGCGGAGCTGGCCCCGGCGCGCGCACGGGGCGAATGACCACTCGCCGGCTGGCGTTCCCCTCTGCGGGACGGCGGCACGGCTGATCCGCTCCGGGGCCTCGCGTGGCTGCTCGGTCCGTCCGGCGGGCCGTCCCGGCCCGATGTTCATCGATGGCACGGCGGCGGACCGGTCGGCCGGGCTCGTCCCGGTCGTGGAGCGGGGCCGGGCGTCCGAGTACATCGCGGGCCGCTCCCTGGTTCCTCCCGGGGCCGCTCCGTGCGTCGCGACCCCGGCCGGCCCGGCCATGCGGCGCGGAGGCCGGGAGCCCTACGGCCGGCCCGGCACCAGGAGGGCCTCGGCACCGACCGGGCGGTAGCCCGCGGCCTGGAAGGCGCGGACGCTGGGGGCGTTGCCGGGGGCCTGCTGCGCCCAGACGACGGCGCCCTCCGGCAGGAGGTGGCGGGCCGCGGTGGCGAGGGCGCGGCCGAGGCCACGACCCCGGGAGCGCGGATCGACTTCGACGGCGCACTCCCAGCGGCCGGCCACGCCGCGCCCGAGGATCAGCACCCCGCCGCCCGCGGTGAAGACCCGGACGTCCTCGCGGTGGTGCAGTGCCCGTACGACCCGGGGGTGTCCGCGGTCCTCGACCTCCACCAGCGGCAGCGGCGGCTCGCCCGGGAGGCGGTCGGCGACCGACAGCAGGTCGATGTTGTTGACCGCCCGCCCGGCGCGTCGGGCGAAGGCGGTCAGGAAGGGCGGGCAGAGCGGCGCGGACAGCGGGTCGCCGGGGTCGGCGGCGAGCGTCGCGTGCACCCAGGCAGGGTCCTCGTCGGTGAAGACGACCGCGTGCGCGGCGAAGGACACCACCCCGGTGTCGCGCGGTGAGGGCTGCGGCACCACCGTGACGGATCCGTCCGGTGGCGGGAACACGCCGCCCGCCGCGTCCGCCAGGATCTCCGCCAGCTCCCGCACGCCCATCCGAGCCCCCCGTTCGAGTCCCCACCGGTCGACGGCCGTCAGCCTACGCCGCCCGGTGGTCCCGGTGGGCGCGGTGGACGAGCAGGTACCGCCAGAACAGCAGCCGCCGCAGTGTGGCGCCCGGCAGGTGCTCGGCCGCGTACCCGTTGTGGTCGAACGGCATCGAGCCGTGATGCCGGAGCCCGCTACGTCACTTCTTGCGGGCCCGGCTCGGCTGCACCCGGGTGGGCTCGCCGGCCGCCTTGGGGTGGTCGGGCGGGTAGGGGAGTTCGCCGAGGCCCTCGTCGTGGAGCTGCTTCTCGTACAGCTCCAGCAGGCTTTCCAGCCGGTACGCCTGGCCGTCCATCTCCGCGTTGAGGTCGCCGAGTTCGGCGAAGCGGGCGGGGACGGTGCGCAGGTCGAAGTCCTCCGGGGCGGCGTCGTCGAGTTCGTCCCAGCGCAGGGGGGTGGAGGCGGTGGCGCGGGGGCGGGCGCGCAGGGAGTAGGCGGAGGCGATGGTGCGGTCGCGGGCCATCTGGTTGTAGTCGACGAAGATCCGCTCGCCGCGTTCCTCCTTCCACCAGGCGGTGGTGACGCGTCCGGGCATCCGCTGTTCCAGGGCCCGGCCGAGGGCGATCACCGCGTGCCGCCCGTCGGTGAAGGTCCACTCGGGCACCAGGGGCACGTAGACGTGCAGTCCGCGCCCGCCGGAGGACTTTGGCCAGCCGCGCAGGCCGTACTCCTCCAGGAGGGCGCGCAGCTCGTGGGCGGCGCGGACGGCGTCGTGGAAGTCGGTGCCGGGCTGCGGGTCGAGGTCGATGCGCAGTTCGTCGACGTGGTCGGTGTCGGAGCGCCGCACCGGCCAGGGGTGGAAGGTGAGGCAGCCCAGGTTGGCGGCCCAGAGCACGGCGGCGGGCTCGGCGGGGCAGATCTCGTCGGCGGAGCGGCCGCTGGGGAAGTTGATCCGGGCGGTGGACAGCCAGTCCGGCAGGCTCTTGGGGGCGCGCTTCTGGTAGAAGAACTCGCCGTCCACGCCGTCCGGGAAGCGCTGCAGGGTGGTCGGGCGGTCGCGCAGGCCGCGCAGCACCCCGTCGGCGACGGCCAGGTAGTACTGGGCGACGTCCAGCTTGGTGAAGCCGCGCTCGGGGTAGTACACCTTGTCCGGGTTGGACAGCCGGACGGTGCGCCCGGCGACTTCCAGTTCGACGGCTGAGCCCATGCCCTTCACGCTAAGCGCCGTGCGCCCGGCGCGCGCCCCGAGCGCATCGGGGTGAGGATCGGACGCATGGACCTGCCCGTGATGCCGCCGGTGGCGCCGATGCTCGCCAAGTCGGTGGCCAAGATCCCGCCCGGCATGCAGTACGAGGCGAAGTGGGACGGTTTTCGCACCATCGTGTTCCGTGACGGGGACGAGGTCGAGCTCGGCAGCCGTACCGGCAAGCCGCTGACCCGGTACTTCCCCGAGCTGGTCGAGGCGCTGCGGCGCGAGGTGCCGCCGCGCTGCGTGCTGGACGGCGAGGTGGTGATCGCCCGGGACGGCCGGCTGCGCTTCGAGGAGTTGTTGGAGCGGATCCATCCGGCGGCGAGCCGGGTGAAGCTGCTGGCCGAACGCACCCCGGCCTCCTTCGTGGCCTTCGACCTGCTCGCCCTGGGGGACGACAGCCTGGCGGACGAGCCGCTGTCGGTGCGCCGCCCGGCGTTGGAGGCCGCGCTGGCGGGCGCCGTCGATCCGGTGTTCACCGCTCCCGCCTCCACCGATCTCGATCTGGCGCACAGCTGGTTCGCCGAGTACGAGGGCGCCGGGCTGGACGGCGTGGTGGCCAAGCCGCTGGACCAGCCGTACCGCCCGGGTGAGCGGACCATGTACAAGATCAAGCACGAGCGCACCGCCGACTGCGTGGTGGCCGGTTACCGCGAGCACAAGAGCGGCCCGGTGGTCGGCTCCCTGCTGCTCGGCATCAACGACGCGGCGGGCAGGCTCCAGCACGTCGGCGTCTGCGCGGCCTTCTCGATGGCCCGCCGCCGTGAACTGGTCGAGGAGTTGGCGTCGCTGCGGATGGACGACCTCTCCCGCCACCCGTGGGGCGCCTGGGCGGAGGAGGCCGCGCACGCCGAGGGCAGGCTGCCCGGTGCCGTCAGCCGCTGGACCGGCGGCAAGGACCTGTCGTGGATCGCGCTGCGCCCCGAGCGGGTGGTCGAGGTCGCCTACGACCACATGGAGGGCACCCGCTTCCGGCACACCGCGCAGTTCCGCCGCTGGCGGCCGGACCGCACGCCGGAGAGCTGCACCTACGCGCAGCTGGAGGAGCCGGTCTCGTACGATCTGCAGCGGGTGCTGGGGGCCTGAGGGCGGGTGCCTGACGGAACGCCACGGGGCCCGATCCGGTGAACCGGGTCGGGCCCCTGCTGCGGGTCGGGCGGGCGTCAGGCCCGCACGGTGGAGGGCGAGTTGCCGGCCGGGACGGAGGAGGAGCCGCCGGACGGCGAGTTGCCCGAGGAGGCGGATCCCGAGGCGGATCCGGAAGCCGGGCCGGAACCGGAAGCCGAGCCGGACGCCGAGCCCGGGGCCGACGGCGCGGCCGTCGCCGGGGGGATCGAGTAGACGTTCTTCGGCGACACGATCTTGGTGATCTCGTTCGCGAACAGCGAGGACGGCTCCGAACCCTGGTACAGCACATCCGTGTTGAGCAGGATCGCCAGCGTGCTCTGGGCCGCCGGAAGGTACACCGCCACGCTCTCGTAGCCCGGCAGCGAGCCGTTGTGACCGATCCACCCGTTGTTGTTGAACAGCCCGAAGCCGTAGGTGACGCCGGGATCCCCCGTCGGCAGGGTCTTCAGCCGTTCGGCCTGGGTGGCCGGCTTCAGCAGGGCGCCGGTGGCCATGGTCTTGGCCCAGCTCTCCAGGTCGGCGAGGGTGGAGATGACGGCCCCGGCGGTCCAGGCCCAGGACGGGTTCCAGTTGGTGGCGTCGACGACGGAGCCGTCGGGCGTCTGGTTGGTGTAGCCGTGCGCGTGCGGGTCGGGGATCGACCCGTCGACGGGGAAGCTCGTCCTGCCGAGCGAGGCGGGCGTGAACACCTGGTCCTTGAGGAACTCTCCGGCGGTCTTGCCGCCGACCTTCTCGATCAGCTTGCCCAGGATGATGTAGTTGCTGTTGTTGTACTGGAACTGCGTGCCGGGCGGGGACACGGCGGGGTGCTTGTACCCGTAGGCGAGCAGTTGGTCCGGGGTGAAGACGTGGTTGGGATCGCCGATCAGGGTGTTCACGAAGTCCGGGTCGGAGCTGTACGGGAACAGGCCGCTGCGCATCTCGCCGAGCTGGCGGACGCTGATCCCGTCGCCGCCGGGGACGCCGTCCACGTACTTGGAGATCGGGTCGTCCAGGCCGACCTTGCCCTGGTCCACCAGCTGCAGCACGGCGGTCGCGGTGAAGGTCTTGGTCTCGCTGCCGATCCGCGAGTAGAGCCCGGGGTCCATCGTCGCCCCGGAGCTCTTGTCGGCGACGCCGAAGGACTTCTGGTACGTGCCGCCGGGCGTGATGAGCCCGACCGAGACGCCGGGCACGGAGGCCTGGGTCATCACCCGCTGGATCGCGGCGTCCAACCGGGACGTGACGTCGGGGGTCAGCGGAACCACCGCGCCGGAGGAGACGCTCGCCGAGGCGGTGGCGGACGGGCTGAGCGCGGCCGGTTCGGCGTTGACGGCCGCGCCGCCGGACTGCGGGGCGGGCTCGGAGTCGCCGGAGCAGGCCGCCGTGACGAGCAGGCCGGTCAGGGCGAGGGCGGCGGCGGTCGCGCGGCCGACCGAGCGGGGGGCGGCCGGACGCGGCCGTCGGGTCGTGGTCATGGTGTCGGGTAGCGCCTCTCTGGGGTGGACGGCCCCGTGGCGAAGGGCCCCGGAGCGCTGCTCCACGGGGCCGCGGGGGGAGCGACGCCACCGTAAGCACCGGGGCCGCGCGGCCGCGCGCGGGTCGGCTCCCGGCTGATCCGAACGGGCCCGCGGTCAGCCGGATGCGGCAGTCAAGCACCCCGACCGACGGGCCGGCCGGCCCGTCGGTCGGGGTCGGGGCGGCGGCTCCGCGGTCGCCCGGACGGGTGAGCACCGGCACGCCGCGCCCGCCGCCGGCCGCTGCTCGGGCACGATCGTTCAGCCCAGCTGTGGCCGCCCTTAAGAATTCCTCGATGGACCGCACCCGCTCCCACCAGGCAGATTGCTGCCTGCCCGGAGTGCGCCCGTCGGAAGCGGTCGAACCGGGCCCCTCGGCCTGCCCGACCCTCGAAGGCCGTCCCACCCGCACGTCAGGAGCCGTCGCCCGTGAAGGCACTCGTCAAGCAGCAGGCCGCGCCCGGCCTCTGGATGATCGACGTCCCGAAGCCCGAGATCGGCCCCGGCGAGGTGCTGATCAAGGTGCTGCGGACCGGCATCTGCGGCACCGACCTGCACATCCGCAAGTGGGACGGCTGGGCGCAGCAGACCATCAGGACCCCGCTCGTCCTCGGCCACGAGTTCGTCGGCGAGGTCGCCGAGCTCGGCGCCGGTGTCGCGGACATCGCGGTCGGCGACCTGGTCAGCGGCGAGGGCCACCTGGTCTGCGGCAAGTGCCGCAACTGCCTGGCCGGCCGCCGCCACCTGTGCCGCAACACCGTCGGCCTGGGCGTCAACCGCGACGGCGCGTTCGCCGAGTACGTGGCCCTGCCCGCCTCCAACGTCTGGGTGCACCGGGTGCCGGTCGACCTGGACGTCGCCGCGATCTTCGATCCGTTCGGCAACGCCGTGCACACCGCGCTGTCCTTCCCGCTGGTCGGCGAGGACGTGCTGGTCACCGGCGCCGGCCCGATCGGCATCATGGCCGCCGCCGTCGCCAAGCACGCCGGCGCCCGCAACGTGATGATCACCGACGTGTCCCCGTACCGCCTCGACCTGGCCCGCGAGGTCGGGGTGACGCTGGCGCTGAACGTCGCCGAGCACACCATCGAGGAGGGCCAGCAGAAGCTGGGCCTGCGCGAGGGCTTCGACGTCGGCCTGGAGATGTCCGGCCGTCCCGAGGCGATGCAGTCGATGATCGCCAACATGACCCACGGCGGGAAGATCGCCATGCTCGGCCTGCCCGCCGAGCAGTTCCCGGTTGACTGGGCCTCGATCGTCACCTCGATGATCACCATCAAGGGCATCTACGGCCGCGAGATGTTCGAGACCTGGTACGCGATGTCCGTGCTGCTGGAGGGCGGCCTGGACCTCAGCCCGGTGATCACCGGCCGCTACCCCGCCGCCGACTTCGAGGCCGCATTCGACGACGCCGCCGGCGGCAACTGCGGCAAGATCATCCTCGACTGGACCGCCTGAGCCACCCCGCCGACACAGAAGGAGCCTGTCGTGTTCGACAACGTGCGCGCCGACCTCGCCGCCACCCTCGACGAGATCCGCGAGGCCGGCCTGTTCAAGCCCGAGCGGGTGATCGGATCCCCGCAGAGCGCCGCGGTCACCGTCACCGGCGGGGGCAAGCCCGGCGAGGTGCTGAACTTCTGCGCCAACAACTACCTCGGCCTGGCCGACCACCCCGAGGTGCTGGCCGCCGCCAAGGACGCCCTCGACCGCTGGGGCTACGGGATGGCCTCGGTGCGCTTCATCTGCGGCACCCAGGACGTGCACAAGGAGCTGGAGGACCGCCTCTCGGCCTTCCTCGGCCAGGAGGACACGATCCTCTACTCGTCCTGCTTCGACGCCAACGGCGGAGTCTTCGAGACCCTGCTCGACGACCGTGACGCCGTCATCTCCGACGCGCTCAACCACGCCAGCATCATCGACGGCATCCGGCTCAGCAAGGCCCGCCGCCACCGCTACGCCAACCGCGACATGGCCGACCTGGAGAAGCAGCTCAAGGAGACCCAGGACGCCCGCCGCCGCCTGATCGTCACCGACGGCGTCTTCTCCATGGACGGCTACGTCGCCCCGCTGCGGGAGATCTGCGACCTGGCCGAGCGCTATGACGCCATGGTCATGGTGGACGACTCGCACGCCGTCGGCTTCGTCGGCGCGGGCGGCCGCGGCACCCCCGAACTGCACGGCGTGATGGACCGGGTGGACATCATCACCGGCACCCTCGGCAAGGCCCTCGGCGGCGCGTCCGGCGGCTACGTCGCCGCGCGCCGGGAGATCGTCGCCCTGCTGCGCCAGCGCTCCCGCCCGTACCTGTTCTCCAACTCGCTGGCCCCGGTGATCGCGGCCGCCTCGCTGAAGGTGCTCGACCTGGTCGAGCAGTCCAACGAGCTGCGGGAGCGGCTGGCGGCCAACACCGCGCTGTTCCGCAGCCGGATGACCGAGGCCGGGTTCGAGATCCTGCCCGGCGACCACGCGATCGCTCCGGTGATGATCGGCGACGCGGCCAAGGCCGGCCGGCTCGCCGAACTGCTCCTGGAGCGCGGCGTGTACGTGATCGGCTTCTCCTACCCGGTGGTCCCGCACGGCCAGGCCCGGATCCGGGTGCAGCTGTCCGCGGCGCACTCCACCGAGGACGTCGAGCGCGCCGTCGCGGCCTTCGTGGACGCGCGCGCCGCACTGGGGGAGTAAGCCCCCTTCGTCGGGCCCGGCAGGGGCCCGCACAGGCTGCCCGTGGGCCGGACCGCTCGGAACCGGACCGGCCCACGGGCCCACGACCGCCGTGCGGTGAGGCGCATCGACGCGCCCGCGCCGCACGGCCGCCGACCACCTGCCGCACCCTCCCGCCACGGGGGCGGGACGCCGGCCCGACCGGCCTCCCGCCCCCGTTCGCGGTTTCCCGGGGCGGACGGCGGGGCCAGGCGGCGGCCGTTCACGGGCGGTACGGGTGCCGCGTGCCGTGGGGTTCGTCCCCCCGGGTGATCGCCCGGCCGGGGTTCCCCGGCGACGGACTCCGGGAGAGCCGACCGGGCCGTCCGGGGCGGCGGACCAGGCCGTCAGAGGCGGCGCCGGAAGACGTC
This sequence comes from Streptomyces sp. NRRL S-350, assembly GCF_000719705.1. Lineage (GTDB taxonomy): Bacteria > Actinomycetota > Actinomycetes > Streptomycetales > Streptomycetaceae > Kitasatospora. Next base: position 103,974 of record NZ_JOHO01000017.1, on the reverse strand, counting down.
CGTGACGTTGTTGGTGTCGCCCGGGACGAGGTTGCCGTCCGTGGCGTCGAAGACCACGGTGCCCCCCAGGGCGTCCACGAGCGGGGTGAACGACGAGGCCGTGCTCTGGGAACCGTCCTGGGTGAGGCTCACCCGCTCGGTCCGGCCGGTCCACAGGTCGCGGCGGAAGACGTCCGTCTGCTGGTTGGTGTCGTCGGGCACGAGGGTCTCGACGTCGGAGGTGAAGTACACCCAGCGGCTGTCGTAGGTCATGACGCCCTCCGTCGACGAGAGGTCGGTGGTGGTGCCGGGGAGCGGGGTGCTGACCTGGGTGACGGTGCCGGTGGTCAACTCGCGGACGTAGACGACCAGGTGGATCCCGTGCGAGCCGGGCCGACCGCCGGGCTGGGGGACGCTGTAGACGGCGTGGCGGCCGTCGGGGCTGATCCGGCCGTCCTGGCCGGAGGCCCGGAACGCGCCGGTCTCGTCGTAGCTGGCGCCGCTGATCCGGCCGGTGCGGGCGTCCCAGACGTAGAAGGGGTAGAACCTGGGCACCGCCAGCCGCGGCCGCACGCCGGTGGCGGGGGCGGGCGCCGCCGCGGTGGCGTCGTCGGCCGGGTCGTCGGCCGGGCCGGCGGAGGTGCCGGTGGAGGTGTCGGCCGGGCCCTGTGCGGGCGGGAGCAGGTTGCTCGCGCGGGAGGTGAAGCCGACGGTCCTGCCGTCCGCGCTGAGGCTCGGTGTGAAGGAGTTCTGGTCGGCCGGCGTGCCGTCGGCCCCCACCGTGACCAGCCGGGTGGTGCCGGTCCAGCGGTCGGTGACATAGATGTTCGTCCTGCCGCGCCTGACCGCCGCGCCGAGGTCGGTCCGGTCGGAGGCGAAGGCCACGTAGCGGCCGTCCCAGCTCAGGCTGGGGTTGACGGCCCGGCGGATCGACTGGTCGTCGGCGGTGGAGCCGGTGCCGGCGCTGATCAGCTCGGTGCGGCCGGTCCGGCGGTCGCGGACGAAGACGTCGTACGCGTGCTTCTGCTGGCCGGGCACGACGTTGTCCGCCGCGGTGCTGAACGCCACGTACCGGCCGTCGCCGCTGATCGAGGCGTCGTAGACGCTCGCGTCCAGGCGGGAGCCGTCGTCGGCCAGGTCGACCTGTTCGACGTGCCCGTTGCGGAGGTCCTTGACGTAGAGTCCCTCGGCGGCGTCGGTGTGGCCGGGTACGAGGCCGGTCGCGGTGGAGCTGAACAGCAGCGAGCGGCCGTCGGAGGTCAGCCCGATCCCGTAGGAGTCGCCGTCGAGCTGCCCGCCCTTGGGGTCCTCGCTGACCCTGGCGGTGTCACCCCTGGGCGGCCGGGCCTGGGCGGCGGGCACCGCGGCGCCGACCGCGGTGGCGGCGGCCACGACGCAGGCGGTACGGGCCAGGCGGCGGCGGGTGCGTGCGGTGGTCATCGATCATCCTCCCCAGATGACGGTGCCGGGCCCTCGACCCCCGCGGCCCGGTTGGGCACGAGCCAAGCGCCGGACGGCCCGGCGGTCAACGGAGGGCGGCGATCTCGTCCGGAAATACGCCACCGGTCGTACCTCCTGCCGCAGACCCGGCCGCCCCCGGCGGGGGCGGTCCGCGCCTCCCGCCCGGCTGCCGCGCCGCCCACCCGGCGCCCGCCCGGTCCCCGCTGGGTCCGGTTCGCTCCGCCTCGCTGGCAGAATTGGCCTGTGATCGACGCACGACGGCTGCGGACCCTGCGGGCCGTGGCGGACCACCGCACCGTGACCGCCGCCGCGGCCGCCCTCTACCTGACCCCCTCCGCGGTCTCCCAGCAGCTGGCCGCCCTGGAGCAGGAGACCGGGCACCACCTGCTCGCCCGCGAGGGCCGGGGCGTGCGGCTGACGGCCGCCGGGGAGATCCTGCTCGGCCACGCCGACGTCGTGCTCGCCCAGCTGGAGCGCGCCGAGGCCGACCTCGCCGCGTACCGCGCGGGCGTCTCCGGGGAGGTCACCGTCGCCTCCTTCGCCACCGGCATCGCCTTCGTGCTCGCCCCCGCGATCGGACTGCTCGCCGCGCACGCGCCGGGGGTGCGGCTCAAGGTGCTGGACGCCGAGGGCGATGCCAGTCTGCCGATGGTCCTGGAGGGCCGGGCCGATCTCGCGGTGGCCGTCGAGTACCGCGGCGCCCCGCGCGCCGACGATGCCCGCCTGACCAGGGTGCCGCTGTACGCCGAGCCGTTCGAGGCCGTCCTGCCGTTGGACCACCGGCTGGCGGCGGAAGCCGGCCCGCTGGCCGTCGCCGCGCTCGCCGACGAGCCGTGGATCGGGCCGTACCCGGGCAACCCGTGTCACGACGTGGTCCTGCTGGCCTGCGAGCACGCCGGGTTCCAGCCCCGGCTGGTGCACTCCTCGGACGACTTCCGCGCCGTCGTGGCCCTGGCTTCGGCGGGTGTCGGGGTCGCCCTGGTGCCGCGGTCGGCGCTGCGCGGCGTCGACCTGAGCCGGGTCGCGGTGCGGCCGGTCGACAGCGAACTCGCCACCCGCCGGGTCTTCGCGGCCGTCCGGGCCGGGGCCGACGGCCACCCGCTGATCCGGCCGGTCCTCGACACCCTCGCCGAGGCGGCCGCCGCGAGCGCGTAGCGCTGCGGGTGTCCGGACGTCCGGAAACGGTTTTGCGGCTGCTCGGCGTCCCGGGTCGGGCGGCCGCGCCGTCGTGCCGGTGGCGTGGCGTCCCGGCCCGGGCGGCCGTGCAGCCGCTGGTCCGTGTGGGCGGTCGGGGGGTCCGACCGCCGGGGTCACCCGTCCGTGAGGGTGATCAGGCGGACGGCGGGTGCGGAGACGACCTGCACCGCCGTGGTGCCGGGCAGGCGCAGCTTGACGAAGCCGCCCTGGAAGGCCACCGACGCCCGGGGCACCGAGGAGACCACCCAGCCGTCGGCGTTCACCACCGTGTAGCCGTCGACCAGTTCGACGGCGGCTTCGGCCCAGTCCTCGTTCATGTGTCCCCCCGTGTACGACTGCCCCCAGAAACGGTACCGATCGGTACCGCCTGCAGGACGGTACCGATCGGTACCGTTTGGCGTCAAGAGTGGTTAGGATCCGTCCCATGGCAGTCAACGCACGGGCGCGCCTGCTGAGCACGGCCGAATCCCTCTTCTACGCACACGGGATCCACGCGGTCGGCGTGGAGCGCATCCTCTCCGAGTCCGGTGTGGGCCGGGCCTCCTTCTACCGGCACTTCGCCGGCAAGGAGGCCCTGGTGACGGCCGTCCTGGAAGGCCGGGACGCGCGGTGGCGCGCCTGGCTGGCCGAACGGGTCGCGGCCCACGGCGGCCACCCGCTCCACGTCTTCGACGCCCTGGCCGAACGGTTCGCGGCGCAGGACTACCGCGGGTGCGTCGCCATCAACACGATGACCGAGATCGCCGACCGCACCAGCCCCGCCCGGGAGATGGCGGCCCTCCACAAGAGACGCGTCATCGAGCTGGTCGAGCAGCTCCTGCGGGACGCCGGCATCCCCGAACCCGCCTGTCGTGCGAGGCAGCTCGCCCTGCTGATGGACGGCGCCATCGTCACCGCCCTGCGCGAGGGCACCCCGGACGCCGCCTGGCGGGCCCGCGGCATCGCGCAGGCCCTGCTGGCCGCCTGAGCCGCCGCGCAGCCGCACGCATAGGGTGGGACCGATGACCGTCCGTACAGCCCGGACATCCCGACCATCCCGAGGGGCCCCATGAGCGAGACCGCAGCGACCGACCACCGCCTCCCGGTCGGGGTGATCGGACTCGGCGACATCGCGCAGAAGGCCTACCTGCCCGTGCTCACCGCGCTGCCCGGACTCGACCTGCGGCTGATGACCCGGGACGCGGCCAAGCTCGACCGGATCGGCGAGGCCCACCGGATCGCGCCCGAGCACCGGTTCACCGACCTCGGCGCGCTGATCGGCAGCGGCATCCGCGCCGCGTTCGTGCACGCCGCCACCGACCAGCACGTCCCGATCGTCGAGCAGCTGCTCACCGCCGGCGTGGACGTCTACGTGGACAAGCCGCTCGACAACACCCTGGACGGCGCCCGTCGCCTGGTCGGCCTGGCCGACCGCACCGGCCGCTCGCTGATGGTCGGCTTCAACCGCCGCCACGCGCCCGGCTACGTGCAGGCCAAGGAGCGCCCGCGCGACCTGATCGTGCTGCAGAAGAACCGCGAGGGGCTGCCGGAGGCCGCCCGCACCCTGGTCTACGACGACTTCATCCACGTCGTGGACCTGCTCCGCTTCCTCGCCCCCGGCGAGATCGAGCACGTGGACGTCCGGTCCCGCAGCCGGGACGGCCTGGTCGAGCACGTGGTGCTCACCCTGGGCGGCCAGGGCTTCACCGCGCTGGGGATCATGAACCGGCTGTCCGGTTCGACCGAGGAGGTCCTGGAGGTCTCCGGCGCCGACTCCAAGCGGGAGGTGCGCAACCTGGCCGAGGTGATCGACCACCGCGGCCAGCCCACCGTCCGCCGGCGCGGCGACTGGGTGCCGGTCGCCCGGCAGCGCGGCATCGAGCAGTGCGTCCTCGCCTTCCTGGACGCCGTCCGCGCCGGGCGCACCGTCGACGCCCACGACGCGCTGCGCACCCACGAGCTGTGCGAGCTGGTCGTGGAGCGGATCGAGGGTTCCTGGGAGTCCACTGGGAGCGGGCTGTGAGAAGGCTGGGCTGACCGCCCGTCAAGTCATCGGAGCAGAACCGACAGTTCATCGACGAGGTCTTGTCGGGGCATTTTCTACGCGCGTATCTTGAGGGGCGCCGCGGGGGGCGGTCGTCCGCCTCCCGCTCCTTCGCTACGCGAGTAGCGCGCGCCCGAAGCGCGCCTCCGCCCCGACCGCCGTGCCACGACCGTGCCGCACGGCGGAGCTAGGAGTCCTGCCCCGGTGACCACCGCTCCCGCACCACGCCCCCGCAGAGCCCTGCTGCGCGCCGCCCTGATCCCGGCCTCGCTGGCCGCCTCGCTGGTGCTCGTCCCCCTGCCGGTGGCGAACGCCGCCGCTGCCGCCACCCCCGCCCCGACCGAGGCCGGCCCGCTGCGGATCCACGACGTCCAGGGCACCACCCGGATATCCCCGCAGGCCGGCAAGCCCGTCACCGGCGTCCCCGGGACCGTCACCGGCGTGCGCGCGTACGGCAGTTCCAAGGGCTTCTGGATCCAGGACCCGAACCCCGACGCCGACCCGGCCACCAGCGAGGGCATCTTCGTCTTCACCGGCGGCAACCCGACCGTGAAGGTCGGCGACTCCGTGCTGGTGAGCGGCAAGGTCACCGAGTACTACCCGAGCTACTCCGGCGGCTCGCAGTCCGTCACCGAGATCTCCGCCCCGGGCGTCACGGTCGTCTCCTCGGGCAACCCGCTGCCCGCCCCGGTGGTCGTGGACACCCGCAACATCCCCGGCACCTACGCCCCGGCGGCCGGCCCCGACGGCACCATCGACGCCGTCCGGCTCGACCCGGAGAAGTACGCCCTGGACTTCTACGAGTCCCTGGAGGGCATGCTCGTCCAGGTCAAGGACGTCCGGGTGATCCAGGCGACCGACAAGTACAACGAGCTCTGGGTCGCCGCCGACCGCCAGGACCAGCGCAGCAAGCGCGGCGGCGTGCTGTACGAGTCCTACCGCGAGCCCAACGTGGGCCGCCTGATGGTGCAGCAGCAGGCGGCGGCCTCGCAGCAGCCGTTCCCGGTGGCCAACGTCGGCGACGAGCTGACCGGCACCACCACCGGCCCGCTGGACTACAACCAGTTCGGCGGCTACACGCTCGTCGCCGGCACCGTGGGCGCCCTCAAGGACAACCACCTCCAGCGCGAGGTGACCGCCCAGCCGAGCGACCGCGAACTCACCCTCGCCACCTACAACGTGGAGAACCTGGCCCCGAACAACCCGGACGCCAAGTTCGCCGAGCTCGCCCAGGGCGTCGTCACCAACCTGCGCTCGCCCGACGTCGTCGCCCTGGAGGAGATCCAGGACGACAACGGCAGCAAGAACGACGGCACGGTGGACGCGAGCCAGACCGTCGCCAAGTTCATCGCCGCGATCAAGGCGGCCGGCGGCCCGGCCTACGACTGGCGCTCGATCGACCCGCAGGACGGCAAGGACGGCGGCGAGCCCGGCGGCAACATCCGCCAGGTCTTCCTGTTCAACCCGCAGCGGGTCTCCTTCACCGACATCGCGGGCGGCGGCGCCACCACCGCCGTCGGCGTCACCGGCACCGGCGCCACCACCGCGCTCACCGCCTCGCCCGGCCGGATCGAGCCCGACGACGAGGCCTGGACCAACAGCCGCAAGCCCCTGGTCGGGCAGTTCTCGTTCCGCGGCCAGAAGGTCTTCGTGATCGCCAACCACTTCAACAGCAAGGGCGGCGACCAGGGCATCGACAGCCGCTTCCAGCAGCCGACCCGCAGCTCCGAAGTGCAGCGGACCAGGCAGGCGACGGTCGAGCAGGCCTTCGTCGCGCAGCTGCTCGCCGCCGACAAGGAGGCCAGGGTCGTCTCCCTCGGCGACTTCAACGACTACCAGTTCTCGCCCGCGCTGGCCGCGCTCACCAAGGGCGGCGTCCTGCGCGACCTGGTGAACGAGCTGCCCGAGACCGAGCAGTACTCCTACGTCTACCAGGGCAACTCGCAGGTGCTGGACCACATCCTGGTCAGCCCCGAGGTCGGCTACGCCAAGTACGACGTGGTGCACATCAACTCCGAGTTCGCCCAGCAGGCGAGCGACCACGACCCCCAGGTGGTCCGCATCAAGCCGTGACGTGAGCCGCGGCTATCCTGCCTCCGTACCCTGCCTCCGCCGCCGGTGATCCCCGGCGGCGGAGGCAGCGCCGTGTGGCAGGGAGGAGACGGGGAGACGATGGAGTACCGGATCGAGCGGATCGGCCGCGAGGACTGGCAGCGCCTGCGGAAGGTGCGGCTGGCCCAACTCCTCGACACACCCCTGGCGTTCGGCGAGACCCACGAGTACGCGAGCCACCAGGGCGAGGGCAACTGGCGGGCCCGGACGAACTGGGTCGACGAGCCCGGCAGGATCGGCCTGGTCGCGGTGGACGCCGACGGGGAGTGGGTCGGCACGATGCTGTCCGTGCCGAACGCCGACCGGGCCGACGCCGTCGACCTGATCGGCGTCTGGGTGGACCCGGCGCACCGAGGCCGCGAACTCGGCGTCGCGGACGCCCTGCTGGACGCGGTGCTCGCCTGGGCCCGCGGCCGGGGCGCCGGGCGGATGCTGCTCGGGGTGCACGAGGCGAACCCCCGCGCCGCCGCCTTCTACCTGCGGCGCGGGTTCACGTACACCGGGGGCGCGACGCCGTACGTGCTGGACGCCTCGGCCCGGATCCTGGAGATGTCCCTCCCGCTGGGCTGACGCGGACGCCTCAGGACGACGGCCCTCCCGCCGGCCGTCCGCCCGGGCGGGAGGGCCCGGGCTCACCGGCCGACGTACTCGGCCAGCGCCTCACCCGTCAGCGTGGAGCGGTCGGCGACCAGTTCGGCCGGGGTGCCCTCGAAGACCACCCGGCCGCCGTCGTGGCCCGCGCCCGGGCCGAGGTCGATGATCCAGTCGGCATGCGCCATGACCGCCGGGTGGTGCTCGATCACGACGACCGACTTGCCGGAATCCACCAGCCGGTCCAGCAGCCCGAGCAACTGCTCGACATCGGCCAGGTGCAGGCCGGTGGTCGGCTCGTCCAGGACGTAGACGCCGCCCTGGTCCGCCATGTGGGTGGCCAGCTTGAGCCGCTGCCGCTCGCCCCCGGAGAGCGTGGTGAGCGGCTGCCCGAGGCTGACGTAGCCGAGCCCGACGTCCGCCAGCCGCTCCAGGATCCGGTGCGCGGCCGGCAGCCTGGCCTCGCCCGAGCCGAAGAACTCCTCGGCCTCGGTCACCGACATCGCTAGCACCTCGGCGATGTCCCGGCCGCCCAGCCGGTACTCCAGCACGGCGGGCTGGTACCGCTTGCCCTCGCAGTCCTCGCACGTGGTGGCCACCCCGGCCATCATCGCCAGGTCGGTGAAGACCACGCCCGCGCCGTTGCAGGTCGGGCAGGCGCCCTCGGAGTTGGCGCTGAACAGGGCCGGCTTCACGTCGTTGGCCTTGGCGAAGGCCTTGCGGATCGGTTCGAGCAGCCCGGTGTAGGTGGCCGGGTTGCTGCGCCGGGAGCCGCGGATCGCGCCCTGGTCGACCGAGACCACGCCGGCACCCGGCGCGATCGAACCGTGGATCAGCGAACTCTTGCCGGAGCCCGCCACCCCGGTCACCACGGTGAGCACCCCGAGCGGGACGTCCACGTCCACGTCCCGCAGGTTGTGGGTGTTCGCACCCCGGATCTCCAACTGCCCGGTGGGCCTGCGCACCTCCGCCCGCAGCGGCGCCCGGTCGCCCAGATGGCGGCCGGTGACGGTGCCGCTGCTCCGCAGCCCCTCGACGCCGCCCTGGTAGCAGACCGTGCCGCCCGCCGTGCCGGCGCCGGGGCCGAGGTCGACGACGTGGTCGGCGATCGCGATGGTCTGCGGCTTGTGCTCCACCACCAGCACGGTGTTGCCCTTGTCGCGCAGGCGCAGCAGCAGCTTGTTCATCCGGTCGATGTCGTGCGGGTGCAGGCCGGTGGTGGGTTCGTCGAAGACGTACGTGGTGTCGGTGAGCGAGGAGCCGAGGTGGCGGATCATCTTGACCCGCTGCGCCTCGCCGCCGGAGAGCGTGCCGGACGGGCGGTCGAGCGAGAGGTAGCCGAGGCCGATCTCCACGAAGGAGTCGAGGGCCTGCTGCAGCGTGGTGAGCAGCGGGGCCACCGAGGGCTCGTCGAGGGCGCGGACCCAGGCGGCGAGGTCGCTGATCTGCATCGCGCAGGCGTCGGCGATGCTGATCCCGGCGATCCTGGAGGAGCGGGCGGCCGCGCTGAGCCGGGTGCCCTCGCAGTCCGGGCAGGCGGTGAAGGTGACGGCGCGCTCCACGAAGGCGCGGACGTGCGGCTGCAGCGCGTCCTTGTCCTTGGAGAGCATCGACTTCTGGATCTTGGGGATCAGGCCCTCGTAGGTGAGGTTGACGCCGTTGACCTTGACCTTGGTCGGCTCCCGGTGGAGGAAGTCCTGGAGTTCCTTCGCGGTGTAGTCGCGGATCGGCTTGTCCGGGTCGAGGAAGCCCGAGTTGGCGTAGACGCCGACCGTCCACCAGCTGTCGACCTTCCAGCCGGGGATGGTGATCGCACCCTCGGAGATCGACTTGGAGGCGTCGTAGAGCTGGGTGAGGTCGATGTCGGAGACGCTGCCCCGACCCTCGCAGCGCGGGCACATGCCGCCGGTGATGCTGAAGCTGCGCCGCTCCTTGACGGTCTTGCCGCCGCGCTCGACGGTGACCGCGCCCGCCCCGCTGATCGAGGGGACGTTGAAGGAGAAGGCCTTGGGGGAGCCGATGTGCGGGGTGCCGAGGCGGCTGAAGAGGATGCGCAGCATCGCGTTGGCGTCGGTGGCGGTGCCGACGGTGGACCGTGGGTCGGCGCCCATCCGCTGCTGGTCGACGATGATCGCGGTGGTCAGGCCTTCGAGGACGTCCACCTCGGGGCGGGCCAGGGTGGGCATGAAGCCCTGGACGAAGGCGCTGTAGGTCTCGTTGATCAGCCGCTGGGACTCGGCGGCGATGGTGTCGAAGACGAGCGAGCTCTTGCCGGAGCCGGACACGCCGGTGAACACCGTCAGGCGGCGCTTGGGGAGGTCGACGCTCACGTCCTTGAGGTTGTTCTCGCGCGCGCCGTGGACGCGGATCAGGTCGTGGCCGTCGGCGGCGTGCGGCTCGGGCCGGTGCGCGTCCGTCCTCTTGGACATGGTTCTCGTCTCTCCCTGTCGGTCGGTCGGGCCCGTCCCACGTGGGGGCGGGCCCGTCGGGTGTTGCGGTGGCCGGGTGTTGCGGTCGTCGGGTGTGCGGTGGCCGGGTGTGCGGTGGCCGGGTGGCTCAGCGCACCTCGTTGAAGCGGATCATGTTGCCGGCCGGGTCACGGAAGGCGCAGTCGCGCTGGCCCCACGGCTGCTCGGTGGGCTCCTGCACCAGTTCGGCGCCGCCGGACTTCAGCCGGTCGTAGGTGCCGTCCAGGTCGGTGGTGGCCAGGACGAGCCGGGCGTAGGTGCCCTTGGCCATCATCTCGGTGATGGTCCTGCGCTCCTCCTCCGTCACCCCGGGGTCGGCGGCCGGCGGCTCCAGCACCACCGAGACGCCGGGCTGGCCGGGCGCCCCGAGGGTGATCCAGCGCATCGGGCCGCCGCCGACGTCGTTGCGGACCTCGAAGCCGAGCAGGTCGCGGTAGAAGGCCAGGGAGGCCTCGGGGTCGGTGTGCGGGAGGAAGGTCCAGTGAATGCTGATGTCGTTCATGGCTGCAACGCTAGGCGCGCCCCCGGGCCGGGCGCTTCTCGAATCCTGATCGGTCCGCCCGGCCGCTCCGCGCGGCGCCCGGTGACGGACCGCGACCGTTCGTGGTCCTGCAGGGTCAGACGGGCGGCATCAGGTCGCTCTCGCTGACGGTGTACGTCAGCGGCGGGTAGCCGAAGTCCGTTTCCTCGTTCTCGCGGCGCCGCAGTCGGTAGAACTCCTGCCGCTGCTCGTCGTCGGCCGCGACGAGCCGTGCACCGTGCGGCAGGTACGGGAGCCCGTCGCGGAACCGTAGGAGGGTCTTCGACGTCCGGAAGGTCACGCCCAGCCATTGGTTCTCCGCTGTTCGGGCGGCCTTTTCCAGGACGATTCGGTGTCTGAGCCGCCGATTCGTGTCGACGGAGAACGCGACGACACCGTTGTGGGCGAGGGGGATCGCGAAGGTCTCGCCCGCCGACTCCTTCGATTCGAAGATCAGCTGCCTGGGCGGGCCCGCCTCGGCGTGCAGGTAGCAGGAGAAGACGGCGATGAACGAGCCGTCGGCCAGATCGAGGGCCTGGTCGGAATGGCCGCCCATGGTGGTGTAGGCGTTGGTGTAGCTCTCGATGAGGGCGTTGTCGAAGCCGACCGGAAGCCCCAGGTGCTCCCGGATCCGTTGCGCCAGGCGTTCGTGCACCGCCCGGAAGCGCTGCGCGGGGCTGCCGTACCGGGTGGTGGTGCGCACGAGGGGTACGCCGCCCGCCTCGTCGATCCTGGTGAGGACGGCGCCCCGCCGGCCCTTTCCCACGTCTTCGAGGCGGGCCGATGCCGACAGCTCGGCAAAGGGATCCCCCTCGGCCGGCAAGGTGCCCGAGATGATGTCGTCCGAGATCCTAGATCCGGGGGGCAAGGTAGTCTCCCGAGTTCATGCTGAAGCGGAATCGGTCGCCGTAGTCGATCGCGGACGAGGTCCTGTTCTCCTCGGCGTACAGCCTGCGCAGCTCGTCCATGCCGGCCGGTGTGGGCGGCCCCAGCTCCACCAGGTCTCCGGCCACGTCGAGGAAGGTGCGGCCGTCCTTGTGGACGGCTTCGGTGTCGGAACAGCGCACCACGTAGCCCAGGCGGGTCGGGAGCAGTTCGGCGTCCACCATGGAGGGCCGGATCTCGTGCGTGTACAGGCGGTTGGTGGACAGCGGCATGAAGAACACGGAGCCGGGATAGAGGGTCAGCTCGAACTGCTGGGGCAGCGCGCCCCCGCCGCGTTCCCCGACCGGCTCCTTGAGGCGGAAGCGGAGCCTGGTCAGCCCGCTGGCACCCTTCACGCCGTAGTCGAAGGCGTCCTCGGCCAGTGGCTGCAGTTCGTCGAGCCGGTCGTAGAAGGTGCAGAAGGCCATGATGCCGTTGGCGGGCATGTCCTTGGTCTTGTCGGCGTGGGCCGCGATCCTGGCCTTGGACTGCTTGCGCCCGGCCGTGGCAGCGGTGTTGTGGTAGGTCTGGGCGAGGACGTGGTTCAGCGGTGCGTGGTGCCGGAAGACGGCGGCGGCCTCGCGGTTCAGGTCCGCCACGATGCGGGTGTCGGTCGGGCCGAAGTTCTCGGTCGGCCCCGAGAGGTTGGTGGAGCACCGGAGCAGGCGGAAGCGCAGTTCGTCGCCGTGTCGTGTGACGGGCGTCAGGTAGATTCCGCTGCGGTGCGCCGTGCCGGGTTTGGTGGACTCCGTCAGGGACTGGAACGCGTGCTCCGCGCGGATCCGCCCGAAGTGGTCGTCGCCGAGGTCGAAGAAGCGGCGGTAGTACACGCCGACGCCGTGCACGCGGACGGGCACCCGTCCGCGGTCGACGACGGTCCACGGCCGGTCGGCGTCCCCGTGGTACCCCCGGGACAGCTCCCGGACGACGAACACCCGCGCGGCCGAACGCAGTTGGCGGCCACTGAGCCCCGATACGTCGCCGCACAGGTAGACGGTCCGGTGCGCCAGGTCGGGCGGGGCGGAGGCAAGGGCCTCCGGCGTGATCGTGGTCCCGAAGAAGTCCCTGACCGCGTCGTCGTCGTGCAGCGTCGAGGGCGCGACCAGGACGTTGCCCGTGTCCTCGATCCGGGCTTCTGCCGGCTCTGTCGTGTGCATCAAGCGGTACCTGTCATTCGCGGATCCCGGATCCCGGTGGATGGTTCACAGCCGTCGACCTGCCAACGGCCGGCGTCCGCCGGCGGTTCCGGTCGTGGCGGGCAGTTGCCGCCCGGCTGTTCCGCTCAGGGAAACAAGCAGGCGTGATTGCTTTTTTCTCGGAGCGGTGCCACGCTGCTGCCCGACGGCGCTCGTGCTGGGGCGCCGCCAACTCACCGGCAGGGGAGGCGCATTGGCGCGCGACGGCACGGTACTGCGGATCGGCAACGGATCGGGCTTCTACGGCGACCGGTTCACCGCGATGCGGGAGATGCTCACCGGCGGGCCGATCGACGTGCTCACCGGGGACTACCTGGCCGAGTTGACCATGCTCATCCTGGCGCGGGACCGGCTGAAGGACCCGTCGCTCGGCTACGCCCGGACGTTCCTGCGCCAGATGGAGGAGTGCCTGGGCCTGGCCCGCGAGCGGGACGTGAAGATCGTGGTGAACGCGGGCGGCCTCAACCCGGCCCGGCTCGCCGGCGAACTGCGCGAACTGGCCCGGCGCCTGGGCGTCGAGGCCGCCGTCGCTCATGTCGAGGGCGACGACCTGCTGCCGCGCCGGGCCGAACTGGGCCTTCCCGACGGACTGTTGGCGGCCAACGCCTATCTCGGGGCCTTCGGCGTCGCGACCTGCCTGACCGAGGGCGCGGACGTGGTGGTCACCGGCCGGGTGACGGATGCGGCGCTGGTCGTCGGGCCCGGGATCGCCCGCTTCGGCTGGGCTCCGGACGACCTCGACGCCCTGGCCGGGGCGGTGGTCGCCGGACACGTCCTGGAGTGCGGCGCCCAGGCGACGGGCGGCAACTACGCCTTCTTCCGCGAGCACGACGTGACCCGGCCCGGCTTCCCGATCGCCGAACTGCACGCCGACGGCTCCAGCGTGATCACCAAGCACCCGGGCACCGGCGGTGCCGTCACCGTCGGCACCGTCACCGCCCAACTCCTGTACGAGACCGGCGGACCGCACTACCTCGGGCCGGACGTCACCGCCCGGCTGGACACCGTCCGGCTCACCGAGGAGGGCCCGGACCGGATCCGGATCGACGGCGTACGGGGCGAGGCCCCGCCGCCCACGCTGAAGGTGGGCCTCAACCGGCTCGGCGGCCACCACAACGAGGTGGTGTTCGTCCTCACCGGCCTCGACATCGAAGCGAAGTCCGCCCTGGTGCAACGGCAGTTCGCCGGGGCCCTGCCGCCCGAGGCCCGCCCGGCGGAACTGCGCTGGACGCTCGCCAGGACGGACCACCCGGACGCGTCGACCGAGGAGGCCGCCTCCGCCCTCCTGCGGCTGGCCGTCCGCGATGCCGACCCGGCCAAGGTCGGACGGGAGGTCGGCAGGGCCGCCGTGGAGCTGGGTCTCGCCGGCTACCCCGGTTTCCACCTCACCGCCCCGCCCGGGCCGGGCACGCCGTACGGGGTGTTCACCGCCGCGTCCGTCGACGCCGAGGCCGTCGAGCACACCGCCGTCCTGCCGGACGGCCGCCGGATCGCCGTTCCCCCCGTGCCGACCACCGGGCAGCCCCGTGCCGCAGTGCGCCGGCCCCCCGAACCGCTGCCGGCCGAACCGCTGCCGGCCGAACCGCTGCCGGCCGGACCGACCCGGCGGGCTCCGCTCGGCCTGGTGGCCGGTGCCCGCAGCGGAGACAAGGGCGGCGACGCCAACCTCGGCGTCTGGGCCCGCACCGACGACGGCTGGCGCTGGCTCGCGCACGCCCTCACGGTGGAGCGGCTGCGGGAACTCCTCCCCGAGACGGCGGACCTGCCCGTCACCCGGCACCTCCTCCCGAACCTGCGCGCCGTCAACTTCACCCTCACCGGGCTGCTCGGCGAGGGCGTCGCCGCCCGGCACCGCTTCGACCCGCAGGCCAAGGCGCTCGGGGAGTGGCTGCGCTCCCGCCACCTGGACATTCCGGAGCGGCTCCTGGCCCCGGAGCCGCTCCCCGACACCACGGAGAGGCCGCTGTGACCGTCCTGCCCACCCGCGTCGACCCGGCCGGGCCCGAGTACGCCGAGCACCGCGCCGCGATGCTCGCCAAGCTCGCCGAGCTGGACGCCGAGCACGCCAAGGCGTTGGCCGGCGGCGGCCCCCGGTACGTGGCGCGCCACCGCGAGCGCGGCAAGCTGCCGGCCCGCGAGCGGATCGAGCTGCTGGTCGACCCGGACTCGCCGTTCCTGGAGCTGTCCCCGCTGGCCGCCTGGGGCAGCGACTACCCGGTGGGCGCCGCGCTGGTCACCGGCATCGGCGTGGTCGAGGGCGTGGAATGCGTGATCACCGCCAACGACCCGACCGTGCGCGGTGGGGCCAGCAACCCCTGGACGCTGCGCAAGGCCCTGCGGGCCAACGAGATCGCGCTGCACAACCGCCTCCCGCTGGTGAACCTGGTGGAGTCCGGCGGCGCCGACCTGCCCAGCCAGAAGGAGATCTTCATCCCCGGCGGCGCCCTCTTCCGCGACCTCACCCGGCTGTCCGCCGCCGGCGTGCCCACCGTGGCCGTGGTGTTCGGCAATTCGACGGCCGGCGGCGCGTACGTGCCCGGCATGTCGGACCACACCGTGCTGGTGAAGGAACGGGCCAAGGTCTTCCTCGGCGGCCCGCCGCTGGTCAGGATGGCCACCGGCGAGGAGTCGGACGACGAGTCGCTCGGCGGCGCCGAGATGCACGCCCGCACCTCCGGCCTGGCCGACCACTTCGCGACGGACGAGGCGGACGCGCTGCGGCTGGCCCGCCGGATCGTCGCCCGGCTCGACCACCGCAAGCCAGGCCCCGCGCCCGACCCGCTCGCCGAGCCGCCGAGGTACGACGAGGAGGAGCTGCTGGGCATCGTCCCGGGCGACCTCAAGGTGCCCTTCGACCCGCGCGAGGTGATCGCCCGGCTGGTCGACGCCTCCGACTTCGACGAGTTCAAGCCGCTCTACGGCACCAGCCTGGCCACCGGCTGGGCCCGCCTGCACGGCTACCCCGTCGGCGTGCTCGCCAACGCGCAGGGCGTGCTGTTCAGCGCGGAGTCCCAGAAGGCCGCCCAGTTCATCCAGCTGGCGAACCAGCGGAGCACCCCGCTGCTGTTCCTGCACAACACCACCGGCTACATGGTCGGCAGGGACTACGAACAGGGCGGCATCATCAAGCACGGCGCGATGATGATCAACGCCGTCGCCAACTCCCGGGTGCCGCACCTGTCGGTGCTGATGGGCGCCTCGTACGGGGCCGGCCACTACGGCATGTGCGGCCGGGCCTACGAGCCGCGCTTCCTGTTCTCCTGGCCGAGCGCCAAGTCCGCCGTGATGGGCCCGCAGCAGCTCGCCGGGGTGCTCTCGATCGTCGCCCGGCAGTCGGCCGCGGCGAAGGGGCAGCCGTACGACGAGGACGCGGACGCGGCGATCCGCGCGATGGTCGAGGAGCAGATCGAGGCCGAGTCGCTGCCGGTGTTCCTGTCCGGGCGGCTCTACGACGACGGCGTGATCGACCCGCGCGACACCCGGACGGTGCTCGGCCTGTGCCTGTCCGCGATCCACAACGCGCCCGTCGAGGGCGCGCGCGGCTACGGCGTCTTCCGGATGTGAGGGGCAAACCATGAGGTCGACGACATCCGCGACATCCGCGACATCCACGACATCCACGACATCCACGACATCCACAGCGTCCACCGCATCCGCGACGTCCGCGGCCTCCACCGCACCGATGCCGTCGACGGCGTCGATCGGCAACCTGCTGGTCGCCAACCGGGGCGAGATCGCCCGCCGGGTCTTCCGCACCTGCCGGGAGCTCGGCATCGCGACGACCGCCGTCCACTCCGATCCGGACGCGGACGCCCCGCACGTGCGCGAGGCCGACACGGCGGTCCGGCTGCCCGGGGCGGCGCCCGCCGACACCTACCTGCGCGCGGACCTGATCATCCGTGCCGCGCTCGCCGCCGGGGCCGACGCCGTCCACCCCGGCTACGGATTCCTGTCCGAGAACGCCGAGTTCGCGCAGGCCGTGCTGGACGCGGGCCTGGTCTGGGTGGGCCCGCCGCCGGCCGCGATCGCCGCGATGGGCTCCAAGACGGCCGCCAAGCGGCTGATGGCCGCGGCCGGCGTGCCCGTCCTCGGCGCGCTCGCCGAGCCGGCCGAGGCCGATCTGCCGGTCCTGGTCAAGGCGGCGGCGGGCGGCGGCGGCCGCGGCATGCGGGTGGTGCGCAGCCTCGCGGAGCTGCCCGGCGAACTGGCGGCCGCCCGCGCCGAGGCCGCCAAGGCTTTCGGCTCGGACGAGGTGTTCTGCGAGCGCTACCTGCCCGCCGGGCGGCACGTCGAGGTCCAGTTGCTGGCCGACGCGCACGGCACGGTCTGGGCGGTCGGCGACCGGGACTGCTCGCTGCAGCGGCGGCACCAGAAGGTGATCGAGGAGGCGCCCGCCCCGGGCGTTCCGGCGCGGGTGCGGGCCGAGCTGCACGCCGCGGCGGTGAGCGCGGCCCGGGCGATCGGCTACGTCGGCGCGGGCACCGCGGAGTTCCTGCTCGCCGAGGACGGCGGATTCTGGTTCCTGGAGATGAACACCCGCCTGCAGGTCGAACACCCGGTCACCGAGGCGGTCACCGGACTGGACCTGGTCGCCCTCCAACTCGCCGTCGCCGAAGGGGCGGAGCTGCCGCCGGAGCCGCCCGCGCCGAGCGGCCACGCGATCGAGGCCCGACTGTACGCGGAGGACCCGGCCAGGCAGTGGCAGCCCGCCACGGGCACCCTGCGCCGGCTCGAACTCACCGTTCCGTACGAGGAGTTCACCGGCCGGGGGGTGCGGCTGGACTCCGGTGTCGCGGACGGCGCCGAGATCACCCCGCACTACGACGCGATGCTCGCCAAGGTGATCGCCTGGGCGCCGACCCGCGCCGCCGCCGCCCGCCGCCTGGCCGACGCACTGGCCCGTGCCCGGATCCACGGCCCGTCCACCAACCGGGAGTTGCTGGTCCGGGCGCTGCGGCACCCGGACTTCCTGGCCGAGCGCCTGCACACCGGCTTCCTGACGGAGCACGGGGCCGAACTCACCGCTCCGGACGCCCGGGGCGCCGGGCGGGCCGCCCTGGCCGCCGCCCTCGCCGACGCCGCCGCCCGGCGCACCGCGCTCCCGTCCGGCTGGCGCAACCTGCCCTCCCAGCCGCAGCTAAAGCGCTACCGGTCGGCCGACGGCGCCGAGTCGCAGGTCCGCTACCGCCTGACCCGCGCGGGCCTCGAGGCCGAGGGACATCCCGAGACCGGGCTGATCGAGGCCACCCCCGAGCTGGTCGTCCTGCGCGAGGGCGAGGTGCGGCGCAGCTACCGCGTCGCCCGCTACGGCGACCGGGTGTACGTGGACTCGCCGCTCGGCAGCACCGCGCTCACCGCCCTCCCGCGCTTCCCCGACCCCGCCGCCCGCACCGAGCCGGGGGCACTGCTCGCCCCGATGCCCGGCACCGTCGTCCGCACCACCGCCGCCGTGGGCGACACCGTCACCGCCGGCCAGCCGCTGCTCGTGCTGGAGGCGATGAAGATGGAGCACCGCGTCACCGCCCCCGCCGACGGCGTCCTCGTCGAACTGCGCGCCACCCCGGGTCGGCAGGTGGAGCTCGGCACCCTGCTCGCCGTCGTGCAACCGGCCGACCCCGCCACCGTCTGAGGAAGGACCCCGCATGTCCGCCATCGGCAGTCAGCTCCTCGAAACCCCCGAACGCCGTGCCCTGCGCCAGGCCGTCGGCGACCTCGGGCGCCGCTACGGCTCCGCCTACTACCTCGCCAAGGCCCGGGCCGGCGAGCCCGCCGACGAACTGTGGGCGGAGGCCGGCAAGGCCGGCTACCTCGGCGTCAACCTGCCCGCCGAGTACGGCGGCGGGGGCGGCGGCATCACCGACCTCGCGATCGTCCTCGAGGAGCTGGGCACCGCCGGCTGCCCGCTGCTGCTGCTCATCGTCTCGCCGGCGATCTGCGGCACCGTGATCGCCCGCTTCGGCACCGAGGAGCAGAAGCGGTGCTGGCTGCCCGGGCTCGCCGACGGCAGCCGCAGGATGGCCTTCGGCATCACCGAGCCGGACGCGGGCTCCAACGCGCACCGGATCTCCACCGTGGCCCGCCGGGACGGCGAGGACTGGCTGCTGACCGGTCGCAAGGTCTTCGTGTCCGGCATCGACCACTCCGACGCCGTGCTGTTCGTCGCCCGCACCGAGGCCGCGGACACCGCGGGCGGCCGCAGGCTCAAGCCCTGCCTGTTCGTCGTCCCCCGCGACACCCCCGGCTTCGAGTTCCGGCCGATCCCGATGGAACTCGTCGCCCCCGAGAAGCAGTTCCAGGTCTTCCTGGACGACGTCCGGCTGCCCGCCGACGCCCTGGTCGGGGACGAGGACGCGGGCCTGCTGCAGCTCTTCGCCGGCCTCAACCCCGAGCGGATCCTCACCGCCGCCTTCTCGCTCGGCCTCGCCCGCCAGGCCCTCGGCAAGGCCGTCGAGTACGCGAAGACCCGCACCGTCTGGTCGACCCCGATCGGCGCCCACCAGGGGCTGGCCCATCCGCTGGCCCAGTGCGCGGTGGAGATCGAGCTGGCCCGGCTGATGACCCAGAAGGCCGGGCTGCTCTACGACGCGGGCGAGGACGCGGCCGCGGGGGAGGCCGCCAACATGGCCAAGTACGCGGCCGGGGAGGCCGCCGCCCGTACGGTCGACCAGGCGGTGCAGACCCTCGGCGGCAACGGCCTCACCCAGGAGTACGGGCTGGGCGCGCTGCTGGCCGCGACCCGGGTCGGCCGGGTCGCCCCGGTCAGCCGGGAGATGGTGCTCAACTACGTCGCCCAGCACACCCTGGGCCTGCCCAGGTCGTACTGAGCCGGGCGTGCGCGAGCGCCGCTCACCGCGCCGAGGACAGGTGGGCGAACACCACGGTGTTGGCCTCGTAGCCGGTCTTGCGGTCGAACTTCCCGCCGCAGGTGATCAGCCGCAGCTCGGCCCGGCCGGCGCCGCCGCCGTACACCAGGGCGTCCGGGAAGTCCTTCTTCGGGAAGACCCGTACGGAGTCCACGGTGAACACCGCGGTGCGCCGGTCCTTGCGGACCACCTCGACGGTGTCGCCCGGGCGGAGCAGCCCGAGCCGGTAGAAGACCGCCGGCCCGCTGCGGTTGTCGGCGTGCCCGACGACGATGGCGGCCCCGGCGGCGCCGGGCGCGGCGCCGTCCCGGTACCAGCCGGTGAGGTTGCGCTGCTCCATGGGCGGGGTGCCCAGCTGCCCCGAGGCGGTCAGGCCGAGGCCGGTCACCGGGGCGTCGACCTTGATCGAGGGGATCCGGATCCTGGTGGGGGGCGAGGCCGGCACCGGCGGCGCGGCGACCGCTGCCGGTGCGGGCGCCGGGACAGGCGTGGCGGCGGGTGCGGCGGCCGGCGGCGCGGCGGTCGCCGGGGGCTCGGGCGGCAGCGGCGGGCCGCCCCGGTCGGCGGTGCCGTCGTGCACGAGCCAGGCGCCGCCCGTCGCGAGCGCCAGCGCGGCGACCCCCGCCCGCCAGGGACGGGGGCCGCCGCGCCGCGCACGGGTGCGCCGGTCAGGACTCGGCATTGCGTCCGGGACGGCGGCGCATCGAGCGGAGGGCGATCCCGCCCGCGCCGACGACCAGCGCGACGCCGCCCACCACCTCGGCGGCATCGGAGCCGGAGGTGCCGCCGCCACCGGTGCCCACCCCGCCGTGCGGCCCGCCGCTCGGCGATCCGCCGGGGGAGGAGTGCGACGGCGATCCGGAGGGGGACGGCGACGAGGTGGCGCAGGAGACGTCGAAGACCTTGTGCTTCGCGCTGCCGCTCTCGCCCACGAACGTCCAGTCGAGCTTGTAGTGCCCGTCCGGAAGGCTGTACGTCTGGGTCGCGCCGGTGCCGTTGGCCAGCACGATCGTCCCGGCGAGCACCTGCGCGGTGCCGGTCGGCGGCTGCTGCGAGATGGTCCAGCTGACCAGCTGGACGGTGTCGAAGTTGAAGGCGTCCAGGTAGAACCGGCAGACCTTCGGGTCGTCGTTCTGGCTGTCCACCGGCGTGGTGCTGTCGTGCACCTTGACGTCGCCGTTGTCGCCCGGCGCGGCGAACGCGGCGGGGCCCGCGCCGAGGGTGAGCGCGAGGGCGGCGCCGGCGGCGGCGAGGAGTCGGCGGGTCGGGGGCAAGGGAGGGGAGGTCGTGCTCACGGTGGGGTGCTCCAGGGTCCGGGGCCGCACCCGGGGGCGGGCGGCCGTGGTCCAACACCGTCCGTGGGGGCGCCCTCCGGGGCAACTGCGCCACGCGCACGCCGCCTCCGGTTCCCCACAATGGCCCAGCCTCCCCCCTGACTGTCCGTATGCTCCTGAACGCGCCCCGAAGCGATCCACCGCCGGTTTTGTTGCTGCGTCAACTTCCTTACTGGAGGCTTACCTTGGTGTTCCGAAGCGAATTCCCGGACGTCCCCGTGGCCGACCTGCCGGTCCACGAGGCAGTGCTCGGCGACGCGGCCCGGTACGGCGACCGGCCCGCCCTGATCGACGGCCTCACCGGCGAGCGGGTCAGCTACGCGCAGCTCGCCGCCGCCGTCGAGCGGGTCGCCGCCGGCCTGGCCGGATCAGGGGTGCGCCGGGGAGACGTCATCGCCCTCTTCAGCCCCAACTCGATCGCCTACCCGATGGCCTACTACGGCGCCACCCGGGCCGGCGCCACCGTGACCACCGTGTCCTCACTGGCCACGCCCGCCGAACTCGCCGGCCAGCTCCGCGACAGCGGCGCCCGCCGGCTGGTCACCGTCTCCCCGTTCCTGCCGACCGCCGAGGCCGCCGCCGCCCTGCTCGCCGAGCAGGGCCGCCCGCTGGCCGAGGTCCTCGTCCTGGACGGCGCCGACGGCCACCGCTCGCTCGCCGACCTGCTCGCCACCCCCGGCCCCGCCCCCGAGGTCGCCATCGACCCGGGCGAGGACATCGCCGTGCTGCCGTACTCCAGCGGCACCACCGGCCTGCCCAAGGGCGTGATGCTCACCCACCGCTCGATCGCCACCAACCTCGCCCAGTGCGACGCCCTCTACCGCCCCGCCGAGGGCGAGCGGGTGCTCGCCGTCCTGCCCTTCTTCCACATCTACGGCCTGGCCGCGCTGCTCAACCAGCCGCTGCGCTGCGGCGCCACCGTGGTCGTGCTGCCCCGCTTCGACCTGGAGCAGTTCTGCCGCGCCGTCGAGGAGCACCGGGTGCAGGCCCTGGTGGTGGCCCCGCCGATCGCGCTCGCCCTGGCCAAGCACCCGGTCGTGGAGCGCTACGACCTCTCCTCCGTCGAGTACCTGCTGTGCGCCGCCGCCCCGCTGGACCGCGAGCTGGCCGACGCCTGCGCCCGGCGCCTCGGCCTGCCGCACCTGCTCCAGGGCTACGGCATGACGGAGCTCTCCCCGGTCACCCACGTGGTCTCCCCCCGGGAGGGCGACCCCCCGCGCGGCTCGGTCGGCCGGATGGTCCCCTCCACCGAGCTGCGGATCGCCGCCCTGGACGGCTCCGGTGACGACCTCGGGCCCGGCGAGCGCGGCGAGCTGCTGATCCGCGGCCCCCAGGTGATGAAGGGCTACCTCGGCCGCCCCCGCGAGACCGCCGCCGTGATCGACGCCGACGGCTGGCTGCACACCGGCGACGTCGGCTACGTCGACGAGCGCGGCTACCTGCACATCGTCGACCGGGTGAAGGAACTGATCAAGTACAAGGGCTACCAGGTCGCGCCCGCAGAGCTGGAGGCCGTCCTGCTCGGCCACCCGCAGATCGCCGACGCGGCCGTGATCGGCGTCCCGGACGCGGAGGGCACCGAGTGCCCCAAGGCCTTCGTGGTCCGCACCCCGGGCAGCCGGCTGACCGCCGAGGAGGTGATCTGGTACGTCGCCGGGCAGGTCGCGCCGTACAAGAAGGTCCGCGCGGTGGAGTTCGTCGACGCCGTCCCCAAGTCCGCGGCCGGCAAGATCCTCCGCCGCGAACTGCGCGCCCGCGAGGCCGCGCGCGCCGCCGCCCACTGAGCCCGCAGGCCCCCGGCGGGCGGCGACCGGCGCCCGTCTGTGAGGATCGACCCGCCGCGCCCGCACCGGAACAGGAGCCGCCAGCAGCCATGGCCAGCCACCCCGCCGCCCGCACCCCCCAGCAGGACCGCAGCCGCGCGACCAGGGCCCGGCTGCTCGCGGCGGCCGTGGACTGCCTGGCCGAACTCGGCTGGAACGGCTCCACCGTCACCGTGGTCGCCGAGCGCGCCGGTGTCTCCCGGGGCGCCGCCCAGCACCACTTCCCGACCCGCGAGGACCTCTTCACCGCGGCCGTCGAGCACGTCACCGCCGAGCGGCTGGCAGCCGTCCGCGCCCACGCGGACGAGCTGCCGGCCGTCGGCCCCGACCGCACCCTGGCCGTGGTCGACATGATCGTGCGCCTCTACACCGGCCCGCTGTTCCGCGCCGCCCTCCACCTGTGGACCGCCGCCGCCACCGAGGAGGGGCTGCGCGAGCGGATCGTCGCCCTGGAGGGCCACGTCGGCCGGGAGGCCCACCGGGCCGCCGTGGAGTTCCTCGGCACCGACGAGAGCCACCCCGGCGTGCGCGAATCCGTACAGGCCACCCTGGACCTCGCCCGCGGACTGGGCCTGGCCAACCTGCTCACCGACGACAGCCTCCGACGATCCGGAGTGATCCGGCAGTGGGCGGGCGTTCTGGAGAGTACGCTGCGGCCGGTACGCCCATGACGCCCGTGCACCGGGAACGGCCGGACGACTCCTGACCAAGGGGTCGCCGGGCGGCCGATGTCCGTGCAGTCTGGAGAAGAATCCCGGCCGGCACGGACCGCGAGGCCCGCCCGGCCGGGCACGAGCCGAACCGGGGTGCTGCCTGATCATGCACGGACACGAGTGGGACGCTACCGACGCCGCCGACCCGGCACCGGGCGGCCCCCCGGCACGCCCCGAGGGCACCCGCCCCGAAGGCCACCGGCTCGTCCCGCTCGCGACGGCCCTGCTCCAGGGCGACGGCCTGATCCTGCACTGGAGCGAGGACGCCGAGGCCCTGCTCGGCTACACCGCCGACGAGGCCGTCGGCAGCTACGCCGCCCAGCTGCTCACCGACGGCGGCGACCGCGCGGAGGTGCTGGAGCTCTTCGAACGGATCATGGGCGGCACCGGCTGGTCCGGCGTCTTCCCGGTCCGCCACCGCGACGGCCACAAGGTCGACCTGGAGTTCCGCACCTACCCGATCGCCGGCCCGGCCGGCACCCTGCTGCTGCTCGCCACCGCCTCCGACACCCGCGCGCTGCACGCCATCGAGGCCGACCTCGCGGTGCTGGACGGCATCTTCGGCCGCTCGCCGATCGGCATGGCCGTCTACGACTCGGACCTGCGCTACGTGCGGCTCAACGAGGCGCTCGCCCGGATGAACGGCGTGCCGGTCGCCGCCCACCTCGGCCGCCGGATATCCGCCGTGCTGCCCGGACTCAACAGCGCCGAGATCGAGCAGACCATAAGACAGGTCCTGACGACCGGCAGGCCCGTCGTGGACGCCCGCTCGCACGGCCGCGTCCCCGGCGACCCAAAGCGGGACCGCGCCTGGTCCGCCTCCTACTTCCGGCTGGAGGACTCCACCGGCCGGGTGTTCGGAGTCTGTTCCTCGATCACCGACGTCACCGAGCGCTTCCAGGCCGAGGCCCGCGCCGCCCGCGCCCAGGAACGCCTGGCCACCATCGCCGAGGCGACCGCGCGGATCGGCACCACCCTCGACCTCCAGCGCACCGCCGAGGAACTGATCGAGGCCGTCGTCCCCCGGTTCGCCGACTTCGCCACCGTCGACCTGCTGGAGCCGGTGCTGCGCGGCTCCGAACCCAGCGCGATCCCCTCCGACCGGACCGTCACGCTACGCGCCGTCGCCGTCGGGGAGTCCTACGAATCCGGCCTGGTGCACGCCGTGGACGTGGTCGGCGAGACCTCCGAGTACGCCCCCGACCGCAGCTACACCCAGTGCCTGCGCAGCGGGAAGCCGCTGGTGCGCGCCCACGTGGACGAGGACGTCCTGCGCGGGCTGGTCTCCAGCGAGGACCGGGTGGCGCCCGGGATGGCGGCGGGCATCCACTCGTACCTGATGGTGCCGATCACCGCCCGGGGCATGGTGCTCGGCGGCTCCGAGTTCATCAGGATGCGCAACCCCGAGCCCTTCACCGCCGCCGACGTCGCCCTCGCCGAGGAACTCGTCGCCCGCACCGCACTGGCCCTGGACAACGCCCGGCTCTACCGGCGCGAGCGCGAGACCGCCCTGACCCTGCAGCGCAGCCTGCTGCCGCAGGAGGTGCACCGCACCCTCGGCCTGGAGATCGCCTACCGCTACCTGCCCAGCAGTGTCGTCAGCGAGGTCGGCGGCGACTGGTTCGACGTCGTCCCGCTGTCCTGCGGGCGGGTGGCCCTGGTGGTGGGCGACGTGATGGGCCACGGCATCCGCGCCGCCGCCACGATGGGCCAGCTGCGCACCGTCGCCCGGACCCTCGCGACCCTCGACATGCCGCCCGAGCAGGTCCTCACCCGGCTGGACGAGACCGCCTCGGGAATCGGCGAGGGCCAGTTCGCCACCTGCATCTGCGCGGTCTACGACCCGCTGGAGCGCACCCTCCAGGTCGCCTCGGCCGGCCACCTGCCGCCGGTGCGGGTCGCCCCCGACGGCACCGCGCAGATGGTCGAGGTGCCGCCCGGCGTGCCGCTGGGCGTCGGCGGGGTGGGCTTCGAGTCGATCGAGTTCACCATCCCCGAGGGCGGCATGGTCGCGCTCTACACCGACGGCCTGGTCGAACGGCGCGGCCAGGACCTGGACGCCGGGATCGACCTGCTCGCCCGCACCCTGGCCGGGCCGGGCCGCACCCTGGAGGAGAGCTGCGACGCGGTCCTCGGGGCCCTGGTCACCGACGGCACGGAGGACGACATAGCGATGATCATGGCGCGGGTGCTGCCGCTGCCCGCGGACCGGATCGCCACCCTGCCGCTCACCGGCGGCGGCCGGCTGCCGGGCAAGGCCCGTCGGTTCACCCGGGCCACCCTGGAGGCCTGGGGCCTGACCGCGCTCACCGACTACGCCGAACTGCTGGTCAGCGAACTGGTGACGAACGCCCTGCTGCACGCCGACGCCCCGCGCCGGCTGAGGTTGTTCCGTGACCGGGTGCTCACCGTCGAGGTCGCCGACGCCGGCGGGCAGACGCCGCAGCTGCGCCCGTTCGCCGAGCAGGACGAGGGCGGCCGCGGGATGTTCCTGGTCAGCGAGCTGGCACAGCGCTGGGGCAGCCGGCTCACCCGGGACGGCAAGGTGGTCTGGGCCGAACTGGAGCTGCCGTTCGGGGCCAAGTAGCAGGGCGCCGGAACGCGGGAACGGCCGTTCTCGAAAGGAGAACGGCCGTTCCACGGCGGCCGTCACGGCGGTCGGCGAGGCCGGTCACACGGGGACCTGCTCCGACACCTCCGCCGGCTCCTCGGCGGCCGCGCCGGGCCCGGCCGACCCGCGCAGCAGCCGCCAGGCCGTCACCGCGGCGCCGACCAGCAGGACGGCGGCCAGCAGCCCGGCGCTGTTCATGCCGCCGACGAAGGCCTCCTTCGCGCTCGACAGCAGCGGCTGCGCCACCTCCGGCGCCAGCCCCCGCGCCGTCTCGACGGCCGCGCCCAGCGACTCGCCGGCCCGGGCGGCCGCGGCCGGGTCCGTCCCGGCCGGGACGGAGAGCCCGTCGGCATAGATCGAGCCGACCACCGAGCCGACCAGCGCGATGCCGAGCGCGGTGCCCAGCTCGTACGCCGTCTCCGAGACCGCCGAGGCGGCGCCGGCCTTGTCGGCGGGCGCGGCTCCCAGCACCAGGTCGGCGCCGAGCGTGTAGACCACGCCCTCGGCCGTACCGACCAGCAGGAACGACGCCGCCAGCAGCAGGTAGGTGGTGTCCTGCTGCAGGAAGCCGAGCGCGCCGACGCCCAGGCCCATCGCCAGCAGGCAGGCGGTCAGCGCCGCCCGGGCGCCGAAGCGCCGGGCGAACCGGGCGGTCAGCAGGCCGCCGACCACCGAGCCCGCGAAGGCCGGCAGCTCGGCCAGGCCCGCCTGGAGCGGCTGGTAGCCCCGGACCAGCTGGAGGTACTGCGAGACCACGAAGATCACGCCGGAGAGGCCGACCAGGGAGATCAGCGAGGCCGACACGGCCGCGGTGAACCGCCGGTCGCGGAACAGCCGGACGTCGAGCAGCGGGGTCTCCAGCCGCAGCTGGCGGCGGACGAAGCCGGTGAGCGCGGCGGCGCCCAGCAGGAAGGCGACCGGGACGTCCCATCGGCCGACGCCGTGCGCGGCGGCCTCCTTGACCGCGTACACCACGCCGATCACCCCGGCCAACGACAGGACGACGCTCGGCACGTCCCACCGGCCGGGCTTCGGGTCCTTGGACTCCGGCAGCAGCCAGGCGCCGAGGCCCAGCAGCAGGACCAGCACGGGGATGTTCATCAGGAACACCGAGCCCCACCAGAAGTGCTCCAGCAGCGCCCCGCCGACCACCGGACCGAGCGCGGCGCCGGCGGTGGCGGCCGCACCCCAGATGCCGATCGCGGTGGCCCGCTCCCGGTCGTCCGGGAAGAGGCCGCGGATCAGCGAGAGGGTGGAGGGCATGATCGTCGCGCCGGCCACGCCGAGCAGCGCGCGGGCGAGGATCAGCCAGCCCGGGCCCGGCGCGTAGGCGGCCAGCAGCGAGGCCGCGCCGAAGGCCGCGGAACCGGCCAGCAGCAGCCGCTTGCGGCCGATGCGGTCGCTCAGCGCGCCCATGCTGACCAGCAGGCCGGCGAGCACGAAGGAGTAGGAGTCGCCGATCCAGAGCAGCTGGGTGCCGGTGGGGCGCAGCGTCTCGCTGATCGACGGGATGGCGAGGGAGAGGACGGTCGCGTCGAGGGCGACCACGGTCACGGCCAGGACGAGGACGGCGAGGCCGGTCCAGCGCTGGCGGGCGGTCGGGGTGCTCATGGCTTATCGGTGTCCGGTCTGCGGTCTGCGGTCCGGGGTGCTGGGGTCCGCGGGGCTGTGGGCAGTGGGACTGTCGCTGGTGGGACCGCCGGTGGCGGGGCTGCCGGTGGTGGCGCTGCCGGTGGTGGGGCTGCCGGTGGTGGGGCTCGGGGCGGGCGGTCTGCGCAGCGCGCCGCCGAGGAAGAGCTCGGTGAGGGAGAAGGCGGCGTCGCGCGGGGCGAGCCGGCCGTCCTGGATGGACCAGCCGACGCCGGCGACCAGGTCGAAGAAGGCCTCGCTCAGCCAGGCGGCGCTCAGCTCGATGCGGAACGCGCCCTGCTGCTGGCCGCGCAGGAACAGCGCGTGCAGCCGGGCGATCTGGAGCTCCCAGAGGTCGTTGATGTCGTCGTTCTCGTAGAGCTGGTTCTCGCCGGCCAGGAAGGCGCAGAGTGCGGCGTCGGGCACGGAGGCGTCCACCAGGCGGCGCAGCGCCGCCTCCGCGTCGCCGTCCTCGACCCCGGCGGTGTCCAGCGCGGCGGCGAACCGGCGCAGGCCGAGCAGGCCGACCTCGCGGATCAGCGCCTCGCGCCCCGGGAACAGCCGGTGCAGGGTGGCGCGGCTGATGCCGGCGGCGCGCGCGATCTCGTCCAGGTGGGCGGTCGGGCGGCGGGAGAGCACGCTGACGGCGGCTTCGAGGACGGTGTCGCGGTCGGTGGCCATGAATCGAGTGTAGTTCACATGAGACATTGGTGTCTCAGAATTAATTCCGGAGTCTCAGGTGATCCGCGGGGCCTCGGTCGCGGGGCAGCAAAAAACCGGAGACGGCGGGTGCCGTCCCCGGTCGGGGTGCCGCGGTGTGGCGGCTCAGCTCTGGTTGTAGAACCCGGTGTCGTCGAGCGGGCGGTCGATCACCATCACCTCGACCTCGGCCGGGGTGAGCAGGAAGACCCGGCGGGCGATCCGCTCGATGCCGCCCTGGGTGCCGAAGATCAGCCCGGAGGCGAAGTCGACCATGCGCTTGGCCTCGGCCTCGTCCATCTCGGTGAGGTCCATGACCACCGGGATGCTCGCCCGGATGTGCTCACCGACCGTCCGGGCCGCCTCGAAGCCCGTCGGCCGCAGGGAGACGATCTTCGCGGGCGCGGCGACGGCCGGAACCGTCTCCTGCTCGACCCACTCGTCGTCGTACACCGCGGCCGGGTAGTTCCCCGAGGGCATCAGCCACCCGTTGTGGTGCTCGTCGCGAAGTGCTCCCATGCCGCGCCTCCCTGCCTCGTCCCGTCCTGGTCCCCCGGGGCCGCGTGCCGTTGTTGACACGTCATCCACTCGTCGGAACTGTCCGAGTATCGCACTGTTCACCGGTCCCGTGCCCGCTCGCGGCCCGCGTACGCGTCGTGCCGTGCCGGAAACCTGCGCGGACCCGGCACACACAGCAGACGCGGCGCAGCGCCGTACGGTTGCGCGCGTAGACCATATCGGTAGCGGTCGCCGCGTAATTGACCTTCTGTCAACAATGCGGAAACGATTTCACCCGGCGGTTCACTCGCCGGTCTCGCCGTCCACCGATTCGCGCAGAAGATCCGCGTGGCCGTTGTGCCGCGCGTACTCCTCGACCATGTGGGCGAGGATCCAGCGGAGCGTCACTTCCCGGCCGTGGCGCAGCCGCTTGCCGACGGTGTCCAGCGGCAGGCCGTCGGCGGCGCGGCGGGCGGCCGCGATCTCGGCGCGCCAGGTGGCGAAGTCGGCGGCGACGTCGGCGGTCCCGACGTTGTCGAAGTCGCCGTCCGGGTCGGCCTCGCTCCAGTAGTGGCCGGCGGTGAACTGCTTGCCGAGCAGGATCTCCTGGAACCAGTAGCGCTCGACCTCGGCCATGTGCCGGACCAGGCCGAGCAGTGAGAGGCCGGACGGCGGGACGGACCGCAGCCGCAGCTGGTCGTCGCTCAGGCCCTCGCACTTGACGGCGAGGGTGCTGCGGTGGAAGTCGAGGAAGGCGGTGAGGGTGGCGGCCTCGTCGGCGGCCATCGGCGGGTCCACGCGCGGGTTCGTTTCGGTCATGTCCGCCATCCTGGCGCCCGGCGCCGGGGTGGGCGACCGATTTGTTCGGCCGGCCGCCGAAGCCCGGTCGGTAGGGCCCGGTCCGTGGGGCCCGGTCCGTCCGGTCCGGTCCGTGGGGCCCGGCCGCTCAGCCGACCGTCGCCCGGCGGCGGCCCTTGGCCGTACGCCAGAGCCCGACCAGCGTGCCCAGCCCGAGCAGGGCGATCACGCCCGCCGACAGCAGGAAGGCCGCCGATCCCGGCCGGTCCGCGCTGGCCGCCGCCGTGACGTACACCGCCGTGGTCGGCACCACGCCGATCGCGGTGGCGAGCAGGAACGGCAGGAAGCGGACGCCGGAGAAGGCCGCACCGTAGTTGGCCGCCTGGAACGGCATGCCGGGCAGCAGCCGCAGCACCAGCACACTGCGGAAGCCCTGCTCGGTGAACCGCCGGTCCAGGGCGCCGAGCACCTTCCCGCGCAGGTGGGGGCGGAGCGCCTCGCGCCCGAGCGTCCGGCCGAGCCCGAAGGCCAGGGCCGCGCCCACCGTGGTGCCGAGGACCGCCAGCGCGACGCCCTGCTGGATGCCGAGCAGCAGCCCGGCGGCCGCGTTCAGGGCCGGCCGGGGGACGAACGCGAGCGTCCCCACCGCGTAGACCACGGCGAACAGCGGTCCGAACCAGTACCCCGGCAGCCGGTCCGCCAGGCCGCCGGACAGCAGGTCCGTCGGGCTCCACAGCAGCAGCGAGCCGCCGGCCGCGCCGAGCAGCGCGATCAGCAGCGCGAACCGCCACCAGGCCGAACGGGGTGCGGCGGGGGGTGCGGGGGCGGCAACGGGCGGGGACACCGCCCGAGCGTAACCGGTGCGCCGGGGCGCCCCGGCGTCCGCCCCCGCCCGGCGTCCGCCCCCGCCCGGCGTCCGCCCCCGCCTGGCGGCGGGCTCAGCTGTACGGGTCCTTCGCGGGGTCGTAGTGCCAGAACTGGTTGGCTCCGGCGTGGTACCCCCACTGGATCACCGGGGTGCCGTCGGCCAGGGCGCCGCCGGCGACGTCGAGGACGAGGCCGCTGTAGGCGTTCACGATGCGGCGCGGGGTGCCGGGGTGGCTCGCGGGCGGGTCGCTCCACTTCTGGTTGGAGCCCCCGTCGCAGGTCCACTGGTCGGCCTGGGTGCCCCAGTCGGTGCCGTAGGCGGGGATCTCCAGGCACTTGCCGCTGTGCAGGTTGATCCAGCCGTCGGCGGTCTGGGTCCACTTCTGGTTGTCGCCGCCGGTGCAGGTCCAGATCCGGACCGGGGCGCCGTCGTCGGTGCGCCAGTCGGCGACCTCCAGGCAGAGGTCGTTCGTCCCGGGGTACATCCCGGTGCGGATCTCGGCGGGGCCGAAGTCCGTGGCCGCGGCCGGGGTCGCGGGTGCCGCCGGGGCGGGCGGGGCGGTGAGGGCCACCGCGGCGGCGGCGAGGAGGGCGGTGGCGGCGGCGGGCCGCGTGCGACGGGTCATCGGGTCGACCTCCGTGGGTCCGTTCGGCGCGGACCGGCGAGGAGACCCGGCAGGGTTGCCGGGAGTCCCGGGCCGCGACGCAGTGTTCGACGGCCGGGGGCGCGGAGAGGTTGTGCGGGGCGTCCCGGAGGTGAGGAAAGTCCCGGGGTGGCCGGTGGGGAGTGCCGCCGCCGGGCGCGGCTGCGCCCGGCGGTCGGCGAGGCCCGCGGCCGAGCCGCTCAGGAGTTCCCCGTCATATCGCGGAGAGGTCCTTTCCGGCGCGGTTCTCCGCTCCCGGCGCGGTCGCGGCGACGGCGGTGGAGTTCGGTTCGGCCCGGCGCAACGCCCCGGCGCTCAGCAGCAGCGCGAAGGCGAGGGCGGTGACCAGCCCGAAGGAGACGGTCAGCGAGGTGGCCTGGGCGAGGGCGCCGATCACCGCGGGCGCGATCAGGCCGGAGGTGTAGGTGACGGTGGCGACCCCTGCGATGGCCTGGCTGGCGTCGGTGCCGATCCGGCCGGCGGCGGCGAAGGCGAGCGGGACGATGACGGCGATGCCGATGCCGATGAGCGCGAAGCCGGGGATGGCCAGGGCGGGGCTGTCGGCGGCGACCACCAGCAGGCCCCCGGCGGTGGCGACGGCACCGCCGAGCCGGGTGGCGCGGACGGCGCCGAGGCGGCGGATCGCGGCGTCCCCGGCGAGGCGGCTGACCGCCATGGTCAGCGAGAAGGCGGTGTACGACGCGGCCGCGAGGGTGGTCGAGGCGCCGGTGACGTCCCGCAGGTAGACGCCGCTCCAGTCCATCGACGCGCCCTCGGCGAAGACCGCGCAGAAGCCGACCAGCCCGATCACCAGCGAGCTGCGCGGCGGCAGCGCGAAGCGCGGCGGCTCCTGCGCGCCCTCCCGGGCCCGCAGGTCCGGCAGGCCCCGGCAGACCGGCTGGGCGAGTGCGAGCAGGACCAGGGCGGTGCCGGCCAGCTGCAGCCGGGCGTCGAGGTCCAGGTGGGCGGCGAGGATCCCGAACCCGGAGGCGAGCAGGCCGCCGGCGCTCCACATCCCGTGCAGGCCGGACATGATCGAGCGGCCGAGCCGTTCCTCGATCTCCACGCCCTGCGCGTTCATCGCGACGTCCGCCATCCCGGCCGTGGCCCCGTACGCGAGCAGGGCCGCGCACAGCACCGGCAGGGAGGGGGCGAGGGCGGGCAGCGCCAGGGCCAGGCACCAGAGGGAGATCAGCCCGCGGACCGCCGCCCGCCCGCCGTGGCGGTGGACGACGCGCCCGGCGAGGGGCATGGCGAGCGAGGAGCCGATGGCGGGCATGACCAGGGCCAGGCCGAGCTGGCCGGCGGAGAGGTCGAGGCGGTCCTGGATCCAGGGGATGCGGGTGACGAAGCTGCCGCTGACGGCGCCGTGCACGCCGAAGACGAGGGCGATGCTCGCCCGGGCCCGGCGCGGGGTGGCCGGCGGTTGCGGTGGTGGTGCGGTGGTGTGGCTCATCGGGGTTCCCTCCCGGTCGCGCGGTGCGGGGCGCGACGGTGCCCGGTGGGTGGACGGTTCGATAAACTATCAGGAAGGGATCCTGATAGAAACACTCTGGAAAGATGAGCGGCCATGACCAGCGCGCGTACGGCCACGCCGAGCACCGCCCGGGCGATCAACGACCGGCTGGCGCTCAACCTCCTGCTCGAACAGGGCCCCCTGACCGCGACCGAGCTGCGCGACCTCACCGGCCTGTCCCGGCCGACCGTCGCCGACCTGCTCGAACGCCTCCAGCGCACCGGCCTGGTGGCCCTCGTCGGCGAACGCGGCGAACAGCGGCGCGGCCCCAACGCCCGGCTCTACGGCCTGGCCGCCTCCCGGGCGCACATCGCCGCCTTCGACGTCCGCTCCGGCGGCGTCTCCCTCGTCGTCGCCGACCTCGCCGGGCGGACCCTCGCCACCGCCGAGGTGCCGGTCGAGGGCGGCGGGACGCCCGGCACCGCCGCCGCCGTCACCGCCACCCTGCTGGAGACCGCGCAGGGAGTCGGCGTCGAACGGCTGCACACCGTCGCGGTCGGCGCCCCCGGACTGGTCGACCCCGCCACCGGGCGGCTGCGGAGCACCGGCAAGCTCCCCGCCTGGCACGCCGAACTCCACGCGGCACTGACGGAACTGCCCGGCACCGAGGTCATCCTTGAGAACGAGGTCAACCTCGCCGGGCGGGCCGAACACCGGATCGGCGCCGCCCGTGACCGCGACACCTTCGTGCTGATGTGGCTGGGCCACAGCGTCGGCGCCGCCGTCATCCTGGACGGGCGGCTGCGCCGCGGCGCCTCCGGCGGCACCGGCGAGATCTGCTTCCTGCCCGTCCCCGGCACCGTCGGCCTGCCCAGCGCCGACGGCTGCGAGGGCGGCTTCCACGGCCTGGTCGGCAGCGCGGCGATCTGCGCCCTGGCCCGAGAGCACGGGCTGCCCGCCGATCCGGCCGGGGACGCGCCCGCCGCCGAGGCCGCCGTCCGCGCCGCCCTGGACGCGGGCGAGGCGGGCGGGCGGTTCCTGGACGAACTGGCCGAGCGGATCGCGATCGGCGCGGCCGGCGTCTGCGTCGTGCTCGACCCCGGCTGCGTGGTGCTCGGCGGCGAGACCGGCCGGGCCGGCGGCGCCGCGCTGGCCGGCCGGGTCGAGCGCCGGCTGGCCCGGCTCTCCCCGCTGAGCACCGAGGTGCGGGCCGGGACGGCGGGCGGCGGAGCGGTGCTCGCGGGGGCGGTGCTGATCGCCGGGGACGCGGTGCGGCGGGACCTCTTCGGCGAGCCGTAGCCGCGCCGGCGCCGGCCGCGGGGGCCCTGGCCTCCCCGGTCGCGCCGCCGGTGCGGCAGGATGGCGGCGGGGGCACGGGCGGCCGTCCGCCCGCCCTGCTCCGTGGAGCTCCCCGGAGTTCCCCGCAGTTTCCGGAAGTCCCCTGAAGTTCCCCGACGTCCCTCGAACCACCGTCAGGAGTCGCACATGGGCCAGCCCGAGGTGCCGGCCAACCCGTACCGCATCGGCGAGGCCGCGGCGCTGCTCGGCGTCAGCGCCGACACCATGCGGCGCTGGGTGGACGCCGGCCGGGTCGCCGCCGCGCGGGACGAGCACGGGCACCGGATCATCCCCGGTGCCGAGCTGGCCGCCTTCGCCCGGGAGCTGGCCCGGCCGGAGACCGCGGAGGCGGAGGGCCGCCCGTCCTCGGCCCGCAACCGCTTCCCCGGCATCGTCACCCAGGTGGTGCTCGGCGACGTGGCCGCGCAGGTGGAGGTCCAGGCCGGGCCGTTCCGGGTGGTGTCGCTGATCAGCCGGGAGTCGGCGGAGGAACTGAACCTGGTGCCCGGCGCACCCGCCACGGCGGTCATCAAGTCCACCAATGTGATGATCGAACGGCGCTGAGAGGAAGCGATGAACACCGACCGCAGCCCCCGGGTGCTCGCCGTCGCCCACCGAGGCGACCCGTACCGCCACCGCGAGAACACCCTGCGCTCCGTCGAGTCCGCGCTCGCCGCCGGAGCCGACGCCGTCGAGGTCGACGTCCGGCTCACCCGCGACCGGGTGCCCGTGCTGCTGCACGACCGCACCCTGGAACGGCTCTGGGGCGACCCGCGCGCCATCGGCAGGATCACCGCCGCGCAACTGGACGAACTCCGCCAAGGCCCGCACGCCGTCCCCACCCTGGCCGAGGCGATCAAGGCCGTGGCCGCAGCCGGAGGCCGCCGGCTGCTGATCGACCTGGACGACCCCGGGCCGGCCGCCGCCACCTGGTCCGAGGTCACCTCGCTCGGCGCCGAGCGGTGCGTCGCCTTCTGCGGCCCCGCCACCGCCATGCTCGCCGTGCGGGAGCTCACCCCGGACGCCGAGATCGCGCTCACCTGGAAACAGCCCCGGCTGCCGGCCCGCGCCCTCCTCGACGACCTGCGCCCGCGCTACCTCAACCCGCCCTTCGGCCTCGTCACCCCCGAGCTCACCGCCGCCGCCGCGGACGCCGGACTCGCCGTCTCCACCTGGACCGCCGACCTGCGCCGCACCATGCGCCGACTGCGCGACGCGGGGGTCGCCGCCATCACCACCAACCGGATCGGCACCCTGCGCTCGGTGCTGGACAGCCGGCCGTGACCGGGACCGGCACCGCGACCGGGCCGGTGCTGGGGCGACGGGCCCTCGGCCGGGCCCTGCTGGCCCGTCAGCACCTGCTCGCCCGCACCCGCCGGACGCCCGCCGAGCTCGTCCACCACCTCGTCGGCCTCCAGGCCCAGGCCGCACCCCAACCGCCCTACCTCGGGCTGCTCGCCCGGCTCGACGGCTTCACGCCGGAGCCGCTGAGCACCCTGATCGAGCAGCGGGCAGTGGTTCGGACCGCCCTCCACCGCGGCACCCTCCACCTCGTCACCGCCGACGACTGCCTCGCCCTGCGCCCGCTCCTCCAACCCGTCCTCGACCACGGCCTGCGCACCGCCTTCGGCACACGGCTCGCCGGGCTCGACCTCGACGCGCTGGCCGCCGAGGCCCGGGACCTGGTCGAAGCGGAACCGCGCACCTTCCGGCAACTCGGCGCGCTGCTCGCCGCCACCCGCCCCGACCGCCACCCGGCCGCGCTCGCCCAGGCCGCCCGCAGCCGGCTGCCCCTGGTCCAGGTGCCACCGCGCGGCCTGTGGGGGCGCGGCGGGCCCGCCGCGCACACCACCGCCGAGGCCTGGCTCGGCCGCCCGCTCGACCCGGCGCCCTCGCCGGACGACCTGACCCTGCGGTACCTCGCCGCCTTCGGCCCGGCGACCGTCGCCGACCTGCAGAAGTGGTCCGGGCTCAGCCGGCTCGGCCCGGTGCTGAAGCGGCTCGCACCCCGCTTGCTCGCCTTCCGGGACGAGCAGGGCCGGCTGCTGTACGACCTGCCGGACGCGCCCCGGCCGGACGGGGACACCCCGGCGCCGGTGCGGCTGGTCGCCCCGTTCGACAACCTGCTGCTCTCCCACGCCGACCGCAGCCGAGTACTGCCGGAGGAGTACCGGGGGAGGGTCATGACCCCGAACGGGCTCGTGGCCGGGACGCTGCTGGTGGACGGGCTGGTCGCCGGGACGTGGCGGCTGACGGACGACCAGGACGTCGTCGTCAGGCCGTTCGCGCCGCTGCGGCGGGCCGACCGGCAGGCGGCGGAGGCCGAGGCCGAGCGGGTGGCGGCCTTCGCCGGCCGGTGCGGCGGCGAACGCGGCGCGGGCGGGCCCGCGGCCGGTGGAGGCGGGGCCGGTGAACGCGGCGCGGTCCGGATCGAGGAGCCGCCGTAGCCCGTTCGGGTGCTTGCCGGTGACTCGACGGGCGCGTCGTCGGCCGCTCTGCTGAGCTGGGGCGGTTTCGACCCCTGACCCCCGGCGGAGGTGACCGTGTCGGTGGAGCGCCCGCCCGGTGGGAAAGACGGCCGGCCCGACCACCGCAGGCCGGACCAGATGCTGCCGCCCGCGCTGCGGCAGGCGGCGGCCTGGTCGGCGGCCGTGATCCTGCTGATCGCCGTCGCCTCGCTCGTGGTCTTCGCGCTGGTCGAACTGCGGGCCGCCACCGTGCCGTTCATCCTGGCGCTGCTCGGGGCCTCGCTGCTCCACCCGGTGGTGCCCTGGCTGGTCCGGCGCGGCGTCGGCCGCGGCCTGGCCGCCGGACTGACCTGCGTGGTGCTGGTGGTCGCGGTCGGCGGGGTGATCGCGCTGCTGGTCAACTCCCTGGTGCACAGCTCCCCGCAGATCGCGACCTCGCTGCAGGAGTCCGGTCAGCGGCTGTCCCAGTGGCTGGGGCCGCTCGGGGCGAAGATCCGGCACGCCCTCGACAACGCCAAGGGCGAGACCAACTCGCTCGTCTCCGCCCTCACCAGCGGCGTGCTGTCCGGACTCGGCCTGCTCACCCAGGTGATCGCCGGCGGGGTGCTCTCACTGGCCCTGGTCTTCTTCTTCCTCCGCGACGGCCACCGCACCGGCGACGCCATCCGCTCGTACCTGCCCGAGCGCAGCGCCGAGACCGTGATCGCCTGTGCGGAGCGCGCGTTCGACGCGATGGCGGGGTTCATGCGCGGCACCACCCTGATCGCCCTGATCGACGCGGTCTTCATCACCATCGGCCTGCTCGCCCTCGGCGTGCCCGGCGCGCCCGGGCTCGGCGCCCTGGTCTTCATGGGCGCCTACATCCCCTTCGTCGGCGCCTTCCTGTCCGGCACGGTCGCCGTCCTGGTCGCCCTCGCCGACGGCGGCCTGGGCACGGCCTTGTGGGCCCTCGGCGTGGTGCTCGCCGTGCAGATGATCGAGGGCAACATCCTCCAGCCGGTCATCCAGAGCCGCACGGTCGAACTGCATCCGGCCACCATCATGGTCGCCGTGGTGGCCGGCTCGGGCATCGCCGGGATCATCGGCGCCCTCCTCGCCGTCCCGGCCTGCGCGGCGGCGACGGGCATCGTCTCGGTGCTCCGGGGTGTGCCGGAGCGGGCGGGCGGTGGGGGTGAGGAGCCGGTTGCCAGGCCGGGGGCCGATGTGTGAACATCGCTAATGCGACAGAAGTCGCGATAACTGGGGACGGGGTGGCATGGAACTCTTCGAGGTGGCCGAGCCGGGGGCCGGACCGTACGGGGTGGCCGTCGGAGGCGACGGGGGCGTGTGGTTCACGCTGGTGCACTCCGGGGAGGTGGGGCGACTGGCGGCCGACGGCACGGTGGAGCGGCACGGGCTGGGCGCGCCCGGGTGCGGGCCGGCCGTGATCACGGCCGGCCCCGACGGGGCGATGTGGTTCAGCCGGATGCGGGACCACCGGATCGGGCGGATCGACGGGGACGGCAAGGCGGACTCCTTCGCGCTGCCGACGGCGGACGCCGGGCCGTACGGGATCACCGCAGGGCCGGACGGGGCGGTGTGGTTCACCGAGATGAACGCGAACCGGATCGGACGGATCACCGTGGACGGCGAGGTGACGGAGCATCCGCTGCCCGTCGCCGGGGCGTTCCCCTCGCTGATCACGGCCGGGCCGGACGGCGCCCTGTGGTGCACCCTCAACCAGGCCGACGCCGTCGCCCGGATCGCCGTCGACGGGGAGGTGACCGTCCACCGGCTGCCGACCGGGGGCACCGCTCCGGTCGGCATCACCACCGGGACGGACGGGGCGCTGTGGTACGTCGGCATCGGCGGCGGCCTGGTCGGGCGGATCACCGTGGACGGCCGGGTGACGGAGCACCCGCTGGCCGACCGGGCCGCCAAACCGCACGCGATCGCGGCGGGGCCGGACGGCCGGCTCTGGTTCACCGAGTGGGGCGCCGGCCGGATCGGGGTGCTCGCCCCGGACGGGCACCTCGACGGGCACCCCGTCCCGGGCGAGGGCAGCGAACCCCACGGCATCGCCGTCGCCCCGGACGGAACCGTCTACGCGGCGCTGGAGCGCGGGCAGATCGCCCGGCTGGCCGCTCAGGCCTGACGGCGGAGCAGCTCCTCCAGGTCGGCGAGCAGGCCAAGGGCGGCAGCCCGGTCCGGGGCCGGCCGCGGGGCGGGGGAACGCTCGGCGACCACCCGCAGGGCCGCGGCGGCCTGGCGGGCGAACATGGCCAGCAGGTCCAGTTCGGGCAGGCTCGCGCGGGCCTGCGGAGCCGGGTCCAGCACCTCCAGCACGCCGAGCACCCGGCTGCCGTGCGTGAGCGGCGCGGCCATCAGGGCATTCGGGACGTACGCGGTGGACTCGGCGAAGTCCCGGTCGAAGGTGCGGTTCGCGCCCAGGTCGTCGACCACCATCGGCTCGCCCGACGCGGCGACCCAGCCGGCGATGCCCCGGCCGGCCGGGAAGCGCCGGCCCACCAGCGACTCCTCGCCGCGCCCGGACACCGCCTGGAAGACCAGCTCCCCGGCGCTCTCGTCGAGCAGGCAGACCGAGCCGGCCTGGGCGCCGAAGATCGCCCGGGCGACGTCCACCACGGACTGCAGCAGCTCGCGGGCCAGCGGGTCGACGGCGGGGTCAGTACTGAGCGTCATCGGGCGTCTCCGGGGTGGGGGTGGTCGGGACCTGCACGTTGGCCGCGGTGAGGTAGAGCGCGCTCTTCAGCTGGAAGGTGGTCAGCCTCGGCTGCCGGGACAGGATGCGGGCGCAGAGCCCGGCCACGTACGGGGTGGCGAAGCTGTTGCCGGTGGTGCGGATCGTGGCGCCGCCGAGCCAGGGCACCCGGACGTTCTGGCCGGGCGCGAAGAACTCCACCGGCGGCGCCGGGTTGTACAGGTGCAGGGCCGGATCGTCCTCCTGGTGGCTGCCCACCGAGATGACCGAGGAGAACCGCCAGGGGAAGCTCTCCACCGGCGTGTTGTGGGCCGAGGCGACGATGGCGGTGCGGGCGAAGAAGGCGTCGTCGGCGATCGCGTGCAGCTCCTCCAGGAAGCGGGTCCGGGTGGTGGACAGGCTGAGGTTGACGACGTCGAAGCCCTGCCGGACGGCCCAGCGCAGCCCGGCGATCAGCATGTCGCCGGTGCCGGTGAAGCGCTCCCCGAGGACCCGGACGCTGTAGAGCTCGCAGTCCGGGGCGGTCCGGCGGATGATCCCGGCGCAGGCGGTGCCGTGGCCGCAGGTGTCGCCGGCGGTGTCCGGGAGGACGGTCAGCTCCCGGGTGACCGGGTCCTTGACCACCGCCCAGGAGCCCTGCA
Source organism: Streptomyces sp. NRRL S-350 (assembly GCF_000719705.1). Lineage (GTDB taxonomy): Bacteria > Actinomycetota > Actinomycetes > Streptomycetales > Streptomycetaceae > Kitasatospora. The sequence goes on along the minus strand of NZ_JOHO01000017.1, from coordinate 64,420 downwards.
GCGGGCCGACCAGCGGGTGGTCCGGTTCGACGCCGGAGTCGACGACGCAGACCCGCACGCCCTTGCCGGTGCCGCCGGCCTCGTCGCCGCTGTCGGTGAAGCGGTCGGCGAGCACCGGGAGTTCGGCGGGGGCGCGGTCGCGCAGGCTCCAGGTGAGCCCGCCCGGGCCGCTCACCGGGTGCCGCCGAGCCGTGCGGCCCGCCGCACGCCCGGCAGGTGGCCCTTGGCGGCGAAGCGGTCCCGGGCGGTGGCGGCGGCCACGGCGGCCTCGGCCGGGCGGCCCAGCAGCAGCAGGGCGTGCGCGCGGTCGAGCGCGGTCAGCGCCTGGAGCAGCAGCGACTCGGTGGCTTCGGCGGCGCTCTGGGCGGCCGCGGTGAGGTCCAGGGCCGGTGCGCTCTCGCCCCGGGCGGCGGCGAGCCGGCCGCGCAGCGCGTCCAGTTCGACCGCGAGCACCGGCGGCAGCACGACGCCCGCGTCCACGCCGTCCAGGTGGCGGGCGGCCGGGGCCGGGCGGTCGGTGTCCAGCAGGACGCGGGCGGTGGTGAGCGCCAGGCGCGGCAGCGGGGCCGCGCTGCCCTGGTGGCGGGCGATCCCGGCGGCGTCGGCGAGCAGGTCCAGGGCCTGGCCGGTCTGGCCGGTGGCGGCCGCCGCCTGGGCGGTCAGCGCCGGCAGCGCCACCATCGCCTCGGCCAGCGACAGCTCCCCGGCCAGGCCGTTGGCCTCGGCGAGCAGCAGCTCGGCCTCGTCCGGGCGGTCGCGCAGGGCCAGCAGGACGGCCAGCGGGCCGTTCAGCGCGACCCGGACGGCGCGCCGGCCGGGGCCGTGCTCGGCGAGCAGGGCCCGCAGCCGGAAGGTGGCGTTCGGGACGGGCTCGGGGCCGGCCAGCAGGGACGCGGCCAGCGCGGCCAGGACGGCGGCCCGGTCCAGCTCGGCGTCGGTGCGGGAGACCTGGTCGAGTGCCTGGTCGAGCAGCCGCTCGGCCTCGGTGTGCCGGCCCGCGAGCAGGTGCTCCTCGGCCAGCCGCAGCCGGGCCCGGGCCTGGCCGAGGTCGTCGCCGGTGTCGGCGAACAGCGGCAGCACCGCGCGGGCGGTGGCGGCGGGCTGGTCCTGGCCGGGCGGCAGGCCCCGGGCGGCCAGGGCGAGCCGGGCGTGCGCGGCGTCCAGCGGGTCGGCGGCGGAGTCCCGGACCTGGGCGAGCACGGGCAGGGCCTCGTCGGCGCGGCCGAGCGCCAGGCGGGCCTCGCCGAGGCGGCGCAGGGTGGGGCCGGCGGCGCGCTCGTTGGGGTAGTGCAGCCGGACGGCGCGCTCCAGCAGGTCGACGGCGGGGGCGAGTTCGGCGCGGGCGAGGGCACCGGCGCCGGCGGCGCCGAGGGCGGTGGCCGCGCGGCTGCGCAGGGTGTCGGTGCGGGCGTCCAGCAGGCCGAGTTCCAGCCGGTAGCGGTGGGCGCGTTCCAGGTGGCCGCCGACGGCGGCGTCCCCGGTGGCGCGGACGGCCGGCAGGTCGGCGGCGCGCTCGTGGCGTTCGGCGCGGGCCCGCTTGGACATCGACTGGTAGACCGACTCCTGGACCAGGCCGCTGCTGAACCGGTAGCCGGCGCCCGCCGGTTCGACCAGGTGCCGCTCGGCCAGCCGGGCCAGCGCGGCGTGCAGCCGGGGCGGAGTGTCGTCGGCGGCGTCCGGGCCGGCCGGAAGACCGTCGATCGGGCCGGTGAAGACGTCGTCCTCGGGATCGGCGAAGGCATCCTGGTCGGCGCCGCCGTGGGCGAGTCCGGCCAGCGCCGCGGCCGTGAACGCGCGGCCGAGGACGGCGGCGAGATCCAGCGTGGCGCGCTCGTCGCGCTCCAGCCCGTCGATCCGGGCACTGAGCAACGCCCGCCCGGCGGGCGGGAGTTCATCGGCCGGGGCGGGGCCGTCGGCCTCGGTGAGCGCGGCCAGCAGCTCCTCCAGGTGCAGCGGGTTGCCCTCGGCGCGCTCCAGCAACCGGGCGGGAACCGTGTCCTGGTGGGCGCTCAGCTCCGTCAACTGGGCGGCCAACAAGGCCGATTCGTCCCAGGAGAGGCCGCCGACCGGAAGCGTCGCCAGCTCCGGGCGGGCGGCCCGGAGCTCGGGGCGGCCCAGGCAGAGCAGCAGCACCGGAGCCGCGCCGAGCGCGCCGATCAGCCGCTCGGCGGCGTCCAGCAGTGCCGCACCGGCCCACTGGCAGTCGTCCAGGACCAGCACGGCGGGGCGCTCGACGGTGCGCCCGCGCAGGATCGCGGCCAGCAGCTCCAGCGACCGCCCGGTGCCGATGCCCGGCGCGGTGGCCTCGGCCAGCCGGGCCAGCGCCTCGGCCGGAGCCGCGCCCTCGGGCTCGTCCAGCAGGGTGCGGACGGCCTCGGCGAGCGGCGCCAGCACGCCCTGCTCGCCGAAGCTGCGGCAGCGGGCCGTGCCGCACCGCGCGGTGCGCCGGCCCACCCGCTCGCGCCAGTCGCGCACCAGGCGGGTCTTGCCGATCCCCGCCTCGCCGGCCACCAGCAGCAGCTCGGCGCCCGAGCCGCCCGCCACCCGGGCCAACGCGGCGTCCAAACCGGCCAGTTCGCGCTCCCGGCCGACCAGCGGGACGTCGAAACGGCGCAGCAGCTCCGGGTCGTCCTCGTCCAGACCCACCAGGCGGTAGGCGGTCACCGGCTCGGCCTTGCCCTTGAGCCGCAGCGGGCCGACCTCGTCCACCTGGGCGGCCGGGCCGGCCGCGCGCAGCGTCTGTGCGCCGATCAGCACCTGGCCCGGGGCGGCCTGGGTCTGCAGCCGGGCGGCGATGTTCACCGTCTCGCCGGAGATCAGTGCCTGGCGCGCCGACGCGTCCGAACCGGCCACCACCTGGCCGGTGTTGACACCGATCCGGACGTCCAGCCGGACCCCGAGGGTGGCATCCAGCTCGGTGTTGAGGTCCTCCAGGTCCTCCAGCATGGCGAGGGCGGCTGCCAGCGCCCGGTGGGCGTCGTCCTCGCGGATCACCGGGACGCCGAAGACCGCCATCACGGCGTCGCCGATGAACTTCTCCAGGGTGCCGCCGTGCGCCTCGATGCGGCGGTGCATCCGCTCGAAGTAGCGCAGGATCACCTCGCGCAGCGTCTCCGGGTCGAGTGCGCCGGACAGGGCGGTGGAGTCGACCAGGTCGCAGAAGACCACCGTGACCAGTTTGCGCTCCTCGGCGGCCAGGTCGAGGGCGGCGGCCCGCGGGGTGCCGCAGGCGGGGCAGAACTGGTCGTTCGTGGCGACGAGTTGGGCGCAGAGTGGGCAGGGCATGGGGCCGTCCTTCGGTCGTCCTCCGCGGTGCGGGGCGTACGGGGCGCGGGCGTTTCCGGGTGCCCGGGCGCAGAGTCCGGGCGTGCGGGGTCTGGGCGTGCGGGGTCGGGCGTGCGGGGGTCTGGGGGTGCGGGGTCGGGCGTGCCGGGGCGGATGCGCCGGCTTCGGGCGTTCCGGGCCAGGGTCGCGGGTGCGGCTTCGAGTGCGGTTCGGGAGCGCCTGGCGATCGGTATGGCCGCAGCTGGGCGGGGTGCGGGAGCACCGGGCGGGGGCCGCCCCGGCCCGGCGGGCGCCGTCGAGGGGGCTCCGACCTGCGGGCATACCGGGGGCCAACCGCCTCCGAAGCCAGGCGCAGCCGGCCCCGCACACCATGGTCGGCACGGCGGGCAGCGGCTCGCCGCCACCGTAACGGACCATCTGTGGAGGGGAGTTCGACCATGGCTGAGAACATCGACCAGGGCATCGGGCACAACGTCGGCGAGAACGTCGTCGAGAACGGCGAGGAGACCCCGGAGGTCGAGGCGCACGCCGCGAACGTCCTGGACCTGCAGTCGATGAAGATGCTCGCCGAGGCCTCCGACGGCAACTGCTTCAGCCTGATCAGCTACGTGGCGGGCGCCGAGACCTCCGCCTGACGACGCCGGTCGTCACCGGGCCGCCCGCCGGGCCGCCCGCCGGACCGGGCGCGGGCGCGGGGCGGGCGCACCACCGCCCCGGCCGCCGGCCGTAGCGCTGGGCTCCCGGGCGGCCCGTCGACGCCGGGCCGCCCCGGCCCGGTCCGCCACCACCCCACCACGGAGGACGGCCATGGAGCCCACCCCGCTCGCCCGCAACCGGGACTTCCGGCTGCTCTGGGCCGGCGGCCTGCTGGCCTCGCTCGGCTCCCAACTCGCGTCGATCGCCCTGCCGTTGCTCGTCCTGCGGGAGACCGGATCGGCCGTCCGGGCGGGCGCCGTCGGCACCGTCTCGGTCGGCGCGCTGCTGCTCACCATGCTGCCCGGCGGCGTGCTCGCCGACCGGATCGAGCGCCGCCGCCTGATGCGGGTCTGCGACGTCGTCAGCCTGCTCGCCGTCGGCGCCCTGGTCGTCGCCGTGCTGCGGGGGCACGCCCCGCTGCCGCTGGTCCTGCTGGTCGCGGCAGCCGGGGCGCTGATCTCCAGCGTCTACGGGCCCGCCGCCGGGGGCCTGCTGCGCGCGGTGGTGCCGCGCGAACAGGCCCGCGCGGCCTCGTCCCGGATGCAGGCGCGCGGCGCCGCGGCCCGGCTGGTCGGACCGCTCGGCGGCGGCGCGCTGTTCGCCTGGCACCCGGTGCTGCCGTTCCTCGCCGAGGGCATCGGGCTGCTGCTGTCCACGGTCTGCGTGGCTCTGATGCGGACCCGCTCGGCGCCCGGCGAGAAGAGCGGATCGGTTTTCAGCAGACGGGAGTTGACCGCCGGCCTGTCCTTCGTCTGGCACCAGCCCTACCTGCGGACCCTGCTGCTGGTCTTCGGCCTGGGGATGAACTTCGCGTTCAGCGCGCTGATGTTCGCCACCCTGGCCGTCGCCTCCGACGGCGGCCGCTCCGGCGTCGGCGGCGGCACGGTGGTCTCCTGCACCGCGGCCGGCGCCCTGGCCGGCGCGCTGCTCGCCCCGAGGCTGGGCGCACGGGCGCGGGACGGCAGCCTGGTGGCGCTCGCGTGCTGGGCCTGCGCGCTGACGGCCGGCGTGCTGGTGCTGACCAGGGTGCCCCTGCTGATCGGGCTGCTCTGCGCGGCCTGCATGTGCCTGTCCACCGTCGCCAGCATCGGCTTCGTCTCCGGCATGCTGCTCGCCGCGCCGCCCGACCGGATCGGCCGGGTGCAGAGCGCCGCCGCCTTCCTCTCCACCCTGGTCCAGCCGTTCGGCCCGCTGGTGGGCGGCACCCTGCTCGGCTCGGTCGGCGGCACCCGCACCTTCGCCCTGCTGGCACTCGCCATCGCGCTCTGCGCGGCGGTGGTGACCTGGGCGCCGCCGGTGCGGCGCGGACCGGCGCCGGGGCCGGCGGTCTGAGCCCGGCCGTCCGCCCCGCGTCCGAGCCCAGCCGGCCGACTCCGCGTCCGAGCCGGCCGTCCGAACCGCTCCGGAAGGAGGCGCGCCATGGCCGGCGCCCACGAGACCCAGCTGTACTGCCTCGCCGACCCGACGTACTACGACACCCCCGGCCGGCTGCGCGACCGGACGAGCCGCTACGCGCTGGGGCTCGGCGAGCCGGCCGACGGCTGGCGCCGCGAGCACCGGGGCCTGTGGACGGTGCTGCGGCCCGACGGGGTCCACCAGCCGGAACAGGGCTGGAAGCTGCACGTGTCGGCGGTCGAGGAGGGCGCCGAGGAGACGCTGGAGGTGGTCGCGCGGATCTGTGCCGCGCGGCGGGTGGCGTTCAAGTTCCTGCGCGGCCCGGCGGCGCTGCGGGTGGCGAACGGCAAGTTCGCGGGGCGCGGGAGCAGTGGCAAGTTCGTCACCGTGTACCCGGGCTCCGAGGAGCAGTTCCTCGAACTGGCCGGGGAGTTGTCGACGGCGCTGGACGGCCGCCCGGGGCCGTACGTGTTGACCGACCTGCGGATCGGCACCGCCCCGGTGTACGCCCGCTACGGGGCGTTCGTCGAACTGTGGTGCGAGGACGGGGCCGGTCGGCCGGTACCCGCCCTGCGGGACCGGTCCGGCGCCCTGGTGCCGGACTCGCGCGAGCCGGCCTTCCGGCTGCCGGCGTGGGTGCGGCTCCCCGAGGCGCTGCGCCCGCACCTGGCCGCGCGGGACGCGGCCGTCGGGGAGCTGCCGTACCGGATCCTCGACGTGCTGCAGTTCTCCAACGCCGGCGGGATCTACCTGGCCGAGCGCCGGGACACCGGGGAGCGGGTGGTGCTGCGCGAGGCCCGCCCGTACGCCGGGCTGGACGCGGCCGGCGCGGACGCGCTGACCCGGCTGCGGCGCGAGCGGTGGGCGCTGGAGCGGCTCGCCGGGCTGGACTGCGTGCCCCGGCTGCACGAGGTGCGGACGGTGTGGGAGCACACCTTCCTGGTGCAGGAGCACATCGAGGGTGTCCAGCTGTTCGCCGAGGCGATCCGGCGCTACCCGCTGGTGCACCAGGACTGCACCGCCGAGCAGCGTGCCGAGTACGCCGCCTGGGTGGGCGGGGTGGTCGCCGGCCTGGAGACGGCGCTCGACGCGCTCCACGCGCGGGGCGTGCGGTTCGGGGACCTGCACCCGGCCAACGTGGTGCTCCGGCCGGACGGGTCGGTGGTGCTGGTGGACTTCGAGTACGCGGCGCCGCTGGACGACCGGCGGGTGCCGACGGCCGGCGCGGGCGGGCCGGGGATCCCGGCCGGGCTCGACGGTGCCGGGGCGGACCGCCACATGCTGTGGACCACGTGGCTGATGCTGCTGATGCCGGTGCTGGAGCTGGCCGACCGCGACCCCGGCAAGCTGCCGGCGCTGGAGCGGCGGGCACGGGAGTGGTTCGGGCTCGGACCGGAGGAGGGGCCGGTGCGACCGGGGACATCGGCGGCGATGGCGGCGGCGGAGTCGGTGAGCGAGCGGCGGGGCCGGGAGCTGCTGGCCGGGCCGTCCTGGGCGCCGGCGCGGCGGGAACTGGCCGCGGGGATCCACGCGGGCGCCACCCCGGACCGGCCGGACCGGCTCTTCCCGGGGGACGTGGCCGGGTTCGCCGACGGCGGGACGGGCGTCGCGCACGGTGCGGCCGGGGTGCTGTACGCGCTGCACCGGGCGGGCGCCGACTGGCCGCAGGAGTACGCGGACTGGCTGGTCGCGGCGCTGCGCCGGCGCGGTGCCCGGCCCGGCACGGGCGGGCTGTACGAGGGCCCGCTGGGCACCGCCGTGGTGCTGGCCCGGGTGGGGCGGCCGGAGGCGGCGGAGGAACTGCTCGAACGGGCGCGCGGGGCCCGACCGGCCCGCGGGGTCGGGTTGTTCGGCGGCCGGGCCGGTGCCGCGCTCGCCCGGCTGCGGCTGGCGGAGGCGCTGGGCAGCCGGCGGGCCTCGGCGGACGCGCTGGCCGACGCCTGCGAGCTGGCGGCGGTGGTCCGGGGCGAGGCGGTGGCCGGGCTGGACGCGCCGACCGCGGCCGGCCTGCTGTACGGCCTGGCGGGCATCGCGCTCCTCCACCTGAGGCTGTACCGGCGGACCGGCGAGCGGTGGCTGCTGGACTCGGCGCGGACCGCGCTGGAGCGGGCCACGGCGCAGTGCGTGCGGGTGCCGGACGGCTCGGTGCAGGTGCTGGAGGCGGGGCGGCGGCTGGCGTACCTGGACCGGGGGAGCAGCGGCATCGCCCTGGTGGTGCGGGAGTTCCTGGAGACGGCCGAACTGCCCGGCGGGGAGGCGTTCCTGGCGGACGTCCGGACGGTCTGCGCGCCCGGGTTCGTCCGGGAGCCGGGGCTGTTCCGCGGGCGGGTCGGCCTGACGCTCGCGCTGGACCGGCTGGGCGGGCCGGCGGAGGCCGTGGCCGGGCAGGTGGCGCGCCTGCAGTGGCACCTGGTGGCCCGGCCGGAGGGCCTGCTGGTGCCGGGGATGCGGCTGCGGCGCTTCTCGGCGGACCTGCACACCGGGGCGGCGGGGGCACTCCTCGGGCTGTGGGGGCTGGAACGCGGGCGGGGTGACGTGCTGGACCTGCTGACGCTGGGCTGAGGCTCCGCGCCGCGCCGGTCGCCCGGCCCGGGGCCCGGCGCGGGGCTCGGAGCCGGGCCCGGCGCGCGGGGCCCGGCGCGGCGTCAGGAGACGGCGTCGAGGCAGGCCGCCGCGCGCTCCCGGGCGTGCAGCTGGGTCAGCCGGGGGAGGGCGTACAGGGCGGCGTGGGCGGTGACCTCGCCGGTGGGCGAGGTGACCGCTCCGGTGTCGGTGAGCGATTCGAGCGTGCGCAGGGCGAGGTGTTCGGGGCGGCCGAGCGCGGTGGCGGCCTCGGGGAGGGTGAACAGCAGGGACAGCGGTAGGGCGGCGAGCCGGGCGAGGGCCAGGCGGCCCTGGTCGGTGAGGTCCTGCCAGCCGGAGTCCAGCCGGGCGCGGACGGTGACGTCCCCGGCGACCAGTTCGTCCAGGGCCCCCGCCGGGTCCTCCAGCCGGGCCGCGTACTCGGCGAGCGGGAGGTGGCGCAGCACGGCGAGCCGGGTGCCGGCCACCCGTACGGCGAGCGGCAGCAGCCCGCAGGCGTCCACGATCCGGGCGGCGGCCGCACGGTCGGTGCCGAGCCGGCCGGTGCCGACGATGCGGCCCAGCAGGGCCAGGGCCTCGGCGGGAGCCAGCGGCGGGACGGGGACGCGGCGCACCGAGGCGAGGCCGGCGAGCTGGCTGCGGGAGGTGACCAGGACGGCGCTCGGGCCGGAGCCCGGCAGCAGCTCCCGGACCACGGCCTCGCCGGGGGCGTCGTCCAGGACCAGCAGCATCCGGCGCCCGGCGAGGGAGGCGCGCCACAGCGCGGCGGCCTGTCCGGGGTCCGCCGGCCCGGAGTCGGCCGGGGCGGTCGAGGTGGTGGCGGTCGAGGTGGTGGCGGTCGACCGGGCGGTGAGGGAGGCGAGTTCGGCCAGCACCTCGGGCAGCGGGCGCGGGGCGCCGTCGGCGGTGCGCAGCCGGACGAGCAGCCTGCCGTCCGGGAAGCGGTCGGCGAGCAGGTGGCCGGTGTGCACGGCGAGCGCGGTCTTGCCGCTGCCGGCCGGGCCGGAGAGCACCGCGACGCGTCCGTTGCCGGTACCCAACTCGTCGACCAGCGCACGCAGTTCGGCCGTCCTCCCGGTGAAGTCGGCGGTGTCCGCGGGCAGCAGGGCGCCGTTCGGGGCGGCGGTGCGCTCCGCGCGGGCCGCGGCGGGCCCGGTCCGGCCGCGGGTGAGCAGCTCGCGGTAGCGGGCGGTCAGGGCGGGGCTCGGTTCCAGACCCAACTCCCGTGCGAGCAGCTGGCGGTGGGTGTCATAGACGGCCAGGGCCTCGGCCTGTCGACCGCAGAGGTGGAGGGCGTTCATCCGGGCGGCCTGGAGCCGCTCGCGCAGCGGGTGGCGCTCGGCGAGTTCGGCCAGCTCCTCGGCCACGGCCCTGGCGTTGCCGAGTTCCAACTCGGTCTCCGCCCAGTCCTCGTGGACGCCCAGGCAGCGGGCCTCCAGGCGCCGCGCCTCGGTGTCGACGGCGGGCGAGGAGCGCAGGTCGGCGAGCGGCGGGCCCTGCCACAGGTCGAGCGCCTGACGCAGCAGCCGGGCGGCGGGGGCGAGCGCGCCGCCGTCGGCGGCGGCCCGGCCGGCCCGGGCGAGGGCGCGGAACCGCAGGAGGTCGAGCTCGGGTTCGGCGAGCCGCAGCAGGTAGCCACCGGACGAGTGGACCAGCCGGTCGGGCCCGTCCTCGCGGCCGAACAGGGTGCGCAGGGTGCAGATGTAGACCTGGAGGTTCTTGCGGGCGGTGCGCGGCGGCTCCTCGGGCCAGACCGCGTCGGTGAGCAGGTCGACCGGGACGGCCGCGTTGGCGCGGCTCAGCAGCACGGCCAGCACCAGCCGCTGCTTCAACGGCCCGAGGGCCAGTGGGCGGCCGGCGGACTCGCCGGTGAGCGGGCCGAGGACGGAGAAGCGCGGCCGGGCGGGGGCGGCGGGCAGGGCCAGGGGCATCGGCGTACCTCCGGGGCGTGGTCGGCGGTGCTGCGGGGGCGGGGCGGGGTGGTTCGCGGGGCGGGGTGGTGCGCAGGCGGGTTGGCGGGAGGGCTCGCGGGGCGGTCCGTCGGTGGGCCGCAGGCTACTTGACGGGCGGTCGGCGCTGAAGGGCACGGAATCGGGCCGGTTCGGCCACGCCGCCCGCACGACCCGGGTGTCCGGGGGTGGGATCGGCGGATGCTTCCGTACTGGCGTGCGGGCGGCGTTCCGGCTGGTCGCGGCCCGGTCCGCGCCGGCCGGCGGCGGTGGACGGCAGGGGCGGCGCCCAGGCCCCGGGCGGTGCGCGGACGTCCGCCGGCCGGGTGTTCGGGAGCGTGCGAGGGGCGGCGTTCCGGTGGTTCTCGACCGCGCCTCCGCAGCCGGGCGAGCGCGGCCCGAGCGCGGCGACGGCCGTGCGCGGAAGAGCTGCGCGGACGGGGCGCGCGTAGGGGGTGCGCGGACGGAGCTGCGTGCAATGGAGCCGTTCGGCCCTGGGCCGCGCTGGAAGTGTGCGGGGTGACGAAGACGGAGCGATCGGCGAGCGGCCCCACCTCGCCGAGAAGACGGTCGAGAACCACGTCTCGCGCGGCTCGTCGAGATCGACGAACCGCGGGTGCAGGCGGCGGCTCCGATCGCCACCGAGCGACGCCACGCCGCGGCCCCCGGGCAGCTGCCCCGCTGCGGTCGGCCGGTGCTGACGGGGCCACGGGCGACCGGCCGGGGCGCGTCCCCTACGCTGGGCCGCACACCGCCGACGGAGGGACCGTGACACCATGCTCGACCCCGTGACCGCCGCCCTGTACGAGCGCGACGAGACCAGCCGGACGCTGGGCATCGCCCTGGAGGAGGTGTCCGCGGGTCACGCGGTGATGCGGATGACGGTGGCCGCGACGATGGTGAACGGGCACGGCACGGCGCACGGCGGCTTCCTGTTCCTGCTGGCCGATGCGGCGTTCTCGTACGCCTGCAACAGCCACGGCCCGGTGACCGTCGCCCAGGCGGCGCAGGTGGTCTTCCTCGCCCCGGCGGCGGTCGGCGACGAACTGGTCGCCGAGGCGGTGGAGCGCTCGCGGGCAGGCCGCAGCGGGATCTACGACGTGACGGTGCGCCGGGCGGACGGCAAGGTGATTGCCGAGTTCCGCGGGCAGAGCGTGACGATCGGCGGCCGGCCGCGGACGGACTGAGCGGCCGGCCCGCCGCTGCCCGTCCTACGTCCGCGGGCGTTCGTCCAGGACCTGCTGGAGCTTGCCGGTACGCGGGTTGGTGACCAGCTCCGAGCGCGGCACCCACTCGACCGTGAGGTGGTGGATGCTGCCGAGGTCGGCCTCCGACGGGTAGAGCGGCAAGGCGGCGTACACGGCGCGGACGAGCCGGTCAGCGAGGTCGGCCGGCGGCCGCTCGATGTGGCCGAGGCGCAGGATCACGCCGTCCCGGCCGTCCCAGCGGCGCTGCACCAGTTGCATCCCGGCGATGTGCCGGTCGGGGTCGGCGGCGATCAGGACGGCCCGGATCTCCTCGGTGGGCAGGGCGACGGTGCCCACCCGGGCCCCCTCGGTGGAGCGGCCGAGGAGGCGGAAGCGGCGGCATCCGCCGTCCACCCACTCGGCGCGGTCGCCGGTCGGGTAGCGCAGGATCGGCATCAGGGTGCGGAACAGGTTGGTGACCACGACGCGGCCGGGCGTGCCGGGGGTGGTGACGGCCTCGCCGGTGGCCTCGTCGACCAGCTCCACCACGGTGCGGTCGGCGAAGGCCTCGTGGACCCGGACGTCGTCCCCGGGGACGGGCGCGCCGACCAGTCCGGCGTCGTTGGAGGCGTAGCCGACGGACGCGACGGCCGCGTTCGGGAAGGCCCGGGAGAGCAGCGGTCGCAGGTCGGCGAAGAGCAGGTCGCCGCCGAACAGCAGCAGTTCCACCCCTTCGGCGCTCTTCCCGAGCCCGACCAGGCAGTCGGCGACGGCGCTGAGCTTCATCGGTTCGCCCGCCAGTACCTGGACGCCGAAGGCCTGGATCAGGTCGGCGATGTAGCGGTCCGGCGCGGCGCCGCCGACGCCGAGGCGGACGTTGTCGACCGGCGCGTGGTGCAGGGCGTTCTCGATGTAGAGGAAGCCGCCGTAGAGTTCGCCGGCGGTGAAGAGGTTGGCCACCCGGTGTCCGGGCCGCAGTCCGGCCCGGACGAGTCCGGCGCCGAAGGCGGTCACCGAGTCGGCGTGCTCGGTGCGGGTCCACGGCGAGAACTTGGGGACGCCGGTGGTGCCGCCGGTCCGGTAGACGCCGGCGTCGGTGAGCGGGCCCGTCAGGACCCGGTTGTCGGGCCAGGTGTTGGCCGCCCAGAACGCGGCCTGGTCGATCACGGGGAGCAGGTCGAGCCGGTCGACGGCGGGGGGCAGGTCGCGGTAGAGCTCGGCGTAGAACGGCGAGTTGGCGCGGGCGAACCGGACCAGCTCGGCCAGGGGCTTCGCGGGCATGGCAGGACTCCGGGGGTCTGGAGGAGGTCAGGGGGCGGCGGGGCGGCGGGGCGGCGGATCGACGGGCGGTGGGTCAGGAGGCGGGTTCGGGCAGCGGCGGGTGTGTGGTCGGGGTCGGGGACGGCGGCGAAGGCGCGGGGGCCGGCTGCCCGAGCCAGGTCCGGGCGAGGGCCTGGACGGCCGAGCCGTCGGCGTCGGCGAGCTTGGCGGCCAGGTGGTCGGCGGCCCACGCGTTGGTGGGCACCCGGAACGGCGGCCGCCGCTCGCACAGGGTCCGGACCACGACCTCGGCGACCTCCCGGGCCGGCTGGCCAGCCGACTCCCAGCCCTGGCCGCCGACCCAGGCCAGATAGCCGGCGAAGGTCGGCGCGTACGGTCCGGAGGCGGCCTGGATGGTGGACCGGTCGACGTCGGGGAAGATCCCGAACCCGGTGTCCGGGACGAAACCGGGCACCACCACCGAGACCCGGACGCCGTGTGCCGCCGCGACCGGGGCGAACGCCTCCATGAAGCCCTCGACGGCGAACTTCGCCGCGCAGTACGCCTCGTTGAACGGCTGGCCGACCACGCCGTGCACGCTGCCGACGGTGACCAGCCGCCCGCCCGCCGCGCGCAGCAGGGGCATCGCGGCCCGGCTGACCGCGACGACGCCGAAGAAGTTGACCTCCAGGTTGGCGCGCAGCGCCGCGTCGGTGGACATCTCCAGCGTGGGGTCGGAGTTGGAGACGCCCGCGTTGTTGACGACGGCGTCCAGCCTCCCGTACGTCCGGTGCACGGCGTCCAGGCAGTCGGCGACCGAGCCGGGATCGGTGACGTCGAGTCGGCGGACGTCCACGGCGACCCCGGCGTCCTCGGCGGCGCTGCGCAGCGCCCCGGCCCGGTCGGGCTCGCGCATCGTCGCGACCGTGGTGAACCCGGCCCGGGCCGCGGCGACGGCGGTGGCCAGGCCGATGCCGGAGGACGTCCCGGTGATCAGCAGGACCTGCCCGGCGGGGTCCGTGCGGTGCCCGGTGCCCGTGCGGTGTTCCGGGTTCATGAGGCGCTCTCCGCGAGTGGTTCGGCGGCGTCCAGCAGGGGCTGCAGGCCGAGGGCGGGGACGAAGGAGCAGGCGGCGAGCAGGGTGCCGCCGGCCATCACGGCCCGGGCGGCGTCCAGGATGCCGAGCGGCCCGGTGAGCAGGGAGACGGCCAGGCCGCCGACCAGCGCGGCGAGCGGGATCACCCCCCAGGTGACGGTCCGGAAGGCGGCGTGCATCACGCCCTGGTTGCGCGCCGACATCCGGGACTGCCGGGTGGGCGCGCTGCACACGTTGATGCAGGACATGAAGAAGCCGTAGCAGCCCATGGTCACCGCGATCACCGGCCCGGCGGGCAGGGCGGGCGCGGCGAGCACGCCGAGGCCGACCAGGCAGTGCAGGAGCAGCGACCAGGCCATCGTCCGCCCCAGGCCGAACCGCCGGCCGAGCCGGGGTGCGACCACCGCCCCGGCCAGCGCGCCGAGCGCCGCGACCGACATGGCCGCGCCGAAGACGCCGACCCGCACGCCCAAGCCGCGGTAGGCGAGGACCGGCAGCACGGTGACGAAGACCGGCCCGCCGCAGTTCAGGGTGACGGCCGCCAGCACCACCCGGCGCAGCACCGGGTCGGCCCAGTTGAGGCGGAAGCCGCGGGTCAGCCGCTCCCGGATCGAGCCCTCCTCGACCGTCCGCTCGCCCCAGGGGCGCATCGAGCGGAAGCAGGCCGCCGAGACCAGGTAGCTGGCCGCGTCGACCAGCAGGGCGGCCACGCCCAGCGCGCCGTAGAGGGCGGCGGCGACGGACGGCCCGGCGACCTCGGAGACCGAGCCGCTGCCCTCCAGCCGCGAATAGGCGCGGACCATGCCGTCCTCGGGGACCACGGCGGGGACGGCGACCAGGTAGCCGACGTTGAAGAAGATGGTCGCCCCGCTGATGACGGCCACGCAGCCGAACAGCAGCGGGGTGGAGAGCACGTCCAGCGCGTACGCGAGCGGGATCGCCGCCACCGCGACCAGCCGCACCAGGTCGCAGCCGAGCATCGTCCGGCGCTTGTCCCAGCGGTCGACCAGCACTCCGGCGATCGGCCCGAGCAGCGGGATGCCGAGGTACTGGGCCATCGCCACCACGCCGACCTGGAGGGCGGAGGCGTGCAGCACGAAGATCATCAGGGTCGGGACGACGAACACGGTGACCCTGTCGCCGACCAGGCTGACGGTCTGCCCGGCCCAGAAGAGGGTGAAGCTCCGCCCGAGCGGCGCCGGGCGGTCGGCCTGGGCCGGCCCGGCCTGCGTGGACTCGGCCTGAGCCGACCCGGGCTGCGCCGACCCGATCTGTGCCGACCCCGCCTCCGCCGACCCGGGCTCCGCCGTCACGACTCCTCCCGGACGACCAGGGCGGCCGTCTTGCCAGTGCGGCCGTTGCTGACCAGCTCGTCCACCGGGCGCACCCGGAAGGACTCCGGGTCGTGCTGGAAGGCGGTGCTCAGGGTGAACGTGGCGGCGAACAGCTCCTTGCGCAGCCGTTCGACGTCCGCGGCCGAGTCCGGGGAGGAGCCCGCGCCCGGGCCCGGCCCCGGGTCGGGGCGCCCGGTCAGCACCAGGACCTCCACCCCGGTGGCCCGGCCGCCCCGCTCGGTGAGCACCACCTGGGCCCGGGCCACGCCCGGTTCGCGTTCCGCCCGGGCGATCAACTCGTCCACGTCCAGTCCGAGGCCGCGCACCTGGACGACGCTGTCGCGCCGGCCCGCGATCCGCACCGCCGGCTCCGGGCGGCCGCACGGGCAGGTGGTCAACCCGCCCGCGTCGCCGGTGCGGTAGCGCAGCACCGGGTTGAGCACCTCGGGGTCGAGGGTGGTGAAGTCCAGCAGCCCGTCGGCGTCGGCGTGCACCAGGTGGTCCGGCAGCGGGTGGAAGACGTCCGCCGGGCAGTGCGGGGTGTTGGTGCCCACCACCCAGGTCTCGGTGCTGCCGAACATGCCCCAGCGCCGCGCCCGCGGCGCCACCACGGCCAGGTCGTCCGCCAGTTGGGGTTGCCAGGCCTCGCCGAGCCACAGCACCTTGCGCAGCGAGGGGAGGCGGAGCCCGGTGGCGCGGGCGTGCGCGAACCAGAGCCGCAGCACGCTGGGCGTGCCGCCGATGGCCGTCACCTTCCGCGCGGCGAGGAACGCCAGCCAGTCGCCGAACTCCTCCTTCGCGACCGAGCCGAGGGCGATGATCCGGCAGCCGGAGAGGTCGGCGAGCGCGGCGGCGAGGAAGTGCGCGCCCCACATCCGCCCGGCGCCCCAGGCGTTGACGAAGACGTCGGTGCGGTCGAGCGGCTGCCAGTGGGCGTGGACGCCGGCCATGTAGAAGCCGGTGGGGGCGTAGCCGACCTTGGGGGCGCCGGTGCTGCCGCCGCTCTGGAACAGCCAGGTGGCGGCCTGCTCGGCGGCCGGCTCCAGGTGGGCGAGCGCGGTGTTGAGGTCGTCCTTGGCCAGCGGCGGCAGACCGGCGAGCCCGTCCAGGGAGTCGGCGTCGAGGTGGCCCGGGTAGCGCTCGGCCAGCGCGGGGACGCTCCGCAGCCGCTCCAGGGTGCGCCGGGCCACGTGCAGCCGGGGCGCGGCGGCTTCGGGGGAGAGGGAGAAGGAGACGGTCATCGGGGGTCCGTCCGGGGGGTGGCGGGGTCGAGGGTGAGCGGGCGGGCGCCGTCGGCGAGCCACTTGGCGTGGCCGTCCCGGTAGGCGGCGAAGCGGGCCCGGGTGACGTCCCGTTGGAGGGTGCGGTCGGGGTCGGTGAAGTCCGGGGCGATGACGCCGTCCGGTTCCAGCTCGGAGAACCAGTAGCGTTCGCCGTCGTACAGGAAGTCGATGCAGAAGAACGGGATCGGCAGCCGCTCGGCGAACCAGGCGGTGGCGGCGGCGAGTTCGGGTGGCACCGGTGGGAACTCCATGGCGCCGCCGCGGCTGGCGTTGGCGACCGGGGAGCCGGCCTCGGGGGTGCGCTTCATCACCGCGTACGGCCGGCCGTCGACGACGTACACCCGGTAGTCGACGGTGCCGTCGCCCAGGTACGGCTGGACGACCAGGGTGGTGTCACCGCCCTGGGCGAGGCTGGCCAGCCCCCGGACGTCCTCGGGGCCGCGGGCCAGGTTGATCCCGCCGCCGCCGCACCAGCCGGCGGGCTTGACGATGGCCGGGTAGGTCATGGCCCCGAGCGCGACCTCGTAGCCGTGCTTGGCGGTGTCGCGGCCCGTCCCGATCCGTACGGTCGGGATGGCCGGCACCGGGGAGCCGGCCAGGAACAGCAGGGTGGCCAGCTTGTCGTTGCCGATCAGCGACACCTGCGGCGGGAACGGCAGGTAGAAGCCGGCCTGTTCGAGCACCGCGTAGAGCGCGTACTGGTTGAAGACGTCCATCGACTGGTAGGGCAGCGAGTACAGCGCGGTGATGAACAGGGTGTCCTCGGGGGTGACGGGCTCGTCGTCCACGTACACCCGGGGGCGGCCGGGCGAGGTGGCGTCCACCGTGACGGCGTCCGGGGCGTGCCTGCTCCAGCGCAGGCCGAGGCCGGCGGCGCTCTCGGCGTAGAGGTCCCAGAAGAAGCCGTGCCACATCTCGGCCATCCGGGAGGACTCCCGGTCGGGGAAGATCCAGCACATCCGGCGCAGTTCGCCGGCCGGGTGGGGGCTGCTCATCGTGCTCCTCCGGGTGCGGGTGCGGGTGCGGGTGCGGGCGCGGGTGCGGGCGCCGGTCGGGCCGCGGGTGTGGCGGCCGGTCCGGTCCACCAGCGGCGGCCGGCCTCGGGCAGGGTGTCGACCGGGTCGTAGTAGGGGTGGCGCCGGTCGAGCGGGGCCTGCGGGCCGGCGTCGTCGGCCTCCAGGCTGGTGCGGTAGTTCTTGGTCCAGTACGAGATGCCGCGCTCGCGGTCGTAGTCCACCGCCTGGTGCACCCAGCGCTTGCCGACCCGCGGGACGTCGCAGACCAGGCGCGGGGTGGCGTACCCGGGCAGGTAGCCCATGATCGCCTCCTGGAGGTGCTGCGCCCGGTGCAGCGGGGTCCGCCAGTGCTCGGCGCCCGGGACGAGGTCGCAGAGGTAGAAGTAGTACGGCAGGATGTTCGCCTCGCCCTGGAGGGCGAAGCAGAGGTCCAGCAGGTCCTCCGGGGTGTCGTTGACACCGCGCATCAGCACGCCCTGGTTGCGGACGTCCCGCACGCCCGCGTCCAGCAGCGCCCGGGCGGCCTCGGCGACCAGCGGGGTGACCGACCGGACGTGGTTGGCGTGGGTGTGCACCGCGAGGTTGACGGCGCGCCGGGCGGCGATCCCGGCGACCTTCGCCACGCCGTCCAGCACCCGGGGCTGCAGCCAGTGCTGCGGCAGGCCCACCACGGCCTTGCTGGCGAGCCGGATGTCGCGCACCGAGCCGAGGTCCAGCAGCCGCAGAAGGAAGGACTCCAGGCGCGGCCAGGGCACGTTGGCGAGGTCGCCGCCGGAGAGGACCACGTCGCGCACCGAGGGGGTGCGCTTGAGGTAGTCGAGCATCTGCTCCTGCCGGTCGACGGGACGCAGCAGCAGCCGGGTCTTGGCCACCTGTGGCGTGGAGGTGCCCACCAGGTCCATCCGGGTGCACTGGCCGCAGTACTGCGGGCAGGTGGCGGTCAACTCGGCCAGCACCTTGGTGGGGTAGCGGTGGGTCAGGCCCTCCACCGCCCACATGTCCGCCTCGTGCAGCGAGTCCCGTTCGGCCAGCGGGTGGCTGGGCCAGCGGGGGTGGCGGTCGCTGCGCACCGGCAGCATGTAGCGGCGCACCGGGTCGGCCAGGAAGGCGTCGGTGAAGGCCTCCGGGGTCACGGGGGCGTCCGGTGTGTCCGCGGTGCCGGAGGCCATGGTGTTCAGCACCTGCGGCGGCAGCAGCATCGGCATGGTGGCGAAACCCGCCTGGTCGGCGGCGAGTTCGTCGTAGAAGCGGTCGGTGAGCAGGGTGCCGGCGACCGCCCGCAGCTGGCGGGCGTCCTTGACGGAGTGGGCGCGCTGCCACTGGGCGTCGCGCCACTGCGCCTCGGTGACCTGCCGCCAGCCGGGCAGCCGGCGCCAGTCGGGTTCGACCAGCGCCGTCCGCGCGTACTGGTACGGCTGACGGATCACGGGGTGGTCCACGGCGACCTACTGGCCGGTCAGGAGGCCGGCGTGGCGGGTGCGCAGCTCGCGTTTGAGCACCTTGCCGGTCGGTCCGAGCGGGAAGTCCTGCGGTGTGCGGGCGATCCGGACGGCGGCGAGGGCGGCCAGACCGGCCCGGGTGAGCGCCTCGTTGGCCGCGGCCTGCACCCGATCGGCGTCGGCCTCGGCCGCCTCGGACTGCAACTGCACGACGGCGATGGGACGTTGGGCCTGACCCTGGCCGGCGGGCACCCCGATCACCGAGCAGTCCCGGACGAGGTCCGCGCAGTCGGCCAGCAGCACCTCCTCGATCGGCAGGCTGTAGACCGGGCCGTCGGCGGTGTCGATGACGTCGACCGTGCGGTCCAGGTGGTAGAAGCGGCCGTCGCCGTCGCGGCGGGCGACGTCGCCGGTGAGCCAGTAGCCGGCCAGGCCGAAGCTCGCGGTCAGCCGCTCGTCGTTCCAGTAGCCCGGGGTCAGCGAAGGGGCGTCCACCGCGAGCAACCCGACGGTGCCGTCGGGGAGTTCGGTGCCGTCGTGGTCCAGCACGGCGGCCCTGCGGACCACCTCCAGCGGCTTGCCGACGCAGCGGTCCTCGCGCCCGCTCTCCGGCGTGGTGACCTGGCCGAACAGGGCCATGCCCATCTCCGAGGAGCCCAGCCCGTCGATGAACTGCGAGCCGGGCAGGGCGGGTTGCCCGGCCCGCTGCCGCGGCAGCAGCCACGGGCGGACCAGCCCGGCGGGCCGCTCCCCGAGGGTGACCAGGCGGCGGACGTGCCCGTGGTGCGCGCTGTCGCCGGTGTTGAACCAGGAGTGCACCCGGGCCGCGCCGCGCACCGGCAGCTCCCCGGTGGCCAGTTCGACGAAGGTGCGCGGGAAGGAGGCGACCATCGTCGGCTGGAAGGCCTCCATCACCGGCTCGACCACGGCGCGCCGCCAGTCGGACATCACCACCGTCGGCAGACCGAGCAGGACGGCGGTGAGGAAGTAGCTGAGGCCCCCGGCGTGGGTGTGCGGCATCAGCGACATCAGCCGGTCGTACGGCTCGGCGGGGAAGCGCACCATGCGCGGCTGCTTGCCGTCCCAGAACCGGCGGTGCGTCAGCACGGTGGACTTGGGCGTGCCGGTCGTGCCGGAGGAGTGGATCAGCGCCACCACGTCGTCGGCGGCGTGCCGGTACGGGTACCCGGCGGGCGGTCCGACGGCTTCGGCGGCGTCGAAGGCCCGCACCTCGGCGGCCAGGGCGAGGAAGCGGGGGCGGCTGCGCGGGTCCTCGCGGTAGGCGGCGGCCAGCCGGGTGGTGTCGTCGGCGACCACGCCGACCACGCCGACGTGGTCCAGGTAGCGGACCATCACGTCATGCCGCATCGCGTCGTTGACCAGCGCGGGAACGGCGCCCAGTGCGGTGAGCGCGAGGAAGTGCAGCAGCGGCTCCAGGCCCTCGCCGACCACCACGGCGACCGGCTCGCCCGGGCGCACCCCGTTGGCGTGGTACCAGGCGGCGTAGCGGTCGCGCAGGGCGGCGAGGTCGAGCAGGCTGTGGCCGCGCAGCACGACCTCGCCGCGGTGGTCGGTGCGGTGGGTGAAGACGAACGGGACGGACCGGTGGGGGTTCACCGCGATCGCGTGGTCGAGGAAGTTCCCTGCCCCGAGGGCGGGTTCGGTCATCAGCCGCTCTCGGGCGGCGAGGGGTGCGATGGGACTCTGGTCGCTCATGGCGGGCTCCGGACGAGGGGTGCCGGGCGCGGGTTCTCGTGGAACCGGCGCCCGGGAGAGGGGTGAGGGGTTCCCGGTGGGCCATGGGGGCCGCTGGGCCGGTGAGCAGCTGGGCCCCTGGGCCGTCGAGGGCAGCTGGGCCGTCGAGGGCGTCGGGGCTGTCGAGGCCGTCGAGGGCGTCGGGGCCCGTCAGGGCGTGCGGAAGGTGCGGAAGGTGCGGGTGGGGCGGTCGGGCGGGGTGCGGGGAGGGCTAGGTGCGGTCGACGATCTCGGCGACCACCCGGTGGCCGGAGCGGACCGCGCCCTCCATCAGTCCGAAGAACGCGGTACTGGTCTCGGTGCCGGCCCAGTGCACCCGCCGGTGCGGCGCGGTGAGCGTCGGGCCCAGCCGGGTCCAGTCGCCCGGCCCCAGCAGGGCGGCGTAACAGCCCCGGCTGTACGGGTCGTTGAGCCAGTCCGTGACGTGGAAGCCGATCGGCTCGGGCAGCATCGGGAACAGTCGCGCGGCCTGCGCGAGGGCCTCGGCGCGCTGTCGCTGCGGGGTGAGCGCGCCGTAGCGGTGGGCCTCGGCGCCGGTGACGAACCCGGTCAGGACGCCGATCCCGCCCTCGGGGGAGTCGTCCACGGTGGAGAGCAGCGGCCCCCGGGCGTTGACCGACCAGCCGGAGAAGCCGTGGCGGCGCCAGAGCGGTGCCGGGTAGACCAGGTGGACCTTGACGGCGCAGCCGCGACCGGTGCGCTCCCCGGCCCGGCGTGTCGGCAGGGCGGGCTCGTAGGCGATCGCGTCGGCGAGCAGCGGGGGCAGCGCCATGACCGCGACGTCCGCCCGGTACGCGCCCCCGTCGGTGCGCACGGTCACCGACCGGTCGTCCTGGTGGACGGCCCGGACGGCCTCGCCCAGCCGCACCCGGGCGCCCAGCCGCTCGGCCAGCCGTTCGCACACCTGGTGGGCGCCGCCGTCGATCCGGTCCTGCTGGGCGCCGC
The DNA here is from genome assembly GCF_000719705.1 of Streptomyces sp. NRRL S-350. Classification (GTDB taxonomy): domain Bacteria; phylum Actinomycetota; class Actinomycetes; order Streptomycetales; family Streptomycetaceae; genus Kitasatospora. The sequence continues at coordinate 43,197 of NZ_JOHO01000017.1, read as the reverse complement.
CGGCGAAGGCGTTGAGGTAGCGCAGGCCGCCGCCGGAGCGCAGGTAGAAGGCGAGGTGCAGGACGGAGACGTCGGCCGGATCGGCGGCGCACATCTCACCCAGGAAGAGCGGGAAGAAGAGCCGGGCGTCCGGATGGGAGAGGTGCTGCTCGGCCCATTCGGCGGCGGTCAGGGCGTCCAGCCGCTCGGCGTCCGGGGTGAGCCACGGCGCCTGCGGCCTCACGGCGGCGGTGAGTTCGGCCAGCCGCTCGAACAGGTCGCCGAGGGCGACGGCGTTCAGCGGGGGGAACCGGCCGTCCCCGGTGGTGGCCTCGGTGCCGGTTCCGTCCGGGGTGCCGGTTGTGTCCGGGGCGCCGGTTGCGTCCGGGGTGCCGGTTCCGTTCGGCGTGCCGGTCCGGAGGGCGAAGCGGCTGGCGCCGAGCATCGTGGTGGGGGTGGTCTTGAGGCCCGTCTCCGCTGCCAGGGCCAGCAGTTCGGTGTGCCGGTCGCCCAGGTAGGCGGCGCCGGCGTCGACCCATGCGCCGGGTGCGGCCTCGATGCCGCGGGTGCGCCCGCCGACCCGGTCCCGGGCCTCCAGGACGGTCACGTCGATCCCGCGGGCGGCCAGTCCGGTCGCCGCCGTGAGCCCCGCCAGTCCGGCACCGACGACGACCGCGGTGCGTCTTGCGTCCTCGCTCATGCGGCGGCCGTGATGCGCTGCGCGAGGCGGGCCGGGGTGGGCGCGAGCAGGAAGTCGTCGAAGGTCAGCTCGACGCCGTGGCCGCGGGCGACGGCGCTCAGCACCCGGGTGGCGATCAGCGAGTCACCGCCGAGTTCGAAGAAGTCGGAGTCGGCGGTGACGTCCTCGCGTTCCAGGACGCGCCGGAAGACGGCTGTCAGGGCCTCGGACATGGCGGAGGCGGTGGTGCCGGTGCGGGCGGGGGGCGTGGCGGGGGTGGTGAGGTCAGTGCTCAAGGGAGGTCTCCTTCGACCTGTCGGGGGGAGCCGCGTACCGCAGGTGGCAGCCGGCCCGGTCGACCTTGCCGCTCGGGGTGTGCACGAGCCGGGGCACGAGGGTGATCCGGCTCGGCACGAGGTGGCCGGGCACCCTGGCCCGCAGGTGGGACAGCAGGTCGCGGTCCAACTGCCGGGCCGGGGTGTGCGGGCGCGCCACGACGTACGCGACGAGGGTGGTGCGGCCCGCCACGGTGGTGCCGGTGACGGCGGCCGCGGTGACGTCGGGGTGGCCGGTGAGGTGCGCCTCGACCTCGGCCGGGTCCACCCGGATCCCGCGGACCTTCAACTCGCCGTCCAGGCGGCCCTGGTGGGTGAGCAGGCCGTCCGGATCGCGGCTCATCCGGTCGCCGGTGCGGAAGAACCGGCGGCAGTCCAGGGTGGTGAACCGCGCCGCGGTGGCCTCGGGCAGGCCGAGGTAGCCGAGCGCGAGGGCCGGTCCGCCGATCAGCAACTCGCCGTGCTCGTCGAGGTGTTCGACGACGTGCGGCAGGGCGCGTCCGATCGGGGCGCGGGTGGTGCCGTCCCAGGTCCGCCCCGGTGCCAGCGGGCCGGCGAGGTCCACGGCGTGGGTGATCTGGGTGGTCTCGGTGCAGCCGTAGGTGTTCAGCAGCCGGATCCGTCCGGTCTGCAGCCGGGCCCAGTCGGCCAGCCGGGCGGGCCCGGCCGCCTCCCCGCCGATCACCACCAGGCGCAGGCAGGAGGGCAGTCGGTCGCCGGAGTCGACCAGGTGGTGGACCAGCTCGTGCCAGAAGGCGGTCGGCAGGTCCAGTACGGTGATCCGTTCGCGCTCGACCAGCCGCAGGAGGCGCGGGAACGAGCCGCTGTGCGCGTCCGGGTCGATGACGAGCGCGGCACCCCCGGTGAGCGCCGGCAGGATCTCCTCGAAGCAGGTGTCCCAGTTGAGCGAGGCGAACTGCAGGACCCGGTCCTCGGGGGCGAGGTGGAACAGCTCGCGCAGCGCGTGGGCCGTGGCCGCGACGGCCCGGCGGGGCGTCACGACGGGTTTCGGCTGCCCGGTCGAACCCGACGTGAAGAGAATGTAGGCCGGTTGTTCCGGCTCGGCCCGGGCCGAGCCGGCCGGGGGGCTTGCCGGGGGATCCCCGGAGAATTCCGTCGGTTCCGGTAACTCCACTAATCGGGCATCGAGTCGGAGGATGTCGCCGGACCGGCCGGACACGGCGGTGCGGCACTGTGCGGCAGCCGCCATGGCTTGTCGGCGGGCCGCCGGGAATGCCGGGTCGACAGGGCAATAGGTGCCCCCGGCGGTCAGCACGCCGAGAAGTGCGACCACCGTTTCCGGTGCGTGGACCGCCGGTACGGCGACCGCGCCGGGATCCGGCCCCAGGCGTGTGGCCAGGGCGTTCGCCGACTCCAGGAGCCGGCCGTAGCTCAGGGCGTGTCCGTTGTGGACAATCGCCGGACGACGGGGATTTCGACGTGCGATATCGCTGAACATGTCGAGCAGGTCGGGGAAGACCTGGAGGGAACCGTGACTAATTGACATGCCCGCCCCAAATGACGCAGAGAAGTGCTCATCCGTGCTCGGCGAACGGCGACTCTACCTTCGAACATGCGTCGCGACAATGGATGTTGAGGGCGTTCTTCCAGGAGGTCGTAACGGAACTGTGAACCGCCCCCGGCAGGTACGGTCGTTCGGGTAAGGACGTTGCGGCGCGGCCGTTCTGACATGCCATCAGCAAGAATCGGGCATCGGCCGCCCCGGCCGCCGTGACACCGGGCCGAGTGAGCCGCCGGTGCGGGTGCACGCCGGGCGGCCGGGGGGCGGCCGCCGCCCGCGGTGCCGGCCGGACGGCGGCGCGCGGGCCCGGTGACGGCCGTCGATCAGCGTCCGTACTAGTGTCGTGGTCGCGCCGCGGCCGGCGGTCGCCACCCGACCGGGCGGCACGGCCGGATCCCGGCGCGGTCGTGAGAACCGGGGGTCGAAGCGGATGAAGATGACGTTCGGACTGCTGGGCCCCCTCGCGGTCGCCGTGGACTCCGTACCGCAGGCGCTGCCCAGGGCCACCGTCCTGCGGGGCCTGCTGGGCGCCCTGCTGCTCGCGGAGGGGGAGCGGCTGCCCGTCGCGCGACTGCTGGAGCTGGTGTGGGCGGACCAGGCGGACCGGATCGGCCGGGGAGCGGTGCACACCGGGATGTCCCGGTTGCGCACCTGGCTCGGGAGCTTCGGGGACGACACGGTCGTGCTGGAGTCCGACGCGCACGGCTACCGGCTGTCGACCGGGCCCGACGCGGTGGACCTCGGGCGGTTCCGCCGACTCGCCGCCGCCGGGGACCGGGCCGCGGCGGTCGCCCTGCGCCGCGGGCCGGTCCTGGACGGGCTGGAGCGGCTGAACCGCGCCGACCCCCTGGTGGCGTCCGCGGAGAGCCTGGTGCGCGCCACGGTGCTGGCCCTGGCCGGGGACGCCCTGGCCGCCGGGGCCGGCGGAGCAAGCGGGGCCACCGGGTCGCCCGGGGCGGCGCGGGCCGCCCTTCCCGTCGTGTCGGAACTCGCCCAGGAGCACCCGTACGACGAGCCCCTGCACGCCGCCCTGCTGGAGCTGCTGGCGGCGGACGGCCGGGCCGCCGAAGCGCTGCGCCGCTTCCAGTCGCTGCGCCGGCGGCTCTCCGAGGAACTCGGGATCGAGCCGGGCGAGCAGGTGCAGAACGTCTTCCTGGCGCTGCTGGCCCATGACCGCGAGGGCGCCCGACCGGAGCCCGGACGGTCCCGCGTCCCCTCCCAACTCCCGCGAGACGTGACGGACTTCACCGGCCGGGACGAGCAGGTGCGGATCATCCTGGACGCCCTGGCGGCCGGGCGGGTGCCGGTGATCGCCGGCATGGGCGGCATCGGCAAGACGGCGCTCGCCGTCCACACCGCCCACCGCGCCGCCGCCGACTACCCGGACGGCAGCCTGTACGCGGACCTGCGCGGCGCCGACGACGCGCCCGCCGACCCCGCCGGCGTCCTGGCCGCCTTCCTGCGCGCCCTCGGCGCCGACCCCCGCGAGATCCCGGCCTCCCTCGACGAGCGCGCCGCGCTGTACCGCACCCTGCTCGCCGACCGCCGCACGCTCGTCCTCCTCGACAACGCCGCCGACGAACAGCAGCTCGTCCCGCTGCTCCCCGGCACCCCGGCGCACCCCGAACACCCCGCGGAGACGGCGGACCCGGCAGGCGCGGCAGGCGCGGCAAGTCCGGCAGCCCGTTCGGCCGGTGCCCGCGGCGCCCGCACCGCCGTCCTCGTCACCAGCCGCGCGCCCCTGACGGCGCTGCCCGGCGCCCGGCTCGTCGACCTCCACGAACTCGACGCCCCCCACGCCCGCACGCTGCTGCGCCGCATCCTCGGGGACCACCGCGTCGCCGCCGAGCCGGTGGCCGCCGCCCAGATCGTCGACCTGTGCGGGGGCATGCCGCTGGCGGTCCGCATCGCCGGAGCCCGGCTCGCCGCCCGGCCGCGCTGGACCCTGGCCCGGCTCGCCCACCTGCTGCGCGACGAACGCCGACGACTCGACGAACTGGCAGCCGGGAACCTGGCCGTACGGGCCGGCTTCGCCGTCGGCTACACCCGGCTCCCGGAGCCGACCCGCCGCACCTTCCGGCTGCTCGGCCTGCTCGACGCGCCCGACTTCGCGCCGTGGGCCGCCGCGGCGGTCGCCGACATCCCCCTGGAACAGGCCGAACGGCAGCTGGAGGAGCTGATCGACGCCCAACTCCTCCAGGAGACCGGCACGGAACCGCACCTGCGCTACCGCTTCCACGACCTCGTCCGGCTGTACGCGCGCGAGCACGCCGAAGCCGCCGACGAACCGGCCGCGCGCACCGCCGCGCTCCAACGGGCCTTCGGTGCCTGGCTCCGGCTCGCCGAGCAGGCCGCCGACCAGGTGCCCGGGCCCTGCTTCGCACCGATCCACGGCGCCGCGCCGCGCCACCCGCTGCCGTCCGCCGTCACGGCAGCACTGCTGGACGACCCGATGGCCTGGTTCGACGCCGAGCAGCCCGCCCTCGACGCGAGCGCCCGGCAGGCCGCCGCCCTGCGCATGGTCCCGCTGGCCTGGGACCTCGCCGCCTGCCAGGAGAAGTACTGCGACGTGCGCGGCCTGTACGACGACTGGCGCACCACGCACCTGGCCGTCCTCCAGGCCTGCCGGACGGCCGGCGACCACCTGGGCACGGCCGTCCTCACCCGCGGCCTCATCGAGGTCACCACCTGGACCACCCCGGCCGACGACACCCACACCGCCGTCGGACGGACGGACGGCAGCCAGACGATGGTCGCCCTGGAGGACCACGCCCGGCACCTGCAACGCCTGTTCGATCAGGTGGAGGAGCCGCGCGGCACCGCCGACGCCCTCGTCCTGACCGCCTGGAGCCTGGTCGCCCAGGGCCGCGAACGGGAAGCCCTCGACGCGGCCCGCCGCGCCCTGGACCTCGCCACCGCCCACGATCACCCGGGCGGCCAGGCCAGGGCCCACCAGATCATCGCCATCGCCTACGGCGAGACCGACCTCGACCGCACGATCGAGCACCTGACGGAGACGCTGCGCCTCGCCCGGCTCATCGGCAACACCCGCTTCGAAGCGACCGCGATCCAGTTCCTGGGAGCCGCCCACGGCCGGGCCGGCCAGGTCGAACGGGGCGGCGAACTGCTCACCCGCTCCCTCGCCATGGCCCGCTCCCTCGACGACCGCTACGTGGAGGCGTTCTCCCTGCTCTACCTGGCCACCCTCTACGCGGCCACCGGCGACGGCCGCGCCCGCGAGACGGCCGACGCCGCACTCGCCATCGCCCGCCGCTTCGACCTCGGACACCACCTCGCCCAGGCCCTCGGCATCCTCGGCGAGCTGGACCTGACGGCCGGCGACCACGCCTCGGCCGTCGCCCACCTGGAGGAGTCCGTCCTGGTGTGGCGGGCCCGCGGCTGGCGGTCCTTCCTCGCCGGCGCCCTCCGCACCCTCGGCCGGGCCTACGAGGCGGCGGGGCTGCCCGACTCCGCCGCCCGCGTCCTCCGCGAGGCCCGCGAGCTGACCGACACCCCGACGCACGGGAACTGACACCCGCCACCCCGGCCCGACCGCACGCAGGCACCCTCACCCCGGCCTCGCGGCCGCCTCACCCCGGCGCTCACCGCTGCACCACCCCGGCCCTCACCGCCGCCTCACCGACCGCAGCCCGATCGGTAAGCCATCGGTAAGACGGCCCCCCTAGGCTCGACCCCCACGGCACAGGACAGGCAGCCACGACCCGGAACCCGGTCGACACGCCCGTCCCACACCCGCCCACGGGCTACCGGCCGGGTCCGCGCAGGGGACGGACCCGGCCGGAGGCACGTCCACCACCCTGCCGCGCACGTCGGCGGAGCCGACGCGGTCAGGCCTCGCCCGCCCGGATCGCCCTGCGGCCGTCCGGCCGGATGCGGGCGGTGCCGGGACGGCGTCCGGCGAGGGGGAAGCTGTCGGTGCACCGGCCGCTACGCACTGCGCCCGGAGCCCTGGCGCCCGGCCCCAAGTCCGGTGAGGCGCCCGCGGCCGGGCGCCTCACCTCGGCACGCTTAGCCCGTTCGGGTGAAGGTCCGTCCACTGACCGACGGGGCGTCGGCGGCCCGCCTAGCGTCGGTGGCGGCCCGCCGACGAGGTGCGCGATCCATGCGGGGCCGCAGGAATGCCGTGAATTCGCCGACCCGGAAAGGCCGTCGACAGCATGACCCACTCAACGCTCTCACCGTTCTCGTCCTCATCGGATCCGTCGGACCCCTCGGACGTGCCGAGCCCGTCGGGCGGGGACGGCGCGACACCCGGCGGGCCCTCCCGCCGCACCCTCCTCAGGTTCGGCCTCGGCGTGGCGGTGGGGGCGGGAGCCCTCGGTCCGGGCGCCACCTCGGCGATCGCCAACGGCCCGTACGACCCGACCAGTCCGACGATCGCCACGAAGGTGAGGAACCTCAGCGGGCCGGCCGAGACCGGGCCGTTCGCCTCGCCGTGGACCGACCTCGGCATCCCCGTACGGTGCCCGGACGGCACCATGCTCTTCGTCTGCGGCGACACCTTCGACGGCGACCGGGTGGGTGCCGCCGACTGGCGCGCCCCGGTCGGCCTGCGCTCCGGCAGCGCGGACCTGAACAACCTGCGCATCGACGGCAGCGTCGGCGGCGGCCACGCCAACAGCCTCGTCGACGAGCCCCACAACCCGGTGGGCGACAAGTTCACCACGGCGATCCCGTCCGACGTGTTCGTGGTCGACGGAGTGCTGTACATGCACCTCATGCGCGGCGTCATCTACGACACCCACCACACCGACTTCTGGCGCTCCACCGACAACGGCGAGACGTGGGAGTACCTGTGCCAGTGGGCGGGTGACCTGCACGGCGGCCAGTTCCAGCAGAAGACGTACGCCGTGGCCGACGACGGCTACTGCTACGTGCTGTCCACGGTCTTCAACCGCGAGGTGGAGTCGGGCATGCTGCTGCACCGGGTGCGGAAGGAGAGCCTCGGCAACCCGGACGCCTACGAGCCGTGGGGCTACGCCGACGGCGGCTGGCGGTGGAACGCGCCGGCGCCGACCACCGTCTTCGGCACCCGCAAGTGGGGCGAGCTGTGCTTCCGCGCCATGGACGGCAAGTACGTCCTCACCTGGCTGAACATGGACCCGCTGTCGATCAGGGCGATGGTCTTCCCGCTCCCGACCTCGGACCTGACCAGGACGCTGGAGCAGGCCATGATCCTCCCCGGCAGCCCGGGCCAGGAGGTCGGCAACCTCGTCGCCAGCCCGTACGGCGGGTTCGTCATCCCCGGCTCGACGTTCGGCAACTTCCACATCGTCGTCAGCCAGTGGTACGACCCGACGAACTACCGGATCATGCAGTACCGGATCAACATGCTGTCCTGAGCCCGCACGGGCCCCGCAGGAACCCGCCCGGGCGGCGGTGAAGGCCCCGCCGACCCGGTCGGCCCGCTCGCTCAGGTTGCACAGCCCGCTTCGCCGCCCCACCTGTCGGTCCCGCTGGTTTCCCGTTGCTGTCCGCCCTGCCTGGCCGGTCCCGGCTCGCCCCGGCTCGGCTCGGCTCGGGTCGGACGCCGTCCCACCGGCGGGACCGCCCTGTTCGCGGCAGGGCCAGGGTGTCGGCGGGGTGGGCGCCGGGGGCGGCCGTAGGCTCCGCGGGCGGGCCTTTCGTCCCGCCGCCGAGGGTCCTGCGCCCCTGCCGTGCGGTCTGGTGCGGCCGCCAGGGTGAGGGAGGGGCGGACGGGGCGTCAGCAAGGCCGGGGCCCGCAACACCCCGACCGCCGGACGGGCCGCCCACCCGGCGGACCGTCCGGCGGACCATCACAGGACTCCGGCCAGCCGGGTGGAAGTCCGATTCATCCCCGGCCGGAAGGCCGGGGTTCCTTGGAGGCATACCGATGAGCGAGCCGAGCGAGCTGACGTCGACCGTGGTGGCCGGAATCGACGGCTCGCCGCAGAGCACCGCCGCCGCCCACTGGGCCGCCGAGGAGGCGGTCCGCCGCGGCGGGTCGCTGCGGCTGGTGCACGCCTGGCCGTGGCTGACCGACGGCGAGTCCTCCTTCGCCGAGCCCGACGCCCTGCCGGACGCCGTCCAGCGGACCCTCGCCGAGGCGGCCGAGGACGTCCGCGGGCGGCATCCGGAGCTGGACGTGCGGACCGACGCGGTCCTGGACGCGCCGGTCGACGGCCTGGTGGCCGCCGCGGCGGACGCCGACCTGCTGGTACTCGGTTCACGCGGTCGCGGCGGCTTCACCGGACTGCTGCTCGGCTCGGTCAGCCGGTCGGTGGCCGGGCGCAGCGGCGTTCCGGTGGTCGTGGTGCGGGACGCCCACGAGGGTGCGCGCGGCGCGGGCGAGGTGGTGGTGGGCGTCGACGCGCACGGCCCGGAGGAGGAGGTGCTCGAGTTCGCCTTCCACGAGGCCGCGCTGCGCGGTGCCCGGATCCGGGCGGTGCACGGCTGGGACCTGCCGCCGGTGTTCGGCTACGCGGGCGGGGCCGTCCCGGCGGGCGAGGTCGCCCAGTTGGAGGCGTTGGAGGCCAAGCTGCTCTCACTCGCCCTGGCTGGTCCGCGCGAGCAGTACCCGGGCGTCGCGGTGGTCGAGGACGTCCGCCTGGGTGCGGCCCGCGGCCTGGTCGAGGCCGCGGCCACCGCCGCGCTGGTCGTGGTCGGCCGGCGTCGGCGTGCGGGCGAGTTCGGCCCCCGGCTCGGACGGGTCGCGCACGCGGTGCTGCACCATGCGGAGGCCCCGGTCGCGGTCGTCCCGCACGGGTGACGGCGGGGCGGCGAAGGCCCGGGCGCCGTTCGGCGGCTCGGCGGCCCGGTCGACTCAGCGGCCGGTCGCTGAGCCGACCGGGCCCCGGAGGCCGCTCAGCGCGGCCGTTCCGCCGGTGCCAGCACCTGTGCTCGGAGCCGGAGTTCGGGGCTGTGGCGGAAGGTGAGGGCGAACTCCACCCACTGCCCGGCCCGCAGCGGTGGCGGGTCGGCGATCATCAGATCGGCGTCCTCCGGTGACATCGCCAGTTCACCGCCGCCCGGCACGGCGAGGGACGCGGTCGGTTCCCAGCGCCCCGCCGCGCCCTGGTGGAGGTGTCGCTTCAGGGTGATCCGGCCGCCGAACTCCCAGCGGGCGCCGGTCAGTTCGTCGGGTATGGCGCCCGGGTTGCGGATGGTGAAGAAGGCCGCCGTGGCCGGGGCCGCGCTCACCGTCGGCAGCAGGACCCAGCCGGGCCCGGCCTCCACCGGGCGGGCGCGGCCGGCGCCGCCGACCGCCGTCCACCCGGTGAGCAGGGCCAGCGTCAGGGCCGCCGCGCCGACCGGCGGGCCGAGGGCCTTCAGCCGTTCCGACACGCTCATCGCCCGGCCCCCGGCCGCCGCGCGGAACCGCCCCGCCCCGGCTGCCGCGCGGAACCGCCCCGCCCCGGCTGCCAGGTGCGCAGCCGCAGGCTGTTGCCCACCACGAGCAGCGAGCTGAGTGACATCGCCACCGACGCCAGCATCGGGTTGAGCAGTCCGACCGCCGCCAGGGGGATCAGCACCACGTTGTAGCCGAAGGCCCACAGCAGGTTGGCGCGGATCGTCGCGAGGGTCCGCCGTGCCAGCCGGACGGCGTCCACCACCGCCTCGATGTCGTCGCGCACCAGGGTCAGTCCGGCCGCGCCGATCGCGGCGTCGCTGCCGGAGGCGAGGGCCACCCCGAGGTCTGCGGAGGCCAGCGCCACCGCGTCGTTGACGCCGTCGCCGACGACGGCCACCGTCCGTCCGGCGGCGCGCAGTTCGGCCACCACCGCGGCCTTGCGCTCGGGCGAGGCCGCGGCGTGCACCCGTTCGATGCCCAGCGCGGCCGCCACCGCGCGGGCGGCGCCGGGGCCGTCCCCGGTGAGCAGCACGGTCTCCAGGCCCAGCGCGCGCAGCCGGTGCAGCGCCCGCCAGCTGCCCGAGCGCAGCGTGTCGCCGACCGTCAGCACGGCCGCCGGCCGTCCGTCCAGCTCGACCACGGCCGCCGTACGGCCCGCGTTCCCGGCCGCCGTGACCGCCTCGGCCAGCGCCGGGGCCAGTACCGGGGGCAGTGCGGGGTCGTCCGGCCGGACCACCCGGACGGCCCGGCCCTCGACCGTCCCGGACACCCCGAGCCCGGTGGCCGCCGTGAAGCCGCCCACGGCGGGCAGGGCCCCGCAGCGATCCCGGGCCGCCGCCGCGACGGCCCGGCCGATGGGGTGCTCGGAGCGGTGCTCGACCGCGCCGGCGAGCCGCAGCGCCTCCTCCTCGGTGACGCCGTCGGCCGTGGCCACCGCCGCCAGCTCCATCCGGCCGGTGGTCAGCGTGCCGGTCTTGTCCATCACCACGGTGTCCACCCGGCGCAGGCTCTCCAGCACCTCCGGGCCGCGCACCAGGACGCCCAGCTCAGCGCCCCGCCCGGTCGCCGCCAGCAGCGCCGTCGGCGTCGCCAGCCCGAGCGCGCACGGGCAGGCCACCACCAGTACCGCGACGGCCGCCGTGACCGCCGCCTGCGGGGCCGCGCCCGCGCCCAGCCAGAAGCCCAGCACCGCGGCCGCGACCGCGAGCACGCAGGGCACGAACACCCCGGCCGCCGCGTCCGCCAGGCGCTGCGCCCGGGCCTTGCCGGCCTGGGCGTCCACGACCAGGGCGGTGATCCGGGCCAGTCGGGTGTCCGCGCCGACGGCCGTGGCCCGGACCACCAGCGCTCCGCCGACGTTCACCGTGGCACCCGCCACCGCGTCCCCGGGGCCGACTTCGACGGGCACGCTCTCCCCGGTCAGCAGGCTCAGGTCGAGCGCCGAACCGCCCTCGACCACCACCCCGTCGGTGGCCACCCGCTCGCCCGGGCGCACCACGAACTCCTGCCCGGGCAGCAGGAGTTCGACCGGAACCAGGCGCTCCTCACCGTCCGCCCCCCCGCAGGCACACCCGCTTGGCGCCCAGCTCGGCCAGCGCCCGCAGCGCGGAACCGCTGCGCCGACGCACCCGGCCCTCCAGCAGCCGCCCGGCGAGGACGAACAGCGGCACCCCGACGGCCGCCTCCAGGTACACGTGCGCCGCGCCGCCGCCGTCGGCGGTCAGCGAGAACGGCATCCGCATGCCCGGATCCCCGGCCCCGCCGAGCAGCAGCGCGTACGCGGACCAGCCGAAGGAGGCCACGACGCCCAGGCTGACCAGGGTGTCCATGGTCGCCGCCGCGTGTCGCAGCCCCTGCCAGGCCCGGCGGTGGAAGGGAGCCGAGCCCCAGGTCACCACCGGGACGGCGAGCGCGAAACAGACCCACTGCCAGGCGGTGAACTGCAGCGAGGGCACCATGGACAGCGCCAGTACGGGGACGGCCGTCAGGGCGGTCACCAGCAGCCGCCACCGGTCGTCGGGCTCCTCCGGCGCCACGGTGACCGGCGCACCCGCCGGCGCCGGCTCGGCGGTGTAGCCCGCCCGTTCGACGGCGGCCACCAGGTCGGCCACCGCCACCCCGGCCGGGTGCAGCACCCGGGCCCGGCCGGTGGCCAGGTTCACCTCGGCCGTCACCCCGTCGATCCGGGCCAGCCGCTTCTCGACCCGGCCCACGCACGCCGCGCAGGTCATCCCGCCGACCGCCAGGTCGGTGGAGACCAGGGCCTCGGCACCGGCCCCCGCGAGGGCGCTCACCGCATCCCGTCCATGTCGTGCCCGTCCATCCCGGGGGACGCGCCGCCCCCGCTGCCCGGCCGCAGCCCGGGCGCCACCGGGCCCACCTGCCGGCCCGCTCCGTACGCCACCACGAACACCACCACCAGCAGCAGGGCGAACCCCGCCAGCACACTCGAGGGCCGGACTCCCGGCGACTTCTTCGCACTCACCCACCAGCAGTCGGACGGGCGGCGCGATCGGTTCCCGGACGCTCCGAAATGCCCGCGCGAATAATCGGATGACGGCCCCGTGGCCGACCGGGTAGCGTCCGGGACGGCGCCTCCCGATGCGCCCGGCCCCGGTTACTTCCTTACTGAAAACAAGTGCCACCGGTGCCACTTCTGATCCCGGGAGGCGCCTGCCGCCGCGTGCGTTCGCACCGCTCCCGCTCCCGCCGCCGCCACCGCTCCCGCCGCTCCCGCCTTCCCAGCCGAACCTGACCACCCACCAGGGGGACCTCTGCATGACCCGGTTCAACCGCCAACGGACCAAGGCCGACACCAGGGCCGAGATCCAGCGAGAACTGCCGGGACTGACCAGGCGCGGGGTGTCCTCCCCGCTCGCCACCGACGGGCAGTGGCCGGTCCCGGAGGTCCGGCACCTGCGCTGCCCGCCGCCTCCGCTCCTCTCCCGCCGGGCGCCGGGCCCGGGCGGGGCGGTCGGTCCGGGCGGCGCGGTCACCAACCACCAGGGCGGTGCCGGATACGTCCGGGAACCGAAGGAGGAGCTGTTCCTCCTCGCCGTCTCCCACCTGTACGGGCAGGAGAGCTTCTACGAGGCGGCCGCCGAGCGCGACGCACGCTACGTCCGCCTGGTCCGGGAGCACGCCGTGAGCGATCCGCAGTGGACCCTGGGCCTGCTGCGCCGCCTGCGCGCCGAGGCCCGCATCCGGACGGCCGCCGTCGTCGGCGCCGCCGAGTTCGTCCACGCCCGGACCACGGCCGGCGCCGCCGGGTTGTCCCGCCAGGCCGTCGACGCCGTGCTCCAACGCCCCGACGAGCCGGGCGAGTTGCTGGCCTACTGGACGTCCCGGTACGGCCGCCGGCTGCCCCAGCCGCTGCGCCGCGGAATCGGCGACGCCGTCCGCCGCCTCTACACCGGCCGGGCCCTGCTGAAGTACGACACCCCTTCGCACCGCTTCCGCTTCGGCGACGTCCTGGAGCTGACCCACCCCGCGCCCGACCCGGCCAAGCCCTGGCAGGGCGCGCTGTTCCGGTACGCCCTGGACCGCCGCCACCACCCGGAGCACGCCCTGCCGCCCGCCGACGAGCACCTGCTGGGCGCCCACCACGCGCTGCTCGCGGTGCCGACGGCGGACCGCCGCACGCTGGTGATTGAACCCGGCGGAGCGCAGCGCCTCGCGCAGGCCGGGATGACGTGGGAGGCCCTGGCCGGCTGGCTGCAGGGCCCGCTGGACGCCGCCGCCTGGGAGGCCGTCATCCCCTCGATGGGTCTGATGGCGCTGGTGCGCAACCTGCGGAACTTCGACCAGGCCGGGGTCTCGGACGAGGTGGCGGCGGAGGTGGCCCGCAGGGTGGCCGACCCGGAGGAGGTCCGGCGCTCCCGGCAGTTCCCGTTCCGCTTCCTGGCCGCCCACCGTGCCGTGCGCTCGCCGCGCTGGGCCGACGCCCTGGAGGCCGCCCTCGGCCACTCGCTGGCCAGGGTGCCCGCGCTCGCGGGCCGCACGCTGGTGCTGGTGGACCGCTCGGGCTCGATGTTCGACCAGCCCTCGGCCCGGACCCAGCTCAACCGGGCGGACTCGGCCGCCATCTTCGGCACCGCGCTGGCGCTGCGGGCCGAGCAGGCCGACCTGGTGCAGTTCGGCAGCGACAGCCGGGTGGTCGAACCGGAGCCGTCGGTCCTGCAGACCCTGCGGCGCTTCCGCAACCTGGGCGGCACCGCCACCGCCCACGCGGTCCGGACGCGCTACCGGGGCCACGACCGGGTGGTCGTGGTGACCGACGAGCAGACCCACTGGTCGCCGAACGACGTCTTCGCGCCCGTGCCCTCGAACGTCCCGGTGTACACCTGGAACCTGGCCGGCTACGCCACCGGCCACACCGCCCCGGGCCCGCACCGCTACACCTTCGGCGGGCTCAGCGACGCGTCCTTCGAACTGATCCCGCTGCTGGAGCACGGCCCCTCCGCCGCCCGCCCGTGGGAGTGGGCCGACGGCGAGGCCGCAGGCGGGCGCGAGGTGGGAGTCGGCAGCGACGCCGGGGCGGGCCCGAGACCGAGCTGATCAGGGCCGTACGCTGCGCGGACCGGCCACGGCGGCTCCCAACGCGCCGACCCGGGCCCGCAGTTCACGGTCGGCGGTGATCACCAGGCAGGCCCGCTCCGGGTGTTCGGCGCGGGCCGCCCGGACCAGCTCCACGATCCGGTCGTCCCCGCTGCCGCTCGCCTCGACCACCCGCACCTCGGGCCGCCCGGCGACGCCCCGGGCCGCCCCCTCCACGACCAGGACCACCTCCAGCGGCCCCGGCCGGTCCGGCAGGCCCCGACCGGCGACGTCGACCAGCGCGTCCCGAAGCCGCTCGGCGGCGCCCCGCCGGTCCCGCCACCAGCCGTCGGGCACCGATCCGACCACGTTCGCGCCGTCCACCACCAGCAGTGGCAGCGGCGCGGTCCCGTTCTCTCCCATGGCCGTCAAGCCTGCCACCCCGGGCCGCATCGGACCGAAACGGGCGACCTGCGCGGCTCGTCCGGCGGCGGGTGCGGTCGGCAGGTGGCCGGCGTCAGTCCGCCAGGGTGATCCGGATGCCGACGGTGCCGCGCTCGCCGCGGCGGAGCCGGCTGCCGAGCAGGGTGAGCACGCCGAGCAGCCCGTACTTCTGGCGCAGCAGCGTGCGGTACGCGGCGGTGCGCCCGGGGTCGAGGATTTCGGCGGTGGCCGGGTATTGCCCGCCGGTCGGCCGGCCCTTGACGTCGCACGGGCCGACCAGGACGTCGGCCCGGTTGCGGATCCGCTTGACCTTCCAGGAGTCCGCGACGGTCCAGACGCCGAGCGCATCCCCGTCGCGGACCACCCACACGGGGGTCGGCACGGTGGTGCCGTCCTTCTTGTACGTGGTGACGAGCAGGTAGCTCCCGGCGGAGAGCTGGACGATCCGGGCGAGCCGGTCCGCGGCGGAGGGGTCGGGCGTGGTCATGGCCGGAAGTCTAGAGGGCGCGACGGGCCGTCCGGCCGCAGGTCAGCGCGGCGCCCGGGGCCGGCGGGTGCGGGCGGGGCGCAGCAGGGCGCGGGCGCGGCGGGTGAGGCGGCGCCGGCCGGGGCCGCCGAGGGCGGTCGCGCCGGGGCGGGCCTGCGGCGCGGCCGCAGCGGCGCCGGCTGCCCGGACGGTGCGGCGGCGGTCGGCGGCGCGGGCGGTGGCCCACACGGCGAGGGCGGTGCCGAGGACGGCGGCCGTCCAGACGGCGGGGGCGAGGCCGGGCCCGTCGCCGCTGATGACGGGCGGGCGGGACCACGGGGGGAGCTGGGAGTCGGCTTCGGCCTCCGCGCCCGCGGAGGGGGCCGCGGAGGTGCCCTGGGAGGGGGCCGGGGAGGACGTCGGGGCGGAGGCGGCCGGGGCGCCGAGGTCGTCGACCAGTCGGCCGACCGGTTGGACCTTGCCCGCCGCCGCGAAGCCCCAGTCGAGCAGGCTCGCCGCCTCCTCGTAGACCTTGCCCTGCGCCTCGGGGTGCATCACCGTCACCAGCAGGGTGCGGCCGCCGCGTTCGGCGGCGCCGGTGAAGGTGGCGCCCGCGTTGGTGGTGTAGCCGTTCTTGACGCCGATCAGGCCCGGGTAGGTGCCGAGCAGCCGGTCGGTGTTGGCGATGTCGAAGCTGGTGCGCTGCCCGGTGAGTTTGTCCAGCCCGCCGGGGAAGTGCGCGGTGCGGGTGCCGCAGTAGGAGCGGAAGTCGGCGTTGCGCAGCCCGGCGCGGGCGAAGAGCGTGAGGTCGTAGGCGGAGGAGACCTGGCCGTCCATGTCGTAGCCGTCGGGGGAGACCACCTTGGTGTCCCTGGCCTGCAGCGTCCCGGCGCGGGCCTGCATCTCGGCGACGGTCTGCGGGATGCCGCCGTTCATGTGGGCGAGGACGTGGACGGCGTCGTTGCCCGAGCTGAGGAAGACCCCCCGCCACAGGTCCTCGACGCGGTACGGCAGGTTCTCCTTGACGCCGACGAGGCTGCTGCCGGTGCCGAGGCCGGCGAGTTCGGCGGGCACGACCCGGTGCTCCAGGGCGCGGTCGAACTTGGGCAGCACGGTGTCCGCGAACAGCATCTTGAGGGTGCTGGCCGGGGGCAGCTGCAGATGGGCGTTGCGGGCCGCGAGCACCTCGCCGGTCTGGGCGTCGGCGACCAGCCAGGAGCGGCCGCTCAGCGCTTTCGGCAGCGCGGGCGCCCCGGCCAGCGGCGCGACCTGGACGTCCGGGCTGGCGAGCCGTTCTCCGCCGACCGGGCCGGCGGCGTCCTGGGCGAGGGCCGTGAGCGCCACCGGGGCGCCGACGGCGAGCACCAGGGCCGAGGCGGCGGCCGCCGCGACCCTGGTCACGTACGGTGACTTCTGCTGCACTCGCTTGGGCTGCACATCGCGAACGTACCCGGGCCGCCGCCGGCCCGCCGTGCCTGCTGCTCCGTCCGGTGCCCGTCGGTGGACGGCCGCCGCGCACGACTTCGGTGGCGGCCGGGCGCACCGAAAGTCGGATGCCCCAGCGGTGGCGGATTCCTGGGCTCGGGGACATGAAGACCCTGCTCGGCTACCTCGGTTTCGTGCTGATCCTCGGCGGCGCGTCCGGTCTGCTGTCCGGTTGGACCGGGGGGTTCCGGCTGTTCGGCTTCGTCCGCTTCCTGGTGCCCGAGGGCCATCAGACGGCCGGGTACGCCGCCCTGTTGGTGCTCGGCGTCCTGCTGGCGGTCCCCGCCGCCCGGCGCGGCTGAGGCCCGGCGCCTCCGCGCCGGGCGGCGGCCCCGGGCCTCGCGCCGGCCGACGCCGGCCCGATCACCGGCGGCCCCGGCACCGTCGTGAGTGCTCCGGCACCGGCGGCGCGACGGTTCAGGGCAGGCGGGTGAGCTTGCGGCGTCCGGCGCGGCGGCGCAGCTTCGGCAGCCGTCGCCGGGCGGCGTCGGCGATGTGCCGCTGCTGTTCGTGGAGCACGCCGTAGGCGAAGGCGTCCCGTTCGCCGCCCGCGTCCTGCCCGGCGAGGGTGATCAGCTCGGCCCGGGCCACGACGCTGTCCTGGTGGGTGCCGAGGACCTTGTGCAGCTTCTTCATCCGGCCACCGAACTTCGCCACCCGCCGGGCCGCGCGCCGAGGGAGCTGCGACTGCGCGTGGTCCGCCGTGTACCGGGCCCGCTTGGCGGCCTTGCGGGCGCCGTGCAGCGCCTGGTCGCGGAGCGGGCCGGGCTCGCTGCGCAGAGCGCGGTCGAGGCGCTCCGTCGTCCGGCGCTGCTCGCGCCGCAGGGCGTCGGAGACGTAGCCGCGCGCGTCCCGGTCGGCCCGGTGGCGCAGGGGCGGGTCGGCGGCGAAGGCGTCGAGCCGGTCCAGCAGGGCGAAGTAGCGGTCGCCGTCGAGTTCGGCGACGGCCCGCTGCCACTCTGCCCGGTACTCCTTGGCGTAGTGCTCGGCGAGCCGGCCGCGCAGGGCGCCGCCGCGCCGTTGGGCGGGCACCGCGTCCAGCCCGCCGACCAGCAGGTCGCCCAGTACCTCGCGGTCCCGGGCGCGGCCGAGCAGTCGCCCGAGCCACTGCAACTCGGCGGCCGCGGTCTGCGCCCGGTCGCCCTTGAAGAGCCGCCGGTGGGCCTTGAGCAGGCTCCGCAGCGTCCGTGCGGCGACCCGCATGCGGTGGACGGAGTCCGCCTCGCCGCGGCGCACCGCCGCATCGAGGGTGAGGAGCGCGTCGAGCCGGCTCCGGAATCCGTCCATGACGAGGGCGCCGGCCGATCCCGCGGCCGGGGTGGATGCCGGCCCGCCCGACCTGCCGGACCGGGGCGTTCCGGGCCCTTCGGACGCCTCGACCGCGGCCGCGCGGCGCTCTCCGAGGGCCCGGGAGAGCTTCGAGGGCCACGGCGAGCGGACCAGGCCCGCGTCGGTGAACGCGGCCTCGACCCGGTCGAGGAGCGCCGGCGTGCCGTGCTCCAGCTCGACCTCGAACTCGGTCCACCCGCGGACCTCGGTCGTGGTCCCGCCCGGTGGGCCGCCTTCGCCGTCGTCCCCCGCCCGGCCGTCCGCGGCCGGCCGGGCGTCCGAGGGGGCGGGGGCGACGCGGTCCGCGTCGAGGACGTGGGCCGCGACCCGGTCCTCGGTGATCCGCGCGAGGGCGTCCCCCCGGTCGTCGCGCAGCACCAGCTGCGAGCGGTGGGTGCGCAGGTGCGCCACCGGGGCGAGCGCGCCGCCGCGGGTGAAGGCGGCGACGAGCTGCGCGAGTTCGGCCGGGACGTCGCCGGGCCCGCCGGCCTCCACCGGCAGCCGGACCTCCTGGCGCACGTCGTCGGTGCGCGGCAGCTTGAGGTGCCAGCCCGCGTCGTTCCCGCCGGTGCGCCGGCGCAGGGTGATGCGCCGGCGGAGCAGACGCAGGTCCGGTGTGTCGTAGTAGACGGCGTCCAGGTCCTCGGACTCGGCGCGTTGAGCGGTGGCGACGCCCGGCACCCGGTCGAGCCGCTCGGGGAGCGCGGCCCCGTCGTACTTCCGCTCCGTTTCCGCATGTTGTGTGCCCATGTCCTGCTCGTGCCCGCAATCGGCGCAGCCATGTGCGGGGTCCGGGCCGAGGGGCCCGGCCGGGCGCCTCGGCCTACGGTGGAAGGAGTCGGCCGACGAGGCCGTACGACGCGTTGCCGTGAGGACGGTGAGCCGCATGTGTCGATGGTTGGCCTATTCCGGGTCCCCGATCGTGCTGGAGGAACTGCTCTACAAGCCCGAGCACTCGCTGATCGACCAGAGCCGCCACGCCCGGATGGGCGTGGAGACGACCAACGGCGACGGTTTCGGCGTCGGCTGGTACCCCGACGCGCACCAGGAGGCCGACGGCGCCGCGGAGCCGGCGGTCTTCCGGGCGGTCGGGCCGGCGTGGAGCGACCGGAACCTGCACGAGCTGGCACACTGCGTGCGCTCACCGCTGTTCGTCGCCCACATCCGCGCCTCCACCGGCACAGCGGTGCAGCAGACCAACTGCCACCCGTTCCGGTACGGGCGCTGGCTCTGGATGCACAACGGGGCGATCCGCGACTTCCCGAAGCTCAAGCGCGATCTGGCCCTCGCCGTGGACGCCTCCCTCTACCCCGGCATCGAGGGCTCCACGGACTCGGAGCTGATGTTCTACCTGGCGCTCACCTTCGGCCTGCGGGACGACGTGCCGGGGGCGGTCGAGCGCATGGCCGGCTTCGTCGAGACGGTCGCGGCCCGCCACGACGTGGCCGACCCGATGCAGATGACGGTCGCCGTCTCCGAGGGGAAGCGGCTGTGGGCGTTCCGCTACTCGACCGAGCGCGCCTCGCGCTCGCTGTTCTTCAGCACCAGCCTCCAGGCGCTGCGCGCGCTGCACCCGGACAATCCCGTCCTGCAGAAGGTGTCCGAGGAGACCCGCATCATCGTCTCCGAACCCCTCGGCGACCTGTCGGGGGCCTGGAACCCCGTTCCCGAATCGTCCTACGCGCTCGTCCAGGAAGGGCGCGACGCGATCCGCCTGTTCAAACCGGTCCGCCCCTGAGCGCCGCAAGCCGCCCGCCCGTGCGGCCGCCCGCCGGCCCGGCTCACGACGGTGCATGCCGGCCCGGGCACCGGGTACGCACACCGGTGCGACAAACGGGCCGTGGCGGGCGGCCCCGCTACGGAAGGTGCCCGGAAGTGATCAGGAAGCTGCAGGCGGTAGCGCTGGACTGCGCCGATCCGGTACGGCTCGCGGAGTTCTACGCGAACCTGCTCGGCGGCCGGGTCGTCCCCGACCCGGAGGACCCCGACTGGATCGAGGTGCACGGGTTCGAGGGGACGCCGTTGGCCTGCCAGCGGGTGGACGGCTACCGGCCGCCCGAATGGCCCGGCCGGCAGCATCCGCAACAACTCCACCTGGATTTCGACGTGGACGACCTCGACGGCGAGGAGGAGCGGGCGCTCGCCCTCGGGGCGACCCTGCTGGAGCGGACGGACCGGCTCCGCCCGGAGGCCAACTGGCGCGTCTACGCGGACCCGGCGGGCCATCCGTTCTGCCTGTGCCTCCACTGATCGGGGGTACGGACCGGCCCTCCTCGATCAGCCACCGCACGGGTCGGCTACCGCCCCCGCGGCGATCCCGTCGAGCAGGATGGCCAGGCCGGTGAGCAGCGGGAAGCGATCGGCGAAGTCCGGCGCCAGTTCGGCCGGTCGGGCGGAGCGCGCGGTCCACCACTCCTCGTCCGCGAGGCCGCCGACGAACTGCCAGAGCGCGGCGACCGCTCCGCGCAACCGCGCCGGTGCCAGGCCGGCCGGCCGCAGCGCGCGCAACAGGCGTTCCACCGCGGCGACTTCGGCGGGCCCGAGCACCGGGCGGCCCTGTAAGACCGGGAGCACCCAGGGGCGGCGCAGGGAGCAGGCCTACAACTCCTCGGCCCACGTGGTGACGGCTCCGCGCCAGCCGTCCGCGGGCGCCGATCCGACCGCGAACGCGGGGCGTCCGGCGGGTTCCGGCGGTTCCGGAGGTTCCGGCATTTCGGCGAGCACGCGGTCGTGCATCAGGTCGAGCAGTTCGGCTTTTCCTGGAACGTACGTGTAGAGCGCCATCGCGGTGCGGCCGAGCCGTTCGCCCACGGCGCGCATCGACAGCGCGGCCATGCCCTCGGCGCCGGCCACCGCGATTCCGGCGGACACGATCGCGTCCACGCTCAGGCCCGGCTTGGGGCCGCTGCACCCCGGGCGCGGTTCCTCGCGCCCGCCCCACAGCAGGGTGAGCGACCGGTGGGCGGCGCCCTGCCCGGCGTGGACGGTCATCCGGAATCTCCTTATGGCATAAAGAATCGTCGCGGAAAAGCGACTCTTTATGGCGCGAGGTTATCAATCGAAGGGTTTTCGCGAGGTCACTGCCGGTCACCTCGTCGAGGCCGTCGAGGACCGCCGGATCGCCCCGCGCACCGCCCGGACCGCCTTCGCGGCCGAGGGAACCGGCCGACACCGTCGGCACCGCGCCCGACCAGCAGCTCAAGCTCCGCCCTCCCCGCGCCGGGCAGGCCGAGCGCCCGTCGAGACGGCCCGACGGGGCTGGTACCGGGCCTACTTGGCGGGTCCCGGAACCCCTGCGCCCGCTGCTGCGCAGCTTCACTGCGCGGCCGGAAACCCTGGCACCCGGCTGGTCGACATCGACCTCGTGCCGTACGGCGCCACCGGCCCGGCCTCCGCCTGGGCGCTGCGCGCCGCACCGAGGGGCCGGCACCTGGTCGAGGGCTCGGGGCGCCGACGTCGTCGGTCGACTTCACGGGCTGTTGACGCCACCGGCTGACCCGGGACGACGCGCGCCCGCCACCGAGGACCTGGTGGACGCTCAGGAGCGGCGGGCCGCCACCTGATCGGGCGGACGGCCGGTCAGGTCCGGGCGGGTGCGGCCCCGAGGGTGCGTGGACGAACTCCCGGTCGCCCGAAAACGGGCGGCAAGCCCCGGCCGTGGGGCCCGGTTTCGGCCCGGGCGGGCAGGGAAGGACAAGTGTCTGTGTCGACAAGTAGGCAGTCGACAAGGCTGCTGCCGGTGGCGGTGTTTCGCCACTGTCGGGAGTTCGCCATCCGCATTTCCGGTGCCGGTCCGGCCGGTTCCGCCCGGGTCCGGTCGGGCTTGCTCGGGGAAAAGGGGCGGACATGGCCCGATTTCTGCCGTGAATTTTACTTTCTGATGGTCATTTTTACTTTTTGATGGGGATATTCCCCTTGTCGTGGTCGTGCCGGATGCGCTGGAATTCGACAGCTGTCGGGACGCGCGGTCCGAGCAACCACGCCTCCGATCCGGATCCGCGTACGCTGAGCCGTGCAACCTGACGTCGCATCAGACGAAAGGATGTCCATGATCGGCTGGCGGAAAGCCCAGCTAACAGCTGCCATCACGGTCACCGCCGCGTCCATGGTCCTGAGCTTCGGGACCAGTGCCAACGCAGCTCCGACCCCGGACCCGCAGAACGCCCAGGCGGCGTCCGCGGACGGGACCCCGGTGCCGGTGATCGTGATCCTCAAGGACCAGATAACGGACGCCCCGGCCGACCACGGCCACCTGGGTGCCCGCCAGCAGAAGGCCGCCGACTCGCAGGCGCCGCTGCTGAACAAGGTCAAGGCGGGCGGCGGCACCAACATCAAGACCTTCGTGGTCGGCAACGCCTTCTCGGCCACGGTCAGCCCCGCCCTGCGCGCCCAGCTGCAGGCGGACCCGGCCGTCTCCTCCGTGGTGACGGACGCCCAGGTCCAGGTCGCCCCGGCGGCCGCCGGCAAGGCGAAGACCGCCAAGGACGCCGCCGACACCGCGGGTGCCGCGGCCGCGAAGGCGCCCAAGGCCGCCGCCGCGCAGGCCGTTACGGGCAGCAACGGCCAGGGCGCCGAGGAGAACGCGACCAACACGGTCTGCCCCTCCGACCCCGGCAAGCCCCTGCTGGAGCCCGAGGGCCTGTACTCGACCCGCGCCGTCACCGGCAACGGCAAGCCCGGCGCGGCCGACCTGGCCACCGGCAAGGGCGTCAAGGTCGCCTACATCGCGGACGCCCTCGACCCGAACAACCCGGACTTCATCCGGGCCGACGGCTCGCACGCCGTGGTCGACTACAAGGACTTCGCGGGCGACGGCTGGGACGCGCCGAGCGGCGCGGCGGAGGCCTTCGGCGACGCCTCGGCGGTCATCGCCCAGGGCCGCCAGACCTACGACGTCTCGAAGTTCGTCAACTCCTCGCACCCGCTCCCGGCCGGCTGCAACATCCGCATCCGCGGCCTCGCCCCGGACGCCGACCTGGTCGCCCTCAAGGCCGGCGGCGAGCTGATGTCCAACTCGTCGATCCTGCAGTCGATCGACTACGCGGTGCGGGTCGCCCACGTGGACGTCCTGAACGAGTCCTTCGGCGGCAACGTCACCCCGGACAGCGGCGCGCACGACACCATCTCGCTCTTCAACGAGCAGGCCGTCAAGGCCGGTGTCACCGTGGCCGTCTCCTCCGGCGACGCGGGCATCAGCGGCACCATCGGCACGCCGTCCACCGACCCGTCCGTCATCTCGGTCGGCGCCTCCACGGACAACCAGAACTACCAGCAGACCGGTTACGCCGCCTCCCAGTTCTCCAACAAGACCTGGAGCGACAACCGCATCTCCGCGCTCTCCTCGGGCGGCTTCACCCAGGCCGGCCGCACGGTCGACCTGGTCGCGCCGGGCGAGTCGGACTGGGCGGTGTGCACCCCCGACGTCACCAAGTACACCGAGTGCACCGGCTTCAACGGCCAGGCCTCGCCGATCCAGCCGTTCGGCGGCACCAGCCAGGCCGCCCCGTTCGTCACCGGCGCCGCGGCCCTGGTCATCCAGGCCTACCGCGACACCCACGGCGGCGACTCGCCCTCCCCGGCGCTGGTGAAGAAGTTCATCACCGGCACCGCCACCGACCTCGGCGTCCCGGCCGAGGAGCAGGGCGCCGGTCTGCTGAACGTCCGGGCCGCCGTCGAGGCCGCCCGCGGCTACGACGACGGCGACGGCACCGAGGGCGCCAACACCGTCGTGGTCAACACCGGCCAGGTCGACATCGCCGGCGCCCCCGGCTCGACCCACACCGCCGACGTGTCCGTCACCAACACCAGTGACGAGCCGCAGACGGTGAGCGCCGCGACCCGCAGCTTCGCCCCGCAGTCCGGCAGCCAGCAGACCGTCCAGCTGGACTCGTCCGCGAAGGACACCTTCAAGTACGCCACCAACGGCGCGGACTGGGTGCAGAAGCAGGTCAAGTTCACGGTGCCGGCCGGCGCCGACCGCCTCGCGGCCTCGATCGCCTGGCACGGCGCGCCCAACCCGGTCACCAACGGCCCGGTGGTCCGCATGACGCTGCTCGACCCGTCGGGCCGCTTCGAGACCAACACCCGCCCGCAGGGCGGCGCCACGCCGGCCGACTTCGGCCTCGTCGACGTCCCGCACCCGGTGGCCGGCGAGTGGACCGCGATCCTCTACACCCCGGCGGGCAAGGCCGGCTTCACCGGCCCCGTCCAGCTGGGCACCGCGACCCAGCGCGCGGTGCCGGCCGGCGCCGTCAGCCCGAGCACCACCGAGCTGCAGCCCGGTCAGACCAAGACCCTCAAGGTCCAGCTGACCACCCCGGCGACCAGCGGTGACTCCAGCGAGGCGATCACCGTCTCCGCCTCCAACGGCAACACCACCAGCGTGCCCGTCGTGCTGCGCAGCCTCGTCCCCGTCAACCAGGGCAAGGGCACCTTCACCGGCACCATCACCGGTGGCAACGGCCGCAGCGCCTCGCCGACGCAGAGCTTCACCTACGGCTTCGACGTCCCGAAGGGCCAGAAGGACCTGCGGGTCGGCGTCACCGTCGGCAAGGACGCCAACCTGCTCATGCAGGGCGCGCTGATCAGCCCGAACGGCACCCCGATCGACATCGAGGGCAACGGCCTGTTCGACGCCCAGGGCAACCTGACCGGCTCCGCGGCCGGCGTCTCGGCCACCACCGTCAACCCGGCCGCCGGCCACTGGCGGTTCGTCCTGAACGTGCTCGGCCCGGTCAGCGGCCAGCAGCTCGCCCAGGACTTCACCGGCACCGTCGCCTTCAACCAGGACCAGGCCACCGCGGCCGGCCTGCCGAACGACGCGCACACCAAGCTGGCGGCCGGCAAGCCGGTCACCGTCCAGGTGAACTACACCAACAACACCGTCGCCACCCAGAAGATCGCGGCCGACGGCCGGCTGGACCGCCGGGTCGACCTGCCGCTGGTGCCACAGGGCACCTCGGCGACGGTCAACCTGCCGCTGAGCCTCAGCTCCTCGGTGCCGTCCTTCCTGGTGCCGCCGGGCACCGACCAGCTCAAGGCCGTGGCGGCGTCCTCGACGCCGGCGCAGATCGAGCTGAGCGCCACCACCGGCTCCCCGGACCTGTTCGGCGACCTGAAGAAGGCCCAGGACGGCTCCGCCCTCTCGGTCGTGACCGACAACGGCACCGCCGAGCAGCCGATCGTCCCGGGCAACTGGGGCACCTTCGTCCAGCAGATCGGCCCGTTCGGCAACGGCGGGGCGCCGACCGGCACCTCCACCATCACGGCCACCGCGCACACCCAGGCCTTCGACCCGGCGCTGGCCTCCAGCACCGGTGACCCGTACGCCGCCTCGGTGAACGCCTCGGCCCAGGCCGCCAACCCGGTGGCCGTCGCCCCCGGCGCCACCGGCTCGCTTCAGGTGACGCTGACCCCGACCGGCCCGAAGGGCAGCACGGTCAAGGGCGTGCTGTACCTGGTCTCCGGCCCGACCGGGGTGGCCACCGCCAACAACGCCCTGAACACCACCGGTTCGGTGCTCGCGGCGATCCCTTACAGCTACACGGTGAACTGACACCACGTCGGACCACCCTGAGGCCGAGGCCGTCCCGGATCCCCCGGGGCGGCCTCGGCTGCTTCCGGTGGACGGAAGGACGAGGGGTTCCGACCGTCGCCGGGTGGGCAGGTTCGGATACGGACGTACGTTCTGTCGAATGGGGAGTTCCGTGAGTTCTGCGAGTCCTGTGAGTCCGGTGTCCTACGAGGCGGTCAAGCACCGCGAGGTCGAGGTGAACGGGGTGCGGCTGCACCTCGCCGAACAGGGGGAGGGGCCGCTGGTCCTGCTGCTGCACGGCTTCCCCGAGAGCTGGTACTCGTGGCGCCACCAGTTCGGGCCGCTCGCCGAGGCCGGCTACCGGGTGGTGGCGCCCGACCAGCGCGGCTACGCCCGCAGCGAGCAGCCCGCGAGCGTGGACGCCTACACCCTGCTGCACCTGGTCGGCGACGTGACGGCGCTGATCGGCGCCCTCGGGGAGGAGCGGGCGGTGGTGGTCGGGCACGACTGGGGCGCCCCCGTCGCCTGGGCCACCGCGGCGCTGCGCCCCGACCTGGTGCGCGGCGTCGCCGGGCTGAGCGTGCCGCCGCTGGCGTCCGGGCCGTCGCCGCTGGCGCCGGCCCGGGAGAAGTTCGGCGAGGGCTTCTACCAGATCTACTTCCAGGAGCCGGGCCGGGCCGACGCCGAGCTGGCAGCCGACCCGAAGGCCTCCTTCCGCCGCATCCTCGGGCACCCCCGCGCCGACGGGGACCCGAAGCCGTGGGTCGTCCCGGACGGCACGAAGCTGCTGGACAGCCTGCCGGAGCCGGAGCGGCTTCCCGCCTGGCTCACCGAGGCGGACCTCGACGCGTTCGCGGCCGACTACGCCCGGCACGGTGAGCGGGCCTTCACCGGCGGCCTCAACTGGTACCGCAACATCGACCGGAACAACGAGCTGATGGCGGCGTTCGCCGGCCGGCGGATCGAGGCGCCCGCGCTGTACGTCGTCGGTGACGAGGACCTGGTGAACGCCATGGTCCCGGCCGAGGTGATGGCCCACCTGCTGGAGCAGGTGACGCCGCATCTGCACCGGCACGTCCGCCTCCCGGAGACCGGGCACTGGACGCAGCAGGAGCGGCCGGCGGAGGTCAACGAGGCGCTGCTGGACTTCCTCGGGTCACTGGACCGGACGCAGGACCAGTCGCAGGACTAGCCGCAGGGCTAGTCGCCGGGCCGGTCGCCCGGGCCGGGAGGCGAAGCCGGCCTGCGCCGCCCGGGGTCTCCCCGGGCGGCGTCAGACCGGCAGCAGGCGGGTGATCAGTTCGCCGAGGCGGCGGGCGTTGCGGCAGGGGTGCATCTCCACGACGTCGGCGTAGGCGAGGGCGGCGGAGTCGCCGGTGGGCCAGAGGGAGGGCGGCTCGGGGTTGAGCCAGAAGACCCGCCGGGCCCGGGCGGCGATCCGGCGCAGTGCGTCCGGGTCGGGGTCGCGGTGGTTGGTGCGGGCGTCGCCGAGGACGAGGACACAGGTGCGCGGGCCGACCGCGTCCAGGTGGTGCCCGGCGAAGTCGCCCAGGGCGGAGCCGTAGTCGCTGTTGCCGTGGTGGCCCGTCACGTCGGCCTCGGCGAGGATCCGGGCGGCCAGGCGGGCCGGGTCGTCGCCGTCGCGGAGCAGGCCGGTGACCTCGGCGGTGCGGTTGACGAAGGCGAACACCCGTACCTTGCTGAACTGTTCGCTCATCGCCTGCACCAGCAGCATGGTGAAGTCGGCGAAGCCCGCCACTGAGCCCGAGACGTCGCACAGCAGCACCAGTTCCGGCCGGGCCGGGCGGCGCAGCCGGTACGCGGGGCGCAGCGGCACGCCGCCGGTGGTCAGGGAGCGGCGCAGGGTGCGGCGCAGGTCGATCTGCCCGCGGGCGGCGCGGCGGCGTCGGGCGGCCAGGCGGGTGGCGAGCTTGCGGGCCAGCGGGTGCACGGTGCGGCGTAGTTCGGCGAGCTGGTCGCGGCCGGCGTAGAGGAAGTCGATCCGGTCGGCGGTCGGGGCGACGGCGCGTTCGGCGATCCGCTCGGGGCCGTGCAGTTCGGCGGCGCGGCGGCGGGCCTCGCCGGAGACCAGGGCGCGGAAGTCGCTGATGCGGCGGCGGATCTCGTCGGCGAGGAGACGGTCGGCGAGGTCCGTGGCGCCATGCCGGTCGAGCGGGCCGCCGTGCTGGTCGCGTACGGCCTGCCGGTCGCGCAGGGCGGCGAGGATCCGGGCGAGCAGCGTCTCGGGGGAGAGCCGGCCGAGCGCCTGCTGCGCGGACCAGCCGGCGGAGCCGGGGGCGCTGCCGGCGCCGTAGCGGCCGAAGGCCTCCACCACCTCGCCGGCCAGTCGGGCCTGAGCGGCGAGGTCGTCGGCGGCGAGCGCGGCGGCGAGCCGCTCGCGCAGCTGGTCCCGCAGCGGGTCGGGGCGGCCGAAGCGGGGTGGCTCGGGGCCGTCGGGCAGCGGCGGCGGGTCGGCGCGGACGGCTTCGGGGGTGCCGACGCCCAGCGGGAAGAACAGGTCGAAGGTCGCGTCGAAGACCGACCGCTGGCCGTCGGAGCGCAGCAGGGCGGCGGCCAGCCCGGCCCGCATCTGCTCGCGGTCGGCGAAACCGAGGACGTCGAGGACGGCGGCTGCGTCCACCGTTTCGGCGGGGCCGATCCGCAGGCCGTGCCCGCGCAGGGCCCGGACCAGGCCGGTGAGGCGGGCGGCGGTGTCGGCCGCCTCCCGGGTGGACGGTCCCGGGCCGCCCGGCCGCGGTGTGGCGGTCATGCGGGAGTGAGCTTCCCGGCGGCCTTGCGGATGTCGTCCTGGTGCTTGAGGACCACGCCGAGGGTGTCCCGGACGGCCGCCTCGTCCAGGGTGTCCGAGCCGAGGGCGAGCAGGGTGCGGGCCCAGTCGATGGTCTCGGCGACGGACGGGGCCTTGCGGAGGTCCATCGCGCGCAGGGCGCCGACGATCCGGACCAGCGATTCGGCCAGGGTGTCGTCCAGGCCGGGCACCTTGAGCCGGACGATCCGGCGCTCCGACTCGGCGTCCGGGTAGTCGAGGTGGAGGAAGAGGCAGCGCCGGCGCAGCGCCTCGGAGAGTTCGCGGGTGGCGTTGGAGGTGAGCAGGACGAACGGGCGGCGGCTCGCGGTGATGGTGCCGAGTTCGGGGACGGTGACCTGGAAGTCGCTGAGCACCTCCAGCAGCAGCGCCTCGACTTCGACGTCGGCCTTGTCCATCTCGTCGATCAGCAGCACCGTCGGCTCCTCGCCGCGGATGGCGGTGAGCAGTGGGCGGGTGAGCAGGAACTCCTCGCCGAAGATGTCGGTGCGGGCGTCCTGCCAGCCCTCGTCGCGGCCGGCGGTGATCCGCAGCAACTGCTTGGCGTGGTTCCACTCGTAGAGCGCGCGGGCCTCGTCGATGCCCTCGTAGCACTGCAGGCGGACCAGCCGGGCCCGCCCGATCTCGGCGACGGCCTTGGCGAGTTCGGTCTTGCCGACTCCGGCGGGGCCCTCGACCAGCAGCGGCTTGCCGAGCCGGTCGGCGAGGAAGACGGTGGTGGCCACGGCGGTGGAGGCGAGGTAGCCGGCGGCGGCCAGCTGTTCGGCGGCGTCGGCCACCGACGTGAAGAAGCCCGTGCCGGTGTGGTTGCCGCTACCGCTGTCTTGCGTGTCGCGGGTGCCGGGTGTGTCGCCCGCACCGCTGGTGCCGTTGCCGCCGCTGGTGCCGTTGGCCATGTGCCCGCCCCGTTCCGGTTCGCCGTCTCCGTGCGGCGCCACCCTACCGGCCGGTCACTTCGGCGTCCCGACGTCCGGGGGAGGGCGCGGGGCGCGCCGCGGCGGCACGGCGCGGGCACGGTACGGGGGAGCGGCGTACGGCGTGGTGCGGGTGCCGTACGCCGCTGTCGGGCCGGTGGGGCCCCGGCGTCAGTTGACGAAGAGGACCGGGCTGCCGGCGACGGAGGTGTCGGTCACCGGGCCGTAGGTGGCGCTGAAGTAGCCCGTCGAGAAGCACAGGCCCGGGCCGGAGACCAGGGTGAAGGGCTGGGCGGAGAAGCCGATCGTGTTGCCGGTGTTGGAGGTGGTGCCGTTGATCCCGGTGGAGTTCTGGTAGTTGCAGCTGATGCTGCCCAGGATGGTGCTGAGCACCACGGTCGTGCCCATCGGGCCGGCCGCGCCGGGGGCGAGCTTGACCGGGTTGCCGGGGGCGTCGCTGACCGTGTTGGTGAACGGCAGGTTGGTGACGGTGATGCTCCTGACGCCCGTGACGCCCAGGACGTTGGAGGTGCAGGAGCCGAAGGTCTGGGCGTTGAGCTGCTCGACGGCGCTGCCCGGCGCTGCCGGGTTGGCGGTGACGGTCGCCGAGAAGGAGGAGGCGGCGCACTTGATGCCGCTCGTCCCGGTGGCGCTGTTGTAGAAGGTCGCGTAGCTGCCGGAGGCCAGGTTGGCCGTCAGGACGTCGCCGACGGCGACGGCCGGGCCGGACGGGCTGCCGGTGGTCAGTACGGCGGATGCGGCCTCGGCGGGTGCCATGGCCGCGCCGGTGAGGGCGAGGGCGGTGAGGGCGGCGGTGGCGAGGGTGCGGCGGATGCGCATGAGGGTGCCTCTCTCCGTCCCGTGGGGACGGGTGGGGGAATCCCGGCGTGCGGGTGTGGTGGTGTGCACGACGGGGGAGGTGCCTGGCGTACCGGGGCTCCGGCGGGGGGCCGCGGTGGGGGCGGGCCCGGCGCCACGGGCCCGCTCGTGCGGTATGGCGGTGAACGGATGTGCGCGGGGCGGGCGTCCGGCGGTGCGGAACGCGGCGGCACTGCGCCGGGTCGGTGCGGACGTGCGGTGGTGCGTGGAGGTTGCACGTCGGCGGCTGCCACCGCCGAGGGCCTGTGTGCGCCGTGGTCCGTCGGCCCCTTGGCCCCTCGGTCCGTGCGGTTCGCCCGGGTGGTGGGAGCCCCTGGAGGTCGGCCGGTGGCGGCCTGCTCGGCCACCGGTTGGAAACCTGTCAGTGTTGTAAACCAGATGTTGCGTCAATGTCAATACAGGACACAGGAGTTGGTGATGGAACGGAACTACCTCCGGAGTGCCGACGTGGTCCTGCTGCCGGGCGCGCGCACCGGCCGCGATCCCGCCCGGTCGATCAAGCCCGGCCCGCGCCGGCTGCCCGCGGGCGTGGTCGCCGCGACCCAGCGCGAGCGGCTGCTGGACGGGCTGGTGCAGACCGTCGCCGAGCGCGGCTACCGGCACGCCACGGTGAGCGACATCTGCCGTGCGGCGGGCGTGACCAGGCCGGTCTTCTACGAGTTGTTCAGCGGCAAGGAGGACGCCTTCCTGGCGGCGCACCGGTACGGGACGGGGGTGGTGATCCGGCGGATGGCGGCGGCCTTCGCGGCCGAATCGGACTGGTGCCACGGGATCCGGCAGGCTCTCGGCGCGATGCTCCAACTACTCGCCGGTACACCAGCGTTCGCCACCATGGCGGTGATCGAGGTCGAGGCGGTCGGCCCCGCCGGGCGGCGCGAGCGCGACCAACTCCTCAAGAAATTCCGGGCGTTCTTCGCCGAGGTGCCCCAACTGCCTTGCGGGGTGGCTGTCCAGGAGATCGTGGACGCGGTGGTGGGCGGTGTCCACAGTGCGATCTACCGCCGGGTGGACTCCGGCCGGACCGAACAACTCCCGGATCTCCTGCCGGGGTTGAGCCTGTTCTGCCTGGCACCGTTCCTGGGCCCGGCGGAGGCGGCCGCGCGGCTCGGGTCGGGAATCGGTGAAGATCCTTCGTGCACCCGTATTGACCCGGCCAATACCCGGCAGTAGCTTACCAGTTACCCACCGCGCTCCGACCGGATCCGCCCCGCTGCCACGGGGCGGACGGGCCGGTCGGGCCGGCGAACGCTGTCCGCGCCAGGACGACGTGCCAGTGCCTGCACACCCCACCCACCCACAGGGAGCACACATGGCCATGTCCGAGGACGCCGCTGCGGCGGCCGAGACCGAGCAGACGCCGACCGGGCCGAGAAGAGGCCGGGTCCGACTGAAGCGCACCGCCCTGATGGCCGTACCGGCCGTCGCGGCCGGGGGCGTCCTGATGGCGCTCACCGCCCAGGGCGTGCTCGCCGCGCAGTTCTCCATCTCCGGCATGCCGTTCACGATCACCGCGGACAAGCTGGAGGGCCAGGGCTTCGCACAGTTCGGCGGCCTGGACTCGATGATCCCCGACAGCCCCAACGCGGGCTCCACCGGCGGGCAGGTGCTGGTCGCGGTGTCCGCGATCAAGACCGCCCAGATCACCAACCTGTGCCAGAGCGTCGACCTCGGCGGCATCAACCTGGTGATCCACGCGGGCGACGGCGGCACCCCCGTCAGCGCCACCAACCTCACCACCGACTCCGACATGCTCTCCGGCGACGCGGAGTTCACCAACATCGAGATCGGCGGCGACGCCAGCACCTACACCAAGGCCGGCCCGGCGGGCAAGGGCAACCCGGGCGTCTTCGGACAGCAGGCCGACACCGTCCAGCTGACCCACCTCAACCAGCACAACTACGCGAGCACCGCCGTCGGGTTCAAACTGCCCAACCTGCGGCTGAGCTTCAACTCCCAGGGCTGCTGAGCATGACGGCGTCCGTACCGGAACCGGCCGCGACCGGCGAGAGCGCCCCGACACGCGCCGAGGAGGTGGCGGCCGAGGGGACGGCCGCCACACCCCGCGCCGCTGCCACGGCTCCCGCCGCCGAGCCCGCCGCCCGACCGGCCAAGCGCGACTGGCGGGGCAGGCGACCGTTCTGGGGCGGGCTGCTGGTGACGCTCGGCGGGGCCGAGGTCCTGTTCACCCTCAAGGCCCCGCTGCCCGTCGTCCTGCACGTCGGCATGCAGGGGCTGGCCGGGTACCTGGTGCCGGCGGTGATGGTGCTGTGCGGCCTGCTGATCCTGTTCAACCCGGCGCAGCGGCTGTTCTACTCCATCCTCGCCGTCCTCGCCTCGCTGGGCAGCTGGATCACCTCCAACATGGGCGGCTTCCTGCTCGGGATGCTGCTCGGGGTGGTGGGATCCTGCCTCACCTTCGGCTGGCTGCCCGACCAGCCGCTGCGCCGGGGCCGGCAGCGGCGGCTGGAGCGCCGCGAGGCGCGGAGGAGGCCGGCCGGGACGGCCTCGGTGTGACGCGGGTGCCCCGCGTCCGGGTGGCGGGAGAGCGCCGGGACGCGGGGCACCTTCGTGCGGGCTCAGGTACGGGGTCGGAGTACGGGGTTCACGTACGGGGTCCTGTACGGGGGTTCCGTACGGGTTCCGTACGGCGGGACGTGCCGCCGTACTGGGCGGCCGTTCCGCGCGCCGGCCGTCAGAGCCGACCGTCAGATGGTCGCGGCGTCGATGACGAAGCGGAACCGGACGTCGCCGTCCAGCACCCGACGGTAGGCCTCGTTGATCCGGTCGGCCGGGATCAGCTCGATCTCGGCGGTGATGCCGTGCTCACCGCAGAAGTCCAGCATCTCCTGGGTCGCCGGCAGGCCTCCGATCATCGACCCGGCCAGCGAACGCCGCCCGGTCAGCAGCGCGTGCGCGTTGACCGTGACGGGCTTCTCCGGCGCGCCGAGCTGCACCATGGTGCCGTCGACGCGCAGCAGCCCCAGGTAGGCGCTGAGGTCGAGGTCGGCGGAGACGGTGTTCACGATCAGGTCGAAGCTGCCCGCGAGTTCGGCGAAGGTCGCCGGGTCTGAGGTGGCCCGGTAGTGGTCGGCGCCGAGCTTCAGACCGTCCTCGCGCTTGCGCAGCGACTGGCTGAGCACGGTGACCTCCGCGCCCATCGCGTGGGCGAGCTTCACGCCCAGGTGGCCGAGACCGCCGAGGCCCACGATCGCGACCTTCTTGCCCGGGCCCGCGCCCCAGTGCGCGAGCGGCGAGTACAGCGTGATGCCCGCGCACAGCAGCGGCGCGGCGGCGTCCAGCGGCAGGTTGTCGGGGATGCGCAGCGCGTACGCCTCGTCGACGACGAGCTCCGTCGAGTAGCCGCCGTACGTCGGCAGGCCGTCCTTGCCCGTGTCGTTGTAGGTGAAGACGACGCCGCCCTCGCCGGTGCAGTACTGCTGCAGGCCGGCCCGGCAGTTGTCGCACTCCCGGCAGGAGTCGACGAAGCAGCCGACGCCGACCCGGTCGCCGACCTTCCAGCGGGTGACGCCGGGGCCGACCTCGGCGACCACGCCGGCGATCTCGTGGCCCGGGACCATCGGGAAGATGCCCGTGCCCCAGTCCTCACCGACCTGGTGGATGTCGGAGTGGCAGATGCCGGAGTACCGGACGTCGATCACGATGTCCTGCGCGCCGACGGCCCGTCGGGTGACGGTGGTCTTCGCCAGCGGGGCGTCGGGCTGCTGCGCCGCGTAGGCAGCGACGGTGCGGGTGGTGCTCGCGGTGGTGGTGCTCGCGGTGGTGGTGTTCGGGGTGGTGGTGCTCTGCGGCGTCTCGTTCGTCATGCCCCAAGCCTGCGGCGGCCCGATCGGGCCAGCCAGATCAACGATCAACGTACGAAGCCGGGACGTAGGGAGGCGGGACGTACGGCCCCGGAACGTACGCACGGCAGTATCACCCTCGCGCCCGACCCCCGGCACCGGATCGCCCGCATACTGCAGTCATGGACCAGCGCACCGAACTCAGCGAGTTCCTCCGATCCCGCCGCGCCCGGCTGCGACCCGAGGACGTGGGCCTGCCGGACACCGCGACCAGGCGCCGGGTGCCCGGGCTGCGCCGCGAGGAGCTGGCCCAGCTCGCCGGAGTGAGCACCGCCTACTACACCCGACTCGAACAGGGCCACGGCGAGAGCGTCTCCACCGCCGTGCTGGACGCCATCGCCAGGGTCCTGCGGCTCACCCCCGCCGAGCGCGAGCACCTCGGCCGCCTCACCAAGCCGCCGCGCCGCCGCCCCGGCCGGGCCGCCGCCCGGGTGCAGCGGGTGCGGCCCGAACTGCAGCGGCTGCTGGACGCGATGGAGGGCGTGCCCGCGTACGTCCTCGGCCGGCGCCTCGACGTCATCGCGTGGAACCGGCTCGGCACCGCCCTGTTCGGCGACTTCGCGGCCATGCCGCCCGAGCAGCGCAACATGGCCTGGCACGTCTTCCTCGACCCGGGCGCCCACGAGCTGTACGTGGACTGGGAGGGCAAGGCCTCCGACATCGTCGGCATGCTGCGGCTGGACGCCGGACGCGACCCGGACGACCCCAGGCTCGCCTCGCTGATCGGTGAACTCTCCGTCAAGAGCGAGGAGTTCCGCCGTCTCTGGGCCTCCCACAACATCCAGGACAAAGGCCACGGCACCAAGCTCCTGCACCACTCGGTGGTCGGCGGGCTCAGGCTGCAGTACGAGACCCTGCGCCCGGCCGGCGACGCCGACCAGGTGCTGGTCGCCTACCACGCCGAACCGGGCTCGGCCTCGGCCGAGTCGCTGCGCCTGCTGGCCAGTTGGGCGGCCACCGAGTTCCAGGCGGGCGAGTCCGAGGCGAGGGCCGAGTCCGGCGCCGAACAGGCCCGGTAGCGCAACCCGGCCGGCCGGACCGGCCGCCGAGCGCCGCGCACCTACCGGCCGGTATCGTCGGGGCGGAACGGGTGGTCACCTGCCGCAGCGGCAGGCAGAGCAGAGGATCGGTGCGGCGGCGATGGAGTTTCGGGAAGACATCCTGGGGGCGCCCTACGAGGCGGCGGAGCTGGAGCTCCGGGCCGACACCGAGGGCGCCGTGTGCGCGACGCTCGTGCGGCGGGTCGTCCCCGGCGCGAAGCGGGCGGTGCTCTACATCCACGGCTACAACGACTACTTCTTCCAGACCAACCTGGCCGACCACTACGCCGCGCTCGGGTTCTCCTTCTACGCGCTGGACCTGCGCAAGTACGGACGGTCGCTGCGGCCGCACCAGTCGCCGAACTTCGTCCGGGACCTCGCCGAGTACGACGAGGAGATCGACGAGGCGGTGCGGATCATCCGGGAGGTGGACGGGCACCGGCAGCTGTTGGTGAACGGGCACTCGACCGGCGGGCTGGTCGGGGCCCTGTGGGCCGGGCGGCGGGCCGGGCGCGGACTGGTCGACGGCCTGTTCCTGAACAGCCCGTTCCTCTCGATGCCCGCCGCACCCGCCGTCCGGACGGTCGGCGCACCGGCGGTGCTGGCCATCGCGCGGCTGGCGCCGACCCGGGTGCTGCCCTCGACGCTCAACCCGCACTACACGCACAGCCTGCACAAGGACCACAGGGGCGAGTGGGACTTCGACCTCACCCTCAAGCCCGCCGAGGGGTTCCCGCTGTTCGCGGGCTGGCTCGCGGCGATCCACCAGGGGCACCGGCGGCTGCGGCGCGGGCTGGGGATCGACGTGCCCGTCCTGCTGATGGCGTCGACCAAGTCCGTCACCACCACCAAGTGGCACAACGCCCTCCACCACGCCGACGCGGTGCTGCGCGCCGACGACATCGCCGCGCAGGGGCCGAAGCTCGGCCG
Organism: Streptomyces sp. NRRL S-350; assembly: GCF_000719705.1. Taxonomy (GTDB): domain Bacteria; phylum Actinomycetota; class Actinomycetes; order Streptomycetales; family Streptomycetaceae; genus Kitasatospora. The sequence goes on along the minus strand of NZ_JOHO01000017.1, from coordinate 7,105 downwards.
GCACGTGACGATCGTGCGGATCGAAGGCGGCATGCACGACCTGGTGCTCTCCGCGGAGACGGCCCGGACGCAGGTGTTCGCCGAACTCGACCGCTGGCTGGCCGCGTACCTGGACGTCAAGGCCGCGCAGCCTGCCGAGGGCGAGCAGCCCGCCGGGGACACGCAGCCCGCCGGGGACGAGCAGCCCGGCGGGGACACGCAGCCCGGTGAGGACGTCCGGCCGGTCGGCGACGTCCGGTCCGTCGGGGAGAACGCGTGACGGACGAGCCGGTGCCGGTCGGGCGGCGGACCGACCTCGGCTTCGCCAAGCTGATGCCGGACCTCGACCGGGACGGCGGCTGGCTGCTCACCCTGGACGGCACCCCGCAGTCGTACGTCGACCTCGCCGACCCGACCCACCTGGAGTTCGAGTACACCCGCCGTCTCGGCCACCTCGCCGACACGCTCGCCGAGCCCGGCCGGCCGCTGGACACCCTGCACCTGGGCGGCGGCGCGCTGACCCTGCCCCGCTACCTGGCCGCGACCCGGCCCGGCTCGCGGCAGCGGGTGGTGGAAGTGGACGGCCCGCTGCTGGAACTGGTCGCCGAGCACCTGCCCTGGCAGGGGCCCGGCGCGGACGTCTCCGCGACCGTCGGCGACGCCCGGGCGGCCCTCGCCGGCATCCCGGCGGGCTCGCAGGACCTGGTGATCGCGGACGTCTTCCACGGCTCCCGCACCCCCGCGCACCTGACCTCGGTCGAGTTCGTCGGCCTGGCCGCGGGCGTGCTGCGCGACGGCGGCTGCTACGCCGCCAATCTGGCGGACGGCCCGCCGCTGGCCTTCGCCAGGGCGCAGGCGGCGACGGTGCGGGCGGTGTTCCCGTACGTGTGCCTGGTGGCGGAGGCGTCGGTGCTGCGCGGCCGGCGGTACGGCAACGTGCTGCTGGCCGGCTCGACGGCGCCGCTGCCCGCGGCGGAGCTGAGCCGGCTGTTCGCCGGCGACGTCTTCCCGGCCCGACTGGTGGACGGCGACGACCTGGCGGCCCTGGTCGGCCGCACCGCCCCGGTCACGGACGCGGACGCCACTGACTCCCCGCCCCCGCCCGACGGAGCCTTCACCCTCGGCTGAGCGGCGCCGCGCCGCCGGCCCGAGCACGTCCGGGAGGCGGTCGCCCGCCGACGGGCGGCCCGGGACGCGGAGGGCCGAGGCCGGACCGTGGCGGGCCGCGCGTCGGGCGGGGGCGTCGCACGGACGGGTGTCAGAATCGGCGCGTTCACGACCGCGGGCGGAGTACGGCGAAGGAGCGCAACGATGAGTGGCGGGGTGGAACGGCCCGAGTTGGCGGCGGTGCCGGAGACGGCGCTGTGGACGCTGTGGCACCGGGCGTTGGAGGCACGGCGGCCGGACACCGTGCTGCCGGACCCGAAGGCGGTCGAGCTGGTGGACCGGATCGACTTCCCGTTCGCCGAGAAGTTCGGGGAGAACACGCTGCTCAGCCAGCTGCAGGCGCTGCGGGCCGCCTGCTTCGACCGGGAGGTGGCGGACTTCCTGGAGCGGTGCCCGCGCGGCACGGTGGTGGGGCTCGGGGACGGGCTGGAGACGCAGGCGTGGCGGGTCGACAACGGGCGGGCGGCCTGGCTGTCGGTGGACCTGCCGGAGACGGCCGCGCTGCGGGAGCGGCTGCTGCCGCCGGACGAGCGGCACCGGATCCTCGCCTGCTCCGCCAACGACCCGCGCTGGATGGACGAGGTCGACCCGGCCGACGGGGTGCTGGTCAGCACCGAGGGGCTGTTGATGTACCTGCGGCCACAGGAGGTCCGCGAGCTGATCGCGGCCTGCGCCGAGCGCTTCCCCGGCGGCTCGCTGGTGCTCGACGCGGTGCCGCGCTGGTTCAGCAGGCGGGCCGTGGAGGGCAGGCTGCGGGACCGGTACTACCAGGCGCCGCCGATGCCGTTCGGCATGGACGCGGACGAGCGCGGCAAGCTGGCCACCGCCCACCCGGCGGTCACCGACGTGCGGGAGGTGTACCCGGAGGGCGGGCGCGGCCCGGTGCGCGCCCTGCTGCCGCTCGCGCGCCGGGTGCGGCAGCGGCCGTCCGTCGTCGCACTCCGGTTCGCCGGGGCGTAGGGGGGGCGGCGCGGTGGGCGCCGACCGCGCCGGAGGGCGTCCGCCCGGTCGCGGTACTTTGCCGACTCTTGAAGAAATGCGGGCCGGACTGGAACCATGACGTCCGGCCGCACGTCGAAGTCGACGGGTGATCGGCCAGGGGGACGGGCCCGCCCGGCACGTTACCCTGCCCTGAGGGGGAGCGGCGTCGTGCCGCCATCGGACGAAGACTGCCGGGACCGGCCCGCGGCTCCACGGAGGGCGCGGCCGGTCCCGTCCTGCCACGGAGGTACTGGCCTTGCACATCGACGCCTGGATCGAGGGCATCCCACCGGCCGCGGTGTACGCCGTGGTCGGCCTGATCATCGGCATCGAATCACTGGGCATTCCGCTGCCCGGCGAGATCGCCCTGGTCACGGCGTCCCTGATGGCGGTCAAGGGCGTGGTCAGCCCGTGGGGGGTCGCGGCCTGCGCGGTCGCCGGCGCGATCATCGGCGACTCGATCGGCTACTCGATCGGACGCAAGGGGGGCAAGCCGCTCTTCGAGAAGCTGGGACGCAAGTTCCCCAAGCACTTCGGCCCCTCCCACCTGGCCACCGCCGAGCGCTCGTTCCAGAAGTGGGGCATGTGGGCGGTCTTCTTCGGCCGGTTCATCGCCCTGCTGCGCATCTTCGCCGGCCCGCTGGCGGGCGCGCTGAAGATGCCGTACTGGAAGTTCCTGATCGCCAACGTGCTGGGCGGCGTCGTCTGGGCCGGCGGGACGACCCTGCTGGTCTACAAGGTGGGCAAGAGCATCGAGCCGTGGCTGGCCCGCTTCTCATGGGCCGGTCTGGCCGCGGCGATCGTGGTCGGGGCGCTCTCGGCATGGATCATGAAGCGCCGGGCCGCGAAGACGCACGCCAGGATCGAGGCGGAGGAGGCGGCCGCCGCGGCCGCGGCCGCCAAGACCGTGGTCGCGGAGTGACCGACCACGGCTGACGGCCGTCCCGGAGCACCGCGCCCTCGAAGCAGCGGGAGCCGTCGGGCCCTCGGAGTAGCATCGGCGGGGTACTTGCCGATCTTGCACTCTGGAGGGCCCGATGGCGTTGCAGGCGACGTGGGATGCCGTGGACGCGTACTTCTCGGAACAGCTGGTCGGGCACGACCCGGTGCTGGAGGCCGCGGCGGCCGCCGCCGACGCGGCCGGGCTGCCGGAGATCGCGGTGGCCCCCAACCAGGGCAAGCTCCTGCACCTGCTGGCGCTGACCCAGGGCGCGAAGCGGATCCTGGAGGTCGGCACGCTCGGCGGTTACAGCGCGATCTGGCTGGCCCGGGCCCTGCCCGCGGACGGCGTCCTGATCACCCTGGAGATCGACCCCCGGCACGCCGAGGTGGCCCGGGCCAACCTGGCCGCCGCCGGGCTGGAGGCGGTCGCCGAGGTACGGCTGGGCCGCGCCGCCGACTCGCTGGCCGCGCTGGTCGAGCAGGGCGTCGAGCCCTTCGACCTGGTCTTCGTCGACGCGGACAAGCCGAGCAACCCCGAGTACTTCCGCCGGGCCCTCCAGCTGACCCGGCCGGGCTCGCTGATCATCGTCGACAACGTGGTCCGCGGCGGTGCCGTCGCCGACGCGGACAGCAGCGACCCCGCCGTGGTCGGCACCCGGGCCCTGCACGAGCTGATCGCGGCCGAGCCGAGGGTCACCGCGACTTCGGTGCAGACGGTCGGCAGCAAGGGCTACGACGGCTTCACGCTCGCCCGCGTCCAGGGCTGAGGCACCGGGCACGGCAGAGGCGTCGGACGCCACCGGAACACGGCCCGGGGCGCGGCCGAGCGACCCGGTACGGTGGCTGACCGACCGGCTGCGGCCGCGTCACCAGGCACACGAGGAACGGAGACATCGTGCGGATCGGACTGCTGGGCACCGGCCCCTGGGCGGAGCGGGTGCACGCGCCCGTGCTGGCCGAGCACCCCGGGCTGGAGTTCACCGGCGTCTGGGGCCGCCGCCCGGAGGCGGCCGAGGCGCTGGGCGCGGCGCACGGCGTGCCCGGGTACGCGGACCTCGACCGGCTGCTGGCCGACGTGGACGCCGTCTCCATCGCCCTGCCGCCGACGGTCCAGGCGGGCCTCGCGGTGCGGGCCGCCGAGGCCGGCTGCCACCTGCTGCTGGACAAGCCGGTCGCGCTGACCGTGCCGGACGCCAGGGCCGTGGCCGCGGCGGTGCGGGAGCACAAGCTCGCCTCGGTGGTGTTCTTCACGGTGCGCTTCGGCGGCCCGCAGATCCCGTGGATCGAGGAGCAGGCGGCGCTGGGCGGCTGGTACACCGGCCGCTCGGACTGGCTCGGCTCGGTGTTCGCGCCCGGCAGCTCCAGCCCGTACGCGGCGTCGCCGTGGCGGCAGGAGAAGGGCTCGCTGTGGGACGTCGGCCCGCACGCGCTGTCCGTGCTGCTCCCCGTGCTGGGCGACGTGACGCAGGTGACGGCGGTGGCCGGGCCGTTGGACGCCGTGCACCTGGTGCTGCGGCACGCCGGCGGGGCTTCCAGCACGCTCGCGCTCAGTCTGACCGCGCCGGTCGCGGCGGGCGGGACGGCCATGGAACTGCGCGGCGAGCACGGCGTGGTGCACCTGCCGGAGCGCGGCGAGGGGCCGCTCGCCGCCCTGCACCGGGCGCTGGACGCCCTGCGGTCCGCCGCGGCCTCCGGCGAGCCGCACGCGTGCGGGGTGGACTTCGGCCTGCGGGTGGTGGAGATCCTCGCGGCAGCCGAGCGCTCGCTGGCCGCAGGTGGTCCGGTGGACGTGTGAGGTACTGAGGTCCCGGGGCCCGGTCCCCGGGTGCCGAGACCCCGGAGCCGCCCGCCCCGGCGTCGTCAGCGCGGCAACCGGGGCGCCTGGGGCGGTTGGGCCGCCCCCGGGCGGCGGTCGGTCGGGCGGGTCGGGGGGATGACGGCTGCGCGGAAGTCGCGCGGGCCGGTCCACAGGGCGGGGACGGCGTCGCTGCGGCGGGCCAGTTCGTACGCCACGGCCTCGTAGTTGACGCGCCAGCCGTGGAAGTGCGGCCAGGCCTCCTCGACCGGGCGCTCGCGGGGGAAGCCGGCCGCGCTGATCATGGCGACGGCGCCCAGGTACTCGGCGTAGGTCAGCCGGATCGGGACGTCCGGGTCCGGGTCCGGGTCGAAGCGGATGCGCAGCGAGCGGGCGATGTCGCGCATCGCGGTGAAGCCGGCGCGGAGCACCAGGCGGGCCTCGGGCGGGGCCGAGCGCGGGCACAGGGCGAGGTGCAGCGCGGCGGCGTCCATCACGGCGATCAGGCCGACCACCCAGCTGCGGTTCGGCTGAGGGGAGCGGAAGGAGAGCAGCACCGGGTAGTTGGAGTGGCTCTCCCCGATGTCGGCGGCCAGGCGCTCCCAGTCGCGGTAGAGCTGGGGCAGCGCGGTCTCGGTGTCGACCAGGGACTGACGGGCCAGCAGCTCGGGGCCCCACGCGGGCTCGCCGGCCCGGGACTGCAGGAGTGTCACCTCGGTCTCGCGGCGCTGGTAGGCGGCGTACAGGGTCGGCAGGTAGGAGATCTGCAGGGCGATCACCAGCGGGCCGCTGGCCGCGGCCATGAAGTCGATCGCGGACAACTGCAACCGCTCGCCGCTCGCGAAGCCCAGGGTGAAGAGGCTGGAGCCGGCCTCGCGGATGGCGGTCGTCCAGCCGAAGTCCGATGTGCCGTGCAGCAGCAGGGTGTAGGCGAGCAGCATCCCGCCGAGCCACATGCCGAGCATGCCCAGCAGGACGAGCGGCGCCAGCCAGGTCAGTGCCCGGTCCTGCGCGCGGTACCCGCCGAAGGGGGTGGCGGAGAGCCGGAGCACGGTCCGTAGCACCGCCCAGAGCCGGTTGACCAGGGACGAGTAGAGCCCGCGCGGGACGACCAGCGTGCGCAGGATGCTGCCGACGATCAGCAGGAGCAGCAGTGCGCCGAGCGCGGTGTGGATCAACCTCATGGCGCCATTCTGGCGGTCGGCCGGGGCGGTCGCGTCGCGGGGCGGCCGTCGACGTCGGGCGCGGCGGGCGGTCGGCACTCGCGCTATGACCATGATCACACCGCTTTCGTGTCCTCCTGGCCGGGCCCCCGTCGCCTCTGACTGTTCGAAAGGGCTGCAGCGCGAGCGGAATCGGAGGCCGGACCGTGCGTGCACGCCGAGGTGGCGGGGCCGAGGGGGAGAAGCCCGCCGCGGCCGACGCCGGGGCGGCCGCGGGGAGGGTGCGACTGCCGGCCCCCGCGCGCGGATGCTCGGCGGTCGTGCGGATGCTCGGCGGTCGCGCGGGTGCTCAGCGGTCCTGCGTCGTCTCCGCGTCCACCCAGTCCAGGTAGGCGGTCGAGCCGGTGACCACCGGAACGCCGACGACCTCCGGAGTGTCATAGGAGTGCAGCTCGGCGATGCGCGCCGCCAGCCGCTCGGCGAGCTCGGCCCGGGTCTTCAGGTCGATGCGCCACTCCGCGGAGTCCCGGACCTCGCCGTCCCACCAGTAGACGGACCGGACGGCATACACCTGCGCACACGCGGCGAGCCGGTCGCGCACCAGCGCCGAGGCGAGGTCGCGGGCCTTCGACTCGTCGTCGTGCGTCGTGGTCACCACGAGGAAGTCACGGTTCGTCATGCCCCGAACGCTACCCACCTCCTTCCCCCTGGGCTGCGGCTCGGCGCCCTCGCGCGCCTCCCCGCCGACGTGACCGACATCACGGGACCGGACTGAAACCCTGCCCCGTGGTTCGTCGATCTCCTCACCGGAATGACGAGGTCGACGATCACGCAGGGGGAAGTCATGACGGACGGCGGAGCGAGAGCGGGCCGGCCGGGTCGCAGGATCCGGCCAGGGGGGCCGACGGCGGCCGCGCCGACCAGGCGACCAGGGCGACCAGGCCCGCAGGGACCTCACCGCGTGACCGGCCGCCCCGTGCCGCAGGAGCGGGCGCATGGGTGAGTCCACGGTCGCCAAGGCCGTCCGTGAACTCACCGGCATGTGGTGGCCCGACGCCGATCCGGACAAGCTCCGCAC
>NZ_JOHO01000016.1 GCF_000719705.1 Streptomyces sp. NRRL S-350 | reverse complement strand
GGCTGGTCCTGGCTGGGGGTGGGCTGGGGGGCCTGCGGGCTGGGCGCGGTCGCGCCGGGGGTGGGCTCGCGGGTGGCCGGGGGTGCGCTGGCTTCGTGGGTGGGGGTTTCGCCGGTGGTGGCGGGCGGGTCGGTGGGCCGGCTGCCGGTGGTGGGGGTGGCGGTGGCGCTGGGGGTCGTCGTGCCGGTGGGCGCCGGCCAGGTGGTGGTGCCGGGGGTGTGGCCGGGCTCCAGGTCGAACTGCCGGGTGGGGGTGCCGTCGAGGGCGGCGGTCATGTAGGCGGTCCAGATCTTGGTGGGGAAGGTGCCGCCGTTGATCCGGGTGAGTCCGGCGGTGCCGGCCAGCGGCTCCTTGGCGTGGGTCTTCGGGTGTTCCCGGAACAGGCCGACGGTGGTGGTGAGTTCGGGGGTGTAGCCGGCGAACCAGGCGGAGAGGTTGGAGTCGGTGGTGCCGGTCTTGCCGGCGGCGGGGCGGCCGAGGTCGAGGGCGGCGGCGCCGGTGCCGCGGGGGCTGACGACGTCGCGCAGCACGTCGGTGACGGAGTCGGCGATGCTGCGGTCCACGGCCTCGGTGGGGTTGTGGTCGGGCATCTTGGGGACGTCGATGGCGCCGCCGGGGGTGACGCGTTCGAGTTTGAGGACGGACCACGGGGTGTGCGCCTGGCCGTGGTCGGCGAGGGTGGCGTAGGCGCCGGCGAGGTCGAGGGCGCTGGGGGTGGCGGTGCCGAGGGTCATCGAGGTGTTGGCCGGGTCCATGCCGCGGACGCTGTCGGGGATGCCGAGTTTGACGGCGGTCTCCCGGACGCGGGCGAGTCCGGCGTCCACGCCTTCCTGGGCGTAGACGGAGTTGACGGACTTCACCATGGCGTAGCGCAGGGTGATGTCGCCGTAGTCGGTGTCGTCCTCGTTGGGCGGGGCGTACGGGGTGGGGCCGCCGGTGACGGGGCGTTCGCTGGTGCCGTCGTAGTGGGACTCGGTGGTGATCGGGCGGCCGTCGAGGGTGTGCTGGGCGATCAGGCCGGCCGCGAGGTCGATCGGTTTGAAGGTGGAGCCGATCTGGTTGTCCTGGCGCAGCGCGTCGTTGTAGGGCTGCTTGGCGTAGTCGGGGCCGCCGTAGACGGCGACGACGCGGCCGGTGGCGGGTTCGACGGAGGCGCCGGCGACCCGGACGTCGGTGTCGGTGGTGGGGCGGGCCCGGGGGTCGAGTTCGTCGGTGAGCTCGTCCTGGACGGCTTTGGCGAAGGCGTCCTGCTTGGGTTTGTCGAAGGTGGTGGTGATCCGCCAGCCGCCGGCCTTGAGGGTGGCGGCGTCGATGGTGCCGGTGGAGATCAGGTAGTCGTCGGCGACGCCGACGAGGTAGCCGGCCTGGCCGGAGAGGCCGGTGGCGGGTTGGGGGTCGATCGGGTCGGGGAAGGTGGCGGCGGTGCGGTCGGCGGTGGTGAGGAACCCGAGCTGGACCATGCCGTCGAGGGTGTAGTTCCAGCGCGCGATGGCCTTCTCGCGGTTGGCCGGGGTGGCCGTCTTGACGTCGTAGAGGCTGGGGGCCTGGAGGAGTGAGGCGAGGTAGGCGCCCTGGGTGAGGGTGAGCCCGGAGACGTCGACGCCGTAGTAGGCGTGGGCGGCGCTCTGGATGCCGTAGGCGCCGCGGCCGAAGTAGCTGCTGTTGAGGTACCCGGCCAGGATGTCCTTCTTGTTGCGCTGCTGGTCGACCTTGAGGGCGATGAGGAGTTCGCGGCCCTTGCGCTCGATGGTCTGGTCCTGGGTCAGGTAGTAGTTCTTGACGTACTGCTGGGTGATGGTGGAGCCGCCTTGCATGCCCTTGCCGAGGAGGGTGTTCCACCCGGCCCGGAGCATGCCCTTCAGGTCGATGCCGCGGTTCTGGTAGAAGCTGCGGTCCTCGGCGGAGACGGCGGCCTGCTGGGTCTGGAGGGGGATCTGGTCGATGGTGACGTCGGTGCGGTTGACGGCGCCGGTGCGGGCGATCTCGGTGGTGCCGTCGGCGTAGAGGTAGATGTTGTTCTGGGCGACGGCGTGGGCGTTGGGGTCGGGCACCGGGACGATGACGTAGAGCACGGCGAAGCCGCCGACGGCGAGCAGGAGCACCGCGGTGAGGGTGCCGAGGGTGATCCGCCAGGTGGGCAGGAGCCGGCGCCAGAGCGGGAGGGCGCGGCGGGCCTCGCGACGGGCGGCCCGTTTGGCCTGGCGGCGGGTGCTCAAGGTCATGGCGCGATTATGTGCTATTTGACGCTGCTTCAGGGGCGGGTGGGGCTCCGACGTGCGCCGTTGTGTGCTTCTCGGCGACGGTGCGTCGGGTGCCGGAAAACCTGGTGCGGGCCGGGAGGGTCGGCGGTACGGTGCAAGGTGCAATCCGCATAGCGCACCCACTTCGGCAGCTCCGCGCGTCCGGCCCGGCACCCCCGGGCACGGCCGGTCGGAGCCGCTGGGGCGTGCGCGGGCGCCGTGCCAGGCGTCCGACTGCCTGCCCATATTTGTCGACAAGGAGACAATATGCTGAACTCTGCTCCGGCCGAGACGAGGCCTCCCGATCCCCCGGCGGCCCCCGCCGCCTCCCTCCGGCTGTACGCGGCCGTCGCCCGCGGCGCCTTCCGCCGCTACTCCACCTACCGCGCCGCCACCCTGGCAGGCACCTTCACCAACACCGTCTTCGGCGCCATCCTCGCCTCCTCCTTCCTCGCCCTCTGGCAGGCCCGCCCCAACCTCGGCGGCTACGACCAGAGCCAGGCCGTCACCTACATCTGGGTGAGCCAGGGCCTGCTGGTCACCGTCGCCGTGTGGGGCGGCGGCTTCCAGGACGACGTCCAGGACCGCTTCCGCAGCGGGGACATCGCCGTCGACCTCTACCGCCCCGTCGACTTCCAGGGCTGGTGGCTGGCCACCGACCTCGGCCGGGCCGCCTTCCACCTGCTGGTGCGCGGCACCGTGCCGATGCTGGTGGGCGCGCTGGCATTCCGCACCCGGCTGCCCCAACAGCCGCTGACCTGGGCGGTCTTCCTGCTCTCGGTGCTGCTCGCGGTGGTGGTCAGCTTCGGGCTGCGGTTCCTGGTCTCGATCACCGGCTTCTGGCTGCACGACTCGGAGGGCGTGCGCTCGGTGATGCTGGTCGTCTCCATGTTCTTCTCCGGCATGCTGCTGCCGATCGCCCTGTTCCCCGGCTGGCTCGGGGACCTCGGCCGGGTGCTGCCCTGGGCGGCGCTGATCAAGGTGCCGACGGACGTCTTCCTGGAGCGCACCGACGGCGGCGCGCTGCCCGGGGCGCTCGGCTTCCAACTCGCCTGGGCGGCCGCACTGCTCGCCGCCGGCCGGGGCGCGCAGTGGCTGGCGACCCGCCGGGTGGTGGTGCAGGGTGGCTGAGCAGCTCGCGCGGCCCCACCGCGAACCCCTCACCGCACGCACGGCCTGGGCGGTGCGCTCCTGGTGGCTCTGCGCCCGGATGTGGATGCGCTCGATGATGGCCTACCGGGCCTCCTTCGCGCTCAACCTGGTGGCGAGCCTGGTCACCCACTCCCTCGACTTCGTGGTCCTGGTGATCATGTTCCGGCACACCGACCGGCTCGGCGGCTGGAACTTGCCGGAGATCGCCTTCCTGTACGCCACCGCGACCTTCTCCCTCGGCGTCGCCAACCTGCTGGTCGGCTCGGCCGACGGCCTCGGCGCGCGGATCGTCAGCGGCTCGCTGGACACCATGCTGATCCGCCCCGCGCCCGCGCTCTCCCAACTGTGCGCCGAACGCTTCACGCTGCGCCGACTCGGCCGCCCGCTCCAGGCCGCGGTGGTACTCGCCTGGTCGCTGCCCGCCCTGGACGTGCACTGGACCTGGGACCGGGTGCTGCTGGTGCCCGTCCTGCTGGTCTGCGGCAGCGCCATCTTCGCCGCGATCTACGTCGGCGGCGCCACCGTCCAGTTCTGGTGGGGCGAGTCCAAGGAGATCCAGAACTCCTTCACCTACGGCGGCGCGACCCTGCTGCACTACCCCCCGACGATCTTCGCCAAGGAACTGGTGGCCGGTGTGGTCTTCGGCGTCCCGCTGGCCTTCGTCAACTGGCTGCCGGCCCTGCACATCCTCGACAAGCCCGACCCGCTCGGCCTGCCCACCGCCTTCCAGTACGCCTCGCCGGTCGCCGCCGCGCTCTGCGTCGCCGCCGCCGGGTTCGCCTGGCGCGCCGGACTGCGCGCCTACCGGGGCACCGGCAGCTGAACCCCGCCGGCCGTCCGGCGAACCCGCCGGCCGTCCGGCGAACCCCGCCGAAGCTCGGCGACCCCTGACGAACCCCGTCGACCCCCCCGATCCGCGTGAGGAACCCCATGGCTCTCATCGAACTCCAGGACGTCCGACGCACCTTCACCGTACGGGCCCGCACCGGCCGGTTCAGCCGGACCAAACGCGAAGTGCGCGCGGTGGACGGCCTCAGCTTCACCGTCGAGGCCGGTGAGTGCGTCGGCTACATCGGGCCCAACGGCGCCGGCAAGTCCACCACCATCAAGATGCTCACCGGCATCCTCGTCCCCAGCTCCGGGCGGCTGCGGGTGGCCGGGGTCGACCCGGCCCGCGAACGCGTGGCGCTGGCCCGCCGGATCGGCGTCGTCTTCGGCCAGCGCACCACCCTCTGGTGGGACCTCCCGCTGCGCGACTCCTTCGAACTCGCCCGCCGGATCTACCGCATCCCCGACGCCCGGTACCGCGAGAACCTCGACCGCTGCGTCGAACTGCTCGACCTGGCGAGCCTGCTGGACACCCCCGTCCGCCAGCTCTCGCTCGGCCAGCGGATGCGCGGCGACCTCGCCGCGGCCCTGCTGCACGACCCGCAGGTGCTCTACCTGGACGAGCCGACCATCGGCCTGGACGTGATCAGCAAGGGCCGGGTCCGCGAGTTCCTGCGCGAGGTCAACCGGGACCGGGGCACCACCGTGCTGCTCACCACGCACGACCTGACCGACATCGAACAGCTCTGCGGCCGGGTGATGGTGATCGACCACGGCCGGGTGGTGTACGACGGCGGGCTCGACGGCCTGCACACCACCGGACGCAGCGAGCGGACCCTGGTGGTGGACCTCGCCGAGGCCGGGGCACCGATCGAGATCGCCGGTGCCCGGGTGGTCAGGGTGGACGGCCCGCGCCAGTGGCTGGCCTTCCCGGCGCAGCAGAGCGCGGCGCCGATCGTCGCGGCGGTCGCGGACCGCTACCCGCTGGTGGACCTGTCGATCCGCGAGCCGGCCATCGAGGACGTGATCGCCCGGATGTACGCGGAGGTCGCGATCGGCTGAGCGGCCCGGCGGTCCGTGGCGAGGCGGTCCGCGGTGAGGCCGTCCGCGGTGAAGCCGTCCGCGGTGAGGCCGTCACTCCTCCTGGCCGTCGTGCGCGCGTGCGTACGACGGCCGGGGGCGTGTTCCGGTCCCTGTCCCCGGTGCGGGTGATGGTCGTGACCCCGGGCTTCCACGCCGAGTTGACCCCTTCGTCGTTCACCGAGACCCGCACCGGAGACCCGCCGCCCGATGACCGTCCCCGACGTGACCGTGCTGGTCGCGGTCCACGACGCCGTGCCGTACCCCACCGCCTGCCCGGACTCACCGGTCGGGCCGGCGCCGGCGCCGGGGCGGGTGGAGGTGGCGGTCGTGGACGACGGCTCCGCGGACGGCGCCGGGGAACTGCCGGACGAGTACGCGGCCCGCCACCCCGGCCGGTTCCGGGTGGCGCACCAGCCCGACTCGTCGGGCGGCCCGGCGGAACCGACCGACCGGGGCCTGACGCCGGCCCGGGGGTCCGTCCTCGCCGACTGCGACTGCTGCTTCCTGGCGCCGGGCGCGGACGGGGACGTCGGCAACCCCACCGAGCGCGCAGGAGTGCTGGACCGGCTGAACGGGATCGCCGCGCTCCAGCAGGTGGCATCCGAACTGGTCGAACCGGGTGAGGAGTGGGACGCCATCCGGACGCGCGGCTTCGCCTGGGACGTGCCGCGCCTGCTGGAGGGCGGCTTCCTCCTGCTGGACGACGTCCTGCAGGAGCGGGTGTGCGTCGAAGTCGCCGGGCTGGTGGAGCGGTTCGGCGTCCGCGAGGTGTACCACCGGCTGCCGGTGGCCGCACGTGTGCGGCTCGAACTCGCCGTCGCCGTGAGACCGGAGGCGCTGCGGGACCTGATCCGGTACGAGGCCGCGCACGGGGAGCCGCCGGCGGTCGCGGACGGAGGACGGCACTACGCGGCCTACCCGGCGTTCCGGGACGGCCGACTCGGACTGCCCGACGAGCTCTTCCTCCTGCCCGACGAGCCGGCCGACGATCACGATCAGGCCCCGCCGCTGAACACCGCCCAGCAACTGTGGCGCGGCGTCGTCCCGGCGCGGGTGCGGCGCGGGCTGCGGCGCCACCCGGCGTGGCGCCGGCTCGCCAACTCGGTGAACGGGGGCCGGGGGTGAGTGGAGCCCGGGGACGGGTGAGCGGGGGCCGGGGGTGAGCGGAGGCCGGGCCGGAGCCGGGGGCGGGGCTGGAGGGCGGGGCTGGGCGAGCCGGGCCGGGCGTGCCGCCGGTGGTGCGGTTCGCGCTGGAGGGCCGCCGGGTGACCGGCGCGGACATCGCCCAGGGGTGGTGGGCAGCGCCACCCCGGGACGTGCCGCCGTCCCCCGGAGGGGGCTGAACGAGGCGGTCAGGCAGGTCGCCGCCGTGCGCCGGAAGACCGGGGGGCGTGTGATCGCGGGGCACGCCCCCGCCCGCGCCGGTCAGCGGGCAGACTGGCGGAGTGACTGACGATGCCTTCAGCGGGACCGGCCCCGGGGTCCGGTTCACCGCGGCCGACGAGCAGAAGAGACGCGGCGTGCGCCGGATGAAGACCATCGCGACCGGCCTGCTGGCCTTCGCGACCCTGGTCTTCGCCCTCGCCACCTGGGCCGAGGCGGCCGGGGCCGGAGCCTGGGCCGGGTACCTGGCGGCCGCCGCCGAGGCGGGCATGGTCGGCGCGCTGGCCGACTGGTTCGCGGTGACCGCGCTGTTCCGCCGCCCCTTCGGCCTGCCGATCCCGCACACCGCGATCATCCCGACCAAGAAGGACGCCTTCGGCCGCTCGCTCGGCGACTTCGTCGGCGAGAACTTCCTCTCCGGCCACGTGGTGCGCGGCCGCCTCGGGGCGCTCGGCATCGGCCGGCGGCTCGGGGAGTGGCTGGCCGCGCCGGGCAGCGCCGAGCGGGTCACCAAGGAGGCCTCGGCGGCGCTGCGCGGTCTGCTCGCGGTGCTGCGCGACGACGACGTGCGGGCGGTGGTCGCCGAGGCGGTGACCAGGCGGGCCGCCGCCACCTCGGTGGCCGAGCCGATGGGGCGGATGCTCGGCAAGGTGGTCGCGGACGGCGGCCACCACGGCGTGGTGGACCTGGTGGCCGTCCGGGCGCACGGCTGGCTGACCGCCAACCACGGGGACGTGGTCCAGAAGGTCACCCAGAAGACCCCGGGCTGGACGCCCAGGTTCATCGACCACCAGGTCGGCGAGCGGGTCTACAAGGAACTGCTGCGCTTCGTCACCGACATCCGGGACGACCCGGACCACCCGGCCCGCGGCGCGATCGACAACTTCCTCGCCGACTTCGCGACCGAGCTGCAGACCGACCCGGAGACCATCGCCCGGGTCGAGCGCGCCAAGAGCGAGCTGCTGGGCCGCCCCGAGGTGCAGGACCTGATCAACTCCACCTGGGCGGCCGTGCGCACCCTGGTGATGGGCGCGGCCGAGGACGAGGACAGCGAACTGCGCCGGCGCATCCGCGACGGCGTGCGCCGCTTCGGCGAGCGCCTGGCCACCGACGCCAAGCTGCAGGCCAAGGTGGACGGCTGGCTGCAGGACGCAGCCCAGTACCTCGTCGACACCTACCGCGCCGAGATCACCTCGCTGATCTCCGAGACCGTGGCCGGCTGGGACGCCGACGAGGCCTCCCGCAAGATCGAGGCCAACGTCGGCCGCGACCTGCAGTTCATCCGGATCAACGGCACCGTCGTCGGCGCCCTGGCCGGGCTGCTGATCCACACCGTGGCGGTCGCCTTCGGCGGGTGACCACCGGACCGGGCCCGAGGACTTGCGCCTATCCTGGCCGGTGTTCGCGGTACGCGCGTAGAAGGCATGCGGGCGTAGAAGGCACGCAGAAGGAAGCAGGGAACCACCGTGGTCCAGCCGGACGGAAGTCGGATCGGAAACCCCGCCGGTAGCAACACCGGCATCGAGGCGTTCATCGCCGGGATGCCCAAGGCGGAGCTGCACGTCCACCACGTCGGCTCGGCCTCGCCCCGCGTCGTCGCGGACCTGGCCGCCCGCCACGCCGGGCGGTCCAAGGTGCCGACCGACCCGGAGGCGCTCGCCGAGTACTTCACCTTCACCGACTTCGCGCACTTCATCGAGGTCTACCTGAGCGTCGTGGACCTGATCCGGGACGCCGAGGACGTCCGGGCGCTCACCTACGGCGTGGCCGAGGACATGGCGCGCCAGAACATCCGGTACGCCGAGCTGACCATCACCCCGTACTCCTCCGTCCGGCGCGGCATCCCCGAGGTCGCCTTCATGGAGGCGATCGAGGACGCCCGGCTGCGCGCCGAGAAGGACCTCGGCGTCGTGCTGCGCTGGTGCTTCGACATCCCGGGCGAGGCCGGTCTGGAGTCGGCCGAGGTGACCGCCCGGCTGGCCACCGAGCTGGCCCCCGAGGGCCTGGTCAGCTTCGGCCTGGGCGGCCCGGAGATCGGCGTGCCGCGCCCGCAGTTCAAGCCGTACTTCGACCGGGCCAGGGCGGCCGGCCTGCGCAGCGTCCCGCACGCGGGCGAGACCACCGGTCCGGAGACGGTCTGGGACGCGATCCGGCTGCTCGGCGCCGAGCGCATCGGCCACGGCACCCAGGCGGTCAAGGACCCGGCGCTCCTCGACCACCTGGGCGAGCACCGGATCGCCCTGGAGGTCTGCCCGACCTCCAACATCGCCACCCGGGCCGTGGAGCGGATCGAGGACCACCCGATCAAGCAGATGGTCGACGCGGGGCTGCTGGTGACGGTCAACAGCGACGACCCGCCGATGTTCGGCACCGACCTCAACACCGAGTACGCCGTCGCGGCGCGGCTGCTGGACCTGGACGAGGCCGGGGTGGCGGCGCTGGCCCGCAACGCGGTCGAGGCCTCCTTCCTGGACCAGGCGGGCAAGGCGCGGCTGACCGGCGAGATCGACGCCCACCTGGCGGGCTGGCGGCGCTGACGCCCGCCTGTCTGGCCGCGCATCCGCGGCGCATCCGCGGCGCGTCCGCAGCGCCTCCGCTGCCGGCGCTTCCGGCCGCCGGCGGTCTTTCTGCCGGTGTTTCCCCACCTGTGTTTTCGCCGCCGGTGCTTCCCTACCGGTGTTTTCCCTGGTGACCCGCCCCGTCGACCTCCGTCGGCGGGGCGGTTCCGTTGTCGGTGCCGCCCGACTCGGCCGAGTGGTGCCAAAGTGGCGCCATTAATGGCTCGACATGGTGCCATCGTCGTGCCATGCTTTGGCCATGGACCTCACGCCGTACGTCGAAAACCTCCGGAACGAGCTCGCGGTGGCCGCTGCGGCCGGCGGGGACGAAGCCCGGGCGCTGGCCGACCGGCTGACGCTCCCGCTGGAGTCCGCCGTGCGGCTCACCCTGCTCAACGCCCTCTCGGCCGCGATGGGCGAGGTCACCCGCGACCTCGCGCCGGGCTCGGTGGACGTGCGGCTGCGCGGACTCGATCCGGAGTTCGTGGTGACGGCGCCGCCTGGATCCGACGCCTTCCACGGCGATGTCCCGTCCGTGGCGCTGTCGACGCCATTCGAGCCGTCCGTGGCGCCGTCCGTGGCGCCGCCGACGGCCCCGATGGTGCCGGAGTCGGACGAGAGCGGCACCGCCCGGATCAACCTGCGCCTGCCCGCCCACCTCAAGGCCCGGGCGGAGGAGGCCGCCGGGCAGGAGGGCCTGTCCCTCAACGCCTGGCTGGTCCGGGCCGTCGCCGGCGCGGTGGACGGCGACCGGCCGCCCGCCCGCTCGGCCGCCCGCTCGGCTGCGGACCCCGCAGGCCGCGCCCCGCGGACCGTCGGCGGCCAGGGCTTCACCGGCTGGGTCCACTGACGCCTCCCCCGGCCTCGCACCGCCAAGCCTTCGCACCCCCCAAGACTTCGCACCTTCAACGTCACCCCCGCTCCGACCAGCGGGAACACTCACACGAGTCAAGAGGACGGGACAGCCATGCCTACGTACGAGACCCACGGTCCGATCTCCGCCGCCTTCGAGTTCGAGATCGGTGCGGTGTGGATCACCGCCGGCGAGCGCACCGACGCCGTGGTGGAGGTCCGGCCCGCCAACGCGGCCAGGGAGGCGGACGTCAAGGCCGCCGAGTCGACCCTGGTCGACTTCTCCGGCGGTCGGCTCACCGTCAAGGGCCCCAAGCAGCGCACCGTGTTCTCCAGCAAGAAGGGCTCGATCGAGGTCCTGGTCGAGCTGCCGGCCGGCTCCCAGGTGCACGCCGACTCCCCGATGGCGGACTTCGTCGCCGAGGGCCCGCTGGGCGACTGCCGGCTGAAGACGTCCATGGGCCGGATCCAGGTGGACCGGGCCGAGAACGTGCGGCTCAAGACCGACATGGGGGACATCCGCGTCGGCACGGTCGCCGGGGGTGCCGAGGTGTCCGGCTGCGGCCGGATCGAGATCGGCACCGTCGGGGGCGAGCTGACGGTCAAGAACAGCAACGGCGACACGGAGATCGACGAGGTGCGCGGCGAGCTGACCGCCAACGCCTCCAACGGTCGGATCCACGTCGGCCTCGCCGGGGCGGACGTGGACGCCAAGTCGGCGAACGGCCACCTGCGGGTCGGCCGAGTGGTCCGGGGCAGGATCACCCTGCAGACCGGCGTCGGGGACGTGGAGGTCGGCATCGCGGAGGGCACGGCGGCCTGGCTCGACGTCCACAGCAAGTTCGGCGGCGTCCGCAACACCCTCGGTGAGACGCAGGGCCCGGGCGACGCCCGCGAGACCGCCGAGGTCCGTGGCCGCACGCAGGTCGGCAACGTCATCATCCGGAGGGCCTGATGGCCGCGATCTCGGCGGTCGGACTGACCAAGTCCTACGCGGACAAGGCGGTGCTGCGGGGCATCGACCTGCAGATCCCGGCCGGCAGCGTGTTCGCCCTCCTCGGGCCGAACGGCGCCGGCAAGACCACCACGGTGCAGATCCTCTCCACCCTGATCCCGGCGGACGGCGGCACGGCCCGGGTCGCCGGGCACGACGTGGCCCGCGACGCCGACGGAGTCCGGAGGGCGATCGGCGTCACCGGCCAGTTCTCGGCGGTGGACGACCTGCTCACCGCCGAGGAGAACCTGCTCCTGATGGCCGACCTCAACCACCTCCGCCGTCGGGAGGGGCGGAGGCGGGCCGAGGATCTGCTGCGCCGCTTCGATCTCACCGAGGCCGCCCGCACCCCCGTCGCCACCTTCTCCGGCGGCATGCGGCGCAAGCTCGACCTGGCGATGACACTGGTCGGCGACCCGAAGGTGATCTTCCTCGACGAGCCGACCACCGGGCTGGACCCGCGCAGCCGGCGCACCATGTGGGAGATCATCCGCCGGCTGGTCGGAGACCACGGGGTGACGATCTTCCTCACCACCCAGTACCTGGACGAGGCGGACCGACTCGCCGACCGGATAGCCGTCCTGGACGGCGGCCGGATCGTCGCCGAGGGCACGGCCGAGGAGCTGAAGCGGATCGTCCCCGGCGGCCGGATCCGACTGCAGTTCACCGACGCCGGCCGACTGGCAGCCGCCGCCGCCCTGTTCGACTACGCCGCCGCCGACGCGGAGGCGCTGCGGCTGGACATCCCGGGGGACAACTCGGTGCTCACCGTCAAGGCCGTGCTGGACACGCTCGACAACGCGGGCGTCCGGGCGGAGTCACTGGTCGTGGAGACGGCCGATCTGGACGACGTCTTCCTCACGCTGACCGGGGAGGGGGCGCGATGAGCGCGACGAGCGCGACGACGAGCTACGCGGTCCGCGACTCGCTGACCATGCTGCGGCGGAACCTCAAACGCGCGCAGCGCTATCCGGCGATGACCTTCTCGGTCGTCGTGATGCCGGTGATGATGCTGGCGCTCTTCAACTACGCCTTCGGGGGCGCGTTGGGGCTGGGGATCGGGGGCGGCAGCTACATCGACTACGTGACGCCGGGCATCGTCCTGATGACGGCGACGGCGGGGTCGGTCGCCACGGCGGTGGGCGTCTGCGTCGACATGACGGAGGGGATCGTCAACCGCTTCCGCACGATGGCGATATCGCGGTCGGCGTTCCTCGCCGGGCACGTCGTCGGCAGTGTGATCCAGACGATGGTCGCGCTGGTGCTGGTGATCGGGGCGGCCTTCGCGATGGGGTTCCGGTCGCAGGCCGGGCCGGTGGAGTGGCTGGCGGCCGCAGGGCTGCTGATGTTCGTGACGCTGGCGCTGACGTGGATATCGGCGGGGATCGGGCTGGTGTCCAAGACGCCGGAGAGCGCGAGCAACACGCCCTTGCCGCTGACCTTCCTGCCCTTCATCGGCAGCGCCATCGTCCCGCCCGATTCCATGCCGACCGTCCTGCGCTGGTTCGCCGAGTACCAGCCCTTCACGCCCGTCATCGAGACCTTGCGCGGCTTGCTGACAGGCACCGGGATCGGCGCCAGCGCCTGGAGCGCCCTCGCCTGGTGCACCGGGCTGACGCTGCTCGGCTACCTCTGGTCGCGGAGCGTCTTCCACCGGCGGTGACGGGGGTACGGCCGGCGGATGCGGCCCGGGCGACGGGGCCACCGTCGCCCGGGCCCTGGGTGAGCCCGTAGTAAAGTCCGGGCAAAAGTTCACCCAGGGGGATTGCATGGCGGCGGCTGCGCGGCACAGACGGATCGAATGGTGGTTCAGGGGCGCCGCGCTGGTGGCGTTGCTGGCGTACCTGCCGGGGCATCAGGCTTCCCGTTCGGGAGGCCTGGTGGAGGTCGAGCACTGGCTGAACCATCCGGTGCTGCTGCTCGGGGCTGCGGCGGTGCTGCTCGTGGTTTCGATGGTGGTCCAGTTCGAATTCCGCGCAAGGTGGGCGCAGATCGGTTTCGCCGCCGTCCTCTCCCCGCTCATCGTCATCGGGGCGGCGATCGGGGCCCTGGCCTACGCCTTCGGCGACGACGGGCGGCTGATCGACCGCAAGCCCGCTCCGGGCAACCCCCGACACGTCCTGACCGTCACCGACATCGCCTTCTCCATCGACCCGATCTACCGGGTGGAACTGCTGACCGGCAGCGGCTGGTCCGCCCGGCACTGGGACGTGGGCACCTGGGAGGAGGGGGACGGCTTCCGGAGGGCCGAGTGGAGCGGACCGGACCGGATCACGGTGACCGTGGAGCACGAGACCAGGGTCTACACCGTCGGTGGCGACGGTCGGCTGGGCCAGCCCGAGGTCACGCCCCGGTAGGAGATCGCCAGCCGCCAGCCGCCAGCCGCCCGTATCCCGCTGCCCGCCGTCCGCCCGCCGGCGGCCCCGCCGGCACCGGGTCACCGGCAGGCCCCCGCGCGGGTGGAGTGACCGGCCGGGGACCAGGGTTCACCAGCGGTCGATGCCCATGGCCTTCGCCGCGTCATGAATGGCGTTGTAGTGGGGAATCGACATGTCGGACTTCTTCTGGCCTGCGGGCAGGTTCTTGTCCGCCGTCCGGAATTCGTCCCGGGCGGAGGCGAGGAGGCTGGTGCCGTAGGAGACCGGGACGTCGTTCTTGCCGTGCACCGGGTGCGACTTGGCGGCGGTCTGGCTGCCCGCGTGGGCGAGGATGCTGCGGGCCTGGTTGTAGGCGTCGGCCTTGACCGTCTTCGGGTTGCGGACCTGGGCCTGCACCCCGGCCACCGGCTGGGCCTGCTCGGTGGCGGCGGTGGCGGCGGGCGCGGCGGCGATACCCAGGGCGCCGACGGCAGCGGCGGCGACGAGGGTGTTCCGGAGGAGCCTGTCCATGCTGGATTCCTTTGCTGAGGAAAAGTCAAAGCTCTCGCGTCGCAGTCGGCTTGCGAACCGTACGAGTGCGAACGCCTCGGCCACTACCCCGGCCTTCCGCAGCGGAAAACCGCATTCCGCTCACGAAGTTCGGAAGCGGTGTGATCAAGCCGATTTTGAGATCTGCACTGGTCCTGTCGCCATACTGGCGTGCTGGACTCGGAGCTTTTCCCGTCCTCGCCGCCACCGGCAGCCCGGGCGCCGTCCTCAGGCGGACGGCCGCCGAACTCGCCTCGGACATCACGGTGGCGCCGGGGAATCGGGGCGTGATGTCGGCGGGCATCGCGGCATCGGCCCCCGGGTGCGGGCCGCTCCCCATCCACATCGGCGCCGAGCTGCGCCGGTTCGGCGTCACCGGTTGGAGCCGGGGGGCGCGCACGCGGAGGCAGTCGAACGCGGCCCGGGCGGCCACCGAAGCCGGTGGCGACAGCCGTCAGGCGGTGGTGGCGGTGGTGGTGGCGCTGCGCAGGCGGGCGGCGGAGCGGAACAGCAGGGCCGCCGCGACCAGGACCGGGCTGAAGCCCAGAGCACACGCGGCGAGCAGGTTGACCGGGGTGAGCCCGGACGGGGAGGCGGCGAACGCGGCGGCGGCCAGGGGAGTGGCCAGGGCGGGAGCGAGGAGGAGCAGGGCGGCCTGCTTCTTCTG
Source organism: Streptomyces sp. NRRL S-350 (assembly GCF_000719705.1). Classification (GTDB taxonomy): domain Bacteria; phylum Actinomycetota; class Actinomycetes; order Streptomycetales; family Streptomycetaceae; genus Kitasatospora. Next base: position 109,383 of record NZ_JOHO01000016.1, on the reverse strand, counting down.
CCGCCGGCTCCACACCCGGGACTTGGTGACGCGAACGGCGGCGGCGACGGCTGCGGCCAGTGCGAGCACGGGCCCGATGGCCGGGACCAGCAGCAGGGGGAACGGGAGCACCGCGAGGAGCAGCGTCACGTTCGTACGGCGGCTGCCCTCGGGTTCGGGGAGGGGCAGGCCGTCCTCGGCGAGGGCGGCGTCGGCGATCCGCCGGGGGCTGCCCAGCTGCTCCAGCACTCGGCGGACGGCGGTCTCGTCGGCGGGGTCGTGGTCGGCGAGGGAGACCTCGATGTGTTCGCGCAGGTCGGCGAGGAGTTCGCGGCGGCGCTCCTCGGCCAGCGGCGCGGTGAAGCGGGTGACCGCGTCGAGGTGGGCGCGGACCAGGGGGTGCTCGATGGGGCTGTTCACAGGGTCTCTCCCAGGTCGAGGACGTGGTCGACGGTTTCGCGGAACGCGGGCCACAGTGTGGTGAACTCCCGCAGCGCTTCCCGGCCGGTGTCGGTGAGGGTGTAGTAGCGGCGGGACGGTCCGCTGGCAGAGTCCCGCAGGAAGGTGTCGGCGAGCCCGGCGCGGCGCAGCCGGGACAGCAGGGGGTAGATCGTGCCCTGGCTGGTGGCCAGCATGGGGAAGCGGCCGAGTTCCTGCAGCAGTTCGACCCCGTACCGGGGGCCGTCCCGCAGCAGCGCGAGGACGCAGTACTCCAGCACGCCCTTGCGAAGCTGGGTCGCCACCGGCCCGTCGGAGGGCTCGGTGGAGGCCTCGCCGGGGCCGTCGGGGCTTGCGGTGCCAGGTACCATGCGTCACAAGGTAGCAGGTGGAGCAAGATAGTGCAGCAGGTCTTGTCCTCGACGCCACCCGCTCGATGGCAACGCGCTGGGAGCTGGGGCAGCGACACCGGTTCCCCGAAGGCCGGGACACCCGGATCGGCCGACTGGCCAGGCAGGTCGAACCGCTCCGCCGTCACGACACCGAATGGGTCGAGCGGTTCCGCGCGGGCATCCCCGTCCAGTGCCCGGGAGTTCGGCTGGAAGACGTGGACGCCCACCCCGCGCATGACTGCTCGGGGTGGGCGATCCGCTCACCCGTCCTCCGGGCAGCCCGTCCCGTGCGGCGACCCTGATCCGGCAGTCCGCCGACGTCTCCCGGCGGAGCGCTATGCCAGCAGACGGGCCGGGAGGTACGGGGACTCGACGCGGACTGCCCAGCCCCGGCGGCGGGCGTGGCAGGCGAGGGCGAGGACGCCGAGGCTGAGCGGGGCGTCGCGGTCGGTGCCGCGGTCGGCGACCGAGTGGTGGTCGCGGTGGGCTTCCAGGGCGTCCAGCAGGGCCAGGTTGAAGCTGGTCTCGTCGCCCTCGACGAGCTGGGAGAAGAGGACGACGGGCGGTGGGAGGAAGCCCGCGTCCCCGGCCCTCTCGACGTCGCGCAGGGCCCGTTCGGTGGCCGGGAGCGGGTCGACGCCCCGGAAGTAGTCGTGCAGGGCGACGCGGTAGGAGGCGTACGAGGAGCGGTCGGCGGCGGAGTGGACAGGCCCGGCGAGGACGATCGGGGCAAGGCCCTCGCGGTCGCCGGTGATCAGGGCGAGTTCGAGGGCGAGCTGCCACTGGCCGGGGCCGGAGTGCTTGTCCCGGGTGGCCGGGTAGCGAACCGTCCGGCCGTCGAAGGTCACCTCGGCCTCGGTGCCCGGCTCGGCGAGGGCGATGCGGAAGAGGGCAGCGCCCAGTCGGGAGGCCAGGCGGAGATCGGCGAGCTGGGCGTCCGTGACGTCTGCGGACCGGGAGGCACGGACCAGCAGGAGGTGCGCCTGCCGGTCCAGGGCACGCGCGAGCCGGTAGACGGCGAGCGAGTCGTCCGGGTCCGGGCTGATCGCCTCCTGGATCCGGCGTTCGAACCCGGCCTCGCTGTCGGGGTGGAGGGGCAGCGCAGGGGTCGGCCGGTCCAGGCGGACGGGCCCGGCGGCGAACTGGGCGACGGCGTCGGGCCGCCGGTCGCGGCCGAGGGCGCCGACCCGGGGCTCGGACGTCGGGAAGCCGGTGACCAGGGCGTGCGGGAGGTAGTCGGTGTCGACGGCGGGGAGCCAGCCGTGGGCGCGGTGTGCGAGCGCGGCCAGGGCGAGGGGGAGCAGGGGGAGGAGCGTGCGGGGACGGCTGCCGTCGGCGCGGTCGAGGAGGGAGAGCATCCCGCTGTCGAAGGCCTCGCGGTCCTCGGCGGCGAGGGCGCGCAGGGTGCTCAGGGCCAGAGCGGCTTCGCTGTCGCGGTCCTGGACGCGGGACAGCGCGGCGTCGATGGCGGCCAGCCGCTGCTCCGGGGTCTCAGCATCGGGCGCGACCTGGTCGCGGGTGTCGCCGAAGAAATGGGCCATGAAGCCGTTGGCGAGCTCGGCGGCGGAGTTGCCCTCGGTGGTCGGCATGGACTGCCAGGTGAAGGCGAAGGCCTCGCCGCGCCAGGAGACCTTGTCGGAGAGGATCGCGAGGCAGAACGCGTCCAGCCAGCACTGGGGGCGGACGGTGCTCTCGCGGAGGGTGTCGTCCGCCTCCGAGCGGTCGTAGCTCATCCCGAAGTTCGGGTAGTCGAGGAAGACCTGGAAGCTGTCGTACGAGTAGTACGCGGCGAACGCGATGGCGCCGGCGGCGGCCTCGGTGGCGTCCTTGAGGACGGCCTTGGCCTCGGGGGTGTCGAGCGAGGGGGTTTTGACGGAGAGCGCGCCGAGGTAGTCGAGGAACTCCTCGGCGATCAGCCGCCATTCGGTGGCAGCCATCAGCCCGGCGCGCGAGTAGGAGTGGACCATGCCTCCGATCCGGTCGACGAAGCCCTCACGGGCCGCCGAGATGGCCGACTCGCTGACCTGGTGACGCTCGATCCGCACTGTGCTGCTCCCCGTTGTCGCCCGGCTTGATCGCAAGCCTAGGCGCGGGGACTGACAGCAGGGGAGGGAAGGGCGGGCCGTGCGGCGAACGGCCCGCCCGGTGGTGAGGATCAGGCGTCGAACTCCCCGGCGCGGATGGCGGAAACGAGGTCACGCCATTCGCTGACATTGAGTTGGGCGACGGCCTCGGGGCGAAGGCTGCTGCGGACGTAGACGGCATCGGCGGTGATTGCTACTTCCGGGCAGTTGCCTGCGTTTGAGCATGCACTCGGCCGAATCCAGGAGCGGTTCTCCATCGGCTATATCTCCTTCTTGATCTTCGCGATCAGATCGCGGGAGTCCTCGACCGAGAGAGACCTGTCAGTCATCTGTCCAATGACCGCACGGTACTCCTCCAGGTGCTCAGCCAGGTGGAGGAAGCTCGGCCCCTCCATGGAGTCGTAACTGACCGTGTCGAGCCTGGGTACGGGCCCGTTCGCGTAGTAGATCGCCTGGCCAGGCCCCTTGAAGCCTCCAGCCGCGAAGCTGATCACTCGAAGCGTGACATGTGGCAGCTGGGACAACTCCAGCATCCAGTCCAGTTGTTCCCGTGCCACGTCACGGCCGCCGAACTGCATGCGGAGAGCCGCCTCGTGGACGATCGCCGTGTATGGATGGGTGCCTTTCGCCATCAACATCTCGGATCGCAGCATCCGTTGCTCGACACGCGTCTCCACCACGCGCGGAGTCAGCTGGACCTGATTGTCCTGGAAGATCGCGCGACTGTAGCGCTCTGATTGCATCGGGCCTGGCGGATGGCAGATCTGGTAGGAGTACATGCCCTTCGCGTGGTGCTCGAACTCGCAGATGTCGAGAAAGCCCTGTGGAACAAAGCCTCGATACTCGTCCCACCAGCCCTTGCGCCTCTCCTCCGCCATGGTTGCGAGAGCCTCGATGTATGCGGCGTCGGTTTCTCCGAAGGCTTCAGCGAGCGTGCGGACTCGCTCGGCCGTGATCGGGTAGTGCCCCTTCTCAACCTGAGTGATCTTCGTTCGATCCAGTCCGAAGACGGCTGCGGCCTGGGCAGTCGTCTGGCGGGCGTGGTCTCGCATCTTCCGCAGCTCGATGCCCAACCGTTCCTGCCGGGCCGATGGGGTGGTACGTGGTGGCATGGCCCAAGCATCTACGTCGTTCAGTCAACAGTCCAGCGCCTGCGAGGGGACCATGTTTCCCGATCTGGTGGCACATGTGAGCAAAGATGCCCTACAGTCTGTGATGCACCGATCACCGGACGATTCGTCAGAAACGCCGCTCGGCACCGAAGAACACCCATGCCCAATGGGCTCGTTCACGGCGATGCATCCGCCGGTCTCACCCTTTCCCCCTTCGGGAGACCCCTGTGCGCAACCTCAACTCCCCCTCTCTCACGCTCTCCCGCGACGCCCTCCGGGACGGCATGACCCGCGCGGGCTGGCCGCCCTCCTCCATCGCGGACGCCGAGCTCGCCATGGTCGAACTCATCGTCAACGCCTGGCGACACGCGGACACGACCTCCCCGGTCGTCCTCATCCTCTTCCTCCCCAACACCCTTCGGGTCACCGTCTCCGACCGCAGTCCGAGCCTCCCGGAGCAGCAACCGCTCTCCGTCCTCGCCGAGTCCGGCCGGGGCCTCCAGCTCGTCGCCGGCCTCACCCACCGTTGGGGCGTGGACCCCCAGCAGCTCGGCAAGACGATCTGGTTCGAGCTGGACGGTGCCGCGTGAGCGCCCACCACCCCCTCCACCCCGCCGATCCGGCCCTACTGCACCTCACCTCGCGCCAGTTGGCCGGACTGATCGTGGAGCTCCGTGCTGAGGGCCGCGAGTTCGGGCTCCTCTGGCCGTCCGCGTCGCCGGGTGAGATCAACCTGAACGGCCTGCGGCTCATCAACCTCGGCAACATCCCGGCCAGTACCCTCATCAACCTTCTCGCGCTCCTGCGCGAGTACAAGCGCAACCGCGACGCCCGCCCCTGACCGTCAGTCTCCTCTTCACCTCGCCCATCCGCGCCGACCTCTCGGCTGGGCCTCGCACTTCACGACGGAAGTGGTCGATGGGCGATCAGGACGCGGGGCGGCCCGCTGACCTGCGGTGGTGTCTCCCGTTCGGGGTCACTGTCGAACGTCCTCGGTGTTCATCTCCGAGGTGAGACCCCCGACGCGCCAATCCCTGCTTACCGCCGGGTGATTGTCACTGCGCTCGACTCCACAGGTGTCCGACTGGGGCCTGAGCGCGGATCTCGGCGGTCTCGAAGGAAACGCGCTTGTCCTGGCCGGCGAGTACGACGGTTCGTCCGGCGAGGGTGGCGGCGGTTGTGGGCCAGCCGGACCAGGCGTCGACCTCGAAGTTCTTCACGCCGATGCAGACCAGGGCGAACTCGACCGCGTTGTGGCCTCGTGCCTGCCACAGGTCTGCGGCACCGGCCGGGACGGCAAAGGCGGAGAACCTCAAGGTGACCGACGCTTCGCGCTCGTCGATGAGAACGGAGGCCAGGTAGTAGTCCGTCAACGGGGGCGGAGGTGAGCCCAGGACTTCGCGGATCGCCTCGGGGTTGGCCAACTCGGCTGACCAGTCACGCTCACTCATAGAACGCCTTCGCAGTCGTGGGAGGCAGCACCTGGTGCCGGCGCCGGTCGACGGGACTCTCGAACCACCGCCGAGCCGTGTAAGGGTCCGCATCGTCGGAGCGATAGGCGTTGAGACGGCCCACCTTGAGGGCGTGCGCGGTGAAGTGCAGTGAGAACTCCGGGCCGCTCACCGCGATCCTGATCCGGCGCTCCGGGGTCCGGACGAGGGGGCCGAACTCGACGTCGACCACGGTGCCGGCGGGGACACCTCGCATCCGCAGGTCCTCGCCCACCGCCATGAACTCGATCTGGGCCTCGAACCGGTCGCAGCCCGCTTCGGTCCAGTCCGGTGGAGCGAGGTCCGGAAATCGGGGGAACTCGACCCGCAGTGTCACGGCGGATCCGTACGGGCTCAGGTGCACCGACCGCAGGACCAGGTGCTCCAGGCGCGGCAACTCGGTGTAAAGGGCGGTGAACCGCTCGGAGGAGAGCAGGAGTTGCGACCAGGTACCGACTGGCATGGGTTGGTCCCTCCGCTCGGGGTGCTTCGCGTCCGGCGAGACCGGCAGTTCCTCGCCCCAGGCGGCGGTCGGAGATCAACGAAGAGCGCTTCAGCTGGGATGGTAGTGCTCGTACGGTCCGGCTGTGTCCCCGGCATGAGGCATTCCCCACAGGTGTCGGCGGTGGAGTCCGTCGGCCTACCGGAACGCGGGTAGGTTGCGTGCGACCCACGCGTGGAAGGGGGCGGCGGGGCGGCCCAGGACCGTCGCCATGTCGGGGCTGATCGTCAGCTCCGCCGGGAGCGGGTGGCCGAGGATGTCGAGGGTGCCGGGGATGACCTGCTCCGGCATGAACCGTGCCAGGTGGGCGTGGGCTTCTTCGCGGGACAGCTCGACGAAGGTCACTTCCTCGCCCAGCGCCTCGGAGATGGCCGCAGCCTGTTCGCGCGGGCCGATGGCTTCGGGGCCGGTCAGCTCGTAGGTGCGGCCTGCGTGCCCGTCCTCGCGCAGTGCGGCGGCGGCCACTGCCGCGATGTCGGCCGGGTCGACGACGGGCAGTGCCACGTCGCCGAACGGGGCGAGGATCGTGCGCTTGGTGCGGACGGTCTCGGCCCAGGCGAAGGCGTTGGAGGCGAAGCCGCCGGGGCGCAGGATGGTGAAGTCCCGTCCGGAGGTGCGTACGGCGGCCTCGAACTCGCGCAGGCGGGCGTGCGACCGGGCGTCCGGTCGGGTGGCGCTGACCTGCGAGGACACCAGTACGATCCGTTCGACTCCGGCGTCCGTGGCGGCGTCGAGCAGGGTCTTCGGGCTCTCGCCCCGGCTGTTGAGTTCTCCGCCGAGGAGGACGAACAGCGCCCGGGCCCCTTCGAGGGCGGGCCGCAGGCTCGCGGTGTCGCCGAGGTCGCCCTGGGCCCAGCGGACGCCGGCTGCGGGGTGCGCGGGCTGCGGCTGTCGGGACACGGCTGTCACTTCTTCGCCCGCCCCGCTCAGCAGTTCCACCAGTGTCCGCCCGATGTTGCCGGTGGCTCCCGTCACGGTGATCATCGAAGTCCCCTCCAGTTGTGAGTTAGTTGGCTGACTGAGAAAGACCGTAGCACGCGGCCACCGGCGGCTGTCTATAGTCAGTCGGGTGACTGACTCAGTGAATCGGCGCGTCCAGGCGTCCCAGAAGCGTCGACGGCTCGCGGCGGCCGCGGCCCGGGTCCTCCACGAGCAGGGCGTCGAACGCACGACCCTCGCCGACATCGCGCGGGAGGCGGACGTCCCGGTCGGGAACGTCTACTACTACTTCAAGACCAAGGACGAGCTGGTCCGCGCCGCGCTGTCCGAACACGGTGCGCACCTGGACGAACTCACCGACGCGCTGGAGCAGTCGGCCGACCCCCTGGACCGCCTCAAGGCGCTGATCCGGGCCTGGGTCGACCAGCGCGACACCGCCGCCCGGTTCGGCTGCCCCACCGGCACCCTGGCCACCGAACTCGACAAGCGGGCCGACGGGGTCCTCGACGCGGAGGCCGGTGCGGTGATCCGGCGGCTGCTCGACTGGGTCGGGCGCCAGTTCCGGGAACTCGGCCTGCCCGACCCGGACGGCCTGGCGCTCACCCTGGTCTCCGGCTACCAGGGCATGTCGCTGCTGGCCAACGCCCTGCGCGACCCGGACGTGATGACCCGCGAAGGGGCCCGCCTGCTGCACTGGCTCGACTCGCTGGAGGAGCAGGGAACGTCGGGTGTGCCGGAGGTGCAGGGGGTGCAGGAGGTGCCTGCGGTACCGGAGGCACCGGAAGGGCGTCGCTGACCCACGCCGGGCCCGGTGCACCGGCCGTAGGGGCGGGCGCCGACCGGAAGACCGCCGCATGGTCCCGCACCCAGGAGCGGAAGTCGCGCGGCGGCGGCCCGAGCACCCGCTCCACGGTGTCGGCCACCCGGGCGGCACTGCCGTTGCGGTGCCCCGTACCAACGCCCGCACGTCGTGGCCCTCTTCGGCCGGTGACGCCACAACGCGCCCTGCCCGCAACGTGCCCTGCCCGCAACGTGCCCTGCCCGCAACGCGCCCTGCCCACAACGTGCCCCGCCCGCAACGTGCCCTGCCCGCAACGTGCCCTGCCCACAACGCGCCCTGCCCGCACAGCCGTTCGCACCGGTCACAAGAACTCCGGTCATGTCGGCCCCTACGCCACCCGGGTGCGGGGTAGGGAGCCTCGGTCGCCAGGGCCGGCGTCCGGCGCTACCCTCGCCGGATGCCCGACGAACGCCTGCACCTCGCCGTCCTGGGAAGCGCGACGCCCTACCCGAGCGTCGACAATCCGTGCTCCGGCTACCTGGTGTCCGGCGGGGGCGCCCGGGTGTGGGTGGACGCCGGCACCGGCACCCTGGGCCCGCTGCAGCGCCACGCCCGGTTGGACGAGCTGGACGCGATCTGGATCTCGCACCTGCACGCCGACCACTGCGCCGACCTGCTCACCGCCTACTACGGCGCCCGCTACGCGGACATCCGGCTCACCGCGCCGATCCCGCTCTACGGGCCGCCCGGCACCGCCGACCGGCTGGCGGACTTCCTGACCAACTCGGCGCGGCGCAGCCCGGTCGAATCCGCCTTCGCCGTCACCGAGCTGTCCGACGGCCACCGGGTGCAGGTCGGCCCGCTGGCGCTGACCAGCCGGGCGGTGGACCACGGCATGCCGGCCTTCGCCCTCCGGGTGGAGGCCGGCGGGCGGTCGCTCGTCTACTCCGGCGACACGGCCCCGTGCCCCGGCCTCACCGAACTCGCCAAGGACTGCGACCTGTTGCTCTGCGAGGCGGAGAACGCGGAGTCGGAGTCGGATCCGGACGGCGGAGACCCGGTCCACCACACCCCCGAACAGGCCGGCGCCACCGCCACGGCGGCGCGCGCCGCCCGCCTGCTCGTCACCCACGTGGGCCGCGCCATGACGCCGGCCGAGGCCGTCAGCCGCGCGGCGGCCCACTTCACCGGCCCGGTCGCCCATGCGGATCCGGGTGCGGCCTTCACGGTCTGACGGCGGCGCGCGTCCGCGCGACGGCTCGTGCGGGCCGCGTACGTGGAGTCGGGGCCGGGCCGGGAAGTGCGCCCCGCCCGCCCCGGGGCCCTTCCGGTCGGCCGGAGGATCAGCCGCCGACCCGGACCACGTACTTACCCGTCGCCCGCCCGTCCTCCATGGCGTCGTGGGCGGCCGGGACGGCGGCCAGGCCGGGCAGTTCGGTGACGGGGAGCTTCAGTCCGCCGTCGGCGAGGAGGTCGAGGACCCGGCGGATGGCGCGGGCCAGGCGGTCGGGGGCGGTGGCGGCCAGGCCGCGGTGGCTGAAGCCGGTGAGGGTGAGGTTGCCCGCCATCAGGCGGCCGAGCGGCGGCAGGTCGGCGACGGCGCCGCCGCCCGCGTTGCCGAACAGGACGATCCGGGCGCCGGGCGCCGCCACGGCGAGGTCGAGTTCCAGGGCCTCGGTGCCCAGCGGGTCGAGGACGAGGTCGACGCCCCGGCCGTCGGTGGCGGCCCGGATCACCTCGGGCAGTGCCTCGGCGCGCGCGAAGGCGTGGTCGTAGCCGGAGGCGATGGCGGCGGCGGCCTTCTCCGGCCGGCCGACGGTGCCGATCAGTCGGCCGCCGCCGAGCAGCGGGACGAGCTGGGCGATGGCGTGGCCGATGCCGCCGCCCGCCGAGTGCACCAGGACGGTGTCCCCGGGGGTGAAGCGGCCGGCGTCGGTCAGCAGCAGCATCGAGGTGGCCAGGCCCAGCGGGACGGCGGCGGCCTCGCTCAGGGCCACGCCCGCCGGGAGCGGCACGGTGAGTGCCGCCTCCGCGACCACGACCTCGGCCAGCCCCTCGCCGGCCGGTGCGGCCACGACGCGGTCGCCCACGGCCAGCCCGGTGACGCCCTCGCCGATCTCCCGGACCGTCCCGGACACCTCCTTGCCGGGCCGGTACGGCCACTCGGTGGCGTACGCGGCGTCCCCGCGGCGGGTCATCACGTCCACGAAGTTCAGTCCGGCGTAGGCCACGTCGATCGCCACCTGGCCGGCTCCGGGGCGCGGTGCCCCGATTTCCCGGATCTGCGAGTGTTCGGCTCCCCCGGGTGCGGTCATCACCAGTGCACGCATGTCGGTCCCCCTCGGATACGATGTTCGACGAACTACGAAATTGGCGCGGGACAGTGGTACCACGCCTCTTCGACGGATGTCGAACATCGCAGATCAGGGAGGATGGACCATGCCCCGCAGCACCCGCCGCCGATCGGCGCCCGCCCACCCCGCAGCCGAGGACATCGACCTCCTCGACGTCCTGCACGCACTCTCCGACCCCACCCGGATGACCATCGTCCGCGTCCTGCGCACCGAGCCCGAACGCGCCTGCGGCACCTTCCCCGTGGACGTCGCGCCCTCCACCCTCAGCCACCACTTCAAGGTGCTGCGCGAATCCGGCGTGATCACCCAGCGCGAGGAGGCCAACCGCCGCTTCTCCGCGCTGCGGACGGTCGACCTGGAGATGCGCTTCCCCGGTCTCCTCGACACCATCCTCGCCGCCCACGCCCATGCCCACGTCCCTGCCCCTGCCCCCGCCCCCGCCCATGCGGAGGTGCGGCCCGGGGCCGAGGGCTGACCGGTACTCAGCGCCGGCGCCAGACCGCCCAGTTCTGCCCGGCGTCGGCCCGCTCGACGTACCAGGCGGCGGGGTGGTCGGGCCAGTAGGCCTCCGGCGCCAGGCCCGCCCCGGGCAGCGGGGTGACCAGGACGTTCGCCTCCGCCGGGACGGGCTGCCAGCGGGGATCGCGGTACCAGACCCGGCCCTGGTAGACCTCGAAGGCCTGGGCGGCGCGCAGCGCCCAGTCGATGTCCCAGGCGAACACCACGTTGTCCCCCGCGCCGATCCCGGCGGCACGGGTGAAGCCGGTCGCCAGGCCCGCGCGCCACTTCGCGTGCGGTTGGGCGACCTGGGCGGTGATCGTCGAGGTCGCGAAGGCGGCGAACATCGCCAGGGAGAGGGCGACCGCCGGGAGCACCCGACGCCCACCGGAAGTCCGTACCAGCACCACCGAGCCGAGGACGACCAGGGCGGCGGCGGTCGTCCGGAGCATGCTGAGCCTGCCCCAGTCGGCGGCCAGGAACGAGATGTCCGGCATGGCCCAGGGGATGAAGAGCTCGGTGCGCAGCTTCGAGCCGGCCGACTGGAGCACCGCTTCGGCGAGCAGCAGCGCGAGTCCGGCCGCTGCCGCCGCCGCCCGGCCCAGGGCGCGGCGTCCGCCGCGGACGAGCACGGCGGATCCCACCGTGAAGGCCGCCGGGACGAGGTAGGACGTGTAGCGGGCGTACACCCAGTCGTCGATCCGGCCGTCGGGGGGCAGGGCGGCGGAGGCGGCCAGGGCGGTGCCGAACAGCAGCGCCACCAGCACGCCGCCGGTGACCCGGTGCGCGGCGGGGAGGCGGCGGCGGGCCATCGCGACGACGCAGACGACGACGGCCAGTCCGCCGACGCCCCAGGTGGAGACCGTGAAGTACCAGATCTGGCCGGCGGTCCGGGTGAGGGTCCGCTGGGCGGCCTCCGGGTCGGTCAGCCCCTTCCACAGGTACCCGCCGACGTCGCTGTTCTCGACCGTGAACTGCGCGTGCAGCCAGGCCGCCAGCCCTTGGGCGCCGAGCACGCCGAGGCCGAGCGCGGCGAGCCCGGCGGCCGTGGCCCGCCACGGCGTGCGGCGCAGCAGCAGGGCGCCGAGGAGCACGGCGGCGGTCAGGGCGACCATCACGCCGCCGCGGTCGTGCACCGCCATCGCGTAGCCGGCGGACGCGCCCGCCCCGGCGGCGTGCCAGGCGCGGCGGCGCAGGGTGCCGTCGGCGAGCCAGCCGTGCAGGCAGAGCAGCCAGGCGAGCGCCAGGACGGGCAGGACGGCGTCGGTCAGCACGAACTGCGAGTAGAAGACCACGGGCGGCAGCAGGGCGGTCGCGGCGCCGAAGAGGTACGCGAGGCGCCGGCTCACGCCGAGGCGGCGCAGGGCGACGTAGGCGAGCGGCAGGACGAGCGCGTTGACCGCGGCGTTGATGCCCATGATCAGGTGGTAGGCGGTCGTCGGGTCGTCGGCCAGGCGCAGTGCGGGGGAGATCAGCAGGGGATAGCCGCCGGGGACGACCACACCGACCGGGATCTCGGTCGGCGGCCGGCCGGCGAGGACGCGGGTCAGGGCGAGGTAGGAGTCCTCGTCGGGGTGGACGGACGGGTAGCTCATGTGCCGGACGAGGACGAGTCGGAACAGCAGCTCGGCGAGGTAGCCGACGAGCAGGGCGACGGCGGGTCGCGCGGCTGCCGTCCGGATGACTGCCACCCGGACGGCAGCCGATGCCGCCTGCAGGGTGGCGAGCAGGGCGCCTGCGGAATGGGTGTGGCCGGAGCGGGCGGTGGTGGAACGGGCGGTGGTGGAGCGGTCGGTCGCGGATCGGTCGGTCGCGGGCTCGGCCGGGCTCGGCCGGGGTGTGGTGCGTTGCGGCATGGGCGTGCCCCCCTTCTGTCTGTCGGACGACTGTATATGTCGTTGGACTGAATATGTAGTCCGACTGGTTCCCGGGGATGGGTTCCGCAGAAGAATGGGCCGGCGTCACGACCGGGGGATTCGCGCGGGGGCGCGCCTCAGTCGGAGGTCGCGCCCAGGAGGCGCCCGGCCGTGGGGTGCCCGGGCCTGGGGTGCCCGGGCCTGGGGTGCCCGGGCCTGGGGTGCCCGGGCGTGGGGTGCCCGGGCGTGGGGTGTCCGGCCGTAGGGCGCGCCACCGCCGACGCCGGTGCCGGCGGTGGTGCGACACGGTGACCGCGGCCGGCGGTGCCGCCGGCGGGAGCGGTGGCAGCGGCGGCGGCGCAGGCGGCGGGAGCGGCTGAGCCGGCGGCAGCGGACCGGGCCGGCGTCAGCCCCATGCCTTCGCCCTCCCGGGCCGCCCCGGCATCCGCGTCCACCCGCGACGGGTTCGCCCGGGCACCCCCGAGCGGGGGGCGCCTCGACCTTCAACAGTCCCGGACGGCCCGGACGTTCAGCGCAGGCGCGACGACGACAGGATCGATGTCAGGTGCGCGACCACCATGCCCCAGGTGATCACCGTGATCCCGGCGACCGCCGCCCGCGTCGCGTCCAGGTTGCCGAGCCCGGCGTCCACCGCGGCCGCCGCCAGCAGCACCAGCGACGCCTCGATCCCGTTGGTCACCCGGTGGATCTTGAACAGCGAGGCGAGCCGACGGGCCGTCGCGATGCCCTGCGAGCGCGGCTGCGTCGACTCCTCGTCCGCCGGCGGCCGTCCGCTGCGCGCCCGGGCCACGTCCACCAGGTCCGTCGACGCCTTGAGCAGCACCACGCCCAGCGCGGCCGCCAGGCCCACCGACACCCACAGCTCCGACCCGCCGCGCGCCGCCCGGACACCCGCGCCGATCATCAGCGCGGCGTCCGCCAGATAGGCGCCCAGCCGGTCCACGTACACCCCGGCCATGCTGAACTGGCGCTTCCAACGCGCCACTTCGCCGTCCACGCAGTCGAAGAGCAGGAACAGCTGGAACAGCACGGCCGCCAGCAGCGCGCCGGTCAGGCCCGGGACCAGCAGCGCCGCGCCGCCGCCGACCCCGCACACCACCATCACCCAGGTGAGCGTGTTCGGCGCCACCGACGTCCGGACCAGCTGCCGGGTGGTCCGCAGCGAGACCCGCCGCATGTACAGCCGACCCGCCCAGTGCTCACCGTTACGGCTCTGCAGCTTGGCCTGCGGCTGGCACACCTCGCGCAGCTCGGCCAGCGCCGGAGCAGCCACCATGACGAAATCCCTCCACCTGTCCCCTGACGATCACCACAGGCTACGGCCTGCGAGGAACGCCCCCACCAGCCGGTACACCCCTGCGGTCGGCGGGAAAACCGGTGGGCCCGCCGACGGCCCGGCGCTAGGCTGCCCGGGTTCGCTGGAACCGGACGCCCCGGGCCCGACCACCCACCCCCGCAAGCGGGTTGAGACGGTCCGGCACGCCTCGGGGCAGAACGAGGAGTGTCGATCCATGGTGACCACAGGCGGCCCGTCCCAGAGCCCCGACCTGGCCCGGCTGCTGGACGGCCACCGGCCGCAGGGCCCGGCGGAGACCGCCGACCACGAACGCGCCCGCCGCCTCGCCGACACCGCCGACGCCTGGGACCGCGCCACCCTCCCCCTCCACTTCACCGCCTCCGCGCTGATCGTCCACCCGCCGACCCGCCGCGTCCTGCTGCGCTGGCACGTCCGCCAGCAGGCCTGGCTGCAGGTCGGCGGCCACGGCGACCCGGGGGAGACCCTGCCGCTGGACATCGCCCTGCGCGAGGGCCGGGAGGAGACCGGCCTCACCGACCTCACCCCGTGGCCCGACGCCGCCCTGGTCCACCTCGCCGTGGTGCCCGTCCCGGCCTCACCAGTCGAACCCGCCCACGAGCACGCCGACCTGCGCTTCCTCCTGGCCACCGCCACCCCGGACCTCGCCCGGCCGGAGAACCCGGCCTCCCCGCTGGAATGGCTCACCGTCGAGGAGGCCCGGCAGCGGACCACCGAGGACAACCTCCGCGAGACCCTCGACCGCGCCGCCCGCCTGCTCACCCCCGCCTGAGCAGCCACTCCCGCTCGCCCGCGCTCGCCCCTGCTCGTGCCCGCTCGCGGCCCCGCCTCCGCCGACCGCGCCGCCTCCGCCCGCGCACCTGCCGCCCGCGCACCTGCCGTCCGCGCACCTGCCGCCCCCGCCTGAGCACCCGCCCGCTGGAGAGAACGTCCGATGCCCACCGCCCAGACACACACCGACCAGATCCTCATCTTCGACGCCGACGACACCCTCTGGGAGAACAACGTCCTCTTCGAGCGGGTCATCGACGGCTTCCTCGACTGGGTCGCCACCCCCGCCGAACGGGACCGCGCCCGCACCGTCCTCGACGGCATCGAAGCCGCCAACTCCGGCGCCCTCGGCTACGGCGCCGCCGTCTTCCGGCAGAGCCTCGCCGACTGCCTGCAGCAGCTCAACGGCGGCCGCACCCCCACCCCCGCCGAGCAGAACCGGATCGACGAACTCCTCGCCCCGCTGAGCAGCCGACAGGTCGAGCTGATCACCGGCGTCGCCGAAACCCTCACCGCCCTCGCCGCCCGCCACCACCTCCTGCTGCTCACCAAGGGCGACCAGGACGAGCAGCAGCGCAAGGTGACGGCCTCCACGATCGACCACCACTTCCGGGGCATCCACATCGTGGCGGAGAAGTCGGTCGACACCTACCGGGTGCTCACCGCCGACCTCGGCCTCGACCCGGACCGGACCTGGATGATCGGCAACTCGCCCAAGTCCGACATCGCCCCCGCCCGCCGGGCCGGCCTGCGCACCGTCTTCATCCCCCACCAGCACACCTGGGTGCTGGAGCACCAGGACCTCGGCCCGGACGAAGCGACGCTGCAGCTCGCGACCTTCCCCGAACTGCTGCGCCACTTCTGAGCCGTGCCCGGCCGCCGCACCGGCGCCCGGCTGCCGCACCGGCGCCCGGCCGGTGCGGCGCCGCCCGTCGCCGCCCAGCCGCCGGCTGCTGCTCAGCCGCCGCTCAGCCGGCGAGCGCGGCTACCGGCACCGGCGCCCCGCCCCGGTACAGCCAGGCCCGCTCGGACGCCGACCAGACACTCGTCGTCAGCAGGTACAGCGCGGCGGCCACCGGCACCAGCAGCGCGAACAGCACCGACCCGAACGACAGGTACGGCAGCAGACCCGCCCCCGGCTGCGGGGTGGGCTGCGCCGCCGCCGCACGCCGCGCCCGGCGGAAGTTGACGAACCCGACCGCCGCCATCCCCGCGTACAGCAGGCCGAACACCACGAACTGCCCGGCACCGTGCGCGCCCGAGACGTGCAGGCCCAACGGCACACCGAACAGGGTGTGGTCCAACAGGTCGTTCGGCGTGGTGAACAACCGGTACATCACCGAGAAGAACGGGATCTGCACCAGCACCGGCAGGCACCCCGCGAACGGCGACACCTGCTCCTTCCGGTACATCTCGGCCAGCGCCTCCCGCAGCTTCTCCGGCCGGTTCTCGTACTTCTTGTTCAACGCGGCGACCTTCGGCGCGAGCACGGCCCGCGCCTTCTCCCCGCGCGCCGCAGCCCTGGCCAGCGGATGCAGGGCGAGTCGCACGGCGACGGTGAACAGCACGATCGCCAGCGCGGCCGGCAGGACGTGGGTGAGGACGGAGACGACGGCGTGCGCGGCGGCGACGGCCGGGTCGAGAACGGCGAGTACGGACATGGTGGAGCGAGCCCTCCGGGGTCTCAGGACATAAGTGGTCGGCGGAGGACGGCCGCGAAGAACCGCGCTACTGCGCTGCTCCGGTACTGCGAGGGGTTACGCGGCCGCCAGGGCCGCCCCCGGCGCCCTGGGGCGTCGCCGGCCCCGGGCGTCCGGATCACGCTGCGGAAGGAACGCCGTACGGAACGCCCGGCGCCGCAGCACCCCGCTGCGCACCGCCGCCGGCGCCCGCGCCCCCAGGAGGCGGGCCCCGATCGAAGCCCCGGCAACCGCCCCGGCCACCAGCACCACGGCCGCGACCGCGGCGACGGACGCCAAGGACCCGTTGCCGCTCACCAGTTCCCCGAGTTCGCCGGTCAACACCCGGAGCAGGCCGAGCAGCATCGCGATCACGGCCACGGCGTGCTCTCCTCTCGGTGTTCAGTCGGCTCCCGGACGTACAGCAGGACGATCGTACGACCCGCCGGGTTCCCGTCCGCCACCGGATTCCGTCCCGGCACCCCCCGCGCGAGACCGTAGCCAGCGGTGCTACACGGGGCTACCTTGGAGGGATGAAGACGATTACCCAGCGGGAGTTCCGGAACAACTCCGCCGCGGTGATGGACGCCGTGGAGGCGGGGGAGATCTTCCACATCACCAGGAACGGGGTCGAGGTCGCGGAGCTGAGGCCGGTGGCCGGGCGCCGGCGGCTCACGGCGGAGGAACTGGTGGCGCGGCACGTGAAGCTGCCGCGGGTGGACTACCAGCAGATGCGCAAGGAGGCCGAGGAGGACTTCGGGCCCGAGGAACTGGTCGGGGACGAGGGCGACGACCCGTTCGAGCGGCGGCGTGGCTGAGCGCCGGAGAGCGTCCCGGCGCCGGCCGGCCGGGGTGCTGGACACCTGCGTCTACATCGACCTGGCACTGCTCAACCCGGCGGACCTGCCGGCCGTGCCCGAGCTGACCGCGATCACCTTCGCCGAACTGCAGCAGGGCGTGTCGATGGCCCGGGACGCGGCCAGCCGGGCGGCGCGGCTGGAGGTGCTGGGCGCGGCGATGGCCGATTTCGACCCGCTGCCCTTCGACGCGGCCGCCGCCGCCCGCTACGGGACACTGGTCACCCTCACCATCGCCGCCGGACGGCAGCCGCGTCCGCGCCGGATCGACCTGATGATCGCCGCCGTGGCGTCCGCCCACGGGCTGCCGCTGTACACGCGCAACGTGGCGGACTTCCGGGGGCTGGGCTCGGCCGTGGAGGTCATCGGAGTGTGAGGGCGGGGGCGGTGCCGCCTGCCCGGCCTGCCGCTCCTCCGCCCCCCGGCCGCCCCCTGGCGCTCACGCGCTCATCACACGGGTGGGACCAGGGGGCGAGAGACCGTCGACGGGGCAGCCCTCAGCCCAGGCGCACCGTCGTCCCCGTGGCCGCGGACGCGCGGGCGGCCTCCAGGACGGTGAGGGTGGCCACCGCGTCGCGCGGGTCGACCGGGGGCGGGGTGCCCGGCGCGGACAGCGCGGCGGCGATGCCCGCGTAGTAGGCGGGATAGTCGCCCGGGTCGGTCGGGAGGGAGATCGCGGACTCGTCGGTGCCGAGGGTGCCGTAGTGCGCGGGCTCGTCGGCGCCCCAGGGGCGGCTGCCGCCGGGGCGCAGACCCGCCCGCAGGTCGGCTTCCTGCGGGTCCATGCCCGACTTGACGTAGCCGGCGGTGTCGCCGAGCACCCGCAGCCGGGGGCCGGTCAGCGGGGCGATGGCGCTGGTCCACAGGTGCGAGCGGGTGCCCGAGGCGTGCGTGAGGGCGAGGAAGGCGTCGTCGTCCACGACCGCGCCGTCGCGCCGCACGTCGATCTCCGCGTACACCGTCTCAACCGGGCCGAACAGCGAGAGCGCCTGGTCGACCAGGTGGCTGCCCAGGTCGTACAGCGTGCCACCGACCTCCGCCGGGTCGGCCAGCTCGCGCCAGCCGGGCTTGGGCTTGGGACGGAAGCGCTCGAAGCGGGACTCGAAGCGGTGCACCCGGCCGAGCGCGCCGCCGCGCACCAGGCGTCCGGCGGTGAGGAAGTCGCCGTCCCAGCGCCGGTTCTGGAACACGGACAGCAGCACGCCCCGCTCCTCCGCGAGGCGGCACAGCTCCAACGCCTCGGCGGCGGTGCCGGCCAGCGGCTTGTCGACCACGGTGGCCAGGCCGGCCCGCAGGGCGGCACCGGCGAGCGGGGCGTGGGTGCGGTTGGGCGAGGCGATGACGACCAGGTCGAGCGAGTCCGGGGCGGCGAGCAGCTGCTCCGGACTGTCGACGGCGCGGGCGCCGGGGTGCTCCTGCGCGAGCTGCGCCCGCCGCTCGGAGTTGGCGGTGACCACGGCGTCCAGCCGCAGCCCCGGAGTGGTGGCGATCAGTGGCGCGTGGAAGGCCGAGCCGGCCAGACCGTAGCCGATCAGGCCGACACGCAGCGGCCGGTCGGACTGGGGGCGGGAGGTCGTCTGCGGATTCATGCGGCCCACTCAATCACGTGCCGCCCGGTTGCTCCCGGTTTCGGCCGGACGGAGACGGGACAGGGACGGGACGGCGATCCACCGGGGCCCGCGACGGCCGCCGGTCACGCCCACCGGGGCCGGCAGCCCCTACGAACAGGGCCGCGAGACGACTAGGCTGGCCCGCGTTGGGGCAGCCACTGGCGCCCGGCCGGCCGAGGGTGTCCGGTCCGGAGCGATGTGCGAGATCGTTCAGAACCGTTGCAAGACCGAGGAGACACCTACGTGGCAGACCGCAAGCCCATCGAGTCCTGGCTGACCGACATGGACGGTGTCCTCATCCACGAGGGCACGCCGATCCCCGGGGCGGAGGAGTTCCTGCGCAGGCTGCGGGAGTCCGGCAAGCCGTTCCTGGTCCTCACCAACAATTCGATCTACACCCCGCGGGACCTCAGCGCCCGCCTGGCCGGGATGGGCCTGGAGGTGCCGGAGGAGTGCATCTGGACCTCCGCCCTCGCCACGGCGAAGTTCCTCAAGGGCCAGCGCCCGAACGGCACCGCGTACGTCATCGGGGAGGCGGGGCTCACCACCGCGCTCTACCAGGCCGGCTACGTGCTGACCGACAACAGGCCCGACTACGTGGTCCTCGGCGAGACCCGCACGTACTCCTTCGAGGCGCTCACCAAGGCGATCCGCCTGATCAACCAGGGCGCCCGGTTCATCTGCACCAACCCGGACGAGACCGGCCCCTCCGCCGAGGGCGTGCTGCCGGCCACCGGTTCGGTGGCGGCCCTGATCACCAAGGCGACGGGCGTCGAGCCGTACTTCGTCGGCAAGCCCAACCCGCTGATGATGCGCGAGGCGCTGAACACGGCCGGTGCCCACTCGGAGACCGCCGTGATGATCGGCGACCGGATGGACACCGACATCGTCGCGGGCATGGAGGCCGGCATGGAGACCATCCTGGTGCTCACCGGCCTGACCTCCGCCGCCGACGTGGAGCGCTTCCCGTACCGGCCGACCCGGGTGGCCAAGTCGATCGCGGACCTGGTCGAGCTGGTCTAGCCTCTGCGGTGCTGTCGTGGGCCCCGTTCCGGCCGGTCGCCGGGGCGGGGCCCGCTTCGTACGTGTCGGCTGGGCTTGGGGGAGGCGGGGCGCGGATGAGCGCGGCGGGGGAGTCGGCGGGGGCGCCGGTGAGGGTGCCGGAGGGCACGGAACAGCAAGGCCAGGAACCGCCGGGCCCGGAGGAGAAGCGGGTCACGTGGGCGGAGCTCTACTTCGACCTGGTCTTCGTCTTCGCGATCACCCAGGTGTCCGGTCTGCTGCACCACCACCACGACGCGGTCGGCCTGGTCCGGGCGTTGGTGGTGTTCGTGCCGGTGTACTGGTGCTGGGTGGGCACCACCGTGCAGGCCAACATCCGGGACGTGGACAACCTGCGGGACCGCCTGGGCATCCTGCTGGTGGGGCTGGCCGGCCTGTTCATGGCGTTGGCGATCCCGGGTGCGTACGGCGGGCGGGGCGTGCTGCTCGGCGCCGCGTACTGGCTGGCCCGGGTGGTGCTGCTGCTCCTGCTGGTACGGGTGCCGGGCGTCTGGCGCGGCCCGTACGGGGTGGGCGTGCTGGTCAGCGGGCCGCTGCTGGTGGCGGGCGGGCTGCTGCCGGACGGGCCGCGGGCGGCGCTGTGGGCGGTGGCCGCGTCCTGTGACCTGGCCGCGCCGCTGGTGTTCCGGCGGCGGCTCGCGAAGGTGGCCTACCACCCGGCGCACATGCCGGAGCGGTTCGCGCTGTTCCTGTTGGTGGCGCTGGGCGAGTCGATCGTCGGGATCGGCGGCACGGCGGCCTCCGCCCGCTTGGACGTGGCCGAACTCGTCGCGGTGGCGGCCGCGTTCACCATCTCGGCGGGTCTGTGGTGGCAGTACTTCGTGTACGCGGCGGACGCGATGCGGCATGCCGTGGTGATCGCCGAATCGCGTCGGGACGTGGTCCGGCGGGTCTTCCAGTACGGGCACCTGGCGCTGGTGGCCGGGGTGATCGGGGTGGCGGTCGGTTTCGGGGAGACGGTCGCGGATCCGTGGCGGGCGCTCGGGCCGGGGTCGGTGACGCTGCTGTACGGCGGCTGCGGGCTGTACCTGCTGACCTTCGGGTACACGCGCTGGATGATGTTCCGCAAGGTCGCCGGGACGCGGATCGGCGCGGCGGCCGTGGTGTTGGCGCTGCTGCCCGCGATGGTGCGGCTGCCGGCCCTGGTGGTGCTGGTGGCACTGGCGGTGCTGCTGGTGGCGCTCAACGTGCTGGAGCACCTCAGGGTGGAGCGGGTCTCGCGGGCCGCGGTCGGGGTGCTCCCGGCGGCTCCCGTGGAGTGAGTTGTCGGTGGGCCTGTGTAGCGTTCGGGGTGTCAGCGGGCGTGCGGCGCAGCAGCCGCGGTGTGGAGGTAGAAGTCGTGACGGACACGGTCGAGGCGGACACGGTCGGGGCGGGCGTGGTCGGGGCCGGCGCGGGCGACGGGCTGGAGCTGCCCGGGTCCTGGCGCGAGGTGCTGGGCGCCGAAACGGAGAAGCCGTACTTCGCCGAGTTGTCGGCCTTCGTCGCGGCCCAGCGCGCGGAGCACGAGGTGTTCCCGCCGAGCGGCCAGGAGTTCGCGGCACTGGAGGCCACGCCGTACGAGAAGGTCCGGGTGCTCGTGCTCGGCCAGGACCCGTACCACGACAACGGGCAGGCCCACGGCATGAGTTTCTCGGTGCTGCCCGGCACCAGGATTCCGCCGTCGCTGCGCAACATCTTCAAGGAGCTCCAGGCCGATCTGGGCGTTCCGGCTCCGGACAACGGTTACCTGATGCACTGGGCCGAGCAGGGCGTGCTGCTGCTGAACGCGGTGCTGACGGTCCGCGCGCACGAGGCCAACTCGCACAAGGCGAAGGGCTGGGAGAAGTTCACCGACGCGGTCATCAAGGCGGTGAGCGACCGCGAGGAGCCGGTGGTCTTCGTGCTGTGGGGCAACTACGCGAAGAAGAAGCTGCCGCTGATCGACACCGACAGGCACGTGGTGGTGCAGGGCGCGCACCCGTCGCCGTTGTCCGCCAGGCTGTTCTTCGGCAGCCGCCCGTTCTCGCAGATCAATGCCGCGCTGGAGGGTTTCGGCGGTGAGCCGATCGACTGGCAGGTGCCCAACCTGACGAAGGACTGAGCCTTGGGGGAGCGGGCCTGAGGATGTCGGTGGCCGTGGCAGTGGGCGGTCGCGGGGGTGGTCGCGGGGGCAGTCACGGCGTCGACCTCCGGTCCGACCGAGGCCACTTGGTGTTCACCGCTGGTGGCCTGCTGCCGGCGCCGGGTGTGCTTGGCTGGGTCCGACCGGTCGCCGGACCGGTGCGGGAGGGGTGGTACGTGCGCGGGTTTCGGCGGGCGAGGACGTTCCGGGGGGCGGGGGTCTCCCGGTGGGTCGTGGGGGCGGCGCTGGCCGGGGCGCTGGTCGCCGTGTCCGGTTGCAGCGGTGGGGACGGCGTCGGGCCGGGCGACACGCCGTCCGCCGCTTCGACCGTCACCGCCACAGCCGGTGCCACCGTCCCCACCACCAGCACCGCCACCGCCCCCGCTCCCGGGGCCCTCGCCCAACTCCCCGGGCAGGCCTTCTACGTCTCCGACCAGACCAACGCGGCCCGCCAGATGACCGCACTGCGCGGCCAGGGCCGCACGGCCGAAGCCGACATGCTGGCGCGGATCGCCTCCCAGCCCTCCTCCCAGTGGCTCGGCGAGCGGGGCGCCAAGGAGATCGCCGAGCAGGTGAGCCGCCGGGCCGCCGAGGCGGGCCGGACGGCGGTGTTCGTCGCCTACGACATCCCGCACCGCGACTGCGGCCAGTACTCAGCCGGTGGCGCCCCCGACGCCGCCGCCTACCGGGCCTGGATCACCGACGTCGCACAGGCCCTCGGCGACCGCCGGGCGTGGGTGGTGCTGGAGCCGGACGCGGTCGCGCACACCCTGGACGGCTGCGGCGTCAAGGGCGACCTGGCCGCCGAGCGGTACGGCCTGCTGGCCTTCGCCGTCCAGGAGTTGAAGAAGCGCCCGAACGTCCGGGTCTACCTGGACGCGGGCAACCCCGGCTGGGCGCAGGACCCGGAGGCCCTGGCCGCCGCCCTGCGCAAGTCGGGCATCGCCGCGGCGGACGGCTTCGCCGTGAACGTCGCCAACTTCTACGACACCGACCGCAACGCGGCGTACGGCGCCCGGCTCTCCGCCGCCCTGGACGGCAAGCACTTCGTCATCGACACCAGCCGGAGTGGCAACGGCGCGCTGGGCGGCGACTCCTGGTGCAATCCGCCCGGTCGCGCGCTCGGGCAGCGGCCCACCGCCGACACCGGACGGCCGGGGGTGGACGCCTACCTGTGGATCAAGAACCCGGGGGAGTCGGACGGCGACTGCGGCCGCGGCGAGCCCCGGGCGGGCGAGTTCTGGCTGCCGTACGCGCTAGGGCTGGCGCAGGCGGCGCGCTGACGCCGGGATCGCGTCGCACCGGGCGCGCGGCTCACCCGGTGACCTGGATCCAGTGGGCGGCGGACGGGGTGCCGGCGGCGTCCGTCAGGAACAGCATGTACCAGCCGGGCGGCAGCAGGTCGGGGTTGCCGGGGAGGGCGAGCGAGACGCCGTCGGCCGTCCGCCCGGTGATGTCGAGGGCCACCGAGCGCTGTTCGACGTCCGTCACGTGGGTGACCGAACTGGGCCGGATCAGTTTGGCCGTGGCGACGGCGTCCGGCCGGGTGGTGCCGACGGCGAGGGTGCCGCCGAGCTTCGCCGTCTGCGGAGCGGCGCTGACCTGCGGGCGGTCGCCGCGGTACAGGTACGGCGGGGTGTAGATCTCGATGCGCTGCTCGAAGCCGCCCGGCTGGGTCTCGGCCTTGTCCGCGAAGAGCGGGTTGGAGCCGAGCACGGCGACCCGGCCGTCGGGCAGCAGCAGCGCCTCCGAGTGGTAGTCGCGGCCGACGGCCGGTTCGGCGACGGCGCTGAAGCTGTTGGAATCCGGGTGGTACACCTGCGCCTTGAGCAGGTCGCTCCTGCCCCGGCCGCGGTAGCCGCTGGAGCCGCCGGTGGTGAGGACGGTGTCGTCCGGGAGGATCACGCTGTTGAGGTAGCGGGTGCCGCCGGCCGGCAGGTCCGGGCCGGGGGTGTAGACGGGTTCGGCGGCGGTGAGGTCGGCGATGTCGGTGCGGGCCGTGGACAGCGGCGACTCGCCGACGCCCCCGCCGCCGAGCACCATCACCTTCTGTGCCTGCGCGGGTGGCAGCAGCACCGAGGAGGAGGTCTCGGTCAGTCCGGGGTCGCGCAGGCCGGGGACGGGCCGGAAGCTGTTGTCCGCCAGGTCCCACACGCCGGGGTCGCGGCCCTTGTCGGCGGGCCCGTAGCCGGCGTTGGAGCCGGAGTAGAAGAGCTTGCCGGACGCGGTCAGGAAGATCGACGGGTAGGTCGGGAAGTAGCGTTCGGGGGCTTTGGCCCAGGTCTTGTTCTTCGGGTCGTAGATCTCGTTGTCGTTGCCGTTGAGGATCTCCCCGGTGTCGTCGAGCCCGGAGACGGTGAGGACGCGGCCGTCGCCCAGGCCGGTCAGCGTCGGGTACCAGCGGGCGTGGGCCATGTCGGTGACCGGCTCGTACAGCTCGGTGTCCGGGTTGAACTCGAAGGCGGAGCGGATGCCCTGGTACTCCTGCTTGTCCAGGGTCAGCTTGTCGCTCTGCCCGTACAGGTCGTGGGCGTCGGCGCCGCTGAGGCCCTTGATCCGGTACTGGGCGGGGGAGCCGATGACGTAGTCGGGGCCCGGGCCGAGCGCCTCCACGAACACGTGCTGTTCGCCGGCGGTCACCACGGTCTGCCTGCCGGAGCCGCTCTTGGCCGCGGCCGGGACGGTCACGGGGGCGGTGGTGGCGTACTCGCGGCCGTTCGGGGCGACGAGGACGGTGCCCTTGGGGAAGGTCCGGTCGTGGTCCGGGCTCTCGTTGCGGATCCGCATGACACCGGCGGCCTTCTTCACCGCGCCGGCCAGCTTCTCGTAGCGCTGGGTGCCGCCGGCCACCAGGACCCGGCCGTCCGGCAGCGAGGCGTGGCCGCCGCAGAACATGTCGGCCGGGGTGGGTATCAGCTTGTAGGTGTTCTTCGCCGGGTCCCAGAGCAGGCTCCGGAAGGTGCCCGCGTCGAACTGCTTCTCGTCGTTGCCGGAGCCTGCCACGATCAGGACCTTGCCGGTGCGCAGCAGGGTGGCGTGCACGGCGTTGACCCGGAACTCGGCGGGCAGCGTCAGGGTCTGCCAGTGGCCGTACTGCGCCTTGTACTCGGGCCGGTTGATCACGTAGTGGTGGTACTGCCGGCTCGCGAAGCCGAGGACGGCCGGCGCGTTCATCCCGGCCACCGTCAGGGCGACGGTGCTGCCGAGGGCGAAGCGCTTGGTGCGACCGGTCTTGTGGATCCTCACGGTGGTTGCTCCCTCAGTGGATGCGGGTGCCGCTCTCGGCCCGGTCGGGTGCGGGGAGGGGGAACGCCTGGGTCGGCTGCGGTGCCCGGGCGGGCGGTTGGGCTCCTGCGGGCCGTGGCGCCGTCCGGGGGTCGCGGGCGTGGCGCGGGCGGTGTTTCTCCAGGACGACCCTCGGGGCGGCTGCCGGGCCGCCGGTGACGGTGAGGGTGGCGGTGGGGCGGGCCCGGCGGCGGTGGGCGGTGTCGCCGGCCAGGATGAGGATCGGCAGGAGGGTCAGCACCAGGGCGATCCACGCCCAGGTGCGCATCGCCACGTGGTCGTAGCCGGTGACGTAGGACGCGGCGATCGCGCCGCCGAACACCAGGGTCCAGAACAGGTGGAAGCGGAAGGTGCCCAGGCGGTCGGTGCTGGCCGAGCGGCCCTTCGGCGTCACCTCGAAGCGGCTGCGGCGGCGGACCAGGGCCTGCAGCAGCGCGGCCGCGTAGATCGGGCCGCAGAGCGCCGACATCACCATGCCGGCCACCCCGGAGGAGCCGGCCGGCTCGTGCGGGCTCACGTTGTGCTTGCGGTTCCAGGTGTAGAGCAGGAGTTGGAGCGCGGCGGCGTCGCTGTAGAGCATCATCCAGATCTCGGAGGAGACGTGGACGCCCGAGGCTCCGAAGCCCAGGTAGAGCACGCTGGACAGGCCGCCGAGCAGCCAGGTGAGCGCGGCCATCGGGTAGAAGCCGATCATCAGGGAGTAGTTGAGGAGCCGGCCCGGCGACAACCGCCGGGTCGCGCGCCAGTACTGGGTGAGCAGGGTCTCGTAGGTGCCCCGGCTCCAGCGCAGTTGCTGGGCGAAGAAGTCGGTCCAGGAGGACGGTCCTTCGCCGACGGCGAGCACGTCCGGGGTGTACACGGACTTCCAGCGCTCTCCGGTCTCCGGGTTCCGGCTCCGGTGGAACTCCAGTCCGGTCGCCATGTCCTCCGTGATGGAGTCGTACAACCCGCCGATCGACTGGAGTGCGCGAATTCTGACGGCGTTGTTGGTGCCGACGAACATGGGCGCGCCGTAACGGTTTCCGGCGCGTTGGATGAGCGCGTGGAAGAGGTACTGCTGGCTCTCGGAGAATTTGGTGACGGCCGATCCCGAGCTGCGGTAGTTCCCGTACACCTGGGGGCCGACCACGAATGCCACGTCGGGGTCGCGGAAGTAGCCGAGCATCCGTTCGCAGAAGTCCGGCAGCGGCACGTGGTCGGTGTCGACGGACACCCAGAAGTCGTAGTCGTCGCCGTGGGCCTGGAGCCAGGCGTTGTAGTTGCCGTGTTTGGTCCTGGCGCGGAACCGGCCCTTCGGACGGTTCCAGTGCGGCCGGCCGGCGCGGCTG
Source organism: Streptomyces sp. NRRL S-350 (assembly GCF_000719705.1). GTDB lineage: Bacteria > Actinomycetota > Actinomycetes > Streptomycetales > Streptomycetaceae > Kitasatospora. The sequence continues at coordinate 82,926 of NZ_JOHO01000016.1, read as the reverse complement.
AAGTGGCGGACGCCCAGTTCGGCGCAGAGCTCCTGCATTGCAGGATCGTTTCCCTCGTCCAACAGCCAGACGTCGTACGGTCCTCGGTGCCGCACGGCGCGGGCCGCGACCAGGGTCGCCCGGACCATCTCCGGCGGCTCCTTGCCCGGCACGCAGGTGGTGAGGAACGCGACCCGGGTGCCCGCTTCCGGCGTCACGGGCACGGGATCGCGGGCGACCAGGGTGGCATGGGTGTTGGAGACCACGTTGACCAGCCGGAACACCTCGACCACGGCGATGATCCCGATCATCACCTTGTCGCCCAGCAGGACCAGGGAGTTCGTCTCGTCGAGCCGCTCCGGCCAGTGCTCCGGCAGCAGCAGCCAGACCAGCAGCACCGCCTCCACCGCCGGTGCGGCCAGCAGCAGCAGGGCGGCACGGACCCGGTGCGGCTCGCGGTGCAGCAGGCTGCGGTACCGGACGCGGTAGGGGGCTGCCGGGGGCGGCGCGGGCCGGGCCGCCGAGTCGGGGCGGGTGTCCTGTTCCGCATGGCTCACGGAGGGCTCGGTGCAGTAGACGCCGCCGTCGAACTCGTCGAACTCGTCGAACTCGTCGAACCCGCCGCCCCCGTCGAACCCGTCGGCCTCGCCGGGGTCGTGCGCGGGGCCGGCGAGGCGGCTGAAGTGACCGTAGTCGTAGGGGGCTTCGGGTGCGGGTTCGGCGCTCAGGGCGGCCTCGTCCGGCTGCCCGGTGCCCCGCCCGTGGGCCGTTCCGACGCCCTTTCGTCGCGTGAACGGCGTGGTCATAGCTGCTCCCCCCGGAGTTCGCGCCTTGTTCCGCTCGCTCGGCTTCCGCGTGGCCTTGCCTCGACTCGGGGCCGTCCGGGTGGAACAGGGCCCGGTGGACTGCGGTCCTCAGGCGGTTTCCGGGCTGTCCGGCACATCCAGTGTGTGCGACCGGTTCAGTTGTGCGTCGGTACGGCGGCCTCGAATCCGGGATCCCGGTGCGCTTTCCGGCTTCCCCTCCGGGCGCTTCGGGAACATCGGCTTCCTCGACCCCAACTCTCCCTGAGCGTAACGGTGATCGCAACCAGTCGGGAGACCGCCACCGCGCAAGCGTGAAGATGCCGCGGTTCCCGGCCGATCCGCCGGGCGTTGATGCTATTGCGGTGAATTCGGCGCCGCCGCGCGCCGGTTGGGCCTCCCGGACCGGAAATGCGGCGGCTGCGGTGCGCCGGCTGCCCGTCCGGCCGGACCGGGCACGACGACGGCCGGCGGGGGCCACGTGCCCCGCCGGCCGTACCGGTCCCGCAGCGGTGTCGACCCCCCGGCCCGGGCGGGTCAGCCTGCCGCGCCGAGGAAGCTCTCCCAGCCGCCCGCCGGTGCCTGGCCGACGTTGAGCGTGCGAAGCTTGCGCAGGGTGGACTGGTCCTGCACCTCCAGCCACTCGACCAACTGCTTGAAGGAGACCAGCCGGACGTCGGGCTTGCCCGCGACGGCCTTGAGCGTCTGCTCGACGGCGTCCATGTAGATGCCGCCGTTCCACTGCTCGAAGTGGTTGCCGACGAAGAACGGGGCGCGGTTGCTGTTGTACGCGCGGTCGAAGCCCGCGAGGTAGGAGTTCGTGGCCTGGGTGCGCCACTCGTCGTACTTGGCCGGGTCGCCCTTGGTGCTGCCGCCGGACTGGTTGGCCAGGATGTTGTAGTCCATCGACAGGACCTGGAAGGTGTGGCCGGGGAACGGGATCGACTGCAGCGGGAAGTCCCAGACCTTGCCGTCCTGGACCTTCTGCGGCCATATCTGGAGGCCGCCCGCGGAGCTGGCGTCGTACTTCCAGCCGAGCTTGGCGATGGTCGGCAGCAGCGCCTTCTGCCCCTCCAGGCACGGGGTGCGGCCGCCGATGAGCTCCTTCTTGTAGTCGAAGGGCAACGGGTCGACGTCGGTGAAGCCGGTGTTGGTCCGCCACTGGGTGACGAAGCCGATCGCCTGGTCTATCTCGCTCTGCCAGTCCTCCGGGGTCCACATGTTGACCCCGTTCTTGTCCGGGCGGCTGGAGCAGAAGTGCCCGTTGAAGTGGGTGCCTATCTCGTGCCCGGCCACCCAGGCCTGGCTGATGAGCTTGAGCGTGCTCTTGACCGCGCCGTCCGACAGGTACGGGATGTCGGAGGCGCCGACCGAGTGCTTCGGCGGGTGGTACAGGTCGGACTTGCTCTTGGGCAGGGCGTATATCCCGGAGAGGAAGAAGGTCATCGTGGCCTTGTACTGCTCCGCCAGCTTCAGGAAGCGGGGGAACTGGCCGTCGTCGGTGCCGCCCGCGCCGTCCCAGGAGAACACCACGAACTGCGGCGGCCGCTCGCCGGGCTTGAGCTTCTCGGGCTTGGGCTGGTTCGGCTGCGGGCCGGTGTCGGCGTTGGAGCCGTCGCCGATCGGGGTGCCCTTGGGCACCGTCGCCTGGGTCGGGTCGCCGGTGCTGCCCTGGGTGGCGCTCGTGCCGCCGCCGGAGCCGGGGGTGGATGAGCCTTGGCTCGGACCGGATCCGTTGCTGGAGCAGGCTGCGACCGCGCCGAGTGCTGCGGTCGCAGCGGTCGCACTGAGCACCGTCCTGCGCGAGATGCTGGTCATGGTCTCCCCTGGGTGCCGATGCCGGTGGTGGGGGCCCGTACGGCCACACCGGTCAAATCGGGCAATTGATGTGTATTCCGCCGTTAGCTTGTCATGTCGCCCTGGCGGCCACCAAGGTCGCCGAACTCCGACGACTCTCAACACGTCGGGCGGGCGCGGCTGGGCTGCAGGGATCCGGCGTCTGTTGCGGTCCTGTGACGCTTCGCACTCCTTGCGGCCCGGCCAGTACGGTACCGGCGGTCTGCCCCGCCCTCGCCGAATTCGTCAGCGTTCGGCCCGGTTGATCGTCTTTTTGGGAAAACTTTTGCCCCTTGCCGGTCCGGCTTCTACGAAGTCGGGTAGGGGCGGCCGCCCGGTGAGGCCCGACCGGTGAGGGCCGGTCGGTGAGGCCCGACCCCGGCGAGACCCGGTCGGTGAGGGCCGGTCAGGCGGTGGCGAGCCGCCGGGTGCGGCGCACCACGCGCGCGACCGCCGTACTGATGGCGGTGGCCGCCGCGCAGGAGACCGCGAGGCTCAGCCACGCGGTGTTGAACCAGTGGCTGTTCAGCCAGCCCAGCGTCACGATGTAGGCGGCCCAGACCAGCGCCGCCAGCGCGGACCAGTGCAGGAAGCGGTGCGGGTGGGCCGGGGAGTGGCCGATCGCCAGGTCCAGGACGGTGCGCCCGGCCGGGACGAACCGCGCGATCACCACCATCGCGGCGGCCGCGCCGTGCGGGCGCTCGACCAGGGCCTGCTGGACCCGGGTCACACTGGCCGCCAGCTGGGGGCGCCGGGCGAGCCGGCGGTGCAGCACCGGGGCACCGCGTCGGGCCAGCTGGAGCAGGAGGAGGTCACCCAGGAACGACGCCACCGCCACGCCCAGGCCGAGCATCAGCGGGGCACCGTTGACCTGTGCCGTCTTGAGCACGGCCAGGATGACCAGCGTGCCGCTGGGGATGAACGGGAGGAGGGCGTCTCCGAGGACGGCGACGATAGCCAGGGCGCAGATCCACGAAGATCCGATCGCCGCTACGAAGTTCAAGGCCCTCACTCCCTCCACGCCGCCCGAGCGAGCAGGTGGCTGTATCGGGTCAACGCTAGCGCCTCGACTTTTCATGCCCTGAAGCACCCCGGTATGCCGTGGATCACGACGACCGGTTCCGGCCGCCCGCCGGGGGCACGGACTGCCGGCCGGCGGGCGGGAACAGGGAGCCCCCGACGGTGGTTGACCCCGGTCGGCGACAGCGACCGCCGGGCCGTCCGGGCCCGCGCGGTCGTCCACGAGAGCCGGCACGAGGACAGCCAGGAGGGCGGACGGGCATGACGACCGAGGACCAGCAGGAGCACGGGACCGGGCCGACGGCCGGCGCGGCGATCAGGGGCACCGCCCGTGGCGGGGCACCCGCTCCGCTCTCGATCCTCGACCTGGCCACCGTCGGCGTCGGCTACACACCCGCCGAGGCCCTCGCGGCGACCACCGCGCTGGCCCGCGAGGCCGAGCGGTGGGGCTACCACCGCTTCTGGGTGGCGGAGCACCACGGCATGCCCGGGGTGGCCAGCTCGACCCCGGCCGTCCTGCTCGCCCACCTCGGGGCCAACACCACCACGCTCCGGCTCGGTTCGGGCGGCGTGATGCTTCCCAACCACGCCCCGCTCGCCATCGCCGAGCAGTTCGGCCTGCTGGAGGCCCTGCACCCCGGCCGGATCGACCTCGGCCTCGGCCGTGCTCCCGGCACCGACCCGGCCACCGCCCGGGCGCTGCGCCGGGGGCTCGCCGAAGGCGCGGACGACTTCCCGCAGCAGCTCGCCGAACTGACCCACTTCCTCGACGGCGACTTCCCCGCCGGCCACCCGTACGACCGGCTGACCGCCGTCCCCAAGGGCGAGGGCCGCCCGCCGATCTGGCTGCTCGGCTCCTCCGGCTTCAGCGCCCGGCTCGCGGGCCGACTGGGCCTCCCGTTCGCCTTCGCGCACCACTTCAGCAGCGCCAACACCCTCCCGGCGCTGGACCTCTACCGGTCGTCCTTCCGCCCGTCCGCCGTGCTCGCCGAGCCGTACGCGCTGATCGGCGTGAGCGCGGTCGCCGCCGACGACGAGCCGACGGCCCGCCGCCTCGCCCGCTCCGCCGCCCTCGGCATGCTCCGGCTGCGACGCGGCAACCCGGGCCCGATCCCCACCCCGGAGGAGGCCGAGCAGTACCCGTACAGCCCGGCCGAGACGGACTTCATCGACAGCTGGCTCGACAACGTCGTGCTCGGCGACCCGGGCCGGGTCGCCGACGGACTGGAGGCGCTGCGCAAGCGGACCGGGGCCGACGAGCTGATGGTCACCTCGCACATCCACGGCCACGAGGCCCGGCTCCGCTCCTACGGCCTGATCGCCGAGGCGTACGGTTTGACGGCCGAGGCCTGACCCCGCCCGCCCGCGCCCGCGCGGCGGCGGCCTTCGCCCCCGCCCGCGCGGCGCCTACCGCCCGTCAAGGGCCGGGCGACCCTCACGGAGTATGGCCGCGACCAGCGCCGCCTCGCCGGGCCGGGCGAAGTACCAGCCCTGGGCGGTGTCGCAGCCGGTCAGCCGCAGCCGCTCGGCCTGGGCGGCGCTCTCGATGCCCTCGGCCGTGACGGTCAGGCCGAGGGTGTGGGCCAGCTGCACCATCGCACCGACGATCTGCTCGTCGGCGTCGCTGCGGCGGGCGCCGAGCTCGGGGCAGCGGGGGCGGTCCGCGGGGGCCGGGTCGCGGAATCCCTCGATGAAGGTGCCGTCGAGCTTCAGCACGTGGACCGGCAGCCGGGAGAGGTAGGCCAGGTTGGAGTAGCCCGTGCCGAAGTCGTCGATCGCGATCCGCACGCCCATGTCGGCGAGTGCCTGCAGGGCCTGCAGGGGGCGTCCGCCGGGGCCGAGCAGCGCGCTCTCGGTGATCTCCAGCTGGAGCAGGCGGGCCGGCAGGCCGGTGTTTTCGAGGGCCCGGGCGACGTCGGCGACGACGTCGGAGTCCCAGATCTGGCGGGCGGCCAGGTTGACGCTGACGAAGGTCTCGGTGTCGGGGAACTCGGTGAGCCACTGCTTCGCCTGGCGGCAGGACTCCTCCAGCACCCACTTCCCGAGCGGGACGATCGCGCCGGACTCCTCGGCGAGCGGGATGAAGCGGTCCGGGGAGAGCGTCCCGTAGCGGGGGTGGCGCCAGCGGACCAGCGCTTCCGCGCCGTGCACGGTGCCGTCGGCCAGGCCGACCAGCGGCTGGTACTCGATGGTGAACTCGCCGCGTTCCAGGGCCGGGCGCAGTGCGGTGGCCAGCAGTTGGCGGGTGAGCTGGTGGGCGCCGCGGTCGGGGTCGTAGAGGGTCCAGCGGGCGCGGCCGTCGGCCTTGGACCAGTAGAGCGTGGCGTCGGCGTCCTTGACCAGGTCGGTCGGGGTGGTCTCGTGGACGGACCGTTCGACGACGCCCACGCTGGCGGTGACGGCCAGTCGGTGCCCGGCCACGTCGAAGGGTTGTTCCAGCACTTCGAGGATCCGGGCGGCCAGTTCGGTGAGCTGTTCGCTGCCCCGGCTGTCGGTGACCAGGACGGCGAACTCGTCGCCGCCCATCCGGGCCACCAGGTGGGTGTCGAGCCCGGAGAACCGGTGGCGCAGCCGGGTGGCGACGGCGGTCAGCAACTGGTCCCCGATGTGGTGGCCGAGGGCCTCGTTGATCGCCGCGAAGCCGTCGAGGTCCAGGTAGCAGACGCCGACCCGGCGCCCCTCGTCGGCGGTCCGGCCGGGCCCGGGGTCGTCGGTCACGGCGAGGCAGGCGGCGTCGAGCCGTTCGAAGAAGTAGGTCCGGTTGGGCAGCCGGGTCAGCGGGTCGTGCAGGGCCTGGTACTCCAGCCGGTCGCCGAGCCGGCGCTGTTCGGTGATGTCCTCCACCAGGGCGAGGGTGTAGAGCGGCTGCCCGGCGCCGTCCCGGATGAGCGAGACGGTGACCTTGCTCCAGACCTCGTGGCCCTCGCGGTGCTTGAGCTGCTTCTCCACGCGGAACCGTTCCCGCTCCCCGTGGACGAGTTCGGCGAAGAGCCGGTCCGGCATGCCCTCCGGGTCGATGATCTCGTGCAGGGGGGTGCGGACCAGTTCGCCGACGCCGCGTCCGATCAGGGCGGCGAAGGCGGGGTTGACCTCGATGATCCGGTCGTCGGGGTCGATCAGGGCCATGCCGATGACCGCGTCGCAGAAGGCGGCCCGGAACCGGGACTCGCTGGCCCGCAGGGCGGCCAGCAGCCGGTCGCCGCCGCCCTGCGCCGGGCCGGGCTCCCCGTCCTCCGCCCCGGCTCCGTCGGCGGCGCCCCGGTGCGTGCCGCTGGTCAGCGGGGCCGAGCAGGTGGGGCAGAGCAGCACCTCGGGCTCCTCCAGCGTCCCGCAGACGCCGAGCGGGGTGGTGGATCCCCCGGCCGCGCCGTCGGCGAACGGCGCGGCGAAGTGGCGGTGGTGCGGTGGTTCCTCGTGCCGCACGCCCGGGTGGTGTGCGTCGGCCCCCTCGTTCTGGCCCGGCACGGCATGCTCCCGTCCGCTGCTGACGCTTGACGATGGTCCGGCCGGCCAGTCGTGACCCGGCGGTCGGCTGCGCACTCTGTCGCGGTCCTCGGAGTCGGTCCGCTGCGGGGCGCCCGGGAGGGGCGCTGTCGCGCGGGGACCCGCGTGAAGAACAGGGCGCTGCGGCCGATCATAGGCCGCGACGGCAACGCGCGGTGACCGCCGCCAGGGTGATTCGCCCCCTTTGTGATCATGGATGGCGGTACATGCGGACGCCCCCGGTACACATCACATGATGTGCACCGGGGGCGCGTGCGCCGAAGCCGCGCCCCCGGGCGCTGGTTGCGCGCCGGGAGCGGGCCGGTAGTGGGCCGCGATGGGTCACGGCCGGTGCCGGGCGGGAGGGAGTCTCAGGCGAGGTTGGCCGTGAGGGTGATGGTGGTGCCGGTCAGGGCCTGGCTGACCGGGCAGTTGGCCTTGGCGTCCTCGGCGGCCTTGACGAAGCCCGCCTGGTCCAGGCCGGGCACGTCGCCGGTGACGGTCAGGTGGATGCCGGTGATGCCCTCGCCCGGCTGGAAGGTGACGTCGGCCTGGGTGTCCAGCGTGGTGGGCGGGGTGCCGGCACCGGTGAGGCCGTGCGACAGGGCCATCGAGAAGCAGGCCGAGTGGGCGGCCGCGATGAGCTCCTCCGGGCTGGTCTTGCCGTTGGCCTGCTCGGCGCGGGCCGGCCAGGACACCGGGAACGTGCCGATGCCGGACGATTCGAAGGACGTCTGGCCCTGCCCGTGGAGGAGGTCGCCCTCCCAGGCCGTGCGGGCGGTGCGGGTGGTTGCCACGATCGGTACCTCCATTGCTGGCGGACGGCTGTGCGGACACTTCCGGTCATGCACGTCCCACCCTACGGGCCGCCCCGCCCGCCGCCCCGTGTGCACGCCGGACCGCACGGGCGGCCCGGCGGACGGGCACCGACCGGACGGCTGTCCGGATCGTGGACGGATCCGGGTGATCGTGAGGGCCCGGAGCAGGGGCCCTGTTAGATTTGCCCGGGCCCGAGCCCGGCCGCCGTACGGCCGGGCGCCCACTCAGACACCGGGAGCCGCCCCGATGACGGACCACCCCACGACCCCCGACGCCGGCCTGCCCGAGGGGATCGACGACGCCGTACGCGCGGAGCTGACCAGCCTGCGCGAGAGCATCGACAACATCGACGCCGCGGTGGTCCACATGCTGGCCGAGCGGTTCAAGGCGACCCAGCAGGTGGGCCGGCTCAAGGCCGAGCACAAGCTGCCGCCGGCCGACCCGGCGCGCGAGCGGGACCAGATCGAGCGGCTCCGGGAACTGGCCGCCGGGGCGAAGCTGGACCCGGTCTTCGCTGAGAAGTTCCTGAACTTCATCATCGCCGAGGTCATCCGCCACCACGAGGCCATCGCCCGCGCCTGAAGGGCGAGCCGCGGGGGCCGGGCGGGAACTCCCGCGCGCGGAGCACCCGTTCCGAAGGGCCCCGGGGCGGCTCGGGGGCACCCCGAGTTGTCGGTGGCGGCTAAATGCCCGATTTCGTCAGGCTCCACGGTTGGCGTAGCGTGCAGGTTTCCCCAGCCGGAGAGGTGGAGCAGCGACGATGGCGGTGAACCTGCCCGAAACGCCCAGCGGAACCCCCAGTGGAACGCCCGGCGATTCCGCCGCGCCGGACGCCCACCGGGTGCCCGGGGGCCGGGCCGAGTCCAGGCGCCGGGCGCGTGAGTCGGGCGGTCGCCGCTCGGGCCGCTCGGGCCGCCGCTCCCGGCCGTGGTGGATCGAGCTGCCGGCGATGGCCGCGGTGGGTCTGGTGGTCGCGCTGCTGATCAAGACCTGCCTGTTCCAGGTGTTCTCCATCCCGTCCGGTTCGATGGAGAACACCCTGCGGATCGGCGACCGGGTCGGGGTGAACAAGCTGGCGCCGCTGACCGGCTGGGAGCCGGAGCCGGGGCAGCCGGTGGTGTTCAAGGATCCCGGGGGCTGGCTGCCGCCGCAGCCCGCGGACCCGAACCCGATCACCGACACGGTGAGCTCGGTGCTCAGCTTCGTCGGGCTGGTGCCGCCGAAGGACGACAACTACCTGGTCAAGCGGGTCATCGCGACCGGCGGCCAGACCGTGCAGTGCGAGGGCACCACCCTGAGCGTCGACGGGCGCAAGGTCGACGAGCCGTACCTCCACGCCGGTGACGACTCCTGCGCCGGCCTGGACTTCGGGCCGGTCAAGGTGCCCGCGGGCTACGTCTGGGTCGAGGGCGACCACCGCAGCGACTCGGCGGACTCCCGCTACCACCAGCGCGGCCCCGGCGGCGGCGCCGTGCCGGTGGGCAACGTGGTCGGCCCGGTGTCGGCCGTCGTGTGGCCGCTCAATCACCTCGACTGGTTCGGCTGGACCGGCCGCTGATCCCGCCGGTCCCGCTGATCCCGTGCTCGGCGACCACCCGGTCCTGCGGAGCCGGATCCGGGGCCGGCCCCGCAGGCGCCGCACCTGCCACCGCTGCGCCCGCGACCGCCGCACCTGCCACCGCTGCGCCCGCGACCGCCGCACCTGCCACCGCTGCGCCCGCCGCCTCCGCCGGAGCCGCCCCCGCCTTGCTCACCTGAGCCGCGAAGGCCCCGGCCAGCACCAGCACGCCGCCCACGATCTGCGACAGTCCCAGGCGCTCGCCCAGCAGCACCCAGGCCAGCACGGTGGCGACCACCGCCTCCAGGTTGGCGACCACCCCGGCGACCGGCGGCGAGAGGTACCCGACGGAGACCACGCCCGTCAGGTAGGCCAGTACGGTCGCGATCAGGACCATCCAGGCGGCCGGGACGAACGCCGGCAGGGTGTGCCCGTTCATCACCACGTCGCCGCCGAGCGGTCCCCAGTCGGCCTGCCAGGGGCGGGCGACGGCGGTGAGCAGGACGGCGCCGACGAGCAGTCCGTACGCGCTGACGGCCAGCGGATCCACCGGCCGCTCGCCTCGGCGGCCGGCGTCGGCGAGCAGGAAGTAGCCGACCTGGCAGAAGGCCGCGCCGAGCGCGAAGAGCACGCCCAGGGCGTCGAAGCCCAGGCCGTTCCACACCTCGACCACGCAGGCGAGCCCGGCCACCGCGACGCCGGCGCCGATGGCCGCGCCACGGCTGATCGGCTTGCGCTGCACGAACCTGACGTAGCCGATCAGCAGCGGCGGCCCGAGGTACTCGATGAGCAGGGCGACGCCGACCGGGATGCGGGAGATCGCGGCGAAGTAGCAGGCCTGGACGCCCGCCACGGCGAGCAGGCCGAAGCCGAGCAGCAGGCCGGGGCGGCGCAGTACGGCGTCGCGGTGCCGGTAGGCCACCGGCAGCAGGGCCACGGCCGCGCCGGTGACCCGCAGCCACACCACGTGGAGCGGGGAGAGCCCGGCCTCGATGAGCGGTTTGGCCGCCGTTCCGGAGCCGCCGAAGGCGAAGGCGGAGACCAGGGCGAGGCCGAGGCCGAGGGATCTGCCCGAAGGGAGGGTGGGCGAGGCCGTTGATCTGTGCACCGCCGCATTGTGACAGTCGTACCGATGATTCGGTAAGGCGTCATTTCGTTATTCGGTCCTGCCGCCCACGGTGCGCGACGGCGCCGTCACTCGCCCGCAGGGACGGCGTCCTTCCAGGTCAGGCAGGCCGACGACGGCAGTGCCGACCTGATCGCAGTGCCGACCTGACTGCCAGTGCCGACCTGACCGCCAGTGCGGGCGCGGGACCGGACTGCGGCCCCGCGCCCGCCGGTCAGCCCCCGGAGCCTGACGAGGCCCCCGCGCCCACGAGCGGGTCGGCCCCGCCCGTGGGCTTGGTGGTCGGCTGCGTGGTCGGGCCGGTGGTGGGCTGGGTGGTCGGCGTCGGCTGGGTGGTGGGCCGACCGGTGGGACGGGACGTGGGCTGGGTGGTGGGCTGGGTGGTCGGGGGAGCGGTCGGAGCCGTGGTCGCCCCGCCGCCGGCGGTGCCGCCGCTCGGCGTGCTCGCCCCGGCTCCCGACCCGTCGGTCGGCGGGGTGGCCGCGCTGCTCGGGCCGCCGGTGGCCGCGCCCGTCGACGGGGTGCCGCTCGGCGTGCTCGGGGCGGTCGGCAGGTCGGTGGCGCCGGAGGAGTCGCCGCCGTCGGCCGGAGTCGGGAAGTCGCCGACCGGCACGCCCTTGAGCGCGGCCTTCATGTACCCGGTCCAAATCTGTGCCGGGTACTGGCCGCCCGCCGCGCCGTCGATCCCGCCGACACCGCTCAGGCTGACCTGGGCGCCCGTGCCCGGGTCCTGCCCGAACAGCGCGACCGAGGTGACCAGCTCCGGGGTGTACCCGACGAACCAGACCGACTTCTGGTCGTCGGTGGTGCCGGTCTTGCCCGCCGCCGGGCGGCCGAGGGCCTTCGCCCGCCAGCCGGTGCCGCCCGGGTCGCTCACCACGCCCTGGAGCATCGAGGTGACCTGGTTGGCGGTGTCCGCGCTGATCGCCTGGGTGGTCTTGTGCGCGGGCAGCGGCACGGCCTCGCCCTCGCGGTCCACCGACTGCACCAGCCACGGGGTGATCTGCTTGCCGCCGTTGTCCAGCGTGGCGTAGACGCCCGCCATGTCGAGCACGCTCGGGGTGGCCGCACCCAGCGGGATGGACGGCACCGGGTCGAGCCCCGGGGTGTTGCCGGGCAGGCCCAGCGCGATGCCGGTGTCCTTGACCTTCTGCAGCCCGGTGTCCTGCGCGAGCTGGGCGAACGCCGAGTTCACCGACCAGTCGACGGCCTGCTGCAGGGTGATCTGGCCGTAGCTCCGGTCCCCCTCGTTCGGCGGCGCGTACGGGGTGCCCTTGCCGCCGCGGACCTTCCGGCCGCTGGTGCCGTCGTAGATCGTCCGCGGGGTGACGGTGCGGCCGTCCTGGGTCTTGGCACCGTTCTCGAACGCCGCGGCCAGGGCGATCGCCTTGAACGTCGAACCGGCCTGGTAGTCGCGCCGGGTCGCGTTGTCGACGTAGTGCTTCAGGTAGTCGACGCCGCCGTACAGGGCGACGACCGCGCCGGTCTTCGGGTCCACGGAGGCGGCACCGGCCTGGGCGGCCGCGTCCTTCTTCCGCTTGTCCGGGTTCAGGGTGTCGTGCAGCTGCGCCTGGACGGAGTCCTGCAGCGCCTGCTGGCGGGCCGGGTCGATGCTCAGCTTGATCGTGTAGCCGCCCTTGGCCAGCTCCGTCTCGCTGATGACCCCGGTCGAGGTGAGGTACTGGGTGGCCGCGTCCACCAGGTAGCCGGACTGGCCGAACAGGCCCGGGTTGGGCTGCGGGTCACGGACGTCGGGAAAGGCGGTCGCGGCCCGTTCGCCGGCGGAGAGCCAGCCCTCCTTGACCATGCCGTCCAGCACGTAGTTCCAGCGGTTGACGGCGTTCTGCTTGCCCGCCGCGGTCGCGGTGGCCACGTCGTAGGCGCTCGGCGCGTTCAGCAGGGTGGCCAGGTAGGCGCCCTGCGCGGGGTCGAGCGCCGAGGCGTCGATCCCGAAGTACGCCTGGGCCGCGGCCTGGATGCCGTAGGCCCCGCGGCCGTAGTAGGAGGTGTTCAGGTAGCCGGAGAGGATGTCCGCCTTGCTCTCGGTGGCGTCCACCTTGATGGCGATGAAGAGTTCCTTCACCTTGCGGGTGATCGACTGCTTCTGGCTCAGGTAGGTGTTCTTCACGTACTGCTGCGTGATGGTGGAGCCACCCTGGGTGCCCTCGCCCTTGGCCGTGTTGACGGCGGCGCGGACCAGGCCCTGGACGTTGACCGCGCCCTCGCCGTAGAAGTTCCGGTCCTCGGCGGCCAGCGCGGCGTGCTGGGCGGCGGGGGAGACCTTGTCCAGGGTGACGTTCTGCCGGTTGGTCTGGCCGGTGCGGGTGATCACCGAGCCGTCGGCGTAGAGCCAGGTGTTGCTCTGCGCGGTGGCGGCGGCGTGCGCGTCCGGGACCTTCACCAGCGTGATCCCCAGCGCGAACAGGCCGATGCCGAGCAGCAGGGCGGAGACGAAGCCGAGCAGGGTCATCCGCCAGGTGGGTATCAGTCGGCGCCAGCCGGTGCGCCGAGGACGGCGCGGCTTCCCGCCGCCGGACCCGCCGGACCCGCCGAGCGGGGCCGTGGGGCGCCTGAGCCGCTTGACCGGCCGGAGACTGATCGACGGCGTGCGACGGCCGCCCTGGGCGTTTCGGGACAAAGCGCGGCCTTTCCTGCGGAGCGGACCTGAGCAGCCTGCACGAATGGGGGTCATCGGGGACGGGGACCTTCGCCCCGTTTCCGGTTGTACTGCCCTGGACGGGCGGGACGGGCCGGATGGCTCCGTCGGATCGCGGATCGAGACCGACATCACACACAAATCGGACGTCGAGGGCCCAAAAAATCGGGGAGCCCCTCGCTGCTGCGAGAGGCTCCCCGGTGTCTGTGCGCCGCCAGGGACTCGAACCCCGGACCCGCTGATTAAGAGTCAGCTGCTCTAACCAACTGAGCTAGCGGCGCCTGCTGACGCGGAAAACAATACACGGTCCGGAGGGGTGCCTCGAACCACTCCGTCCTCCGCCGTCCGATCCGCCCCTCCCCTTCCGGTTGGGGCGGAGTTCGCCGCTGGTTAGGGTGGAACCGTGCCCAGCCCCCAGCCAGGACACCGCGCCGCCCGGACGACGGTCGCCGGCCTGCTGCTGCTCAGCGCCGTGGCGTACACGGCGTGGGTGCTGGAGGTCGTGCTGAGCACCGGGCTCGACCCGGTGCAGGCGTACATCAGCGAACTCGCCGCCGAGGACCAGCCGCTGGGCGGCCTGTTCCGGGCCACCGACCTGGCCGCAGGGCTCTGCCTGCTCGCCGCCGCCGGCACCGCCCTCGCCACCGGCGCAGCCACCGGAACGGGCGTCGCCGCCGGAACCGGCCGGCCCGGGGCCTCCCGGCGCGACCGCTGGGCGCTCGTCGGCTGGTCCGCCCTGGCCCTGTTCGGCGCCGCGACCGCAGCCGACTCCCGGCTGCCGCTCAGCTGCGCCCCCACCAGCGACGAGATGTGCGCCGCCCGGGAGACCGCCGGGCTCGTCCCCGCCACCCACACCGCGCACGGCGTCACCAGCAGCCTGGCGATGCTCGGCGCCCTCACCGCGCTGGTCGCGCTCACCGTCGCCGCCCGCCGCCACGGCTGGTGGCCGCCCGTGCGCCGGTTCGGGCCGTGGCTGCTGGGTGCCGAACTGCTCGCCACCGGCTGGAGCCTCACCGCGATCGCCGCCTTCCAGGCCGGGCGCGGCACCTGGGCGCTCGGGGCCGGGCAGCGGCTGCAGGTGCTGCTGGTCGCGCTCTGGCTGGCCGTGCTGGCCCTGGGCGTCGCCCGGGCCGAGCGGTCGGCCGCGCCGGAGACGGCCGACGCGACGAACCCGGCGGACGGGCCCGCGCCGGACGCGGCCGACGCGACGAACCCGGCCGACGAACCGTTGCCGCAGCGGCGGCCGACATGAGCGCGCCCGGCGGCGCCCGCCCGGGAGACCCCCGCAGGCCCGACGACCCCGCCACCCGGGCGTGCTTCCTGCGCGTCGACGGCGTCCCGCTGCACGTCCGCACCGAGGGGAGCGGCCCGGTCTGCCTGCTCAGCGGCGGCCTCGGCAGCAGCTGGTTCGACTGGGACCTGGTCGTCCCGTTCCTCACGCCCTACCGCACCGTGGTCCGCTTCGACCGGCCCGGTTACGGGCTGAGCGCCGCAGAGCCCGCCACCGGGCGCCCCGCCCCGACGGCGGCCGGCGAGGCCGACCGGATCCGGGCGGTGCTGGACGGCCTCGGGCTGAGGGAGCCCTGCACCGTCGTCGGCCACTCGCTCGCCGGGTTCCACGTCGAGGCCTTCGCCCGGCTGCACCCCGACCGGACCGCCGCCCTGGTCCTGGTCGACGGCAGCGTCGAGCCGGGGGCCCGGCCGTTGCCGGCGCCCGCTGCGCGCGACCTGGCCGCCCGGGCGGTGGCCGGTGCGGCGACCGCCCTCGCCGTGCCCTACCTGCTCGGCCCGACCGTCCGCCGGATGACGGCCCGGCTGTCCACCGTGCGCCGCGAGGACCTCGCCCCGGAGCCGCTGGTCCGGCACTGCTACCGCACCGGCCGCGCCCTGCGCGCGCTGCTCCGGGAGAACACCCGCTACCTCGACCTGGCGGCCGAGCTGGACGGGCTGCGGCGCACCCGGCCGCTGCCCGAGGACCTGCCGGTCACCGTGCTGGCCGCCGACGACGGCCGCCACTCCGGCCGCACCGTGGTCTGGCTGGCCGAGCAGCGGGAGCTCGCGGCGCTGCTCGGCGCCGAGTTCCGCACCACCGCCCCGGCCGGGCACCTGGTGATGTTCGACCGCCCGGACGCGGTGGCCGCGGCCGTGCTCGACACGCGCTGAACAGGCGGGAGCCGGTGGGGCGGCGTCGGACGGAACCGCCGGCCGGAACCGGCAGCGGGAACCCGACGGCCGGGCCGCGCCGCCGCCCGGAAACGCCTCAGGCCGCCCACCGGAGTGGACGGCCTGAGACCTTGCCATGTGCGCCGCCAGGGACTCGAACCCCGGACCCGCTGATTAAGAGTCAGCTGCTCTAACCAACTGAGCTAGCGGCGCTTGCTGACGTCGGAGACTTTACACGGCTCCGACGCGATCCGCCGAATCGTATTCGGGTGGTCACCTTGTGTGATCGTCGGCCGTTCCCGGTTCCGGGTGGTGGCAGGCGGCCTGGTGGTCCGTGCCCGCCGTGCCGTCGAGTGCCGGCCTTTCCTGTTCGCAGCGGGCCCGGTCCGCCCGGTCGGCGAGTCCGGCGTAGCGCGGGCAGCGGGTGCGGAAGGGGCAGCCGGTGCGGCGCTCGGTGGGGGAGGGCGGGTCGCCGGCCAGCAGGATGCGGTCGCGGGCGCGCTCGGCGGCGGGGTCGGGCAGCGGGACGGCGGAGAGCAGGGCCCGGGTGTAGGGGTGGCGGGGGCGGTCGAAGACGGCGGAGACCTCGCCCTGTTCGACGGTCCGGCCGAGGTACATCACGCTGACCCGGTCGGCGAGGTGCCGGATCACCGAGAGGTCGTGGGAGACGAACAGGTAGGAGAGCCCGAGTTCCGCCTTGAGCGACTGCAGCAGGTTCAGCACCCCGGCCTGGATGGAGACGTCCAGTGCCGAGACCGGTTCGTCGAGGACCAGCAGTTTCGGCCGGACGGCGAGCGCCCGGGCGATCGAGACGCGCTGGCGCTGGCCGCCGGAGAACTGGTGCGGGTAGCGGGCGGCGTGTTCCGGGTCGAGGCCGACCTGGCGCAGCAGTCCGGGCACCCGGCGGGCGATCTCCTCGCGCGGGGTGCGCTGGGCGAGCAGGGGTTCGGCGACGATGTCGCCGATCGGCATCCGGGGGTCGAGGCTGGCCATCGGGTCCTGGAAGACGATCTGCACCTCGGCGCGGAGCCGGTGGGCCGCGGCCCGGGTGAGGCCGGCGGTGTCGTGGCCGAGCAGTTCGATCCGGCCGGTCTCGGGGGCGCCGAGCTTCAGCAGTTCGAACAGTGTGGTGGATTTGCCGGAGCCGGACTCGCCGACCAGGCCGAGGGTCTCGCCCTCGCGCAGGTCCAGGTCGACGCCGTCCACCGCGTACACCTCGCCGACCTTGCGCTTGAACACCGCGCCCTTGAGGAGCGGAAACGTTTTGCCGAGGCCGCTCACCGACAGGACGGGCGGCCGGGCGGAGCGGTCGCGGCCGTCGGCGGCAGCGGCGGGCAGCGCAGGAACGGGGTAGACCTCGGCCGGCGCGGGCCGACGCTCGGCGAGCTCCGCCGACCGTACGCACGCCGCCAGGTGGCCGTCCGCCCCCTCCAGGGCGGGCTCCGCCGCCGAGCAGCGCGCCTCCGCCAGCGGGCAGCGCGCCGCGAACGGGCAGCCCGGCGGCAGGTCGGCCATCGGGGCCGGGGCGCCGGGGATCGGCACCAGCGGGCCGCCGCGGCCGTCCAGCCGGGGCAGCGCGCCGATCAGGCCGAGCGAGTACGGGTGGCGCGGGGCCGCGAACAGGTCGTCCACCCCGGCCGTCTCGACCACCCGCCCCGCGTACATCACGGCGACCCGGTCGGCCGTCCCGGCGATCACCCCGAGGTCGTGGCTGACCAGGACGAGCGCCGCGCCGGTCTCCCGCCGGGCGGTGCGCAGCACGTCCAGCACCTGGGCCTGGATGGTGACGTCGAGGGCGGTGGTGGGCTCGTCGGCGAGCAGGATGTCGGGCTCGTTGGCGACGGCCATGGCGATCATCGCGCGCTGGCGCATGCCGCCGGAGAACTCGTGCGGGAAGCTGTCCAGGGCCCGGTCGGGCGCGGGGATGCCGACCAGGTCGAGGAGTTCGGCGGCCCGGCGGCGCGCGGTGGCCTTGTCCACCCGCTGGTGGATGCGGACCGCCTCGGCGATCTGGTCGCCGATCCGGTAGACCGGGGTGAAGGCGGAGAGCGGGTCCTGGAAGACCATGGCGACCCGGCGGCCGCGGATCGTCGCGAGCTCCCTGCCCGGCAGCCCGACCAGCTCCCGGCCGTCCAGTCGCACCGATCCGCTGACGCGCGCCGTGCCGGGCAGCAGCCCGAGCACGGACAGGGCGGTGACGGACTTCCCGGAGCCGGACTCGCCGACGATGCCGAGGGTCTCGCCGCGGTGCAGGGTGAGGTCCACCCCGCGGACGGCGGGGACCGGGCCGTGCGGTCCGGCGAAGTCCACCCGCAGGTCCCGGACGGCGAGCAGCGGGGTTTCGACGGCGGTGGTTCCGGTGGTCGTTCCGGCGGTGGTGGTCACGGGCGCTTCCTACGGCTGACGGAACGGCGGGGGCGGCGGCGCGGCGCGGCCGCGGAGGTGGGGTCGAGGGCGTCGCGCAGCCCGTCCCCGATCAGGTTGACGGCGAGGACGAACAGCACCAGCAGCGCGGCGGCGAAGTAGAACAGCCAGGGGAACACCGGGGCTTCGCTGGTCCCGGCGGCGAGCAGGGTGCCGAGCGAGACGTCCGGCGCCTTGACCCCGAAGCCGAAGTAGGAGAGCGCGGTCTCGCTCATCACGGCGCCGCCGACCGCGATGGTGGCGTCGATGATGAGGAAGGAGGCGACGTTCGGCAGGATGTGCCGGCTGATGATCCGCAGCGGCCGCACCCCCATGAACCGTGCGGCGCGGACGAATTCGCGCTCGCGCAGGGAGATGGTCATCGAGCGGACCACCCGGGCGGTGATCATCCAGTTGAACAGGGCGAGGAGCAGCACGAAGGCGATCCAGCCGGCGCTCCTCAGCCGGGCGGAGACGATGGTGATGACCAGGAAGGAGGGGAAGACGAGCAGCAGGTCCACCAGGAACATCAGCGCCCGGTCGATCCAGCCGCCGAAGTAGCCGGCGCAGGCGCCGACCACGGAGGCCAGCACGGTGGAGAACAGGGCCACCAGCAGGCCGATGACCAGCGACTTCTGCAGTCCGCGGACGGTCTGTGCGAAGACGTCCTGGCCGACCCCGTTGGTGCCGAACCAGTGCTCGGCGGACGGGGGCCGGTGCAGCGCGGTGAAGTCGGGGGTGGCGTAGTGCCAGGGCGTGAGGTACGGCCCGCCGAAGGCGAGCGCGAACAGCAGCAGGACGACGACGGCACCGACGACGGCCCCGCGGGCGGCGAGCAGCCGGGCGAGGACGAGCCGTCCGCGGCCGGCCGCCCGGGGCACGCCGACGGTGGCCACGGGCTCGGCCGGTTCGACGGAGAGGGTGGTCATCTCGGGTCTCCTCCGGTCAGGTCCGCACGCGCGGGTCGAGGGCGGCGTGCAGGGTGTCGGCGAGGAAGCCGGAGGCGAGGACGACGACGGCGGTGAACAGGTTGATCGCGACGACCGAGTTGACGTCCTGTTCGTTGATCGACTGGATCAGCCACTCGCCCATGCCGTGCCAGCCGAAGATCGTCTCGGTGAAGATCGCGCCGGTGAAGATGCCCAGGAAGCTGTAGGCGAACATGGTCGACATCGGGATCACGGCGGTGCGCAGCCCGTGCTTGAGCAGGGCCCGTCCGCGGGTGAGGCCCTTGGCCTCGGCGGTGCGCAGGTAGTCGGAGCCGAGCACGTCGAGCATGGTGCCGCGCTGGTAGCGGCTGTAGGTGGCGAGGCCGCCGAGGGCCAGCGAGATGGTGGGCAGCAGCAGGTGCAGCGCCCAGTCGGCCAGGTGGGTGCCGAGGCC
This sequence comes from Streptomyces sp. NRRL S-350, assembly GCF_000719705.1. Taxonomy (GTDB): domain Bacteria; phylum Actinomycetota; class Actinomycetes; order Streptomycetales; family Streptomycetaceae; genus Kitasatospora. Next base: position 63,697 of record NZ_JOHO01000016.1, on the reverse strand, counting down.
GCCGGTGAGCCCGGGGGTCTCGTAGCCGGTGAACGGGATCACCTCGTGCCCGGCGGCGTCCTTGGCGGCGATGGCGCCGTTCTTGAGGAACAGCGCGACCAGGAAGACCGGCGTGGAGAGCAGCACGAAGGACAGCACGGTGAGCAGCCGGTCGGAGATCCGGTACTGGCGGACGGCGCCCCACGCCCCGACGGCGACGCCGAGGAACATGCCGAGCAGGCTGCCGAGCAGCAGGAGCCGCAGCGAGACCCAGACCCGGCGGCCGAAGTCGTCGGTGACGGGGGTGTCGTGGATGGTCCGGCCGAGGTCGCCGTGGAGCAGTCCGCCGGCCCAGTGGCCGAAGCGTTCGACCACCGGGGTGCGGTCGTTCAGGTTGAGCGCGGTGAGCTGGCGCTCGACGGACTCGGCGGACGGGCGGGGCACCTTGGCGTCGAAGTAGGTGCGCGGCTGCAGGGCGGTCGCCGAGACCGCGTACGCGAGGAAGAGGGCGGCGATCAGCAGCACCGCGTAGTAGCTCAGCCGCTTCGCCAGGTAGTGGAGCATCAACGGCCGCCCGGGGTGGGGGCGGGGTCGGTGCGTCTGGTGGGCATGGGGTGGTGGCCTTCGGTCGGGGCCCGGTCGGGGCGTCAGGCGGCTCTGGAATCAGGGTGGTTGGGGAAAGTGCAGGTCAGAGTGAAGCACCCGGGAACGGCGGGGGTGTTGCGGCGGCATTGCGGCACGTGACGTTCGGATCAGGTGTGCGCTCCTCCCCCTGGTGGCGGATCTGATCCGCTGTTACGTTCCTCTGGCTCGGTGCCGGATTGAGTGCCCACGCTCAAGCCAAGTCATGCCTGCCGCGACCCGACTCCCGCTTCGCAGACCTCACCAGGGGGACCTCCATGGACGCTTCCACCACGGCCCGCCGCCTCGGCCGGGCCGCCGCCCTCGCCGTCGCCGTCGTGCTCGCGGTCACCGCGTGCACCTCGGGCGGGGGCGGCTCCGCCGGTGACGTGGCCAAGAGCGAGCCGCCGCGACAGAACTCCCAGGACATCAACGCCAAGCCGCTGGACCAGGTCAAGGACGGCGGCGAGGTGCGCTTCGCGCTGGACCAGTGGATCACCCAGTGGAACCCGCTCCAGGTGGACGGCGGCTCCTACACCGACACGGTGGACCTCGTCCGGGCCCTGGAGCCCTCGCTGTTCGACACCGACGCCTCCGGGACCTTCCAGCCGAACCCGGACTTCCTGGTGGACGCCAAGGTCACCTCGACCTCGCCGCAGGTGATCACCTACAAGCTGAACCCCAAGGCCAAGTGGTCGGACGGCAAGCCGCTGAGCTACCTGGACTTCAAGGCCGACTGGCAGGCGAGCAACGGCAAGGACCCGGCGTACAACATCTACGACCCGTCCGGCTACGAGCTGATCTCCGCGGTCGAGCAGGGCGCCGACCCGAGCGAGGTGAAGGTCACCTTCTCGGAGCCGTACGCGGACTGGCAGAACCTGTTCCGCCCGCTGGTCCCGGCGGCCGGCATCGCCACCCCGGACGACTTCAACAAGGGCTGGGTGGAGAAGGTCCCGATCACCGCGGGCGCGCTGAAGATCGGTGTGGCGGACAAGACCGCGCAGACCATCAGCTTCGTCCCGGACCCGGCCTGGTGGGGCACCAAGGCCAAGCTCGACAAGATCACCTTCCGGGTGATGGACAAGGCGGCGAGCATCCAGGCGTACCTCAACAACGAGATCGACCTCGCCTCGGCCGGCACCGCCACCGCGTACGGGCAGCTCAAGGACGCCAAGGACACCGTGATCCGGGCCGCCAGCCCCTGGGACGAGGTGCACATCTCCTTCGGCGGCACCGGCGCGCTGGCGGACCAGCGGGTCCGCCAGGCGCTCGGCAAGGCGCTGGACCGCTCGGCGCTGATCAAGATCGCCAACAACGGGGTGCCGGTGGAGTTCAAGCCGCTCGGCAACCACATCATCATGCCCAACCAGGCCGGGTACCAGGACAACTCGGGCAGCTGGGCCACGTTCGACCTGGCCGCGGCGAAGAAGCAGCTGGACGACGCCGGCTGGAAGGACGCCGGCAGCGGGCAGCCGCGCACCAAGGACGGACAGCAGCTGGAACTGCACTGGGTGCTCAGCGACGGCTCCACGCAGGCCCAGCTCGACCTCGCCACCGCGGCGGCGGCGATGTGGCAGGCGGCCGGAGTCAAGGTCGACCTGGACAAGGTGGCCGCCAACGACTACTTCGCCAAGTACGTGACCCCGGGCAAGTTCGACGTCGCGAGCTGGCGCAACACCGACTCCTTCCCCAACTCCAAGAGCCTGGCCAACTTCCGCCTGCCGGTGGGCGACAACACCTTCAGCAACCCGTCCCGCCTGGGCACTCCGGAGATCGACGGCCTGCTGAAGAAGGCGGCCGGGACGGTCGACCCGGTGGAGGCCGCGAAGCTCTACAACCAGGCGGACGCGAAGATCTGGGAGCTCGGCCACACCGTCGAGCTCTACCAGCGCCCCGCCGTGGTCGCCGTCCGCAAGGGGCTCGCCAACTACGGCGCCTTCGGCCTCGCGCAGGAGGACTACAGCAAGGTCGGCTGGGAGAAGTAGCGGCTGAGGGCGACCCCGGGCGGGCCGCACGGCGGGCTCCGGCGAGCAGCGCACGGCACGCTCCGGCGAGCGCCGCACGGCAGGCTCTGGCGAGCAGCGCGGTGATCACGAGGCCGGTGGCGCGGACAGGGGAGGTCGGCTCTGCCGCCCCCGCTGTCCCGCCACCCGCCTTGACCTTCCGCGTTGCCCGCAGGCCGCCCGTGTCATGGGGCCCCGCAGGGCCCGCGCTCTTCCAACCGGGGACGAATGTAGCGGCGCTCTCCGGACTCCCGGGGCACCGCGCGCGGGGCGCGCCCGGAAACCCGTGAGCTGTCACCCAGTTCGCGCACCGAAGCGTCAACTACGGCTGACGGCAAGGAGAAAAGGGGCATACGGGGCGATCGCCTCCGGGGCCGTCCGGCCCCTGCCGGGCCCTTCCCGGGCCCCACCGGCCCTCCCCGGGTCGCGCGCCGGTGCGTGCGCCCGCGCCGGGCCGCTGCCAGGATGCGCGGGACGACCAGCCCCTCCCCGACCCCGGAGCAGCTCCGATGGCCAGTGACCCCGCCGCCGCGGCACCCCGCACGCACCCCGCCGACCCGCCGCCGGTGCGCCGGATGGTCCCGCGCGACCGCGACGAGCCGCACCGGGTCGCCACCCCGCTGGAACTCTTCTTCGACCTCTGCTTCGTGGTCGCGGTCGGCCAGGCGGGGCGCGAACTGGCCCACTCCCTCGCGGCCGGGCACTACGGGGAGGGGCTGCGCGGCTACGCGCTGGCGTTCTTCGCGATCTGGTGGGCGTGGATGAACTTCACCTGGTTCGCCTCCGCCTACGACTGCGACGACGTGCCGTACCGGCTCACCACGCTGGTGCAGATCGCCGGCGTGCTGATCCTCGCCGCCGGGGTGCCGAGGCTGTTCGCGACCCAGGACCTGGTGCTGGCGATCACCGGGTACGTGGTGATGCGCCTGGCGATGGTGACCCAGTGGCTGCGCGCGGCAGCCGGCGAGCAGGGCGAGGCGCGCCGGGTGGCACTGCGCTACGCGGTGGGGATCACGGTCTGCCAGGTCGGCTGGACGGTGGTGCTGTTCCTGCCGCACGACGTGCGGCCGTACGTCATCCCGGTCGGCGTGCTGTGCGAGCTGGCCGTGCCGGTGATCGCCGAGCTGCGGATGCAGACGTCCTGGCACCCGCACCACATCGCCGAGCGGTACGGGCTGTTCACCCTGATCGTGCTCGGCGAGACGGTGGCGGCGGCGACCGTCGCGGTGCAGTCGGCGGTGGACGGGCACGAGGGGCTGGCCCGGCTGGTGCCGGTCGCGATCGGCGGCCTGCTGATCTGCTTCTCCGCCTGGTGGATCTACTTCGCCCGGCCGGTCCACGCGCACCTGCGCTCCAACCGGCAGGCCTTCGCCTGGGGCTATGGGCACTACGTGGTGTTCGGCGCGGCGGCGGCGATCGGCACCGGGCTGGAGGTGGCGGTGGAGTCGGCCGTGCACACGGCGGAGATCTCCGAGCGGGCCGCCGCCGCGACGGTCACCGTGCCCACGGCGGTCTACCTGGCCACGGTCTGGTTCCTGCACTCCCGGCACACCAAGCGGGGCACGCTCGCCCAGTCGGTGGCACCGGTGGGGGCCGTCCTGGTGCTGTCCTGCACCGCGCTCGGCGTCTCCGGCGTACCGGCCGCGGGCCTGGTCTGCGCGCTGACGGTGGCGGTGGGCGTGCTGGTCCACAGCCGGGAGGGCCGCGCCCCGGCGGGCGAGCGGCACGGGGGCTAGCGGGGGCCCGCGGGGCCGCCGGCCGTGCAACGGGCGGCCGCCGGGCCGTGGTCGTACGGGCCGTGGTCGTACGGGCCCTGGTCGTCCCGGCCCTGGTCGTCCCGGCCGTGGTCGGGCGGCTCCGGCAGCACCGGTTCGTGCCGGGCCAGCCAGGCCGCGTAGGCCGGGTTGACGTTGGCCAGATCCAGGTAGGCGGCGCGCAGTTCGCCGTACAGGGCGTCCAGCGCGGGCGGGCTGAGCGCGTTCGGGCGCCAGGTGAAGAGGAGCCGGACGGCCAGCGGGTCGCCCTGTACCGGGCGGACGACCGTGCCGGGGGCCGGTGGCGAGGTCGGCTGGCAGGGGCGGACGGCCTCGCCGGAGGCGACCAGTTCGGCGGCGGTGGCGTTGTCCCGCACCTGCAGCACCCGGGGGTTGAGCCCGGCCAGGCTGAACACCCGGCGCATCGCCGCGTACTCGTGGTCGGCGGTCGGGTCGACCATCCAGGTGTCCCCGGCGAGGTCGGCGAGGCGGACGACGGGGCGGCCGGCGGCGGGGTGTCCGACGGCGAGCTCGACGAACTGCGGCTCGCGGTCCATGAGCACCCGCTGCTCGGCGTCCGGCGGCACCCGCAGCGGGAAGCCCTCGCTCTCGTGCACGAAGGCGACGTCGAGCTGGTCGGCGGCGACCATCCGCAGCAGCGCGCTGGCCGAGACGTCCACGTGGATGGTGGTGTCGGTGTCCGGCAGCCGCTCGTGCACCCGGCGCAGCCAGGCCGCGACCGCCCGGCTGCCGACACTGCCGATGCGCAGCCGCCGCTGTCGGCCGGGCCCGGTCGCGTCCCGGGCCTCCTGGCGGGCGGCGGCCACCAGGGCGGCCATCTCGGTGATCACCGGCCGGGCGCGGGAGAGCACCGAGTGGCCGAGCGCGGTCGGCCGGCTGCCGGTCTGCTCGCGGGTGAACAGGGTGCCGCCGATGGCCCGTTCGATGCGGTGCAGCTGGGTGGTGAGGGAGGGCTGGGTCATGCCGAGTTGGAGCGCGGCCTTGCGGAGGCTGCCGGTGTCGGCGATCGCGCACAGCACCCGGAGGTGTCTCACGTCGAGCTCCACGTCGGGAGCATAGACGGAACGGAGCCACCTCGCCAAGGACATGACAGGCAATCAAAGAGCCCGGCCGGCACCCGAGGACGAACCGGCGGACGGTCCGGCCGACCCGCACCGGTATGCGGCGGCGCTATCGCCGGTTGGCATCATCCGCGACGGGCCCGGGCGGGTCGAAGCTCAGGGGCAGCAACCCGCCACGGCCGCCAGCCGGGGCGGTCCCCCACCGTGCGCCGCCGCCGCACCCGGCCCCCACCGGCTCCGGCGACGCGGCGCACCGCGCATCAGGAGCCCCCACATGAAGCGATCCGTGCTGTCCGCCGCCCTGGGCCTAGCCCTCGCGGCCGGCCTCGCCACCCTGCCCGGCGCCGACGCCGCCACCACCGCGAACGCGGCCCCGGCCGCCCCGGCCGTGCAGGGCTACACCGCCTCGACGCACGCCGGCGCGGCCGCCGAGGCCGCACACAACCAGGCCTTCTTCCAAGCCGTGATGGCCTCGGTCAAGGCCAAGCGGGCCGCCGACCCGTGGCTGCAGACCGTCACCGTCACCTACGACACCGCCAACGCGCCCTCCTTCACCAGCCAGATCGCCGACGCGGCGCAGATCTGGAACGGCTCGGTGCACAACGTGCGGCTCCAGGAGACGGGCGGCACCGGCGACTACTCGTACTACGAGGGCAGCGACAGCCAGGGCTCGTACGCCAGCACCGACGGGCACGGCCACGGCTACGTCTTCCTCGACTACCAGCAGAACCAGGAGTACGACTCGGTGCGCGTCACCACCCACGAGACCGGGCACGTGCTCGGCCTGCCCGACGACTACTCGGGCCCGTGCAGCGAGCTGATGTCGGGCGGCGGCCCCGGCCCCTCCTGCACCAACCCCTACCCCGACGCCAACGAGCGCAGCCAGGTCGACTACCTGTGGGCGAACGGACTCGCGGCAGCGAACCGGCAGTCCCGGTAGCGAACCGGCAGTCCCGGTAGCCGCCCGGCCCGGTGCCGGGCAGCCCGGCGGTCGGGTTCGGCGCGGCGGGCCGCTCGGCCGGAATCAAGCGGCCCGCCGCTCCGGGTACTTCCCCGCTGGGGAGCGTAGCCGCCGCCGGAACGGAATGCCAGGGGCTCGGTTGGGTCAAGGCCAGGAAAAGTCGATCCAAAGTCCTTGAACGGCAGGGGTATTGCACGGGGCTATCGCGGATTGACATCATCCGCGCGCCCGCCGGCCTACCCGAAGCTCTGGGGACATCACCCGTTGACCAGGTGTCCCCCCACGCCGGCCCCCAACCGGCCACGGCACCACAGGAATCGGAGCCCCCACATGAAGCGATCCGTGCTGTCCGCCACCCTCGGCCTCGCCCTCGCGGCCGGCCTCGCCGTGCTGCCCGCCACCGCCGCGAACGCGGCCCCGGCCGCCCCGGCCGTACAGGGCTACACCGCCTCGACGTACGCCGGCTCGGCCGCCGAGACCGCGGACAACCAGGCCTTCTACCAAGCAGTGATGGCCTCCGCCAAGGCCAAGCAGGCCGCCAACCCGGGCCTGGCGACCGTCGTCGTCACCTACGACGCCAGCTCGGCCCCGACCTTCCGCAACCAGATATCCCAGGCCGCGCAGATCTGGAACAGCTCGGTCTCCAACGTCCAACTGCGCTCCGGCTCCGCCGCCGACTTCCGCTACTACGAGGGCAACGACAGCCGCGGCTCCTACGCCAGCACCGACGGCCACGGCAGCGGCTACATCTTCCTCGACTACCAGCAGAACCGGCAGTACAACTCGGTGCGGGTCACCGCCCACGAGACCGGGCACGTGCTCGGCCTGCCGGACCACTACTCGGGCCCGTGCAGCGAGCTGATGTCGGGCGGCGGCCCCGGCACCTCCTGCACCAACCCCTACCCGAACAGCACCGAGCGCAGCCGCGTCAACTCCCTCTGGGCGCGCGGCTGACGCTCGTGGCCGACCCGGGACCGGCCGCCCCGCGCGGCCGGTCCCGGGCGTTGTGGGCGCGTCACCGGCGCGGCGCGTCACCGGCGCGGCGCGTCGTCGGCGCGGTGCGTCGCCGGTCCGGCGGGTCGCCGATGCGGTGCGCCGCCGGTCCGGGGCCTTGTCGGTGCCGCGTGCGAGCATGCGGGCGAGACCCCTCCGCCCCGCCCGCCCTCGACTGCCAGGAGCCGCCGCCATGCCCCGTTCCGTCGCCGACCAGCTCGCCGACCTGCCGTACGCCGACCTGCTGAGCCCGCACACCGGGCCGTTGCGCGGCGACGAGCGGTACGACACCGCGCACTTCGACGGCGGGGAGCACACCGACGAGTCGGGCGCCGGGGCGGCCTTCCTGGAGTGCGCCTTCACCGGTGTCGCGCTCAGCGGGGTCAAGCTGCGCCAGGCGCGGTTCAACGAGGTCTGGGTTCAGGCCGGCCGCTGGGTGGCCTGCGACCTGAGCGACACCGAGTGGCAGGACAGCGCCTTCGTCGGCGGCGTGCTGGCCGGGATCGCCGGGTACGGCTCGGCGCTGCGCCGGGTGGTGTTCCGCGGCTGCAAGCTGGAGGCGGTCAACCTGCGGTCGGCCGTCCTGCGGGACGTCGTCTTCGAGGACTGCCTGCTGCGCGACGTGGACTTCGGCGAGGCGAAGCTCACCGGGGTGTCCTTCCCCGGCTCGACACTGGAGGAGGTCCGGCTGCGCGGAGCCACCCTGAGCAGGACCGACCTGCGCGGCGCCGTCCGGCTCGGCCTGGTCGACGGCCACCAGGGGCTGCGCGGCGCGGTGATCAGCTCGACGCAACTGCTGGAGCTGGCGCCCCAGTTCGCCCAGGCCCTGGGAATCGACGTGCAGGACCGCTGACCGCGGGCCCCGCCGCCACGACTCGGCCCCCCGTTCGCCCGGGCGTCGCTCGGTGACACCCGGGCGAACAGCGGGGGCCCCTGACGAACAGTCCGCCAACCCTGGTGCACGCATCTGGTGGCCGCACCGCGCGCGGTGGAGACTTCTCCGCGATCGATGAGCCCCGACTTGTGTACACAACATCACCAGTGAAGGGACGGGCTGGGCTGATGGCCGAGCTGAGTCGCAGGAAGTTCGTCACGCTGTCCGGGGCCGCCGCGGCCGGTCTCGCGGTGGCCGGCACCGGTGCCGCGGGAGCCGCCCCGGGCGCCGCCGCCGCAACCGCCTCCACCACCGCGCTCCGGCAGACCGGCACCATCACCGACGTGCAGCACGTGGTGATCCTGATGCAGGAGAACCGCAGCTTCGACCACTACTTCGGCATGCTGCGCGGCGTACGCGGCTTCGCCGACCGCAGCGCCATCCAGATCGCCGGCGGCTACAGCGTCTTCAACCAGCCCAACGGGCTGTTCGGCCGCCAGTACCCGTGGCAGTTCAGCCGGACCAAGCCGGCCGGCGGCGCCGACCCCGAGCGCCTGGCCCAGTGCAACGGGGACCTCTCCCACGGGTGGAGCGATCAGCACAGCGCGTGGAACGGCGGCAGGATGGACAACTGGGTCTCCGCCAAGGGCAACGTCCGCACGCTGGGCTTCCTCACCCGCCAGGACATCCCGTTCCACTACGCCCTCGCCGAGAACTGGACGATCTGCGACGCGTACCACTGCTCCGTCCTCAGCGCGACCGGCCCCAACCGCACCTACCACTGGTCCGGCACGATCGACCCGGCCGGTACGGCGGGCGGCCCGGCCTACGACGGCGGCGACGAGAAGGGCCTGCGCTGGCAGACGTACGCCGAGGCCCTGGAGAACGCCGGCGTGAGCTGGAAGGTCTACCAGAACGCCGCCGACAACTACGGTGACAACGCCCTGGCCTACTTCTCCCGGTTCGCCGACGCCCCGGCCGGCAGCGCGCCGGCGACCAAGGGCATGGGCTCGGTGCCCAAGGTCACCGGGAGGACTCCCGACGACATCGCCGCCGCGATCAAGGCCGACGTGCTGGCCGGCACCCTCCCGCAGGTCTCCTGGATCGTCCCCGACCAGGCCTCCTCCGAGCACCCGTACGCCACCCCGGCGGACGGCGCGCACTTCGTCCACATGGTCATCGACGCGCTCAACGCCGACCCGAACGTCTTCGACTCGTCCGTCCTGTTCGTCAACTACGACGAGAACGACGGCTTCTTCGACCACGTCCCCCCGCCCGCCGCCCCGGCCGGCACCCCCGGCGAGTTCTACAACGGCACCAACATCGGCCTCGGCTTCCGCGTACCGCTCATCGCCGTCTCGCCGTGGACGCGCGGCGGCTGGGTCAACTCCGAGACCTTCGACCACACCTCGGTCCTGCGCTTCCTGGAGGCCTGGACCGCCGCCCTCGGCACGCCCGCCAAGTGCGTCAACATCAGCGACTGGCGCCGCCGCGTCTGCGGCGACCTGACCAGCGTGTTCGACTTCGCCAACCCGGTCTACGGCCTGCCCGCGCTGCCCGACACCTCGCAGACCATCGGCCTGTCCGCCTGCGGCCCCCTGCCCAACCCCGCCCCGGTCGACAACCAGCTGCCGGTGCAGGAACCCGGCACCCGCCCGGCCCGCGCCCTGCCCTACCAGCCGAACGCCAACCTGGACCACCTGGAGTTCGGCTCGGCCGGGGTGATGAAGGTCTGGATCAGGATGGAGAACACGGGTGCGGCGGCGGTGAGGACCACGCACTTCGCGGCCTACGCCAACGCCTACCGCGGCGGCGGCCCCTGGCAGTACACCGTCGATGCCGGCGGCGCCACCAGCGACTTCTTCAACTGCGGCACCGGCTTCGGCGGCGGCCCGTACGACCTGACCGTCGTCGGCCCCAACCGGTTCCTGCGCCGCTTCAGGGGCGACGCCACCAAGGCGGGCAAGAACGCGGCCGTCACCGCCTCGTACGCGGTCGAACCGGGCACCGGCAAGCCGGCCGTCTACTTCAAGCTGGCCAACTCGGGCACTTCGCCGATGACCTTCACCATCGCCTCCGACAACTACCGCACGGACGGCCCCTGGACGTACCGGGTCCCGGCCGGCGGCAGCGTGAGCGACTACTTCAACGCGGTGGCGTACACCAACGGCTGGTACGACTTCACGGTGACCGTGGACGCGGACGGCAGTTGGTCCCAGCGCTTCACCGGCCACCTGGAGACCGGGGCCCCCAGCGTCACCGGCTGAGGCCGCCCGGGCTGTGGGGCGCCGGCGCCGTCCTCGGGCCGGTCGGGCCACCCGACCGGCCCGACCGGCGGGGGCGTTCAGGCGTACGGATCGCGCGGGAACCACGGGTCGCGGACCTCTCGGGGGCCGTGCGGCGTCTGCAGCGTCAGGGTGTACGGCGAGGCCGCGTACTCGGCCAACCGCACCCCGCCGTGTCGGGTCTCCAACTCGGCCTGCACCGGCACCGGCAGCTTGACGAGCGCCCGCCACAGTTGCAGCGCGTCGCGGCGGCTGACCGGCTGCGGGGCCCGCAGGACCAGCCGCAGCGGGGTCAGCGGCCCGGTGACCGGCAGCCCGGCGGCCAGTTCGTAGGCGACGGCGCCGACCGGGCCCCACGGCAGCCGGTGGTCCGACACCAGCCCGCCGACCTCCGGCAGCAGGGCCAGCGCCGGGACCTCGGCGATCCGCCCGGGTGCCAGCAGCTCCCGCCGCCCGATCAGCTGTTCGGGCCGCAGCGTCCGGGCGACCGCCGCCCAGGGTGCCAGGGCGTCGAGCCGTTGCCCGGGGTGCGGGCCGCGCACGGTCACGGGGAACCGGACTTCGGGCGCGGCCTCCACGTCCCTGGTGCAGCGCTCCGGGTGCGGCAGGTCGGCCGGGTGGCCGACGACGGCGGGCGCCCGGCCGACCGTCACCCACGGGTGCGTCCGCAGCACCACGCGCGCCCAGTCCGGCAGTTCGCCGCCCGCGAGGGGCCGCAGCGAGCCGGGGCACTGCATCAGCAGCAGGTCGTGCGCGCCGGGCAGCCGGCCGTCCAGGGCGGCGAGCGGGCCGACCCGTCGACGGGGTCCGCCGTGCGGGTCCTCGGCGGTGCGCCGGGCGTGGCTTCCGGAAGGTACGACGGTCACAGCGGGCTCCAGACGGTGGCGTCAGTTCGTCCGACGCCTCCACCCTGCGCCCGCCGGCTGCGCTCGCGCCACGGCCCTTGGGCGCTCCGACCAGGGACCAAGGACTCAACGTGCGGCCGTCGGAACCCGGTGTGAGAGTGGGGGCAGCCCGGTATTCCGACATTCCCTCTGGAGGAGGAGTCATGGGCATCTTCGACAGGCTGTTCCACCGGCCGCCGCAGCACGAGACCACCGGCGCGTACTCGTCCGAGCGCGCCGCCCTCGCCCACGACGAGGCCGCCGACGCGTACGGCGACGAGATCGAGCGCATCCGCCAGACCCAGGACCGGCTCACCCAGGAGCAGCGCTCCCAGGAGCGGCTCACCCAGGAGCGGCGCTTCCAGGAGGAGGCCGACCGGCGTGCCGCCGAGAACATGACGGCCGAGGGCGACCCCTGGGACTGACCCCACCGGAAGCGGCCCCCGCTCCCGTGACCCCCGCCCCCGCTGCCGTCACCGTGACCGTGGCGGCAGCGGGGGGCGGCGCAGGTCCGGCCGGGGCGTGGACTCCGGCGGGGGCACGGAGGCGGGCGCGTCCTCCAGCAGTTCCAGGGCGAGCTGGACGGCGGTGACGAGTTCGGGGTACCGCCCCCGGGCCCAGTCACGCGGGGTGCGCAGCACGTGGACGTCCGGTTCGACGCCCCGGTTCTCCACCGACCAGCCGAGGCCGCCGCCGAACCAGGAGGCGTTCTTCGGCACCGAGATCTGGGTGCCGTCGCCGAGGGTGTGCCGCCCGGACATGCCGACCACCCCGCCCCAGGTGCGGTTGCCGATGACGGGGCCGAGCCCGAGCAGTTTGATGGCCGCGATGATCACGTCCCCGTCCGAGCTGGTCGCCTCGTCGGCGAGGGCGACCAGCGGGCCGCGCAGCGCGTGCCGGGGCCACCGGACGGGCTGGCGGTCCCGGGTGAAGTCCCAGGCGAGGACGTGCCGGGTGAGTTTCTCCAGGACCAGTTCGGAGACGTTGCCGCCGGCGTTGCCGCGTACGTCCAGGACGAGTGCGGGCTTGTCCAGTTCGCGCCGCAGGTCCCGGTTGAACTGGGCCCAGCCGGAGCCGCCGAGGTCCGGGATGTGCAGGTAGCCGCACCGCCCGTCGCTGAACTCCCGTACCAGGGAGCGGCGTTTGGCCACCCAGTCCTGGTAGCGGATCGGCCGTTCGTCGGTCAGGGGGGTGACCGCGATCCGCCGGACCGGACCGTCCGGGGCGCTGCGCAGGGCGAGGTCCACGGTGGTGCCGCCGGTGCCGGCGAGCAGGGGCAGGGGTCCGCGCACCGGGTCCACCGGGCGGCCGCCGATCTCGACGAGTTCGTCGCCGTCCCGCACGCCCTGGGCGGCCAGCGGGGCCCGGGCGCGGGGGTCGGAGGATTCGCCGGGCAGCACCCGGCCGACCAGCCAGCGTCCGTCGGGGGAGCGGCGGGCGTTGGCGCCGAGCAGGCCGAGCGGCTGCCGGGCGAGGGTGGGGCCCTCGGCGCGCCGGGACGGGGTGACGTAGGCGTGCGAGGTGCCCAGTTCGCCGAGGAGTTCGCGCAGCAGGTCGGCGAAGTCGTCGGGTGAGCAGACGCGTTCCAGCAGGGGTTCGTACTGGGCGACGAGGGCGGGCCAGTCCAGGCCGCACATCCCCTCGTCCCAGAACTGGTCGCGGACGATCCGGGCGGCCTCGTGGTAGGCCTGGCGCCACTCGGCGGCCGGGTGCACGGTGTGGGTGATCCGGCGCAGGTCGACGCCGGTGCCGACGGCGGGGGCGGCGACCGGGATCACCCGGAGCGTCCCGGCCGAGTAGACGGCGATCGTGCCGCCGTCGCCGGAGACGGCGTAGCCGTCCAGGTTGTCCACCAGCGTGCTGCGGGTGCCCCGGGCCAGGTCGAAGTACTCCAGCGAGGGGCGGCCCGAGGTGTCCTCCGGGCCGGCGAAGGTCTGCCCGAGGGTGCCGGAGATCGGCCAGCGCAGCCAGACGAGGCCGCCGCGCACCGCGTCGGTGGCCGAGTACTTGGAGGCGATCACCGGGAACTGCAGCAGCCGGTCGCCGATGCCTTCGGGGTCGACCCGGACGGTGCCGTCGCCGCCGCCGTTGCCGTGCGGGGCGCCGTCGTCGACGGGGGCGGCGAACGGCGAGGGCGTGTCGGCGGTGAGCGGCACGAGGTACGGGCGGCAGCCGACCGGGAAGGAGAGGTCGCCGGTGTGCACGTCGTGGACGGGGTCGAAGCCGCGCCAGGAGAGGAAGGCCAGGTAGCGGCCGTCCCGGGTGAACACCGGCTGCTCGTCCTCGAAGCGGCCGTCGGTGACCTCGGTGGTCGGCGCGGGCGTGTCGGTGCGGGTGAGCCTGATCCGGCGCAGCGAGCGGCCGGCGACCGGTTGGGACCAGGCGATCCAGTGTGAGTCCGGGGAGAAGCGGGCGCTGGAGACCGGCCCGTAGCCGGAGGCGGCGAGCTCGCGGACCTCGCCGTCGGCGGCGCGGACCAGCAGCAGCCGCCCGTCCGAGGAGGAGGCGGCGAGGTGGCTGCCGTCGGGGGAGGCGGTGAGCTCCAGGACGCGGCCGAGCCGCCCGGTGGCGAGTGCCCGGTGGCGGTGCTTCTCGCCGCCCTCGTGCCCGGGCAGCGGCATCACCTCGATCGCGTCGGCGCCGTGGGCGTCGGTGATCCAGGCGGCCTCGCCGGTGTGGCCGAGCACGACGGGGAGCCGGGTCCGCACGCCCGGGGTGTCGGCGAGCGCGCGGGCCGGGCCGTCCTTGTGGGTGAGCCAGTACTGGCTGCCGCGCACGGTGACCACCCCGGCCCGGCCGGTCTGGTCGCAGGCGAGGTCCTTGACCTGGGTGGCAGCGCTGACCTGGTACGGGCGGCGCCCGGCCCGGGCGCCGCCGAGCGGGACGTGCAGCCGGCGGGGGGCGGGCGCGTCCAGGCCGTCGAGCAGCCAGAGGTCGCCGGCGTGCTGGTAGACGATCCGGGTGCCGTCGGTGGCGGCCTCGCGGGCGTAGTAGGAGGCGTGGTCGGTGTGCCGGCGCAGGTCGGTGCCGTCGGGGCGGCAGGAGTAGAGGTTGCCGATGCCTTCGTGGTCGGAGAGGAAGGCGACCCGCCCGCCGACGGGCATGGGGTTGGCGAGGTGTCCGGCGTGGTCGGGCAGGATCCGGTCGCCGTCGGCCCAGAGCCGGCCGGTGGCGCCGCCCCGGTACCGCTTCCAGGCGGCGGGTTCGTGCGGGGCGGAGCCGGTGAGCAGCACGGTCCGTTCGCGGCTCATCTGGGCGTCGCCGACGGGGCCCCAGGGCATCCGGCGGCCGGGGGAGCCGTCCGGCGGCAGGGCGTGCGCCCAGGTGTAGTGGCCGAAGGGCTCGTGGTAGGAGGTGACGGCCAGGACCTCGCCGTCGGGCAGCCAGCCCCGGACCCGGGTGTCCTGGCTGCCCCAGTAGCTGAGCCGCCGGGCCTCGCCGCCGTCGACGGGGGCGGTCCACACCTCGGGGGCCAGGCTCAGCCAGCTGGTCCAGGCGAGGGTGGCGCCGTCGGGGGAGAGGCGGGGGTGGCTGACCCGGGTCCGGTCGCAGGTGACCCGCCAGGCCCGGCCGGTGGAGCCGGCGTCGGCGTCCAGCGGGGCGATCCACACGTCGTCCTCGGCGGTGAAGGTCAGCAGGCCGCCGTTCAGGTGCGGGTGGCGGAGGTAGCCGGGCGAGGTCACCCCTCCATCCTTCGACGGGGTGTCACAACCGGCAACCGGGGCGGGCGGCCGGGACGGCCGGGGGCCGCTCGAACCGGTCTGGACCATTGACAGCGCCCCGCCGGATCCACTTCAGTGGTCTAGTCCAACTCGGGTGCCGGGCCGGGCCGTTCCCCACCCCCACGCGCCCCGGCGCGCCCTCGGACGTCCCCCACGACCGTGCCACCGCAGGAGCGCCCGCATGCGCAGAACCACACCCCCACACCGCCGCGCCGCACTCGCCGCCGGAACCGCCTCCGCCGTCGCCGCAGCCGCCCTGGTCGGCGTCACCCTGGGCCTCGCCCCCGCCGCCTCGGCCGGCGAGTTCCTGGCCAACGGCGGCTTCGAATCGGGCTCGCTCGGCCCCTGGAACTGCTCCGGCGGCACCGGCAGCGTCGTCACCGGCCCGGTGCACGGCGGCAGCCGCGCGCTCGCCGCCGCGGCCACGGCCGGCGACACCGCCCAGTGCGGCCAGACCGTCACCGTCACCCCCGGCACCACCTACACCCTCAGCGCCTACGTCAACGGCTCGTACGTCTACCTCGGCGTCGACGGCGGTGGCCCCAGCACCTGGACGCCCGGCACCGGCGGCTCCTACCAGAAGCTCAGCCTCACCTTCACCACCGGCGCCACCCAGACCAGCGCCACCGTGTACACGCACGGCTGGTACGGCCAGGGCACCTACTACGCGGACGACGTCTCGCTGGACGGCCCGGGCGCCCCCAGTCCGACACCGACACCGACGCCCACACCCACGGCCACACCCACGCCCACACCCACGGCCACGCCCACGCCCACGCCCACCGTGACCCCGACCGGCACCCCCACCACCCCGCCCGCCGGCAGCCACGCCCTGGTCGGCTACCTGCACGCGAGCTTCGCCAACGGTGCCGGCTACACCCGGATGGCCGACGTCCCGAACTCCTGGGACTTCATCGACCTCTCGTTCGGCGAGCCCACCTCCGTCACCTCCGGTGACATCCGCTTCAACCGCTGCCCGGCCACCGAGTGCCCGACCGCCGAGTCCGACGCCGACTTCAAGGCCGCCATCGCCGCCAAGCGCGCCCAGGGCAAGAAGGTGCTGATCTCGATCGGCGGCCAGAACGGGCAGGTCCGGCTGACCACCACGGCGGCCCGCGACACCTTCGTCAGCTCCGTCTCGGCGATCATCGACAAGTGGGGTCTGGACGGGCTGGACATCGACTTCGAGGGCCACTCGCTCTCCCTCGACACCGGCGACACCGACTTCAGACACCCGACCAGCCCGGTCATCGTCAATCTGATCTCCGCGCTGAAGACCCTCAAGGCCACGTACGGCCCGGGCTTCGTGCTGACCATGGCGCCGGAGACCTTCTTCGTCCAACTCGGCTACCAGTACTACGGGTCCGGCCCCTGGGGCGGCCAGGACCCGCGCGCCGGGGCGTACCTGCCGGTGATCCACGCGCTGCGCGACGACCTCACCCTGCTGCACGTCCAGGACTACAACTCCGGGTCCGTCATGGGCCTGGACAACCAGTACCACTCCATGGGCGGCGCCGACTTCCACGTCGCGATGACCGACATGCTGCTCAAGGGCTTCCCGGTGGCGGGCGACACCGCCAACGTGTTCCCGGCGCTGCCCGCCGCCAAGGTCGCCATCGGCATGCCGGCCACCACGAACGCGGGCAACGGCTACGTCGCCCCCGCCGAGGTCGACAAGGCGCTGGACTGCCTCACCAAGCTCACCGACTGCGGTGCGTACGTGCCGCGTTCGGGCGCCCAGCCGAACCTGCGCGGGCTGATGGCCTGGTCGGTCGACTGGGACCGGTTCGGCGGCCGGGAGTTCTCCCGGAACTTCGACGCCTACTTCGGCCGCTGATCCGGGGTTCCGGATCCCCTGGCCGCGGAGCCCCGACGCCGCGGAGCCCCGACGTCCCGGGGGCCCGACGCCCCGGGGGCCGTGCCTGAACCTCTTGAACCTCACACCGGTGTCAGGTCCAAGCATGGTCCCCATGGCGACCACACAGCTCCCCGATCAGGTGTCCCGCAAGTCCTTCCCGCTCCCCGCCCTGCTCGCCCTGGCCACGGCGGTCTTCGTCACCGCGCTCACCGAGACCCTGCCCGCCGGCGTCCTGCCGGGGATGGGCCGGGCCCTCGGCGTCAGCGAGTCGGCTGCCGGGCAGACCGTCACCGTCTACGCGATCGGGACCGCCGTCACCGCGATCCCGCTCACCGCGGCCACCGCCGGCTGGAACCGCAAGAGGCTGCTGCTCACCGCCATGGCCGGCTTCGCCGTGGCCAACACGGTGACCGCGGCCTCCGCCGACTACCCGCTCACGATGGCCGCCCGCTTCCTCGCGGGCGTCGCTGCGGGCCTCGCCTGGGCGCTGCTGGCCGGTTACGCCCGTCGGCTGGTGCCGGCCGAGCAGCAGGGCCGGGCGATGGCCGTCGCAATGGCGGGTGTGCCGGTGGCGCTGTCGCTCGGAGTGCCGATCGGCACGTTCCTGGGCCGGATGCTCGGCTGGTGGGTGCCCTTCCTGGCCATGACGGCACTGGCGGTCGGCGTGATCGGCTGGATCGCGGCGCTGCTGCCCGACCTGCCCGGACGGCCGGCCGGCGAGCGCGCGCCGGTCCGACGCGCACTGACCGTGCCCGGCGTGGTGCCGGTGCTCGGCGTGACGGTGCTCTTCGTGCTCGCGCACACCATCCTGTTCACCTACATCGCGCCCTTCCTCGAGGGGGCCGGCCTCGGCGGTGCCACCGGCACGGTGCTGCTGGTCTTCGGCCTGGCCTCGCTGGTGAGCATCTGGACCGTCGGCGCCCACATCCACCGCCGGCTGCGGCAGTTGACGATCGGCGGCACGCTGCTGGTCGCGGTGACGGCGGGCATCCTCGCGGTGGGGTCCGGCAGCGCGCCGCTGCTGTACCTCGCGGCGCTGCTCTGGGGCCTCGGCTGGGGCGGCGCCCCGACCCTGCTGCAGACCGCCGTCGGCGACGCGGGCGGCGAGCAGCAGGACGCCGCCCAGGCGATGCTGGTCACCCTGTGGAACGTCGCGATGGCCGGCGGCGGGGTGGTCGGCGGCGTCGTCCTGGGCCGTCTGGGCACGGGCGCCCTGCCCTGGACGGTCCTCGCGCTGATGCTCCCCGTCCTCACCGTGGTCGTCGGTGCCCGCCGACACGCCTTCCCGCCGGTGCGGCGCTGACCCGCTTCCCGTCCTCCCGCCGTCCCCGCACGGGCGCGGACGGGCGCGGACGGCGACGGACGTGCAAGGCGAAACGCCGGAAGGCCCCTCGCTTTCGCAAGGGGCCTTCCGGCTGTCTGTGCGCCGCCAGGGACTCGAACCCCGGACCCGCTGATTAAGAGTCAGCTGCTCTAACCAACTGAGCTAGCGGCGCCTGCTGACCTGGAGAACATTACCTGGTCAGCGGCCGGAACACACAATCGGCCCGGAGGGGAGCCCGAGGGGCCCGGGGGATCACATGGTCAGCACCACCTTGCCCCGGACGTGCCCGGTGCCGACCAGCCGGTGGGCCTCGGCGGCCCGCTCCAGCGGTAGGGCCTCGGAGACCTCCAGCCGAAGGCCGCCCGACTCCCAGAGCCGGACCAGTTCGGCCAGCCGCTCGGCCGTGCGCGGCGCCCGCAGCTGCCGGACGCCCAGCCGCCGGGCACCCGGGTAGTCGACCACGGTGCCGATCCGGTTCAGGTCGGCCACCAGCTCGACCGAGGCCTCCAGCGCGCCCCGCCCGGCCGCGTCGAAGGCCGCGGTCACGCCCTGGGGCGCCGCCGCCCGCACCCGCTCGACGAGGCCCTCCCCGTACGCGACCGGCACCGCGCCCAGCTCGCGCAGATAGGCGTGGTTGCGTTCGCTCGCCGTGCCGACCGCGGTGGCGCCCCACGCAAGGGCCAGCTGGACGGCCACCGTGCCGACCCCGCCCGAGGCGCCGTGCACCAGCACGGTGTCGCCGGGGCCGACGCCGAGCAGGGTGAGCGCGACGTGCGCGGTCTGGCCGGAGGCGGAGAGCGAGCCGGCCTGTTCCCAGGGCATCCCGGCCGGCTTGGCGACCAACTGGGCGGCGTCCACCGTGACCAGCTCGGCCTGGCTGTGCAGCAGCCGGAAGCCCAGCACCTCGTCGCCGACCGCCCAGTGGCCGCTGTCCGGCCCCAGCCGCTCCACCACCCCGGCGAACTCGTTGCCGAGGACGAACGGCGGCTCGGCCGTCACCCCCGGCGGCCGGAACCCCTCCCGGATCGCGAGGTCCACCGGCTGCACCCCGGCGGCGTACACCCGCACCCGCACCTGGCCCGGGCCGGGCTCCGGATCGGGCACCTCGACGACCCGCAGGACCTCCGGACCGCCGGACTCCGTCACGGTGACCGCCTTCATGTCTGCTCCCGCCCTCTCGACCATTCCACTGCTCGACCGCTCGACCATTCCGTTGCTCGACCGCTCGACCGCTCGACCGCTCGACCGCTCGACCGCTCGACCGCTCGACCGCCCTGATCCTCGAACGTGAAGTGGACTTGAGGTCAACCCCGCCTGTGCGGCGAGTCTCCACTGATGGGCGCATTGTCAGATTTATCCTGGCGGCGCTCGGCCGTCCGTCGTCGAGAGGAACCCCCCGTGGGCCAGCTGCCCCTGTTCTTCCTGGTGCTGCTCGCCTCCGTGGTCACCATGCCGCTCGGCCGCAAGACCGGTGTGCCGCAACCGGTCCTGATGACCCTGCTCGGCATCGTCATGGCACTCGTCCCGCAGATCCCGGACGTCACCATCGAGCCCGAGCTGATCCTCCCGCTGGTCCTGCCGCCACTGATCTTCGCCGTCGCCCGGCGCTCCTCCGTGCGGTACTTCAAGGCCAACATCCGCTCGATCCTGCTGCTGGCCGTCGCCCTGGTCGTGGTCACCACCGTCGCGGTGGCCGCCACCGTGCACTGGCTGCTGCCGGCCCTCCCCCTCGCTGCCGCCATCGCGGTCGGCGCGCTGGTCTCCCCGCCCGACCCGGTCGCCGCCGTCGCGGTGGCCGACAGCATCGGACTGCCCCGCCGCCTGGTGGCGATCCTGGAGAGCGAGGGCCTGTTCAACGACGTCACCGCGATCGTCATCTACTCGCTGGCGATCGAGGCCATGGTCAGCGGCGACTTCTCGGTCGGCGACGCGGTGCTGCGCTTCGTCCTGTCCGCGGTGCTGGCCGTGGCCGTCGGCGTGGCGCTCGGCTGGATCAACGCCAAGCTCTCCGAACGCCTGGACGACCCGACGCAGCAGGTCGCCCTCAACCTGCTGGTGCCCTTCGCCGCCTACACCCTGGCCGAGGAGATCCACGGCTCCGGCGTGCTCGCCGTCGTGGTCTGCGCGCTCTACCTGGCCGAGCGGGCCTCCGACGCCGACGCGGTCTCCTACCGCCTGGTGGGCAACGCCTTCTGGGAGGTGGTCGAGATCCTGATCACCGGAGTCGCCTTCGGCCTGATCGGCCTGGAGCTGGCCACCGTGCTCAAGGAGGCCGGCCGCGGCTGGACCGGCTTCATCGGCGACGCCGCCGTGGTGATCGCCGTCGTCGTGCTGGTCCGGCTGCTGTGGCTGCTGCCGGCCGGCTGGCTCTCGCGCAGGCTGCGCAGCGGCGACGACGAGGACACCCCCTTCAGCTGGAGGGAGAGCGTGATCCTCTGGTGGTCCGGCATGCGGGGCGTGGCCACCGTCGCCCTGGCCCTCGCCGTCCCGCTCACCCTGCACTCCGGCGCCGAGTTCCCCGAACGCGGCCGGCTGGTCTTCGTCGCCTTCAGCGTGGTCCTCTTCACGCTGCTGGTGCAGGGCCTGACCCTGCCCTGGCTGGCCAAGCGGTTCGAACTGGACATCGACCAGGACAAGCACGAGCAGGCCGTCCGTCAGCTCTGGTGGCGGGCCGCCAAGGCCGGGCTCAGACGGCTCGGCGAGCTGGAGGAGCAGGACCGGCTCCCGGGCGAGGTCGCCGACCGCCTGCGGGACCGTCAGCACGACCGGCTGGCCCGGCTCTGCCCGGAGAACTACGCCGAGGAGGAGGCCGCCGAGGCCAAGCTGCGGCTCTCCCAGTGGCGGGCCGCCCGGGAGGTCGAGCAGGAGATGATCGCCGCCTCCCGCCGCGAGATGCTCGCCGCCCGCAGCGAGCCCGGCGCCGACCCGGAGCTGGTCGACCGGGTGCTGCGCGGGCTGGACCTGCGCTCGGAGCGCAGATGACGGCGGAGCGGGCACCGCGGGGTGACGCGGAGCGGCAAACCGCGAGGTGACGGCCCGTCCGCCGTGGCGGGGCGGAATGTGCGCGACCACCCCCGGGGTTGCATAGGCTGAACCCGGGCAGGCCGTCAACGGAGTCGGCGCACCACCAGTACCCGCACGACCTCGCGCAGGCCCTTTGCTGCCTGGCCCTCACGCCTGGCCCTGCCGGTTTCTGCACCCAGATGAATCGAGGACACACCGATGTCGGAGACCCGCGCCGACGCCCGCACCCCGCTCGACCGCACCCCGCTCGACCGCACCCCGCTCGACCGCACCCCGCAGTGGGCCGCCCTGGCCAAGCACCGGGCCGAACTGGGCGACACCCACCTGCGCGAGCTGTTCGCCGCCGATCCGGAGCGCGGCCGCCGCTACACCCTCCAGGTCGGCGACCTGCACGTGGACTACGCCAAGCACCTGGTCACCGACGGGACGCTGGAGCTGCTGCGCGAACTCGCCGCCGCGACCGGCGTCGCCGAGCTGCGGGACGCGATGTTCCGTGGCGAGAAGATCAACATCACCGAGCACCGCGCCGTCCTGCACACCGCTCTGCGGGCCCCGCGCGGCGCCGTGATCGAGGTCGACGGCGAGAACGTGGTGCCCGCCGTGCACGCCGTCCTCGACAAGATGGCCGGCTTCGCCGAACGGGTCCGCAGCGGCGAGTGGAAGGGCCACACCGGCAAGCCGATCCGCGCCGTCGTCAACATCGGCATCGGCGGCTCCGACCTCGGCCCCGCGATGGCCCACGAGGTGCTCCGCTCGTTCACCAAGCGCGACCTCGACGTCCGCTTCGTCTCCAACGTCGACGGCGCCGACCTCCACGAGGCCGTCCGCGACCTCGACCCGACCGAGACCCTGTTCATCGTCGCCTCGAAGACCTTCACCACCATCGAGACCATCACCAACGCGGTCTCCGCCCGGGACTGGCTGCTCGGCGGCCTCGGCGCCGGCCAGGAGGCGGTCGCCAAGCACTTCGTCGCGCTGTCCACCAACGCGCAGGGCGTGCAGGACTTCGGTATCGACACCGCCAACATGTTCGAGTTCTGGGACTGGGTCGGCGGCCGCTACTCCTACGACTCGGCGATCGGCCTCTCGCTGATGGTCGCCATCGGCCCGGACGCCTTCCGCGAGATGCTGGACGGCTTCCACCTGGTCGACGAGCACTTCCGCACCGCCCCGCCGGAGCGCAACGTCCCGCTGCTGCTCGGCCTGCTGGGCGTCTGGTACGGCGCGTTCTTCGACGCCCAGGCGCACGCAGTGCTGCCGTACTCGCACTACCTGTCCAAGTTCACCGCCTACCTGCAGCAGCTGGACATGGAGTCCAACGGCAAGTCGGTGACCCGCGACGGCACCCCGGTGGACTGGCAGACCGGCCCGGTGGTCTGGGGCACGCCCGGCACCAACGGCCAGCACGCCTACTACCAGCTGCTGCACCAGGGCACCAAGGTGATCCCGGCCGACTTCATCGGCTTCGCCAAGCCCGTCGCCGACCTGCTCCCGGGCCTGGTCGCCCAGCACGACCTGCTGCTGGCCAACTTCTTCGCCCAGACCCAGGCGCTGGCCTTCGGCAAGACCCCGGAGGAGGTCGCCGCCGAGGGCGTGCCGGCCGAACTCGTCCCGCACAAGACCTTCAAGGGCAACCACCCGACCACCACCATCCTGGCCGGCGAGCTGACCCCCTCGGTGCTCGGCCAGCTGGTCGCGCTCTACGAGCACAAGGTGTTCGTCCAGGGCGCGATCTGGAACATCGACTCCTTCGACCAGTGGGGCGTCGAGCTGGGCAAGGTGCTCGCCAAGCGGATCGAGCCGGTCCTGCTGACCGGCGAGGGCGCGGAGCAGCTGGACAGTTCCACCGCCGAGCTGGTCGCCCGCTACCGGGCACTGCGCGGCCGCTGAACCCCGGCGGGGCCGTCCGCTCCGGCGGGCGGTCCCGCTCCGGGTCCGCCTCGGGACGGCCCGGGCGGGCCCCGGTCCGGCTCGCGGCCTGGAAACGCCGGAAGGCCCCTCGCTTTCGCGAGGGGCCTTCCGACTGTCTGTGCGCCGCCAGGGACTCGAACCCCGGACCCGCTGATTAAGAGTCAGCTGCTCTAACCAACTGAGCTAGCGGCGCCTGCTGACAGAGAAGACTCTAGCAGCGCCGCGCGGCCGAGCCAAAATCGAATGCCGGTCGCCCCGCGTTCACCCGCCGGTCACGACCGCGGCCGCCGCGGCGACCGGCGCGCCCCGCTCCCGCGCCGCCCGGACGCACGCCCACAGCACCACCGAGGCGCCGGGAAGCCAGGGCTCCCGCTCCTCAGGGGCGACGATCCAGCGGCCCGCGCCCTGCCCGGGCGAATCCGGGCCGTTCACCATCCGCTGCAGCGGCGGCACGGTCACCGCGTCGCCCTTTCCGTGGCAGAGCAGCGGCGGCACGTCCCGGGCCCACTCCTCCCAGGCCAGCAGCCGGCGCAGCCGGGGCGCCGCACCGGGCTGCACGAACAGCAGCGTCCGCCCCCGGTGGGTGGCGACCGGGCCGCAGCCCGGCCCGGAGGCCCACAGCTCGTCCAGCACCCGGCGGCCGAACAGCGCCGGCAGGCTGATCACGTCGAAGGCGCGCCCGCAGGGCAGCACCGACGGCGCCCACGGGCGGGTCTCCCAGAGGGCGCGCATGCTGTGCGGGTACTCGCTGGCGGAGGCGAGCCAGGCCTCCCCGGCCGCGCTGACGTACTCCACCGACTGATGCGTCCAGATGTCCACGCACAGCAGCGTGCGCCGTGCGCACCCCGGGCGCGGCGGAAAGCACCGTTTGCCGGACAGGGGGGCGGGGAACGGCGTACCCTTCCCCGCCGCGCATATGCCAGTGGCCAGTGAACGGGTGGCCGGGACCGCCGACGGACGGCCCGCCGGGCGCTCAGTCCTCGTGGCGGCGCGGCTGGAGCAGGGTGCGACCGTACTCGATCATCTTGGCGGCGTAGTCCGGGGTCCAGTCCGCCCGCACGGCGACCTCGGCACCCGACAGAGCGTCGAACCGGCGCGGGTCGGCGAGCTGCGCGGCGGCGACCGCCTGGAAGTCCGTGGCCCGCTCGGCGGCCGCCCGGAAGGCCAGGGCCAGTTCGGTGGAGCGGCGCAGCAGCTCCGCCGGGTCCTCGATCGACTCCAGGTCGAAGAACCGTTCCGGCTCCGGTTCGGCGGACTGCGGCTCGAACAGCAGCTGCACCGGACGCAGACGCCTGGTGGGCTCGGTCGACTCTGCAGGGGAGTCGGGCATGGACGGACACCTCCGGGTCTCGATGGGGCGGGCAGAACTGCTCCGGGCTGCGCCGCCCGGGGTGTGGCCGTCGTCCATTGTCTCGCGGCGGCGGCCGGTAGCGGAACGGTGCGCGTGCGGGCGCTATTCCCCGGCGTGCGCCGGGGGCGCGCTTCGGGCGCCGCCCATCAGCCGAGTGACCGGATCGCATGCGAACCGGTTGATCCGGTGTCCAGCCGTTCCACTCGTCCCACCAAGGAGAATCCCCGTGTCCGTGCGGAAGGCCCTGTCCACCGGTGTCCTGCTGACCCTCCCCGCCCTCGCCCTGGCCGCCGCGCCGCCGGCCGTCGCCGCCGAGTCCGCGGTGGTGGTGCAGGGCGCGCCGAGCGCCCCGGGCGCCCCGTCGCGGGCGACCTGCCCGAGCGGCACCCACCTGACCGGCGGCGGGTACCAGCTCCCGGCCGGGGCGAGCGACGCCGTCGTCTACAACGGCCCGTCCCAGGACGCGACCACCTGGTTCGCCCAGGCCGACCACACCCCCATCAAGGCCTTCGCCGTCTGCGAGACCGAGTGACCCGCTAACGCAGGCGGACCCGGTGGCCGCCCAGGTGGTGCAACACCTGGTGGTTGGCCTCCCAGCCGTCCGGGAAGGCCACCGGGACGCCCAACTGCACCGGCTCGGTGGAGGGGTGCTCGTCGAGCAGCTCGGCGATCCCGGCCCGGGCCACCACGATGCAGGCGTGCCGGTGGCGGGAGGCGAGCACACAGAGCCGACCGGTCTCCAGGTGGAAGGCGGTCGCGTCGGGGCGGCCGGAGAGCGGGTGCAGCACCACGGTGACGTCGTACTCCCGGCCCTGCAGCCGGTTGGCGGTGTCCACGGTGACGGCCGGCCCGGCGGCGCCGTCCACCGGGACGCCGACCCGGAGCAGCGCCGCGCGCACCGCCGCCGCCTGGTCGCGGTGCGCGGTGCCGACGGCGATCCGGTCGGCGGTCAGCGGCGCCTCACCCTGCTCGGAGTGCGCCGTCACGCCGCGCTCCAGCAGGCGGCGGACGGTGGCCGCGACCGCCGCCACGGCCTGCGGATCGGTCCGTACGGTGTGCCGGGCGGGCAGCTCCAGCAGCGCCCAACCGTGCTCGGCGGCCCGGTCGATCACGGCGTCCAGTGCCGAGCCGTCGGGGCGGACGGCGGCGGTCAGCCGACGGTCGTCCGGGCCGGTGCCGGAACGGAACGGGGTGTACGGGTAGAAGGCCCGCGAGATCAGCGGTGCCGCGCTGGCGGGCAGCCGCCAGGAGACCGGCAGCCGGTGCGGCTCGATCTGCGGGTTGTGCGCCAGCATCGTCACCACGGCGCTGCCGGACGGGTCGTACGACAGGCCCGCCCACTGCTCGGTGCCGACGACGGTGAACGGGTCCAGTTGCCCGGGATCCCCGACGAACAGGGCCCGCTCGAACAGTCGGGCCACCGCGAGCAGGGCGTCGGACCGCATCTGGTACGCCTCGTCGACGATCGCGTGCCGCCACGGCGCCTCCGCCCGCACCCACTGCCACTTGGCCGAGGTGGAGATCACCACGTCGTGCTCGACCAGGTCGGCGACCTTGTCGGAAGGCGTGACGTTGGCGTGCTTCAGCACCTCCGGCCCG
Source organism: Streptomyces sp. NRRL S-350 (assembly GCF_000719705.1). Classification (GTDB taxonomy): domain Bacteria; phylum Actinomycetota; class Actinomycetes; order Streptomycetales; family Streptomycetaceae; genus Kitasatospora. The sequence goes on along the minus strand of NZ_JOHO01000016.1, from coordinate 37,472 downwards.
GGCCGGGAGTCCGCGGCGTGCAGCCGGCCGATCGTCAGCTCCGGCGCCTTCTCGGCGAGCCGGCCGACCAGGTCGTCCACCTGGCCGTTGGTCTGGGCGACGATCATCAGCCGCTCGCCGGCCCCGACCAGCTCGCGGGCGGCCCGCACCACGAGCGTCGACTTCCCGGCGCCGGGCGGGGAGTCCACCACCACGCCGCGCGGGGCGCCGACGGGCGGGTGGACGGTCGCCGCGAGGATCGCGGCCACCGCCGCGTCGGCGGCGGCCCCCGGGGCCGGCTCGGAGGGCCGCGAAGGGGCCTGCGAGGGGGTCTGCTCGGGGATCGAGGCGGCCATCACTCCCACTCCTCTGAGGCGGACGGGACGGGGACGGGCGCGGCGCCTGGCGGGCCGCCGTGCGTCCAGGGGGTGTCGTCCGGCTCGGGGAGCGGCGCGGACTGGCGGACGGTCAACTCGAAGAGGGTGAAGGTGACCTGCTCGCCGGGCTCCGGCAGACTGCCCGGCTCCGGCTCCTTCCTGCGGCCCATGCCGGACAGCACCCGCAGCGTGATCGTGCCCCCGGCCGCGTCGACCGCGACGACCTCGGCCTTCTGCGCGGCCGGCGCTCCGCCGCCCTCCGGCCGAGGAGGCCCCCACACCCGGTGCACCTCCCGGCCGGGATCCGCGTGCGGGCGGTCGGCGGTGCGCAGGGTGACCAGCGGGCGGGGCTTGGGGGAGCGGCCGGTGGTGTCCCAGGCCGGCACCACCTCGGTCACCACGCCGCTGAACGCCTCGCCGGCCAGCCGGTGTTCGGCCATCGCCAGCGGGTCGTCCAGCGCCTCCTGGACGTCCAACCGGGCCTGTTCGCGCTCGCGCTGGGCGAGCTTGCGGGCGGCGGTGACGGCGTCGTCCTGCCGGGGCTGCGGCGGCTCGCCGGCCGCCAGGCGGTCCCGGTGGCCGGTGTAGGACCAGCGGTCGGCCGTCCAGCGCTCCGCCAGGTGGCCGGCCGGCGGCAGGGTCCGCAGCAGGTCCAGACCCCGCCAGACGTCCCGCCAGGTGGGCAGCAGGACCGCCGTCAGCACCTCCTCCAACTGCCCGACCGCGGCCCGCACGGCGGCCCTGGCGCGTTGGGCGGCGGCCTCGTCGCGCTGCTCGGTGCTGTGCTGCAGGGCGCTCACCGCGGCGTCGTAGCGGGTGATCGCCGGGGCGAGCACGGCCTCGTCGAAGCGGGGGTCGGTGGCCGGGCCGGCCGGCGGGTGCAGCAGCCGGCCCTGCTCGTCCCGGGCGGACTCGGCCAGTTCGGCCGCCTGCGCGCCGGTCAGGCCGGCCGGCGGGTCGTGCCAGGCGAGCCGGGCGGCCAGGTGCTGGTCCTCCAGGTGGCTCTGGCCGGTCGCCCAGTGCCGCGCCAGCAGGCCGGTCATCGGCAGCAGCAGGCTGGAGCCGGGCACCTGGGCGCGGTCGGTGAGGTGGGTCAGCCAGCGGCCCAGCAGCGGCACCCGGACCGGCGCCGGGTAGGGGCCCGGCTCGTCGTCCTCGACGGTGCGGCGGAAGCGGGTCGAGCGGCCGATCAGGGCGAGGTGGTGGATGCCCGCGCCGTTCGGCACGATCAGCTGCGGGGCGTCCGCGCACAACTCCCGGAACACCTGGGTCTTCTCACCGGTCTCCGGGTCCTTCTCGGAGCCCTCGATCTGCTCGACGTCGTCGGCGAAGGACTCCAGGTAGGGCAGCAGGTCGGCGGCCAGCTCGGCGAGGAAGTCGAACCGCAGGGTGCGGTTGAGCGGCTGCGGCACCAGGTGCAGCCGGGGTGCGTTCCGGTCGGTGCCCAGCATCACCGCCAGCGGCGCCCCGGACTCGCCGGCCGCGGTCAGCGGGACCAGCACCATCGGGCGGTCGGACAGGTGCCGGTGCCGCACGGTGGCCAGCGGCTCGGCCCGGCCGCTGCGGACGGCCTCCAGCCGGGCCAGGGTGGTGAGGAGGCTCATGCGCGGATCCCCAGGGCCTCCGCGCGAAGGGCGGCCGCGTAGGCCAGACGCTCGGCCGCGTCGTCCGCGTCGTCCGCGTCGTCCGGGTCGTCCGGGTCGTCCGGGTCGTCCGGGTCGTCCGGGTCGTCCGGGGAGTGTGGGGAGTCGGGGTCGTCCGTCCTTGTGTCACGGGCGGCCCCGGTGCCGCAGGCCGTTCCGGCAGCGCCCCCCGAGGCGGCGGCCAACGCCCCGGCCACCGTGCGGATGCTGCCCAGCTCGCCGCGCACGCCCCGGCCGAGCTGCTCGACCCGGTCGCCGCAGCGGGCCTCGGCCCGGCAGTGGAAGCCGAGCTCGCAGGCGGACAGGCAGTCCGGGCTGTACGCGGCGGGCACCGCCTCGACCGAGGCGGCCAGCTCCTCGGTGCTCCGGGCCGGCGCGCCGTCCTCGTCGGCCGCCAGGTCGAAGTCCGCGCCGGGCGGCAGCGCGCCCAGCAACCGGTCGATGCCGGTCATCCGGGTCAGCTGTCGGCGGGTGGTGGCCAGCTCCCGGCGGACGTCCACGGCGACCGCCGTCGGCCGGTTGCCGAAGTCCTTCGGGCAGACCAGCAGCACGCTCGTGCGGGGGCTGCCCGGCAGCCGCTGCTCGGTGTACGGGTCGTCGGCGAGCGGCTGCCCGGCCGCCGCCGCGGCGGCGTGCTGGAGCGCCAGCACGTACACGGCGGCCTGGCGGGCGGCGGCGCCGACCTTCGCCGGGTCCGCGCTGCCGTCGAGCACCGGGAAGGACTTGATCTCGACGACCGTGCACCGCCCGCCGTGGACCACGAGTGCGTCCGGCTCCAGGTAGGCGGTGCTGCCGGCCACGTCCAGGCGCAGCATCGGGTGGTCCAGCAGCGTCCAGGCCTCGGGGTCGGCGGCGGCCCGGCCCAGCGCCTCGATCGTCCGGTCCGCGCGGACGGCCGGGCCGGAGCGCTGCAGCAGGTCCGGCACCTGCAGCGGGACGTGGCCGTCCGCGGGGACACCGAGGTGGCGGCGCAGCGGCTCCAGCAGCGGGGCGTAGCCGTCCGCCTTCAGCCGGGACTCGAAGATCACGCCGCGGGCGATCGCGAACGGGGACTGGCCGAAGGGGGCGGGCCGGCCGAGCCGGGCGGCCAGCACCGACTTGTCCACCCCGGCGGCGTCGAGCACGGCACGGCGGTGGCAGCCCGGATTGGCGGCGAGCGCGGCGAGGGAGCGGGCGTTCAGAGTGCGCTGGGGGGCCGGTCCGCGCAGCTCGGCGAGCCGCTGGGCGAGCGGCTCAGCGGGCCCGCTGGGCGGGACGTTCGTCGAGACGTTCATGGTGCGGCCCAGTGTCGCATCCGGGTCCGACAACTCGGTGCGTACCGGGTCCGACGACGCGGTGCGGACCGGGTCCGACGACGCGGTGCGGACCGGACGCCGGAGCACGGCGTCGCCGGCCGGAACGGGCGCCGCGCGGGCGGTGAACGCGGGCGGTCGGCGTGGGAGGTGAGCGCGGGCGGTCGGTCGGGGGCTGTCGGCGTCGCCGGCCGTCGGTACCGGCCCGCGATCGTGTCCGCCGCCCGGGTGGGGGATCATGGAACCCGGTGCTCGATGGCGAGACCGACCGTTGCCACCGCCCCGCTGCGAGGAGCCCTCCATGCCCGCCCGAATCGTGCTGGTCCGCCACGGCGAGACCGAGTGGTCCGCCACCGGCCGCCACACCGGCCGCACCGACATCCCGCTGACCGAGGAGGGCCGCGCGATGGCCCGGGCCCTCGGCGCCCGCCTCGCCAAGGCGCCCTGGAACGGGCTGCCGGACGCGCTCGTCTACACCAGTCCGCTGGGCCGCGCCAAGGAGACCTGCGCGCTGGCCGGCTTCGGCGACCGCGCGGTGGAGCGCCCGGAGCTGATGGAGTGGGACTACGGCAGCTACGAGGGCCGCACCGGCGCGGACATCCGGGCCACCGACCACCCCGGCTGGCTGATCTGGCGGGACGGGGTGCCCGGGGGCGAGAAGCTCTCCGAGGTCGCCGCCCGGGTGGACGCCTTCCTCGCCGGCCTCCACCAGGAGCACGGCGTCCCGGATCCGGACACCACCGTGATGCACTGCGCCGACCGGGACGTCCTCCTGTTCGCGCACGGCCACCTGCTGCGCATCCTGACCGCCCGCTGGCTGGGCCTGCCGCCCGAGTACGCCCAGCGGTTCAAGCTCGGCACGGCCGCGCTGTGCGTGCTGTCCTGGGAGTACGGCGCCCCGGCCGTGGAGGTCTGGAACGACCTCTCCCACCTTGAGGGCCTGACCGCCGGGCACTGACCGCCGGGCACGAGCGCCAGGCGGTGACGGAGCCGGGCCGCGCACGCACCGTACGGGCGGCCGTCGCTCGGGGGCCGACGAGGTCCCTACGCGGCGGCCGCCCGGTCGTACTCGGACAGGAACCGGCGAACCTCGGGCACCGCGGCGTGCGGGCGCAGCCGTCCGGCGGTGTCCGCCAGCATGCTCCGGATCCGGGCCGAGCGGACGTCACCGAACAGCGCGACGGCGGACGAGCCGTGGTGCGCCGCGCCGGCCAGGTCCCCCCGGCCGAGCCGGTCGTGGGCCAGCTCGGCGGTGTACAGCACCCGGTTGCGGACGAAGTGCGGTTCCTGCAGCGCTATGGCCAGCCCGGCCTGCTCGCTGGCGCGGTCCCAGTCGCCCAACGCGGACCAGCACTGCGACTGGAGGCCGGCGATTTCGGCCTCGCCGAAGAAGGACATCCATTCCGGATCGCCCTCGGCGGGGCCGCGGCCGAACAGCGAGTAGGCCCGGCCGAGCGCGCGTTCGCAGGAGGTGCGGTCCTGCAGCAGGGCCCAGGCGCCGGCTTCGCGCATGGCCAGCAGCGCGAGCAGCCGGTGGGAGCCCAGGCCCCGGGCGGCGACCTGCCCGGCCTGGGCGGCGCGCAGTGCCTCGCGCGGGCGGCCGGCGTCCCGGGCGAGGAACGCGCTGTTGCAGAAGACGTGCGCCTCCAGCCCGGAGTCCCCGGCCATCCGGGCGGTGGCCAGCGCCTCGGCGTAGAACGAGCGGGCGTCCGCCAGCCGGTTCGAGTCGTGCGCCAACCAGCCCACCGAGATGGCGAGTTCGCCGGCCCCGGCCTGGAGCCGGCGCTCCGTCTCGGCGCTGTACTCGCCCTCGTTGAGCAGCACGTACGCGTTGCGCAGCGACTGGCCGGCGAGTTCGTACAGGGCGTCGGCGCCGTGCGCGTCGTCGGCCAACCGGATCTCCCGTACGGCCTGTTCGACGCCCAGCACCTCGGCGGTGCCGACCTTGCGCAGTGGCGGCACGGGCCCGGGGCGACCGGGCACCACCTGGTCGGGGGCGAACAGCGACGGTGCGGTGAACTTCGCACCGGGGAAAGCACCTTGGCCGGCGGAAGCACCGGAGGCGCCGTGGGTACCGGCCCGTCGACCGGCGGCCGATGCCGGTCGGTCGATGCCGATCACGGTGGCCAGCGCGGTGGTGCCGCCGGCCAGGAACGTACGGCGACGCACGTCGTCGTTCTCCTCGTCGAGATTGGGCGATCCATCGGGCCCCCTGGGCGCCGCGCCGGGGCCCGGCCACGGCGGCCCGTCCGGAACGGATGGATCCGCGTACGGCGAGGCAGCGTACGGGAGTTGGGTGGAGAGTGGTGAGCGCGGGGCGGGCAGGGGCGGGAACGGAGGGTGGGGCGGAGGCGTCGCGGCCCGTCCGCCGCCGTCCGTCGAACGACGGCGGACGGAGGTCCGGGGAGCGAAGCCGAGGTCGGTGAGCGTGCGACCCGGCCACATGTGCCGGAACACCCGCTCGTAGGCGTAGTTGGGGCAACGGATCTCACCGGACTCGACCCGGCCGACGTAGCGGGCGTCGCAGGACACGTGCTCGCCGATCTCCCGGGCGGCCCGGCGCACCGCCATGGCGAACTCGCCGGGCGAGCGGTCGCCGCGCAGCGCGCGCATCACGGTGTTGGGGGACGGTCGGTTCGGCTCGGCCGGTGGGGTGGCTGCCATGGCGCCGAGAGTACTCGGAGTCACCGGGCGGTCACGTGGGGTTCGTGGGATATCTGCTGACAATCCTGGCCAAAGCGGTCCATGTTGCGGGGAATCTGCCATGAAATGCCATGCCTTGCTGTAAGGCGCCCCGTGGCCCGGGATGCGTCCGCGGCGTTGTCCTGATACGTGGAAGCCCACGCCGTCGCCCCGGCCCGTCCCAGCCCGGTGGCCCCCCGGGCGGCTGTGCTTCCCGATCCGACGAGGTACAGGAGGGCCCATGATGGTCACCGGACTGCCGCAGCACCGACCCGTCGCCGGGGGTGTGCTCGCCAGGGCGGTCCCCGCCCTGCTCCCCGAGCCGGCCGACGACCGGATCCCCGGCCGCGGCCCGGTCGAAGGCGGCCGCGCCCCCTGCGGCGGCCCCCGACGCGAACACCCCGCGCACGAGGGCACTCTCGTCACCACGCGCGACACCGTGACGGTCGCCCTGCGGCACGGCCTGGAAGCCGTCGACATCCTCAGACTGCGCCGCGCCTGCGGAGCCGTGCTGCAGAGCCGCAACGGCAGCACCGTCTCCTTCCTCGTCCCCGCCGGCACCTGGGAGACCTGGCACCTGCCCGGCAGCTCCTGTACGGCGGGCGCCCTCGTCCCGGCCGCCACCGACCCGCGCTGGGTGATCCCGCCCACCGGCGCCGACCGCACCGCCCGCCCCACGGACGCCTGGGTGCTCCGCTCCGCCCTCTGCGAGGCCGCCTGCACGCTCACCGCGGGCGGCCTCGGCCCGTTCTAGCGGGCGTGCCGCGCGGATCCCGCCGGGCCCACGAGCGCCGCTCGTCCCGCCGGCCGGATCCACCCGGCACGCCTCGGCACGCCCGACTCTCGGGGCGCACGGCGGTCGCCAGGGCTCGGTCGGTGCGGGGCCCGCTCCCGTGCGGCGGAGAAGTGTCCGCGGGCGGCGGAGAAGTGTTCGCGGGCGGCGGAGATAATGGCCGACATGGGACGAAGCAGCAGCAGGGCCGCCCGCGTCGGCGAGACGGCGGCCACCACCGGCCCGGGCGGACGCAGCCACGCCCAGGGCCCGCTCAGCCGTCCCGTCGGCTCCGGCCTGGCCGAACTGCGGCCCGACCGCGACCGCCCCGCCGCCTGGTCGCTGTTGATCGACGGCGCCCCGCAGTCCCTCGTCGACCTCGCCGACCCCACCCACCTCGGCTTCGAGTACCAGCGCAGGCTCGGCCACCTGATCGACCTCGTCGCCCCGCCCGGCCGCCCGCTGACCGTCCTCCACCTCGGCGGCGGCGCCCTGACCCTGGCCCGCTACGTCGCCGCCACCAGGCCGCGCTCCCGCCAGCAGGTCGCCGAGATCGACACCGACCTCACCGAACTCGTCCGCACCGAACTGCCGTTGGACCGGAGCTGGCAGATCAAGGTGCGCGGCGCGGACGCGCGCAGCGTCCTGGAACGCACCCCCGAGGGCACCGTCGACCTGGTCATCACCGACGTCTTCTCCGGCGCCCGCACCCCGGCCCACTGCACCACCGTCGAATTCACCGCCCTCGCCGCCCGGGCCCTCGCCCCCGGCGGCTGGTACGCCGCCAACATCGCCGACGGCGCCGCGCTGCCCTTCGCCCGCTCCCAGGTCGCCACGCTCGGCGCGGTCTTCCCGGAGCTCTGCCTGATCGCCGACCCGGCCGTCCTGCGCGGCAAGCGCTTCGGCAACCTCGTCCTCGCCGCCGCCCACACCCCCCTCCCGATCGCCGACCTCACCCGCCGTGCCGCCTCCGACCCGGCCCACGCGCGGGTCGAACACGGCCGCGCCCTCACCGACTTCGCCGCCGGAGCCGCCCCCGCGACGGACACGACGGCCGCGCCGTCCCCGGAACCGCCACCGGGCGTCTTCCGCTGACACCCCGCGCGGAGGGCCGGGCCCCAGGGCTGCCGCTCGGCCCGTGCTCCGGTCCGGCTGCGCCCGCTGCCGTTCGCCCCGGCCGCAGGAGCCTGCGGCGGCACGGCGGGCGGGCCCGCTCGCGCCGGCTCAGCGCGCGCAGCGCCTGCTCAGTGCCCGCTCAGCGCCCGCGCGGCGAGCGCTCAGTGCCCGCTCGGCAGTCCGCGGTGCTTGCACATGGCCGCCCCGGTGAGCAGCAGACCGGCGGCGATGGGGGCGAGGACGGCGGTCGCGGTGGTGGGGCCGCCGGTCACGGGCGTCACCGTCGCGGCGTCCGTGACCGCGAGCGTCTCCGGGGTGCCGCCGCCGGGTGCGGCCGGAATGGCAGGGTCGACCGCCACCCCGGCGCGGTCGGCGTCGGGACCGGCCGCCGTGACGGCCGTGGAAGCCGCCTCCTGGACCGGCGGTGCCTCCGCGGGTTCGGCCCGCCCCGCGTCGGCGGAGCGGACGGTGTCGGGGTGCACCCGCCCTGCGGTGGGCAGTCCGACGGGCAGGCCCTCCCGGGAGGCGCGAGTCTCGGCGGGCCGGGGCTGGGCGGGGACGGTGTCGGTGAGGCCGGAGGCGATCGCGAAGGCGTCGGGGACGGCCGCTCGTTGACCGGGCAGGGGCAGCCCGCCGGCCCGGATCCGCTCCTGCAGGGTGCCGTTGACACTTCCGGCGGCCGTCGCGGCCGTGGTGGCGGGTTCGGCGCCGGTCGGTTCTCCGGCGGGGGCCGGGCCCGGGGCGGGGACTGGGGCGGGGGATCGGTCGGGCGTCGCGGGCGCCGACTGCCCCCGCCCGACGGGGCGTTCGGCTGACTGCCCGTCGAGCGCGGGCCCGCCCAGGGCCGGTGCGCCGTGGGCCGGTGCGTCGAGCGCGGGTGCGCCGTGCAGCGCGCGGCGGACGGCGGGTTGGGCCGGTTCCGGTAGGGGGCCGGCGGCCGCCGCGTAGGCACCGGTGGCGCCGAGGCCCCAGAGTTGTGCGAGCAGGGCCCCTCCGGCCGCGGCGGTCCGGGGGCGGGGCAGCCACCGGACGATCCCGCGTCTGGCTCCGGCGTCGCCGCGGGGAACGGGTTCCTGGGGCTTGGTCGCGTGATTGGCTCGCACGTGAGTTGAGAACGAGCGGACGGGCGGTGAGGTCACGGCCGCCGTCACGGACAGTCATCGCGCGGGCGGCCCCGGGGCGACGTTCCCGGGGCCACCGGCGGTGCGGTGGTCAGGAGTTGGGGCGCAGGGTCCAGGTGACCGTCATCACACCGGTGACGGCGCCGTCGGCGCGGGTGATCTCGACGGTGACCGGGAACTCGGGGCGGCCGCCCGCGTCCAGTTCGGCGACGACCTCGGCGGCCGGGCGGCCGAGCGTCGCGGTGGCGGTGACCTCGCCCATGGCCAGCTTCTTGTACGCGATCTCGGCGTTCACGGCCAGCGGCACGGCCCGGGACAGCTGGTCGCCGAAGGCGGCGAGCACGATGCAGCCGCTGGCGGACTCGGCGAGCGTGAACATCGCGCCGGCGTGCGGGCCGCCGACGTGGTTGTGGTACGCGGGCTGGTCGGGCAGCCGGAGCACGGCGCGTTCCGGGGTGGTCTCCAGGTACTCGAGCTTCAGGGTGCGCGCCATCGGCACGGTGGAGTCGAGCATCTGGCCGATCGTAGGTGTGGTCATGGCGACGATGTTACTAGCCGGTAGCTTCCGGCGGCAGGGGTCGACCGGAAAAGCCGGGCCACCGGGCGCAGTTGAAGGAACGCGAAAACGCCCGAGGGGCCGACCTCTTGAAGAGATCGGCCCCTCGGGCTCTGGGGTGAGTGACGGGACTCGAACCCGCGGCCACCTGGACCACAACCAGGTGCTCTACCAACTGAGCTACACCCACCATCTGTCCGGTCCGTTCCCGCTCTCGCGTTCCCGTTCCGACAGGAAGAACTCTACAGGATCCGAGAGGGTGCTCGCGCCAGGGTTTCGTTCCGGCGATCGCGGGCACCCCCGCGGGCCCCGTAGGGAGGTTCCGGTCGGGCGGGTTCCCGTCCGGAGGGGGTCGGGTGCGGCGGATCCGGTCGGTCGGAACCGGGATCAGCCGGCCGGCGGCTGGTACTTCCCGGCGATGGCGCGCGCCGTCTCGGCGTCCGGGCCGGGCTGCGGGACGAACACGGCCTCGCGGTAGTACCGCAGTTCGTCGATGCTCTCCCGGATGTCGGCGAGCGCCCGGTGGTTGCCGCCCTTCGGCGGGCTGTTGTAGTACGCCTTCGGGTACCAGCGGCGGGCCAGCTCCTTGATCGAGGAGACGTCCACGATCCGGTAGTGCAGGTGCTTCTCCAGGGTCGGCATGTCCCGGGCCAGGAAGCCGCGGTCGGTGGCCACGGAGTTGCCGCACAGCGGCGTCTTCCCGGCCTCCGGTGCGTGCTCGCGCACGTACGCGAGCACCCGCGCCTCGGCCTCGGCCAGGGTCACGCCCTGCTCCAGCTCCTCCAGCAGGCCCGAGGCGGTGTGCATCGCGCGCACCACCTCCGGCATGTTCGCCAGCGCCTCCGCCGGCGGCCGGACGATGACGTCGACGCCCTCGCCGAGGACGTTCAACTCGGAGTCCGTCACCAGCACCGCGACCTCGACCAGGGCGTCCCGGTCGAGGTCGAGGCCGGTCATTTCACAGTCGATCCATACCAAACGGTCATTCACGCAACTCACCCTACGGCGCGATCACGCGCCGCGGGGACGGATGGAGCCGAGCGGGGTGCCGCAGCGCCGGCATCGGCCTGCTGGTCCTCCGCCCCGCCGTGCGTGCCGCGGCCGTCCGGATGCTCGCCCTCCCGGTCGGCGCGGACCGGATGACCGTCCCGGCCGGTCCGGGTCTCGCGCGCCGTCCGGGCGCCGTCGGACGCCGCCCGACCGCCCTGGGGGCGACCCTGCGGCACCCGGGCCTGCCGGCCACGGGGCCCGTCCGGCCCGACCGCCGGCTGCCCGGCGGGGGACGGCATCCGCCCGGAGGACGCGCCGTGGCCGCGCCCGGCCGCACCCGGCTCCTCCGCGGGCCGCTCGACCACGCTGCGGTGCCCCTGTCCTTGGCCGCGTGCCCCCGGCTGGGGGAGCCCGTCCTCGGCCGCCGCGTGCTCGGCGGTGCGCGGCGGCCGTCCTGCCCCCGCGCCCGGACCGGCCTGCGGCGGCACCACCGGGGGCCGCACCGGACCGCGCCCGCCCGCACCCTGCTGCCCGGGGTGCGGTTGCTGCGCGGCCTGCTGGTGGGGGTACGGCTGGCCGGCCCGGGCGTGGAAGGCCTGGGCGCCCGGCGTCCCGGCCTGGCCCTGGCCGTACCCGACCGGCTGGCCGTGCACCCCCGGCTGTCCGTGGCCGACCGACTGCCCGTGCGGCACCGGCTGCCCGTGGGAGCCCACCGGCATCGGTGCCCCCGGCCCACCCGGAAACGGCTGCGCCGACTGAGCGCCGTGAGCCCCGCCGCCGTACAGCGCCCCGGCCGTTGCGGCCGCGTGCGACAGCGCCCCGGGCAGCCGCAGGTCGCCGCCGTGCACGCCGGCCGCCGTGGGCGGCTGCTGTCCGGGGCGGCGTGCCCGGTAGCTGGTCCGGTACGCGGCCGGGGAGACCCCGAGCTGGCGGCGGAAGTGCCCGCGCAGCGCCACCGGCGAACGGAACCCGCACCGGCGCGCGACGTCGTCCACCGACAGTTCCGAGGTCTCCAGCAGCCGCTGGGCCTGGAGCACCCGCTGGGTGATCAGCCACTGCAGCGGCGCACTGCCGGTGAGCGTGCGGAACCGCCGGTCGAAGGTGCGACGGCTCATGTAGGCGCGAGCCGCCAGCACTTCGACGTCGAACTGCTGGTTGAGGTTCTCCAGCGCCCAGGTGACCACTTCGGCCAGCGGGTCGTTGCCGATCTCCTCCGGTAAAGACTGATCGATGTACTGGGCCTGCCCGCCGCCGCCGCGGCGGCTCGGCACCACCAGGCGGCGGGCCAGGGCGTTGGCCGCCTCGGCACCGTGGTCGCTGCGCACCACGTGCAGGCACAGGTCGATACCGGCGGCCGTACCGGCCGAGGTGAGCACGTCGCCGTCGTCGACGAACAGCTCGCGCGGGTCGACGTGGACCCGCGGGTAGCGCTTGGCCAGCGTCGGCGCGTACATCCAGTGGGTGGTCGCCGGGCGGCCGTCGAGCAGGCCGGCGGCGGCCAGCACGAAGGCGCCGGTGCACAGGCCGATGATCCGGGCGCCCTCGTGGTGGGCCTTGCGCAGGGCGGTGATCGCCTCGACCGGCGGGGGCTGGGAGATCGAACGCCAGGCCGGTACGACGATCGTGCCGGCCCGGGCGAGGGCTTCCAGGCCGTACGGGGCGGAGAGGGTCAGGCCACCGGTGGTGGCCAGCGGACCCTCCTCACCGGCGCAGACCAGCAGGCGGTAGCGGGGCACCCCGGCGTCCTGGCGGTCCACGCCGAAGACCGAGAGCGGGATCGAGCTCTCGAAGATCGGGGCGCCACCGAAGATCAGCACCGCGACGGTCTCCCGGCGGCGGCGGCCGGACAGCTTCCGCGGGGTGGCGGCCGTCATCGGGGCCGAGGAGCCGTTCGCCCCGGCCCCGCTGTGGCCCAGCGGGGCGTGGCCGGTGGCGGTGCCGAGCGCGAGGCCGCCGAGCGGGCCGCCGGCGGCTCCCTGGGCACCGTTCGGGCCGGGACCGCCGCCGGGGTGGGCGGAGTGGGCCGAGTGGGCGGGGTGGCCCGAGTAGCCGGAATAGCCGGGGTAGTCGCCGCCGTACGCCGACGGTTGGCTGACGAGGCCTCGGCTGGCATGCGGCCCGCCGGTCGACTGCCCACCGCTGACGGGGTGTCCGCCCGCCTGGGGATGGCCTCCCTGCGGTGTCACCGCGCCGTGCTCGGCTCCGGCCGGGGCCCCGTTGGGGCCGCCGGCCGGGGAGTTCGCTGCGGGGTGCGAGGAGTGCGCTGCGGCGCCCGGGCTGCTGGGGCTGCCGACGGTGCGGGTGGCGGCGATCGCGGAGGTGCCAGTGCTTCTCGCGGACCGGCTCGCTGTGCCGGCCACCGCCTGGCCGCTGTCAGGACCCGCGTCGCTCCTGCTCACCCTGCTCAAGGCGCTCAAGCCCCCTCGGTGGTGTGGTGTGGGTGGTGCGGCACTGCTGGCCAAGATCGAAATCTATCGGGTGGACCATTGCCGTTGTGACAAGTTCACCATCCGACGCTATGTCGACATGGCAATTTGGCGTGATGCATTCGATCACGAAGCGTGGCACCCGTCGACCTTTCTGGGAAGAGGGCCGGGGCAACGGTGGCTGGTTGTCGAGGGGCCGTTCCCGGGGCGTCCGGCTCCCGTGCGCCCGGTCGACAGGTCTGGGCTGCGGATTTCCCCAAGGCGGAGAGATCGGCGCGAAATTGACCGAAAATCGGCGGTGCACGAGAGGGCGCACGGAGGCACGCCGTGCGCCTCCCAGGCTTCATCCGGCCAAGCCTGGTGCGGCCGAACCGGGATCCGGAGCCCCGGGTTACGGTCCTGCCGTGAACACCGACAGCCGGCTCGAACGGGCCAACGACAACGCCGCCGCCTTCTGGCTCGCCCAAGCCCGGGCGCACGACTGGCAGTTCCGCACCGGACCGGGCCTGACGGCGGTCCGCTGCGCCCGCACCCCGGACGACGCGCACCGGTTCGTGGTGACCCGCCCCTACGCCGAACCAGGCCGACTGGAACAGGAGTTGGCCGACCTGCTCGCCGAGTGGTCGACCATACGCTTCACGCTGGAGGACCCCTACGGCGGGCTCGACCTCACCCGCTTCGGGGCCGCCCGGATGCCGCTCATGCCGGTGATGGTCCGGGATCCGGGCCGGATCGAAGGCTTGACGACCGGCCTGCCGACCGTCTCGGAAGCGCGCGGGAGCGACGGGAGCGGCGGGAGCGACGGGAACGGGGGGAGCGGTGGAAGCGGGGGAAATGGGAGGAGCGGCGCCCTGACGGTCGATGAGGCGCGGGACGGCGACAGCTTCGCGCAGGTCGAACGGGCGATCGTGGAGGGTTTCCCGCTGCCCGCCCGACAGCCCTGGGTCCGCGGCGTCGCCCTCCCGGAGCGACTGCTGGGCGAGCCCGGCTGGCGGGCGTGGCTCGGCCGCGTCGACGGCGCCGTGGCGGGCAGCTGCCTCACCTACGACGACGGCCGGGCCACCGGGGTGTACTGGGTCGCGACCCTGCCCGACTGGCGCGGCCGGGGAGTGGCCCGCGCCGTCCTGCAGACCGCGCTGACCCACGCGCACCCGGACCGCCCGGCCACCCTGGTCGCCACCGCGGTCGGTGAACCGCTCTACCGCAAGCTCGGATTCACCGAGCAGACCCGTACCTGCTGGTGGAGCCGCACCTCGGCGGCCGGCTGACCCCGCGGCGTGCGGGGCGGGCGCTACTGTCCGGCAGCCACCCCGGCTGCTGCACGTGCTGTGGTGACGGCCGCCGCCGGAGGGGCCTCCGCGGCGAAGACCGTCCGGGCGGGCAGCGCCCCGTCGGCCACCGGGCGGAGCGGCGACGGGCGCACGGCCGGGGCGGCCCGGCGCCCCTCCACGCCCGGATCCGGTGCGGCACCCGCCCGCGCGCCCGCGACCGCTCCCGAGCCCGCGGCTGCTCCCGGGCCCGCGACCGATCCCGAGCCCGCGACAGCTCCCGGGCCGAGGCCGGCGACGGCGATCACGGCAAACCCGCCGGATCGGTTTCGGACACCGGACTCGGCTGCCGAACCCGTCGGCCCACCCGACACACCGCCCGCCCCGACGCCCGCAGGAACGGGCGCACTCGGGCCCTCCGGGGCGGCCACCGACGGGCGCGCGCCGGACCGTGCGCCGACCAGCGCTCCGGACCGTGCCGACACCCCGACGGCCCCCCGCCGCCCGGCCCCGCCCGCCCGGATCCCCGGCCGGGGCGAGGGCGCGTTGCGCGCGGCGAGCACCTGGCCGACGGCCTCCGGCAGCCCGGCCGCCTTGAGCGTCGGCCGGTAGCCGCTCTCCGCCCACGGCCGGCCGTGGTGCAGCCAGACGCTGCGCAGCCCGGTCAGCTCGGCACCGGCGATGTCGGCGGGCGCGTGGTCCCCGACCATCCAGGTGTGCGCGGTCCAATCCCCGGTGGGCGCGATGCCGCACCGCTGCGCGGCCATCTCGAAGATCAGCGGGTCCGGCTTGACGCAGTCCGCCTCCTCGGAGATGACCCAGCCGTCGACCAGCGGCCCCAGTCCGGTCCGCCGGATCTTCTCCAACTGCGGGCGGGTACCGCCGTTGCTCACGATCCCGAGCGTCCACCCGGCCGCCCGCGCCACCCGCAGCGCCTCGACGTGCCGCGGCGGGCAGTGGATGTGGGAGTTGATGCCACGTCGGTAGTGGGCGAGCAGGAACTCGGTGGAGACGTCCAGACCGTAGCGGCGCCGGACCGCGGACAGTACGGTGCTGCGCGGTACGTAGCCGCCGCCGTCGAGGGTGACGAACCAGTCGACGTCGCCGGGCGGCAGGTCGTGTTCGGACAGGAAGTCCTGCGCCCAGGCCCGGAAGGCGGCGTCGCGGGGGAGCAGCGTGTTGTCGAGGTCGAACAGGAGCAGGGGCATGCCGAGCATGGTGCCAGCGCCCGCGCCTATGCGTTTGGCAAATGCCAGAGCCCGTCGCGAAGCCGTACGAAGTGGCTGAAACGGGTTCCGACACCTGACGTACGGATCCTGCGCAGGCTCGGGACGGGCCAGGGCGTGCGGGCCGGACGGGGCGCGTGGGGCGTACGGAATGCCCGGGGCCAACAGGAGCCAACGGGACGTGTGGGGCGCGTGGGACTCGCGGAACGCGTAGGACTCATGCAACGCGTAGGACTCATGGGACCTGCGGGACATGGGGAGATGCCGGGCGACTGTGCTGGGAGAGGCCTGCCAGGAGCGGTGGGGCGTAACGGATCCGCGACGCGTCGCTACGGATCGTCGCCGATCCATGACAGTCCGGTCACGGTCTCCCGGGGGCCTGTTGCGCCGCCCGGTCCGCTCAGTCAAGCTCCAGGGAACCTCCTCTCCGGAGGGGCGCGACCGCCCGCGGGAAGGCGCACTGCCACGGCGGGCGCATCCCACGATCGTGGGAACAAGGTCGGTCCGGGGCTTCGCCGGTGGGCTCCGCCCCACGCTCGTCGTACCCTGAGTCGTACTCTGAAAGGAACAGGTCCATACGGTGCTGCGCGGCTCACACCGACGTCATCCCGTGGGCGGGCCTGCTGCCCGGGCAGCGTTGTCCTCTTCTGTCGGCCCCTCTCCATCGAAGAGCCGTGAGCCATGGCTGGTTTTGAGCCTCCCCGACCGGTCGAACCGGACACGCCCCCCAGCGCGGGCGCAGGGACCGGGAGAGACGGCGTGCGCACGACCCCCGGCCCGGTCGACGGGCAGCATGCTGCCGAGCGCGTCGGCGCTGCCGCCGACGGCTCCGTCGCCGAGCCGGCCGTCGTTGAGCGGACCGTGGTCGAGGCCGTCATCGAGCCGTTCGTCGTCGAGCCGTCCGGCGGGCGCGCTGACGCGCCCGACGAGGCTGGGTCGCGCATCCCGTCCGGCCGAGTGGGCGGTGAACAGCGCGCCGACGCTGTCGAAGCAGCCCGGCCTGCCGAGCCGGCTCCTGCGAACGACGGCCCCGGGAGCGAACCCGTCGGGAGCCACGACGACAGGAACGAAGCAGCGGGGAGTGGCGACGCCCAGGGCGTCGCGCGCGCTCTGCGCGGCCTCGCCCGCCGGGGCGGCCATTCCCGCCGCGGCAGTCTCTCCCGCCGTGACCGTTCCCGGCCCCACGAGCGGCGCGGCGAGCCTCCGGTCGGCCCTGGGGGGCGTCCGGTGACGGGCCGCCTCGGCCCGGGCGCCGAGCGCCCGGAGACGGCTCCCGGTGCGGCCGGCGGGTTCGACGGGCGCACCGACTCGTCCGCGCAGGAGATGCCCGCGCCCCCGCTCGACCCGGTGTTCCAGCACGGCGTGGTGGTCGGATTCGAC
Source organism: Streptomyces sp. NRRL S-350 (assembly GCF_000719705.1). Classification (GTDB taxonomy): domain Bacteria; phylum Actinomycetota; class Actinomycetes; order Streptomycetales; family Streptomycetaceae; genus Kitasatospora. The sequence continues at coordinate 20,644 of NZ_JOHO01000016.1, read as the reverse complement.
GGCTCACTGTCGAGCGAGCGCGCCCTTGCCTACGCGGTCGGCATGGCACGCCGATCGCAGTGCGGCCTGGTCATCGTGCACGTCGCCAACCGCCTGCCCGCGACGGTCTGGGCGGGCTGTGAGCCTCCCGTCTTCGTCGACCTCCCCGACCACCGGACCGAGGTCCTCGGTTTGGAGCTCGCCTGTGCGGACTTCCTCGCCGGGGTGCCGTGGGTCCTGATCGAGCGCGGCGGCGACATCTGCCACGAGATCGAGGAGGTCGGCCGTGAGTACGCCGCCGACGCGATCGTCGTCGGCACGACGCACGGCCTGCTCGGCAAGATCTTCGGGTCGGTCTCCGGGCGGCTGGCGCGGCGGGCCAACCGCCCGGTGATCGTGATTCCCTGACGGTCCGTTCCGGACCGTCCCCTGTCGCCTCCTCCACCGTGGGCCGCTCCCCAACATCGGTTGGGGAGCGGGGCGTTGCCCCGGCGGGCTCGGCTCAGGACGTCATGCCGAGCTCCCGGGCGATGAGCATGCGCTGAACCTCCGACGTGCCCTCCCCGATTTCCAGGATCTTGCTGTCGCGCCAGAAGCGGGCGACCGGGAATTCGTTCATGAAGCCGTACCCGCCGTGGATCTGGGTCGCCTCGCGGGCGTTGTCGACGGCGGCCTCCGACGAGTACAGCTTCGCGATCGCGGCCTCCTTCTTGAACGGTTCACCGTGCAGCATCCGGGAGGCGGCGTCCCGCCAGGCCAGGCGGGAGGTGTGGGCGCGCAGCTCCATGTCGGCAAGCTTGAACTGGACGGCCTGGTTGGCGCCGATCGGCCGGCCGAAGGCGCGGCGCTCGCCGGCGTACTTCACGGACTCGTCGACGCACCCCTGGGCCAGGCCGGTGGCCAGGGCCGCGATCGCGATGCGGCCCTCGTCGAGGATCCGCAGGAACTGGGCGTAGCCTCGGCCACGCTCGCCCAGCAGGTTGGCCGCGGGAACGCGGCAGTCGGTAAAGGACAGTTCGCGGGTGTCGGATGCGTTCCACCCGACCTTCGAGTACTTCTTCGAGACCTGGAATCCGGGGGTCCCGGTGGGCACGATGATGGAGGAGATCTCCCGCGTGGGCGAGCGGAATTCGCCTTCTTCACTCGAACGAGCGATCGGTTCGGTGAGCGCGGTGACGGTGACCAGGCCGGTGATGTCGGTACCGGAGTTGGTGATGAAGCACTTGGTGCCGTTGATGACCCACTCGTCGGTGGTCTCGTCGTACCGCGCGGTGGTGCGGGTGGCCCCGGCGTCCGAGCCGCCCTCCGGCTCGGTCAGGCCGAAGGCGCCGAGGAGTTCGCCGGAGGTCAGCCGGGGCAGCCACTCCCGCTTCTGCTCCTCCGTGCCGAAGCGGTGGATCGGCATCGCGCCGAGCGAGACGCCGGCCTCCAGCGTGATCGCCACCGAGGAGTCGACGCGGGCGAGTTCCTCCAGGGCGATGCCGAGGGCGAAGTAGTCGCCGCCCATGCCGCCGTACTCCTCCGGGAAGGGCAGGCCGAAGAGGCCCATCCGCCCCATCTCGCGGACGATCTCGTAGGGGAACTCCTCCCGCTCGTAGAACCCGCCGATCTTCGGCGCCACCACGTCCTGGGCGAACTCGGCGACGGTGCGCCGCAGTTCCTCGTACTCGCTGCTGAGCCGGTGGTCGAACATGGTGATCCTCCTGAGGCCCGGCCGGGGTGGCCGCGGGCGTGAGCGGGATGACCGGCGTCCGTCTGACGGTGTGACGGTCGCACGGTGTGCTTGAGGGATGAGTGCGATGAGATGAGCGGTGTGCGGCGCCGAACGGACCGTACGGGCGCGGCCGGCGCCGGAGCAGGGGCGGAGCGGGGATGGTGCCGGGGTGGTGCGGGGGTGGGTGGAACGGGGCAGGGCGGGAGCGCGGCCGAGGTCAGCCCCCGGCGGCGCCGAGCAGCGCCTGGACGGTGCGGGATGGGCTGGGGCGGCCGAGGCGCCCCGCCATCCATCCGCTGGTCGCGACCAGCGCGCGCAGGTCGACGCCGGTGCGGATGCCCAGCCCGTGCAGCATCCAGACCAGGTCCTCGGTGGCCAGGTTGCCGGTGGCGCTCTTCGCGTACGGGCAGCCGCCCAGGCCGCCCGCCGAGGCGTCCACGGTGGTGACGCCCTCCCGAAGCGCGGCCAGGGTGTTGCTGAGCGCCTGGCCGTAGGTGTCGTGGAAGTGCACGGCGAGCCGGCCGGCGGGCACCCCGGCCTGCGCGAAGCCCGCCAGCAGCGCGCCGACCTGGCCCGGGGTGGCCACGCCGATGGTGTCGCCGAGGCTCAGCTCCGAGCAGCCCATCTCCAGCAGCTGGACGCCGTACCGGACCACCTGGGGGACGGGCACGGGCCCCTCCCACGGATCGCCGAAGCACATCGAGAGGTAGCCGCGGACCGTGACGCCCGCTTCGGCGGCCCGCGTCACGACCGGGCGGAACATCTCCATGGCCTCGTCCGCCGAGCGGTTGAGGTTGCGGCGGGCGAAGGTCTCGGTGGCGCTGGCGAACACCGCGATGTCCGTGGCGTGGTGGGCGAGCGCGCGGTCCAGGCCCCGCTCGTTGGGCACCAGGACCGGCAGCCGCAGACCGGGGTGGCGTCCCGGCAGGTCGGCGAGCCGGGGCATCAGGTCCTCGGCGTCGGCCAGCTGCGGTACCCATTTCGGGTGAACGAAGCTGGTGGCCTCGACGGTGCGCAGCCCGGCCGCCGCGAGCCGGGCGATGAACTCGGCCTTGACCTCGACCGGCACCAGGGAGCCCTCGTTCTGCAGTCCGTCGCGCGGCCCGACCTCGTGGATGCGGACCTCCTCGGGCAGGCCGGGGGCGCGGACCGGGGCCGGCAGGCCCAGGTCGAGGGCGTCGGGCTCGTGGGCGGCGGCGGTCACGACCGCACCTCCGCGGGCTCGGCGGGGGCGGCGGCCGGCTCAGCCGGGGCGCCCGCGACCGCGCCGGCCCCGGTCGCGGTCTCCTCGACCGGGGCGACCACGACCAGCAGGTCCTCCATCGCGACGGTGGCGCCCGCGGTGACGCGCAGTTCGGCCACCACGCCGTCGTGCGGCGCGGCGATCACGTGTTCCATCTTCATGGCCTCCAGCACGAGCAGGGGCTGGCCCTTGCGGACGGTCTCTCCCGCCGCGGTCTTGACGACGGTGACGGTGCCGGGCATCGGGGCGGTCAGGCCGCCGTGGTGCGCGCCGGCCCCGGCGGCGCTCTCGACGGCGGGGTCGTAGGCGTGCAGCGGCCAGGCGTCGCCCTCGACGCCGAGCCAGGTCACCGGGCCGGCGGCGAGGCCGGGGGAGGCGTCGGTGGCCAGCGAGAACGTGGTCTGCAGGCCGTCGACGGTCAGGTGCAGCCGGTCGCCCGCCAGGGTCACGCGGGCGCCGTGCACCGGTCCGGCGTCGAGCCGGAGCTCCACCTCGCGGGTGAGCTCGGTGGATTTGTCAGTGGCATCCGCTACGTTGCCCGCAGTGATCGAACGGATGCGCACCGAGACCGGATCCTGGCCGGGGGTACGGAGTCGGTGGGTCGTCCAGGCGGGCGTGCCGCCGAGGCGCCAGCCGGAGGGAAGGGAGAACGGGTCGGTCCAACCGCCGGGGTCGGCGGCCGGGGTGAGTCCCAGGTGCCGTGCCAGCGCGGCCGCGTAGTAGAGGAGGTGGGTGGGCGACGGCAGTTCGGCCGGCGCGGCGTCGGTTCCGTTCCCGGGGTGGGCGGGCGCCGTGGCCTCGGCCGGGGCGGTCGGGTTGGTGGGTGAGTACGGCGCGGTGAGCAGGGCTGGCTGCTGCTGGGCCGTCTGCTCCACCAGGCCGGTGTCCAGTCGTCCGGCGACGACCTCGGGGTGTGCGAGGAGTCGGCGCAGGAAGCCGGTGTTGGTGGTGACGCCCAGGATGCGGGTGTCGGCCAGCGCGGCGCGGAGTCGGCGCAGCGCGGTCGGGCGGTCGGGCCCGTACGCGATGACCTTGGCGAGCATGGGGTCGTAGGCGCTGGTGACGACGGTTCCGGGGGCGACCCCGGAGTCGACGCGGATGCCCTCGCCCCGGGGTTCGTCCAGGGTGAGGATGCGGCCGCCGGTGGGCAGGAAGTCCCGTTCCGGGTCCTCGGCGCAGATGCGGGCCTCGATGGCGTGGCCCAGGAAGGAGATGTCGGGCTGGGTGAAGGAGAGCGGTTCACCGGCGGCGACGCGGAGCTGCCACTCGACGAGGTCGAGCCGGGCCGCGTCGGCGCCGACGGCGACGGCGAGTTCGGTGACGGGGTGTTCCACCTGGAGACGGGTGTTCATCTCCATGAAGAAGAAGTCCCGCACCCCCTCCGCGGCGGAGGCGGGGGCGTTCGGGTCGATGCCGGGGACGATGAACTCCACGGTGCCGGCCCCGGTGTAGCCGCATGACTCCGCGGCGCGGACGGCCGCGGCGCCCATCGCGGCGCGGGTCTCGGCATTGAGCAGAACGGAGGGAGCCTCTTCGATCAGTTTCTGGTGGCGGCGCTGCAGACTGCACTCGCGCTCGCCGAGGTGGACGGTGGTGCCGTGGGCGTCGGCCAGCACCTGCACCTCGATGTGGCGCGGCCGGTCGATCCAGCGCTCCAACAGGAGGGTGTCGTCGCCGAAGGCGGTCCGGGCGACGCGGCGGGCGGCGGCGATCTCGGTGGGCAGGTCGGCCCGGTCGCGCACGAGGCGCATGCCCTTGCCGCCGCCGCCGGCGGACGGCTTGAGCAGCACGGGGTAGCCGATCTCGTCGGCGGCGGCGACGAGATCCCCGTCGGTGGGCGCGGTGGCCTGGCTGCCGGGAACCACCGGGACGCCGGCGGCCCGGACGGCCTCCTTGGCGTTGATCTTGTCACCCATCAGTTCGACCGCACCGGGAGGTGGACCGATGAAGACGAGGCCCGCGTCGGCGCAGGCGCGGGCGAAGCCGGCGTTCTCGGCGAGGAAGCCGTAGCCGGGGTGGACGGCCTGAGCGCCGGTGCGGCGGGCGGCGGCGAGGATCTGGTCCGTCCGCAGGTAGGTCTCGGCCGCCGAGCTGTCGCTGCGGTCTGCCGGGCCGAGCCGGACTGCGACGTCGGCCTCACGGACGTGCGGAGCGTCGGCGTCCGCGTCGCTGAACACGGCGACCGAGCGGACACCGAGCCGCCGCAGGGTGCGGATCACCCGGAGGGCGATCTCACCGCGGTTGGCGACCAGAACTGTGTCGAACATGGGAGGCGTTCCTCCGGGTCGAGGGGAGCCGTACGAAGGAGGTGGTGGTGGGCGGCCGGGGCGCCGGCCCGGGGCCGGACCGGAGCCGGGGGAGCCGGACCGGAGCCTCGGGAGGCACACCCGGAAGGTGGCGCCCCGGAAGGCGGCGCCCCGGACGCGAGCGTCACGGACGCAGCGGTGACGAGCAGGGGCGACGATCAGGGGTGTCGCGGGGCGGCATCACATGCGGAAGACGCCGTACGGAGCGGGTGGCGTCAGCGGGGCGTTGGCGCAGGCGGTGAGCGCGAGCCCGACGACGGTGCGGGTGTCCATCGGGTCGATCACACCGTCGTCCCAGAGCCGGGCGGTGGCGTAGTAGGCGCTGCCCTGGCGCTCGTACTGCTCGCGGACGGGGCGCTTGAACTCCTCCTCCGCCTCGGTCGGCCACTGCTCGCCGTGCGCCTCCAGCTGGTCGCGGCGGACGGTGGCGAGGACGGAGGCCGCCTGCTCGCCGCCCATCACGGAGATCTTGGCGCCCGGCCACATCCACAGGAAGCGGGGCGAGTAGGCCCGGCCGCACATCGAGTAGTTGCCGGCTCCGTACGAGCCGCCGACCACCACGGTCAGCTTCGGGACCCGGGTGCAGGCGACGGCGTTGACCATCTTGGCGCCGTGCTTGGCGATGCCGCCCGCCTCGTACTGTCGGCCGACCATGAACCCGGTGATGTTCTGCAGGAAGAGGAGGGGGATGCCGCGCTGGTCGCACAGTTCGATGAAGTGGGCGCCCTTGAGGGCCGACTCGGAGAACAGCACGCCGTTGTTGGCGACGATGCCGACGGGGTGGCCGTGGATCCGGGCGAAGCCGGTGACCAGGGTCGCGCCGTACTCGGCCTTGAACTCGGCGAAGCGGCTGCCGTCCACCAGCCGGGCGATCACCTCACGCACGTCGTAGGGCGTGCGCGGGTCGACCGGAACAGCCCCGTAGAGGCCCGCCGGGTCCACGGCCGGCGGCTCGACCGGGGCGAGCGGCCAGGGCTTGGCCGCTCGCGGGCCGAGCCCGGCGACGATGGTGCGGACGATCGAGAGGGCGTGGGCGTCGTCCTCGGCCAGGTGGTCCGTCACACCGGAGGTGCGGGAGTGCAGCTCGCCACCGCCCAGCTCCTCGGCGGTGACCACCTCGCCGGTGGCGGCCTTCACCAGCGGCGGCCCGCCCAGGAAGATCGTGCCCTGGTTGCGGACGATCACGGCCTGGTCGCTCATCGCCGGGACGTACGCGCCGCCGGCCGTGCAGGAGCCGAGCACGGCGGCGATCTGCGGGATTCCGGCAGCGGAGAGCCGGGCCTGGTTGTAGAAGATCCGGCCGAAGTGGTCGCGGTCCGGGAAGACCTCGTCCTGCATCGGCAGGAAGGCGCCGCCGGAGTCCACCAGGTAGACGCAGGGCAGCCGGTTCTCCAGCGCGACCTCCTGGGCGCGCAGGTGCTTCTTCACCGTCATCGGGTAGTAGGTGCCGCCCTTGACGGTGGCGTCGTTGGCGACCACCACCACCTCGCGTCCCGCGACCCGGCCGATTCCGGCGATCACCCCGGCTGCGGGCGCCGCCCCGTCGTACATGCCGTCGGCGGCCAGCGGGGCCAGCTCCAGGAAGGGCGAGGCCGGGTCGAGCAGGGTGTCCACCCGGTCGCGGGGGAGGAGCTTGCCGCGGGAGGTGTGCCGGGCGCGGGCCTTGGCGCCGCCGCCCAGCGAGGCCGTGTCGAGCTTCGCGCGCAGTTCGGCGACCAGGGCCTGGTGCGCCTCGGTGTTGGCACGGTAGGCCGCGGAGCCCGGGTCGACGGAGGTGCCCAGCCGGGGCGCCGGTGCGGCGGCTCCGGGCGGAACGGCACCCGGCGCCGCGGCGGAGCCGTTCGCCGTGCCGTTCGCCGTGCCGAAATGAACGCCGGTGGCTGCACCGGCGGTGGAGATGACCATTTCCAAGAGCTCCCTTGCCCTCGGCACCGAGTGGGCGGCCGGGTGTGGTGCGCCCATGGGATCCCACGTTAATTAACGTTAACTTACGCCGCCCAGGTTAACGGCCGATAACCTCACTGTCTACGATGGGCAGCATGCCGAACGTCCCCGCAACCTCCGCGCTCCCACGCCGCGACCAGATCCGCCAGGAGGCCGCGCGGCTGTTCGCCGCCCGGGGCTTCCTCGGCGTGGGCGTGGACGAGATCGGCAAGGCCGTCGGGATCAGCGGCCCCGGGCTCTACCGCCACTTCGCCGGCAAGGACGCGATGCTCGCCGACCTGCTGATCGGCATCAGTGAGCGCCTGCTGGAGGAGGGGCGCCGCCGGGCGGGCGGCGGCGAGGGCCCCGGAGCCGCCCTGGACGCGCTCATCGGCGGCCACGTCGACTTCGCCCTGGACGACCGCGACCTCATCACCCTGCACGACCGCGAGCTGCTGAACCTCAAGGAGGAGGACCGCCGCACCGTCCGTCGGCTCCAGCGCGGCTACGTGGAGCTGTGGGTGGACGTGGTCCGGCAGGCCTACCCGCCGCTCGCCGACCCCGCCGCCGAGCCGGTGGCGCGGGCCGCCGTCCACGCCGTCTTCGGTCTGATCAACTCGACTCCGCACAGTCTCGGCTCGAACCCCGGACAGGGCGAGCGTCCCGGGGCTGAGCGGGCCGGCGCCGAGAGCCGCGGGGGTGAGCGTTCCGGCCACGGCGAGCGCTCGGGCCTTCAGCGTGACGGCATGGCCGCGCTGCTGCACCATCTCGCCCACGGTGCGTTCGCGGCCGCTGCGGATGCGGCAGCGGGTTCGACGACCGCGGATGCGGCAGCCGCGGGTTCGTCGCCTGCGGGTTCGACGTGCGCAGGTTCGACGTCTGCGGGTTCGGCCGCCGCGGACTCGGTGCCCATGGACGCCTGATGCGCTGCGCCGGTCGGGAGGCCTATAGGGCCAAAGGAGGGCGTCCTCCCACCCCTGGTCGCTGGGCGTGAGGCGGGTGATCGGCGACCCTGGGATGCGGGCGGCGGGCGACGGTGGTCGCGCGGGGTCGTGTGGGCGTTCGATCGGGAATCACCGCAGACCGCAGGCTGTTGGTCAGTCCGCCGGACCGGACGATCCGGGCTGCCCGGCCCGCCCCGAACCCACCAGGGGCGGAAACGCCGTGGCGACCACCCGACGAAATGGTTAGCATCCCTAAATATGCCTGAGACTCACGGACCCACGGTCGAGCAATCCCCGAGCGGCTCGCCGGCCTCCGGCTCGACTCCGGAGGTCCCCGTCGACAGCTCGCAGACCGCCGACGCGGCCCCCGCCGCCGGGACCACCGCCGCCGCGACCACCGCCGCCGCGGCCCCCGACGCGGCCCCCGCAGCCGGGACCACCGCAGCCGGGACCAGCGGGAACCCGGGCCTCGACAGCGAGCGCGCCGAGCCCGCCGGCTGGCTGCGCCGTCTGGTCGGCTACAGCTGGCGGTCCCGTCGAAGCCTGCTGTTCGCGTTCGGCGCCTCACTCCTCGGCATGGCCGTCACCGCCCTGGTGCCGTTGGTCACGAAGGTGATCATCGACGACGTGATCGTCGCCCACACCCGTTCGCTGGCGCCCTGGGCGGTGGTGCTGTTGCTCGGCGCCGTCGTGGTGTTCGGCTGCACCCAGGTCCGCCGCTACTACGGCGGCCAACTCGCCCTCGACGTCCAGCACGACATGCGCAGCGACCTGTTCCGCTCGCTCGGCCGGCTCGACGGCCACCGCCAGGACCGGCTGGACACCGGTCAGGTGGTCGGGCGCGCGACCTCGGACCTCCAGCTGGTGAACGGCCTGCTGTCGATGCTGCCCATGATGACCGGCTACCTGCTGATGTTCGTCATGTCGGTGGCCGTGATGGTCTGGCTGTCCCCGCCGCTCACCCTGGTCGCCCTGGTCATGGCCCCCGCCCTGTGGTGGGTCTCGGTGCTCAGTCGCAAGCGCCTGTTCCCGGCCACCTGGGCGGCCCAGCAGGAGGCGGCCGCCGTCGCGGGCGTGGTGGACGGGGCGATCGGCGGCGTCCGGGTCGTCAAGGGCTTCGGCCAGGAGGCCCAGGAGCTGGACAAGCTGGAACGGGCCTCCCACGACCTCTTCGCCGCCCGCCTCCGGTCGATCCGGCTCAACGCCCGGTACAACCCGGCGATGCAGGCGATACCGGCCCTCGCCCAGGTCGCCGTCCTGGCCTTCGGCGGCTGGCTGGCGGTCGACGGCAGGGTCTCCCTCGGCACCTTCGTCGCCTTCTCCACCTACGTCGCCCAGATGACCGGCCCGGTGCGGATGCTGACCATGGTCATCACGGTCGGTCAGCAGGCGCGTGCGGGCGTGGAACGCGTGCTGCAGCTGATCGACGAGCGCCCGCTGGTCCAGGAACGTCCGGACGCGCTGGCCCTGGATCTCGACCTCACCCCCGCCCTCACCCCCACCTCAGCCACCACCGCCGCCGCCGTCGGCCCTCGCACGCCCGACGTCGCCCTGGAGTTCGACCAGGTCGAGTTCCGCTACGACCCCGAGCACCCCGCCCCCGTGCTGCACGGCCTCAGCCTGACGCTGGCCCCCGGGGAGACCCTGGCCCTGGTCGGCGCCTCCGGCTCCGGCAAGTCGACGGTGGCGCAGCTGGTGCCCCGGTTCTACGACCCGGCCGCCGGCACCGTCCGCCTCTACGGCCATGACCTGCGCGACCTCACGCTGGACTCGGTTCGGGCGGCGGTCGGCATCGTGCCCGAGGAGAGCTTCCTCTTCTCCGAGTCGGTCCGCACCAACATCGCGTACGGCCGCCCGGACGCCACGGACGAGCAGATCGTCGCCGCCGCGCGGGCCGCCCAGGCCGACGAGTTCGTCCGTGCCCTCCCGGACGGCTACGAGACCAGGGTCGGCGAGCAGGGCCTGACCCTCTCCGGCGGGCAGCGCCAGCGCATCGCGTTGGCCCGGGCGATCCTCACGGACCCCCGGATCCTGCTGCTGGACGACGCCACCTCGGCGGTGGACCCGCAGATCGAGGCGGAGATCCACGACGCGCTGCGCTCGGTGATGACCGGCCGCACCACGCTGCTGATCGCCCACCGCCGTTCGACCCTCCAGCTCGCCGACCGGATCGCGGTCCTGGAGCGCGGCCGCCTGCTGGACATCGGTACCCACGAGGAACTCGAAGCCCGATGTCCCCAGTACCGGGCGCTGATCACCGACCCCGAGGCGGGACGCACCACCGGGCAGCCAACCGAATCGCGAGCCGAATCACCGGCCGGAACAGTGGCCGGAACACCGGCCGATGCGCGGACCGAGCCGGAGGCCTCCCCGCCCGTCGAGCAGGCGTCGGCGCCGGGAACCGCCGCCGCCCCCACCGCCCCGGACCTCCCCGTCCCCGACCTCCCCACCCCCGCCCTGGCGAAGGCTGCCCGCTCCGCCGACCCCGACCTGCTGGCCAAGGTGGCAGCCCTCCCGCCCGCCACCGACCACCCGGCCGTCCCCCGCGCCGAGGCCGAGGCCGGTGACCCCGACTTCACCCTGAGCCGCCTGCTGCGCCCCTTCCGCATTCCGCTGCTCATCGCCCTCCTGCTGGTCGCGTTGGACGCGGCGTCCGGTCTGGTCCTGCCGGTGCTGATCCGGCACGGCATCGACGAGGGCGTCCGCAAGGGCCTGATGTCCGGCGTCGCGGTGGCTTCGCTCGCCGCGCTGGTCGTGGTCCTGCTGGACTGGCTGGTGCAGAGTGCCGAGAACAGGGTCAGCGGCCGTACCGGAGAACGCGTCCTCTACACGCTCCGGCTCAAGATCTTCGCCCACCTCAACCGGCTCGGCCTGGACTACTACGAGCGCGAGCTGACCGGCCGGATCATGACCAGGATGACCACCGACCTGGACTCCCTGACGTCCTTCCTGCAGACCGGCATGGTCACTGCCGTGGTCAGCCTGCTCACCTTCGCCGGGATCTTCGCCGCCCTGCTGATCATCGACACCGGCCTGGCCCTGGTGGTCTTCGCCGTGCTGCCGCTGCTGGTGATCGCCACCCTGGTGTTCCGCCGGAAGTCCCGGGACCAGTACGAGCGTTCCCGCGACCTGATCAGTGCCGTCAACGCCGACCTGCAGGAGAACGTGGCCGGCATGCGGATCGTCCAGGCGTTCCGCCGGCTGGACACCAACACCGACCGCTTCGTGGCGCGCGGCATCGCCTACCGGGAGGCCCGGGTCCGGGCGCAGCTGTACATCTCGCTGTACTTCCCGTTCGTCCAGTTCCTCTCCAGCGTGGCCGCCGCGCTGGTGCTGATCGTCGGTGCCGCCCGGGTCGACGCGGGGACGCTGACGGTCGGCGCGCTGGTCGCGTACCTGCTCTACATCGACCTGTTCTTCGCGCCGGTCAATCAGCTGTCCCAGGTCTTCGACGGCTACCAGCAGGCCTCCGTGGGTCTCGGCCGGATCCGTGAGCTGCTGCGCACCCCGACCACCACGGCGGAGGCGGCCGACCCGGTCCCGGTGCCCAAGGGGCTGCGCGGGGAGATCAGTTTCGAGGGCGTCGGCTTCGCCTACAACGGCGGCGCGGACGGTGCCCCGACCGTGCTGACCGGGGTGGACCTGCACATCCCGGCGGGGCAGACGGTGGCGCTGGTCGGGGAGACGGGTGCCGGCAAGTCGACGCTGGTGAAGCTGGTCGCCCGGTTCTACGACGCGACCGAGGGCACCGTCCGGGTGGACGGGGTCGACCTCACCCGCTACGACCTCGCGCAGTACCGCCACCGCCTGGGCGTGGTGCCGCAGGAGGCGTACCTGTTCGCGGGGACGGTCCGCGAGGCCATCGCGTACGGCCGGCCGGGCGCCTCGGCGGCCGAGGTCGAGGCGGCGGCCAGGTCGGTCGGCGCGCACGACATGATCGTCAGGCTGTCCGGGGGCTACGACCACGAGGTGGCCGGGCGCGGCCGCAACCTCTCTGCCGGCCAGCGTCAGCTGATCGCGCTGGCCCGGGCCGAGCTGGTCGACCCGGACATCCTGCTGCTCGACGAGGCCACCGCCGCGCTCGACCTGGCCACCGAGGCGGCGGTCAACCAGGCCGCGGACCGGCTCAGCGGCGGCCGCACCACCCTGGTCATCGCCCACCGCCTGACCACCGCCGAGCGCGCCGACCGGGTGATCGTGCTGGACCACGGCCGGGTGGTGGAGGACGGCACCCACGCCGAACTGCTCGCCCGGGGTGGGGCGTACGCCCGGCTCTGGCAGGCGTTCATCGCGGACGGCCATCCGGCGGTCGACGCCGTCCCCGCCGGGTAGGCCGTCAGGTAGGTCCGCCGGGTAGGCCGTCAGGTAGGTCCGCCGGGTAGGCCGTCCGGTCGGACCGTCAGGTAGGGCGTGGGTGGGGCGGTCGGGCGATCGCCGGTGAGGTGATCGCCCGGCCTGCCGTCGCGCGGCGCCCGTCAGGCGGCGATCAGCGAGGACAGCAGGCCCGACGGGTCGATCCCGCGCGGCAGGTCGCTGACCTGGCCGTCCCCGACCTCGACCACCCGCCAGCCGGAGCCGTCGGCCCGGTTGGCGAGGTCGGTGGTGATGAAGCGGCAGCCGAGGGTCCGGACCAGCGACCGGACGTCGGTGAGGTCCGGCTCGACCGTCCGGTGCGGGGCGTCCGGGTGCGGTCCGACCAGGACCGGATGACCGTCCAACCACCACACCCGTGCCTCCACGGGCCGCCCGACTGCTCCGTGCGCGTCGTCACCGTCGGTGTCGGCGGGTTCGGCGCCGTCGGCGCCGCTGCCCCCGTTCGCCTCACTCGTACCGGCCGGATCCTCCGCGCCGCCACCCGCGCGCTCGAACTCCTCGTACCGCCGCAGCACGACCCCGCCGGCCAGGAACTCGCCCTGCAGCTCGACGAACCGTTCCACCACCCGGCCGACGGCTGCCAGATCGGCCAACTCCGGTACGTAGCAGGCCTCGTGCCACTCGTGCTTGCGCGACTTCACGTAGTCCTTGACGATCGCCGGCCCGCGGCCGCCGAGCCGGGCCACGGCCGCCGCCAGCTCCTCCGGCCGCGGTGCCGACGGCCCGTCGGACGGGATCCACGCACTGACCGGGGTCGCCCCCTCGAACACGCCGTACCAGCCGGGCAGTTCGTGTGCCGTCGCGTAGCCGGGCGCGCTGGTGAGCAGGTTGCCGCCGCGGTCGGCGAGCGCGGCGGCGAACTCGGCGTACCGGGCGGAGGGCAGCATCCAACCCCGGTACCAGAGCGGGCCGCCGGCCTGCGGCACCCGCCGCACCGCCTCCTCGGCCTGCCCCGCGAGCAGCGCGTCGTGGTCGACCAGGTGGTGCTCGCCGCCCAACTCCCGCAACAGCCGGGCCTCCCAGGCGAAGTGCGGGTCGGGTCGGCGCGGGTTGAGCGGATCGGCGGGGAAGATGATCGCGGGAACGGACATGGCCGTCAGGGTACGGCCCCGGGCAGCTCCCGAGCCCGCGAAATCCGGCCCTGCGCCCGCGAATCCGGAAGCGACACCCGCGCACCCGGCCCTGCGGGCACGAATCCCCGGCCGGCGCCGGGCCGCCGCGACCAATCCGCTCGACGCCCCGGACGGCCGCTGCGAGAGTGATCCGATGCGAAATCTGCTGCGTCCCCGCAAGCGCGTACCCCGGCAGGCCGCCCGCACGGTGGTCCTGGACGGCGACGGCTCGGTGTTCCTGCTCCGTTCGGACAACGACGAGGTCGGCGTCCACTGGACCATGCCGGGCGGCGGACTGGAACCGGGCGAGTCCCCCCGGGACGGCGCCCGGCGCGAGCTGTGGGAGGAGACCGGCTGGACCGACCTCGAACCCGGCCCGCTGCTCTGCACCTGGGAGCACGACTTCACCTGGCACGGCACCCCGGTCCGCCAGCACGAGCACATCTACCTCACCGGCGGACCGCACCGCGGCCCGGTCGGCGACGTCAGCGCGGTGCACGCCGTGGACCGGATACTCGACTGGCGCTGGTGGACCCCCGCCGACCTCGCCGACGAGAACGCCGACGCGCTCTGGCCGCCCCGACTGCCGGAGCTGCTGGACGCCGTGCGCGAGGACTGGGCGGTCGGCAGGCGCCCACCGGTGCCCGTCGACCTCGGGTTCATCCCGAACGCCCGGGCCGCCCGATAGCCGCCCAGCCCCCGCCCGCTGCTCCCCGTCCGGTCGCTGCTCCCCGTCCGCCGCCGGCCGGTCGCTGCCCGCCGACCGCCGTCCGAGGGCTGGTCAGCCGCGTCCGGCGCGTCGGCCACGCCCGGTCGGGCAGGGCTCCCAGCCGTGCAGATCCAGCTCCCGGTCGTGCAGCGCGTTGGGGTTCATCAGCACCGTCAGCCGGGTGCCGGCGAGCTGCTCGAAACCGAGCCCGGTCGCGGACAGCAGCAGCTCGGTGGAGACGGAGACGGCGATGGCGGGGCGCCAGGACGGCAGGACCACCAGGCTGGTGCCCCGCCCGACCCTGATCGGCTCTGCCACCACCCGGACCGGCGTGCGCTCCTCCGGTCGGCCGACGGTGTCGGGCTGGCCGGGGCTGCCGCCGATCAGGATGCCGAGCGGAGCTTCGGCCCGGGAGGCCTCGGCGCCGGGGGCGGCCATGGCGGAGTCGGCCGCGAACGGCACCTGACCCGCCACCGTTCCCCCGGGGCCGGCGAATTCGCCCGCCCCGGGAGTGCCGGCCCGCGAACCCGCCCCGAGCGGGCCGGTCGCGGCCGTCTCCCGTGCGGTCGCCTCCCGCCCGATCGGTGCGGCCTGCGGGTGCATTCGGCGCAGTCGGCGCGAGGGTGACGGCCGCCGGAAGCCCGGAGAGCCCAGCAAGCCCAGGGATCCCGGGGTCCGTGGCTCTTCGCGCACCGGAAGTGGCGCCGGTACGGACGGCCCGTTCTCCGACGGCGGGACGTCCGGTCGGAACCGGACGAAGCCGGGCACCCCCGCACCGTCCCCAGCCGCCTCGGCTGCCTCGGTTGCCTCTGCCGGCCGGTCCGACTGGTCCGACTGGTCCGACTGGTCCGACTGGTCCGACTGGTCCGACTGGTTCGACTGGTCCGGCTGGACCGAAGCGACCGACTCGCCGAGCAGTGCCAGTACCTCTGCGACCGGCCGACGGCACGCGTCCGCCAGCTCGGCGATCGAACGGCCCTGGGCGCGTGCGGCCCGCAGCCGCTCGGCGAAGGCCGCCCGCAGCCGTGCCGCGGTCGGATCACTGTCCGCCGGAGGAGTGGCGGCCGGATCCGAGCTTGCCTCCGGAGCCCTGTGCGCGGCCGGCTGCGGCTCGGACTCCGGAGCCGCGCCCAGGCCGGCGGCCACTGCGGGGAGGGCTTGCGGCTCCGCATCCTCCCGGCCGCGCGGTTGCGGCACCGAGTCGTGGCGGAGCACCCCGTCGGAGGAACCGGAGGCGGCCGGGCCCCCCGCCTCGACGGCGGTCGCGATCGAGCACATCCGGACGGCCGCGAACGTCAGCCCGGGCGCGGTCGGCGGGGGCGAGGACCCGGTCCTGTCCCCGGGTGGGCCGGGCTGGGACGGGTCGGTCGTGGCGGGGTGCAGTGAGGTCATCGGCGGGCCCTTCAGGGGACGGTCCCGACGATCCTGCCGCACCGCGCGACCAGCTCCAAGCGTCGAACCCGGCGGTGTGCGCGAGACCACCGCGTCCGGTACGCCGGTGCCACGCGTCCGGTACGCCGGTGCCACGCGCGTGGGTGCGCCGGTGCCAGGCGCGCGGTACGCCGGTCCTACGCGTGCGGTACCCGCGTACCGCGCCCGCAGCACCGCGCAACGACGTTGCGAGCGCCGGGAGATCGCCGCCGCAGCGTCGTTCCCGTCGCCGCTGCCTCCTGCCCCTCCTGCGGGTGGGCGGTCAACTACCGGGCGACGAACCCCTTGAGGTCGGCGAGTACCGCGTTCGCTGCCAGGACTCCGAGCCCGAGGAACCAGGTCTCGTCCGAAACCGGCCGGGCCTGACCGGACTTGACCGCACCGAGGGTCTTCCAGAGCGCGCCGCCCAGCACCGTGTCCTGATTGGTAGAGCTGGGGCTGCCGTACACGCCGTAGAAGATCCAGTCGGCGTCGGCCTTGTCGATCTGTTCCGGGCTGACCTCCACCGCGAGCTCCTTGACCTGCTCGATCTCGGGCTGCGGCAGCGGCACGTCGGTGAGGATGGTGCCGACGAAGGAGAGTTCGGCGTAGAGCCGGGTGCGGCCCGGCATGAAGCGCAGCGGCGTGACGGTGGGCCGCTTGTCGCCGAGCTCGGCGCCGATCGTGGTGGCCGCCGCCTGGTACGCGTCCAACTGCGCCTTGGCTTCGGCGCCCAGGCCGAACGGGCTCGCGTTGAGCAGGAAGTTCTGCTTCCAGGGGTAGCCGGGGCGCAGCGAGAAGACGGTCGGCGCGATCTTGGACAGTTGCGCGTACTGGTCCTGGGCACGCAACTGGCTGCCGAGGATCAGGTCCGGCTTGAGGGCGGCGATCGCCTCCAGGTTGAGGCTGTTGATGGTGCCGACGGCGGTCGGGCTGCCGGCCCTGTCCTTGAGGTAGGACGGCAGGGACTTGGACCCGTCGGTGTGGACGACGCCGACGGGTCGGATGCCGAGCGAGACGACGTTGTCGAGCTCGCCGGTGTCCAGCACCACGACCCGGGCGGGCTTGGCCGGGATGACGGTCTCGCCCATCGCGTGCCTGACGGTGCGCGGGTAGACGCCGGGGGCCGCGTCGGTGCCGAAGCCCTTCATCTTCTCGATCACGCCGGCGTAGTCGTCGCCGCCCTGCTTGACCGACTTCTGGTCGGGCGTGGAGCCGCCGCCCGCCGCCGAGCCGCCACTGCCTCCCGAGCCGCCACTGCTACCGGAGCCGCCCGAACTGCCGCAGGCGGTGAGTAGCCCGCCGAGGCCGAGCACCGCCCCGCCGGCGATCCCGGCGGTGAGGAGCCTGCGGCGGCTGGGGGTGCGGGGGGTGACGGCCGGGTCGTCGGAGCTGGGGGCCACGCGACGCTCCTTCGTGGGTCGGGACAGATCGAACTTAGGTGAGGCAAACCTATCTCGACGCCACCCTCGGTGCTTCCGCCGGGGCCCAACGCAACTCTTCTGTGGCGGGATGCCGCGCAGGGATACTCCCGCGCTCGGGAGAGAGGACTGACGGTACGCTCGGGCCCATGAAGCGCTTCGTGGGCCTGGGCTGGTGGCCGTCCTAGGACGGCCACCAGCACTCGCCTGCCCAGGGCCGTCCGGGATGGACGGCCCTGTCGCATTTCCCCGCGCACGCGGGACGGGCCCCTCGCCCCGGACGGCCACCACCACCCGCCGTACCGAGGAGAAACCGTGACCGCCGAGACCATCACCGCTGCCACCAGCACGCCTGCCACCACCCCGCCCACCACCACCGCCGCCACCGCCGCCGTTTCGCCCGGCCTCATCGACGATCCGGCCGCGCACAGGGTCCTCACCGGGGACCGCCCCACCGGCCCGCTCCACCTCGGCCACTACTTCGGCACCCTGCGCAACCGCGTCCGCCTGCAGGACCAGGGCGTCGAGTTGTTCGTCGTGGTCGCCGACTACCAGGTCATCACCGACCGCGACCTCGCCGACCGGCTCGCCGAGCACACCGAGAACCTCGTCCTCGACTACCTCGCGGCCGGCCTCGACCCCGAGCGGGCGACGATCTTCGCGCACAGCGCCGTCCCCGCCCTCAACCAGCTGCTGCTGCCCTTCCTCAGCCTGGTGAGCGTCGCCGAACTGAGCCGCAACCCCACCGTCAAGGACGAGATCGCCCATTCCCGCCAGTCCGCCGTCAGCGGACTGATGTTCACCTACCCCGTCCACCAGGC
This sequence comes from Streptomyces sp. NRRL S-350, assembly GCF_000719705.1. GTDB lineage: Bacteria > Actinomycetota > Actinomycetes > Streptomycetales > Streptomycetaceae > Kitasatospora. The sequence continues at coordinate 2,688 of NZ_JOHO01000016.1, read as the reverse complement.
CGCCGACATCCTCTTCTGCAAGGCCGACCTCGTCCCGGTCGGCCAGGACCAGCTGCCCCACCTCGAAGTCGCCCGCACCGTCGCCCGCCGCTTCAACGAGCGCTACCCGCACGCCGACGGCGGCGCCGTCTTCCCCCACCCGCAGGCCCTCCTCTCGGACGCCCCCATGCTGCTCGGCACGGACGGCGGCAAGATGAGCAAGAGCCGGGGCAACGCCATCCCCCTGGGCGCCACCGAGGACGAGACCGCCCGGATCATCCGCGGCGCCAGGACCGACGCCGACCGCCGCATCGGCTACGACCCGGTCGGCCGCCCCGAGGTCGCCGGCCTGGTCCTGCTCGCCGCGCTCTGTCAGGACCGTGCCCCCGAGGCCGTCGCCGAGGAGATCGGCGACCGTGGCGCCGCCGCGCTCAAGCGCACCGTCACCGAGTCCGTCAACGAGCACCTCCGACCGATGCGCGCCCGCCGCGCCGACCTCGCCGCCGACCGCGGCCACCTGCGGCAGGTCCTCCGGGACGGAGCCGAACGCGCCAACGCCGTCGCCGACGCCACCCTCACCGAGGTCCGGGAGGTGATGGGGGCGATCTGAAGAGCGCTCACCCCGCCCCTCCCGGCTTCACACCGCGGACCGGCGGACACCGCCCCCCCGGACATCGGCCGGTCGGCGAGGGGGCATACCGTCACGGGCGGCCGCGACCACACCGCGGCCGCCCGCGACCCCCTCCCCGCGCCCGAAAGGCGGCCCGGCCCATGGACCAGCACCCGACCACACCCGGCCAGGGGCTGACCCGCCCGTCGCACCTGCGCCCCGGCGACCACATCGTCGTCGTCGCCACCAGCGGCCCGGTCGAACCGGAACGCCTCACCGCCGGCTGCGAGATCCTCCGCTCCTGGGGCCTGCGCGTCACCGTCGCCCCGCACGCCCGCGACACCCACCCCGCGCTCGGATACCTGGCCGGCACCGACGCCGACCGCGCCGTCGACCTCCAGTCCGCCTGGCTCGACCCGACCGTCGACGCCGTCATATGCGCCCGCGGCGGCTACGGCGTCCACCGCATGGTCGACCTGCTCGACTGGACGGCGATGAGCGCCGCCCGGCCCAAACCCTTCATCGGCTTCAGCGACGTCAGCTCCCTGCACGAGGCCTTCGCCCAGCGCCTCGGCCTCGCCACCCTGTACGGGCCGTTGGCCGCCGGCGCCTCCTTCGTCTCCGACCGCCCCACCGCCGAGCACCTGCGCCGCACCCTCTTCGATCCCGCCGCGACCACCGTCCTCACCTCACCCACGGCCGGCCCGCTCGTCCCCGGCCGAGCCCGGGGCGTCACCGCCGGAGGCTGCGTCCACGTCCTCGCCTCCGAGCGCGGCACACCCGCCGCCCGGCCCTCGTACACGGGCAGCATCCTGGTGCTCGAAGACGTCAACGAGCACCCGTACCAGCTGGACCGCCTCCTCACCCAGTTCCGCCGCTCCGGAGCCCTCGACGGTGTGGCCGGCATAGCCCTCGGCTCCTGGGAGGGCTGCGGACGGCCCGAACGAGTCCGCGACGTGATGCTCGACCGACTCGGCGAACTCGGCGTACCAGTGCTCTGGGAGCTCGGTTTCGGCCACTGCCCGTCCACCCTCACCGTCCCGCTCGGCGTCCCCGCCGTGCTCGACGCCGATGCCGGCACGCTCACACTGGACGGGCCCGCCCTCACCGAACGGTCCGACTGACCGTCCTGCGCCCCGGCTCCGGCGAGAGCCCGTGAGTCGAGAAGCCTCGATGAGTAAGGTGCGGCCATGAACGAGGACCGCCTCACCGCCCTTGCCCTCGGCTTCCTCCACGGCCCGGGCAGCAACGCCCGCGCGATCCTCGGACTCGCCGGCCCGCCCGGCGCCGGAAAGTCCACCCTGGCCCGCCACCTGGTCGCCGAAGTCGAGCGGGCCGAAGGGCCGGGCACCGCGGCCTACGTCCCGCTCGACGGGTTCCACCTCTCCGGCACCCAGCTCGACCGCCTCGGCCTCGCCCACCGCAAGGGCGCCCCCGCCACCTTCGACGCCCACGGCTACGTCGCCCTGCTGCGCCGCATCGCCGCCGACCGCTTCCATGACATCTATGTCCCGGACTTCGACCGGGCCCTGGACGAACCGGTCGCAGCCCGCCACGTGGTGCGCCCGCACACCCGCCTCGTCATCACCGAGGGCAACTACCTCGTCTCCTCCGACACCCCCTGGCCGGACGCCCGCCGCCTGCTGCGCGAGCTCTGGTACGTGGACACCGACGACGCCGTCCGCGAGGAGCGCCTCCTCGGCCGCCACCGGGACAGCGGCCGCGACGAGGCCACCGCCCGCCGCTGGGTGACCGGCAACGACCACCCCAACGGCGAGTACGTGAAGCGGGGCCGCGCACTCTGCACCCGGACCGTCCCCGGGACCGGTTTGCCTCCGGCAGCGGTCAGGGGTAGTGTTTCCGAGTCGCTCGGCAGGGAGCACCGGACACGCGTCTGCGCGGACGGTCCCGGGGCGGCCAATCCTTTGAAACACCACTTTCCCAGGTTCGGGCTGGGTCGCGTCGGCATTTCCGATTCGCGGCTCGGTTCTTCTGTGGCGTGTGCGTTTTATCGGATTGCGGCTGGATTCGCCTTTCGAGGCGGGGATCGGCTAGAGTTTGAAACGTCGGACAGGGCGTCAAGCCCCGGAAGACACCGG